>JAEBFB010000001.1:0-727116 GCA_049998335.1 Streptomyces sp. cmx-10-19
CTCACCCTCTCGGGCTTTCCTCCGGGCATTTTCCCTTCGGTCTTGCGTTTCCGACTCTACCAGATCTTTCCGATCCGATTTCCTCGGTGCTTTCCAGGTTCCCGCTTCCGCGTTTCCCTTTCCGGCGGTTCCGACTCTATCAGATCCTTTCGGGCTCTGATTCCCCGTCAGAAGGGGTTGCCTTCCCGGCTGTTGGGCCGTTCCGATGTCTCAAACCTTAGCGGACCGGCTCGGCGATTCCCAATCGGGGTCGATCGGGGCGACGAGTTCCCTTCGGAATTGAATTCGGGCACGCCGAAATCATTCCCGCTGGGAGGTCGTGCTGGTGGTTTGGTTGCCGCTGCTGCGGCGGAGGTGCTGCCGCAGAACCGTTACGATCCCGTGGCAACCCGAAGAACCTTACGGATGCCGCAGGACGGTGTCAAGCGCGGCTGTCAAGATCTTCAATCGAGGTCGCTGAGCCGGCCGCCGGCGTCCGGCTGGGCGTGCTCCACCCGGCGCAGGAGGCGGGTGAGGACCTCGCCGAGGGCGGTGCGGTCGTCCGGGGAGAGGTCCTGGAGCAGGTCCTCCTCGAAGACCGAGGCGAGGCGCATGGCCTCCAGCCACTTCGCGCGGCCGTCCGCCGTCAGCTCGACGATGACGCGGACCCGGTTGGACTCGTCCCGCTCCCGGGTGACCAGGCCCTCCGTCACCATGCGGTCGATGCGGTGGGTCATCGCGGCGGGCGTCAGGCCGAGGCGCTTGGCCAGGTCGCCGGGGCCCAGCCGGTAGGGGGCGCCGGAGAGGACGAGGGCCTTCAGTACCTCCCAGTCCGCGTTGCTGATCCCCAGCTCGGCGGTCTGGCGGCCGTACGCGACGTTCATGCGGCGATTGAGGCGGGAGAGCGCCGAGACGATCTTCTCGACCTGGGGGTCGAGGTCCTGGAATTCGCGCTGGTAAGCGGCGATCTGCTCTTCGAGGGTCGGCTCGCCGGCGCCGGAGGTGTCGCCCATGTCCGCAGTATGGCATGGGACTCCTTTGCCTTGAAGTCCTTCGCTGTGTAGTCTTTAGCTTCGAAGTTTAGGTTCTAACTCTTCGACAAGAGACCACCAGAGATCAAGAGAGGGTGAACGTGACCAGGGCTAGGGGCGCCGCGATGCGCCGGATCCACGTGGGCAACGCACTCAGCGCGTTCGGGCTCGGCTTCACGGTCCCCTACCTGTACGTCTATGTGGCGCAGGTACGGGGACTGGGTTCTGTCACGGCGGGCCTCGTGCTCGCCGTCTTCGCCGTGGCCGCGCTGATCGTGCTGCCGTTCGCCGGACGGGCCGTCGTCCGGCGGGGCCCGCTGCCGGTGCTGCTCGCCGCCCTGGTCACCGCCGCCCTCGGCGCGCTCGGCCTCGGGCTGTCGGCGTCGGCGGTGACCGTGCTGCTGTCGGCGGCCGCGCTGGGGGCGGGGCAGGCCGTGATGCAGCCGGCGCTCGCGACGATGATCGTGGACTGCTCCACGACGGAGACCCGGTCCCGGGCGTTCGCGACGCAGTTCTTCCTCCAGAATCTCGGGCTCGGCGTGGGCGGGCTCATCGGCGGGCATCTCGTCGACACCTCCAGCGCCACCTCGTTCACGCTGCTGTTCGCCATCGAGGCGGCGATCATCCTGGTGCTGGTCGGAGTGATGGCGACGGTGCGCGTGCCGCGTGCGCCGCGCGTGGAAGGCGTACCGGGGGAGTCGGCGGGGAGCGGCTGGCGGCAGTTGCTCGGGAACCGGGCGATGGTGCAGCTGTGTGTGCTGGGCTTCGTGCTGTTTTTTGCCTGCTACGGGCAGTTCGAGTCGGGGCTGAGCGCGTACGGCGTCGAGGCGGCCGGGATCTCGACGTCCGCTCTGGGGACGGCGCTGGCGGCGAACACGCTGGTGATCGTGGTCGCGCAGTTCGCGGTGCTGAGGTTCGTGGAGCGGCGGAAGCGGTCGCGGGTGATCGGGGCCGTGGGCCTGATCTGGGCCGTGGCGTGGGCGGTCGCCGGGTATGCGGGGCTCGGGCACGGCAGCCAGACGATGGCGACGGCGGCGTTCATCTCGACGTACGCGCTGTTCGGGCTGGGGGAGGCGATGCTGTCGCCGACGCTGGCGCCGCTGGTGGCGGATCTGGCGCCGGCGGGGCTGGCCGGGCAGTACAACTCGGCCTTCGCGCTGGTGAAGCAGCTCGCGCTGGCGATCGGGCCGGCGGTGGGCGGACCGCTGGGGGCCTCGCTGCACGCGCCGTACATCGTGGCGTTCCTGTTGTTCTCCCTGGTGGGCATCACGGTGCTGGCGGGGCGGCTGGGGCGGCAGTTGACCGACGTACAGGATCAGCCGGCGCTGGGCAGGAGCCGGGTGGTCGCGCAGGGTCAGGCGCCGGTGGACGTGGTGATGGTCAAGGAGGCGTGAGCGCGGGTGGGGCCGGGGGCGGGGTGGTGGTCCACTGCGCCCCCGGTCCGTTTCCGTATGCGCGGCCCGTCTCCGGGTGCGTGGCGCGTGCGGGTCATGGTCGCGGGAGGACGAACTCGCACCAGACGGCCTTGCCGCCGCCCGGGGTGCGGCGGGAGCCCCAGTGGGTGGCGATCGTGGCGACGATGGCGATGCCCCGGCCGGACTCGTCCACGGGCTCCGCGCGGCGGCGTCTGGGCAGGTGGTCGTCGCCGTCGGTGACCTCGATGATCAGGCGCCGGTCGGTGCGGCGCAGGCGCAGCCGCATCGGGGGTGTCCCGTGCTGGAGGCTGTTGGCGACGAGTTCGCTGGTGGCGAGGACGCCGAGGTCGTGCAGGTCGGCGGGGAAGCGCCAGCTGGTGAGGACGCCGGAGGCGAAGGCACGCGCGCGGGGGGCCGCTTCGACGCCGCCGAGCAGTTCGAGCGCGGCGTTGCGGAACAGCTCGGCCTCGGGACCCTTGCGGGCCGGGTGCTGGAGGACCAGGACGGCGACGTCGTCGTCGTGGTCCGGGGTGACGCCGGCCGAGCGGACCAGGCGGTCGCAGACGACCTGGGGGGTGCCGGTGGCGCCGGCCAGGGCGCGTTCCAGGGCGGCGATGCCCTCGTCGAGGTCCTCGTCGCGGCGCTCCACCAGGCCGTCGGTGTAGAGGACGGCGGTGGAGCCGGGGCTGAGGCCGATCGAGCCGGAGGTGTGCATCCAGCCGCCGGTGCCGAGCGGGGGGCCGGTGGGTTCGTCGGCGCGGTGGACGGTGCCGTCCTCGTCGCGGACCAGGATGGGCAGGTGCCCGGCGGAGGCGTAGACCAGGCGGCCCTCGTTGGGGTCGTGGATGGCGTAGACGCAGGTGGCGATCTGGTTGGCGTCGATCTCTGCGGCGAGCACGTCGAGGAGCTGGAGCACCTCGTGCGGGGGCAGGTCGAGGCGGGCGTAGGCCCGCACCGCCGTGCGGAGCTGGCCCATGACGGCCGCCGCGCGGACGCCGCGGCCCATGACGTCGCCGATGACGAGGGCGGTGCGGCCGCCGCCGAGGGTGATCACGTCGTACCAGTCGCCGCCGACGGCGGCCTCGGTGCCGCCGGGGTGGTAGGTGGCGGCGACGCGCAGGTCGTCGGGTTCCTCCAGTTCCTGCGGGAGCAGGGAGCGCTGGAGGGTGACGGCGGTCTCGCGCTGGCGGCTCTCGCTGGCGCGCAGGCGGGCCGCGGCCTCGGCGTGGTCGGTGACGTCGGTGGCGAAGACGAGGACGCCGCGGCCGGTGCTGTCGCTGACCGGGGTGCAGGTGAAGGTGTAGGAGCGGCCGTCGGGGGCCCTGCGGGACTTGAGGGTGCGGGGCCGGCCGCTGCGCTGGACCTGGTCGAGGAGCGGGAAGAGGCCGGGCTCGTCGAGTTCGGGCAGGGCGTCGCGGGCGCGTTCGCCCAGGTCGCGCAGGCCGAAGGCGGCGACGTAGGCGTCGTTGACGTAGGCGAGGCGGTGGTCGGGGCCGTGGACGAGGGCGACCAGGGCCGGGACGCGGTCGAGGACGTCGCGTACGGGCAGGTCGTCGACGGCGGGCACGGGCGGGGCCTCGTCGGTCAGCTGTTCGGCGCGGGCGGCGGGTACGGAGCCGTCTCCCCGCCGGTCCAGCGGGACCGTGGTGTCGGTCCGCGCTGCGGCGCGTCGCTGTGTTCCGGGGAGTCGGGCGCTCCAGCGCGTGAAGTTCACGAATCCTTGCCTCGTGTAGGTGTCGGCGGTCCCGGGCCGGACGGGACGGGGCCGGCCGGGACCCCGGGGGGCCGCGCGTGCTGCGGGCGGCGGCGCGCCCGCGGTGGTGGACCAGTCTGGCAGGGTGCCGACCGGGCCGGCATCCGTCAGACGCCCCGGCGGGCGGTGGAGTTCCTGACTCCGGTCAGGACGACCCCTTCGGGTTGTGCGGCGGTTCGGGAGAAGGCTTTCCCCCGGCCGCGAGTTCGAACTCCGCTCGCGGGTGTTCGAGGGAGCCCAGGGAGACGATCTCCCGTTTGAAGAGGCCGGCGAGGGCCCATTCGGCCAGCACGCGCGCCTTGCGGTTGACGGTGGGGACGCGGCTGAGGTGGTAGGCGCGGTGCATGAACCAGGCGGGGTAGCCCTTGAGTTTGCGCCCGTAGACGTGGGCGACGCCCTTGTGGAAGCCGAGGGAGGCGACGGAGCCGGCGTAGCTGTGGGCGTAGGTGTCGAGGGGTTCGCCGCGCAGGGTGTGGGTGACGTTGTCGCCGAGGACGCGGGCCTGGCGGACGGCGTGCTGGGCGTTGGGGGCGCAGGTGCGGCCGGGTTCGGCGGCGGTGACGTCGGGGACGGCGGCGGCGTCGCCCGCGGCCCACGCGTGCGGGGCGCCGTCGACGGAGAGGTGGGCGGTGCATTTCAGCCGGCCGCGCTCGTCGCGGGGCAGGTCGGTGGCGGCGAGGAGCGGGTGGGGTTTGACGCCGGCCGTCCATACGACCGTACGGGTGGGGAAGCGGGAGCCGTCGCTGAGGACGGCGACGCGGTCGGCGCAGGACTCCAGGCGGGTCTCCAGGCGTACGTCGATGTTGCGGCGGCGCAGTTCGGTGACCGTGTAGCGGCCGAGGTCCGCGCCGACCTCGGGGAGGATGCGGTCCGACGCCTCCACGAGGATCCACTTCATGTCGTCGGGGGTGACGTTGTGGTAGTACCGCGCGGCGTAGCGGGCCATGTCCTCCAGCTCGCCGAGGGCCTCCACGCCGGCGTAGCCGCCGCCGACGAAGACGAAGGTGAGGGCGGCGTCGCGCAGGGCCGGGTCGCGGGTGGAGGAGGCGATGTCGAGCTGTTCGAGGACGTGGTTGCGCAGGCCGATGGCCTCCTCGACGGTCTTGAAGCCGACGCCGTGGTCCGCGAGGCCGGGGACGGGCAGGGTGCGGGAGACGGAACCGGGCGCGAGGACGAGTTCGTCGTACGTCACCCTGCGGGCGCCGGTGGCCTCCTCGTCGGTGGCGAGGGTGGTGAGGGTGGCGGTGCGGGCGGCGTGGTCGATCGACCCGACCTCGCCGACGACGACGTGGCAGCCGTCGAGGACGCGGCGCAGGGGCACGACGACGTGCCGGGGGGAGATGGAGCCGGCGGCCGCCTCCGGGAGGAAGGGCTGATACGTCATGTACGGGTCGGGAGTGACGACGGTGATCTCCACGTCGCCCCGCCGGAGTTCGGCCCTGAGATTCCGCTGCAGCCGCAGGGCCGTGTACATCCCGACGTAGCCGCCGCCGACAACGAGAATGCGCGCACGTTCCTTCACCATCCCATGACGCACCCGGCGCTTGTGTTTGTCCACAGGCTCGTCGATTTGTGTGACCGGAGATCATCTCGGGACGGGGGCGGGCGCGTGACCGTCGTGCGGGGTGTTCGCGCAGGTCGGCGGGGGTGGGGAGGGGGATGGCGGGCGGTCCGCCGGGGGTGTGGGGGTTCTGTGCTCCGATCGGGGGGCCCTCCGTGCGGAACGTGCCTCTTCTGAATTGACTCCGGCTCAACTATGTTCGTTCCGACGGTGTGCAGGGGATGTGCTCACGGGTCCGCGACGGGCGGACCCGCGGACCGGGCCCGTTCCGCGCGCGCCGGCTTTTTCGATGGCGGGGAGAGTCTCCGGGGGGAGACGTCATTACCGGGGGATTGTCTATGCATGTTCAGGACTCTCATTGGTCGTCCGCTTCGGCCGTCGCGCCCGGCGGTGCGATGAGCGCGACGGCGGGCGGTGCGCGCGGCGACGCGGAACGGTCGGCGCCGCTGCGGGTGGACGCCCAGCGCAATCTGGAGCACGTGCTGCGCGCGGCGCGTGAGGTGTTCGGCGAGCTGGGGTACGGCGCGCCGATGGAGGACGTGGCGCGGCGCGCGCGGGTCGGGGTCGGCACGGTGTACCGGCGCTTCCCGAGCAAGGACGTGCTGGTCCGGCGGATAGCCGAGGAGGAGACGGCCCGGCTGACCGACCAGGCCCGCACGGCGCTCGGTCAGGAGGACGAGCCGTGGTCGGCGCTGTCGCGCTTCCTGCGGACGTCGGTGGCCTCGGGCGCGGGCCGGTTGCTGCCGCCGCAGGTGCTGCGGGTGGGGGTGGCGGACGACGCCGAGGGCGCCGGTGGTGCGGGTGCGCGGGTGCCGCAGCAGCGGGTGCAGCCCGGGTCGGGCGAGCTGCGGCTGGTGCCGGAGGCCGGGGCGGGTGAGGGGGCGGCGGGGTCCGTGGGCCCTGCCGGGTCCGTGGGTTCCGGGGCTTCCGTGGGTTCCCTTGCGGGGGACGACGGGGCGGCGGAGCTGCTGGACGTGGTCGGCCGGCTCGTGGAACGGGCGCGGACGGCGGGCGAACTGCGGGCGGACGTGTCCGTCTCGGACGTCCTGCTGGTGATAGCCACGGCGGCGCCCTCGCTCCCCGACGCGGCCCAGCAGGCGGCGGCCTCGGCCCGGCTCCTCGACATCCTGCTGGAGGGGTTGCGCTCGCGGCCGGCGTGAGGCCGGCGGGGCTTTCGGAGCCCACGGAGTCCTCGGAGCCGTTCGGGGAGCGGCGTCGTCTCCTTCCCCGAACGGCTGAGCGTTATCACCGCCGCCCGTCGAATCCCCTCGGACGAGTGATCGTCGGCCCACGGGGGTCCTGACCAAAAGCCACTATGGCACGCTGACCCGGTGTTCGGACTGGCTGGGCAGGTGGCGGGGGCTTTCCGCGATGAGCGTTGACGGGCGGGACGGGTCGCGGGGCGACGGCGCGATCGGGTCCGGTGCCGCGGGGGCCGGTGCCCGGGAGGCCGACGGCCGGGACGCTGGTGGTCGGGCGGCCGGTGCTCCGGGGGCCGGTGCCCGGGAGACCGGGTCTGCGGATGCCGGGTCTGCGGATGTTGCTCACGTGGAGGCCGCCCCGGTGGGTGTCGGCCCTTCTGGCGAGTCCGGTGATCGTATACAGGTGCCGGGGCGGGGCGGGCGGGGGCCGCGGGGTGGTTCCGGTGCCGGCGGCGAGGGCGCCGAGGGCGACGGCACCGTCCAGGAGAACCGTCACTCCGAGGTCCGCGGCCCGGCCGCTCCCGACGGGCAGTCCGGTGAGCCCGGCGTCCCCGCGCAGCGCGAGGTGCACGAGGACGGTGTGCTGCCGCCACCCCGTGTACCGGACGGCCAGGGTGTGCTGCCGCCGTTGCGGGAAGCGCCGGTGCCCGATGCCGAGCTGATCGGCTGGATGCGGTCGGGGGACGACTCGGCGTACGAGGAGCTATACCGGCGGCACGCGGACGCCGTACGCCGGTACGCGCGTACCTGCTGCCGGGACGCGGACACGGCGGACGACCTCACCGCCGAGGTGTTCGCGCGCATGCTCCAGGCGGTGCGCGGCGGGTCGGGGCCGGAGTACGCGGTGCGGGCCTATCTGCTGACCGCGGTGCGGCGGGTCGCGGCCGGGTGGACGCGGTCGGCCGGGCGGGAGCAACTGGTCGACGACTTCGCGGTGTTCGCCGCGCAGGCCGCGTACGCGGCGAAGGTGCCGGACGACGACACCCTGGAGCTGGGCGCGGACGTGCGGGCCCTGCACGAGGCCGAGCAGTCGATGGCGATGCGGGCGTTCCGTTCCCTACCGGAGCGCTGGCAGGCGGTGCTGTGGCACACCGAGGTCGAGGACGAGTCGCCGAGCGAGGTGGCCGTGCTCTTCGGGCTGGACGCCAACGGCACCCGCGTCCTCGCCAGCCGGGCCCGCGAGGGCCTGAAGCAGGCCTACCTCCAGGCCCACGTCAGCGACGCGCTCGCGGCCGACGCGGAGTGCGCCCGGTACGCCGACCAGCTCGGCACGTACGCGCGCGGCAGGCTGCGGACGCGGGCCGAGCGGGGGCTGCGCAAGCACCTGGAGGAGTGCGCGCGGTGCCGGCTGGCGGCCACGCAGATCGAGGAGGTCGCGAGCGGGATCCCGGCCGTGGTGCCGATCGCGGTCATCGGCTGGTTCGGCGTCGCCGGGTACGCCAAGGCGGCGGGGCTCATCGCCGGCGGCGCGGGCGCCGGTGCGGCCGGGGCCGCGGGTGCGGCGGCCGCGGCGAGCGGCGGCACGTCCGGCGGGGCGGGCGCGGGCGGCGCGGCGGTGTCCGAGGGGCTCGGCGCGCCGGTGAAGGCCGGTATCGCGGCCGGTGTGGTCGCGGTGGCCGCCGCGGCGGCGCTGGTCTTCGCGTCGGCCGGCGACGACGCCCCGGACAAGGAGCCGCCGAAGGCCGCCCCGCCCGCCTCCACACCGGTGGCGCAGCCCGCCCCGGACACCCCCACGCCCACGCCCCCGCCACCTCGGCCGGAGCCCCCGACCCCCACCCCGAAACCGACCCCGACCCCGGCCCCCACCCCTTCGCCGAGGCCCACCCCGAAACCGACGCCGACCCCGAAATCGACGCCGACCCCGAAATCGACGCCCATCCCGAAACCGACGCCGAAGCCGACCTCCACCTCCACGCCGCCCCCCACACCCACCCCGACCCCGACACCTCCCCCACCACCGCCACCCCGGGCCCCCACGGTCTACCAGTGGAGCGAGCTGGCGTACGACGTGACCGGTGACGGTACCGGTCCCGAGATGCGGCTGGCCGGGAGCAGCTGGGTGTGGCAGCGCTCGTCCCTGTCGGTCGGCGGCGCGCGGTACGCGCACGGGGTCACGGTCAACGGGCGTTCCTCGGTCACCGTCGACCTCAACCGCGACTGCTCGTCCTACGACGCGCTCGCCGGAGTCGACGACCTGACGCTGAAGCTCGGCCGGGTCCGCTTCTCGGTGTACGGCGACGGCGTCCTGCTGTGGAGCTCCGGGACGGTCGCGGGCGGGGACCCGGCGGTGCCGGTCCATGTGGACATCTCGGGGCGCGAGACCCTGCGCCTGGTGACCGAGCCGCACGGCCCCTTCGACTCGGTGGCGATCGCGGACTGGGCGCGGTCGCGCTTCAGCTGCGAAGCGTAGGGGCGGACCGGGAGGGCCGTGGCTTCCCTACCGCGTGGTCGAGTTCGCGTACGGCGTCCGGCGGGGTGAGGGCGGCGCCCCTGGTGTGCTCGGCGGCGTACGCCCGGGAGCCGAGGGCGGTGCGCGCGGCGGCCTCCGCGCGTTCGGCGTGGGCGCGGTCGGGCATGGGCCGGGGCCGGTCGCCGCGCCACCGGCCGGAGGCGCCCAGCAGGCGCGCCGCGCGGGCGTGGTCGCCGAGGTCGCACAGCAGGCCGGCCGCGCTGTCCGCGAGGGCCGCCGCGACCAGGTCGGCGCACCGCTGCTCCACGGCCGTACGGAAGGTGTCCGCGAGCAGCGGCAGCGCCGGACGCGGACCCGACTCGCCCGCCGTCACCAGCGCGTCCACCAGCCCGAGCATCGCCATGAACTGCGGTGGCGGTGTGCCGCGTTCGCACTCCCGGCGGGCCGCCCGCCACAGGGCGCGCGCCCGCGTGAACTCCTCCTCCGCCAGCTCCAGTCCGGCCCGCAGCATCAGGACGAACGCCTTGGAGTCCACGACGCCGTACCGTTCGGCGGCGGCGCCCGCCTCGTCCAGCAGGATGAGGGCCTCCTCGCGGTCCCCCGCACGGTAGGCGATCTCGGCGAGCCGGGCGATCAGGAACGGTGCCTCGGCGAAGGCGCCCACCTCCCCGGCGAGCCGCAGCGCCTCCTCGTACTCCGCGCGGGCCTCCTCGTGGTGGCCGCGCATCATGGCGGTCTCGCCGAAGGCGCTGCACACCTGGGCCTCCACGAGGCGGTCGCCGAGCCGGCGGCTGAGGGGCCGCAGCTCCGCCAGGTCGGCGTCGAGGCCGGCCAGGGTACCGGAGGAGTCGACCACCGTGTGGGTGCGGAACATGAGGCTGGCGGCGATCTCCCATTCGCCGCCGTACTTCCGGCAGTTGGCGACGGAGGCGTCCATCGCGTCGCGGGTGTCGGTCTGGTCGTCGGCGAAGAACCCGGTGAGCGGCCAGATGAGGCCGGGCACCTTGGCCGACTGGGGTCCGCCGGCGGCGAAGTGGTCCCGCAGCCGCATGACGTACCGCCGCAGGCGCTCGTCGAGCGCGCCCTCGCCCGGCCCGGCCTCGAACATGAGGAGCAGGTGCATCATCCGTACGTCCATGCGCGCGAGGTGCAGCGGGTGCGGCGGGTCGTCGTCGCGTACGGCGAGGAGGGCGTCGACGGGGTCGGCGGCGGCCGTGCGCGCCGCGAGGACGTCCGCCGGCGGCACCCGGCCGCCGCTCGTGTCGAGGGCGACGCCGAGCCGCAGGACCCGGTCGAGCCACTTCATGCCCTCCCGGCGGTAGTTGCGCAGCCACCAGAACCAGCCCGTGCCGAGGACGAGGGCGATGGCCTCGTCCTCGGCACCGGCGGTGAGGGAGCGGTGGAGCGCCGCGCGGATGTTGTCGTGCTCGGTCTCCAGGCGGGCGATCCAGGGCAGTTGGCGGGACGACCGCAGCTGGGGGTCGGCCTCCTCGACCAGGGCGCGCACCCACGAGCGGTGCGCCCGTTCCGCGCTCTCGCGCAACCCCGGTACCTCGGCGACGCGTTCGTCGGCGTACTCGTGGATGGTCTCCAGCATGCGGTAGCGCATGCCGGTGCCGGGGGTGCCGCTCGTGCCGATGGTTCCGGGGGTTCCGGGGGCTCCCGGGTCGCCCGGGTCGCCCGGGTCGCCCGGGTCGCCCGGGTCGGCGACGACGAGGGACTTGTCGACGAGCGCGCCGACGAGTTCCGCGGCGGGACCGCTGCCCACCGCCTCGGCGGCGGTGAGGTCCCAGCCGCCGGAGAAGACGGACAGCTCACGCAGCATCGTGCGCTCCGCCTCCTCCAGGAGGCCCCAGGACCAGTCGACCACCGCGCGCAGGGTCTGCTGGCGGGGCAGGACGGTACGGCTGCCGGAGGTCAGGAGCCGGAAGCGGTCGTCCAGGCGGTCGGCGATCTCGCGCGGGGTGAGCATCCGGAGCCGGGCGGCGGCCAGTTCGATGGCCAGCGGCAGCCCGTCGAGGCGCCGGCAGATCTCGGCGACGGCCGCCTCGTCGCGCAGGACGGCGTCCGCGTCGGGGCGTACGGCGGTCGCGCGGGCGGCGAAGAGGCGGTGCGCCTGCTCGGGGGTGAGCGGCTCGACGGGGCGGACACACTCACCGGGGACGCCGAGGGGTTCGCGGCTGGTGGCGAGGATGGTGAGGCCCGGGCAGCGGGTCAGCAGGGTCTCGGCGAGCTGGGCGGCGGCGTCGATGAGGTGTTCGCAGTTGTCGAGGACCAGCAGCAGGGTGCGGGACGCGCAGTACTCGACCAGCAGGGTGAGGGGGTCGTTCGGGGCGGCGGGCCGGTCGCTGGTGAGCAGCACGGTCTCGCGCAGTCCGAGGGCGTTGACGACGGCGCCGGGTACGGCCTCGGCCCGGTCGAGGGGGGCCAGCTCCACGAGCCACGCCTGCGGCAGCGCGGCGGCGGCCTCCTCGGCGAGCCGGGTCTTTCCGGAGCCGCCGGGTCCGGTGAGGGTGACGAGGCGGGTGCCGCGCAGTTCGGCGCGGAGGGCGTCGAGTTCGCGTTCGCGGCCGACGAAGGAGGTGAGCCGGGGGCGGAGGTTGCCGTTGCGCGCGGGGGCGGGAGGCTGGGGGGCGGGGAGCTGGGGGGCGGGGAGCTGGTGAACCGGTGCGGGTGACCGGCTCACCGTGCCTGCTCCGCCGAGCAGTTCGGCGTGCAGGGCGCGCAATCGGGGGCCCGGTTCGGTGCCGAGGCCGTCGGCGAGGGCGCGGCGGGCGCTCTCGAAGGCGGCGAGGGCGTCGGCGTCCCTGCCGTCGGCGCGCAGGGCGCGGATGAGGAGGGCGTGCAGGGGTTCGTCGTACGGGTGGGCGGCGGTCAGTTCGCGCAGGCGCGGTACGGCGTCGTGGGCGTCGCCGAGGTGGAGGCCGGCCTCGATGCGGGCGCGGATCGCCTCCCGGTGCAGGGCCTCGGGGCGGGCGGCGGCGGTGCGGTCGGGCAGGTCGGCGAGGGCGGGACCGTGCCAGAGGGCGAGGGCGTCGTCCAGGTGGCGGGCGGCGGTGGCGGGGTCATCGTGGGCGAGGGCGTCGGTGCCTTCGCGGACCAGGCGTTCGAAGACGAAGAGGTCGACGTCGTCGCGGGTCGCCGTGAGGCGGTAGCCGCCCGGGGTGGAGGCGACGGTGTCCCTGCCGAGGGTGCGGCGCAGGCGGCCGACCAGGGCCTGGAGGGCGGCGGGGGCGTCATCGGGCGGGTCCTGGGCCCAGACCTCGTCGATGAGGGTGGCGGGGGCGACGGGCCGGCCGGGGTGCAGGGCGAGGGCGGTGAGCAGCGCGCGGAGACGGGGACCGCCGGGGGTGCTGACGGTGCCGTGGTCCTCCGTCTGGGTGGTGCCCAGGATTCTGTACCGCACGGGGTCATTGTCGCCGGTGTCCCCGGGTTCCGGCGCGGGGCGGGGGCGGTGTCGGGGCGGGTGTGACATCCGGGGCGGTCCAGGCGCTGGTCGGACTGTGAACCCGAACCACAACTACGCGCCCGCACCGCCCACTTACCCCGCGGTGCTGCGCTCACCCGTCGGTCTGGGGGTGGCCGCCTGCGTACTGCTCTGGATCGTGGTCGCCGTGGACGTACTGTCCCTGGTGGCGGGCGGCTATCTGTACGGCCTGCTCGCCGGCGTTCCCCGCTCCGGGGCGGCCCCGGACGCGGTCGCCGGTCTCGACGGGCGGCAGGTCGTCTACGACCTCGTCGGGTTGGTGCAGAGCCTGCTCTTCCTGGCCACCGGAGTCGTCTGCATCTGCTGGCTCTACCGTCTGCGCGACAACGCCGAGATCTTCGCGCCGGGCATGCACCGGCAGAAGCGCGGCTGGACCGGGTGGGGCTGGGTCGTCCCGGTCGTCAACCTGTGGTTCCCGCGGCGGATCACCGTCGACATCTGGGACGCGAGCCTTCCCGCGGGGCCGTACGCGCCCGCTCGGCCGGGGCACGGGCTGATCGACCTGTGGTGGGGGCTCTGGCTGGCCGAGGGCTTCTTCGCGCTGGCGGGGAGCGGGTTGTACGAGGGGGCGGAGAGCATCGGGGAGATGAACCGTGCGCTCGGTCTTCTCTCGCTCAGTGACGTGCTCGACATCGGGTGTGCGGTGCTCGCGGTGCGGTTGGTTCGGGTGTTGACGCGGATGCAGGACGTGAAGGCGTGGCAGGGGCCGGTGCCTGTGCCGGGGTGATGTGGCGCCCGGCGCGGGGCGGGGGGCGGAGCGGGTGTCGCCGACCGGCGCCGGCCGGTGCCGCCCCAGCGGCACGATCGCCCGCGGCGGGGGGGGCACGTCACCCCCGTCGTGCCACCGTTCCCGCCGTGCCGCCCAGGGCCCCCCGCTGTGGGGCGATGCCTGCCGGGACCGCGCGTTGGCGGGCCGGGGTGCCGGTCCAGCAGGTGCCTCGGCGGGCGAGGAGGCGGCGGAGCCAGAGTTCGAGGGAGACGAGGTCGGCGAGGCCGTCCAGCGGCAGTGCCTCGCCCGCGGCGGCGGCGCGGACCGCCTTGCGGACCACCCGCGCCTCCACCAGCCCCGCCTCCGCGAGCAGCGGTGTCTCGAAGAGGCCGAGGAGGGAGTCCGCGGCCACCCGCAGCCCCGTGCGCGCCGCCGACGCCGCCACCCCCTGCGTCGGCGCGCCCCAGCCGCCCGGCAGCTCGCTCACCCCCGCGCCCTCCAGCACCGACCGCAGGATCGCCGCCCGTGCCCCCGGCCGCACCCGCAGCGCCTCCGGCAGGGCGCGGCACGCGCGGACGACCTGGTTGTCGAGGAACGGCGTGTGCAGCCGCTGGAACCGGATCTCCGCGGCCTGCTCCAGGACCCGTACGTCCGCCGCCCACCGCGCCAGCGCCGCCCGCGCCCGGAAGTCCCCCGGCCGCTGCCCGACCCCTACCCCGGACCGCTGCGAGGACGTCTGCAGGCGAACCGATACTTCAGCCAGCGCCTCCCCCGTCAGCCACCGTGCCGCGGGACCGGCCCCGGCCCAGGTCAGCGCGGCCAGGGAGGCGTCCATCGCGCCGTCCCCGGGCGGGTCGAACCGCCGGCGCAGCAGCCGCTCGGCGAGCACTTCGAGACCGGTCCGGTACGGCGTCCGCGACAGGCGCCGGGCGGCCCCGTACACGCGCGCGGGGACCAGGACCGAGCCGTCGGCCTTGGCGAGCGCGGCGACCGGGCGGACGAGATGGCGCCGTTTGCGGTCCATGAGCAGGTCGGCGAGGCGCGCCGGATGCGCGTCCAGCACCTGTCTCGCCCCGTACCCGGTGAAGTGGTCCGCGCTGCCGGCCGCGAGCCGTGCCCGGTGCCGGGCCGCCGCGATCAGCAAGGAGCCGGGTTCGTCCGTCAGCGGCCCGTCCAGGACGGCGTACGGCAGGATCTCCTCGCCGCCGGCGACCACCACGTGGTGCAGCCGCGGGTTGGCGGCCAGCGCCCCCGCCCGTTCCAGCTCGGCCTCCTGGCCGCCCACCGCGAGGTCGTTGAAGGTGACGGCCAGCAGCCGCTCCCCCGCCCCCGTGCCGTGCCCGAGCACCGTTCCCGGCATCCCCGGCAGCCCGGCGGCGAGCAGCGCCAGCGTCCCCGAGGCCGGCCCGCCGGACAGGTCGGCGCCGATCCCGGGCACCGGCATCCCGCGGGCCGCGCGGCGCTCGGCGGGTCCCATGCCCGGCACCGGCCCGGGGTCGATCCCGTCGCCGGGGACATGCCGGGGCGCGGCGAGCCTCGTGCGGACCGCCTCCACCAGGGCGTCCCGTACGCCGTCCACCGCGCGGTCGGGGTCGACCGGGGGCGCGGCGACGGCGAGGGAGGCGACCGGTTCGTACCCGGCGATCTCGCGCGCCCCGGCGCGCAGGATCAGCGCGTGCCCCGGCGGCACGCGCTTCACGCCGTCGTACGGGGTGGAGTCGTCCAGCGCGGCCGGCACGTCCGGCGCGGCGAGCAGCGCGGCGAGATGGCCGAAGTCGAGGTTGGCCTCGACGAGGTCGGCCAGCGGCAGCGCGGCGGTCGCGAAGGCGGTGCCACCCGCCCACGGGGTGTGGAACACGGGCCGCGCGCCCGCGAGGTCGCCGCAGACGGTGATCCGCCGCCCGACCTGGACGACGGCGGTGTAACTCCCGGGCCACGCCGTCAGATGCCGCAGTGCGCCCCCGCGCGCGGCGAACAGGGCCACCCTCAACTGCTCGTCGCTCGCGCCGCAGATGCCGAGGACGGCGATCCGGGTCTGCGGGTCGGCGGCGACGACGCGGACCTCGTCGGGGCGCCAGTCGCCGACCGCCCACAGGGGGTCGGGGTCGCCCCACAACGGCTGGGCGCCGACGGGCTGTACGGTCTCGCCGTCGTAGCCGGTGGCACCGGCGGAGCCTGCCGCTGCGGTGAGGGACGCGGGTCCCACGGCGGCACTGCTCCACCCCACCAACCACCGCATCGACGCCTCCACAGGCTGGGGACAACCAGTGCACCGCAGGAACTGGTCCCCATGCTGCCATGAAGGGCGCGCCACAGAGCGTCGGCGGAGCCGCACGGGCTCTCCTGAACGCGCCCTCGCGGTACCTCACGCGAGGGCGCCGACTGCCGCTCCGCCGCCCGGCGGAGGGGTGAAGGCGACGCGAATGCGCCCCCGTAGCGCGCCCTTTGGCTCCCCCGCGCGCCCTCAACCTCAGAGGTGAGGGCGCTGTCACCCCGAAAACTTCGGGGTCGGTTTTCGGCCAAATCGGCGTCACGCGGACACGTGGGAACACGCTCGGTACAGGTTCTGCGCACCACCTGTAGGCGGATCACCACCCACCGCGGGCGCGCGGTCCGGGAGGCGGCATCCGCCCCCCGGACCGGTTCGCCGCCCGCGGGGATGTAGGCGGCGGTGTCCCCCAGCCCACTGGATCCAGTGCAGCGGGCCGACCCACGCACCGCACATGGAACCGCTCCCCCGGTGGCCGGAGGAGAGCGCACGCACGGGCGCACGGCCACACACCGGGAGCACGCGGCAACGGACCGTACCGGAAGCGCACTTCAGTACGGACCACAATCCCGCCATCCGGAACAATGCCTCTTAACGCCTGGGATGCGGCGAACTACGCTGGGTTTACGAATGCCGCGTGGTTATGCCAGCGCGGCAGCCGTCTGTGTCGAGGGGTGGCGCATGTCCAGGGAGCAACGCGGGCCGAACGAAAAACTCGGCGCCGTTCTCGCCCTCGCGGGAATCAGCAACGCAGGTCTCGCCCGGCGCGTCAACGACCTCGGGGCGCAGCGCGGGTTGACGCTGCGGTACGACAAGACGTCCGTGGCGCGCTGGGTGTCGAAGGGAATGGTGCCGCAGGGTGCGGCGCCGCACCTCATCGCCGCCGCCATCGGCCAGAAGCTCGGCCGGCCGGTGCCGCTGCACGAGATCGGGCTGGCGGACGCGGACCCCGCCCCGGAGGTGGGCCTCGCCTTCCCCCGGGACGTCGGCCAGGCGGTCAGATCGGCGACCGAGCTGTACCGGCTCGACCTCGCCGGCCGCCGCGCGGGAGGCGGCGGCATCTGGCAGTCGCTCGCCGGTTCGTTCGCGGTGAGCGCCTACGCAACGCCCGCGTCGCGGTGGCTGATAACCCCGGCCGACAGCTCGGTGGCGCGTGACGCGAGCCCGGCCGAGGGCTCCGGCGCACCGCTCAAAGTCGGCCACAGTGATGTGCGCAAGCTCCGGGAGGCCGCCGAGGACGCCCGCCGCTGGGACTCCAAGTACGGCGGCGGCGACTGGCGTTCGTCGATGGTCCCCGAGTGCTTACGCGTCGAGGCGGCCCCGCTGCTCCTCGGCTCCTACTCCGACGAGGTCGGCCGCGCCCTGTTCGGCGCCTCGGCCGAACTGACCCGGCTGGCCGGCTGGATGGCCTTCGACACCGGCCAGCAGGAGGCGGCCCAGCGGTACTACATCCAGGCGCTGCGCCTGGCCCGCGCGGCGGCCGATGTCCCGCTCGGCGGGTATGTGCTGGCCTCGATGTCCCTCCAGGCCACCTACCGCGGCTTCGGCGACGAGGGCGTGGACCTCGCGCAGGCGGCGCTGGAGCGCAACCGCGGCCTGGCCACGGCCCGCACCATGAGCTTCTTCCGCCTGGTCGAGGCGCGGGCCCACGCGCGCGCGGGCGACGCGGTGGCGGCCGGGGCGGCCCTGAAGGCCGCCGAGAGCTGGCTGGAGCGGGCCCGGCCCGGCGACAGCGACCCCTCGTGGCTGGGTTTCTACTCCTACGACCGGTTCGCCGCCGACGCGGCCGAGTGCTACCGCGACCTGAAGGCACCGCGCCAGGTCCGCCGCTTCACCGAGCAGGCCCTGTCGAAACCGACGGAGGAGTTCGTACGCTCGCACGGGCTCCGGCTCGTCGTCTCGGCGGTCGCCGAGTTGGAGTCCGGCAATCTGGACGCGGCCTGCGAGCAGGGCGTCCGGGCGGTCGAGGTGGCCGGCCGGATCTCCTCGGCCCGCACCACCGAGTACGTGAAGGACCTCCTGCACCGCCTGGAGCCGTACGGGGACGAGCCGCGCGTGGTGGAGTTGCGCGAGCGCGCCCGGCCCCTGCTGGTGACTCCCGCCTGATCACCCGCGCGGTCGCCGTCCGGCGGCGGGTTTGAGGGCGTTGTCAGTGGCGCAGTGCACTATCGGAACCAGGAGGTGGTGCAGGTGCGGACGGGCAGCGCATACGCGTACGACTGCGACGTGCTGGTGATCGGCGGCGGGATCGTCGGCCTGTCGACCGCGTACGCGATCACCCGCGCCGCGCCGGGCACGCGGGTCACGGTGCTGGAGAAGGAGCCCGGCCCGGCCCGGCACCAGACCGGCCGCAACAGCGGCGTGATCCACAGCGGGCTCTACTACCGGCCGGGCTCGCTCAAGGCGCGCTACGCGGTGCGGGGCGCCGCCGAGATGGTCAAGTTCTGCGCCGAGTACGGCATCGCGCACGCCGTCACCGGCAAGCTGATCGTCGCCACCGGCCGCGCCGAGCTGCCCCGCCTGCACGCCCTCGTCCAGCGCGGCCGGGAGAACGGCATCCCGGTCCGCGAGCTGGGCGCCGCCCAGATCCCGGAGTACGAGCCCGAGGTCCGGGGCCTGGCCGCCATACACGTCGGCACGACGGGGATCTGCGACTACGTCGCGGTGGCCCGCCAGCTGGCCCACGCCTCCGGCGCGGAGATCCGGTACGGCGCCGAGGTGCTCCGCGTCGACCGGCGGGCCGGGCTCGGCGTCGCGGTGCGCACCCGGTCCGGGGACGTGCTGCGGGCCCGGACCATGGTCAACTGCGCCGGGCTGTACTGCGACGAGATCGCCCGGCTGACCGGGGACGCCCCCGGGATGCGGATCGTTCCGTTCCGGGGGGAGTACTACGAGCTGGCGCGGCCCGAGCTGGTGCGGGGGCTGGTGTATCCGGTGCCGGACCCGGCGTTCCCGTTCCTCGGGGTGCATCTGACCCGGGGCATCGACGGCGGCGTCCACGTCGGGCCCAACGCGGTGCCGGCGCTGGCCCGCGAGGGGTACGGGTGGGGGGTCGTACGGCCCCGGGAGCTGGGCGGGACGCTGGCCTGGCCGGGGTCGTGGCGGATCGCGCGGCGGCACTGGCGGTACGGGGCGGGGGAGCTGCGGCGGTCGGTGTCGAAGGCGGCGTTCACCGCGGCGGTGCGGCGGTTGCTGCCGGGGGTGACGGAGGGGGATCTGGTGGCGGCGCCCTCGGGGGTGCGGGCGCAGGCGGTGCTGGCGGACGGGACGCTGGTGGACGACTTCCTGATCAGGGAGGGGGCGTGTGCGGTGCATGTGCTGAACGCGCCCTCGCCGGCGGCGACGGCGTCGTTGCCGATCGGACGGGAGGTGGCGCGGCGGGCGCTCAGTATGCTGGGCGATGTCTCCTGATCGAGGTGCCCGGCGTGAGGGCTGGGCGGGGGTGGGTGGCACTCACCGGCGCTGGCCGGGTGCCTCCCCCAGTGCCTGGACGGCCTGGGAGGTACCCCAGCGCCCACCCTCCCCCACGCTCGGCTTCGCATCGAGCGGGGAACCCCATCGCCCCAGCGGCACGACTGCCCGCAGCTACCGGGGGCGTAAAATCGGGGCACTGTGTCTGAATCCCGCCGTCGTGCCCCCGAGGTCCCCCCGTCCCCCGCCGCGCCCGCCCGTGCCAAGGGTGAGCCCCGCTTCCCGGACGGCCCCAAGGCCGACCCCGCCGGGTCGCACTTCGAGCGCCGTATCCGCAGCTTCCAGCCCCGCCGCAGCCGCGTGACCACCGGCCAGGCGGACGCGCTCCAGCGCCTGTGGCCCCTCTGGGGCCTGGACATCGACGGCCGGCGGGTCATCGACCTGGCGGAGCTGTTCGGCAACGACCACCCCGTCGTCCTGGAGATCGGCTTCGGCATGGGCGAGGCCACCGCCCAGATGGCCGCCGCCGACCCCGGCACCGACATCCTCGCCGTGGACGTCCACACCCCCGGCCAGGGCAACCTGCTCGCCCTCGCCCACCGCGCCGGCCTGACCAACGTCCGGGTGGGCAACGGCGACGCGATCATCCTGCTGCGCGAGATGCTCGCCCCCGACTCCCTCGCCGGACTGCGCGTCTACTTCCCCGACCCCTGGCCCAAGAAGCGCCACCACAAGCGCCGGCTGATCCAGCCCGAGTTCCTGGACCTGGCCGCGACCCGGCTCGCCCCGGGGGCGATCGTGCACTGCGCCACCGACTGGGAGCCGTACGCCGAGCAGATGCTCGACGTCCTCACCGCGCACCCGGCCTACGAGAACACCGTGGCCGGCGGCGGTTTCGCGCCACGCCCCGAGCAGCGGCCGCTGACCCGTTTCGAGGGCCAGGGACTGGACAAGGGTCATGTGGTGAACGACTTGCTCTTCCGCCGCGTCCAGCACGCCGTGCGGCCCGCCGTACCGTCCAGCGATCAGCCCGAGGAGCAGCAGCCCCCCACCGGTTAGGGTCCATGCCGTGGCCACCAGTCCCCCGTGTCCGACGCATCCGCCCACCTACCCGCAGGCCCGTCCGCCCTCGCATCCGCACTGGTGGCAGCGCACCTGGGTACGGTACGGCGCGCTGATCACCCTGCTCGCGCTCTCCGGTCTGGTGATCCTCGCCCTGGTGCGCGAACAGACCGGCACCGAGGGCTTCCTGGTGGGCCTCGGCCTCGCCGTCCTGCCGGTGCCGCTGCTGGTGGCCGCATTCCGCTGGCTGGACCGCGTCGACCCCGGCCCCTGGCGGAACCTGCTGTTCTGCTTCGCCTGGGGCGCCTGCGCGGCGGCGCTCATAGCGATCGTCGCCAACAGCTTCGCGACCCGCTGGATAGCGACCGCCACCGCCGACCCGGCGGGCGCGGACACCCTGGGCGCCACCGTCATAGCGCCGGTCGTCGAGGAGTCCGCGAAGGCCGCCGCCGTCCTGCTGGTCTTCCTGTTCCGCAGACGGGACTTCACCGGCATCATCGACGGCGTCGTCGTCGCGGGCGTCACCGCGACCGGCTTCGCCTTCACCGAGAACATCCTCTACCTGGGCACCGCCTTCGGCACCGACCAGCTCACCGGCGACACCGGCATCAGCTCGGTGACGGCGGCGACGTTCTTCGTGCGCGTCGTGATGTCGCCCTTCGCGCACCCGCTGTTCACCGTGCTCACCGGCATCGGCTTCGGCTTCGCCGCGCTCTCGGCGGGCCGCCACCGGGCGCGCCGCGCCCTGCTCCCGCCCGCCGGGCTGCTGCTGGCGATGGGCATGCACGCCCTGTGGAACGGCTCGGCCGCCTTCGGCGGCTACGGCTTCTTCGCGGTGTACGCGGCGTTCATGGTGCCGTGCTTCGGCCTGCTGACCTGGCTGGTGATCTGGACCCGCCAGCGCGAACTGCGCACCGTCCGCGCCGAGCTGCCCGCCTACGTCCTGGCCGGCTGGCTGACCCCGGCGCAGGCGTACGCGCTCGGCTCGATGCGGGCCCGCCGCCTCGCCCGCCGCTACGCCCGCGACCACGGCGGCAAGGAGGCGGCGCGGGCGGTGGAGCGGTACGAGGCGTACGCGACCTCACTGGCCTTCCTGCGCGGGCGCGGACGCCGGGGCCGGGCGGGCGCCGACTACGCCGTACGGGAACGGGAGCTGCTCGACGCCCTGTGGCAGCGCCGGGAGGTGGCCCGCCCGGCCCTGGACCACGCGGCCCGGACGACGGCACCCCCGGCGCCCCCGCACTGGCCGGCCCACGCGTACGGCGGCTGGGGCCATCCCGGGCCGTACCCTCAGTCGGCCCCGTACACCCCGTACACCCCGTACGCCCAGCCCGCCCCCAACGTGCACTACGCCCCGTACAACCCCTACGCCTCCTGACCTCCTGACTCAGGCCGACGCCTGCGTGAGCCTGACCAGTTCCTCGTCCGTCAGGGCCAGCTCGGCCACGCCCAGCAGCGCGGGCAGCTGCTCGACCGTGCGGGCGGACGCGATCGGCGCGGCGACCGTGGGCTGTGCGGCCAGCCAGGCCAGGGCGACCGTGGCGACGGACGCGCCGTGGGCCTCGGCGACCTCGTCCAGGGCGGCGAGGACGCGCCGGCCGCGCTCGGTCTCCAGGTGCTTCGCGGCGCCGCCGGCCCGTGCGCTGTCGACCTGCGTGCCGGGCCGGTACTTGCCGGTGAGGAAGCCGGAGGCGAGGGCGTAGTACGGCACGGCGGCGAGGTTCTCCCGCTCGGCGAGGTCCCGCAGTCCACCCTCGTACGTGTCGCGCGAGACCAGATTGTAGTGGGGCTGGAGGGCGACGTACCGGGCGAGTCCCTCGCGGTCGGAGAACTCCAGGAAGGCCGCGAGCCGCTCGGCGGAGATGTTGGAGGCCGCGATGTGCCGGACCTTGCCCGCCTTCACCAGCGCGTCGAGCGCGCCGATGATCTCCTCCACCGGCACCTCGGGCTTGTCGTAGTGCGTGTAGTAGAGGTCGATGTGGTCGGTGCCCAGGCGGCGCAGGGAGGCGTCGGCGGCGGCCTTGATGTTGGCGGCGGACAGGCCGGGGTACTCCGGGTGCTGGCTGACCTTGGTGGCGATCAGGACGTCGGCGCGGTTGCCGCGGGCCGCGAGCCACTTGCCCAGCACGGTCTCGGACTCGCCGCCGCTGTTGCCCTCGACCCACGAGGAGTAGGTGTCGGCGGTGTCGACGAAGTTGCCGCCGGCGGCGGTGTAGGCGTCGAGGACGGCGAAGGAGGTGTCCTGGTCGGCGGTCCAGCCGAAGACGTTCCCGCCCAGGGCGAGCGGGAAGACCTCGAGGTCGGAGGAGCCGAGCTTGCGCAGAGAAGTCATGTACAACGTCAACCAGGACACCGGACGCGGGCATTCCACGTCGGGGATGAAAACCCGGGCGAACTCCGGGTCCGGGTCAGGGGGTGAGGCCCTTGCCCTGCAGCCACGCCATCGGGTCGATGCCGGAGCCGCCGTCCGGGTGGACCTCCAGGTGGAGGTGGGGGCCGGTGACGTTGCCCGTGGCGCCGACGCGGCCGATGACGTCCCCGGTGGCGACCTGCTGGCCGACGCTGACGTTGATCGAGGACTGGTGGCAGTACCACAGCTCGGTGCCGTCATCGAGGGTGAGGACGGTCTTGTAGCCGTACGACCCGTCCCAGCCGGCCGACGTGATGGTACCGCTGTGCACGGCCTTGAGCAGGGTGCCCGTCGGGGCGGCGAAGTCCAGGCCGGTGTGGTGACCGGAGGACCAGTACGCGCCGGCCTGGCCGAAGGTGGAGGAGATCGTGTACGAGGAGGTCGGCAGGGTGAACTGCCGGGCCAGCTCGGCGAGGCGCTCCTCCTCGGCCTTCTTCGCGGCCTCCTCCTCCGCCTTCTTCTTGGCGGCGGCGGCCTTCTCCTGGGCCTCCTTCTCCGCCTTGGCGGCGGCTTCCGCGGCCTGCTCCTCGGCGGCGGCCGCGGCCTCGGCGGCGGCCTTGCTCTCGACCTGGGCCTGCTGCTGCGCGGCCTGCGCCATGATCCGGCTGCGCAACGACTCGCCCGCGTCGGCGGTGCCGGTGCCGGTGTCCTCCGCGACGGTGTCGGCGGCGGCGACGATGCCGCTGAGCGGGGTGGCGGAGCCCTGGGGCTCGGGCTCGTTGTCGTCGTCCGAGATGAGCGAGCCGACGTCGGGCAGGTCGGGCAGCGAGATCGCGACCGGCGGCTTGCCGGTCTGCGCGCTGGCCATGCCGCCCGCGCCGACGGCGGCTATGACACCGACGCCGAGGACGGTGGAGCTGCGGGCGAGTCCGCCGCGCTGCTTGGCGACGCGGTGCCGGCCGCGCAGGGGGCGGACGGACTCCGCGGTGGGGTTCCACTCCTCCCAGGGGCCCTCTTCGGGGCGGGGACCGCCGTGGCCGAAGGTGTCGCCGTCATGGCCGAAGGTGTCGCGGTCGTGACCGAAGGTGTCGCCGCCGTCGTACGTGCTCGGGACGAACGGGGCCTCGGGGGCAGGCCGGTTGGACGCCACGTGGGCGTGCTCCTTTCCTTCCTTTCGCCTACCGGGTTAGCTGACGGGTTCGGAGCAGGAAGGTCTCCTACGCGCGTATATCCGCCGTGCCTGCCTGGCACGGCGTCATACGCCCGATTCACCCCAATGTGGTGGTTCCCCGGTTCCCTCGCGGGATTCGGCGCGTGCGCACGGAGCCGCCTTCTGTGACGGCTGGGACGACCGCGCTGCGTTATCGAACGTTAATAGACGCGGGGTCGTGATTCCAAGCCGTTCCTCTTGATCATTAACGGATCCGGCCGGGACGTACCCCTCACGCCCGCTGAAAACCGGGCGAGTTGACCCCGCGCCGGTATTCCCGTTCACGTCACTTTATTCTGATGGTGCGTCAGTTGTTATGCGGAGGGGGTTCGGTCCGTCACGGCTCGTGACGGCGCACCGGGTCCTGGCCGCCTCAGCAGCCGTTGTCGCCGGGCCGCGGGCGCCGTACGGCGAGCAGCGCCATGTCGTCCGCCATGCCGCCGCCGGAGTGCCGGCGCACGTCCTCGGCGAGGGTGTCGAGCAGCTTCGCCGGATGCCGGAAGACCGAGCCGGCCAGCCGGGCGCGCGGGTCGTAGAACTCGCCCCGGGCGTCGCGGGCTTCGGACAGTCCGTCGGTGTAGAGCAGCAGCGTGGCACCGGCGGGGAAGTCGGCCTCCTCGGCCCGGTCGGGCCACACGCCCAGTTCACCCATGCCGAGCGGCAGCGCCGGCTCCCGGGCGGACAGGGAGCCGAGGGTGCCGTCCCCGTACAGGAGCAGGGGCGGGGGGTGGCCGCGGTTGACGGTGCGGACGGTGCCGCGGCCGTGCGGGAGTTCGGCGAGGACGGCGGTGGTGAAGCCCTCGAAGGCGTCGAGTCCGTCGCGCCGGGTGCCCTCGCGTGCCAGCGCCCGTTCCAGCCGCTGCGCCACCGCCTCCAGCGTCGCCTCCTGCTCGGCGGCCTCGCGGAAGGCGCCGATCACGACGGCGACGGCGGCGACCGCGCCCATGCCCTTGCCGCGCACGTCCCCGACGATGAGCCGGACGCCGCGCGCGCTGTCCTGCACCGCGTACAGGTCGCCGCCGATGAACGCGCCGGCCTGCGCGGCCTCGTAGCGGGCGGCGATCTCGAAACCGGCGATGCGCTCGGCCGGTTCGGGCAGGACGGCGCGCTGGGCGGCCTCGGCGATCTCCCGGGCGGAGGCGAGGCGTTCGTCGGTACGGCGGACGAAGGCGTTCACGAAGACGGCGAGCGCGGCGACCGTCGTGATGGTGATCAGCTCGGTGAGGGAGTCGACGTAGTGGATGACGCCCTTGCCGAGCTGGAGCCCGATGACGGAGGCGATGACGGCGACGCCGGTGAGGGCGGTGCCGCGCCGCGAGTAGACGGGGGCGGCGACGAGGGGCGCGGCCGTGTAGAGGGGGCCGGCGGTGAAGTAGCGGGGGGTGAAGATGTCATACAGGACGGCGACGACGACGAGCAGGACGGGCAGGACGCGGACGAAGGCGCGGCGGCGGTAGTCGGTGCGGGTGCCGTCGCCGGGGAGCGGGAGTCGCTGCGGGCCCGCGCTTCGGGTTCCGGTCTCGGCCTCGGTCTCGGTTTCGGGGAGGCCGAGGCCCGGGTCGGGTACGGGGTCGCCGGGGAGCCGGCCGCCGGCCCGGGAGTACACCCCCTCGCCGTCCACGTCACCTGGCCGCACCACTCGTCTCCCGCCACCCCGTACGTCCGCACCGCTTGCCGTCCCGGCCTCCAGGCTGGTCGGCAGCGGGGGGTGGCGGCGAGCGGTAGGGGCCCGACCGGGTGACGTGCGCCGGAAGGTCGGTGGAGACGCACCGAGGGCCGGAACCCTTTCGGATTCCGGCCCTCGGCCTTCAGTAGCGGGGACAGGATTTGAACCTGCGACCTCTGGGTTATGAGCCCAGCGAGCTACCGAGCTGCTCCACCCCGCGTCGTTGTGTGCACCACTGTACGTCATCCGGGGGCCGGAATGCACATCGGTATCCCGCGCCCCCTCCCACTCCCCCGCCGGCTACCCCTCCAGGTGCCGGTTGGGCGCCTTCGCGCGCTCCTCGTACTCCGGCAGTACGACGACGGTGGCACCCTCCCCGGCGAGCACCCCGCCGCCGTCGGCGCCCGGCACGAAGGTGTCCGGCTCGCGCCAGGCGGTGACCACGCGGCGCACCCCGGCGTCGAGGATCAGCCGGGCGCAGGGGGCGGGCCGGGAGGCGCGGCGGGCGCAGGGTTCCAGGCTGCTGTAGACGGTGGCGGTCGTGAGCCGGGGGTCGGCGGGGTCCGCCTTGGCGAGCGCGGCTTCCTCGGCGTGCACGACGGGGTCGTCGCCCTCCCGCGAGTGACCCCGCGCCAGCTCGGTGCCGTCGGCGGCGACCACGACCGCGCCGACGCTGAACGCGGTCTCCGAGGGCGGGCACAGCTCGGCCAGCTCGCAGGCGAGCGCGAGCCAGTGCCGGTCCGCGGCGGTGACGCGCTCCCCCAGGCCCGGGGCGGTCGGCAGGTAGCGCGTGAGGACGACGTCCTCGATCCGCCGGGACTCCACCAGCCGCAGCCGGCCCGCCTGGTAGGCGCCGGGGCCGAACAGCCGGGGCGCGGCCGGGTCGCCGACGAGCAGCGGGGCGAGGACGAGCTGGAGTTCGTCGGCGAGTTCCTCCCGCAGCAGCTGCGTGTGCACGGTCCCGCCGCCCTCGACCATCAGCCGTCCCACACCGTGCCGCTCGCGCAGGTGCTCCAGCGCCGCGCGCCAGTCCAGTTCGGTGCCGAGCGGCACGACGTCGGCGGCGATCCCCAGCGCGTGGGCCCGCCGGGCGCCGTCCTCCGTGGTGAGCAGCACCTTCTCCCCGCCGGTGTGCCAGAACCGGGCCGCCGGGTCCAGCTCGCCGGTGGCGCTGACCGTGACCTTCAGCGGATACGCCGGCTTCCCGGCCGCGACCCGCGCCGCCCGCCGCTCGGCCGAGTTGACCAGCAGCCGCGGGTTGTCGGCCCGGATCGTGCCGGCCCCGACGAGGATCGCGTCGACCGAAGCCCGCACCGCGTCGACCCGCTCGAAGTCGGCCGGCGAGGACAGCAGCAGCCGGTCGGGCGCGGTGTCGTCCAGATAACCGTCGAGGGAGACGGCGGCGGAGAGCAGGACGTAGGGGAGAGGCATGGGGTACTCCGGGGGGGGCGGACCGACGTGATTGCCTCGATCATCGCCGGTGCCCGTCGCTCATTGCCAGAAGACCTCTTCCACGATGATCTGCGGGTCCTCCGTAGGCGATACGAACGTGTAGCGCAGCCAGCCGTGCCCGTAGTCGAAATGCAGGATCCGTGAGCCCTTCGGCAGGTCGGACCGCGCCGGCTGCACCCTCATGCCTGGGGGAAGGTCCACGTCCGTGTCGATGCCCCGGAAATAGGGATCCTTCACCGTGACCAGCTCGGCGCGCGCCGCGTCGACCATCTTCCGCACATGCTCGGGCAGGGCGTCGCGGGCAGCCTGAGCCTTGAGGGTCCAGTCCATGTGCCAGGGCGGTCCCATGAACCCGCCGTCGGTCACTGGCCGGGCTCCAGGCGCTGAGCCTCGTACCGGATGTGGGAGACCTCTTCGAGAAGCGCCTTCGCCTCGGCGGGGTCGGTGGACTGCGTCGCGCGCTCATGGAGATCGGCCATGTGCGCGTCGAGCCTGGGATCCCGGGCGATCGCGTACTCGCCCCACCAGCGAGCCAGGAATGCGGGCACGGTACTGATGTCGTAGGCGTCCGCGACCGCCCACTTCCAGTGGTCGTCGAAGTCCCGGAGAAGCTGGGGAGCGTGCTGGGCGATGGCCGCACGCAGCGCCTTCGGGTTCCGCTCGGGCATCGGCGGAACGGCCGGTGCGGGTTGTGCGGCGTTGGCTCTCATGGCCGGACGTACTCCTTTGTGCTCCATCGGCGCACGGTGCCTACGACGATAGTCCGTCCCACCGACCCGAGGTGAGCCGTTCACCGCAGGGTCCTGATGCTGTCGTCCGCCGAGGGCAGACGCCGCCCCCTGGACTCCGCGACGCGCAGCACGTCGGCGAGGCACTCGGTGAGCCGGATCGCGGTGTAGCGGACCTCGGCGTTCGGGGAGACGGGGTCGTCCAGCACCCGGCGCGCGGAGCGGAGTACGTCCAGTCCCTCGGTGAGCTGCCGGGCCTCGGTCGCGTCGGCGAGGCGGGAGACGACGCCGCTCCCGTCGCCGGGGGCGAGGTAGCAGGGCTTGCCTTCCGGTGACAGCCAGGGCAGCAGCCGGAGCGCGGTGGGCGGTGTCATCACGCGGCCGCTTTCCGCGCGCCGACGATGTGCTGGTCGAGGTCGATGCCGAAGTCGGCGGCGAGGACGAGGGCGATGCGCCGGTGCCGTTGGCGGTCGAGTTCCCGCTCGTGCGCGGTGAGATAGGGGCGGACGAGACGGGAGGCGGTGCCGTCGAGCGGGAGGTGACGGCAGTACGGGGAGTGGTGGGGCGGGAGGGGTGCGGGGGTGGCGGGGCGCGGGGCGTGCCGGGCGCGGTGACGGGGGGCGCCCGCGCGATGGGTCCCGGTACCGGGGCCGAGGAGAAGAGCCAGCCGATGGACGAGGCTGCGGATAAGGTCGTACATGTCGACGCTCCTAAGTAAGCGTTGGCCGCGCCCCGGGAGGTCTGGCCACCTCGCCGGGGTCTTTGCTTGACTGAAACCTACGGCGAAATGCATCCCTCTACATACAGGTACAGAGGAATCCACTCGTACGTGTAGGTCGAGGTACGCCTACGTTGGACACGTGAGCGATACAGAGCACCCGACACCCCTCGACCCGATGAGCGCGCGGCCGCTCTACGTTCAGCTCGCTGACGTGATCGCGAAGAAGATCGCGTCGGGGGAACTGGCGCCGGACCGGCCCATCCCGTCGGAGAACCATCTCGCCGACGAGTACGGCGTAGCGCGACTCACCGCGCGCCGCACCGCACAGGAACTTCGTGAGCGGGGGCTCATCGTCACCGTGCGCGGCAAGGGCTCGTTCGTGGTCGAGCAGCTCCCGGTCAGCGCTCCCGAAGAGGGGGACGACACCGCCGGCTGACGGTCCCGTCCGCCAGAGTGTTCGTTGTGCGGGCCAGGCGGACGGTGGTGTCGTCCCCGTCGCCATGCGGAGCCTCGTCCGGCCCACACCGGGAGGTAGGACAACACGCGTGCCCGTGTCGCCGTCGCCTGTCGCTCTTCCGCTTCGATGACCGGGCCCCAGCACCTGCCCGTCTCTCTCGTCGGCGGCGAGCCGATCTCGTGCTCCGCCTCCGAAGCCGTGGTTCACCACGCCCTGCCGCTCGGAAGCGGCATCCCCTGCGCCGGGTCTGAGTACGTGAGTACGCGTACTCAGACCCTCTGGTGGCCAGTACTGATTCCTCGCCGTCCGAGCGCCGTTACGCTGCGTGCCGAACACCACCCTCACGCGGCCGTACCCTTCGGTACGCGTCCGCTCGGCACGGCACACAGGGGGCATGCATGGCATGGGACGAATGGGAGCAGTTGAAGGCCGCAGCGGCCGAACGCGGCAGCGCGCACATGCGGCTCGATCAGCTGGCGCCTGAGCCGAGCGCCGGCACCGGGGACCTCGTCTCGAACAAACCAGCCTGGACTAGGGCCGGCACAGACATCGGTTCACTGCGTGAGGACATCAGTAAGGCCGCGGCACAGCTCAAGGACGGCCAGGCGGGCCTCGGCAGCGACGCGGGTTGCCTGACCGCTGCCGCCCAGAAGGACCTCTACGGCTCCTGGGAAACCTACGTCGCAAAGCTCAGCGGGCGCTGCGAGAAGTTCTCAGGTCTCCTGGCGAAGGCCGGCAACGACCAGTTGAAGACGGATCAGTCGGTCGAGGCCGAGATCGCCAAGCTCGCAGTGACGTACGCGGACACGCCGGCTGTCGGCGGTCAGGACCAGGGCCGGTAACCGGACGTCATGGATCTCGCGACGCTCATGGCCCTCAAGCCCACCGAGTACTCCGAAGCGGCCGATGGTTACCGCAGCACTTCCGACATGGCGAGCGCGGCCAAGGACCGCATCGACAACCAGATAGCGGTGGCCATGAGGAATCAACTTAAGGGCAAGGCCGCCACCACGGCAGGCAAGCAGTTGCGAGAACTGAGTCAGAACTTCCACTTCGTCCAAGTGCAGTGCGGACTCGCCGGCACCGCTCTCGAAGCGTTCTCGTACGAGATGGAAGCCGCCAAACGGAAACTCGACACGGCTCTGGGGAACGCCAAGGCGGCGAATCTCACCGTGAACTCCGACGGATCGGTCACCTATCCACCCGGAGGCGAGAAGGGTGAGGACGGCAAGACGCCTGACGGCGGCACGGTGGGCGGCTTGACCGACAATACGGCGTCGGCCGTCGGCAGGCAGGCTGCCAACTTCGACTCCAACCCGCACCACCGCCTTGCCCAGGACTGCGCCGACCTGATCGCCACCGCCCTCAAGGAGGCAACGGAGGCTGACGGGAAATGGGCACCGAAGCTACGAACCCTGAAAGCGGACGACGACCTCACCGTCTCCGACGCGGACTGGGTCGACATGAAGGAAGACACCGCCCGTGTCCTCAAGGGCGCGGACGACTACCTGAACTCGTTCAGGGAGCCGCCCAACCGGGGGACCCCCCAGGAAAACGCCAAGTGGTGGCACGGACTTACCGAGGAGCAGCAAGCCGCCTACATCTCTGTGCATCCCGACTCGATCGGGTGGATGGACGGGCTTCCTGCGACTGTGCGTGACGAGGCGAATCGGACCGTTTTAGCCGAGGCCCGTGGCGTTGCGCAGACCAAGCTGGATTCCTGGATGGCGAAAGAGCCCGTACCGGCCTACGTCGAGCGCGAGATCATCAATGCCCAGACTGGCGAGCGATGGACGGCAAGGGTGCCCACCGAGGAATGGCGCGAGTGGGAGAAGAAGCGGAAGGAACTGCAGGCTCCCCTCGACGGCATGGACGCGATCCAGGGACGCTTCGACGCGACCGGAACGAGAGGCTTGCCCGATGCGTATCTCCTGGGGTTCAGCGCCAAGGAGGACGGCCGCGCGATCATTGCAAACGGAGACCCGGACACGGCGGATCACACAGCGGTCTACGTTCCCGGTACGGAGGCGGACCTGGCCAATATTGGGGGGAACGTCGACCGGATGGTGAACGTCTGGCGCGCAGCTCACAAGGAAGCCGACGGACAATCTGTTTCCACGATCACGTGGCTCGGTTACGACGCACCGGACAGTGTCACCCGTGACGCGCCATTTGAGCACTACGCGTACGACGGAGCGCCCGCGCTCCGTGGCTTCATGGATGGCCTCGACGCATCGCGTTCTGTCGATTCGTCGTCACACACCACTGTGATCGCCCACTCATACGGGACGACTCTTGTCGGGGCGGCGGCGGAGACCGGCCGGCTCAACGCCGATGACGTCATCTTCGCGGGGAGCCCAGGTGTCAAGGTGTCCAACGCCCGTGACATGGACGTCCCCGAGGGACATGTGTGGAACCAAGAAGCGGGCGGAGACGTGGTTCCGGACATCGGCCGCTGGGGTCACGGCGGGGACGGCTTCGTCATTCCCAGCGACCCTGATTTCGGCGCATATCAGATGACCACGGACACCGAAGGCCACAGCGACTACTGGAACCCTGATACCGAGAGTCTGCACAACCAAGCCCTGGTCGTCGTCGGAGAGGGAGACAACGTGGCTCGGCAGCCACCACCCGACCCGTGGGCACACGTCAAGTAGGAGCTGGTGTGAAATTTCGAGCAAACGCCCTTGCTCTCGCCCTATCCGTTACCTTCACTACCCTCACTGGATGCAGCATGACCGAAAACGGTTCCCATGACATCCCAAGCGCCGGTACCAGTACCTCGAGCGATGCAGCCGATGCGCTGGAGAGGGTTTCCAGTGGAATCTACGATCTGATCGGCGTGCGAGGGAATGCTTCCAACAGTCAGTCAACTGTCGTGAGCTGCTCGGGCGAAAACAGGGAAACACATTTCAGGATTCTTCATCCCTGGAATTTTTACCCCGCGACAGCCAGCGACCTCCACGTGGCGATGGAGCAACTGAGGACAGAACTACCGAAAAACGGCTGGAAGATCGTCGATTACGGAGCTGACACCAGCAAGAACAAGAACATCAGAATGACCGCCGATAGCGACGACAAGAAGGCCAGCGTCAGAGTGATCGAAATGGAAAAGAATGACCCACCGAAACTGAGTATGGACGTAGTGTCCGGCTGTTTCAGGATTCCAGACGGCCAGGAGATCGAACGTTTCTAAGCCGCACCCTCACACCGAGAGTCGCCCGCTTCGTGAGACGGGAGGTATTTCACCAGGATTGCACTCGAATAATAGATTCTCGGGACTTACCCATGCCGTAGCGGCCTGTGTTCTTCTGGCCGCCTGTTCTCAGGGAAGCGAGTCAGCCGGCATGGACGTACGTGACGGGGAAACCGTCAGGACGCGGGTCGAACAGGAATCCAGTCGGATTCTGGAAATAATGGCACTGAAGGGGAAGGTGACGGACACCGGCGCTTTGACCATTCGGTGTGCGGATTACGCCGCGGACGAGGAAGTGTACCGTGCGCGGCATTCGTGGAGCGTGTACCAGGTCCCCGTGCCCGACATGGAGAAGGCCATGTCCCGCCTCCGCGACGAACTTCCGGCGAAGGGCTGGAGAGTCGTGAAGGACGGCGTGGACGACAGCCCCGCCAGGAGCCCGCACATCGTCGCCGAGTCCAGAGGCCAGGAGTTCGCAGTGGATGTGCGACTGCTGGATGAACGAAAGTACGGCGACGACCCCTCACTTGTCGAGGTGACGGTCCAGTCATCCTGCTACCGGGCCAAGTAGTCCGTTCTGGCTTTGCATCGGCGGTCAGATATCAAGCAGTCGCCTTCAGCTCCTTCAAAAACAAGCCCTTCAGCGGCTCCCACTCGTCCCTGCGGTCCGGGATGTCCGCCGGGCGACGGGCCAACTCCTGTGGCGCCTCGCGTTCTTGAAGTCGCGGGCGGCGGTCTGCCAGTCCGCGATGCGCAGCACCGGCTCACTGCCGTCCTCTCGCCCCGACACGTACACCGACCGGGCGGACAGGGCACGGTCGTACGGCGAACGGTTGTGGGCGTAGCGCACCGCCTCGGCGAGCTGCCGGACAGGTCCAGCCGGGCCTCCGGGCTGAGCCGACCGCCGTATGCGTCCAGATAGGCGTCGAGGCGCAGGTCCGACCTGCGCACCGCCTGCACGATGCCTCGGTGGTTGATGCCCTGCAGCACGTGGTACTCCCGGCGAGCCACCCGGTCCACCGGGTCCCGCTGGTGCTGCGAAGCGGGCTCACCGGCCAGGTAGATCCGCACCCGGCCGTCGTCGCGCTCCGCGAGCCGGTCCTCCCAGCCGGGACCCGCGTCCAGCGCGCGGGGCTCCAGCCGCCAATCGTCGCCGAAGCGCGGGTGCGCCGTCGAGTGGCTGACCCCGATGCGCTTCATCAACTCTTCGAGCAGCTGACTGGCCTGCGGCGTGACGCGCCAGTTCTCGCGCTCGGGCGGCAGGCCCAGCAGCCCGTCCCAGATCCCTGGCAGACCGCTCCCACCGCCATCGCGTCCGTAGACGTCGGTCCGCTGGAATTCGTCGAGGCCACTCACCAGGTCGGGGTCATGCAGGAAGACAGCCGGTTCGATGAAGGGCACCCGCCTGGGATCCGCGCCAGTTACTCCTTCAGCTCCTTGGCCTTGAGGTCGGTCAGGTGCAGCGGATTCTTGATCGTGCGCACCCGGTCGTCGTGGAACTGCCAGGTGTCCCCGTGGTTCACCACCCGGCCCGGGTGGCCCTTCAGCTCCAGCAGGTACACGCCGCCGGGCACGGCGATCAGCAGGTCGCATTCGCTGACCCGCCCGGAGGGACCGGTGAACTGAAACATCGCCCACGCCCGAAAGGGCTCGGCCTTCGGCCTCCGCTGCCGGACGTGGTCCAAACCCTCCTGCTCCCACGCGTGGCCACTGCGCCTCAACTGGAACCAGCGCTCGCGTACCGGGGGCGGTCCGGGCTTGGGGGCGGACGGCCGCGCGGCTGGCGTCACCAGGGTCTCCTCATGCGATGGGATGCGGGTGAGAGAACGAGGCAGCCGGTGCCGCCATGTCGTCGACACGGCTGAGCTCAGTTTCGGGGGCAGGGTCGCTCAACTGCCTCAGCCTCGGCGCCCACCTGCTGCCCGGCCTCCTAATAGCCGACGTTCACCCGATCAGACCATGTCGGGAATATCAACTCACGGCCCGTAGGAACCCCTGGTGGCGGCTGCTCGGAGACGACATTCGAATGTGGGCCGCTGCCGTCCGGAGTGCCTGCTGTAGCTGGGAATCGGCAGGCTGCGGGACACAGGGGAGCGCCTTCCCCTGCCGACCGGACCTGGATCTGACAAGACCCCCATCGACGGAGGTCGACGGGGGTCCTGACCTATACGGGATCCGGTAGGCCCTGTGGGACTCGAACCCACAACCAATGGATTAAAAGTCCACTGCTCTGCCAATTGAGCTAAGGGCCCTGGCGGTGTTGCGTGATGGTGCCACACCGAGCATAGCCCGACGTGGCCGGGACTCCGATCGGGTATCCCGGTCACGGCCGCGTCGGGCGTCGCGGAGGGCGGAGGCTAGGGGTCCGCCGGCTCGGGGGCGCCCGCGCGGGCCGCCGTGCGGGCGCGGGTGCGGGCGTGGTCGGGGTTGAGGAACCAGTGGCGGGCCGAGGCCAGCCACCAGGTCGCCGCGAAGCCGAGGACGACCAGGACGGCCACCGGGGCGTAGTTGAAGGTCTCCCAGGTGACCGGGGAGACCTGGGGCAGCATGAACAGCACCGTGATGACGCCGACCCAGGCCACCGCCACCACGCCGATCGGCTGGGACCAGCGGCCCAGGTGCCAGGGGCCGCGTTCGAAGGCGGCGCCCTTGCGGACGCGGAGCAGGGCCGGGATGACGTAGGCGATGTAGAGGCCGATGACGGCGATGGAGGTCACCGCCGCGTACGCCGTGACGTTGATCAGGTAGGGGAGGCCGAGGACGAGGGCGGCCAGGGCCGCGAGCCAGACGGCCGCGACCGGCGTGCGGGTGCGGGGGTTCACCGTGTGCCAGATGTGCGAGTACGGGAGCGCGCCGTCGCGCGAGAAGGCGTAGATCATGCGGCTGTTGGCCGTCACCGAGGCCATCCCGCAGAAGAGCTGGGCGCCGATCACGACCAGGAGGAGCAGCTTGCCCGCCGTGGCGCCGAGCGCGTCGAGGAGGACCTGCGCGGGCGGCGCGCCGGTCGGGGACGTCAGGGCGCCGTCGTAGGACTGGATGGCGAAGGTGAAGCCGAGGAGGAGGACGAAGCCCGCGATCCAGGAGGTCCAGATGGAGCGGACGATGCCCTTCGGGCCGGCCGTGGAGGCGTCGTGCGTCTCCTCCGTCATGTGGGCGGAGGCGTCGTAGCCGGTGAAGGTGTACTGGGCCATGAGGAGGCCGATGAGGACGACGTAGACGCCGCTGCCCCAGCCCGTGTTGTTCACGAACTCGCCGAAGACGAAGGACGCCGACTGGTGGTGGTCCGGCGCGAAGGTCAGCGCGCCGACGATGACCGCGACGCCGAGGACGTGCCACCACACGCTGACGCTGTTCAGCAGGCCGACGATGCGGACGCCGAAGGTGTTGAGGAGGCCGTGCAGGACCAGGATCGCGGCGAAGAGGAGGATCGTGCGGCCGGGCGTCACCTCGAAGTCGAACTGGAGGTTCAGGTACGCGCCCAGGAACGACGCGGCGCCGAAGTCGATGCCGGCGGTGACCGCGACCTGGCCGAGGACGTTGAACCAGCCCGTGAACCACGCCCAGGCCGCCGCCGTACGCGGGGGCGCCAGGCGGTGCGCCCAGAAGTAGAGGCCCGCCGAGGTCGGGTACGCCGAGCAGATCTCGGCCATCGCCAGGCCGACGAGGAGGGTCATCAGGCCGACGGCGACCCAGCCCCAGGTGATGACGGCGGGGCCGCCCGTGTTCATGCCGAACAGGTAGAGGGTCAGGCAGCCGGAGAGGACCGAGATGATCGTGAAGGAGACCGCGTAGTTGGAGAACGCCGACATGCGGCGGGCCAGAACCTGGGTGTAGCCGAGCTGGGCCAGCCGTTCCTCGTCCGACAGCCCACTCACCTTGGCGTCATCTGTCATGACCCCAGCATTTCCCTCAACGGGAACGCGACATGCGTCACTTGGTGGCCGGAAACGGGGGGACGGGACAGCGCCGTGGCCCCCGCCCGGGTGGGGGGGGGCCACGGCGCACTTCAGGTGCTCAGGCGTCAGCCGTTGCGCTTCCAGCGGGGCTTGTCGTCCCGGCGGCCGAAGGAGGGGGAAGAGCCTCGGTGGTCGTCACGACGGCCGTAGGGGCGGTCGTGGCCGCCGGAGCGGAAGCCGGGGCGGTCGCCCTGGCGGTCGCGGTTGAACGGGCGGTCGCTGCCACGGTGGCCGGGGCGGTCACCGCGGTCGTCGCGGCGCTCGAACGGACGGCCGCCACGGTCGCCGCCGCGGTCGTCACGACGGTCGCCACGGTCGTCACGGCGGAAGCCACCACGGTCGTCACGGCGCTCGAAGGAACGGCCGCCACGGTCGCCGCCACGGTCGTCACGACGGTCGCCACGGTCGTCGCGACGGAAGCCACCACGGTCGTCGCGACGCTCGAAGGAACGGCCGCCGCGGTCGCCGCCGCGGTCGTCACGGCGGTCGTCACGGCGGTCGAAGGAACGGCCACCCCGGTCGCCGCCACGGTCGCCACGGTCGTCGCGACGGAAGCCGCCGCGGTCGTCACGACGGTCGCCACGGTCGTCACGGCGGAAGCCACCACGGTCGTCACGGCGCTCGAAGGAACGGCCGCCACGGTCACCGCCACGGTCGTCACGACGGTCGCCACGGTCGTCGCGACGGAAGCCGCCACGGTCGTCGCGACGCTCGAAGGAACGGCCGCCACGGTCGTCGCGCCGGTCGGCGCCGCTCCGCTCCGTGCGCTCCACGTCCCGCGCGCCCGGCTGCTCGGGCAGCGTGATCTCGGCGGTCTCCGGCGTCACGGGCGCGGTCGTGGCCGCGGCCACCTCGGCCAGGACCGTCTCCGGGTCCTCGCCGCGCTCCCGCGCGACGCGGGCGACCAGGCGGTCGGCCTCCTCGCGCAGCTCGGTGGCGCGGCGCTGGGCGCGCTCCAGCTCCTTGGTGAGCTGGGCGACGTCGCGCTCGGCCTGCTGGGCCGCGTTGCCCGCGGACTCGGCCTGGACCTCGGTCATCGACCGGGCGCCGGTGATCTCGGCGACCTCGGGCTCGAAGGCCGCGCCGCCCTGGATGATGTGGCGCGTGGCGTCGACGCCCGCGTCCTCCATCAGCCGGAAGATCTGGCGCCGCTGGTGCGGCAGGGACAGCGACACGACGGTGCCGGTGCGCCCGGCGCGGGCCGTGCGGCCGGCGCGGTGCAGGTAGTCCTTGTGGTCGCCGGCCGGGTCCACGTTGAGGACCAGGTCGATGCCGTCGACGTGGATGCCGCGCGCGGCGACGTCGGTGGCGACCAGGACGTTGACGTACCCGTCCTTGAAGTCGGCCAGCGTACGGGTGCGGGCGCCCTGGGTCATGCCGCCGTGCAGCGCGTCGGACTTCACGCCCGCGTCGCGCAGCTGCTCGGCGACGCGGTCGGCGCCCAGCTGGGTGCGGACGAAGATGATGGTGCGGCCCTTGCGGGAGGCGATGGCCGCGGTGACCGGCGCCTTGTCCTTGGGCTTCACGACCAGGATGTGGTGCGACATGGTCGTCACCGCGCCCTGGGCCGCGTCCACCTCGTGCAGGGCCGGCTTGGTCAGGTACCGGTCGACGAGGGTCTTGATCTCGTTCTCCATCGTGGCGGAGAACAGCATCCGCTGACCGCCCGCGGGGACCTGGTCGAGCAGCTCGGTGACCTCGGGCAGGAAGCCCAGGTCGGACATCTGGTCGGCCTCGTCGAGGACCGCGATCCGCACGTTCTCCAGGGAGCAGGCGCCGCGGTTGATGATGTCGCGCAGACGGCCCGGGGTGGCGACCAGGACGTCGACGCCGCGTTCGAGGGCGTAGATCTGGTTGCCCATCGAGGTGCCGCCGCAGACGACCTTCATCTTGAGGCCGAGGACGTCGCCGTACGGCTGGAGCGCGTCCGCGACCTGCATGGCCAGCTCGCGGGTCGGCGTCAGGATGACGGCGCGCGGCTTGTGCTTCTCGGTACGGCCGCCGGCCAGGGTGGCCAGGGTCGGCAGACCGAAGGAGAGGGTCTTGCCGGAACCGGTGCGGCCCCGGCCGAGGATGTCCCTGCCCGCCAGCGCGTCCGGGATGGTCGCGGCCTGGATCGGGAAGGGGGTGGTCACGCCGTTCTGCGCGAGCTTGCGCACGACGCCCTCGGGGAGGCCGAGGTCGGCGAAGGTCGGCTCGGGGGCCGCGGGGGTCTCGACCTCGGGGGTCGCGGTCTCGGTCGGGGAAGCCGCCTCGGCGGACTCCACGACGGCCTCGACGGCCGCCTCGATGTCGTCGTTCTCGGGCACGACGGCGTGATCAGTACTGGCAATGGACATGCGTATGCGAAACCTTCCGGAGTCTCTTCGGCACGCGCCCGTCAACTCCGTGAATCGCGATTCGCAATACGACCGCCTCGATGCGGTCCACCACGGCATGGGGAGAGTACGCGCCACACGGCGCGCTCTGCGGTGGCGCCGGGCAAATGGGATCAAACGATCTACCACCATACGCACCCCCCACCCCTGATGGCAAACCGGATGCCGATGCCCAGGTCAGCGGGGGTGCGCCGGGCGGGCGCTACACGGGTGCCCCGGCCGCCGGGGCCGGCTCGCGCTGCTCCAGCTGGGTGCCGGGCGGCTCGTGCGCCGACGAGGACGGTTCCGCCACCGTCGGCTCCGGGGTGGGGGTGGCGGGCGGCTCCTCGGTCGGGGTCGGCTCCGGGTCGGGCGTCCGCGAGGGCTCCGGGGGCGGGGTACGGGTGGGCTCGGGGCGTGCCGGGCCGCCGCCCTGGGCCGGCGGGGTGCCGGTCGCGTGCGCGGGGGGCGGGGCCGAGGCGGAGGCGTCGTCCTCGCCCTTGCCGCGCCCGCCGTCCCGGTCGTCGTCCTTGCCGTGCCCCTTGCCCTCGCCCTTGCCCTTCTTCCCCTTGCCGGGCCCGTGCCCGTCCTCGGCCACCGCCGCGCCGTACCCGGCGTTGCCGCCGGTCACGGCGGGGGCGCCGTCGGGTACCGCGCCGCCCCGCTCGCCGGCGGAGTGCGAGGGCCGTGCCGCGCCGCCGGACTCGTCGCCGACGCTCATGCAGCCGGCCGCGGCGGCGACGGCCAGGGCCGTGACGGCCAGACGGGCGGGTACGTACAAGGGGCGCACGGGCGGCCACCTCCGGGGTTCAAGGAGTCGCCGTGCCCAACTCCCGTCACCCACAAGAGGACACGCGCCCGGCCAGCCGGACTTGACCCGATCGCGTCACCCGAGACCGACCCCGAACCCGAACTCCCCCGCCGTCACGGAAGTCCGCGCCCGCGCACCGTCACCCGTACCCCAGTGCGTGCAGGCGGGCGTCGTCGATTCCGAAGTGGTGGGCGATTTCGTGGACGACCGTGACCTCCGTCTCCGCGACGACGTCCTCGCGGGTCCCGCAGAAGCGGAGCGTCGGGCCCCGGTAGATGGTGATCCGGTCGGGCAGGACGCCCGCGTACCACTCCCCGCGTTCCGTCAGCGGCGTCCCCTCGTAGAGCCCGAGCAGGTCGGGGTCCCCCGCGGGCGGTTCGTCCTCGACGAACACCGCGACGTTGTCCATCAGCCGCGTCAGCTCCGGCGGGATCCGGTCCAGGGCCTCGGCGACCAGTTCCTCGAACTCCTCGCGCGTCATCTCCAGCACAGGCCCATTGTCGGGTACGACCGTGGAGTACGCCGTGGAGTACGACCCGCATATCCGTCCCGGGCCCTGGGCATACGGCATCAAGGGCCCGCGGTCCCGCCGCCGTCCCGCACGTCCTGGCCGAGGTGATGAGACCCATCCGCACCGTCCGCCGCGCCCTCACCCGCCGACGCCGGACCCGCCCGGCGGCAACGACCCCCGAACTCGCCGCCCGCTCCCGGCCCTGGGCCCGCGCCCTCGGTCTCGTCGCCGTCGTCCTGCTCGGGGCGTGGCTCGGCCTGCTGGTCGTGGGGAACGTCCGCGCGCCGGTCGGCCCGATGAACACGACGATGACGCTGCGCCCGTCCCTGACCGGCGGAACGAAGATCAACGTCTCCCCGCTGGGCGCCCTCCAGCTCGACAGCCACATCGCGCCGGTCCGCCTCGACGTCAACGTCGACCAGCTCGACCCCGCCCGCGCCCAGGCCCTCGTCGACCACCCCGAGCGCCTCTCCGGGCTCCAGGACGAGGTCGCGGAGGACGTCGGGCACGGCACCCTCGACCTCGCCGTCCGCTCCTGCGTCGCCGTCGTCACCGGCGCCACCGCCCTCGGCCTCGTCGTCTACCGCCGCCCCCGGCGCGCCCTGGCCGCCGGCGGGCTCGCGCTGGCCCTGCTGGTGGCCTCGGGCGGCACCGCGTACGCGACCTGGAACCCGGACTCCGTCCTCGAACCGAAGTTCTCCGGCCTGCTCTCCTCGGCCCCGTCCCTGGTCGGCAACGCGCGCAGCATCGTCACCGAGTTCGACGTCTACCAGAAGGAGCTGGCCCGCCTGGTGACGAACGTGACCAAGCTGTACGACGTCACCTCCACGCTCCCCGCCTACCAGCCGGACCCGACCACGATCCGCGTCCTGCACGTGTCGGACATCCACCTCAACCCGGCGAGCTGGAAGATCATCGCTTCGCTGGTCCAGCAGTACGAGGTCAACGTGATCGTGGACTCGGGCGACACGATGGACCACGGCACGGCGGCGGAGAACGGCTTCCTGGACCCGGTCGAGGACCTCGGCGCCCCCTACGTCTGGGTGCGCGGCAACCACGACTCCCGGACCACGCAGGAGTACCTGAAGGGCCTGAAGAACGCGCACGTCCTGGACGACGGCCGGGCCCGTACCGTCGCGGGCCTGCGCTTCGCCGGCATGGGGGACCCGCAGTACACCCCGGACCGCTCCGAGTCCGACGGCGCCGAGGCCTCCCAGGAGCTGGCCGGTGCCCGGCTCGCCTCCGCCCTGCGCGACCAGAGCGCGGCCGGCACACCCGTGGACGTCGCCATCGCCCACGAGCCGTCGGCCGCCCGGGAGGTGGACGGCACCGTGCCGCTGGTCCTCGCCGGGCACCTCCACCACGAGGACATGGAGGTCATGAAGTACGGCACCCGGCTGCGGATGGAGGGCTCCACCGGGGGGAGCGGGCTGCGCGCCGTCGAGGGGAAGTACCCCGACCCGATCCAGGCGTCGATCCTCTACTTCGACCGGGACAGCCGGCGCCTCCAGGCCTGGGACGAGATCAAGCTGGGCGGGCTGGGGCTGACGACGGCCGAGGTCAGCCGCCACCTGCCCAAGGAGAACCAGCCCGGCGCGTCACCGTCACCGTCGCCGTCATCGTCGGGCTCCCCGTCCACGGCGTCCCCGACCCCCTCCTCGTCCCCGTCCCCGTCCCCGTCCGGGTTCCCGAGCGGCCCGGTCGTCCCTGCTCCCGGGCCCCCTTGACCGTTTTGGCGATCCGTCGCGCCATCCCCTATGCTTCTGTCGTCCCCGACGCGCCGCAAGGCGCCCCGGCGGGCCGATAGCCCTCATCGTCTAGCGGCCTAGGACGCCGCCCTTTCAAGGCGGTAGCACGGGTTCGAATCCCGTTGGGGGCACCATCGTCGTATTCCGTGTGGCCCGCGTCGTTCCGGCGCGGGCCACACGTCTGTCCGCGGCGCCTCGCTACGCCTCCTGGCGCACCGGCCGCGGGGCGAGGAGCGCGGAGACCGCGTCGCGCGGACGCCCGGCGGTGACGAGGGCCTGGCCGACCAGGACCGCGTCCGCGCCCGCGCGCCGGTACTCCGCCGCGTCGGCGGGGCCCCGTACGCCGGACTCGGCGACGCGGACCAGGTGCGCGGGGATGCGGGGCGCGACGCGGGCGAAGGTGGTCCGGTCCACCTCCAGGGTCCTCAGATCGCGGGCGTTGACGCCGACGACCGTGGCGCCGGCCGCCACCGCCTGCTCCGCCTCCGTCTCGTCGTGCACCTCCACCAGCGGGGTGAGGCCGGTCTCCCGCGCCTGCCCGACGAGGTCCGCGAGCCGGGCCGGACCGAGGGCGGCCACGATCAGCAGCACCAGTTCGGCGCCGTGGGCCCGGGCCTCCCACAGCTGGTACGGATCGACGACGAAGTCCTTGCACAGGACGGGGACGTCCACCCGGGCGGCCACCGCCGCGAGGTCCGCCGGGGAGCCGCCGAACCGGCGCGGCTCGGTCAGCACGCTCACCGCGGCCGCGCCGCCGGCGGCGTACTCGGCGGCGAGCGCGGCCGGGTCGGCGATCTCCGCGAGCTGCCCGGCGGAGGGGCTGGCGCGTTTCACCTCGGCGACGACCCGCAGCCCGCCGCGTCCGCGCAGCAGCTCGGCGCAGTCCCGTCCGGCACCCCGGGCCGCGGCCCGCTCCCGCAGTTCCGCGGCGGACGTGCGGGTCCTGCGGGCGGCCAGCTCCTCCCGTACCCCTGCGACGATCTCGTCGAGCGCGCTCATCGCACCTCTCCCTCCCCGGGCCGGCCGGGCCGTCCGAGACGGCGGCCGGATATGACGGACAGTTCGGCCCGCATTGGTCTGCGCGAAACCGACAGGACAGACAACTCAGGTACCGCGTACGCCGCTGGACTTCTTTCGGACAGAATTCCGGACGGCGTGGCTTGATAACACCGGGTGGCCCGGCGGATGACCACGGAAATGCATCAAGGCGATGGTTCGCCAATGTGGTGTGCAAACGCCCGGCCGGCACGGAAAGGCCGGCTGTCCTGTCGACAGGACAGCCGGCCGGACCCGGACGCGGACGGCACGGGTCCGCCCGCCCGTGCCGTCATCCGGCGTGCGCGACTCCGCCACCGCCCGCACCCGCGGAGAGTTCACCGGAGGCCGGCAGACCGGCCACGGCCGCAGCCCATTCGTCCTCGCCCTCCATGACCTGCTCGGCCGCGGAGTCGAGAATGGACAGGACCCATTCCTCGACCTCGACGCCGGTGCACTCGGCCGCTTTCAGCCATCGCTCGAACCGCTCGCGCGGCACGGCCAGCTGACGGACGGCCACGACCTTCGAGGACTTCGGCTCCGCGTCCTCGCGGGTCTCCCTGAGCGCGCAGCGCAGCTGCTTGGTGGTCCAGCCCGACTCCTCCGCCCGCGCCAGCCAGCGGTCCTGGTCGGGAACCGGCAGCGAGGCCACCTCGGCGTGGTGCTGGAAGGTCAGCCGGGCCCGGCGCCGCCCCAACTCGAAACGGCCGGCCACCCAGGCGTAGTTCCGTAAGGTCTGGTAGCGCAGGCCGGCGGCGGCGATGCCCTGCTTGTAGCGGTCGGAGTAGTGGTCCTTGCCGTAGGTCAGCCAGTCGCCGAGCCACCACGACGACGAGTCCAGTACGCCCGCCAGCTGGCGGCCCGCCCGCTCCCACTCCTCGAAGGACAGCAGGTCCGGCAGCCGCAGCCCCACCCGCATGGTCAGCACCTGGTCGGCGCGCATGTGCCCTTTTCCGACGCCGGCACGCTGTGGCGGAACCATTCTCGCCATGTGCGGCGGGATGACAGGAGAAACCCGTATTCCCCCGTCGACACCGTTATCCATGCTCACGTACATGACCCCCCGTCCGGTCACTTTTGCAAGCGGTTGTATTTGCAGTTTTCGGGTCGAGCGAGAGCCAGGAGAACACTGACTCGGAGAACATGTCAAGATCACGTGTAGGCCCGAAAATTTTCCGATTCCTTAGCACTCGATGCCGGGGAATCAGCGGTAATGGAGACCGCCCGGCACCGCCCGCTCAGGCGGCCCGGCCGAGGACCCGGCGCGGGCCTGCCGGGCGCCGTTCGAAAGGCGTACGACCGGCCGTGGCCTGCCGCTCCGTCAGATAGCGCAGTACCGCGAGCACCCGCCGGTTGTCGCTGGGGCTGCCGGGTATGTCGAGCTTCTCGAAGACGGACGCGACCCGCTTCTCGACCGTTCCGCGAGAAACGATCAGCCGGTCCGCTATGGCACTGTTGGTGCGGCCCTGCGCCATCAGGGAAAGGACCTCCAATTCCCGTTCGCTGAGGCTACCGAGTCGCCCCGCGTGATCGATTCCGTGCACGGTGCCCGCGGCGAGCGAGCCCACCACCCGGGGATCGACGACGGTGCCGCCGGCCCCGACGTGGCCGAGGGCGTCGAGCAGTTCCTCGGCGTCCGTCATCCGGTCCTGGATCAGATAGCCGAGGCCGGCCCCGTCACCGGCGAACAGCCGGGCCACGTGCCGCGGTTCGGGGTGGGCGGAGAACAGCAGCACCCCGGTACCGGGATGCCGGCGGCGGACGTCGAGGGCCGCGGCCACGCCCTCGTCGGTCCAGGTCGGCGCGAGCCGGACGTTGGCGACCAGGACGTCCGGGCGGTGGGCGGCGACCAGCGCGGGCAGGACGCGCGCGTCGTGCACGGCGGCGGCCGGCTGGTGGCCCCGCTCCCCCAGCACATGGGCCAGACCCGCCCGCAGGACGGCCGACCCTTCGGCGATGACCAGGCGCATGGCGGATCACTTCCTCGGCCGGGTCCGGTGCGCGGCCGGCACGGCGTCCTTGGCGGTGCGCGTGTCCACCAGCGCGGCCAGGCCGGCCAGGGTCGGGGTGCGGGCGAACTCACCGATGGTCAGGCGCATCTCCAGCGCGATCACCAGGCGCGCGGCCGCCCGCGACGTACCGCCGATCCGGAAGAAGTTGTCGTCGCGGCCGATCCGCTCGACCGGGACGCCGAGCGCGTCGGCCCACAGGCCGGCGAGCCGGCGCTCGCTGTCGGTCGCGGGACGGCCGGAGTTCTCGAGGTTGACTGCACCGGGCATGCGTGTCGCCTCCACTGGGACGCTCGTTCCGTGAGCCGCTGCGGCATCACGTCTTGTGGCGTCGCCGACGTTAGGGCGCGCCTCTATCGACGGGATATCGGCCGGTTTTCCCGGGGCCGGGACGGCTTGGCGAGGCCGCGCGCGAGGCCGGCTGCCCGGGGCGGCCCGTGGAGACGACCGGCGGCCGCCGGGACGGGTCCCGTGCGGCCGGCGGTCGGTCGGGTGGCTGCCCCGTACGCGGCTCAGGCGCCGCGCTCCGCCACCTCCAGCGCCCCGGCGTGCGCCAGTTCGCGCGGAGCGCGGTCGCGGATGATCGAGTCCGCGATCTCCCCGCTGCGCACGGCGATGTTGGACAGCAGCGACGAGGACAGGCCGTGGGTGTGCTCGGTGCCTCCCTGGAGGTAGATGCCGCAGTTCAGCTCGGGCGTGGTGACCAGCCGGTAGTCGCGGGTCACCCGGTGGCGGCCGGCCTCGTCGCGCAGGCAGTGGCGGTCGAGGTCGCCGAGCAGCTCGGCCGGGTCCATCGTGTCGTATCCGGTGGCGAAGACGATGGCGTCCACGTCGAGCCGGCTCGGGCCGCGCCCGTGCGAGGAGGTCAGGTGCACCCGCCGCACGTCGCCCCGCGCCTCGACGGAGCGGACCTTGGTCAGGTTGAGGTAGTGGAAGCGGCGGGCGCCGGCCACGTCCTCGTCGTAGGCGATCTGGTAGAGGTGCCGGATGTCGGCGTCGTCCACCACCCCGTAGTTGGTGTTGCGGTGGTAGCGCCAGAACGCCTCGCGGCCCGCGTCGTCGCCGAAGTAGTAGTCGTCCACCGCCGCCGCGTCGAAGATCTGGTTGGCGAAGGGGGTGTCGTCGGCGACCGAGTAGCCGTACGCCGGGAGGATCGCGTGCACCTGGGCGTGCGGGAGGCGCTCGTGGAAGAACGCGGTGATCTCGGCGGCGCTCTGGCCGGCCCCCACGACGGCGACGCTCCGCAGGCTCCCGGGGTCGGTGCGGCCGTAGCGCTCCAGGAACTCCGAACTGTGCCAGACCCGTTCGTCCCGTCGGACGCCGTCCGGCATACGGGGCCGCAGCCCGGTGGAGACGACGACGTTGCGGGCGTCGACCTCGCGGGTGGCGCCGCCGAGGGTGTCCCGGACCTCCAGGCGCAGCAGGTCCCCGGCCGCCCCCCGCGCGTCCTGCGGCGCGCGGCGTATCGCGGTGACCGCGCTGGAGTAGGAGACGACGTCGGACATGCGGGACTCGGCCCACTCCAGGTACTGGTGGAACTCGCGCCGGGTCGGGAAGAACTCCTTGCGGTTGACGAACTGGGCGAGGCGGTCCTGGTCGTGCAGGAACGACACGAAGCTGAACCGCGACACCGGGTTGCGGAAGGTGACCAGGTCCTTCAGGAAGGAGATCTGCATGGTCGCCGACGGCAGCAGCATGTTGCGGTGCCAGCCGAAGGACGGCTGACGCTCGAAGAACGCCGCGGTGACCGGGGCGGTCAGGACGTTGGCGGGGTGCTCCTCCAGGGAGATGGCCAGCGACAGGTTGGCCGGGCCGAAGCCGACACCGACGACGTCGTAGGTCTCGGGTTCACGAAGACTCATGGGTGTACTCCCGCTTGCGCGTTGGGGTGTCTTGCCGGGTGGAAGGCTCGGGTTCAGGCGCCGGGCCGGTGGCGGATCTCCAAGGTGCAGCACTTGACGCTGCCGCCCGCCTTGAGCAGTTCGGACAGGTCCACGCCGACGGGTTCGAAGCCGTGCCGGCGCAGTCGGCCCGCCAGGCGGGTCGCGGTGTCGGGCAGGAAGACCCGCAGGCCGTCGGAGACCGCGTTGAGGCCGAGGACCTCCGCGTCCTCCTCGCCGACCAGGACCGCGTCGGGGTAGAGGGTGCGCAGGGTGTCCAGGCTCGGGCCGGAGAACGCGCCCGGGTAGTACATGACCTCGGTGTCGGAGAGCACGGCCAGGGCCGTGTCCAGGTGGTAGAAGCGCGGGTCGGTGAGGGTGAGGGTGACCACCTCGCGGCCCAGGACCCGCTCCAGCTCGGCGTGGGCGCGCGGGTCGGTGCGGAAGCCGGTGCCGGCGAGGACGCGGTCGCCGAGGACCATGTAGTCGCCCTCGGCCTCGTTGACGTACACGGCGGTGTGGACGCGCGGGTAGCCGCGGACCTCGAACCAGTTGCGGTACGCCTTCGCCTCCGGGGCGCGTTCGGGGTGGCGGAACCGGGCCACGACGACGCGGTCGTCGACGACGGTGGCACCGTTGGCGGCGAACACCATGTCGGGCAGGCCCGGGAGGGGTTCGAGGACGTCGACGGTGTGGCCGTACTCCAGGTAGAGGCGGCGCAGGGTGTCCCACTGCTCCACAGCCAGGTCGGTGTCGACCGGCTTGCCGGGGTCCATCCAGGGGTTGATCGCATAGGTGACGTCGAAGTGGGTCGGACGGCACATCAGGTAGTGGCGGGGAGTGGCCTCACGGCCGGCCATGGACTGGGACAAGGCCCTGCTTCCTCTCGGTCGGTGGAGCCTGGGACGGGTGGTGGACGGTTCGTGGGACGTAGGGGGGTGGGTGGGCGCGTAAGGGGTCGGGGGGCGCGTACGGGGTCGCGTGGGCGTACGGAGTCGCGTGGGCGTAGGGGGGTGGGGCGGCCGGGGCTGTGGGGTGCCGGGGTCAGGCGGGGGCGCGTTCGATCGGGCAGCTCATGCAGCGGGGGCCGCCGCGGCCCCGGCCGAGCTGGTCGCCGCGGATGCGGAGCACCTCGACGCCGTTGTCCTCCAGCATCCGGTTGCCGGCCTCGTTGACCTCGTAGGCGACGACCGTGCCGGGGGCGAGGGCGAGCAGGTTGCAGGCGTCGTTCCACTGCTCGCGCTGGGCGGCGTAGGAGTCCTGGGCCGTCTGGAGGATGCGGACGCGGTCCAGTTCCAGGGCGGCGGCGACCGCGGGGAAGAACTCGGCGTTCTCCGTGACCACGGGGGCGTCGCCGGGGCCCGGGGTGAGCGTCCAGGAGCGCAGGGCGCGGGGGTCGAGCCCGGAGAAGAGGGTGAAGGCGTCGGTGTCGACCATCGTGAGCACCGTGTCCAGGTGCATCAGGGCCCGCGCCTTCGGCAGCTCGACGGCGATGACCCGCCGCGCGGAGCCGGACCGGAACAGCCGCCGCGCGAGGATCTCCACGCCGGCCGGGGTGGTGCGCTCGCCGAGGCCGACGAGGACGGTGCCGTGGCCGAGCACCTCGACGTCGCCGCCCTCGATCGCGGCGGGCGCGGTCGCCTCGCCGTCGATCCAGCGGGGCGCTCGGGCCTCGGCGAACATCGGGTGGAACGTGTACACCGCCTCGTAGTTCACCGTCTCCGCCTTGCGGCCCGCCTTGGCCATCGGGTTGACGCAGACGCCGTCGTAGACCCAGCAGCTGGTGTCGCGGGTGAACAGGGAGTTCGGCAGGGGCGGCAGGACGAAGTCGTCGTCCGCCAGGAGGTCGAGGCCCAGCGAGCGGACCGGGGGCCGGCGTTCGCCGAGCGCGCGGAGCAGTTCGCGCTTGTTCAGGCCGCCGAGCAGGTGCGCGGCCAGTTCGTGCGGGCCGAGACCGGTCAGGACCGTGCGCGTCGCGGCGGCGAGGCCGGCGCCGAGGTGGGGCTGCCGGTCGTCCAGGACGCGGTCGAGCAGGAAGGCCACCGCCTCGTCGAGCTTGACGGTCTCGGCGAGCAGGTCGTGCAGGAGGTGGACGGTGACGCCCCGCTCGCGCAGCAGGCGCTGGAAGGCCCGGTGCTCCTCCTGGGCCCGCGCCACCCACACCACGTCGTCGAAGAGGAGGGCGTCCTTGTTGGCCGGGGTCAGCCGCTCGAAGTCCAGGCCCGGTTCGTGCAGGACGACCTGCTTCAGCGCGCCGACCTCAGAATCCACATGGAACATGTTCTCTCCTGATCTCGAGCCGGGGCAGTGACTACTCGGTCAGCCATACTGCCGACGCCGCTTTCCCTTTCGTTATCGAACTCTTTTCGGCCAATCCGGCGGTGATTTCCGGACGAGATCATTCAGGCTTCTCCGGTCGCCCGGAACCGGGTGTCCGAGCCCTTTCGGACGGTCTTTTCGAAGCCGGATCGATAACGACCCGAAATCCCCGGTGACTAGCTTCCTCGGCACCGCGAAACAGCAGCTCACGCCGTAGCCGAAAGGAGCGGTCACGATGTACGTCCCGCCGCCCTACCGGGAGCCCGAGAGTTCCTGGCTGCTGGATCTGATCCGCACCAGCCCGCTCGCCCTGCTGATGTCGAACGGCGCCCGTGACGGGAGCCCCTTCGCCACCCACCTGCCCGTGATCCTCGCCCCGGAGAAGGACGGCCCGCACGACGCCGACCTGGCCGGGACCACCCTGCTCGGCCACATGAACAGGGCGAACCCGCACTGGGCCGCCCTGAAGCCGGGCGCCACCGCGATGCTCGCCTTCACCGGACCGCACGCCTACGTGTCGCCGACGGTGTACGGGAAGACGCCGGCCGCGCCGACCTGGGACTTCACCTCCGTGCACGCCCACGGCACGGTCGAGAAGATCGAGGAGGAGGCGCCCGGCGAGGAGACGATGCACGTGGTGACGTCCACGGTGCTCGCCTTCGAGAAGGAATTCGGAGCGAACTGGGACATGACCGAGTCCCTCTCCTACTTCCGCGAGATCCTCCCCGGCGTCGGCGCATTCCGGTTCACCGTCACCGGCGCCGACGGAATGTTCAAACTCAGCCAGGAACAGAACCGTGAGACACGCGAGCGCGTCCACCGGTCGTTCGCCGAGCGCGGGTGCACCCGGCACCGGGCCACCGCCGAACTCATGAGCAGGCTGCCGTGATCACTCCCATGATGGACCTCGGTTTCCGCCACACCTCCCTGACCGCCGCCCGGCTGATCTCGTCGGGCCTGCGCCGGGCCGCGCGCCGCCGGGCCGCGCGCCGCGCCGCCGCCGGGGGCCGTGCCGCCGCGCCGCCGGGCGCGAGCCGTCCGACGGCCCCCTCCCCCGGGCCCATCCACCCACGAGTGTGAGACGAGGTACAGCTGATGACCCATCGGACCACGACCGCACCGGCCCCGGTCCTCCCGCCGGGCGAGCGGACCACGACCGGCGCGCAGGCGGAACTGCTGCGCACCGGCATGGCCGGCCTGCACGAGACCGACCCCGAACTCGCCGCGCTGCTGGACGCGGAGGTCGACGCGCAGAACTCCACCCTGGCGATGGTCGCCTCCGCGAGCGCCGCCGACCCCACCGTCCTCGCCGTCGGCGGGGCCGCCCTGTCCAACGTGACGGCCGAGGGCTACCCCGGCGCCCGGTACCACCCGGGGGCGCGGCAGTTCGACGAGGTGGAGCGGCTGGCGGTGGAGCGGGCCCGGCGGCTGTTCGGCGCCCGCTACGCCAACGTGCAGCCGCACTCCTGCTCCTCCGCCAACCTCGCGGTGCTCTCGGCGCTGCTGCGGCCCGGCGACACGCTGCTGGGCCTGGACCTGGACGCGGGCGGCCACCTCACCCACGGCTCCCGGGCCTCGGTGAGCGGCCGCCACTACCGGGCGGTGTCGTACGGGCTGGACGCGCGCGGCCTCATCGACTTCGACGAGGTGGGCCGGCTCGCCCGGGAGCACCGGCCCCGGGTGCTGATCGCGGGGGCGAGCGCGTATCCCCGTACGGTCGACTTCGCGCGGTTCCGGGAGATCGCCGACAGTGTGGGGGCGTACCTCCTGGCGGACATCTCGCACATCGCGGGGCTGGTGGCCGCCGGGCTGCACCCGAGTCCGGTCGACGTCGCGCATCTGACGACGACCAGTACGTACAAGCAACTGGGCGGTCCGCGCGGCGGGCTGATCCTCAGCGGGCGGGACTTCGAGGCGCCGGGGCCGGACGGGCGGACGCCGTTGCACCGGCTGATGCAGCGGGCGGTCTTTCCCCAGTCGCAGGGCACGCCGAGCCCGGCCTCGATCGCCGCGAAGGCGCGGGCGTTCGCGGTCGCGGCGGAACCGGCGTTCCGGGAGACGGCGGAGCTGATCGTCTCCGACGCGCGGGCGCTCGCCGCGGAGCTGGCCGGCCTCGGCCACCGGATCCTGACCGGCGGCACCGACAACCACATGGTGCTGATGGACGTCACCGGCACCGGGCTGACCGGCGTGACCGCCGAGCGGGCGCTGGAGGAGTGCGGGATCCTCGCCAACCGCAACCGCATCCCCGGCGACACCCGGCCGCCGCTGGTCACCAGCGGGCTGCGGCTGGGCACCAACATCCTCGCCCAGCGCGGGATGGGCCCGGCGCAGATGGGGACGTGCGCGCAGCTGCTGCACCTGGTGCTGACCGGCACCCGGCTCGTCTCCGACACCACGTACCGGATCGACCCGGCCCTCGTCGCCACCGTCCGCGAGGAGGTCCGCTGGCTCTGCGCCCGCCACCCCCTCCCCCTCGACACCACCGCCACCGCCCCGGCGCCCCTGATCGGAGTCGGCCCATGACCAGTACCCACCACACCCTGCCGGGTCCCCCCTCCCCGACGGCCCCGCCCACGGCCCCCGACGCCCCGCCCTCGGCGGACCCGCACACGGAGCCCTCGGCCGCCGACGCCCCGCCCTCGCGGAGCCCGCACCCGGAGCCCTCGGCCCCGGACACCGTGCCCATATCCACCCGCGGCCCGGTCACCGGGTCCCTGCCACCCGGCGCCTCGGCGACAGCCCCCTCGCAGGCCGCCCTCGGGACCCTGTCCCCGGCCACGGCCGCTCCGGGGGCCCTCGGGGCGCCGTCCTCCGAGGGCCCGGCCGCGTGGCCCCCCGCTCTTCTCCCCACCGACTCCCCCCGTCGTCCCGGTGCCGTGCCCTGGGCCTCTGCCGTGGTCGACGGGCCGTTGCCCGACGGCGTCGGGGAGGAGACGGCACGGAGCGCGCTGGCCGCGCTGCTGTACCGGTGCGCCGGGCAGGGGCGGGTCGCTCTGGCCGTCGCGGACGGGGAAGCGCGGTACGAGGTCGACGGAAGGTCACCCCTCGGCGGGCTCGCCGGGGTGGCCGCCGACGCCACCGGGAGTGCCGTCGTCGCGTTCGGGTGGGGGGACGATCCCGCGCCGTACGGGGCGCCGTTCGAGCTGGTGCTGAGTGCGCGGGACGGGGTCGCGCGGCTGCGGTACGACCCCGCGCTCTTCGAACGGGCCACCGCCGCACGCCTGCTGTCGCACTACCGCACGCTGCTCGCCGACGCGCTCGCGCACCCCGACCGCCCCGTGAGCCGGCTGCGGCTGCTCACCGACGCCGAACTGCGCACGACCCTGGTCGACTGGAACGACACCGCCGTCGAACTGCCCGCGCGGGGCACCCTGCACGAGGCGTTCGAGGCGCGGGCGGACGCCGCCCCCGACGCGGTGGCCCTCGTCCACGGCACCACCCGGCTGACGTACCGCGAGGTCAACGCGGCGGCCAACCGCCTCGCCCACCACCTGCGCAGCCTCGGCGTCGGCCCCGACGACCGGGTCGGCCTGTGCCTGGACCGCTCCGCCGATCTGCTGGTCGCCGAGCTCGCCGTCCTGAAGGCGGGCGGCGCCTATGTGCCGCTGGACCCCGACTACCCGGCCCCCCGCATCGCCACGATGGTCGCCGGCACCTCCTGCGCGGTGATGGTCAGCCGCACCGGTCTCGCCGCGAACCTCCCGGCCACCGAGGGCACACCGCTGCTCCTGCTCGACCGGGACGCGGCGGCGCTCGGCACCCGACCCGCGCACAACCCGGAGCGCCTCGCCGGGCCCGACCACCTCTGCTACATCATCCACACCTCCGGCTCCACCGGGGCGCCGAAGCCCATCGCGCTGCGCCACCGGGGCGTACTGAACAACATCGCCGACCTCAACACCCGTTACGGCGTCGGCCCCGGCGACGCGGTGCTCGCGCTGTCCTCGCCGAGCTTCGACATGTCGGTGTACGAGTTCCTGGGCCTGACCGCCGCCGGCGGCACCGTCGTCGTACCCGACGCGGCCCGCACCAAGGACCCGGCGCACTGGGCCGAGCTGCTGGCGGCCGAGGACGTCACGGTGTGGAACTCCGCGCCGGCCCTGCTGGGCCTGCTCACCGACCACCTGGAGCAGACCGGCGCCGGGCCCCTGACCCGGCTGCGGCTCGCCCTGCTGGGCGGCGACTGGGTGCCGGTCACCCTCCCGGAGCGGGTCGCGGCTCTCGCCCCCGGGCTGCGGTTCGTGGTGATGGGCGGCGCCACCGAGTCGTCGATCCACTCCACGCTGTACGAGGTGGAGAAGGCCGACCCGGAGTGGACGAGCATCCCCTACGGCCGCCCGATGGCCAACCAGCGCGTCTACATCCTCGACGACGCCCTCCAGCCCGTACCCCCCGGTGTGCCCGGCGAGCTGTACCTGGCCGGCGTCGGGCTCGCCCGGGGCTACCTGGACCAGCCCGAGCGGACCGCGGAACGGTTCCTGGAGTGGTCGTACGGCGACGTGGTGCGCGGCGAGCGGCTGTACCGCACCGGCGACGCGGCACGGTTCGGACCGGACGGCATGGTCGAGCTGATCGGCCGCAGGGACTTCCAGGTCAAGATCCACGGCCTGCGGGTGGAGCTGGGCGAGATCGAGAGCGTGCTGCGCTCCCACCCGGACGTCCGCCAGAGCGTGGCCGTCGCCCGCGACGACCGGCTGGTCGCCTACGTCGTCGCCGAGGACGCCGAGCAGGGCGGCACCGTCGACACGGACGCGCTGATCGACCTGGCCGCGCGCAGGCTGCCGCCGTACATGGTGCCGGCGGCCGTCGTCGCCCTGGAGCGGCTGCCGCTGACCCCGAACGGCAAGCTGGACCGGCTCGGGCTGCCCGAGCCGCGGTTCACGGCCGCCGCGTACCGGGCGCCCCGGACCGCCGCGGAGCGGGTCCTGACCGCCGTCTTCGCCCAGGTGCTGCGCCGCGAACGGGTCGGCGCCGACGACGACTTCCTGGCCCTGGGCGGCGACAGCATCCGCGCCATCCAGGTCGTCACCCGGGCCCGCGCCCGCGGCCTGGAGGTCACCGCGCCACTCGTCCTGAAGTGCCGTACCGCCGCGCGGCTCGCCGAACGGGCCGCCGCCGGAGCCGACTTCGCCGCCGACGTACCTCTCTCGGCTCCCCTGGCCGATCCCGGCTCGGCGGAGTTCCTGGCCTTCCGGGAGGACTACCCGGGTCTGTCGGACGTCTGGCCGCTGACCGAGCTGCAGTCCGGCATCCTCTTCGAGTCCGAGCTGAGCGACACCGGGTACGACGCCTACCAGATGCAGAACGTCCTCCACCTGTCCGGCCCGGTGGACCCGGCGCGGATGCGCGCGGCCGGCCAGGCGCTGCTGGACCGGTACGCCAACCTGCGCGTCGCCTTCGTCCCCGACGCCGAGGACCGCCTGGTCCAGCTCGTGGTGGACGGCGTGGAACTCCCCTGGCGCGAGGCCGACTTCAGCGGGCTGCCGGCCCGGCACCGGGAGCGGGCGCTGCGGGACCTCCTGGCCGAGGACTACGCCGACCACTTCGACCGCACCCGCCCGCCGCTGCTGCGGATGACGCTGGTCCGGCTCGGCGAGGAGCGGTACGAGCTGGTCCTCACCACCCACCACGTACTGCTCGACGGCTGGTCCGAGCCGATCCTCACCCAGGACCTGCTGCGCCTGTACGCCTCGGGCGGCGACGCCTCCGGGCTGCCGCCGGTGCGGGAGTTCCGGGACTTCCTGGCCTGGCTGGAGCGCCGGGACCGGGACGCCACCGCCCGCGTCTGGGCGGAGCAGCTGGCCGGTCTTGACGGGCCGACGCTGCTGGTGCCGGGCGCCCCCCGGGTCGCCGCCCGCGGCGCCGGGGAGCGGGGGGTCGCGCTCACCGCGGCCGAGTCGCGCCGGCTGGGGCGGCGCGCGGTGGAGCTGGGCGTCACCGTCAACACGCTGGTGCAGGGCGCGTGGGCGGTGCTGCTGGGCGGGCTCACCGGACGGGACGACGTGGTGTTCGGCGCGACCGTCTCCGGGCGTCCGGGTGCGCTGCCGGGCGTGGAGTCGATGGTCGGGCTGTTCATCAACACGCTTCCGGTGCGGGTGCGTTGCGCGCCCGGTGACACGCTCGCCGAGCTGGTGACCGGTCTGCAGTCCCGCCAGTCGGAGCTGCTGGACCACCATCACCAGAGCCTGTCCGACCTGCACCGGCTGACGGGGCTGGACGCCCTGTTCGACACGCTGGTCGCCTTCCAGTCGTACCCGGTGGACCGGGCCGGTCTCGCCGAGGCGAGCGCGGCGGCCGGCGTCGAGGTGAGGGGTGCGGACGCGGAGGGCGCCGCCGGGTATCCGCTGGCGCTGATCGTGGAGACCGACCCGGTGCTGCGGCTGACCCTCCAGTACCACCGGGGGGTCGTCGCCGAGGAGACGGTGTCCACCGTCGCCGCCCGGCTGCACCAGGTGCTGGGCACGCTCGCCGAGGACCCCGGGCAGCGGGTCGGCGCGGCCGGCGGGGTGCGGGGTGAGGCCGTGGCGGTGCGCGCGGAGGAGGCGCCGCCCGGGGAGACGCTGCCCTCGCTGGTGGAGGGGTGGGCGCGGCGGACGCCGGCCGCGGTGGCGGTGACCTCGGAGGGGGCCGTGCTGAGCTACCGGGAGCTGAACACGTGGGCGAACCGGCTCGCGCACCAGCTGATCCGGCACGGGGTGGGCCCCGACTCCGTCGTGGCGCTGGACGTGCCGCGCTCGGTGCAGCTGGTGGTGGCGCTGGTGGGCGTGCTGAAGTCCGGTGCCGCCTTCGTGGTGGCGCCGCCGGGCGGTGCCCCGGTGCCGGTCGCCGAGTTCGTGCGGCGCTCGGACGTGGACGAGCTCGGGGCGCGGCCCTCGTACCCCTCGGACGACGCCGACCCCGGGCGGCGCGACCGCCGGGTGCCGCTCGCCGCCGGGCACCGGGCGTGGCTGCGCCGGCCGTCCGGCACCGCCGGGGTGGCGGCGGTGGACCACGGCACGCTGGCCGCGGGCGCGGAGCGGTTCGCGTCGGTTGCGGGGCTGGCGCCGGGGACGCGGCTGCTGGCGGCGTCACCGGACGACGACGCGATGCTCGCCGAGGCGGTGGCGGCGCTGGCCGCGGGCGCGGGCGTGAAGGTGCCGACCGACATCGGCTCCCTCGGCCGCGACTGGGGCTGGACCGGCGACGTCCTCGCCACGTCCACCCCGTTCCTCACGGACCTCCTCGCCCACGGGGGCCGCGCCCTGTACGCCGGCACGGTCACCCTCACCGACACCGACACCCCGCCGGAGGTGCTGGTCCACCGGGTGAGAGAGCTGATACCCGAGGCCCGGGTGACCGGCACCCTGAGCCTCACGACACCCCCCGGGGCCAGGTCGAACGCCCCGGACTTGGCCGTCCCGTACTTGGCCGCCCCGGTCCCGGCTGCCTCCGCCGCTGCTGGCCCGACACCGGATGCCTCGGCTTCGAACGTCTCCGCACCGGCCGCCTCCGCCTCGGAGGTCTCGGCCCCGGGCGTCTCGATCCCGGCTGCCTCGGTCTCGAACGTCTCCACACCGGCCGCCTCGGGCCCGGACGCCTCGACCCTGGTCGCCGCTGCTCCGGTTGCCTCTGCTCCGGACGTCCCGGCCCTGGCTGTCTGGAGCCCGGACGCCTCGACCCTGGTTGCCTCCGCTCCGGACGCCTCCGCCCTGGTTGCCTCGATGCCGGACGTCTCGGCCCCGAACGTATCCACCTCGGCTGCCGCGGGCCCGGCTGCCTCGGCCCAGAACCTGTCATCGCCGGGCGGCTCGGCACCGGCTGCCTCGACCCCGACGGTCTCGGCTCCGGAGGCCTCCGCCCCAGAGGTCTCGGCCTCGGCTGTCTCGGCCCAGGCCCTCGCGGCCCCGGACGCCTCGGCCCCGGGCTCCGCCCTGGACGCCCTGGCCCCGGCGGTCTCCGCCCCGGACGCCCCGGCCTCGACGGTCTCGGCCCCGGCCGCCACCGTCCCGGCCGCCTCCGCCCCGCTGCGGGCGCCCGACGGTGCCGCCCCCGGTGCCCCGGCGTCCGCCCCCACCCCGTCGCAGGAAGCCCTCTGTGCCCTGGTCGCGGAGGTGCTCGGGGTCGAACGGGTCGGTCCGCGGGACGACTTCTTCGGCCTCGGCTGCAACTCCCTGAAGGCCACCCGGATCATCGGGCGGATGCGCCGGACCCTCGGCGTCGAGGTGACCATCAGGCAGCTCTTCCAGCACCCGAACGTCGCGGATCTCTCCCCCCATCTGCGCCCCGCCGGCGCCAAGAGCCGGCCCGGTCTGGGCGGCACCCTGCGGCGGATGGCGCAGCGGGACGGCGAGGGCCTCGCGGCGACGACCCGGCAGATCCGCAAGGACACGAAGGAGCAGGTGACGACCGTGCGTGAGAACGCCAAGCAGGACGCCCGGCAGCTCAAGGAGCAGCTCGTCGAGCAGACCCGCGAGCAGTACGGGGCCGGTTTCCGGACCCGGCTCGCGGAGGATGTCGAGGAGCGGGTCCGCGCGGGCGCCCGGTACGGGACGGGGACGAAGGGCAGGGACGCCAAGGAGACGCAGAAGCTGCTGAAGCGGATGCTGGACCGCTTCGGCGACCAGGTCCGCGACGCCGGCCAGGACCACGTCCTCACCGACGACGACCTGACCAAGGCCCAGGGTCTCCTCACCGCCACGGCGGACTCCCTGTCGGCCCTGTTCCGCGCGACCCCCCGAAAGGCGGGCTGACCTCCCCTCGTCAGCCCTCAACCCCGGCCCCCGCCTCCCAGGGCGGGGGCCGGGGTCTTTCGCGCCACGCGCGGCCCGTGTCGCCGCGGACGTCTGACTCCTGACGGCGCACGTCGAACCCCCGGCGGGGGCCGGGGGTTTCGCGCTGCGCGCCCGGCGCACCGAAACGGTGGCGCCACGCCGTACCGGCCACGGCACCGAAGCGGCCCGCACCGACCGTGCCCCGTCGGTCGTACCCTCTGGACGACCGAGGACGGCCCCGCTCGGGCCACTCCGCGCGGCCCGTGTCACCAGGGCCCTCGGATACGTGACGGCGCACGCCGAACACCCGGCGAGGGCCCGGGACTCCGTGCCCCGTCGGCCGCACCCTCGCAGACGGCGGAAGACGCACCGCCCCGCCCGGCCGGTGCCGCCCCGGACGTCGGGCGCATGACGGCGCACGCCGAACACCCGGCCAGGGCCCGGGACGTCCATGCCCCGTCGGTCGTACCCTCTGGACGACCGAGGACGGCCCCGCTCGGGCCACTCCGCGCGGCCCGTGTCACCAGGGCCCTCGGATACGTGACGGCGAATGCCGAACACCCGGCGAGGGCCCGGGACTCCATGCCCCGTCGGCCGCACTCTCGCGGACTACGGAAGACGCACCACCCCGCCCGGCCGGTGCCGCCCCGGACGTCAGGCGCATGACGGCGCACGCCGAACACCCGGCCAGGGCCCGGGACGTCCATGCCCCGTCGGTCGTACCCTCAGGACGACCGAGGACGGCCCCGCTCGGGCCACTCCGCGCGGCCCGTGTCACCAGGGCCCTCGGATACGTGACGGCGCACGCCGAACACCCGGCCAGGGCCCGGGACTTCCGTGCCGCGTGCCCGGGGGGCGGAGACGGTGGCGTCGCGCCGTACCGGGCGTGGGGGGAGGCGCCCGCACCGCTCGTGCCCTGTCGGCCAGCCGTGCCCCTGCGGACGGGGCGGCACACGGCGGACCCCGCTCCACAACCGCCACCGCCACCGCCACCGCCGGCGGGGTGCGCGCCGGGCATGCGAAGACGCGGAGGGCCGGGGGCTCTCCGCGTCGGGGTGTCGTGGGGCGGGTCGGGGGCTCACGGCCAGGATTCGCCGTTCAGGTCGTAGGAGGACCGGCGGACGACGATGTCGCCGATGATGGTGTGGGCGTGGACGTGGACGGAGTCCGGGCGGTCGGTCGGGGGGCAGGGGACGATGAGGTCCAGCGAGCGGTAGACCGTGCCGACGTGGGAGTCGAGGTCCAGGAGGGCCGGGACGCCGGGGGTCACCCCGATCTCCAGCCGGCCGGAGGCGGTCTCCAGGACGAGGGGCCCGCGGACGGCCTCGTCGATGCGGATGTCGCCCTGCGAGGCCCTGGCCTCGACCTCGCCGTGGGCCCGCCCGATGTGCAGGTCGCCGCTGTCCGCGTACACCTGTACATCACCCCTGGCCTCGCCTATCTGCGAGTTGCCCTTGGTCCGGTTGAGCTGGACGGTGCCGTCGGCGCGGCGGATGTGGACGTCACCGCCCTCGGCGAGGGCCTCCACGTCGCCGGCGGCGTGGCCGACGGTGACGTTGCCGAGGATCGAGGTGAGGTGCAGCGGCCCCGCCTGCTCCAGCGTGATGTGGCCGCAGTCGGTGGAGAGCCGGCATTCCCCCAGCCGGCCCGCGCAGGTGAAGTCCGCGGCCAGCGCGTTCCCGCGGACGCGGGAGCCGGCCGGCAGCGCGATGTCGATGTCCACGGCGCCGCCGCCGGCGGCGAGGCCGCGCGGGCCGGGCGCGCTCACCACGAGTTCCCCGGCCGCGTAGGCGACGCGGGCCTGCCGCGCGGTCACCACGTCGCGCGGGTCGTCGCGGTCGCCCGGGCGCACGTCGACGACGGTGTCGGTGCGGTCGCTCGCAGCGATCCGGACGTTGCCGACGTTCAGTTCGATGGTGGCCAGGATCGGGTGAGGAGTGTCGTATTCCGGCATGGCGAACCCTTTGGCGGAAGGCGGGCGGCCCGTGGACACGCTGGGTGCCACGGGCCGCCGGGGGTGACGGGGAGGAGGGGTGCCGCGCCGCCGTCAGTTGGTGCGGTCCTTGTTGAAGTGCTTCATGGCCCACACGAACCCGAGGAGGGTGAGCCCGGCGCACCAGGCGGCGGCGATCCAGGCGTTGTTGCCGATCTCGGTGCCCAGCAGCAGCCCGCGCAGGGTCTCGATCATCGGGGTGAAGGGCTGGTACTCGGCGAAGTAGCGCAGCCCGGTCGGCATGGTGTCGGTGGGGACGATGCCGGAGCCGACGAAGGGCAGCAGGATGAGCGGGAAAGGGGCGTTGCTGGCCGCGTCGAGGGTCTTGGCGGCGAGGCCGAAGGCGACGCCGAGCCAGGTCAGGGCGAGGCTGGCGGCGGCGAGCAGGGCGAGGGCGGCGAGCCACTCGACGGCACTGGCGTTCGGCCGGAAGCCCATCGCCCAGGCGACGGCGAGGACCAGCGCCATGCTGGTGAGGGTCTGCAGGACGGAGGAGATGACGCGGGCGATGAGGATGGCCGGGCGGAAGATGGCCATCGTCTTGAACCGGGCGATGATGCCCTCGGTCATGTCCACGGACGTGGACACGGCGGTGCCCAGGGAGCCGGTGGCCGCGGTCATGATGATCAGGCCGGGCAGCACGTAGTTGACGTAGTCGTCGGAGCCGCCGCCGAGGGGGGCGACGCCCTCGCCGAGCACGTTGCCGAAGACGTAGACGAACAGCAGCAGGAACAGGACCGGGATGCCGACGATGGACAGCGCGGTGGTCGGGTAGCGCAGCTGGTTCTTGATGTTGCGGCGCAGCAGGGTGGTGGAGTCGGCCACCGCGTAGGTGAGGGTGCTCATACCAGGGCTCCGTTCTCGGTGTCGGCGCCGACGGTGCCGACGGGCGCGGGCGGGGTGGGGGCGGGGGCGGGGGCGGGGGTCTGGCCGGTCAGGGCCAGGAAGACGTCGTCGAGGTCCGGCGTCTTCAGGGCCAGCTCGCCGACCGTGGTGACGTCCAGGCGGGCCAGCAGGTCCTGGACGGCGGCGGCGCTGCCGTCGCTGGGGACGCGCAGGGTCAGCGCGTCGTCGTCGCGGGTGGCGGGGGTGTCGCCGAGGGCGGCGGCGGCCGTGGCGAGCGCGGCGAGGCTGGTGAAGCGCAGGTCGACGCTGCCGCCGGGGACCTGCCGCTTGAGCTGCTCGGGGGTGCCCTGGGCGACGAGCCGGCCGCCGTTGAGCACCGCGACGCGGTCGGCGAGCTGGTCGGCCTCCTCCAGGTACTGGGTGGTCAGGAACAGGGTGACGCCGTCGGCGACCAGGTCGCGCAGCAGGTCCCACATGGCCCGGCGCACCCGCGGGTCCAGTCCGGTGGTGGGCTCGTCCAGGAAGATCACCCGCGGCGCGCCGACCAGGGTCATCGCCAGGTCCAGGCGCCGCTTCATGCCGCCGGAGTAGGTCAGTACGGGCTTGCGCGCCGCCTCGACCAGGTCGAACTGCTCGATCAGCCGGGCGCAGCGCTCCTTGGCGACCCGCTTGTCCAGGTGCCACAGCCGGCCCATCAGCGCGAGGTTCTCCTCCGCGTTCAGGAACGGGTCGACCGCGGAGAACTGGCCGGTGACGCCGATGCTGCCGCGGACGCCGTCCGGGTCGGCCGCCAGGTCGTGCCCGGCCACCGTCACCCGGCCCTCGTCCGGCTTCAGCAGCGTGGACAGGATCTTCACGGTGGTGGTCTTGCCCGCGCCGTTGGGACCCAGCAGGGAGAACACCGATCCGGCCGGGATGTCGAGATCCACCCCGTCCAGGACCCGGTGCTCGCCGTATGCCTTGCGCAGACCGACAACCGAGATCGCCGTACTCACCATCTCACTCCTCCTCACTGACTTGCACGCCGTTCAAGTACTAACCGTAGAGGCGACTTGCACACTGTGCAAGTGCTGACTTGAACTTTGTGCAATCCGAATTTCTGATCTAGCCTGAGCTCATGCCCCGTGACACGCTGACCCGCGAGCAGATCGTGCGCGCAGCCATCGAGCTGCTGGACGCCGAGGGTCTCGAGGGCCTGAACATGCGCAGTCTCGGCAAGCGCCTCGACTCCGCGGCCACCGCCGTGTACTGGCATGTGAAGAACAAGGACAACCTCGTCGTGCTGGCCGGGAACGAGGTGTGGAACGAGGTCGGCCTACCCGATCTGGGCACCGTCGACTGGCGTACGGCGGCGGCCCGGATGGCCGGCGACCTGTATCGCATGGTCACCCGGCACCCGTGGCTGGTGATGGCCTTCGCCACCCAGCCCCTGTTCGGGGAGAACAAGGCCCGGCACGACGACCACAGTCTCGCGCTCTTCGAACGGGCCGGTTTCGCCGGTGCGGAGGCCGACCAGGCGGCGGCCACGGTCTTCACGTTCGTCCTCGGCCACGCCATCGGCCTGTCGGCCACCCTGTCGGTGAACCGGCGGCTGACCCATGCCGGCAGGAACGCCCAGGAGACGATCAGGGAGGCGATGGACCAGGCCACGCAGATCGCGATGGGCTTCCCGCGCCTGCGCACCCGCGTCGACTCCTTCGCCGGCACGGAGTACGGTGCCGCGCCCGAGCACAGCTTCGAGTTCGGCCTCCAGGCGATCCTGGACGGACTCGAACACCGGCTCGGCAGCCGGTCGCTGCCGCCGGACCGGGCCGGCGCGCAGGACCTGGACCGCGTCCATCGGTGACTCCCGTCGGTCGGTGAGGGGACGGTCCCCCTCGGTACGACCACGACGTTAGGGCGTGCGGTTATCGGCGCCTTATCGGCGAGGTATCGCGCCCGGGACACGCGAAGTCCCCGCCGGCGGCTCCGGCGGGGACTTCGGCGGGGACTTCGGCACACGCTCCGCGGATCAGGAGGTGCGTACGGCCAGGGAGCGGACTCCGGTGAACTCCGGCGAGCCGAAGAAGACCGGCGCGACGTCCGGGTCCACGCGCAGGGTCGGGAAGCGGTCCAGCAGCAGGTTGAAGATGACGCGGGTCTCCACCCGGGCCATCGCCGCGCCGACGCAGTAGTGGGCGCCCCGGCCGTAGCCGACGTGCTGGTTGGGTGCGCGGCCCGCGTCGAAGGCGTCCGCGTCGGGGAACTGGCGCGGATCGCGGTTGGCGGCCCCCAGCTGGATGCTGACCATCTGGTCCCCGGGTATCTTCACCCCGCCCACCTCGACGTCGGTCTCGGTGGCCCGGTAGGAGGTGGTCGCCGGGGTGAAGTACCGCATGACCTCCTCGAACATGCTCGGCACCAGCGAGCGGTCGGCCCGCACCCGCGCCGCCTGGTCGGGGAAGGACTCCAGGCACAGCATGGTGTTGCCGATCAGGATCGGGCTGGTGAGGTGGCCCGCGCCCAGGACGGCGACCGCGAAGTTGATGATCTCGTCGCGGGCCATCGCGCTGCCGTCGAGGTAGCGGAACTCCAGCATCAGGCTGAGCAGGTCCTGCCGGGGCTCCTTCGCGCGCTCGTCGATGATCTCGCCGAGGAAGTCGCGCAGCGGCAGCAGCGGGCCGAGCAGCGAGTCGAAGTACTCCTCGCCGCCCGCGTCGACCGTGCTCATCTGGACGTCCGCGTCCATCGTCTGGTCGACGGCCTTGAACATGTGCCGCTGCTCGGGCGGGGTGCCCAGCAATTCGCTGAAGAGGATGCCGGACAGGTCGTCGATGAAGTCGCCGAGCAGGTCGAAGCGGTCCCGCCCGGCCAGCCGGCCGAGGAGTTCGCCGCCGAGGCCGGTGATCCGGGCCTCCAGGTCCTCCATCCGCCGGGGGCTGAAGGCGCGGCCCACCTGGCGGCGCATGTGGAGGTGCTCGGGCCCGTTCATCTGGGCCATGTCGCCCTTGATGAGCCGCGCCTGCTCCTCGTCGACGTCGAACAGCCGGGTGGAGTCGGCGGAGAAGGACTCCGAGTCGTTCAGTACCTCCAGCACCTCCGGATACCCGGCGACCTGCCACACGCCGAGGCCCTCGTCGAAGCGGACCTTCTCCTCGGGCAGCCGCCCGCGCAGCCAGTACTTGTCCTCGCCCAGGCCCCAGCGGTCCGCGAACCCGGTCATCCGGAGGTCTCCGGCGTCGTCAGGACGTGCATCGAGCGCACGCCCACCATGTCCTCCGACGGGAAGAACGTGGTCGGCCGCTCCGGGTCGGACCGGAAGTGCGGGTAGCGGTCGAGCAGGGCGTTGACGGCGATCCGCCCCTCCAGGCGGGCGAGGCGGGCGCCCAGGCAGAAGTGGACGCCGTGCCCGAAGACGACGTGCGCGTTGTTGGGGCTGCGCTCGGGCAGGAACGCGTCGGGGTCCGCGAAGCGCAGCGGATCGCGGTTGGCGGCACTCACCCACGGCAGGATCATCTGCTCGGCCGGGATGGTCACCCCGCCCAGCTCCACCTCCCGCGTGGTGACCCGGGACAGGGTCGCGGCCGGCGGCAGCAGCCGCAGCGCCTCCTCGATGGCGCCCGGCACCAGCGAGCGGTCCGCGCGCACCCGGGCGAGCTTGTCCGGCTCGGTGTCCAGGCACGTCATGGTGTTGCCGACCATCATCGTGCTGGTGATGTGCCCGGTGATCAGCAGGACGTTGGCGATGTTGACGATCTCGGTGTCGGTGAGCCGCTCGCCCTCCTCCTCGGCCTCGATGAGGTACGTCAGCAGGTCCTCGCGGGGGCTCTTCCGGCGCTCCAGCACCTGGCCGAGCATGTAGTCGAGCAGCGGCTGCAGGCGCTTCTCGGCATCGTGGATCTGCTCCTCGATCCCGTCGCCGCCGGCCACGAAGTCGATGCCCGCCATGTTCTCGATGATGTCGAACGCGGCGCCCTTGAAGAGGTCGAAGTCCTTGTTGTCGATGCCGAGCATGTCGGCGATGACCCGCACCGGCAGCGGGTAGGCGAGGTCGGCGACCAGCTCGAAGCCGCCCTTCTCGTCCACCGCGTCGAGCAGTTCGCCGGTGATCTTCCGGATGGAGGGTTCGAGGTTGGTCACGACCTTCGGGGTGAAGGCGCGGCCGATGAGCTTGCGGTACCGGGTCTGCTCCGGCGGGTCCATCTGGGAGATGTCGCCCTGCTGGAACTTCTCGTCCACCTGCACGGCGGCGTACGCGGCCGTCTTGGCGGAGAAGGTCTCGTGGTCGGCGAGGACCTGCTCGACCTCGGCGAAGCCGTAGATGTTCCACGCGCCGAAGGCCTCGCTGAACTCGACCGACCTGGTGGGGCGGATGCCGCGCAGCCAGGGGCTGTTGGGGTGGAAGTTCCACCGCTCGACGACTTTCGACATGACGCAGTTGTGTCCTCTCGCTGGGGTTGTCTTCGCGTTCGCGGGCCGGCCGGGCTACCGCTGCGCGGCCATCGCCGTCCGCAGGCTCCTGGGCCGCAGGTCCGTCCAGTGGTGCTCGACGTACTCCAGGCACGCGGCGCGGGCCGCGGGGCCGAAGACGGCCCGCCAGCCGGCCGGCACGTCCGCGAAGGTCGGCCACAGCGCGTGCTGGTCCTCGTCGTTCACCACCACCTGGAACTGGCCGTTCTCGTCGTCGAAGGGGTTGCTGCTCATGAGTGGGATCTCCGTTCCGTCTCCCGGCCGATGAGCCGGCAGATCTCGTCGGCCGGCCCGGCGTCGATCAGGTCGTGGTGGGTGCTCTCGATGTCGTGCTGCGTGACCGTCCCGGTGATGTACGGCTTCCAGAGGTCCCCGTAGCGGGTGTCCGGGTTGGGCACCGCGTTGAAGAACAGGGCGTCCCCGTGGAAGACGGGTGAGGTGAAACCGGGCGTCAGGGAGGTGTGGTTGACGATGACCCGGACGGCCGCGTCGAGGAACGCCTCGTGGTCCCCGGAGCCGACCCCGCTGGTGAGGTGCTCGCGGAAGTACTCCCGCAGCGCGGCCGGGGTGGGCGCCGGCTGGGTGGCGAGGTAGTCGCCCGGCACGCTGTCCAGCAGGACCAGGAACGCCACCTCGTGGCCGCGTTCCTGGAGGCGGGCGGCGACGGCCTGGGCGAGGGTGCCGCCGATGGAGTACCCGGCGAGGTGGAAGGGGCCCTCGCTCTGCACGGCGAGGATCTCCGCCACGTAGTCGAGGACCATCTCGTCCAGGGACTCCGGCAGCCGGGCCGCCCCGTCGAAGCCCTTGGCCTGGATGCCGTAGACCGTCCGGTACTGCGGCAGCCGTCCGCCGAAGCCGAGGTACGGCCAGCAGATCCCGCCCCCGGGGTGCACGAACCACAGCGGCGGTCCGCCGGCGTCCGCGCCGCCGCCCTTGATGGACAGCACCGGCGCGAAGGGGTCGCCCGCGTGCCCCGAGTCGCCCTCCGCCTCCAGGAACGCGACCAGTTCGGCGACGGTCGGCGCGTCGAACACCGCGCGCAGCGGCAGCGCGACGCCGAGGACCGTGCCGACGCGGCTGATCAGGCGGGAGGCGAGCAGCGAGTGGCCGCCGCGGGCGAAGAACGAGTCGTCGATGCTGACCGCGTCCAGGCCCAGCACCTCCGCGAACAGACCGCACAGGATCTCCTCGCGGGTGGTGCGCGGGGCACGCCCGGCGGACTCGCCCGCGTAGTCCGGGGCCGGCAGGGCCCGCCGGTCGAGCTTGCCGCTGAGGGTCAGCGGCACCTCGCCGATCACGGCCAGCGCGGCCGGCACCATGTGCTGCGGCAGCCGCGCCCGCACCTGGTCCCGCACCTCGGCCACCAGGTCCGCCGGATCGCCGGCCCGGTCGGCGGTGGGCACCAGGTACCCGGCCAGGCGCCGGTCGCCGCCGCTGCCGTCGACGACCACCACGGCCTGCTCCACCCCCGGGTGGGCGGTCAGGGCGGCCTGCACCTCGCCGAGTTCGACGCGGAAGCCGCGGATCTTGACCTGGTCGTCGGCCCGCCCGTGGAAGACCAGGGCGCCGTCCTCGGTCCAGGCCACCACGTCGCCCGTGCGGTACATCCGCTCCCCGGCGCCCCCGAACGGGCAGGGCAGGAAGCGGGCGGCGGTGACGGCGGGCCGGCCGACGTAGCCGCGGGCGAGTCCGGGACCGGCGATGTACAGCTCGCCGGCCACCCCGGGCGGCACCGGGCGCAGCGCCGCGTCCAGCACGTACAGACGGGTGTTGCGGATGGGCGTGCCGATGGGGAAGACCCGGTCGTCGGGGGCCAGGGGGGCGCTCATGGTGGCGCACACCGTGGTCTCGGTCGGGCCGTAGACGTTCATCAGGCGGCGGCCCGGCGCCCACTGGGCGACCAGTTCCGGCGGCGGCGCCTCCCCGCCGACCAGCAGCGAGACCACGCTGCCCAGCGAGCCGGCGGGGAGCGCGGCCAGCATGGACGGCGGCAGCATCATGTGCGTGACCCCGTGCCGGTCCACGGTCGCCGCCAGCGGCGGGCCGGGCGCCAGCTCCTCCTTGTCGGCGAGGACCAGGGCGGCCCCCGACAGCAGCACCGTGAACATCTCGCACAGGGAGACGTCGAAGCTGGGCGAGACCAGCTGGAGCATCCGGCTGCCGGCGTCCACCGCCATCCGCTCCACGTGCGCGTCGACCAGGCTCGCCACCCCGCGGTGGGTGACCACGGTGCCCTTGGGCAGGCCGGTGGAGCCCGAGGTGTAGATGACGTACGCGGCGCTGTCCGGGGTGGTGCCCCGGGCGACGCGGGGGACGTGCCCGCCGCCGGACGGCACCCGGTCCACCCGCAGGGCGGCGAGGCCGTGCCCGGCGGCGACCTCGGCCGCGGAGGCGTCCACCACGGCGAGCCGGGCCCCGGAGTCGGCCAGCATGTAGGCGATCCGCTCGGCCGGGTAGGTGTGGTCGACCGGCAGGTACACTCCGCCCGCCTTGGCCACGCCGAGCAGCGCGGCGACCAGGTCCGGGGAGCGCCGCGTGGCCACCGCCACCACCGTCTCCGCCCCCACCCCCCGCTCGCGCAGCGCGTACGCCAGCCGGTCGGCGCGCTCGTCCAGCTCCCGGTAGGTCACCGCCGTGTCCTCGAAGAGCAGGGCGACGGCGCCGGGGGTGGCCGCGGCCTGGCGTTCGAACTGGTCCGCGACGGTGCCAGGGGCCGTGGGCGCGGCCGTGTCGTTGAACCCGGCGAGCAGCCGCAGCCGTTCCCGCTCGGGCTCGAGGTCGACCGCGGCGACGGGCGTGTCCGGGTCGGTGGCGATCCGGGTGAGCACCCGGCCGAGGCGGGCGGCGATGTCCTCGGCCGCCGCCTTTTCGAAGTGGTCGCACTGGTACTCCATGACGACGTGCAGCCGGTCGTCGGCGGCGGCCGCGACGCCCAGCGGATAGTGCGTGCCGTTGCCGGTGCCGACCCCGGTGATCGCGATGCCGCCGTGGGCGTCGGCGTCGGCGAGGCCGTCGCGTTCCATCGGAAAGGACTCGAAGACGACGACGGTGTCGAAGAGCGTGGCCAGTCCGGTGGTCCGGCAGACCTCGGTGAGCCCGATGTGGTGGTGGTCCATCAGCGCGCTCTGCCGGTCCTGGAGGGCGGTGAGCACCTGGCGCGGGCTCTGCCAGGGGGACAGCTCCGCCCGCACCGGCAGGGTGTTGATGAACAGCCCGACCATCGACTCGACGCCCGGCACGGCCGGCGGCCGCCCGGAGACGGTGGTGCCGAACACCACGTCCTGGCGGCCCGTGAGCCCGGCCAGCACGATCGCCCAGGCGCCCTGCACCAGGGTGCTGAGCGTGACGCCCAGCTCGGCGGCGGCCCCGACCAGGGCGCGGGCGGTCTCCGGGGCGAGCGGGATGTCCGCCTGCCCCACCCGCCGCGCGTCGGCGCGCACGCCCGGGTCGGCGATCAGCGTCGGCTCCTCCACCCCGGCCAGCTCGGTCCGCCAGGCCCGCGCGGACGCCTCGGGGTCCTGCGCCGACAGCCAGCGCAGGAAGTCGCCGTACCGGTGTGCCCGGGGCAGGACGGAGGGGTCGCCCGCGGAGCCGTACAGGCGCAGCAGCTCGCCCATCAGGATGCTCAGGGACCAGCCGTCCAGCAGCGCGTGGTGCGAGGTCAGGACGAGCTGGGCGGTCTCGGGCCCGGTCAGCGCCAGGGTGATCCGCAGCAGCGGGGGCCGGGCGGGGTCGAAGTGGTCGGCCTCGTCCTCGGCGAGCAGCCGCCGCAGGGCCTCGGCGCGCGCGGTGTCGTCCAGGTCCCGCAGGTCGGCGAGGAGCCAGGGCAGTTCGACCTTGTCGAGGACCAGCTGCACCAGTTCGCCGGCCCGGTCGGGGACGAAGGCGGTGCGCAGGTTGGGGTACCGGTCGAGCAGTGCCTGCCCGGCCGCCCGCAGCCGCCCGGGGTCGACGGCGCCGGACAGGTCGTAGACGACCTGCACGTGGTAGGCGTCGTACGTGGTGGCGGCGAGCATCGACTCGAAGAGCAGGCCGTGCTGGAGCGGGGTCGGCGGCCATACGTCGGCCAGCGAGGGATAGCGCGCCTCCCACCGCTCCAGCTCGCTCTGGCCCACCGCGACCAGCGGCACGTCGGAGGGGGTGAGCCCGCCCGCGCCGGGCCGCTCGGCGTGCCGGGCCAGACCGGTGAGGGCGGTCCCCCACAGGTCGGCCAGCTCGCGCACCTCGGCGCGGGAGAGCACGCCGGTCGGGAAGCCGAAGCGGACGGCGAGCGCGGGGCCCTCGTCGGTGTCGGTGACGGCCGCGTTGATCTCCAGGGTGGACATCACGGGCATGTCGGCGTCGGGGACGGCGATCAGTTCGTTCATGCCGGGGGTCTGGGTGAAGCCGAGGCCGCGCAGTTCCTCGGGCATGTCGGTGCCGGCGGAGAACTGGCCGAGGTAGTTGAAGGCGATCTGCCCGGTGGGGTGCCCGGCCAGGACGGACGCGGTGTCCTCGTTGAGGTAGCGCAGGAGACCGTGACCCATGCCCTTGTCGGGGATACGGAGCAGTTGCTCCTTGACGGCCTTGACGACCTGTCCGGCCGCCGCACCGCCCGCCAGCGCGTCCTCGACGTCCGCGTCCCCGATGTCGAGACGGACCGGGAACATGCTGGTGAACCAGCCGACGGTACGGGAGAGATCCGCACCCGGCACGACCGCTTCCTCACGGCCGTGCCCCTCCAGCTTCACCAGCAGCGAGGTCTCCTGGACACCCCGGTCCCGGCGCCACCGCGCCACCGCCAGGGCGAGCGCGCTCAGCAGCCCGTCGTTCACCCCGCCCCGGAACGCCGCCGGAACCGTGGTCAGCAGGGCCTCCGTGACCTCGGCCGGGAGCCTCAGCCAGACGTGGTCCACGGTGGACACGACGTCGGTCGCGGGGTCGAGGGGGCGCGAGCCGATCAGCGGATCGGGTCCCTCCACGACCGACCGCCACAGCTTCAACTCCGCCGTGCGCTCCGGAGACTTCGCCTCGTCCACGAGCGCATGCGCCCAACGGCGTACGGAGGTGGAGACGGCGGGGAGTTCGGGCGCCCGATGCTCGCGGACCCGCTTCCAGGCCTCGGCGAGGTCGGGCAGCAGGATGCGCCAGGAGACGCCGTCCACGACGAGGTGATGCAGGACGATGACGAGACGGCCCCCGGTGGAAGGGCCCGCGTCGAACCACACGAACCGCGCCATGACCCCGGCAGCCGGATCCAACCGCCCCGTCGCCGCGTCCAGTTCGGCGGTGGCCCGCTCGTACCAGCCCTCGTCCCAGGAACCGTCCACCTCCACCCGTGAGATCAGCGAAGGGACATCCACCGATCCGGGCCCGGCGACCTCCAATCCCCCCTCCACCAACCGCGACCGCAGCAGATCGTGCCGGTCCCACACCGCCGACAACGTCCCCGCAAGCCCCACCGCATCGATCCCGACCGGCAGATCCACCACCGTCGACATCGTGAACCGGCCGAAACCACCGCCCAGTTCGAGCAGATACCGCGCCACCGGCAGCAGCGGCACGAAACCGACACCACCCCCCGCCAGCTCCTCCAGCTCGATCACGTCACCGCGGCCCGCGGCGACCTGGGCCAGTTCGGCCACCGTGCGGTGCTGGAAGACCTCGCGCGGGGTCACCTCCACGCCCCGGGCACGGGCGCGGGAGACCACCTGGATGGAGCGGATGCTGTCCCCGCCCACCACGAAGAAGTCGTCGTCCACACCCACCCGGTCCACACCCAGCACCTCGGCGAAGACCGCGGCGAGGATCCGCTCCGGTTCCGAGACCGGCGCCCGGTACGCCTCGCCGCGGGCGGCCGGCGCCGGCAGGGCGGCCCGGTCGAGCTTGCCGTTGGGGGCCAGCGGCAGCCGGTCCAGGACCACGAACGCCGAGGGCACCATGTACTCCGGCAGCCGCGCCGACACGAACCGGCGCAGCTCCGGCACCGACACCCCCGCCGTCAGGTCGAGGGTGTTGCGGGTGCGGGCGGTGTCGTCGGCGGCGGGGCGGGCCGGGACGACGTAGCCGACGAGCTGCTTGGCGTCGCCCTTGCCCTCGCGGACGACGACGGCCGCCTGCCCGACCGAGGGGTGGGCGGTGAGGGCCGCCTCCACCTCCCCCGGCTCGATCCGCAGGCCCCGGATCTTGACCTGCCCGTCGCCCCGGCCCACGTACTCCAGCTGTCCGTCCCGGTTCCAGCGCACGAGGTCGCCGGTGCGGTACATGCACGCGCCCGCCGGTCCGAAGGGGTCCGGCACGAAGCGCTCCGCCGTGAGCCCGGGGCGGCCGTGGTAGCCGCGGGCCACCGAGGCGCCGGCCACGTACAGCTCGCCGGGGACGCCGGGGGGCACCGGCCGCAGACCGTCGCCCAGGACGTGCAGCCGGGCCCCTTCGAGCGGGGTGCCGATGGGGGCGGCGGTGCGGTCCGCGCCCTCCTGGCCGGCCCGGAGCGTGTACGCGGAGGCGTAGAAGGTTTCGGTCTGCCCGTAGCCGTTGACGACGCGGACGCCGGGGAAGGCGGTGCGGGCGCGCTCCACCAGGGCCGTGGGCAGGGGTTCGCCCGCGAAGACCAGGGTGTCGACCCGTACCGTGCCGGCGATCCGGTCGAGGAGTTCGGCGAACACGGACGGCACGGAACTGATGACGCTGCCGTCCCAGTGGTCGCGCTCGCCCAGTTCCAGGACGTCGCGGACCACTTCGACCGAGGCGCCCGTGGTCAGCGCCGTCATGATCTCGAAGACCGACACGTCGAAGTTGACCGACGTACCCGCCAGGACCCGGCCGCCCGGCTCCAGGCCGACCGCGTCCACCAGGGAGGGCAGGCAGGCCACGAGGTTGCGGTGGGTGAGCGTGACGCCCTTGGGGACACCGGTGGAGCCGGAGGTGTACATCACGTAGGCGGCGCCGTCGGGGTGCGCGGCGGTGCCCTCGCCGTCCGCCTCCGCGAGCCCCTCCATGTCCGTCAACCGCAGCTCCGGCACCCCGTGTTCGGGCAGCGCGGCCGACGACTCCGCGTCGGTGAGCAGCAGTGCGGGCGCGGCCTGCGCCAGCATCAGGCCGAGGCGGGCGCTGGGGTAGCGCGGGTCGACGGGCAGGTAGGCGGCGCCCGACTTGAGGATGCCGAGCATCGCCACGACCAGGTCGGTGGTGCGCGGCAGGGCCAGACCCACCAGGGACTCGGTCGCCACCCCGCGCCCGCGCAGCACCCGGGCCAGCCGGTCGGAGCGCTCGTCCAGCTCCCGGTAGGTCAGCCGGACCGCGCCGCAGACCACGGCGGTGTCGTCCGGGTGGGCGGCGGCGCGCTCGGCGACCAGGCCGTGCACGGTGGCGTCCGGCGCCGGGCGGCCCGGTCCGGCGAGGGCGGCCAGCCGCCCGTCCTCGCCCGGCAGCAGGACGCCGGGCAGGCCGATCCGCCGCCCGGGTTCGGCGACCAGCTCCGCGACCAGGCCGACGAAGCGGGCGGCGAGGTCCTCGACGGTGGCCCGGTCGAACAGGTCGGTGGCGTACTCCAGGTGACCGATGACGCCCTGGCCGGGGATGTCGCCCATGTTGAAGAACAGGTCGAACTTGGCGGTGCCGGTGAAGGACGGCTCCCAGGCCACCTCCAGGCCGCGCATCCGGAAGTTCTCGCGGGTGATGTTCTGCCAGGCGAACATCACCTGGAACAGCGGGTGGTAGGCGGTCGAGCGCTCCGGGTTGAGCAGCTCCACCAGCCGCTCGAAGGGCGCGTCCTGGTTGTCGTACGCGGTGAGCGCCTTGTCCCGGACCCGGCCGAGGACCTCCGCGAAGGTGGGGTGCCCGGAGAGGTCGGCGCGCAGCACCCAGGTGTTGACGAAGAAGCCGACCATGTCGGCGAGCGCGTCGTCGGTGCGGTTGGCGATCGGGGAGCCGAGGGTGATGTCCTCGCCGCCGCCGAGCCGGGCGAGCAGGACCGCGAGGGCGGACTGGAGCACCATCGCGGCCGTGGCGCCCCGGTCGTGGGCGAGGCGCTCGACGGCCTCCGCGACGTGCGGGGGCAGCGCGAACTCCACGACGTCGCCCTGGTGGCTGGGCGCGGCCGGCCGGGGCCGGTCGGTGGGCAGCCGCAGCGGCTGCGGTACGCCGGCCAGCTCGGCGCGCCAGTGGGCGGCCTGGGCGTGCAGGACGCCGTCCGGGTCGTTCTCGTCGCCGAGCAGCTCGCGCTGCCACAGCGTGTAGTCGACGTACTGGACGGACAGCTCCGGCCAGTTCGGCGCGGTGCCGTCCAGGCGGGCGGCGTAGGCGGTGGCCAGGTCGCGGGCGAGGGGGGCGATGGACTCGCCGTCGACCGCGATGTGGTGGATGACCAGGGCGAGCAGGTGCTCCTCGGGGCCGAGCCGCAGCAGGGTGGTGCGGGTCGGTATCTCGGCCGCGAGGTCGAAGGGACGGCCCAGCACCCGGTCCAGTCCGGCGCCGGCGCGCCCGCCGGCCGCCTCGACGAGGGGGGTGGGCAGGTCGACGGCAGCCACGGGGAGGACCCGCTGGTACGGGGTGCCGTCCTCCTCGCCGATCACGGTGCGCAGCACCTCGTGCCGGGCCACCACGTCGCGCAGCGCGGCCCGCAGCGCGCCGACGTCCAGGGCACCGGTCAGCCGCAGCACGAAGGCGTGGTTGTAGGTCGCCGAGGGCCCTTCGAAGCGGTCCACGAACCACAGCCGGGTCTGGGCGTACGACAGCGGCACACGCTCGGGGCGGGTCCGCGCGCCGTGCAGCAGGGGCCGGGCCGGGCCGCCCGCCGCGAGGTGCCCGGCGAGCCGGGCGACGGTGGGCGCGTTGAACACGGTGCGGACGCCGATCTCGGCGCCCAGCTCGGCGCGGACGCGGTTGACCAGGCGGGTGGCCAGCAGGGAGTGGCCGCCGCGGACGAAGAAGTCGTCGTCGACGCCGACCCGGTCCACACCGAGCACGTCGGCGAAGAGCCGGCACAGCGCGTCCTCGGTCGCGGTGCGCGGTGCCCGGTGGGCGACGCCGGTGAACTCGGGCTCGGGCAGGGCGGCGCGGTCCACCTTGCCGTTGGGCAGCAGCGGGAACCGCTCCAGGGCCACGAAGGCGGCCGGCACCATGTGGTCGGGCAGCTTGGCGGCCATGAAGTCCCGCAGGTCGCCGGGGGCCTCGCCGCCGGCCGGGACCAGGTAGGCGGCGAGGTACTTGGAGGTGGCGCCGCCGTGTCCCTCGCGGGCGACGACCACGGCCTGGGCGACGCCGGGGTGCCCGGTCAGCGCCGCCTCCACCTCGCCGGGCTCCACCCGCACACCGCGGATCTTGACCTGGCCGTCGCCGCGCCCGACGTACTCCAGCTGTCCGTCGGCGTTCCACCGGGCCAGGTCGCCGGTGCGGTACATGCGGGCGCCGGGCGGTCCGTACGGGTCGGGCACGAACCGTTCCGCGGTCAGCGCCGGCCGGCCGCGGTAGCCGCGGGCCAGGGAGTCGCCGGCCACGTACAGCTCGCCGGTGACGCCCTGCGGGACCGGGCCGAGGCCCGCGCCGAGGACGTGAGCGCGGACGGGGGCCAGGGGGGCGCCGATGGGGGCGGCGCCGTCGCCGCCGAAGTCGTCGTCGGGGGCGAGCGCGAAGGCGGTGGCGTAGAACGACTCGGTCTGGCCGTAGCCGTTGACCACGCGCACGCCGGGGAACGCCTGCCGGGCGCGGGCCACCAGCGCGGCCGGGAGCCCCTCGCCCGCGAAGACGACGGCCTGGGGTGTGATCCGGCCGGGCAGCGCGTCGAGCAGCTCGGCGAAGGCGGACGGCACCGAGCTGATCACATCGGCGTCCCAGGTGTCCCGCTCGCCCAGCTCCAGCACGTCGCGGACGAGTTCGACGGTGCCGCCGTGGGTGAGCGTCGTGAAGATCTCGAACACGGACACGTCGAAGTTGACGGAGGCGCCTGCCAGCACCCGCGTACCCGGCCCGGCGCCGAGCGCGTCGGCGAGCGGGGGCAGGCAGCCGGTGACGTTGCGGTGGGTGAGCGTGACGCCCTTGGGGACGCCGGTGGAGCCGGAGGTGTACATCACGTACGCCACGTTGTCCGGGTGCGGGCCCGCGCCGAGGGGACCGGACGCGGCAGAGGCGTCCTCGGCGGCGGCTCCGGCTCCGGCTCCGGCTCCGGCTCCGGCTCCGGCTCCGGCTCCGGCTTCGGCTTCGGCTTCGGCGAGGTGCAGTACCGGCAGGCCGGTGTCCGGGAGCGCGGTGACGGCGTCGGGGTCGGTGAGGACCAGCGCGGGGGCCGCGTCCCCGAGGACGTACTCCAGTCGCCGGCTCGGGTACTCGGGGTCGACCGGCACGTATCCGGCGCCGGACCGCAGCACGCCGAGCAGCGCCACCACCAGGTCGCAGGTGCGCGGCAGGGCGACGGCCACCAGCGTCTCGGGCCCGGCGCCGCGCGCCCGCAGCCCGCGCGCCACCCGCGCGGCCCGCTCGTCGAGTTCCCGGTACGTCAGCCGCCGCCCGCCCGCGACGACGGCCACCGCGTCCGGGGCGGCCGCGGCCGCCGCCGCGAACCGGCCGGGGATCGTCGCGTCCGGCGCCGCCGTGGCCGAGGCGCCCTCGCGCACCCGCCGCCGCTCGGCGTCGGTCAGCACGTCCACCGTGCCGACGGGCGCCCACGGCTCGGTCACCAGGGCGTGCAGCACCCGTTCAAGCCGGCCGGCGAGGGTCTCGGCCGCCGCCCGGTCCAGGGCGTGGGGCTGGTACTGGAGGGACAGCCGCAGACTCGGGTCCGCGTCCGCCATGACGGTCACCGGATAGTGGGTGCCGCTGAACGGCGTGATGCCGGTGATCGCCACCCCGGCCGTGTCGTTGGCCTCGCTCAGGCCGACGTGGTCGACCGGGTACGACTCGAAGACGACCAGCGTGTCGAAGAGGGTGCCGGTGCCCACCGCCCGGTGGATCTCGGTCAGTCCGTAGTGGTGGTGGTCGAGCAGCGCACCCTGCCGGGCCTGGAGCCCGGCGAGCAGCTCGGCGAAGGTCTCGCCGGGGGCGATATGCACCCGCACCGGCAGGGTGTTGATGAAAAGGCCGACCATCGACTCGACGTCCGGCACGGCCGGCGGCCGCCCGGAGACCGTGGCCCCGAACACCACGTCCTGGCTGCCGGTCAGCTGCCCCAGCAGCACCGCCCAGGCGCCCTGGACCAGCGTGTTCAGGGTGACGCCCAGATCCGCGGCGCGCGCCGACAGGTCGAGGGCGAGCTGCGGGGAGAGCGGCACGTCGACGTGGCCGACGTCGTCCGAGCGGTGCCCGGCGTCCTGCTCCGGGGCGAGCAGCGTCGGCTCGTCGAACCCGGCCAGCTCCTCGGCCCAGGCGCGGGCGGAGCCGGCGCGGTCCTGCCGGGACTGCCACACCAGGAAGTCCCGGTACGGGCGGACGCGGGGCAGTGCGGAGGGGTCGCCGCCGGAGCCGTACAGCCGCAGGAGGTCCTGCATCAGCGTCGGCACCGACCAGCCGTCGAAGAGCACGTGGTGGGCGGTGAGGACCAGGGCGGCGCGGCCGGGGCCGCGGGTCACGAGGGTGCAGCGCAGCAGTGGGGGCACCGCCGGGTCGAAGCGGGCGACGCGGTCCTCGGCCAGCAGCCGCTGGAACGCCTCCTCCCCGGCGCCGGCCAGGTCCACGTGCCGCCAGGGCAGGACGACATCGTCCACGACCAGTTGGGCGAGGTCGCCGGAGCTGTCGGGGACGAAGGCGGTGCGCAGGTTGGCGTACCGGTCGAGCAGCGCCTGCCCGGCCGCCCGCATCCGGTCGGCGTCGACGGCGCCGGACAGGTGGTAAGCGAACTGCATCTGGTAGGCGTCCTGCGTCGCCCGCGACACCTCGGACTCGAAGAGCAGGCCCTCCTGGAGCGGGGTCGGCGGCCACACGTCGGCCAGCGACGGGAAGCGCCCCTCCCAGCGTTCCAGGTCCCGCTGGCGTACGGGCGCGTGCAGCACGTCGGAGGGGGTCAGCCCGCCGGCGTCCGGCCGCCCCGCGTGCCGCGCGAGTCCGGTCAGCGCCGACTCCCACAGGTCGGCCAGCTCGCGCACCTCCTCGCGGGTGAGGACCCCGGTGGGGAAGCCGACACGGGCGGTGAGGCGGCCGGACTCGGTGACGAGCGCGTTGATCTCCAGGGTGGACATCACGGGCATGTCGGCGTCGGGGACGGCGATCAGCTCGTTCATCCCCGGGGTCTGCGTGAAGCCGAGGCCGCGCAGTTCCTCGGGCATGTCGGTGCCGGCGGAGAACTGGCCGAGGTAGTTGAAGGCGATCTGCCCGGTGGGGTGCCCGGCCAGGACGGATCCGGTGTCCTCATTGAGGTAGCGCAGGAGACCGTGCCCCATGCCCTTGTCGGGGATACGCAGGAGCTGCTCCTTGACGGCCTTGACGACCTGCCCGGCCGCCGCGCCGCCCGCCAGCGCGTCCTCGACGTCCGCGTCCCCGATGTCGAGACGGACCGGGAACATGCTGGTGAACCAGCCGACGGTACGGGAGAGATCCGCACCCGGCACGACCGCTTCCTCACGGCCGTGCCCCTCCAGCTTCACCAGCAGCGAGGTCTCCTGGACACCCCGGTCCCGGCGCCACCGCGCCACCGCCAGGGCGAGCGCGCTCAGCAGCCCGTCGTTCACCCCGCCCCGGAACGCCGCCGGGACGTCGGTGAGGAGCGCGTGGGTCACGGCGGCGGGGAGGCGGACCCAGACGTGGTCGACGGTGGAGATGGTGTCCACCGCCGGGTCGACGGGACGGGCCCCGATCAACGGGTCCGGACCCTCCACGACCGACCGCCACAGCTCCAACTCCGCTGTGCGCTCCGGAGACTTCGCCTCGTCCACCAGCGCGTGCACCCACCGCCGTACCGAGGTGCCGACCCCGGACAGCTCGGGGAGCTGGTGCTCGCGGACCCGCTTCCAGGCTTCGGCGAGGTCGGGCAGGAGGATGCGCCAGGAGACGCCGTCCACGACGAGGTGATGCAGGACGATGACGAGACGGCCCCCGGTGGAAGGGCCCGCGTCGAACCACACGAACCGCGCCATGACCCCGGCAGCCGGATCCAACCGCCCCGTCGCCGCGTCCAGTTCGGCGGTGGCCCGCTCGTACCAGCCCTCGTCCCAGGAACCGTCCACCTCCACCCGTGAGATCAGCGAAGGGACATCCACCGATCCGGGCCCCGCGACCTCCAATCCCCCCTCCACCAACCGCGACCGCAGCAGATCGTGCCGGTCCCACACCGCCGACAACGTCCCCGCAAGCCCCACCGCATCGATCCCGACCGGCAGATCCACCACCGTCGACATCGTGAACCGACCGAAACCACCGCCCAGTTCGAGCAGATACCGCGCCACCGGCAGCAGCGGCACAAACCCCACACCACCCCCCGCCAACTCCTCCAGCGTCTCGGTGGCACCGCTCCGTCCGGCCGCGATCCGCGCCAGCTCGGCGACGGTCCGGTTCTGGAAGACCTCGCGCGGGGTCACCTCCACGCCCCGGGCACGGGCGCGGGAGACCACCTGGATGGAGCGGATGCTGTCCCCGCCCACCACGAAGAAGTCGTCGTCCACACCCACCCGGTCCACACCCAGCACCTCGGCGAAGACGGAGGCCAGCGCCTGTTCGGTCTCGGTGGACGGCGCCCGGTACGCCTCGTTCTTGAACACCGGCGCGGGCAGCGCACGGCGGTCGAGCTTGCCGTTGGGGGCCAGCGGCAGCCGGTCCAGGACCACGAACGCCGAGGGCACCATGTACTCCGGCAGCCGCGCCGACGCGAACCGGCGCAGCTCCGGCACCGACACCCCCGCCGTCAGGTCGACGTGCAGGTCGCCGATGCTCTCGGCGGCGCCGAGGTCGTTGCCGATGACGCCGACGGGGACGACGTACCCGACCAGTTGCCGGGTCCCGGCGTGCTCGTGCACCGACACCACGGACTGGGCGACGCCGGGGTGGGCGGCGAGGGCCGCCTCCACCTCGCCCGGCTCGATCCGAAGACCCCGGATCTTGACCTGCCCGTCGCCCCGGCCCACGTACTCCAGGCGGCCGTCGCGGTTCCAGCGGGCCAGGTCGCCGGTGCGGTACATGCGCGCGCCGGACGGACCGAAGGGGTCCGGCACGAAGCGCTCCGCCGTGAGGGCGGGGCGGCCCTGGTAGCCGCGGGCCACCGCGCCGGCGACGTACAGCTCGCCGACCACGCCCGGCGGTACGGGCACCAGCCCCGGTCCCAGCACGTACGCGCGCATGTTGCCCAGGGGCTCGCCGATCGGCACGCCGCGCGAGGCGTCCCACGCCTCGGCGGCGTCGACGGTGAACGTGCCGGCGTAGAAGCTCTCGGTCTGGCCGTAGCTGTTGACGACCCGGACGCCCGGGAACGCCTTGCGGGCGCGCTCGACCAGCGTCGCGGGCAGCGCCTCGCCGGCGAAGACCAGGGTCTCCACTCGGGTCGTGCCGGCGATCCGGTCGAGGACCTCGGAGAACACCGAGGGGACGGAGCTGATGACGCTGCCGTCCCAGTGGTCGCGCTCGGCCAGCTCCAGCACGTCGCGGACCACCTCGACGCTGCCGCCGGTGGTCAGCGCCGTCATGATCTCGAAGACGGAGACGTCGAAGTTGACGGAGGTGCCCGCCAGCATCCTGCGGCCCGGCCCCATGCCGACCACCGAGGCCAGCCGCAGCACGCCGTTGACCACGCCGTGGTGGGTGATGGCCACGCCCTTGGGGACACCGGTGGAGCCGGAGGTGTACATCACGTAGGCGAGGTTGGCGGGGCGCGGGGCGGCGGCGTCCGGTACGGCGGCCTCCGCGACGTCGGCGGCGGCGGCGTCCTCCAGCAGCAGCACCGGCACGTCGTGCCCGGGCAGTCCGTCGCGGGTGGCGGTGTCGGTGAGGAGCAGGGCGGGGGCGGCCTGGCCGAGGATGAGGCCGAGGCGGGCGCTGGGGAAGCGCGGGTCGATGGGCAGGTAGGCGGCGCCCGACTTGAGGATGCCGAGCATCGCCACGACCAGGTCGGCGGTGCGCGGCAGGGCCAGACCCACCAGGGACTCGGTCGCCACCCCGCGCCCGCGCAGCACCCGGGCCAGCCGGTCCGAGCGCTCGTCCAGCTCCCGGTAGGTCAGCCGGACCGCGCCGCAGACCACGGCGAGCGCGTCGGGGTCCACGGCGAGCTGCTGGGCGAAGAGTTCCGGCACGGTCAGCTCGGGGGTGGGCGCGGCCTGCCCGGCGAACCGGGCCAGTTGCTCCCGCTCTCCCGGCAGCAGCACGTCGGCGGTGCCGACCGGCCGGGACGGGTCGGTCACGAAGTCCCGCAGCACGCGCAGGAAGCGGGGTCCGAAGCGCTCCACCGTCTCCCGGTCGAAGAGGTCGGTGGCGTACTCCAGGACGCAGCGCATCCCGCCGTCGGCGGGGTCGACGGCGAAGTTGAACTCCAGGTCGAACTTGGCGGTGTGTGTGGGCACCGCCTCCAGCCGGCCCTGGACGCCGGGCAGGTCGAGGGCGAGGACGTCGTTGCTCTGCCAGGTGAACATCACCTGGAACAGCGGGTGGTAGGCGGTGGAGCGCTCCGGGTTGAGCACCTCCACCAGCCGCTCGAAGGGCGCGTCCTGGTTGTCGTACGCGGCCAGCGCCCGGTCCGCGACGCGGGCGAGGGCCTCGGCGAAGGTCGGGTCGCCGGACAGGTCGGCGCGCAGCACCCAGGTGTTGACGAAGAAGCCCACGAGGTCGAGGAGGGCCTCGTCGGTGCGGCCGGCGATGGTGGCGCCGAGGGGGATGTCGTCCCCGGCGCCGAGCCGGTGCAGCAGGACGGCGAGGGCGGTTTGCATGACCATCGGCGTGGTGGCGCCGTGCGTGGCGGCGAGGCGCTCGGCGGCCTCGACCAGCTCGGGGTCGACGGCGAAGTCCACCATGTCGCCGCGGTGGCTGATCACGGCGGGCCGGGGCCGGTCGGTGGGCAGCTGGAGCTGCTCGGGGATCCCGGCGAGCGTCTCGCGCCAGTGCTCCAGCTGGCGGGCCAGCACGCTCTCCGGGTCGTCCTCGTCGCCGAGCAGCTCGCGCTGCCACAGCGTGTAGTCCCGGTACTGGACGGGGAGTTCCGCCCAGTCGGGTGCCTCGCCGGTGACGCGGGCGGTGTAGGCGGCGGTGAGGTCGCGGGTGAGCGGTTCCATCGACTCGCCGTCGGCGGCGATGTGGTGGATGTTCAGCACCAGCAGGTGCGCCTCGGGGGCGGTGCGGACCAGGACGGCCCGCACCGGGATCTCGGCGGCCAGGTCGAAGTGGTGCCCGCCGGTCTCGGCGACCACGGCGGCCACCCCGTCGGGTCCGGTCTCGACGAGGGGGACCTCCAGGCGCAGCGCGTCCTCGGGGACGACGTGCTGGCCGGGCACGCCGTGCTCGTCGACGACGAACACGGTGCGCAGGCTCTCGTGGCGGACCACGACGTCGCGCAGGGCCGCCGTCAGCGCCGCCGCGTCCAGCCGTCCCCGCAGATGCAGCAGGAACGGGATGTTGTACGTCGCCGAGGGTCCCTCGAAGCGGTCGATGAACCAGAGGCGCCGCTGCGCGAAGGACAAGGGGATCATGTGGCGTCTACTCCTCGATCGGTCGTCCTGCGCCTGTGGGCGCGGCCGGCGGGGACCCGGGATGCGGGGCCGCCGGCCGCGCCGGTCAGCCGGCCGGGTGGCGTGCGATCACCGCGGCCATGCCCGCCACGGTCGGGTTCTCGTACAGCTCCTGCGTCGTGACGCGGACGCCGAGCTTCTGTTCGGTCAGGGCGAGCAGCCGGGTGGCGCGCAGCGAGTTGCCGCCGAGTTCGAAGAACGACTCGTCGCGGCCCACGTCGGCCCGTACCAGCGCGTCGGACCACAGGTCGGCCAGCGCGCTCTCCAGTCCCGCCCTCGGGGGCGTCGCGGTGCGCCGGGCCCGTTCGGGGGCGGTGTCGGCGAGCACCTGGGCGGCGTCCACCCCGCCGTACGGGTCCCGGGGGATGCGGTCCACCTCGGCCAGGCGTACCGGCACCGGGCTGGCGGGGCCCTGGGCGAGGGCGTCGCGCAGGGCGCCGGGGTCGGCGCCGTCGGCGACGTAGGCGAGGACGATCTCCCTGACCCGCAGGTGCTGCGGGACCAGTTCGGCGACGATCGCGGGGTTGCGCGGGTCGAGGCCGACGAGGGTGTACGGGCCGGGCAGGGCCGCGGCCTCCAGGAAGAGCCGCAGTCCCGTGTCGGGGTCGATGCTGCGGAAGCCCCGGTGCTCGGCGGCGCTCTGCGACCGGTCCCGGTTCATGCCGACGCCGGTCCACTGGCTCCAGGCCAGGCAGTGCGCGCGGCGCCCGCGTTCGTGGTGCCAGTGCTCGGCGAAAGCGGCGAGGAAGGCGCTGGCGGTGGCGTAGGCGCCGAAGGAGTGTCCGCCGAACTCGCCGTTGACGGAGCCGAAGAGCACCAGCGAGGCGTCGGGGCGGTCCTCCAGGGCGCGGGCCAGGGCCAGGGTGCCGGTGACCTTGGCGCGGAACTGGCCGGCGTAGGCGTCGGGGCTCTCGCGTACGACGAGGTGCCGGTCGAGGTCGGCCCACTGCCCGGTCGGGTCGGCGGCGGCCAGGTGCAGCACGCCGTCCAGCGGGCGGCCCCAGCGCCGTTCGGCGGCGTCGATCGCGCCGCCCAGCGCGTCGGCGTCGGCGACGTCCACCCGGGCGTACGTCACCTGCCCGAGCCGCTCCAGGGCGGCGAGGCGGGCGCCCCGGTCGCCGTCGGCGGGCGAGCGGCCCACCAGCAGCAGCCGGACGCCGTACGCGGCCAGCAGATAACCGGCGATGTCGTGGGCGATACCGCCGAGCCCGCCGGTGACCAGGTACAGCCCGCCTGCGACGACCGGCTCGGCCGGCGGGGCGCCGGTCACGTCCAGGGGCGCGAGCCGCGGCTCCCACCGCACCCCGCCCCGCACGGCGACGATCCCGGTGGGCCCCGCCGCGGCCAGCTCGGCACGCAGGGCCGCACCCCAGCCGCCCGGCTCGTCGGCGGGCAGATCGAGCTGCTTGACCCCCAGAGGGGCGACCTCGGCGGCCGCGGTACGCACCAGTCCGGGCACCGCACACACCCCGAGATCGACCCGGTCACCGTCCTGGACACGGCACGCACCGGAGGTGAGTACCAACAGCCGCGGCCGACGCCCGGCACCACCGGCGACGCCCTCGCTGAGGGCACCGAGCAGAGCGGTGAACTCGGCCACGACGGCGGTCAGCCGAGCGACGGGCTCACCGGCAGGCTCGGCGGACCCGGCGAGGGACCCGGCGGACCCGGCGGAGGACTCGGCGGGTTCAGCCGCGGATCCGGCGGAACCGGCGGTGGACCCGGCGGAAAGCCCAGCGGCCCCGGCAGCCGGCCGGTCCGACTCCGCGGCCCCGGCGGCGGACCGGCCGACCACCCTCCCGCCCCCGGCAAGGGGCAACGCGTGCACCACCGTGCCGATCTCCCCGTACCGCTCCGTGACCGCCGTCAGCAGGCGCTTCAGTGCCGTGCGGTCGTCGGCCGGGACGCGGTAGCGGTAGGGCATCTCCTGGGCGAGGTCGTCGCCCCGGCGTACGGCGACGAACGGGCCGTCCAGGGCGAGCCGTTCGAGGTCGGCGTCCTCGGCGAGGACCACCAGGAGGCCGGGGTCGCGCGAGGCGGCGCCGTCCTCGGGCGACGGCACCCAGCGCCGCTCGGCGAACCAGCTGTCCGGGGCGTCGTCCTCGGCGGCGGGCTCGGCCACCCGGTCGGCGAAGCGGCCCGCGCGCAGGTCGGCGACGAGCGCGGCCCGCTGGATCTTGCCGCTGGCGGTCTTGTGGAACTCGCCCTCGGTGACCGGGACCAGCAGGTCGGGCGCGATCCCGGACTCTCGTACCAGGATCGCCCGCACCTGCTCCTCGGTCGCGGCCAGCGCCCCCGCGTCCCAGCTCGCCGGCACGAAGAAGACCACCAGCCGGTCGGTGGACCCGCCGGGTTCGCGGACACCGGCCGCGGCCGAGAAGGTGACGCGGACCCCGTCGACGCGCTCGACGACGCTCTCCAGCTCGTGCGCCATGTAGTTGATCCCGCGCACGATGATCTGGTCCTTGCGGCGGCCCGCGATCACCACTTCCCCGTCGGCGACGAAGGCCAGGTCGCCGGTGCGGAACCAGCCCCGGTCGTCGAACGCCTCCCGGTTCGCCTCCTCGTTGCCGAAGTAGCGGGCCATGATCGTGGGCCCGGTGACGCGCAGCTCCCCGAGCCGGCCCTCGGGCAGCACCGTGCCGTCCTCGTCCACGATCCGCAGCCGCACCCCGGGCAGGGGCCGCCCGACCCGGGAGAGGACCACGGCGTCGGGCTCGCCCGGGTCGAGGTGGCGGACCCGCTCCCCGAGCGAGGCGGGGTCGACGGCGACGGTGCCCGCGGCCGGGTCGTCCCGGGACTGGCGGGTGTAGGTGATCCCGGAGCAGGTCTCGGACATGCCCCAGGCGGGGACCATCGCGTCGGCGGGCAGCCCGTGGGGGGCCAGCAGCCGCAGGAACCGGTGGCTGGTGGCGGCGATCACCGGTTCGCCGCCGTTGGTGATCTCCCGCAGCCGGGACAGGTCCCAGGAGCGGTCGCGCAGCTCCGCCTCCCGCTCGTTGACCATCGCCATCGCGAAGTTGGGCGCCCAGGTGTTGGTGGCGCGGTAGCGGTCGGCCCAGTCGAACCAGAGCAGCGGGTCGGCGAGGAAGTGCTCGATCTTGGCGTTGACGTGCAGACAGCGCAGGAACACGTCGCGGATGTTGTAGAAGGCGACGGTGACGTGGTCGAACGGCATCCAGATGAGGCTGACGTCGTCCTCGCCGAGCCCGCAGTGCCGGGCGACGGCGTAGGAGCGGGAGACCACGGAGGAGTTGGTGTGCTGCACGCACTTGGGCACCCCGGTGCTGCCGGAGGTGAGCAGGTTGAGCACCGGGGAGTCCCAGCCGGCCGCGAACCACTCCCGGTCCGCCGGATGCGCGGCCAGCTCCTCGACCGTCAGGATCCGCACCTCCGGCTCGTCCCACAGCCCCCGCACCCCGGCCAGCGCCCCGGCGGTGCCCGCGTCGGTCACCAGCACCGGCCGGTCCAGCAGCCGCCAGGCGCCCAGCAGCTTGCGGTTGGTCTCGTTCTCGGTGGCGTACGTCGTGGCGACGGCGACCGGCGTGGGCACGAACCCGCCGAGGACGCACGCCCAGAAGGCGGTGAGGTAGCCGCGGTTGTCGTCGAAGACGAACAGCGCCGCGTCACCCGGCCGCAGCCCCGCGGCCCGCAGCCCGCCCAGCACGTGCTGGGCCTCCGCCAGCAGCTCGCGGTAGGTCTGCAGGACGTCCTCGCGGCCGGCCCGGATGTACACGGTCCCCTTGCCGGGGGCGAGTTCGGCGGCGCGGCGCAGCCCCTCCTGGAGGGTGCGCGGGTGGTCGGCGGGCAGGTCCAGGGCGCCGCCGTGCAGCTCGACGGGGGCCGCGTCCGGGTCCGTGCCGTCCGTGCGGGCGGGCTCCGGGGCGCGGGTCCGCCCGGCCGGCTCCGGCGCGGCCGGTTCCGGTGCGGCGGCGCGCAGGTCCCGGCGGGCGACGGCGGCCGCGTCCCGGACGCCGGGCAGGTCCCGGACGGCGGCGGCGAGGCCGGCCAGCAGGTGCGGTCCGGTCGGGTCGGCGGCGGTCATGCGCTCCTCCGGTGCGTCACAGGGGTCAGCGGCGTCCGGCCGATCAGGTCGACGACGTCGGCGGGCGAGTCCAGGAAGTAGAAGTGGCCGCCGGGGAAGAACTCGGCGCGGAACTCGCCGGTGGTGTGCTCCTCCCAGCGCTTCACCTCGTCCAGCGGCGCCCGCGGGTCCGCGTCGCCGCACAGCACGGTGACGGGCACGTCCAGCGGCGCGCCGGGCTCCACGCGGTGCCGCTCCCAGAGGGTGAAGTCCGCGCGGAGCGTGTAGAGCATCGCCTCCAGCACGTCCTCGTCCTCGGCCACCTCGGGATCGATGCCGCCCAGCGAGAGGATCTCGGCGGCGAACTCGTCGTCGGGCAGCGTGTGCAGCCGGCGCACCGCGGAGTGGCCCGGGGCGGGCTGCGCCGACAGGAACAGGTGCCCCGGGGTGCGGGCGCCGCGCGCCGCCAGCGCCCGCGTGACCTCGTAGGCGAGGGTCGCGCCCGCGGAGTGCCCGAAGAACGCGTAGGGCAGGTCCAGGACGGGGCGCAGGGCGTGGGTCAGGGTCTCGACCAGCGGGGCCGCCTCGGTGAAGGGGTCCTCGGCGATGCGGTTCTGCCGCCCGGGCAGCTGGACGGCGGCCAGTTCGAGGTCGGGGGGCAGCAGACCCGCCCAGTCGGCGTAGGCGGAGGCGCCGGCCCCGGCGTGCGGGAAGCAGATCAGCCGGCGTACGGCCCCGGGCCGCGCGGCCCGCCAGACGTACGGGGTCCGGGGGGCGAGTTCCTGGTGTTCGGGCAGGGTCATCTGCGGGCTGCTCCTCGCTCGTTCTCGCGCAGCCCGCGTCAAAAAAGCGTGACGGCGGTCCGCTGTGGAAAAAGGCCCCGGAAAGCGCTCTGCCGCCGGTGCGGGGCTTCGCGATTCGACATCAGGAATTACGGGACGACGCCGCCGCCCGCATCATCGAAAAGGAAAAGAAAAGGCCTCGCCGGCCATGCCGGTGCCCTGACACCCATCTGTGTTCCCCCGTCGTGGAATTCACCGGCGCACGGCCGGAATCCAGCCCCCATGCCGTGCTTACCTTCATCCCTCGCGCGGCCGGCGTCAAGCATTCCCCGACCCGCCCGGCGCACCGTGCGCACCCGCCCGTTCCGCCACCTGCGAAGGCACCCGCGAAGGCACCCGCGAAGGCGCCTGCGGGTGTCCTGTCGACAGGACGGAGAGCCCGGCGGCCGACGGGCTCATCGCGCCGAGCTGCGCCAGGTACTCGTACGCCGTGGGCAGCGAACCGGCCAGCGCCCTCGCCGTCCGCCGCACCGCCGCGAACTCCTCCAGCGCGGCCGCCTCCCCGACCAGCGACAGCGCGGCCGGCGGTCGCGGCACCGCCCCGCCGGTGCCGATCAGCACCGAGGTGTACGTGTGCGCCGGGCGCCCCGCGTGCCCGCGCCCGGTGTGCTCCGGGCCCGGCGGCAGCACCCGCCAGCCCTCCAGGCGCTCGGCGAGACCGGCGGGCAGGGCGAGGGTCTGCGCGTCCCGCCAGTACTGCGTGTCGTCGCGGGCCGCGCCCCGGTAGTGCAGGGTGGCGAACTCCCGCTCACCGTCCAGCAGGGCGGCCGTGGCGGCGTTGAACCCGTCCCGCAGCCGCGGATGCCAGTCGGCGCCCGGGAAGTGCCGCACCAGCTGCTCCAGGGTGTGCGGGACGAGGACGGCGTCGCCCACCGTGCCCAGCGGCTCCGCCCGGCCGGCCGACGCGCCCACGGCCACGCAGTTGTGCCTCCATGCCTGCGCGCTGCGCCCCGGCAGCAGCGGCGCGTGCGCGGCGGGCACCCCGGCCGCCTCCGGGCCGACGTGCGCGCGCAGCGCCCGCTCCGCCTCCTCGGGCGTGCGGTACTCGGCGGCGTAGGCGTATCCCGCGCCGATCCGGTCGAGCAGCGGCACCGTCCACATCCAGCCCGCGCCCCGCGCGGTCACCGTCGTGTACGGCGGGAGGCCCCGGGTGCGGGGGTCCGCGGGCGCCTCCAGCGTCACCACGGCGTCGTTGGGCAGCGTGTCCCGGTAGGAGACGCGCGGCACTTTCAGCGCCCGGTGCAGCAGCAGCCCGCGCTCGCCGGTGCAGTCGACGAACAGGTCGCCGCGGATCTCCCCGTGCTCCTCGGTGACCAGGCAGTCGATCCAGCCGCGCGCGTCCAGCCGTACCTCCGTGGGCCCGCCGGACAGCCGCAGCGCGCCCCGCTCCACCGCGTACCGGGTCAGCAGCCGGGTCAGCGCCGCGGAGTCCGCGTGGTAGCCGTACGGGACGGCGGCGGCGTCCGCGCCGGGGGCCGCGCCGTCCAGGCGGTGCGGGACGCGGCCCGCGTCGCACAGCCACGCGGCGACGAAGCAGTCCCGGTCGAAGCGCCCGCTGGGGCGCCGCCGCAGCCACCACTCGGTCAGCGGGAACCCCCCGGCCCGGCGCGCCGGTTCGAACGGCAGGTAGGCGTACTGGCCGGGGCCGCTCCAGTCCTGCAGCCGCACCGCCAGCTTGTAGGTGGCGCCGCAGGCCGGCATCCAGTCCTCCTCCGCCAGTCCGAGGAAGGCGAAGAACGCGCGCAGGTCGCCGAGGGTCGACTCGTGCCCGGCCCCCGCGTCCTGTGCCACCGCGCCGGCGCCGTCCGCCGGGGAGCCCAGCAGGACCACCGCCGTACGGTCGCCGAACGCCGCTCTCAGATACGCGGCGGTCATCGCCCCGGCGACCCCCGATCCGACGATCACGACCTTTCCCGGGTTGTGCGTGTCCACGCCGGGTCCCCCAGTCCTTGTGTTCATTTGTCACGGATCTTTTCGCTCGCGCCGCCACTGTGGCATTCGTCCTGTCGACAGGACAGTGACGGAGTCGACAGGACGGCCGCGGAGTCGAAGGAAAGCGGCGGAGTCGACAGGAAAGCGGTGGAACTCGGAGCCGCCCGTGAATTCGGGGACTGGCCAATTCCCGGGTGCGGTCGGGATGATGGCGGCCCGGAACGGCGACCGCTCCCGCCGCGCCTGTCCACAGAGCCGCGGAATTCCCTCGTCCCACCCGGCTCCGGCCGCGAATCCACCTCCCAGGAAAGGGCATCGGCGATGCAACGGAAACCACTCGATGTGCGGGCCTACCGGACGGCGGAACGGCTGCTGCGCCACCATCGCGGCGCCCTCGTCCCCGGCGGCCGGGTCACCCCGCGCTGGCTGGAGGACGGCACCCGGTTCTGGTACACCGTGACCGCCGCCGAGGGGAAGCGGTACGTGCTCGTCGACCCGGTGGCCGGCACCCGCCGCCCGGCCTTCGACCACGAACGGCTCGCCGCCGCCCTCGCCGAGGCCACCGGCCAGGCCGTCGACCCGGCCGCGCTGCCGCTGCCCGCCGTCCGCCCGGCCGAGGGGACGGTGGAGTTCGACGCGTTCGGCGAGCACTGGCTGCTGCGGCTCGACGACCACACCCTGCGCACCACGGCGGGCGAGCCCCCCACCGGCCCGCTGGAGGTCGCCTCGCCCGACCGGAAGCACGCCGTCCACCGGGCCGGCCACGACCTGCGCGCCCGCTCCCTGGACGGCACCCGCGAGTGGGCCCTCACCTCGGACGGCACCGAGGACCGGGACTACGGCACCAACCCGGACCACCTGGAGTACTCCACCCTCGTCACCAAGCTGGGCCTGCCCCATCTGCCGCCCGCCGTGGCCTGGTCGCCCGACTCCTCCCGGCTGCTGACCCACCGCACCGACCAGCGCGGCGTCCGCCGCACCCACCTGCTGCGCGCCGCCCCCGCCGGCGGCGGCGAGCCCGCGCTGCTGTCCCCGCGCTACGCGGTCGCCGGCGACGAGCACCTGCCGCGCGCCGAGTTCGTCGTCCTGGACGTCACCACGGGCGCCGTCACCGAGGCGCGGGGCGAGCCGGTGGCCATGTCGATGATGTCGCCGCTGTTCCAGCGGTGGGCCTGGTGGGCGCCCGACGGCTCGGCCGCCTACTACCTCTCCCGCACCCGCGACGCCCGCACCCTGAGCCTGCACCGCCTCGACCCGGCCACCGGCGAGGTCCGCACCGTGCTGTCCGAGCGCGGCGCCACCCGGGTCGACCCCGCCCCGCGCCAGCTCCAGCCGCCGCTGGTGAAGGTGCTGGCCGGCGGCGAGCGGGTGCTGTGGTACTCGGAGCGGGACGGCCGCGGCCACCTCTACCTGCACACCGCGTACTCCGGCGAGCGGCTCGCCGCGGTGACCTCGGGCGCCTACGCGGTCCAGGAACTGCTGCACGTCGACGAGGCCGGGGGCACGGTGTACTTCACCGCCGCCGGCCTGGTCGGGGCGGACCCCTACCGGCGCACGGTGTGCCGGGTGGGCCTGGACGGTACGGGCTTCGCCCGGGTCACCGACGACGACCTCGACCACCTGGTCACGGTCGCCCCCGGCGGCACCTGCTTCGTCGACTCCGCCTCCACCACCGCCGACCCCCCGGTGATCACGGTGCGGGACTGGTCCGGGCGGGTCCTGGTGGAGCTGGAACGCGCCGACGACTCGGCCCTGGTGGAGACGGGCCGCCGGGTACCGGAACGTTTCCGCACCCTCGCCGCCGACGGCACCACCCCCGTGTACGGGCTGCTGTACCACCCGCACGACTTCGACCCGTCCCGCCGCTACCCGGTGATCGACACCCCCTACGGCCTGCCCACCGACAACCGGGTGAGCCCCTCCTTCGACCCCGGTCACTACGGCTACGAGGCCGAGGCCCTGGCCGCCCTCGGCTTCGTGGTGATCGCCGTCGACGGCAAGGGCTCCCCCGGCCGCGACAAGGCGTTCACGGACGCCTCCTACGGCCACCTCGGCGACGCCTGCGGCCTGGACGACCACGTCGCCGCCCTGCGGCAACTCGCCGCCGACCGGCCCTGGATGGACCTGGACCGGGTCGGCGCCACCGGCATGTCCTCCGGCGGATACGCCGCCGTACGCGCGCTGCTGCGCCACCCCGACGTCTTCTCGGTCGCCGTCGCCGAGTCCGGCATGCACGACTTCCGCCTGCTGGAGCCCGGCCTCGGCGAGACCTTCCACGGCCCCTTCGACGCGGCGGAGTACGCCGACCTCGCCAACGAGTCGCTCGCCGACCGGCTCCAGGGCAAGCTCCTCCTGATCCACGGCGGCCTGGACGACCGCGTACCCCCGCAGTCCACGCTCAGACTCGCCGAGCGGCTGATCGCCCACGGCAAGGACTTCGACCTGCTCCTCGTACCGGACGCCGACCACATCTACTTCGGCTACGAGCACTACGTGAACCAGCGCAAGTGGGACTTCCTGGTCCGGCACCTGATGGACGCCGAACCGCCCGCCGGCCACCGGCTGCCGCCGGTCCCGGTCGACATGGAGGCCTTGGGCGAACTCTTCGGCTGAGCCCCGCCGGCCCGCCCACGCACGGTGCCCGTACCCCGGAGAACCCCGGGGCACGGGCACCTTTCCGTTCCGCGTCCGCCCGCCGCGCTCAGCCCACCAGCTCGGCCAGCGCCTCCTCCGCCCGCCGCAGCCACACCAGCGCCCCGATCTCCCGGAACACCTCCTGGGCGGCGCGCAGCTGGTCCCGGGCCTCCTCGGTCCGCCCGAGGCTGCGGCTCAGCTCGGCCAGGACCAGCCGGACCCGGCCGGCCGCCAGCGGGCTCCCGCACTCCTCCGCCGTCTCCAGCGCGTCCGCCAGCGTCGTCGCGGCCTGCCGCGCGTCCCCCTTGCGGAACCGGGTCTCCCCGAGGCCGAGCAGCGTGTAGGCGAGACCGACCGTGTCCGACTTCTCCTTCACGATCCGCACCGCCCGCAGGAACGCCCGCTCCGCCTCGGCCAGGTGGTCCAGCGCCAGATGGGTCTGGCCGAGCCGGTGCAGCGCCTGGGCCAGGTTCCGGGTGTCCGACCCGAGGCTCTCGCCGAGCCGCACCGCGTCCTGGGCGTAGGCCATCGCCGACTCGGGCCGCTCCGCGACGAGTTCGGTCTCCGCCATGTTGTGCAGGGTGTGGATCTCGCTGTACGCGTCGCCGGTGTCCCGGAAGATGGCCAGCGCCTCCGCGAAGATCCGCATGGCCTCCTCCGTCTCCCCCCGGGCCCGCGCGGTCTGCCCGAGCAGCCGCAGGGACACCGCCCGCCCCCGGCTCTCCCCGGCCTCCTCGTACAGGACGACCGACCGCTCCAGATAGCCGCAGCTGCGCTCCATCTCGTTGTGCACCAGCTCGATGGCACCGAGCCCGAACAGCATCGCCGCCTGTCCGCGCAGGTCACCGTGGGTGTGGGCGGCTTCCAGCGCGTCCTCGCAGCAACGGCGGTAGTCGTCGGTGTAGCTGCGGGTGCCGAAGAAGACGGCCGCCGACCCGGTCAGGTCCCAGGCCAGCTCGGACCAGCCGGCCCGCGCCGCCTGCCGCACCGAGGCCACCAGCGCCAGCCGCTCCGCCTCGTACCACTCCAGCGGCACCGTCAGCAGCTCGTCCACCAGCACCGAGTCGGTCCGGCGCCGCTGGACGTCGCTGTGCACCCCGGTGCCGTGCCCGGCGTTCTCCCGCCGGTCGGCCTCCTCGGCCAGGGTGAGGAAGGTGCGCAGGAACCGGGTCAGCGCGGCCGTGCGGTCGGGTTCCGACTCCTCGCGCTCGGCGCACTCCCGCGCGTACAGCCGCACCAGACCGGGCAGCCGGTAGCGCAGCTGGCCGGTCGCGTCGAGGCCGGCGACGTCCAGGAACTGGGCGTCGACCAGGTCCTCGATCAGCCGCTCCGCGTCGATCACCTCCCGGTTGAGCAGCGCGGCCCCCACCCACGCCGTGAAGTCGGGCGCGTCCAGCAGCCCGAGCCTGCGCAGCAACCGGGCGGCGTCCTCGGACAGGTACTTGTAGCTGAGCGCGAGGCTCGCCCGGATCTGCGACTCGCCCTGGCTCAGCTCGTCCAGCCGCCGCCGCTCGTCGGTGAGCCGGTTGACCAGGTACCGCACCGTCCAGTGCGGCTTGGAGGCGAGCCGGGCGGCGGCGATCCGCAGCGCCAGCGGCAGCCGGTCGCACAACTCGGCGAGCAGCGCGGCCTCTTCCCGGGCGGTGGCGATCCGGCGCTCCCCCACGATGGCCGTGATCAGCTCCACGGCCTCCGGCTCGGAGAGCAGGCCGAGGTGGACCCGGGCCCCGGTGGGCCAGGTGACCAGCTCCTCCATCGGGTCCCGGCTGGTGACCAGCACACAGCACCGCCCGCCGCCCGGCAGCAGCGGCCGCACCTGCGCGTAGGCGCGCGCGTTGTCCAGCACGATCAGCACCCGCCGGTCGGCGAGCACGCTCCGGTACAGCGAGACCCGCTCCTCCAGGTCCCCGGGGATCTGCTCGCCCGGCACCCCCAGCGACCGCAGGAACCGGCTGAGCACGTCGTGCGCGGAGACGGGCTCGTGGTGCAGGTCGTATCCGCGCAGGTCGGCGAAGAGCTGCCCGTCGGGGAAGTGCTCGGCGGCCCGGAACGCCCAGCGCATCGCCAGACCGCTCTTCCCTATCCCGGCCGCCCCGGTGACCAGGCCGATGGTGGAGCCGTGCTCCTCACCGGCGCCGGACAGCAGCCCGTGCAGGGCCGCCAGTTCCTCCACACGCCCGGTGAAGGCCGGTATGTCCGGCGGCAGTTCGGCGGGTACGGCGGCCGGCGGCGCGACCGGCGCGGTCCCGGCCCCCGCTCCGGCCCCGGCCTCGGGCGCGGCGGCAGCGGCGGGCGGGTCGGGGCGCTCCACCACCGGCGGCGCGGGGGCCAGGGAGGGGTCGTCCCGCAGGATGGCGTCGTGCAGCTCCTTCAGGTCGGGGCCCGGTTCGATGCCCAGTTCCTCGATGAACTGGCTGTGCGCGTCCCGGTAGGTCTCCATCGCGTCCGCCCGGCGGCCCGAACGGTACTGGGCGAGCATCAGGTGGTGCCGGGTGCGCTCGCGCAGCGGGTAGCCGCGCACCATGGCGGCCAGCCCCGGGATGAGCTCCTGGTGCCGGCCGAGATCCAGGTGGACGAGGATCGAGTCGTCGTAGGCGTTGAGGCGGTACTCCTCCAGCCGCTCCGCCTCGTCCTCGATCGCCTGCCCGCCCACCCCGGCGAAGGCGGGCCCGCGCCACAGCCCGAGCGCCTGGGCGTACGCCTGGGCGGCCTCGGGCGGCGCGCCGTCCTTGGCGTACTGCTCGGCGGCGCGGACGAGTTGGGCGAAGCGGAGCGAGTCGACGACATGGCCGGCGGTGTCGAGCCGGTAGCCGGGGTGCGCGGTGACGATGACGTCCTCGCCGACGCCCGCGCTCTTGAAGATCTTCCGCAGCGCCGCCACACAGATCGCCACCTGGGTACGGGCGGTGGGCGGCGGGTTCCGGTTCCAGACCGTGTCCACCATGGTGTCCACGGGGACGACCCGGCCGGGACTGACCAGCAGCAGGGCGAGGATGGTCCGCTGGCGCGCGCCGCCGAGTGGGACGCCCGCCTCGCCCACGGTCACCGTGAGCGGACCCAAGACGTTGAAGCTGAGCTGCTCGCCCACTCCGGCCCCCTTTTTTTCAACTCCCCGTCGGACGACCACCAATGTAGGTCACGGCCGGGGGCGAATCATCGGGACGAGAGGGGTCCGGCACCGAAAGGGGACACTTCCCGGACGACCGGTGACGGGGCGAACGAACTTCGGACCGTAATAGCGGCCCTTTATGAACAATGCTGGAAGTCTGATTCAGGCGGCGGATTACGTCGGCGCCGCCGATCCGTACGGCCTGCGGCTCAGCCGGCCGGCGCGGGCGTCGGGGCGGGCACCGGGGTACCGACCACGACGCTCCAGTTGATGGGGTCGGCCACCGTCGACGTCGACTGCGCCCCGTCGCTCGCGCCCAGCGTCTGCGCGGCGGCTCCCCCGAGGGTCCACAGGGCGGTTCCGGCGACGACGGCGACGACGGCGGACTTGGCGGCGGCGATCCAGGAGCGGTTCATTTCGGCAGGCCCTTCGGTCCGGCCCCCGTTTTCCGGAGGCGCTGGCTTCCTTGTGACCACGAAGTTAGGAAGCCGCTCTTTCGGCCGGTTATCGCGTCGTTTTCGCCTGCCGGGGCGGCATTTAACGCCGTGCCCGTCGGCGATAACGAGGGCGCGGGGGAGGGTTTTCCACCCCCGGAACGCGGAGGATTTCCTGCTATCCCCCCGCCCCGCCCCGCCGCAGACTCGGTGGTGCGGCGGACACCCCGCCGCGGTACGGAGGTGACAACGCGATGACACCCGTCCCGGCACCAGGCGCCGCCGCGCCGCGGCTCGCCGCCGAGTGCCACATCTGGTCGCTGCCCCCGCTGCCCCGCCCCGCGTCCTGGTTCGGTCTGCTGGACAGCACGGAGCTGGCCCGCTGCTCGTCCTTCGCCCACGAACGGGACCTGGCCCGCTTCGTCACCGGCCGGCTGCTCGCCAAGACGGCCCTGGCCGCGCTGGTGGGCACCGGCCCGGAGGCCATCCGCTTCCGCACCCGGTGCCCCGACTGCGGCGGCCCGCACGGAAAGCCGCACGTGGAGGGGGCCGGCGCGGGCTGGGAGCTGTCGATCTCCCACTCGGGCGACCTGGTGGCGGTGGCGGTCACGCTGGGCAGCCCGCTCGGTCTGGACGTGGAGCGGGTCGACCCCTGGCCCGGACCCGGCCTGCCCCCGGAGTACGGCCTGGTCCTCACGCCCGCCGAACGCGCCGCCGTCGAGGCCCTGCCCGCCCCGCGCCGGGCCCGCGGCTGCCTGACCTACTGGACCCGCAAGGAGGCGGTGCTCAAGGCCACCGGGGAGGGACTCAACACCCCCATGACCGACTTCACCCTCTCCGGTCCCGACGACCCGCCCGCCCTCCTCGGCTGGCACCCGTCCCACCCGGCCCGCCCGGTGCCGGCCCTCGCCGACGTGCGGCTCGCCGACGACTACCACGGCGCCGTCGCCGTCCTCGGCGTCCGGACCGTCCACCCGACGGTGCACGGCGGCACCGACCTCCTCCCCGGCCACCACCCGCCGCACCGCCGCCCGTACGCCTCAACTCCGGCACTCGTCACGTGAGTTGAGACCCCCACCCCTTCCGGCATCCCTACCTCTTCCGACCCGCAGGAGCCCGCCATGCCCAAGATCACGTACGTCGCCGTGGACGAGACCCGCACCGTCGTCGACCTCCCCGTGGGCACCACCCTCATGCGCGGCGCCCTCTCCCACGACGTGGACGGCATCGTCGGCCAGTGCGGCGGCTTCGCCCAGTGCGCCACCTGCCACGTCTACGTCGAACCCGACGGCCTCGACCGGCTCGGTCCCGTGGGCGAGGAGGAGGACGGCATGCTCGACTTCACGGTCTGCGACCGCGCCGGCAACAGCCGCCTGGGCTGCCAGATCACGGTCACCGAGGCCCTCGACGGCCTGGTCGTCCGCCTCCCCGAGAGCCAGGCGTGATGGGCGCGCTGCCCCCGGCCGGCCACGTCGTCGTCATCGGCGCCGGCCAGGCCGGGCACCAGACCGCCGCCTCCCTGCGCGAACGCGGCCACCGCGGCCCGCTCACCCTGGTCGGCGACGAGGGCGTCCCGCCCTACGAACGCCCGCCCCTGTCCAAGACCTACCTCCAGGGCCGGACGGACCCCGACGAGCTACGGCTGCGCCCGCCCACCTTCTACGACCGCCACGCCATCACCCGGCTCACGGGCACCGCCGTCGCCCTGGACCGCACGGCCCGCACCGTCCGCCTCGCCGACGGCACCGTCCTCTCCTACGACCACCTCGTCCTGGCCACCGGCGCGAGAGCCCGGCCCCTCGCCGTCCCCGGCGCCGACCTGGCCGGCGTGCACACCCTGCGCACCCTGCGCGACGCCGACCGGATCAGGGCGGACCTCGCCCGCGCCCGGCACGTGGTCGTCGTCGGCGCCGGCTTCATCGGCCTGGAGTTCGCCGGCTCCGCCCGCGCCCTCGGCCACGAGGTGACCGTCGTCGAGGCCCTCTGGCGCCCCCTGACCCGGAACACCTCCGCCCCCGTCGCCGAGCACCTCACCCGCCTGCACGAGGAGCACGGCACCCGGATCCTCCTCGGCCGGGGCGTCACCGCCCTCACCGGCGGCCCCGACGGCCGCGTCACCTCCGTGACCCTCGCCGACGGCCGCGTCCTGCCCGCCGACCTGGTCCTCGCCGGCATCGGCGCCGCCCCCCGCACCGAGTTGGCCGAGAGCGCCGGCCTGGCCGTGGACGGTGGCATCGTCACCGACGCCCGCCTGCTGACCGGCGACCCGCACATCTCCGCGGTGGGCGACTGCGCCCTGTTCCCCCAGCCCGGCACCGGCACCCCGCTGCGCGTCGAGTCCGTCCAGAACGCCGTCGACCACGCCCGCCTGGTCGCCGACCGCCTCACCGGCACCGACCGCCGCTACGACGACCTGCCCTGGTTCTGGAGCCACCAGTGCTCGGCGACCCTCCAGATCGCCGGCCTCGGCCACGACCACGACACCGAGCGGGTGCTGCGCACGGCCCCGGACGCCTTCTCGGTCCTCCTCTTCCGCGAGGGCGCCCTGGTCGCCGTGGAGTCCGTCAACCGCCCCGCCGACCACATGGCGGCCCGCCGCCTGCTGACCACCGGCATCCCCCTGACCCCCGAGGAGGCGTCCGCCGAAGGCTTCACCCTCCGCAGCCATCTCAGGGCCCGCGCCGTCCCCGCCCCCGTCCCGGCGCGCTGAGACCCGACGGCACCCGCCCGACGGCCCCGCACCAGGGGCGGCACATGCCCCGCACCCCCGCGGCGACCGGGTCCCACCCCGCCCGGACCCGCCCCCCGGCCATCCGACGGCCCCCGGCCCCGACCGGACCGGACCGCCCGGCCCCGCGGACGCGTGGCGGACGCCCGACCGGCGCTCCCGCGTCCGCCCAGCGACGGACCTGCGCGTTTCCGAGGCACCACGCATCCTCTGATACGCTTCTCCAGCGACGTCACCCCAGCTGACAAGGCCCGGAGACCGGGAATCAATCAGGTGGGGAACATCCGCAAGCGTGTGCGACACTTACACACGCAGCGCCTGGTCCTGTGGAGCAGTTTGGAGTGCTCGCCACCCTGTCAAGGTGGAGGCCGCGGGTTCAAATCCCGTCAGGACCGCTGAGGTTTCACGTGAAACCTCGCGGCTGGGTAGCTCAGTTGGTACGAGCGATCGCCTGAAAAGCGATAGGTCGCCGGTTCGACCCCGGCCCCAGCCACAGCACAGACCCCGATCTCACGGTCGGGGTCTTGTTGTATGCGCCGGTCCTGTACGCCGGTCCGCGGGCGCCGGAGCAAAAGCGTTCGCCAGTAATTTCCCCGGGATGAGATCCTGGAGGCCGTATGTCTACGCACCCCGCCCCCGCCCTCGGCGCCCTCGCCCCCCGGCTGGCCGAGCTGTCCCTGCGCGACGCGCACCGGCTCGGCCGACGGCTGGAGGGTGCGCGCAGGATCCGTAAGCCGGAGGCCCGCTCCGCCGTTCTCGCCGAGATCGACGCGGAGGTGGCCAGGGCCGAGCAGCGCATGGCCGAGCGCCGGGCCCGTGTGCCCGCCGTCAGCTACCCCGAGCAGCTTCCGGTCAGCCAGAAGAAGGACGAGATCGCGGCCGCCATCCGCGATCACCAAGTGGTCATCGTGGCCGGTGAGACCGGCTCCGGCAAGACCACCCAGATCCCGAAGATCTGCGTCGAGCTGGGCCGCGGCGTCCGCGGCATGATCGGGCACACCCAGCCCCGCCGGATCGCCGCGCGCACCGTCGCCGAGCGGGTCGCGGACGAGCTGGACACCCCGCTCGGCGAGACCGTCGGCTGGAAGGTGCGGTTCACCGACCAGGTCAACCCGGACGCCACCTTCATCAAGCTGATGACGGACGGCATCCTGCTCGCCGAGATCCAGACCGACCGCGAGCTGCGCGCCTACGACACGATCATCATCGACGAGGCCCACGAACGGTCCCTCAACATCGACTTCCTGCTGGGCTACCTCGCCCAGCTGCTGCCCAGGCGCCCCGACCTCAAGGTCGTCATCACCTCGGCGACCATCGACCCCGAGCGCTTCTCCCGGCACTTCGGCGACGCCCCGATCGTCGAGGTCAGCGGGCGGACGTACCCCGTGGAGGTGCGCTACCGGCCGCTGCTGGAGGAGGACGGCGACGACGCCGACCGGGACCAGATCACGGCGATCACCGACGCCGTCGAGGAGCTGATGGGCGAGGGCAAGGGCGACATCCTCGTCTTCCTCTCCGGTGAGCGCGAGATCCGGGACACCGCCGACGCGCTGGAGAAGAGGAAGTTCAGATTCACGGAGGTACTGCCGCTGTACGCGCGGCTCTCCCACGCCGAGCAGCACCGCGTCTTCCAGCAGCACACCGGGCGCAGGATCGTCCTGGCCACCAACGTCGCCGAGACCTCGCTGACCGTCCCCGGCATCAAGTACGTCATCGACCCCGGCTTCGCCCGCATCTCGCGCTACAGCCACCGCACCAAGGTCCAGCGGCTGCCGATCGAGCCGGTCTCGCAGGCCAGCGCCAACCAGCGCAAGGGCCGCTGCGGACGTACCTCCGACGGCATCTGCATCCGGCTCTACAGCGAGGACGACTTCAACGCCCGTCCGGAGTTCACCGACGCGGAGATCCTGCGCACCAACCTCGCCTCCGTCATCCTCCAGATGACCGCGGCCGGCCTCGGCGACATCGAGAAGTTCCCCTTCATCGACCCGCCGGACCACCGCAACATCCGCGACGGCGTACAGCTCCTCCAGGAACTGGGCGCCCTCGACCCGGCGCAGAAGGACGTCCGCAAGCGCCTGACCGACACCGGCCGCAAACTCGCCCAGCTGCCCGTCGACCCGCGCCTGGCCCGCATGGTGCTGGAGGCCGACAAGAACGGCTGCGTCCGCGAGGTCATGGTCATAGCGGCGGCCCTGTCCATCCAGGACCCGCGCGAGCGCCCCGCGGAGAAACAGGCGCAGGCCGACCAGCAGCACGCCCGCTTCAAGGACGAGACCAGCGACTTCCTCGCCTTCCTCAACCTCTGGCGGTACCTCCGCGAACAGCAGAAGGAGCGCGGCTCCTCGTCCTTCCGCCGGATGTGCAAGCAGGAGTACCTCAACTTCCTGCGCATCCGCGAGTGGCAGGACATCTACACGCAGCTGCGCACCGTCGCCAAACAGATGGGGCTCCATCTCAACGACGAGGACAGCGCCGCCCCCGACGACCGCGTCCACGTCTCGCTGCTGGCGGGGCTCCTCTCCCACGTCGGCATGAAGGACGTGAAGGACGGCGCGAAGAACGACTACCTGGGCGCGCGCAGCGCCAAGTTCGCGATCTTCCCCGGCTCGGCGCTCTTCAAGAGGCCCCCGCGGTTCGTGATGTCCGCCGAGCTGGTGGAGACCTCCCGGCTCTGGGCCCGCGTCAACGCGAAGATCGAGCCCGAGTGGGTCGAACCGCTCGCCGGCCACCTCCTCAAGCGCACCTACAGCGAGCCGCACTGGGAGAAGGACCAGGCGGCCGTGATGGCGTACGAGAAGGTGACGCTGTACGGCGTGCCGATCGTGGCGCAGCGCAAGGTGAACTACGGGCGGATCGACCCGGAGGCCAGCCGCGAGCTGTTCATCCGCAACGCCCTGGTCGAGGGCGACTGGCGCACGCACCACAAGTTCTTCGCCGACAACCGCCGGCTGCTGACCGAGGTCGAGGAGCTGGAGCACCGCGCGCGGCGCCGGGACATCCTGGTCGACGACGAGACGCTGTTCGACTTCTACGACCAGCGGGTGCCCGAACACGTCGTCTCGGGGGCGCACTTCGACTCGTGGTGGAAGCACAAGCGGCACGAGCAGCCGGACTTCCTCGACTTCGAGCGCGAGATGCTCATCAACGAGAAGGCCGGGGCGGTCACCAAGGACGACTATCCGGACTCCTGGCGGCAGGGGCCGCTGAAGTTCCGGGTGACCTACCAGTTCGAGCCGGGCGCGGACGCCGACGGCGTGACCGTCCACATCCCGCTGCACGTCCTCAACCAGGCCGTGGACGAGGGCTTCGACTGGCAGATCCCGGGCCTGCGCGAGCAGGTCGTCACGGAGCTGATCCGCTCCCTGCCCAAGCCGATCCGCCGCCACTACGTCCCGGCGCCGAACTACGCGCAGAAGTTCCTGGAGCGGGCGGTGCCCCTCCAGGAGCCGCTGACCGTGACGATGGCGCGCGAGCTGAAGCGCATGGTGGGTGTGCCCTTCGACGCCGAGGACTTCGACTGGTCCCGCGTCCCCGACCACCTGAAGATCACCTTCCGGATCGTCGACGAGCGGCGCCGCAAACTGGCCGAGGACAAGGACCTGGAGGCGCTGAAGCTGCGGCTGCGGCCGAAGGCGCGCAAGGCCCTGTCCCAGGCCGCGGCGGCCACCGCGGAGCGCAGCGGCGGCGAGTCGCTGGAGCGCACGGGCCTGACGGACTGGACGATCGGCACCCTGACCCGGGTCTTCGAGACCCGCCGGGCCGGCCAGCCGGTGAAGGCCTACCCGGCCCTCGTCGACGACGGCGACACGGTCTCCGTACGCCTCTTCGACACCGAGGCCGAGCAGGCGCAGGCGATGTGGCGCGGCACGCGCCGGCTGATCCTGCGCAACATCCCGGTCAGCCCCGCGAAGTTCGCCTCCGAGAAGCTGACCAACCAGCAGAAGCTGAACCTGTCCGCGAATCCGCACGGTTCCGTCCAGGCGCTGTTCGAGGACTGCGCCACGGCGGCGGCGGACCGGCTCATCGCCGACTTCGGCGGACCGGCCTGGGACGAGGAGTCGTACCGCAAGCTCTACGACAGGGTCCGCGCGGAGATCGTCGACACGACGGTGCGCGCGGTGGGCCAGGTCCAGCAGGTACTGGCCGCCTGGCAGGCCTGCGAACGCCGCCTGAAGGCCGTCCGCAGCCCCGCCCTGCTCGCCAACCTCCAGGACGTACGGGGGCAGCTGGACGCGCTGGTGAAGCCCGGGTTCGTCACGGAGGCCGGCCTCAAGCGGCTGCCCGACCTGATGCGTTACCTCGTCGCCGCCGACCGGCGCCTCCAGCAGATGCCGACCGGCGTCCAGCGGGACACGTCCCGGATGGAGAAGGTGCACGAGATGCGCGACGAGTACGCGTGGCTGCTGGAGCAGCTGCCGCGGGGCCGCCCGGTGCCGCAGCCGGTGCGGGAGATCCGCTGGATGATCGAAGAGCTGCGGGTCAGCTACTTCGCCCACGCGCTGGGCACGGCGTACCCCGTCTCGGACAAGCGGATCGTGAAGGCGATCGACGCGCTGGCGCCGTAACGGGGCAGCCACGGAGGGTGAGTTCGCACTGCGGGCCCACCCTCCTGTACAGTCCTTCTCGCAGCGCAACGCAGTACAAGCGCCGCGAAACCTGGTCCTGTGGAGCAGTTTGGAGTGCTCGCCACCCTGTCAAGGTGGAGGCCGCGGGTTCAAATCCCGTCAGGACCGCAGAAGCAGAAGGCCCGCACCGGTTGGTGCGGGCCTTCTGCGTGTCCCGACCTGCTCACCCTGCTCACGTCCCCCAGAAGCCCTGTGCGCCCCTCTCCCGGCCTTGACGCCGTCACATTCGCTCGGTACTCCAGAGGGACAGGGCACGTTCCCCTGTGAGCCCCTGGAGGTGGCGTATGGCGGCTTCGGTCAGGCACGAGACGCGAGCCCTGCTCCGCGCGCATCTGTCGGCCGCGTCGTCGTACGGGCACCTGACGCGCCACTGCCCGATCTGCCACCGCCTGCTGCGCCTCGCGCTGGCGTCACCGTCTCCGACGGGCCGTCAAGAGGGCGTCGAGGAGGGGAGCGCGCCCACCGCGTGACCCACCGCCGATCCCAACGCCCTTGCCCCGCCGACCTCGTGGAGCCCGCGCCTCCCTTAGCGCACCGGCACGGAGGCCAACAACCACCGCGGGATGTGACGGGTGTCACCACATGGATTTTCGAAAGGGTGGCACTTACGACTCCCCTACAACTGGTCAATTTAATATGTGCAATTGCACCCGTCCTCGCAGTCCCCACACGGGCAATCCCCCACCCCTCCCCAGACTCCCGCAAGGCCGCCCACACACCCCCGGCCGGGCACAAAAAAGATCGCGCTGGACCCGGCGGAGTCCAGCGCGATCAACGACGCACCCCCTGTTGGGGCAGGAGCGGCGTCGGTGGAGCTGTGGTGACGGACGTCTCGACAGGTGGGGGACCTGGCGTTCCGCCCGGTGCTGCGGTGGTCAGGCCTCGCTGCGCTGCTGCGGAATGCCCGCGAGCAGAGCGCGGACCTCGGCTTCGCGGTAGCGGCGATGCCCGCCGAGCGTGCGGATCGACGTGAGCTTGCCGGCCTTCGCCCAGCGCGTGACCGTCTTCGGGTCGACGCGGAACATGGTGGCGACCTCAGCCGGGGTCAGCAGCGGCTCGGCATCAGGGGTGCGAGCGGTCATGAGCGGCCTCCTCGGGAGAACCGAACCATCTCGGTTCTTTCCTCTAAATTCTGCACCTTGACCCGCGTTGCCCGAAATGAGCGGACGCGAGTCGAGTCGGTTATAGGACGAACGGCTTGTCCTCGGCACTACAACTACACCATCCGTCCAGCCTCGTCGGCCAAACCGATGGAATTGCCCTCCCAGGTGTTCATCAGCGACGGAAGCCGATGGACCATGCCATAGCGGACAGTCACACCCTTGTGACGATCAGTCACAGGGCGCTCAGGGGTCACCAGACCTGACACCAGACCCCCCAAAGCGTGCAATGCTGAGATTCCCCCCACAGTGCATCACAGCAGGACGGAAAGAGCCCTCCCCGGGCTCCTTGTCCTATTTTGGCACGAGGAGGGGGAAGCGGCGCAAGAGTGATGTACGTGCGGTCCGTCACGCTTGACGCAAACGCCCGGATCGGGACCTACGTCCCTTGTCGACAGGACGTCAGCCCACACCGAACACGTGTCGGAGCGGAAGACGAAACCCCACATCGGGCGGTACGTCAAACGTCAGTTCGCCGAGCGCCGGTCCCGGACCCCGCGCCAGCGCTCGACCAGCCGCCCGTACGCGGCCCCCGCCGCCGCCCCGTCGCCGAGCCGCAGCGCCTCGATCCCCTCGGCCACGTCCGCCGCGGAGTGGTCGTCCTCCAGCTCACCGGCCGGCACCGTGTGCACCAGCCCGCCGTAGTCCAGCTCCACCAGGGAACGCGGGTGGAACTCCTCCAGCCAGCGCCCGACGTCCACCAGCCCGTCGATGAGCGGTCCCTCGTCCACGGCCTCCCGCAGCGCCCGTAGCCCCCGGGCCACCCGCCGGCGCGCCTGCACCATCGGCGTCCGGTACCGCAGCACCGGCGCGGCCGCCCCCTCGCCGTCGCCGCCCTTGTCGTACTCCCGCTCGGCGTCGGAGACCAGCACGAACCAGTTGATCGGCACCTGCCAGGTGGCCGTGCGGATCCAGGGGCGGGCGTCCGGGTTGCGCTCCAGCCAGCGCGCGTAGTCCTGGGTGCTCTGGTGCCGGACGACCGGCGGGATCAGCGCGTCCAGCACCGGCTCGGGGAAGTCCTCGGCCAGCTCGCCCAGCGCCTGCCAGCCGCGCAGCCGGGTCCGCCAGGGGCAGACGCAGACCACGCCGTCGACCTCCGTCACGAAGGCGTCGGCGCTCTCGTGCACCGGCACCGCCACCGGCGGCGTGGGCAGCAGGTCGGCCAGGGAGCGGCGGAGTTCGTCCTGGTAGGAGGGCAGGTCGGTGCGGCGGGCGTAGCGCGTCCAGTGGGCGCGTTCGTCGCCGGGGAAGGCCGCCAGCGGCTCGTACACGCGCAGGTACGCCGCGTAGGGGACGATCACCGAGGACACCTTGGGCACGCCTGCTCCCTCCCCCGCGCACCGCGGTGGAAACCTGCCGGAACGGATCACAAACGCGCGGGAACCTCTGCAAATCGTCGCACGCCCGTACTCCGTGCGGAGGTGATCCTGAGCACTGTGCGGCGGGCCGGGACCCCCAGGCTCTAATCTCGTGCCACGGTCCCCGCCACCTGCACGGGGCCTGCCACCGACCGCCGCGACACCACAGGAGTCACCACCGTGACCGACGTAACCGGCGCGCCTGCTGATGTACTGCACACCCTGTTCCACTCGGACCAGGGGGGTCATGAGCAAGTCGTGCTCTGCCAGGACCGTGCCAGCGGTCTCAAGGCCGTCATCGCCATCCACTCCACCGCCCTCGGCCCCGCCCTCGGCGGCACCCGCTTCTACCCGTACGCGAACGAGGCGGAGGCCGTCGCCGACGCGCTGAACCTCGCGCGCGGGATGTCGTACAAGAACGCCATGGCCGGGCTCGACCACGGCGGCGGCAAGGCCGTGGTCATCGGCGACCCGGAGCAGATCAAGTCCGAGGAACTGCTCCTCGCCTACGGCCGGTTCGTCGCCTCGCTCGGCGGCCGGTACGTCACCGCGTGCGACGTCGGCACCTACGTCGCCGACATGGACGTGGTGGCGCGCGAGTGCCGCTGGACCACCGGGCGCTCCCCGGAGAACGGCGGCGCGGGCGACTCCTCCGTGCTCACCGCCTTCGGCGTCTACCAGGGCATGCGCGCCTCCGCCCAGCACCTGTGGGGCGACCCGACGCTGCGCGACCGCACCGTCGGCATCGCGGGCGTCGGCAAGGTCGGCCGGCACCTGGTCGAGCACCTGCTCGCCGAGGGCGCGCACGTGGTCGTCACTGACGTGCGCAAGGACGTCGTGCGGGCCATCACGGAACGGCACCCGTCGGTGGTGGCCGTCGCCGACACCGACGCGCTGATCCGCGTCGAGAACCTCGACGTCTACGCCCCCTGCGCGCTCGGCGGCGCACTGAACGACGAGACCGTGCCGGTGCTGGCCGCCCGCGTGGTCTGCGGCGCCGCCAACAACCAGCTCGCCCACCCGGGCGTGGAGAAGGACCTCGCCGACCGCGGGATCCTCTACGCGCCGGACTACGTGGTCAACGCCGGCGGCGTCATCCAGGTCGCCGACGAGCTGCACGGCTTCGACTTCGAGCGGTGCAAGGCGCAGGCGGCGAAGATCTACGACACCACGCTGGCAATCTTCGCACGTGCGAAGGAAGACGGTATTCCGCCGGCCGCGGCGGCCGACCGGATCGCCGAGCTGCGGATGGCCGAGGCACGCTCCGCGCGGTGAGCGCGCGGACGTCCGCGGGGGTCTGACCGGTACCCGCCGGGGGGCAGTTGGAGAGAACTCTCACTTATCCCGGCGGGTCGACCGCCGAAAGGTGGTTAAAATCGCCGTTGACCAGCGAGGACGGGGCGCCTCGAAGGTTCTGGGCGTGGCCGCGTCCTACGGGCGACGTACCGTAGGGGCGTGGGCTCAGGTACCGTGGAAGCCCTACGGACCGGTCTCTCCACGGAGAGCCCGTTCCGGACCATGAACGCGTGTCAAGACTCTGGGGCCGTCGAGCCCCGTCGTTGAGGGGGTCGAGCCATGGGGCGCGGCCGGGCCAAGGCCAAGCAGACGAAGGTCGCCCGCCAGCTGAAGTACAACAGCGGTGGGACTGATCTCTCCCGCCTGGCCGAGGAGCTGGGCGCATCGACGTCGAATCCGCCGCCTAATGGCGAGCGGTTCGAGGACGATGAGCAGGACGACGACGTGTACGCACGTTACGCCGACCTTTATGAAGACGACGACGAGGACGAGGACGGCCAGTCCCCGCAACAACGTCGCGGCGCGTAGTGCTTGCAGCGTTTTAGCTGTGCTTGCAGCGGTTCAGCTGTGATGCGCCCGGTCCGGGGCTTCGTGCACCGGACCGGGCGTTCATGCTGCCCCGGCGGTGCCGCGCCCCGGACCCCGCTCCGTCGGCGGCGACCGCCCTACGCGTAGTCGCCGACCAGCGCCGCGCCGCTCTCGTGGTCGCCGCGGTCGGTGATCTCGCCGGCCACCCAGGCGTCCACCCCGCGGTCGGCGAGGGTGGCCAGGGCCACGTCCGTCGACTCCTCGGGGACGACGGCGATCATGCCCACGCCCATGTTCAGGGTCTTCTCCAGCTCCAGGCGCTCGACCCGGCCGGTCCGGCCGACCAGGTCGAAGATCGCGCCCGGGGTCCAGGTGGAGCGGTCGACGACGGCGTGCAGGTCGTCGGGGAGGACGCGGGCCAGGTTGGCCGCGAGCCCGCCGCCGGTGACGTGGCTGAAGGCGTGGACCTCGGTGGTGCGGATGAGCGCGAGGCAGTCCAGGGAGTAGATCTTGGTCGGCTCCAGCAGCTCCTCGCCCAGGCTGCGGCCGAGGCCGTCCAGGTGGGCGTCGAGCGCCAGACCGGCCTCGTTCAGCAGGACGTGCCGGACGAGCGAGTACCCGTTCGAGTGAAGCCCGGAAGACGCCAGGGCGATCACCGCGTCACCCTTACGGATGCGATCGGAGCCCAGCAGCCGGTCGGCCTCCACCACGCCCGTACCGGCGCCTGCGACGTCGAAGTCGTCCGCGCCCAGCAGGCCGGGGTGCTCGGCGGTCTCGCCGCCGACCAGGGCGCAGCCGGCCAGGACGCAGCCCTCGGCGATGCCCTTGACGATGGCGGCGACCCGCTCGGGGTGGACCTTGCCGACGCAGATGTAGTCGGTCATGAACAGTGGCTCGGCGCCGCACACCACGATGTCGTCCATGACCATCGCGACCAGGTCGTGGCCGATGGTGTCGTAGACGCCGAGCTGCCGGGCGATGTCGACCTTGGTGCCGACGCCGTCGGTGGCGGAGGCGAGCAGGGGGCGCTCGTAGTGCTTGAGGGCGGAGGCGTCGAAGAGGCCGGCGAAGCCGCCGAGGCCGCCGAGGACCTCGGGGCGCCGGGTCTTCCTGACCCACTCCTTCATGAGCTCGACGGCGCGGTCGCCCGCCTCGATGTCGACCCCCGCGGCCGCGTAGCTGGCACCAGTTGTGTCAGGCATGACGATGAGAACCTTCGTGTCGTACGGCAGGTATTGCGGACGGACGGCTACGGGCGACGGATGGCGTCGGCGGCGGCCGTTCCGGCGGGCCCGGCGGCCAGCTCGGTCTCCAGGAGCTGCTTGCCGAGCAGCTCGGGGTCGGGAAGCTCCATCGGGTACTCGCCGTCGAAGCAGGCGCGGCACAGGTTCGGCTTGGCGATGGTGGTCGCCTCGATCATGCCGTCGATGGAGATGTAGGCCAGCGAGTCGGCGCCCATCGAGGTGCCGATCTCCTCGACGCTCATGCCGTTGGCGATCAGCTCGGCGCGGGTGGCGAAGTCGATGCCGAAGAAGCAGGGCCACTTCACCGGCGGGGACGAGATCCGGATGTGGACCTCGGCGGCGCCGGCCTCGCGGAGCATGCGGACCAGGGCCCGCTGGGTGTTGCCGCGGACGATGGAGTCGTCCACGACGACCAGCCGCTTGCCCTTGATGACTTCCTTGAGCGGGTTCAGCTTCAGGCGGATGCCGAGCTGGCGGATGGTCTGCGAGGGCTGGATGAAGGTCCGGCCGACATACGCGTTCTTCACCAGACCGGCACCGAAGGGGATGCCGGACGCCTCGGCGTACCCGATGGCGGCCGGGGTGCCCGACTCCGGGGTCGCTATGACCAGGTCGGCCTCGGCGGGGGCCTCCTTCGCCAGCTTGCGGCCCATCTCGACGCGCGAGAGGTAGACGTTGCGGCCGGCGATGTCGGTGTCCGGGCGGGCCAGGTACACGTACTCGAAGACGCACCCCTTGGGCTTCGCTTCTGCGAATCGGGAGGTGCGCAGGCCGTTCTCGTCGATGGCGACGAACTCGCCCGGCTCGATCTCGCGGACGAAGCTGGCGCCGCAGATGTCGAGGGCGGCGGACTCGGAGGCGACCACCCAGCCGCGCTCCAGCCGGCCCAGCACCAGCGGGCGGATGCCCTGCGGGTCGCGGGCGGCGTAGAGGGTGTGCTCGTCCATGAAGACGAGGGAGAAGGCGCCGCGCACCTGGGGCAGCACCTTGCCGGCCGCCTCCTCGACGGTCAGCGGCTTGCCGTCGTCGTCGACCTGGCCGGCGAGCAGCGCCGTGATCAGGTCGGTGTCGTTGGTCGCCGCGACCCGGGTGGAGCGGCCGTCCTGCTTGGGCAGGTCGGCGACCATCTCGGCGAGCTGGGCGGTGTTGACGAGGTTGCCGTTGTGCCCGAGCGCGATGGAACCCTGCGCGGTGGCACGGAACGTCGGCTGGGCGTTCTCCCACACGGAGGCGCCGGTGGTCGAGTAGCGGGCGTGTCCGACCGCGATGTGACCCTGGAGCGAACCGAGCGAGGTCTCGTCGAAGACCTGGGACACGAGGCCCATGTCCTTGAAGACGAGGATCTGGGAGCCGTTGCTGACCGCGATTCCCGCGGATTCCTGGCCTCGATGCTGGAGGGCGTAGAGCCCGAAGTAGGAGAGCTTTGCGACCTCTTCGCCAGGAGCCCAGACACCGAAGACGCCGCAGGCGTCCTGGGGGCCCTTCTCGCCGGGAAGCAGATCGTGATTGAGTCGACCGTCACCACGTGGCACGCCACCGAGTGTAGGCGAGATCGACCACTGGTCCGAATTGGTGACAACGGCTCATGTCCGGATCACGGTGCGGCGACGGCTTGTACGGTTTCACCGTCTTCGCTGGTCAGCGTGAGGGTTTGCTGATCGATCCGGTAGTCGGCCCGGCCGTCGAAGAGGCGCAGGATCCGTTTCTCGGCGTCCATGCGTGAGCCTTCGCACATCATTCGGGTGGTGGACGGGGCGCCGAGGGTGATACGTCCGTCGCTGACGGTGGCCCCGGCCCGGACCCGGTTGCAGGGCAGGCGTCCGGAGACGGTCTTCGCGCCGGTGTCGAAGACGAGGTGGGCGCCGGCCCGCGGTGCCGGGGTGGTGACGGTCCAGGTCGTGCCGTCCAGGGGGGCGTCCGGCTCCCTGCTGAGGCGGACCGTGTCGCCGTCGGCGGTGGTGAGGGTGAGCCGCTCGCCGTCGTTCCTCGCGGTGAGCGCGCCGGTGGTGAGGGCGCGGCCGAGGGACTTCTCGAAGGCGACGGGCGTCTTGTCGCAGGCCCGCTCGGTGAACACGGCGCCGCTGAGCCGGACGCTGCCGTCGGCCACGTCGGCGCGGGCGCTGAAGGTGTTGCAGCCGGTGCTGCCCTCCGCCTCGCCCCGGTCGGTGATCGAGACCCTGGCCGTGTCGGGTGCCTGGTGGGTGGTGCCGTCGACGGTGACGCTGTCGATGCTCCACGCCACTCCGGTGACCGGGCGCTGTCCCGCGCCCACGGAGCCGCTGCCGTCGCCGGCCTTCTCGCTGCCGCAGGCCGCGGCGAGCGGCACGAGCGCGGCGACGGCCGCGACGGTCAGGGTCCTGCTCCTCTGCTTCGTTTGCCTGTACATGACGATTCGACGGAGACGGGGAGGGTCCGGTTCCCCTCAGCCCAGCAGCGGCAGCAGCCCGCCGAGGTCGGCCCGCTCCCCGCTGGCGCTCACCTTGGCGCCGTCCAGCGCGTCCCTCCAGGTCAGCCGCCCGGTGGCCAGCCGGACCCAGGTCAGCGGATCGGTCTCGACGACGTTGGGCGGGGTGCCCCGGGTGTGCCGGGGCCCCTCGACGCACTGCACGACGGCGTACGGCGGCACCCGGACCTCCGTCGACCCGCCGGGCGCCTTCACGGCGAGCGCGTCGGCCAGCAGCCGGGTCGCTGCGGCGAGCGCCTGCCGGTCGTACGGGATGTCGAGGCCGGGCAGGGCGTCGTTCAGGTCGCCGGTGTGCACGACCAGCTCGACGGTGCGGGTGACGACGTAGTCGGCGATCGGCAGGGCACCGGCGCTGGTGGGCAGCAGCCGGGAGCCGGGGTGGGTGTCGAGGCGCTCCGCGAACCGCCGCTCGACCTCGGCGAGGTGGGCGTCGAGGTCGGGATGCTCGGCGCCGAGCCGGCGGGCGGTGCCGGCGATGGCGGTCGCGTCGGCGGCGATGGCGAGCGGCCAGTCCAGCACCTGAGCGTCCTGCCGTACGGGCTCCGGCTCCCCGAGCAGCCGGTCCACGGCGGTCAGCGCCATCCCGATGTGCGCGACCAGTTCCCGCACGGTCCACTCCCCGAGCCGCGTCGGCGACGCGAGCTGCTCGGGGGTGAGAGTCCGCACGGCCGCCCGTACGTTCCCGAACTGGGCGAGCACGGCGGCACGGGTGCGGGCGGGGTCGTAGGCGCGGGGGCGCTTCTTGGCGGGCGGCATGGCGGTGAGCCTAACGAAGCGCTACCGGGACTCGCCCCGGTCGGTGCGGAACGTGGGAGAGCCGGGGAGGACGACGTCCGTGCAGCGGCGGCGGGTGGTCACGTCGGCGACGTAGGCGCGGAAGACGTCCTCCATCCGGGAGGCCACCAGGTCGGCGTAGCCGCGGCTGAGCGTCATGGTGTGGATCTGGGGGCGCCCGTCGCAGACGGAGGAGGCCCACCAGACCGGTTCCCCGGAGCTGCGGCCGGCCTTCCCGGGGGCCGCCGGTTCCGGGGTCGCGCCGTCCTCGGCGCTGGTGAGGCGGACGTTCTCGGCGACCGGGCCGGCGTAGGTGCGGAAAGCGGCGAACCACTCGCCCGGCAGGTCCGGGCTGCCGATCCGGTCGTGCCGGTCGGCCGCGTTCCGGTGCACGGCTTCGGCGCGGGGGAAGTCGACCACGAGTCGGCAGCTCTCGTCCCACACCAGGCCGTCCGTACGGCTCTCCACGACCTCGTCCGGGTACGGCGACCGGTCGGCGAGGCCGCTCTTCCCGTACCAGGCGCACGTGCCCTCGGCCCGCTCCGCCGGGACGGGTGCCGCCTTCAGGGCGGGCGCGTCCGGGGCGTCCGGCAGGCGGTCGGCGCAGCCGAGCCGTTCGGCGAGGTTGTTGGCGGTCTCCACGGCGGTGTCGGCGAGGATGTCGCGGTCGTGCCGGCTGACCTTGCCGCCGCGCGGGGGCATGACCTGGGCCCGTGCCCACAACGCCTTCACGGCCCTGCCCTCGGCCTTCCCCTCCTCGCACGCCAGCTGCACGGTGACCGAGGAGGCGGTGACCTGCCCGGCGATGCCGCCGCCCAGGGGCTCCGGCGGGTAGGTGGTCCGCCCGAACACGTCGTCGCCCCAGTCCAGCCGCGGGGCGTCGGCGACCCGGGGCTCGTCGGATGGCAGGACGCCCATCTCGCCGGTGAAGAACCAGCGGGTGCCGGTGTCGGTGCCGGCCCGTTCGCCCGCCTCCGTGCTGTAGATCTCGCAGTCGTGCGGGATCCCGGTGTCCGGGTCGAAGCTGTCGTCGTCCAGCACCCGGTGCGTGATGGTGCCGCCCGCTTCGGACAGATCCAGCACCCGCCCCGCCGGAACGAGTTCCCCGCAGGCCGCGTCGATCTGCCGATGCCCGTCCCACACCCGCCAGACCACCCGGCCGCCCCAGCCGATGGCCACGACGGCGGCCAGGCACAGCCCGACGACGACCGCCTTGCGCCCCCTGCCAGGTATCCGCACCGCTCCCCCGTCCCCCGACCACGCCTGCCGCGATCGCCGATGAAGCTACCAGGTGCCTCGTCCCCGAGCATCACTCGTACGTGTGCCGGACCACGGAAGCCGCCTCTGAGCGCCGCAGCACCGGAAACACTGGTCCGCCCCTGGAAGGAGGTGCAACATGACGGTTATGGCCGAGCACACGTCTCAGATGTCGGTGGACGAGTTCGAAACGATCGCGTCCACCGCTCCCGAGACCGTCACGTTGGAGTTCATCGACGGACGGATCGGGGTCAAAGCAGTGACCGATGGGGACCACACCGCCATCTTGTCTTGGCTGACTCGGCGCTGCATGCAGAGTCGGCCCGACCTGGACCTGGCACAGAATTAGGGTCTTCGCGTCGACGCATACCGGCAGAGCCGGGCGAAGCCGGACGCCGTGCTCACGCCGGAGGCTCACTTCGCGGGGCACGGCGAATGGGCCGACCCGGACGGTGCCCTCATGGTCGTCGAGGTCACCTCGTACGACTCCGACACGGACCGACGGGACCGGCGGGAGAAGCCGGCTGCCTACGGGGAGGCGGGCATTCCCGTGTATCTCCTGATCGACCATGATGCGCGCACGGTCACGGTGCACAGCGCTCCGGACCGGGAGGTCGGTGGTTACCGCGACGTACGCGTCGCGAAGTTCGGCGACCCGGTCGTCCTCCCCGCTCCGATCGGGATCGAACTCGACACGGAGATCCTCAAGAGCTACGTGCGGTGAAAAAAACGCCGAGGTCCCGCCCGGGAACGTCCGGACGGGACCTCGCTGTCGTACGACCGCCTACGCGAGCAGCGCCGGGATCGTCGCCTCGTGTGCCGTGCGGAGCTGCTCCAGGGGCAGGGTGAACTCGCCCTGGACCTCGATCGCGTCGCCGTCGACCACGCCGATGCGGGTGACGGGCAGGCCGCGGGCGCCGCACATGTCGTTGAAGCGGACCTCCTCCGAGCGCGGGACGGCGACGACCGCGCGGCCCGCCGACTCCGAGAACAGGAAGGTGAAGGCGTCGAGCCCGTCCGGTACGACCAGACGCGCGCCCTTGCCGCCGAGCAGCGCCGACTCGACGACCGCCTGGACCAGACCGCCGTCGGACAGGTCGTGCGCGGAGTCGATCATTCCGTCGCGGGAGGCGGAGATCAGGATCTCGCCGAGCAGGCGCTCGCGCTCCAGGTCGACCTTCGGGGGCAGGCCGCCCAGGTGGTCGTGGACCACCTGGGACCACGCCGAGCCGCTGAACTCCTCACGCGTGTCGCCGAGGAGGTACAGCAGCTGGCCCTCCTCCTGGAAAGCGACCGGCGTGCGCCGGGCCACGTCGTCGATGACGCCGAGCACCGCGACCACCGGGGTCGGGTGGATGGCCGCCTCGCCCGTCTGGTTGTACAGGGAGACGTTGCCGCCGGTCACCGGGGTGCCGAGCTGCTTGCAGCCGTCGGCCAGGCCGCGCACGGCCTCCGCGAACTGCCACATGACCGCCGGGTCCTCCGGCGAGCCGAAGTTCAGGCAGTCGGAGACCGCCAGCGGCTTGGCGCCGGTCGTCGCGACGTTGCGGTACGCCTCCGCGAGGGCGAGCTGAGCGCCCGTGTACGGGTCGAGCTTGGCGTAGCGGCCGTTGCCGTCGGTGGCGATGGCGACGCCGAGGCCGGACTCCTCGTCCACGCGGATCATGCCCGAGTCCTCGGGCTGGGCGAGGACCGTGTTGCCCTGCACGAAGTGGTCGTACTGCTGGGTGATCCACTGCTTGGACGCCTGGTTGGGCGAGCCGACCAGCTGGAGGACCTGGGCCTTCAGCTCGTCGGAGGTCGCCGGCCGGGGCAGCTTGTTCGCGTCGTCGGCCTGGAGGGCGTCCTGCCAGTCGGGGCGGGCGTAGGGGCGCTCGTAGACCGGGCCGTCGTGGGCGACCGTGCGCGGATCGACGTCGACGATCTTGCCGCCGTGCCAGAAGATCTCCAGCCGGTCGCCGTCGGTGACCTCACCGATGACGGTGGCGATGACGTCCCACTTGTCGCAGATCTCCAGGAACCGGTCGACCTTCTCCGGCTCCACGACCGCGCACATGCGCTCCTGCGACTCGCTCATGAGGATTTCCTCGGGCGAGAGGGTCGAGTCGCGCAGGGGGACGTCGTCCAGGGTGACGCGCATGCCGCCCGAGCCGTTCGACGCCAGCTCGGAGGTGGCGCAGGACAGCCCGGCCGCGCCGAGGTCCTGGATGCCGACGACCAGCTTCTCGGCGAACGCCTCCAGGGTGCACTCGATCAGGAGCTTCTCCTGGAAGGGGTCGCCGACCTGGACGGCGGGGCGCTTGGAGGGCTTGGCGTCGTCGAAGGTCTCGGAGGCCAGGATCGAGGCGCCGCCGATGCCGTCGCCGCCGGTCCGGGCCCCGTACAGGATGACCTTGTTGCCCGCGCCGGACGCCTTCGCGAGGTGGATGTCCTCGTGCCGCATGACGCCGATGGCACCGGCGTTGACCAGCGGGTTGCCCTGGTAGCAGGCGTCGAAGACGACCTCGCCGCCGATGTTGGGCAGGCCCAGGCAGTTGCCGTAGCCGCCGATGCCGGCGACGACGCCCGGCAGGACGCGCTTGGTGTCGGGGTGGTCGGCGGCGCCGAAACGCAGGGGGTCCACGACCGCGACCGGGCGGGCGCCCATCGCGATGATGTCGCGCACGATGCCGCCGACACCCGTGGCCGCGCCCTGGTAGGGCTCCACGTAGGAGGGGTGGTTGTGCGACTCGACCTTGAAGGTGACCGCGTAGCCCTGGCCGACGTCGACCACACCGGCGTTCTCACCGATGCCGACGAGCAGCGCGTCGGACTCGGGGGCCTTCTCACCGAACTGGCGCAGGTGCACCTTGCTGCTCTTGTACGAGCAGTGCTCGGACCACATGACGGAGTACATGGCCAGCTCGGCCCCGGTGGGGCGGCGGCCGAGGATCTCCACGACCCTCTCGTACTCGTCCTTCTTCAAGCCCAGTTCGGCCCAGGGCAGCTCGACGTCGGGGGTCGCGGCCGCGTGCTCGACCGTGTCCAGAGGCGTCCGGCTCATGCGTTGACCAGCTTCTTGAGGATCGAGGTGAAGAACGGGAGGCCGTCGGTGCGGCCGGAGCCGATCAGCGGCTCGACGGCGTGCTCGGGGTGCGGCATGAGGCCGACGACGTTCCCGGCGGCGTTGGTGATGCCGGCGATGTCGTTGAGCGAGCCGTTGGGGTTGCCGCATCCATCAGCGGCTTCGCCGCGGGCCACGTAACGGAACGCGACCCGGCCCTCCGCCTCCAGCTCGTCGAGCGTGCGCGCGTCGGCGACGTACCGGCCGTCCATGTTCTTCAGCGGGATGTGGATCTCCTGGCCGGCGCTGTAGTCGCTGGTCCAGGCGGTGTCCGCGTTCTCCACCCGCAGCTTCTGGTCGCGGCAGATGAAGTGCAGGTGGTCGTTGCCGAGCATCCCGCCGGGCAGCAGATGGGCCTCGGTGAGGATCTGGAAGCCGTTGCAGATGCCCAGCACCGGCAGACCGGCCCTCGCCTGGTCGATGACGGTGTCCATCACCGGCGAGAAGCGCGCGATGGCGCCGGCGCGCAGATAGTCGCCGTACGAGAAACCGCCGCACAGCACCACGGCGTCGACCTGCTTCAGGTCCTTGTCCTTGTGCCAGAGAGCCACCGGCTCGGCGCCGGCGACGCGGATCGCGCGCTGGGTGTCCCGGTCGTCGAGGCTGCCGGGGAAAGTGACGACGCCGATACGAGCGGTCACTTCGCGGCTCCCGCGACTACGTCTTCCGACTCGACCCTGACGGTGAAGTCCTCGATCACGGTGTTGGCGAGGAAGGATTCCGCAAGATCATGGATGCGGGCGAGGGCGGCGTCGTCGACCGGCCCGTCCACTTCCAGTTCGAATCGTTTTCCCTGGCGGACGTCCGAGATGCCTTCGAAACCCAGTCGCGGCAGTGCGCGCTGCACCGCCTGGCCCTGGGGGTCGAGGATCTCCGGCTTGAGCATGACGTCGACTACGACGCGTGCCACTGGCACTCCCGGTGTGTGGTGCTGAGCAGGTTCCTTCAGACTACCCGGACAAAATTTCTACGCGCATAGACTTGGAGGAAAGTACGTGAGCCCAGTCACGATTCGGCATCGGGAGGGGGTGGCCGCGAAAAGCTTCGGGAAAGATCCCGGATCGGACGCGGAACCCTATTGCACCCCCCGTCCCCCACCACCACCCTCAATCGAAGTCGCTACGCTCCCTTCTTGATTCCGGACACGCCAGCAGATTAAGCCGGGCTTCCCATTGCAATGCCGGGCACTGTACAAATGAAATGTCATTAGCCGATACTTTGCCCAATTACAGGCGATCAGTCGGCATCATCGCGACGTCTCGGCACGTCCGGGCACGTCATCGCGGAGATGCCGCACGAAGGGACCGATATTCGTGGCGCAGCGTGTCGTGGTCACCCTCTTTGACGACATCGACGGCTCGGAAGCGGCGGAGACGATCGCCTTCGGAGTCGACGGCCGGATGTACGAGATCGACCTGAACGAAGCCAATGCCCGGAAACTCCGCAAGGCGCTCGAGCCGTACGTGTCGGCCGGCCGCAAGCGCTCCCGCTCCGGCAAGGCGTACCGGCAGACGGAGGTCGCCCCCGACCCGGCCGCCGTCCGCGCCTGGGCCCAGGCGAACAAGATGGACGTGCCCGCGCGGGGCCGCATCCCGAAGAAGGTGTACGAGGCGTTCGCCGACGCGCAGTGAGGCGTCATGAGGCACGGTGAGCCGCCGCCTCCCTCCGGGACCGGTGGCCGACGGCCGCTCAGCCGCCCCTCGCGGCAACCGACTTGCGCAGCACCCCAGGTGATCGGCTAAAGTCTGGAGCACGCCGAGGGGCAAGGCCGAAAGGCCCAGCTCACGGAACATGCGGGTGTAGTTCAGTAGTAGAACATCCCCCTTCCAGGGGGAAGGCGCAGTGTGCAATTCCTGTCACCCGCTCTGCATCGCCGTACCGAGGGTCCCATTGGATCGGGTAGGCTGGTGCTCGCACCGATCGGTGAACGTCGGTCGGGAGCAATGCGGACGTAGCTCAGTTGGTAGAGCGCAACCTTGCCAAGGTTGAGGTCGCGAGTTCGAGCCTCGTCGTCCGCTCGGGAATCAGACCCCGGTCCTCCACGGACCGGGGTCTTTTCGTGCGCCCACCCGCTCGTACGCCGTCTGACATTTGTCATGCCCGCCGATGACGGGCCGCACTGTTGGGGGCCCCTGAGCGGCGGAATGCTCGAAGCATGCGATCTGACGGACACGAACACGTGATTGAGGTCACCGACCTGCGGCGTGTGTACGGGGGCGGGTTCGAGGCGGTGCGCGGAATCGACTTCTCCGTGCGCCGCGGCGAGGTCTTCGCGCTGCTCGGCACCAACGGCGCGGGCAAGACGTCGACGGTCGAACTCCTCGAAGGACTCGCCGCCCCGGCCGGCGGACGGGTGCGCGTCCTCGGGTACGACCCGTACACCGAGCGCGCCGCCGTACGCCCCCGCACCGGCGTCATGCTCCAGGAGGGCGGCTTCCCCTCCGAGCTGACCGTCGCCGAGACCGCGCGGATGTGGGCGGGCTGCGTGAGCGGGGCCCGCCCGCCCGCCGAGGTGCTGGCGCTGGTCGGCCTGGAGGCCAAGGCCGGCACCCGCGTCAAGCAGCTCTCCGGGGGCCAGCGGCGCCGCCTGGACCTGGCGCTCGCCCTGCTCGGCGACCCCGAGGTGCTCTTCCTCGACGAACCCAGCACCGGCCTGGACGCCGAAGGCCGCCACGCCACCTGGGAGTTGGTGAGCGCACTGCGCGACGGCGGTACGACCGTGCTGCTGACCACGCACTATCTGGAGGAGGCCGAGAACCTCGCCGACCGGCTCGCGATCATGCACGAGGGCCGGATCGCCGTCATCGGCACCCCGGCCGAGGTGACCGCCGCCCAGCCCTCCCGGATCTCCTTCGACCTGCCCGACGGCTACTTCGTCGGCGACCTGCCGCCCCTGGCCGAACTCGGCGTCGAGGGCCACGAGGTCGACGGCCGTACGGTCCGGCTGCGCACCCGCGCGCTCCAGCGCGCCGCCACCGGCCTGCTGGTCTGGGCCGGACAGGCCGGAGTGGAACTGCACCGCCTCGACGTGCGCTCGGCATCCCTGGAGGAGGCGTTCCTGAGCATCGCCAAGGAGGTCTCGGCGGCGGACGGCAAGGCCCCGACGACGAAGGAGTACGCGGCATGAGCGCCACGACGACGACCCCCGCCGGGAAGGGGCCCGCCGAGAGGGGCCCCGCGACCACGCCGGCGACCCGCATGACCGCCCTCGCCCGCGCCGAACTCACCCTGCTCGGGCGGAACAAGGGCACCGTCTTCGCCGCGCTGTTCGTGCCGCTGGTGCTGCCGTTCAGCGTGCGGTCGGCGGCCAAGGAGATGGACCTCGCCGGGGCCGGGCTGACCACCGGCACGCTGGTGCTGCCCGCCGCGATCGGGTTCTCCCTGCTCTTCGCCGTGTACTCGGCCCTGGTCGGCGTCTTCGTCGTCCGGCGCGAGGAACTCGTCCTCAAGCGGCTGCGCACCGGCGAACTGCGGGACGGCGAGATCCTCGGCGGCTCCGCGCTGCCGGCCCTGCTCAGCGGGCTCGTCCAGTCCCTGCTGCTCGCGGTGGGCTGCGCCGCGCTGCTCGACCTGCCGGCGCCGTCGGCCCCCCACCTGGCCGTCCTCGGCCTGCTGCTCGGCCTGGTGATGTGCGCCGCGCTCGCCGGCGTCACCGCGGGCTTCACGAAGACCGGGGAGAGCGCTCAGGTCACGCCGCTGCCGTTCATGTTCGTCTCGATGCTCGGCTCCGGCCTGTTCATCCCGCTGGAACTGCTCCCCGACCGGCTGGCCTCCGTCTGCGAGCTCCTGCCGCTCACCCCCGTGATCACCCTGGTCCGCGGCGGCTGGACCGGCGACCTGTCGGCGTACGAGGCGCTGGGCGCGGTCGCGACGGCGGTGGCCTGGACCGTCGTCGCGGTGTTTGCTGTACGGCGGTGGTTCCGGTGGGAGCCGCGGCACTGACGCCACGGGCGTACGGGTTCGGGACGAGGACGAGCGGAGGCGGTGGACGGATGCGCAGGCCGGACGGCTGGTGGCGGCGGAAGAGCGTGCCGGGGAAGGTCGAGACCTACACCCGCTGGTCGTTCCACTTCTTCGGCGCCATCGAGGTCATGGCGCTCGGGGTGCCCGCCTACGGCCGGGCCGGCGCCGGACTCGCCACCGCGCTGTGCGCGCTGGTCGCCGTGCACGCCGCCGTCTGCATGCTGGTCTCCTCCCGGGCGCTGGACTGGACGCGCGGCGGGCGCCCGCAGCCGGTGCGGCTGATGTGGACGCTCGTCGCCGTCACCGCCCTCGTCGCGGTCACCGCCGTCGCCATCGCCGGGCGCGGGCCGGGCGGTGAGGTGGAGACCGCGGCGGGCACGGTCTACGGAGGCGTCATGTGCTTCGGCGCCGGTGTCATCACGCTCGGGGTGCGCGGCCGGCGGCGGATGGTCGGGGCCGTCGGGGCCTTCGCGGTGGGTGCCGGGCTGCTCACGTTCCCGCTGGGCATGCCCGTCCTCGCGTCGGTCGTGCTGGCGGGCCTGGTGATGGTCACCGGCGGGTTCCTCGCCGTCACCTCGATCTTCTCGCTCTGGCTGCTCAACACCGTCTACGCCCTCGACGACGCCGAGGAGACCCGGACCCGGCTCGCCGTCGCCGAGGAGCGGCTGCGGTTCGGGCGGGACCTGCACGACGTGATGGGCCGGAACCTCGCCGTCATCGCGCTCAAGAGCGAGCTCGCCGTCCGGCTGTCCCGGCGCGGGCGGCCCGAGGCGGTGGAGCAGATGATCGAGGTGCAGCGCATCGCCCAGGAGTCGCAGCGCGAGGTCCGGGACGTCGTACGCGGCTACCGGGAGGTCGCGCTGGAGGTCGAGCTCGCCGGTGCGCGGGGCGTGCTCACGGCGGCCGGGATCACCGCCGAGATCACCGGCGGGACGGAGGGCCTGCCCGCCGAGGTGCAGTCGGCGCTCGGCTGGGTGGTACGGGAGGCGACCACGAACGTGCTGCGGCACGGGGACGCGAAGACGGTCGCGGTGGGGGTGCGGACGTCGGAGGGACGTGTGGTGCTGACGGTGGAGAACGACGGGGTGACGCTGCCCGGGGCGAGGACCCGCGGGCCCGGCGGCTCCGGGCTCGCGGGGCTGCGGGAACGCCTCTCCGCGGTGGACGGGACGCTGGAGGCGGGGGCCGTGGGCGGGGGCGTGTTCCGGCTGCGGGCCGAGGTGCCGCTGCCGGCCGCCCGGACCGGCGCCGCGCTGGAGGCCGCGTCGTGACGAACGCCGTACGCGTCCTGCTCGCCGACGACGAGCACCTCATCCGCGGGGCGCTGGCCGCCCTGCTGTCGCTGGAGGACGACCTCGTCGTCGTCGCCGAGGCGGCCACCGGTCCCGAGGCCCTGGCGATGGCGCGGGCGCACGCCCCGGACGTCGCCGTGCTGGACCTCCAGATGCCCGGCGCCGACGGTGTGAAGGTCGCCACATCCCTGCGGACCGAGCTGCCCGGCTGCCGGGTGCTGATCGTGACCAGTCACGGGCGGCCGGGGCATCTGAAGCGGGCGCTCGCGGCGGGGGTGCGCGGCTTCGTCCCGAAGACGGTCAGCGCCCAGCGCCTCGCCGAGCTGATCCGCACGGTGCACGCCGGGAACCGGTACGTCGACCCCGAGTTGGCGGCCGACGCGATCTCCGCCGGGGACTCGCCGCTGACCGCGCGCGAGGCCGAGGTGCTGGAGCACGCCGCCGACGGGGCGCCCGTCGCGGAGATCGCGGAGCGCGCCGCCCTCGCGGAGGGGACGGTACGGAACTACCTCTCGTCGGCGGTGAGCAAGCTCGGCGCGGAGAACCGTCACGCGGCGGTGCGGCTCGCGCGGGAGCGGGGTTGGGTATAGTTGCTCTCGCGCCACGGCGAGAACCGGCGGCGCGAGCAGTGCGAACGTAGCTCAGTTGGTAGAGCGCAACCTTGCCAAGGTTGAGGTCGCGAGTTCGAACCTCGTCGTTCGCTCCAAAGAAAAGCCCCCGGCTCCGGCCGGGGGCTTTTTGTCGCCTCTGAGCTGCGGGCAATCGTGCGGCTGGGGCGGCACGGGTGGGCGCAGCGGCACCCGGCCAGTGCCGGCAAGCGAAACCCACCCCCGCCCAGCCCCCAGCGCCGGACCCGCGCTACGACCAGCTGAGCCCCGTGAGCCGCTCGTACGCCTCCACGTACTTGCCCCGCGTCGCCTCGACGACCTCCTCCGGCAACGCCGGCGGCGGCAGCTCGCTCCGCCGGTCCCACCCCGACTCCCCCGACGTCAGCCAGTCCCGCACGAACTGCTTGTCGTACGACGGCTGCGCCCGTCCCGGCTCCCACTGATCGGCGGGCCAGAACCGCGAGGAGTCCGGCGTCAGAACCTCGTCCGCGAGCACCAGCTCGTCCCCGTCGAAGCCGAACTCGAACTTCGTGTCCGCGAGGACGATCCCCCGCTCCCGCGCGATGTCCCGCGCCCGGGAGTACACCGCGAGCGTCGCCTGCCGCAGCGCCGCCGCGGTGTCCGCGCCGACCTGCCGGGCGACCTCCTCGTAGGAGACGTTCTCGTCGTGCTCGCCGACCTCGGCCTTGGTGGCCGGGGTGAAGATCGGACCGGGCAGCTCCGAACCGTCGACCAGCCCCTCGGGGAGCGCGAGCCCGCACACCGTACGGCTCTCGTCGTACTCCACCAGCCCCGACCCGGTGAGGTAGCCCCGGGCCACGCACTCGACGGGCACCATCCGCAGCGACTTGCAGACCAGCGCGCGGCCCTCCCAGTCGGCGGGCGCGCCGGCGGGCAGCTCGGTGCTCAGGACGTGGTGGGGTGCCAGGTCGGCGAGCTGGTCGAACCACCACAGGGAGAGCTGGGTGAGCACCCGGCCCTTGTCGGGGATCTCGGTCGGCAGCACCCAGTCGTAGGCGGAGATGCGGTCGCTGGCGACCATCACGAGGTCGCCCGCCTCGTTCCGGTACAGCTCGCGCACCTTGCCGGTGTGCAGATGCACCAGACCCGGAACCTGGAGCGGCTCGGGCTTTTCGACGAATCCGGACACGGTTCCTCCCCGTGGTTGAACAAAAGAGGCGCCCGTAGGGCTCCCACAGGGTGGTGGTGGGAGACGGGCGGGCCAAGTACGTCGATTCTCCCGTATGTCGGGGGACGGGCGTACGGCGGGTCAGTCGCGTTTGCAGATGCGGTCCAGGAGGTTGGCCGTGGCCCGCTGGACCCGCGGGTCGACGTGGCCGGGCCGGTCCAGGGCCGGGGACCATGCGAACGTCCCGGACGCGAAGACCCAGGCCCCCGACGGCGCCCGGTACAGCGAGGTCTCCTGGTGGCGGCGGGCGCCGTCCGGGTCGGTGTACGGGGAGTGCGCGAGCAGCACCCGCTCGTCGTGGTCGGGCAGCGCGGTGCGCGGGAAGTAGCGGTCGGCCTCGCCCGCGACCAGGTTCTCGATCTCGTCGCCCTCGCGGGCGCCGGTGGCCTCCCACAGCCAGTGGTCGGCGTTGCGCACGACCAGCGGATGCGGCTCGGGGACGCGGCCCGCGTACTGGATGCCGAGCAGTTGCTGTTCGGGGCGGTCGATCTCCCGCCACAGCACGGGCCGGCCGGGACCCCGGCGTTTGCGGCAGATCAGCAGGCGGTCGGGGGCGCCGGACGGGGAGGGGGCCAGCTCCACCTGCCAGTACATGGTGTTGGCGGAGAGGAAGACCAGGGACGTGCCCTGCTCGCGGGCCAGCTCCGTGGTGCGGCGCATGGCGGAGGACCAGTACTCGTCGTGGCCCGGGAAGACCAGACCCCTATAGCGGGTCGGGTCGACGCGGCCGGCGTGCAGGTCGCGTGCGTCGGCGTAGGCGATGTCGTAGCCGTAGCGCTCGGCGAAGCGGATGAAGTCGTAGGCGTGGCCGACGTGGAGCGGGAGGCCAGCGCCCGCGTACGGCCGGTCGAAGGAGACGGTCGTCGCCGCGTCCGCCTCCCCCAGCAGCCGGCCCTCCTCGTCCCAGGCGTGGTAGAGGCTGGCGCCGGTACGGCCGTCCTCGGGGTAGAGGTTGTACGCCTGCCAGGTGACGTCCGGCAGGAGGAGCAGCAGGTCGGCGGGGTGGCTGTCGCGGACCGTGAACGGCACGTGGGAGCGGTAGCCGTCGGCGGTGGTGAGGACGGCGACGTACGCGCCGATGGTCCAGTACGCGGGGATCTGGAGCCGCCAGGACAGCCACCAGTGGTGGCAGGAGACGGTGCGGTCGGCGGCGAGCGGCGCGGGCTGGACCATGCCGGACAGCCGGGGGCTGGTGGTGATCTTCGCGGCGCCGTCACCGCCGTAGTGGCCGATGCGGTAGACGTCGACGCCGAACTCCTGCGGCGGGTCGACCGTGATGTGGAAGTCGATGGCCTCGCCGGGGGCGGCGGCCCCGGTGGCGGTGAAGCCCTTGATCTGGCGCCGGACGTCGTCGGCGGCGCGGGGGCCGCCGCGGTCGGCGCCCCGCCCGCCGTCCCGGCCCGTGCCCGCGTCCTGTTCCGCGTACCAGGCGACGACCTGGCCGGTGTCGCCGAAGTACGTCTCACCGCCGCGCAGCCACGGGACGGGCCCCTGCCCGAAGGGGTCCGTCACGGCATGCGCGAGTGCCCCCGATTCCCAGCGGCGGATCTGCTCGGACCCCATTGGGACAGCCCCCTCCCTCGTGCCCCCGTGGTCGTGCCTATGACGAACGCTCTTGCCATGTGCGCGATCGGTCCCAGCACATCACATATCGCACGGGTGCTGTCACTGTTCGTTGCGAAGTGGCCGAAAGTGGAATCCAAGGCTCCGGATCGGTGGGGCGCGAGGGGCTCGGAGGGGCGGCGCGCGGGGCTCGTGGAGTGGTCCGGGCGGGGTCAGACCAGGCGGACCGGCTTCTCCGGGCGTACGCCGCGCTCGGTCATCCAGACGCGCAGGGGGCCGGGATCGCCGGTCTCTACGAGGCTGAGGACCCCGGCGGCCAGGTCCGGGGTGCGGGCGCCGTCGAACAGGAGCGAGGGTCCGTCCAGCCAGTCCAGGCCGGGCGCGGCGCCTGCGGTGTCCATCGCGGCGCAGCACACCATCGCCGTGATGTGGGCGGTGAGGATCTCGCGGCCGGTGCGCGGGGGCTGGAGGGGGAAGAGGGGCAGCGCGCGGTCGTCCCAGAGAGCGGCGTCCGGGCCGACGGGGCCGGCGGGGGACGCGGGGAGGTACCCGGGTGCGGAGGACTGGGCTCCGCCCGTACGGCCCGACGGTCCCGTACCGGCCTCTTCGCGGGCGAGCTGCGCGCTGAGCCCGGCGGCGAGGGCGGCACCGCGGGGGGTGGTGCCGGCGAGGTCGTCCTCGTCGTCCCCGTCGTTCTCGGCGTTCTCGGCGTTCTCGGCGTTCTCGGCGTCTGCGGCCCTTTCGGCGTCCTTGGCTGGGGCGCGCCGGAGCCGGTCGGTGCCGGTGCTTGTGCCTGTGCCGATGTCGGTGCCCGTGCCCGTGCCGGTGCCGGTGCCGATGTCGGTGCCGGTGTCCTGTCGCTTCTCTTCGGCGAGGGTCTCCGGGGCCGACGTGAGGTGGTCCAGGACGCGGGCCAGGGTGGGGCCCTCGGTGCCCGGGGCGGTGCCGTCGGCGGCGCGGCGGACGCCCAGGGTGTCCAGGACGCGGTGGAGGCGGGCGGCGTCCGTACGCCAGGTCCGGTCGACGACCTCCTCCGGATACTCGGTCCAGTCCACCGGCGACCAGTCGGGACCGGTCTCGGCGGGCCCCCCGTGGAAGAGGCGGGCGGCGAGGAGGGAGACCGCCTCGTCCATCACCCCGGGCTCCTCCAGCAGGTCGCAGGCGGGGCGCTCCCCGAGGCGGGAAGCGAAGCCCTCGGCCAGGCGGTCGCGCCGGGACAGCTCCGTGAGGGCCGCGACCACGCCGACGTCCAGCCGGGAGGGCCAGCGGCCCATCCGCCAGGCGGGCAGCGCCACCCGGGTCAGCAGCCGGTCCCAGCCCGCGTAGGCGAGCCCGACCTGCTCCTGAGCGACGATCCGCAGCCCGTAGTCCACGGCCTGGGCGCGCTCCGACGCCGCCACCGCGACCCCGCGCTCCATCTCGGCCGCGTGCACCCGGCAGCCGCGCAGCAGGAGCCGGGAGACGGAGCCGATGCCCGCGCGCACCGCCCGGGACAGCGGGTCGCGCCCGCCGCCGGTCGAGGTCGCCGCCACCGCCGCGTCCAGGCCCCGTATGAAGCGCCGGGCCGCGGCTATGTCGGGATGCGCCGAGGGTCCCGTACCGGCGACGACCGGGGCGAGGACGGCGCGCAGCTCGCCGACGCGCATCCACCACAGGAAGGGCGAGCCGATGACGAGGACGGGCGCGGCGGCGGACCGCCGGGGGGCGCGGCCGATCGGATCGGCGGTGTCGCCCCGCTCCCCGGCGGGCGGCGGACCGTGCGCCGGGTGGGTGCGGTCCTCCAGCCAGCTGTCGCAGTCCGGGGTGAGCGCTATCGCGGAGGGGGCGGGGACGTCGAGGCGGTCGGCGAGGTCGCGCACCATGCGGTAGAGGTCGGGCGCGGACTCCTCGGCGATCGTCACCGTGGGGGTCACGGCGGGCCGGGAGCGGGCGACGACCAGGGCGACGACGCCGGCGGCCGACAGGACCAGCAGCGCGAGGACGGACACGACCCAGCGGGCGGCGTCCCAGCCGCCGCCGACGAGGTGCCCGGTGGTGCGGCCGGCGAGGAGGACGACGGCGGCGACGGCGGGCAGCAGCGCGACGGCCAGCGCCCGGCTGCGGACGCGCAGCACGGCCAGCGCCCGGGAACGCGCGGTCTGCGCGCCCCTCTCCTCACCACCGGTACCGGTCACGTCCGCACCTCACTCCCTCCTCGCTCACTCCCCCACTGTGGCACCCGCCACTGACATCGCAATGCCGGTGGGCCAAGTGCCGGAACGCTTGCGCGGCACCATAGTTGGGGCCTTCGGCCCCGTCAGCCGTATGGCGCATCGGTCACTCGATGGAATGGCTTTGGGGAAAGCTGGAGACGGACAGCAAGGGTCAGGCCCCGGTTCCCGAGAACGTGAGTTCCAGGAGCCGGGGCCTGCGGGTCCGGGGTGCGGGCCGGGGTGCGGGCCGGGGGTGCGGACGGCGGGTCCGCGGCGCCTTTCGGAGCCGCGCGGGGTTACGCGCCGGCGGCCTTCGCCGCGATGTCCGTACGGTGCTGCGAGCCGTCGAGGCCGATACGGGCGACGGCCCGGTAGGCGCGGTCGCGGGCCTCGGTGAGGTCGGCGCCGGTGGCGGTGACGGACAGGACGCGGCCGCCGGCGCTGACGACGGCGTCGCCCTCGGCGCGGGTGCCGGCGTGCAGGACGTAGGCGTGCGGGGCGTCCTGGGCGGCCACCTCGTCGAGGCCGGTGATCGGGTCGCCGGTGCGGGGGGTGCCGGGGTAGTTGTGGGAGGCGACGACCACGGTGACGGCCGCCTCGTCGCTCCAGCGCAGGGGCTCCAGGTCGGCGAGGTTGCCGGTGGCGGCGGCCATCAGCAGCCCGGCGAGCGGGGTCTTCAGACGGGCCAGGACGACCTGCGTCTCGGGGTCGCCGAAGCGGGCGTTGAACTCGATCACGCGGACTCCGCGCGAGGTGATCGCGAGCCCGGCGTAGAGCAGCCCGGAGAAGGGGGTGCCGCGGCGGCGCATCTCGTCCACCGTCGGCTGGAGGACGCTCTGCACGACCTCGTCGACCAGCTTGGGGTCGGCCCACGGCAGCGGCGAGTACGCGCCCATGCCGCCGGTGTTGGGGCCCTCGTCGCCGTCGAGGGCGCGCTTGAAGTCCTGTGCGGGCTGGAGCGGGCGGACGTTCACGCCGTCGGTGACGGCGAAGAGGGAGACCTCGGGGCCGTCCAGGAACTCCTCGATGACGACGCGGTCGCAGGCCGCCGCGTGGGCGCGGGCCGCCTCGACGTCGTCGGTGACGACGACGCCCTTGCCGGCGGCGAGCCCGTCGTCCTTGACGACGTAGGGGGCGCCGAAGGCACCGAGGGCCGTGTCGACCTCTTCCGGGGTGGTGCAGACGTACGAACGAGCCGTCGGCACGCCGGCGCCGGCCATCACGTCCTTGGCGAACGCCTTGGAGCCCTCCAGCCGGGCGGCCTCCCCGGACGGGCCGAACACCGGGATGCCGGCCTCGCGTACGGCGTCGGCGACCCCGGCGACGAGGGGCGCCTCCGGCCCGACGACGACGAGCTCGGCGCCCAGCTCGGTGGCCAGCGCGGTGACGGATGCGCCGTCGAGGGCGTCGACCTGGTGCAGTTCGGCGACCTCGGCGATACCGGCGTTGCCGGGTGCGCAGTGCAGCGCGGTCACGTCGGGGTCGAGGGACAGGGAACGGCACAGGGCGTGTTCGCGGGCGCCGCCGCCGATGACAAGGACCTTCACGGGGGCCAGCCTAATGGGAACGGGCGGGACCGGTTGGTGCGGGCTTGCGAAGGGCGGGGGCGGACGGGCTTGTGGCTTCCTCCAGCGGGGGCGCGGGGTGCGGTGCGTCCGCACGTCCCACCTGCACCGGGCCACTCGTGCTACTCGTTCTACTCGTTACTCGTTCCCGATCTCCTCGACGACGGTCGCGCCCAGCTCCCGTACCAGCAGCTCCTTCCCGGAGAGGGCGGACTCGTCGAGGTCCGGGTCGTCGTCCTCGGGGATGTCGTCCTCGGGGGAGACGGGCTGCGGCTCGGGCGCGGGCGGTCGGGGCGGGGGGGTCGGGGCGGCGGCGGAGGGAGCGGGGGGCGGGGAGGCGGGTCTGGCGCCCGGGCCCTGGGCGGAGGCGGAGGCCGAGGGCTGGGCGGCGGGCGCGGACGCGGCGGGCTGCGGGGCGAACCCGCCACCGCCGCCGAAGCCGCCTCCGCCGGTGCTGCCACCGCCGAAGCCGCCCCCGCCGCCGTATCCGCCGCCGGGGGGCGCGGGCGGCGCGGAACCACCGGACGGGTCGACGACCGCGTCGATCTTCCACTGCACGTTGAACTGCTCGGCCAGCGCCTGCCGCAGCACGTCCTCGCTGCCGCTGCTGACGAAGTTGTCGCGGGCCCCGGCGTTGACGAAGCCGATCTGGAGGGAGGTGCCGTCGAAGCCGGTCACCTGGGCGTTCTGGCTGAGCAGGATCCAGGTGAACCGCCGCCGGTTCTTGACCGCCTCCAGGATGTTGGGCCAGATCGTACGAGGGTCGACCCCGGCGCCCGTCGGCGGAGAGGCGGGTGCGGCCACGGGCGCGGGTGCCGGTGCGGGCGTGGCGGCGGACGTCGGGGCGGCGGGAGCCGGAGCGGAACCGGCCGCCGCCCGGGGCTGCCCTCCGCCAGCGGGAGCGGCCGTCGGCCACCCACCGGGCCGCCGCCCCCCACCGGCGGAAGCGGCGGCGGGCCAGGCACCGGGCGCGGCCGGGGAGGGGGGAGGCGAGGGAGAGACGGGCTCGGGCGACGGCGGTACGGGGCTGGGCGGCACGGGGCTGGCCGCGACGGCTGGCGGCGCGGGAGGGGCGGTCGCCTGCCCGCTCCCTTCAGCCCCGGAGGAATCTCCGGGCACCGGATTCCGTACCGCGGCACGGGCTGCAGCGGCCCCGCTCCCACCCCCGCCCCCGGGCGCACTCGGACCCGCGACCTGTCCACCGTGCGCCTCGGGCCCGGGGACGTACCCCATGGCCGGCGCTCCCGCCCCCGTGGAGAACTGCACCCCACGCTCGATCCGGTCCAGCCGGGCCATGACCGACCGCTCGTCGCCGTAGGCGGCGGGCAGCAGGACGCGCGCGCAGATGAGCTCCAGCTGGAGCCGCGGCGAGTGCGCGCCGCGCATCTCGGTGAGCCCCTCGTTGACGATGTCGGCGGCCCGGCTCAGCTCGGCGGCGCCGAAGGACTGGGCCTGGGCCTGCATCCGCTCGACCACGTCGGCGGGGGCGTCGATGAGCCCCTTCTCGCCGGCGTCGGGCACGGCGGCGAGGATCACCAGGTCACGCAGGCGTTCCAGCAGGTCGGTGACGAAGCGCCGGGGGTCGTTGCCGCCCTCGATGACGTGGTCGACGACCCCGAAGGCGGCGGCGCCGTCGCCCGTGACGAACGCCTCGACGACGGAGTCGAGCAGCGAGCCGTCGGTGTAACCGAGCAGGGCGGTCGTCATGTCGTACGTCACACCGGCGTCGCCCGCGCCGGCGAGCAACTGGTCCATAACGGACATCGAGTCACGCACGGACCCGGCACCGGCCCGCACGACGAGCGGCAGCACGCCGTCCTCGACCGGGATGTCTTCCCGGCCGCACACCTCGGCGAGGTAGTCACGAAGCGTGCCGGGCGGCACGAGCCGGAACGGATAGTGATGCGTCCGCGACCGAATGGTCCCGATGACCTTCTCGGGCTCGGTCGTGGCGAAGATGAACTTGAGATGCTCCGGGGGCTCTTCGACGACCTTGAGCAGGGCGTTGAAGCCCTGCGGGGAGACCATGTGGGCCTCGTCGATGATGTAGATCTTGTACCGGCTGGAGGCGGGCCCGAAGAAGGCCTTCTCGCGCAGGTCACGGGCGTCGTCCACACCACCGTGGGAGGCGGCGTCGATCTCGATGACGTCGATGGACCCGGGCCCGTTGCGAGCAAGGTCCTGACACGACTGGCACTCCCCGCAGGGCGTGGGCGTCGGCCCCTGCTCACAGTTCAGACACCGCGCCAGGATCCGCGCGCTGGTCGTCTTGCCGCACCCGCGCGGACCGCTGAACAGGTACGCGTGATTGACCCGGTTGTTCCGCAGCGCCTGCTGCAACGGGTCGGTGACATGCCCCTGTCCGATGACCTCGGCGAAGGACTCCGGGCGGTAACGGCGGTAGAGCGCGAGAGAGGACACGCATACGAGGTTATAGGCGCCCACCGACAACGGACCCGCCCGGCGATCCCGAGGTGACCCCTCCCACGCAGACGCCCCCCACGCACCCGCCAGAGCCGACCTACCCTTGCTGCCTTCCGGCCCTGGGGGAGTTCAGTCAGATAGCGCCGCGTGAGGGGCTGTGCCACACATTACCCGATGTGGGGCCCCCAGAACGAGTTCGCAAGCACTCCTCCGCGTCCTGTAATGTTCTTCCCGGAGGATTCGCCTAGTGGCCTAGGGCGCACGCTTGGAAAGCGTGTTGGGGGCAACCCCTCACGAGTTCGAATCTCGTATCCTCCGCCATTGCTCTCACCGGGCAATACGTCGCAGGGCCCCACCGTTCGCGGTGGGGCCCTGCGGCGTTGAGGGCTTCCCGCTCGCCGCGCCCTCCTGTCACGGCCGGATCCGCACCCTCCGTGTCTCGCTCACCTGGTCCGTCTCCGAGACGCGGATTGTTGTCTTCATGGTCCAGGTGCCGGGCAGGGGGAGGGTGAGCGTGTTGGTGCTCCAGTAGCCGCCGCGGTCGGTGAGGTGGGCGTTCAAGGGGCCGATGGCGTGGGTGGGGAGGGTGAAGGTGAGACGGAGTTCGGGGACTGTGGCGAGGGTGCCGTCGGGGGCGTAGACGACGGCCTGGACGGAGTTGTCGCCGGTGCGGCCGGGGTCCAGGGTGATCTGGACCGTGCCCCGGAGAGAAGGGCCGGCCTCGAAGGGGATCGTCGTGACCGAGGCCGGGAGGACCCCGGGCGTCGGGGCCGCCTCCGTCGCTCGGCTCGGGGCCGTGCCCGTGAGGACGGTGGTGACGGCCAGGACCGCCGTCGCGATGGCGGCCTCGGTCAGGACCGAGCGGCGGAGGGCGCGGGGGGCCGGGGTCGGTCTCGTCCAGCGGCGGGAGAACGCCGCCGCCCCGAGCAGCAGCGCCACCAGGAGGATCTTGGCCAGCAGCAGCCTGCCGTACGGCGTCTCCGTGAGCGCCTGCCAGGAGCCCAGGCCGCGCCAGGACTGGTAGACGCCGGTGACCACGAGGACGGTCACCGACGTGAGGGCCACTCGGGAGAAGCGGATCACCGCCTCGGGGTTCTGGAGTGTGGTGAGCAGGGCCGCCAGGCCGCCCAGCCACGTCGCCGTGGCCAGGAGGTGGAGGACCGAGGACGTGATCGCCAGCGGGACCTGGGGGCCCGCGGCGGCGTGTTCCGCCGCGGGCCAGGTCAGGGCCAGGGCCACCGCCAGCGCGGCGCCGAGGGGGAGGGCGGCGCGGGTCCGTCCGGCCCCGGTGCGGAGCAGGACCGCCGTCGGGATGAGGAGGGCCAGTCTCAGGGCGAGGAGTTGGCCGGGTCGGGTGGCGAGCGTGTCCGTCAGGGCGGTCACCTCCAGAGCCGTGGAAGGGGATGTGCCCGCCTCGTACGGGGCGCGGAGGACGAGGAGCGCCACGGTTGTCGCCAGCAGGGTCCACCAGGCCGGGCGGAGCAGGCGGCCCAACGGCGCCGGGTCCGGGGGGCGGCACATCGCCGCGAAGGCCGCCGTGCCTATGAGGAGGGCCGCCGACAGGTAGGCCAGGTAGCGGGAGATCGTGTGGAGCGTCGTCGTCACGGGGTCGTCCGACCGCGGGGCCGTCGCGCTCGTCGCCGACGGCCTGCCCACCGAGAACGTGAACGCGCCCGAGATGGGGTGGCTGTCGGCCGACACCACCCGCCACGCCACCGTGTACGTGCCCTCGGTGAGCGTCCCCGCGAGAGGCACCCGGGCCGTCTCCGCGCGGGCGTCGGCCCTGGTCGCCTCCCCCGTGCGGACCCGGTGGCCCTCCGGGTCCAGGACGCGGAAGGAGTCGTCGCGGAGGGCGACCGGCTCGCTGAAGGTGAGGGTGATCTGGCGCGGGGCGCGGTTCAGGACCTCGCCCTCCGCCGGGTCCGTGGTGCGGAGGGCCGCGTGGGCCGAGGCGGGGGTCGATGTCGCCGCCTGGAGGAGGAAGGCCAGGGCCGTGGTCAGCAGGGCCAGGGCCAGGCGGCGGACGGCCAGGCGGCCGGCGGCCGGGGGGCGGGCGGCCGGGGGGCGGGCGGCCTGCCGGTGGGCGGGCTGCTGGTGGGCGGGCTGCTGGTGGGGTCCGGCCTCGCGTCGTCTCACGTCGTACACCGCCGCATCCCGTCGTCCCCGGTCCACTGCCTCGGGTTACGTACGGGCGCGGAGGGCGGAGCGCTCAGTCGTCACCAGGACGGACGGGCCGTCACCCCGCCGTCCACCACCAGGTCGTGGCCCGTGATCCAGGACGCGATGCGCGAGGCGAGGAACACGCACGCGTCGCCCACGTCCTCCGGGCGGCCGAGGCGACCGGTCGGGGCCGCCCCGAGCCAGCGGCGTACGCCCTCCGGCCAGGTCTCTTCGAGGCCCTCGCGGGCGATGAGGCCGGGGGAGACGGAGTTGACCCTGATCCCCCAGGGGCCGTACTCCAGGGCCGCCGCGCGGGCGTGCATCACGACCGCCGCCTTGGCGGCGCTGTAGTGCGCGTGGGCCGGCGCCGGGGCCCCCGCCTCGATGGAGGCGATGTGGGTGACGGTGCCGCCGCCGTCCTGGGCCCGCATCACGGTGGCCGCGGCCTGGGTGCAGGCGAAGACGGAGGTCAGGTTGGTGTCGACGACCCCCCGCCACTCGGCGGCGGTCATCCCGGGCAGGGCGCGGAGGGGCTGGACACCCGCGTTGTTGACCAAGGTCGTCAGGCGGCCCCCGCCCCAGTCGGCGGCCTCCCCGACCAGGCCCCGGCAGGCGTCCTCGTCGGTGAGGTCGGCCCGCAGGACCGTGGCCCGGCCGCCCTGTTCCCGGATCCGCGCGGCCGCCTCCTCCGCCGCCGCCACCGACGTACGGCAGTGCAGCGCGACCGCCGCGCCCTCCTCGGCGAGGCGCAGGGCGATACCGCGGCCGACGCCGCCGCCCGCGCCCGTCACGAGCGCCACCTGATCGGCAAGCAGGTTCATGGGCGGCACAGTTCCACGATCCGCGCCGCCTCGGACGGGTAGCGCGCCGAGAGGGTGGCCGCGTCGCCGTGGGCGTAGTCCCCGTAGGTGAATCCGGGGGCCATCGTGCAGCCGAACAGCGACCAGGTCCCGCCCGCCGTGATCCGGCCGCCCATCCACGTGCCGGCCGGGACGGTGAACTGCACGTGCTGGCCGCCGAGGACGTCCGGGCCGAGTACGGCGGTGCGGGTGCCGCCGTCGGGGGCGAGGAGGAGCAGTTCCAGGGGGTCGCCGAGGTAGAAGTGCCAGACCTCGTCGGCGGGCAGGCGGTGCAGGGCGGAGAAGTCGCCGGGGCGGGCGGTGAGCAGGGCCACGATGGCCGTACCCGCCGGGCGCCCGTCGGCGCGGGCGGGGCCGGCCCAGGTACGGCGGAACAGGCCGCCCTCGCGGGGGATCGGCTCCAGCGCGTAGTGCGCGATCAGGTCCTCGGCGGTCGGCGCGGGCGGCGGTGGCGGCTGCGGTGGCGTCACCCGGGGAACGCTACCTCCCGGCGCAGGAACGCGAGTTGCGCCTTCTTCTCCGGCAGGTACACGTCCGGCAGGTCCACCTCGGGCAGGACGACGGACGGGCCGGCGGTGAAGCCCTGCTTGAGGAAGCGGGCGACCGCCTTCTCGTTGCCGGTGTCCGGGTCGACCACGATCCGCGTCCGGTCCAGACCCAGCAGGACGTACGTCACCAGCGCCGCCGACAGCGCGGCGGTCCAGCCGGGGCGGGCACCGGACGCTCCCGCCGGGGCGAGCAGGAGGTGGACGCCGACGTCGCCGGGCTCCACGGGGTAGCACTCGCCGACGCGGTCGGCTGCGGGGTCGTAGGTCTGGAGCAGGGCGACCGGCTCGCCGTCCTTCACCACCAGATGGGCGTGGTGGGTGTCGAGGGCGGCCATGTGGGTGTAGACGTCGGTGACTTGGGCCGTCGACAGGTTCCTCATGCCCCAGAACGCGGCTCGTTCCTCGCTCGTCCAGGTGTGGAGGACGGGCGCGTCCGTCGGCGGGTCCAGGGGGAGGACGCGGACCGTGCCGAACCCGGGGAGGTGCTGTTCGTGGACGGGGGTGCGGGAGGCGTACGGGTCAGACATCCTGTTCCTCTTCTTCCTTCGTCACGTCTTCGCGTTCCCTCGTCAGGGCGTCGAAGTCGGTGATCACCGGGGCGAGTTCGCCGGCCAGCCACAGGGGCTGCTGGTCGCGGTGGTGGGGGGAGCCGGGGGTGCCCGAGGCTCCGTGCGGGACCACCCAGCGGCTGGAGCCGCGGTCGGCGAGATCCCAGACGTAGCGGGCGGCGGGGCCCCGGGCGGCGCGGTCGGTGAGGCCCGGGACGGGCGAGGTGCACAGGACGCAGTCGTGGTCGCCGGAGAGGGCGGGTTCCTCCCCCGGCGAGAGGGCGGCTTCCGCCCCCGGCGCGGGGTCGGGGAGGGCGCGCCAGGGGGACAGGCGGTGGGTGTCGCCCCAGGTGCCGGCGGGCGGGTGCGCGGCCACCTCCTCCAGGGCCGCGCGGGCGGCCTCGGCGCGGTCGATGCCGTACAGGTCGTCGGCGCGCAGGAGGTGTTCGAGGGCGTGCCCCACGCGCGGCAGGAACGCCAGCCACGGCTGGAGGACCTCGGGGTACGCCGGCGGGGTGGCGGCCGAGGCGAAGGCGGGGTGCGCGGCCAGCCGGCGTACGAGGGCCGAGCGGACGGCCGCGTACGCCGCCGCGTCGGCACTGGACGCGTCCATGCGGCGGTCCCAGGCGAGGAGGCGGTCGCGCAGGGCGGTGGCCTCGGGGGTGAGGGCGTCCAGGACGGCCAGGTGGTCGAGGAGGGCGGCCGCCGAGCCGAGGTGGGTGTCGGTGTGGATCGCGTGCATGTCGGCGGCCGACCAGTGCCGTTTGCCGGCGAGGAGGGCGGCGATGCGGTCGGCGCGGTGGGGCGGGGCGAACTCGATGCCGAGGGGGGTGGCCGGGCCGCGCTGGTTGGCCATCACGGCGACGCCGTCGGTGAGACCGGCGCGGGGCGACTCGTGCCAGCCGGTCCACTCGTGGCCCGGCACCCACGCCGGCACCGGGCGCAGGCGGTTGGCGGCCGGACGCACTGGTACGCGCCCGGCGACCCGGTGCAGGACGCCACCCTCGGTGTCGGCGGCCTGCACGACGTTGACCGGCTCGGCCCACGCGTCCAGGGCGCGGTCCACGTCGGCGACCCGGCGGGCGCGCAGCAGCGGGAGCAGGGCGCCGAAGCCCAGGTCGGCGGTGACGCGGGGCGGGAAGCGCAGGCTGAGGGCGGCCGGGGTGCCGTCGTCCAGGCCCTCGGGGCCGCCCGCGACGATCGGTCCCCGGTCGGTCTCGATGACCTCGACCTCGACGGTCTCCTCCCCGGCGACCCGGATCAGCTCGGTGTGCCGGGCGGCGCGGTGCCAGACGCCGTCGGGGCCGAGGGCCTCGACACCGGCGCCGGTGCGGCGCAGGCGCTCGCGGTAGAGGTCCTGGTAGTCGGCCATCGCGTTGGTGATGGCCCAGGCGACCGTGCCGGTGTGGCCGAAGTGGGCGATGCCGGGGATGCCGGGGACGGCGAGGCCGACGACGTCGAACTCCGGGCACGACAGATGGATCTGCTGGTAGACGCCGGGGTCCTCGATCCAGCGGTGCGGGTCGCCGGCGATGATCGCGTGGCCGGTGACGGTGCGCTCGCCGCCGACCAGCCAGCCGTTGCTGCCGGCGGTGCCGGGGCCGTCGGTGGCGAACAGGGGGACGGCGTCCGGGCCGAGGTGTGCGGTGAGGTGCTCGCGCCAGAGCTTGGCGGGGAAGCCGGCGAAGAGGATGTGGGTGGCGAGCCAGACGGCGAGGGGTGTCCAGGGCTCCCAGCGGCCGGGGGCGAGACCGGCGCGGGCGAACTCCGGGGCGGCGGCGCTCTCCGGCCCGCTGCCGTACGTCGCCAGGCCCTCGTTCACGCCGCCCACGTACGCCCGGACCCACGCGGCCGTCTCCGGGTCGTCGCGTTCCAGGGCGTCGGAGCAGCGGCGGGCGGTGTCCGCGAGGCGGGCGCGGCGGGCGAGGCGGTCCCAGGAGAGGGCCTCGGGGCCGAGGAAGGACGCGGAGGTGCCCTGCGCCCTGTGCCGCTCCACCTCCAGCTGCCAGGCGCGGTCACGGGCGGTCACCCGGCCCTGGGCGCGGGCGAGTTCACGCGCGTCGGCGGCGCGCAGGTGCGGGATGCCCCAGGCGTCGCGGTAGGTCCCGGTGCCGGGGCGGGTCCCGGCGTCGCGGTCGGGCCCCTTGCGGCGATCGGTCCCGGCGTCGCGGTCGGGCCCCCTGTGGCGATCGGTCCCGGCGTCGCGGTAGGTCTCGGCGCTCACCCCTGTGCCTCCACTTCCCTTTAGGTTAGGCTCACCTAAGTTTTGGCGGTCATGACCGGATAGTACGCGAAGGGTGAAGGAATCATGGGGCAGGGGCGGGGCTGGGAGGGCGCGGTCCTCAAGCTGATGCGCGCCAAGGACTTCGCGTTCACGGTGACCGGGGTCGAGGACGTGACCCCGCGCTTCCGGCGGCTGCGGATGCGGGACGGCGGACTGCTGGCGGCGACCGGGGTCCATCCGACGATGTGGGTGCGGCTGTGGTTCGACAACGCCGGCAAGCCGCATCAGCGCGGGTACACACTGGTCGACCCGGACGCCGGGGCCGGGACCTTCAGCATGGAGTTCGCTCTGCACGACGGGTGCGCGAGCGACTGGGCGCGGGCGGCCGCGCCGGGGGACACCATCGAGGCGACGGTGCAGGGGACGGGGTTCGCGTTCCCCGACCCGGCGCCCTCGCGGGTCTTCGCGGTCGCCGACCCGGCGTCGCTGCCGGCGCTCAACTCCCTTCTGGACGCGTTCGGGGACTCCGTGCCGGCGGTGGTCTGGTTCGAGGGGGAGGCGGAGGCGGGCCTTCCGTTCCGGACCGTGCCGGGGGTGCACGAGGTGCGTACCGTGCCCCGGCGGGACGGGGGTGCGGGGCTGGTCGCCGCGGTGGAGGAGGAGCTGCCCGAGCTGCTGCGGGGGACGCCGGAGCCGTACGTGTGGATCGCCTGCGACACGGCCACCACGCGGGCGCTGGCGTCGTACGCGCGCAAGGAGCTGGGGGTGCCGAAGCAGCGGGTGAACGCGCTGGGGTACTGGCGCGCGACCTGAGCCGCCAGGGGTGATCATCGGGGTATGGACGTCACACTGCACCTCGCCCAGGACCCCGAGGCCGACGAACTCCTCGGCCGCAGCGCGCTCGCGGCGCTGGTCGGCATGCTGCTCGACCAGCAAGTGCCGATGGAGTGGGCGTTCAAGGGGCCGTCGACCATCGCGCGGCGGATGGGGGCGGAGGATCTCGACGCGCACGACATCGCCGCGTACGACCCCGGCGCCTTCGCCGCGCTGCTGTCCGAGAAGCCGGCCGTCCACCGGTACCCCGGATCGATGGCGGGGCGGGTGCAGCAGCTGTGCCGATACCTCGTGGAGACGTACGACGGCGACGCCGAGGCGGTCTGGCGGGGGGTCGACAGCGGGAAAGAACTGCTGAAGCGGCTGCAGGACCTGCCCGGGTTCGGGAAGCAGAAGGCGCAGATCTTCCTCGCCCTGCTGGGCAAGCAGCTCGGCGTCCGCCCGGAGGGGTGGCGCGAGGCGGCGGGCGCGTACGGGGACCCCGACGCGTTCCGCTCGGTGGCGGACATCAGGGGGCCGGAGTCCCTGACGAAGGTACGGGCGTTCAAGCAGGAGATGAAGGCGGCGGCGAAGGCGAAGAAGGCCACCGACGGCTGACCGGCACCCCGCCCACCCGCACGCCGACCGCCCCGTCAGCCCGCCGGACCGCCTCCACTGGCCCCCCGGCGGAGGTCTTCGCACAGTGGGGGCATGACCGAGCCACCCAGCGGCTCCCCCGGTGGGACGCCGTACGACGATCGCGGGGTGCACGCCCGCCGGGCCCACCCGCACGAGCGCGAGCGCGAGCACGAACCCGAACCGCCCTTCGAGGGTCCGCTGCACCTGCTGTCCCGCGCCGCGTGGCAGACCGTGCTGTTCACCGGCGTCGCCTCGCTGATCCTCGGTGTCCTGGTACTCGTCTGGCCCGGCGCCTCCCTCCACGCCGCCGGCGTCCTCTTCGGCCTCTACCTCGTCGTCAGCGGCGTCCTCCAACTGGCCGCCGCCTTCGGCACCCACCGGACGACGTCCCTGCGCGTCCTGGCCTTCATCAGCGGCGCCGTGTCGATCCTGCTGGGCCTGTTCTGCTTCCGCGGCACCCTGCAGTCGGTGCTGCTGCTCGCCCTGTGCATCGGCATCGGCTGGATGTTCCGCGGCGTCACCCAGATCGTCGCCGCCGTGCACGACCCGGCGATGCCCGCGCGGGGCTGGACCGTCTTCCTCGGCGCCGTCACCGTCGTCGCGGGCATCGTGCTGATCGACTCGCCGGTCGAGTCGGCGGCCGTCCTGATGCTGGTCGGCGGGTGGTGGCTGGTCGTCGTGGGCCTGGTGGAGATCGCCACGGCCGTGGGGCTGCGCGGGCGCGCCCGCCGGGTCCCGCGCCCGCGGTGAGCGGGTTCCGTACGCCGAGCGGGCAGTTCTCGGCCCCGGCGCGAGGGGCGGCGTACGCCCGGCGGGGACACGACCTGACGTGAGCCCCCTCCCGCGCGCCGTCGCCGCCACCACCGCCACCGCCGTCCGCGCCGGACGGTGGCGTGCCGGGTTCCGGGTGCTCGTACTCCTGCTGGCGCTGATCGTGCCGTGCGGTCACCTTCCCGCCCAGGCGGTCTCGCCGGGGGCGGTGGCCGGGGCCGCCGGGAGTGGTGAGTACGACCATCTCGACAGCGTGTTGCGGGTGCCGGGGCGCGGGGAGCGGCGGGCCGCCGTTCCCGTGGCTCCCGCCGAGTCCGTACGGGTGCGGGTTTCCTCCGCCCGGCGGACCGCGGTTGCTCCTCCTTCCGCCGGGGCGCCGGCCGTCCGGTGTGCGCCCCGGTTCGTGGTTCTGCGCTGCTGACCGGACCGGCCGGCCCCCTTCGCGCCGGCCCCCTTCGCGCCGGCCCGCCGCACGTCGGCAGTCGTCCGCAGCACCCCGGAACCGGAATTCGGAACGAGGAAATCCCCATGCCGCACGATCCCTACGCCGTCCTGCGCGCCCTGCTGCGCGCCGAGGCCGCCCGCTGCGCCCCCAAGAAGAACGGCACCGACGGGGCGCCGGCCCCGAGCGAACCCCGGCCGGCCGGGAGGGAGGGGCGGCGGGGCTGAGCCCCGCACGTCCGGGACGGAGGCGGGCGCCGTACCGCCTCCGCCCTGTTTGCTCCTGTTTACGGCGTCTTTTCCGGCACCGTACTCCGGCGCCGTGGCTGCGCCCGCCGCGTCCTGGCCGGTAGGCTTTCCGTGTGATCTTCAAGCGCATCGGAAACGGCCGGCCGTACCCCGACCACGGCCGGGAAAGCACCCGGCAGTGGGCGGACGTCGCGCCGCGCCCGGTCCGCCTCGATCAGCTCGTGACGACCAAGGGCCAGCTCGATCTGGAGACGCTCCTCGCCGAGGACTCCACCTTCTACGGCGACCTCTTCGCGCACGTCGTGAAGTGGCAGGGCGACCTGTATCTGGAGGACGGACTGCACCGCGCGGTGCGCGCCGCGCTCCAGCAGCGGCAGGTGCTGCACGCCCGGGTCCTCGAACTCGACTGACCCTTTCGGGTGGCATCGGGGCGAACCTCGGAACGTCGACTGATCATCTAATAGGCATCGCCGCCCCGGCGCACTACGCTGCGCTCATGAGCATGCTGACTCCTCCCGGCATGGGTGGCCAGTACAAGATCACGGGGGACCGGTATCCGCGGATGCGACCGGCCCGACGACGCGGCAGGCTCGCGTTCGCCGGCGTCGCCGGTATCGCCGTTCTGGGGGTGCTCGGCTGGGGCACGCTGCAGCTCATCGACGTCTTCACCGGTGGTGACAAGGCGTCGGCGGCCGGGGCCGCGGGCTGTGCGAAGCCCGCGCGGGCGAGCGCCGCGCCGGCGGCCGTGGTGCTGCCGAAGCCGGGTCAGGTCACGGTCAACGTGTACAACGCGACCACCCGCAGCGGCCTCGCGCAGAAGACCGCCGACGAGCTGAAGAAGCGCGGGTTCCGCGTCGGCGAGGTGACCAACGCGCCGGAGCAGTACGACAAGAAGGTGAAGGGCACCGGGCTGCTGCTCGGCCAGGGCGCCGCCCTGAAGAGTTCCCTCACCGTGCTCGGCACCCAGCTGCCCGGCGCCGAGCACCGCGCGGACGCCGCCCGCAAGAACGCCACCGTCGACCTGATCATCGGCGACCGCTTCGCGGGGCTCGCGAAGCATACGGACGCCGACACGGCGCTGGCCAGGCTGACCGCGCCGCAGCCGACGCCCGCCGCGGAGAAGAAGAAGAGCTGCTGACCTGCTCGGCCGCTCCTGACCTGCTCGGCAGCTCCTGACCTACTCGGCCGCCCCGTACATGCGGTCGCCCGCGTCGCCGAGGCCCGGGACGATGTAGCCCTGCTCATTGAGGCGCTCGTCGACCGACGCCGTCACGACCGTCACCGGGGTGCCGGCCAGCTCGCGCTCCATCAGCTCGACGCCCTCGGGAGCGGCCAGCAGCACGACGGCGGTCACGTCGTCGGCGCCGCGCTTGATCAGCTCCCGGATCGAGGCGACCAGGGTGCCGCCGGTGGCCAGCATCGGGTCCAGGACGTACACCTGGCGGCCCGACAGGTCGTCCGGCATGCGGGTGGCGTACGTGGAGGCCTGGAGCGTCTCCTCGTCGCGCACCATGCCCAGGAAGCCCACCTCGGCGGTCGGCAGCAGCCGGACCATGCCGTCGAGCATGCCGAGGCCGGCCCGCAGGATCGGCACCACCAGCGGGCGCGGGTGGGAGAGCTTGACGCCGGTGGTCGTCGAGACCGGGGTACGGATGTCGACCTGTGCGGTGCGCACGTCGCGCGTGGCCTCGTAGGCGAGCAGGGTGACCAGTTCGTCGGCGAGACGGCGGAAGGTCGCGGAGTCGGTGCGCTGGTCGCGCAACGTGGTGAGCTTGTGGGCGACCAAGGGGTGGTCGACGACGTGGAGACGCATGTCCTCCACAGTAACCGGGCCCCACGGCGACGCCTCCCTCGCGGCCCGCCATCGCCAGCGGGCGTCAAACCCCCCGGTCGGGGGAAGGCGGAGAGCACTCGGACGCTGGATGGTGAGACTGTGCCTGACCGGGACACGAAGCGTAGGACCGCCCCCGAGCGGGGAACCAGGGCGGAACGAGGAGCCGGGGCCGCCGACCGCAGAGCCGGGGCCGGGGGCGGGGCCGCCGAGCGAAGGGGCGGGGCCGAGAGAGGGACCGGCGCCGACCGCAGGGCGGCCGGGGCGACGAGGGGCGCCACGGCGGAGCGGAGTACCGCCGTGGCCGGGGATCCCACGCCGGAGCGGAGGACCGCCGCCTGGGGCGGTGAGTCCTCGTCCGGGCGGAGGGGCACCGGTACGCGGGCCGCGGCGGAGCGGAGTACCGCCGGAGGTCCGCGGACGGCCGCGGAGCGGAATACCTCCGGAAGCACGCGGACGGCCGCGGACCGGGATACCGCCCGAGCCACGCGGACCACCGAGGAGCGGAGTACTCCCGGAGGCACGCCGACCGCCGCAGAGCGCACCCGAGCCACGGAGCCCAGGACCGGCAGCGCCACACACACCCGCGCGGAACGAACAACCACCCGAGCCACGCGGACGGCCGCGGACCGGGATACCGCCCGAGCCACGCGGACCGCCGAGGAGCGGAGTACTCCCGGAGGCACGCCGACCGCCGCAGAGCGCAAGCCCAGCCGAGCCACGGAACCCGCCGGCGGAGGCCGGACCGCCGGCACCACACATACCGCCGCGGAGCAGACGGCCGCCCGCGCCACCGGGCCCACCGCCCGGCGAAGGACCACCGGCGCTGCGCAGATCCCCGCGGAGGGGCGGGTGCCCGGTGCTCCGCCGCCCCCGTCGGACGAGGGGACCCCGGCCGACCGGGAGGCCGCGCGGCGTCGGCGGCGGGCTCAGTTCTTGCGGGATCTGGCCGAGGCTCGGGAGTTGCGCGACCGGGTCCAGCCGCGCCGGGTCAAGGCCGCGCGGCTGCGCCACGCGATGCGCATGCGCACCTTTCGCTGGTGAGCCTCTGAGCCGGGCGGGGAAGATCACGCGCCGCGCCGACGTTGGTGGTGGGGGGCGTACGCGAGGACCGAGAGAATCCGCGTACGATCCGCACGTGGCGGCAACGCGTGCGCCGATGGGCGGCTGCCCGGGTACGTACTCCCGGGACGCCGGTCGAAAGTGCCGGACACAGGGCGCCGAAGACGTCCCCTGAGTGCCATGTTTCTGCCACGATTCCGAGAGGGTGGGGCTCGGAGCACCGCTCCCCCACCCACTGCCTCCGCCGGGGGGACCCCCAACCGGCACGCCTATGACCAGTGGGAGAGTCACGGTGTACTTCGCCGCACTGCTCGCGCGCACCGAAGACGGGTGGGAAGCGAGCGACACGGAGCTCGACGATGTGGAGACCCTGTCGGATCTGGCCGACCTGGCACGGGAGGCCTCTCCCGACGAGGACACGGTGCTCGTGCTGATCGAGCAGGAGGACGCCTGGTTCGGCGTCGTCCGCGTGGACGGCGAGGAGGACCCCCGTATCTACGTGTCGGACGCCGCCGCGGCCGCCCGCAGCAGCTACGGCGAGATCCTGCTCACCGACGAACTGCTGGGCCGGGACCCCGGTGACGACGGGGACGGCCTCGAAGACCTCGACCTCGACCTCGACGGCACCGAGGACGGGGAGTCCGACGACGACGAGGACGACGGGGACGGCACCGCCACGGCCGCCGCCACCGGCGACTCCGCCGTGCCGCACGGCCCCGTCGGTGACGCGGAGGTCCTCGACGACCTCGGCGTCAGCGAGAAGGAACTGCGCTCCATGTCCGGGGACGCGGTCGGCGAGATCGCCGAGGCCCTCGGCGCCTCCGAGGTGCTGGAGACCGTCCGCTGAGCGAACGGAACGCGCGGCACGACCCCGTACCCGACCCCGTACCCGACCTGGAACGCGATCCCGTACGCGATCCCTGGCGGGACGCGATGCGGCTCGCCCTGGCCGAGGCCGGGCGGGCCGGGCCGGACGTACCCGTCGGCGCCGTCCTCCTGGCGCCGGACGGGCGGACCGTGCTGGCCGCCGGGCACAACGAGCGGGAGGCCATCGGCGATCCGACCGCCCACGCCGAGGTGCTGGCGATCCGGCGGGCCGCCGCGCACCTTGGCGCGTGGCGGCTCACCGGCTGCACACTCGTCGTCACCCTGGAACCCTGCACGATGTGCGCGGGCGCCCTGGTGCAGTCCCGCGTGGACCGGGTCGTCTACGGCGCCCGCGACGACAAGGCGGGCGCGGCCGGCTCCCTGTGGGACGTCGTACGCGACCGGCGCCTCAACCACCGTCCCGAGGTGATCGAGGGCGTCCTCGCCGTCGACTGCGCCCGGCTGCTGACCGACTTCTTCCGGGACCGCTGACGGCCGGTCCGCACCCCCGAAGGCCGCCGCATATCGATTTCTGAGCACGCCTCTCCGTGCTGTAAGGTCTCTCTCGGTAGCGTGTCCGAGCGGCCGAAGGAGCTCGCCTCGAAAGCGAGTGTGGCGCAAGTCACCGAGGGTTCAAATCCCTCCGCTACCGCTCGTGAAGGGCCCCGTCGAAAGACGGGGCCCTTCGTGCGATCATGAGCGACCGAAGGCGTGCGTCGAGAGGGACAGGGGAGGCCGCGGTGGCGGTGAACTCGAAGAAGATCGCCGTCTACGTGCTCGTGGTCTTCGTGTTGTACGTGATCATCACGGATCCCGCGAAGGCAGCCGACTACGTCCAGATAGGTTTCCAGGGCATCTCCGACGCGGCGGGCGCCGTGGGCGACTTCATGACCTGGGCCGCCAACGGAGGAAAAGAATGATCCGGCACCTGGTGCTGTTCAAGCTCGACGAGGGCGTCCGGCGCGACGACCCGCGCGTCGTCGCGGGCGCCGAGGCGTTCGCGGCGCTCGGCGAGCAGATCGAGGAGCTGCGCTTCTGGGAGTGCGCCTGGAACATCAGCGACCGCCCCATCGCCTACGACTTCGCCATCAACTCCGCCGTGGACGACGCCGACGCCCTCAAGCGCTACCTGGAACACCCGGCGCACCAGGCCGGCGTCGCGCAGTGGCGGGAGTTCGCCACCTGGGTGATCGCCGACTACGAGTTCTAGCACGCCGCCCCGCCGCACGGCCCCGCACCCGACCGGTGCGGGGCCGTTCTGCGTTCACTCAACACGACGTTATGCGGTGCTTGCACACAGTGGGCATGTCTTGTGATGCTATGACCGCTTTTGACGGATGAGTTGACGGAAGAGTGACAGATCACGAGGTGGAGTTGACCGTGCCGGCCAGTACTGCGCCTCAAGCCCCGCCCGCGCCCCACGCGCCCCCCGCCCCCTCCGCACCGCCCGCCCAGGCGACCCCGGAGGCCCCGGAGGCCCCGGAGGCCCCGGAGGCGCCCGCGCCGCAGCGCAGCCGGGGCGCGGACACCCGGGCGCTGACCCAGGTGCTCTTCGGCGAACTGAAGGACCTCACCCCGGGCACGCCGGAGCACGACCGCGTACGCGCGACGCTCATCGAGGCCAACCTCCCGCTGGTGCGCTACGCCGCCGCCCGCTTCCGCTCCCGCAACGAGCCGATGGAGGACGTCGTCCAGGTCGGCACCATCGGCCTCATCAACGCCATCGACCGCTTCGACCCCGAACGCGGCGTGCAGTTCCCGACCTTCGCGATGCCGACGGTCGTCGGCGAGATCAAGCGGTACTTCCGCGACAACGTCCGCACCGTGCACGTACCGCGCCGCCTGCACGAGCTGTGGGTGCAGGTAAACAGCGCGACCGAGGACCTCACCACCGCCTTCGGGCGCTCCCCCACCACCGCCGAGATCGCCGAGCGGCTGCGCATCACCGAGGAGGAGGTGCTGTCCTGCATCGAGGCGGGGCGGTCCTACCACGCCACCTCGCTGGAGGCCGCACAGGAGGGCGACGGACTGCCCGGGCTGCTCGACCGGCTCGGCTACGAGGACCCGGCGCTCGACGGGGTCGAGCACCGCGACCTGGTGCGGCATCTGCTGGTCCAGCTCCCGGAGCGCGAGCAGCGCATCCTGCTGCTGCGCTACTACAGCAACCTCACCCAGTCGCAGATCAGCGCCGAACTAGGCGTCTCCCAGATGCACGTCTCCCGGCTGCTCGCGCGCAGTTTCCAGCGATTGAGGTCCGCGAACCGGATCGACGCGTAACCTCGACACCGGCGCCGCGCGCAGTCGAAAGCGCGAGCGAGAGGTCACCGGGGAGAGCGAATCGCTCACCAGGGCCGTTGGGGGCGGATTCGGGCCGAAAGACCGTCAGACCCCCTGTTTCCAGGGGGTATTCGCGTCTCGCATGTCGACATGTCACTACAGCGCGTTGCCGACATGTGACATTCTGCCGGAGACGCGTTTGCCGGAGCTTCGGCTCCGGTATCCAGGTGAAGGCTGCGTTCCCGCCGTGGGAATGTGCGCCGCGACCGTCCCGCGACCCAAAGGGGGTGGCATGTCCGCAGACCAGGGCAGCTCGAAGGTGCTCGCGCTCGCGGAGAGCGAGACCGCGCCCGACACGCTCGAGGCGCTCGGCCCCGTCGGCCCTGTCGACGACGTCCAGGCCATCGACGACCTCCCGGCCATCGACGCCGTTCCGGCCATCGACGCCGTTCCGAACCTCGACGCCGTGCCGGCCCAGACCGCTTCGGCCGCCTCGGCCACGGAGGCCATCGACACCCGCACCCTGTCCCGCTCCCTGTTCCTGCGGCTCGCCGCCCTCGACGAGGACAGCCCCGAGCGGGCGTACGTCCGGGACACCCTGATCGAGCTGAACCTCCCGCTGGTGCGGTACGCCGCCGCCCGCTTCCGCTCGCGCAACGAGCCGATGGAGGACATCGTCCAGGTCGGCACCATCGGCCTGATCAAGGCGATCGACCGCTTCGACTGCGAGCGGGGCGTGGAGTTCCCGACCTTCGCGATGCCGACGGTCGTCGGGGAGATCAAGCGGTTCTTCCGGGACACCTCGTGGTCGGTGCGCGTGCCGCGCCGGCTCCAGGAGCTGCGCCTGGCGCTGACCAAGGCCAGCGACGAGCTGTCGCAGAAGCTGGACCGCTCCCCTACGGTCGGCGAACTGGCCGTCGTGCTCGGCGTCTCCGAGGAGGACGTCGTCGACGGCCTCGCGGTGGGCAACGCCTACACCGCCTCCTCGCTGGACTCCCCGGCCCCGGAGGACGACGGCGGTGAGGGCTCGCTGGCGGACCGCCTCGGCTACGAGGACACGGCGCTGGAGGGCGTGGAGTACCGCGAGTCCCTCAAGCCGCTGCTGGCCAAGCTGCCGCCCCGGGAGCGGCGGATCATCATGCTGCGCTTCTTCGCCAACATGACGCAGTCGCAGATCGGCGAGGAGGTCGGCATCTCGCAGATGCACGTCTCCCGGCTGCTGACCCGGACCCTGTCGCAGCTGCGCGAGGGGCTCATCTCCGACTGACCGGCCTATCGGCCGAGTGGCCGAGTGGCCGACCGGGGTGGGCTCGGAACCGGCCCGCCCGGGACCGGCCCAGGACAGCTCGACGACCGCCGCGGCATCCTTCCGGGTGCCGCGGCGGTCGTATGTCGTCCCGCGTCCGGGGCGCTCCGGCGGGGCCGTCCCGGACGCGGGGCGGGGTCAGCCCAGCGCCAGCCAGGCCACGGCCGCGACGACGATCACGGCGACGACGATGCCGGCGATCAGGCCGACGCGCGGGCCGGAGGACGCGGCGGGGGCCGCCTGCCGGGACTGCGGCGCGTCGTCGACGAACGCGCGGAACATCTGGGTGGAGCCGGCGGGGTCGTTGTTGCCCTGGGGGCCCTGGTTGTTAGCCATGGGCCGAGACACTAGCGAATCCGACGGTGCGGCCCAAGTGCGGGGCCTCCCAGGGGCCTTGACCTCGGAGACCGCGCACTACCCGCGTATTTACTTTCGCAATACTTGCCTTTGCCAACTTTTTATGCCGGGAGACCCCGTTTTGTTTGCCTGCAGCAACCAACCGATATTATGGTTGCCCTAAGCAACGAATCGGGAGGTGCGCGTGGCCGAGAAGGCGCAGTACGAGGAGCTGATCCGCCAGTTCAGCGCCTTCGGCGCCGTGAGACGGGAGATGGGCCGGCTGCTGCCGCCCGACTGTCCCGGCGGAGCACTCGCCGTCCTGGCCCTGCTCGGCCAGTACGGGGACATGCGCATGAGCAAGCTCGCGGAGCTGCTCGCGGTGGACATGTCGGTGACCAGCCGCCATGTCGCCCACGTCGCCGAGCGCGGCTGGATCGACCGCTTCCCCGACCCGGCGGACAGACGCTCGCGCATCCTGCGCCTGACGCCCGAGGGTCAGGACCGGCTCGACGACGTCGCCGAGCGCACCTCCCGGATGCTCGCCGACCGGCTGAGCGACTGGTCCGACGACGAGGTCGGCCGGCTCTCGGAGCTGATGGCCCGGCTGCGGGCCAGCTTCGACGACTGCCGGGTCCCCACGGCCCGGCCACCCGCACCGACCGGGAACGAACGGTCCACCCGTACACCCGCGATCACCACGTAAGCAAAGGAAGTCCATGGCAACGACCACACCAGCCGGTGTGCGGGCTCATGCCAAGCACGGGGGAGGCTCCACCGGAGACGCTCCGATGACGCACCGGCAGATCATGGAGGCGCTGTCCGGGCTGCTGCTCGGCATGTTCGCCGCCATCCTGTCCTCGACCATCGTCACCAACGCCCTGCCCGAGATCATCAGCGATCTCGGCGGCGGCCAGAGCGCCTACACCTGGGTCGTCACGGCCTCGCTGCTGGCGATGACCGCCTCCACCCCCCTGTGGGGCAAGCTCGCCGACCTGTTCAGCAAGAAGGCTCTCGTACAGATAGCCCTGTGCGTCTACGTCGTCGGCTCCGTCATCGCCGGTCTGGCGCAGAACCCGGCGATGCTGATCGGCGCGCGCGTCATCCAGGGTCTGGGCGGTGGCGGTCTGTCCGCGCTGGCCCAGATCGTCATGGCCGCGATGATCGCCCCGCGTGAGCGCGGACGCTACTCGGGCTACCTCGGCGCGACGTTCGCCGTCGCCACCGTCGGCGGTCCGCTGCTCGGCGGTGTCATCACCGACACCAGCTGGCTCGGCTGGCGCTGGTGCCTGTACGTCGGTGTGCCCTTCGCGATCATCGCGCTGGTCGTGCTCCAGAAGACGCTGCACCTGCCGGTGGTCAAGCGGAAGGTCAAGGTCGACTGGGCCGGCGCCTTCTTCGTCACCGCCGCCGTCTGCCTGCTGCTCGTCTGGGTCACCTTCGCCGACGACAAGTACGACTGGATCTCCTGGCAGACCGGCCTCATGGTCGGCGGCTCGATCGTCCTGACGCTGCTCTTCCTGCTCGTCGAGTCCAAGGCCGCCGAGCCGATCATCCCGCTGCGGCTGTTCCGCAACCGGACCATCGCGCTGGCCTCGGCCGCCTCGCTGTTCGTCGGTATCGGCATGTTCGCGGGCACCGTCTTCTTCAGCCAGTACTTCCAGCTGGCGCGGGGCGAGTCCCCGACCATGTCGGGAGTCATGACGATCCCGATGATCGGCGGTCTGTTCGTCTCGTCCACCGTCTCCGGTCAGGTCATCACCAGGACCGGCCGGTGGAAGGGCTGGCTGCTGGCCGGCGGTGTGCTGCTGACGGCGGGCCTGGGCCTGCTCGGCACCATGCGCTACGACACCCCGTACTGGCACATCGCGATCTTCATGGCGTTCATGGGTCTCGGCATCGGCATGATGATGCAGAACCTGGTGCTGTGCACGCAGAACCAGGTGGCCCCGCGCGACCTCGGTTCCGCGTCCTCCACGGTGACCTTCTTCCGGTCCCTCGGCGGCGCGGCGGGCGTCTCGGTGCTGGGCTCGGTCATGTCGACCCGGATCAGCCACTACGCCGCGGACACCATCGGCTCGCTGAGCCCGCAGGACCGGGCGGCCGCCGCCAAGTCGTCCGGCAGCGGCGCGCTGCCCAACCTGGACCTGCTGCCCCCGGGCGTGCGGACCTGGCTGGAGAGCGCCTACGGCCACGGCATCGCCGACATCTTCCTGTACGTCTCGCCGATCGCCCTGCTCGCCTTCCTGGTGACGCTGTTCATCAAGGAGGTCCCGCTGCGGACCTCCGGCGCCCTCGCCCAGGCCGCCGAGGCCACGGGCTCCCCCGCCCCCGAGGCGGCCCCGGCCGGGGCCGTCGCCGCCGAGGAGCCGGTTCCGGCCGGTGCGGTCGCCGCCGAGGAGCCGGTTCCGGCCGGTGCGGTCGCCGCCGAGGAGCCGGTTCCGGCCGGTGCGGTCGCCGCCGTTCCGGCGGCCTCCGCGGTCTCCGCGACGGGTACGGCACCCGCGGCCACGCAGCGGCTCGCCGCCGTCACCGCCACGGCCGGTGCCGGTGAGCCGGAGGCGCCCGCCTCCGGTGGGATCGCGGTGCGCGGCTTCATCCGAGGCGCCGAGTCCGCGCCGGTCCCGCAGGCCGCCGTCACGCTGATCTCGCTGGCGGGCCGGCAGCTGGGCCGCGCGGTCGCCCAGGGCGACGGTGCCTACACGGTCGACGTGCCGGGCGCGGGCTCGTACGTCCTGATCGCCTCGGCGGACGGCTACCAGCCGCAGGCGTCCACGATCGTCGTCAACGACGAGCCGGTCGCCTACGACATCCTGCTCAGCGGCACCAGCGGGCTGACCGGTCTGGTCCGGGCGCTGGAGAGCGGGACGCCGGTCAAGGACGCGATGGTGATCGTGACCGATGTGCGCGGTGACCTGCTGGCCACCGTCACCACCGGTGAGCAGGGCGAGTTCGCCCTCGCGGAGCTGGTGCCGGGCACCGTGACCGTCGCGGTCAACGCCGTCGGCTACCGTCCGCGGGCGCTGTCCGTCGAGGTGGGCGGCACCGGGGTCACCCGGATCGAGGTCGACCTCCAGGCCGGGGCGCAGGTCCAGGGCGTCGTGCGGGCTCCGCACGGTCCGCTGGCCGACGCCCGCGTCACGCTGGTCGACGCGGCCGGCAACGTGGTCGGTACGGCCACCACGGGTGCGGACGGGGCATACGCCTTCACCGACCTGGACGCCGGTGAGTACACGGTCATCGCGACCGGCTACCCGCCGGTGGCCACCGCGCTGACGGTCGCCGGCCCGGGTGCCGACGGCCACGACATCCAGCTCGCCCACCCCGGCGAGTGACCGGGCTCCGGCCCGTGGTGGCGTGCGCGCTCCGAGCGGAGGCGCGTCCGCCGCCACGGGCCGGTCCTTTCACGACCAGTTTCTGAGCCTTTGCAGGGAGAAGACGGGATGGGACTGACCGCGAGGATCCGCACGCGGGACGGATGGGCCGTGTCGCACGCGGTCGTCACGATGACCGACATGACCGGCGCGCAGGTGCTGCGGGCCGAGGCCGACGCCGAGGGCGCGGTGCGCGACACGACGTCGCTGGCGCCGGGGGCGTACACCGTCATCGTCACCGCCGTCGGCTACGCGCCGGCCGCGTCCAGCGCGATCGTCACCGCCAGCGGGCGGGCCGAGGCCGGCACCGTGACGCTGGCCCGGCAGGGGGGCACCGAGCTGCCGCCGCCGGGTCCGTGGACGATCGACCCGGCGCACTCCAGCGTCGCCGCCGTCGCCCAGCACCTGGGGATCTCCAGCGTGCACGGCCGGTTCACCGAGTTCGGCGGCACGGTCGAGATCGCGCCGGACGACGTGACCAAGTCACGGGTCGAGGCGGTGATCCGGGCGGCCTCGATCGACACCGGCAACGGGATGCGCGACACCCACCTGCGCTCCGCCGACTTCCTGGACGTCGAGCGGTTCCCGGAGCTGACCTACCGCTCCACCGGGGTCACGGTCGCCGGCCCCGACCGCTGGACCGTCCGCGGCGAACTCGGCCTGCACGGCGTGGTCCGCCCGGTCGACCTGGACCTCGCCTACCTCGGCACCGGCGCCGACCCCTGGGGCGGCACCCGCGCCGCGTTCCGCGCGACGGCGGAACTGCACCGCGAGGACTTCGCGATGAACTACAACCAGGTCGTCCAGGCCGGCATCGCCGCCATCGGCACGAAACTCAGGGTCGAACTCGACATCCAGGCGGTCCAGGGGGAGTCCCTGCCGGGGGTGTGAGCCGCGCGGCGGGGGACGGGGGTTCTTGCGGGGGGCGCCGGAAGGCAGAGGGGGCGCCTGCCGGGAGCCCGGCCGGCGGGGGTACGGGGGCGGCCGCGCCCCGGTGTCACCGATGCCGGCGGTCCCGGCCGGGAGGGGCGGACGCTGGGGGAGGCGGCGTTGCGGGGAGGCGGCGTTGCGGGGAGCTCCCGGGTGAGGGGGGTCGGGTCAGGTGCCTCTGGACGTGCCGCTCTGAGGGGTGCCGGAGGCTCGGGCGACCAGTTCTCCGCAGAGGTCGCGGAGTTTGACGTTGCGGTTCTGGGAGGCTCGGCGCAGGCGTTCCAGGGCATGGTGGGCGTCTATGCGCTCGCGGGCCATGAGCATGCCGACCGCCTGGTCGATGATGCTGCGGGAGAGCAGGGCGGTGCGTACGTCGGCCGCCGAGGACTGCTCGCGCTCGATGCGCAGGGCCTCGTTCACCGCGTGCGCGGCCCGTTCCGCGAAGGCCTGGGCCGCGTCCCGGCCGGCGGCGAGCGAATCGGGCCCGCGGCCGTAGAAGTTGAGCGCGGCGCCCGTCTCGCCCTCGACGGCCAGCGGCAGCGCCAGCACGCAGCGCACCCCGGCGGCCAGCGCGTACCGCGTGTACGCCGGCCAGCGGGTCTCGACGGCCAGGTCGGCCGCGTACTGGGCGCTCCCCGACTCGGCCGCGTCCACGCAGGGGCCAGAGCCGTTCTCGTACTGGCGCAGGTCCAGTCCCGCCGGCAGGCCCGCGCTGCCCGCCAGGGTCATCAGCCGGTCGGCGCGGCGCACCGTGACCGAACAGGCGACGGCGCCGGGCACCTGCGCGACCGCACGGTCGGTCAGATCGCGCAGCAACGGGTCCAGGCCCTGACTGCGCGCCATCGCCCGTTCCAGGGTGTCGGTTATCTCCGAGGTCATGCCGGTACGGATATCCCGTGACCGCCGGGACACGCCTGGGGGGCGCTCACGGGGGCACTCGCGGGGCACCCCTAGCTCCCCGCGCCCCGGTTCGCGTCGACGATGCGGCGGGCCAGGTCGCGGAGCTTGACGTTCTCGCGCTGGGAGGCGCGGACCAGGGACTCGAAGGCGCCGGCCGCGTCGATGTTCAGGCGTTCCATCAGGATGCCGGTGGCCTGGCCGATGAGGTCCCGGGTGCGCATGGCCTCGGTGAGCTGTTCGCGTACCGTCGCCGAGTCCAGCGCGAGGGAGACGTGCGCGGTGAACAGCCGCCCGATACGGGTCGCGTCGTCGCCGAAGGCCTGCGGCTTGCGGGCGTACGCCGTCAGCACCGTCAGCCGGCGCCGGTCGGCGCGCAGCCGCAGGGACAGCGCCGAGCGCAGCCCGAGCCCGGACAGGACGTTGCCGCCGCCGTCGGCCTCGCTGTCGTCGATCCGCACCACCGGCGTCGTCCACAGGTGTGCCCAGTCCGGGTGCGGCTCACGGCCCCCCTGCCGGGTCTCCGCGGCGAACCGTACGGTGTCGTCGGTCCAGGCCAGCGCGCGCAGCCGGTTGCCGCGCTGGATCTCCGAGATCCCCGCGTGCTCCGCCCCGGGCAGCAGGCGTACGGCCAGACCCACCGCGGTGTTCAGGGTGTCGTCCGGGGAGCCCGTTCCGTGCAGTTCCCGTGCCGCCGCCGTCAGGGCCTCGGCCAGCTCGAAGCCCGCCGGAAAACGCGGCAAATCGGTAAATTCGGACGCAGCCACCACGAACCTCTTCGGCATGCCCGGCCAAACGGCCGTGCGCAGGAGAGCTCCGCAGCACATTCCCGACTGCGAGCACAGGACGAACAGCACTTTAGCTGCTTGGTTGCGTCCCGGTGACGCCCGGCCGAAGGACCGGCGGGGCCGCAGGTGACACCTTTCGTACCGCCCCCGTCACGTGTTGGAATGGGGGCAGGGTCAGGAAGCGGCCCAGCCGGAGCCGGACGGACGTCTGTCAGGTGAGTGCCGTGACCTTCCTTCCCCAGCCCTGCGAGCCGTGTGACCCGCCCGGCTGCGCCGTGCTCGCCCTGCCCAGCGAGATCGACTACTGCAACGCCGCGGGGCTGCTGCCCCTGATCACGACCGCCGTGGACCAGCGGTCGGCAGGTCTGCGCCTGCTCGTCCTGGACCTGAGCACCACCCACTTCATGGACTCCCAGGGCATCCGCCTCGTGGAGGCGGTCCGCGACCACCTGCCCTCCCGCACCCGGCTCCGCCTGGTCGCCACCCCCAGGACCGTGCCCAGCCGCGTCCTGGAGCTGTCGGGCCTGCGCCGCGACGTCCCGGTCCACGACCACCTGGAGGAGGCGCTGCGCGCGGAGGACGGGGACGCGGCCTAGGCTGACGGCATGGCAGCGAACATCGCGACGAACACCCGTGTCTCCCTGGACGAGTTGCTGGACTTCGTACGGCCCCGGCACCGGGCGGTCCTGCTCACCCGACGGGCCGACGGCAGCCCGCAGGGCTCCCCGCTGACCTGCGGCGTCGACGACTCCGGGCGGATCGTGGTCTCCACGTACCCGGAGCGGGCCAAGACCCGCAACGCGCGCCGGGACGAGCGGGTCAGCCTCATCGTGCTCAGCGACGAGTGGAACGGCCCCTGGGTCCAGATCGACGGCACCGCCGAGGTCATCGACGCCCCCGACTCCGTGGAACCCCTGGTGGAGTACTTCCGGAACATCTCCGGGGAGCACCCGGACTGGGACGAGTACCGGCAGGCCATGGTCAGGCAGGGCAAGTCGATCATCCGGGTGACGCCGGAGCAGTGGGGGCCGGTGGCGACGGGCGGCTTCCCGGCGCGGCTGGCATCGGACGACTGAGGACGGGCCCTCCCCCCGGCAGGCCCGGTCAGCCGCGGTCGACCATCGCCTCGATGCCCGCCACCAGCAGGTCGAGCGCGAACTCGAAGTCCCGGTCCAGCATCTCCGCGACGGTGTCGCCGCCCCGGGCCGCCATGATGTCCCGGGACCCCTCGATGACGTCCGCCGCGGTGTCCGGCGACTCGCTCACCGCGGTCATGGAGTCCTGGTAGTACTCGTCCGGGCTCAGTCCGGTGCCCTGGGCGCGGGCGAGGAAGCGGCCCTCGATGGTGCCGTAGCCGTAGACGAACCGGAAGACGGCGGCGATCGCGCCGGCCTGCCGGTGCGCGGGCAGCCCGCTGCGGCGTACGACGTCCTGCACCGCCCGGGAGAAGTCCAGCGAGCGCGGCCCGATGTTCAGGTACGTGCCGACCAGCGGGGAGACCCAGGGGTGGCGCACCAGCAGGGTGCGGTTCTCCCGGGCCAGCGCGCGGAGCTGCCCGCGCCAGTCCGGGTCGGCCTCTGCGGCGGGCCGGCGCAGCTCGCCGAAGACGGCGTCGAGGGCGAGTTCGAGCAGCTCGTCCTTGCTGTCGACGTACCAGTAGACGGACATCGCGGTGACGTTCAGCCCGGTGGCCAGGCGGCGCATGGAGAACCTGGCCAGGCCCTCGGCGTCCAGCAGCCGGACCGTGGCCGCCGTGATCCGCTCCCGGTCCAGCCCCGACGGCTGCCCCCCGCGCCGCCCGCCCCGCCGGCCCTCCTCCGCCAGCCACACACTGGCCCGCGGCCCCTTCCGGCCTGCCTTCGCCATGCGCACCTCTCCCCGATCGTTCCCACGCCGGCCAGGGGCAGCGCCCTCAGACGCTCACCGAGTCTGCCCACTCGGCCCGCCGCGACAACACCGCCGCCACCACACCGCCCGCCAACACGGCACGGGCCCCCACCAACTGACTGCCCTCCACTCCGGAGGTGAACGCGTCGAGGTCCCGCCCCCGTTCCGCCTCCCCCTGCGCCGAGGCCGGCGACGGGGCCGGCGCCGCCGGGAGCGAGGCCGCCGCCACCGGTACCAGCGCCGCAAACCGCGCGTTCAGCACCGCGCCGCGAACCGCGCGTTCAGCACCGCGCCGAGGACGGCCACGCCGAGCCCGTTGCCGAACTCGGCCGGCGTGCCGTTGACGCCCGCCCCGGCGCCCGCCCTGTCCGGCGGGATCGCGCTCATGACCGCGTGGGCCATCGCCGGGTTGCCCAGCGCGCACCCCACGCCGATCAGCACCGGGCCGAGGGACGTACCGCCGTACCCGCCGTCGGCCGGCAGGGCGACGGAGACCGGGCCCAGGGCCGTCAGCACCGTGCTCAGCGGCACCGCCACCGGCGTGCCCAGCCGGGCGAGCCACTTCGCCGCGCTACCCGAGAAGGTGAGGCAGCACCACCGCCACCGCCGGCGGCGCGGTCCGCAACCCCGCCGCGAACGGGCCGTACCCCAGCACGAACTGGAGGCGCTGGGTGAGCGGGAACAACGCACCGCCCATCCCGCGGGTGATCAGCACCAGCCCGGCCACCACGCCCGTGAACCGCTGGTCCCGGAAGAACGCCCGGCCGGGCATCGGATACGGCACCCGGCTCTCCCCGTACGCGAAGAGCGCGAGGACGACCACCGCGACGGCCGCCGTGGCCGGCACCCGGCCCGAGGTCCAGCCGTGTCCGGGCCCGGAGATGATCGCGTGGACCAGCGCGGCCATGCCGAGGGTGGAGAGGACGGCGCCGAGCAGGCCGGGGCGGTCTCCCTGCGGGTTCCGCGACTCGGGGACCAGGGTGCCGACCGCGATCAGGCCCAGCGCCACGACCGGCAGATGGATCAGGAGGATCGCGCCCCATTGGAAGTGGTCCAGCACGAAACCGCCGATCAGCGGCCCGCCGGCGAAGCCGAGCGCGCTCACCGCGCTCGAGGCGCCGACCGCGCGCGCGTGCTCCTCGGGCGGGAAGATCTGCGTGAACACGGTGAGGGTGGTCGTCAGCAGCAGCGCGCCGCCGATGCCCGTACCGGCCCGCGCGGCGATCAACTGACCGGTGGTGACCGCGAGTCCGGCGGCCGGGGAGCCCAGGCCGAACAGGGCGAGGCCCGCCGCGGGCATCTCCCTGCGGCCGATGGGGGTGTCCCCCCGCGCCCTTGAGGCGTGGGGGAGGTCGGCGGCGCTGCCCGCGGTGAGCAGCAGGCCGGACTGGACGCACCCCGGCACGCGTGCCCCAACCTCGTGCCCCTGCCCGTCCCACTGCTCGTGCGGATGCGACCGCAGCGCCGGCGTCGTCACCGTGCCGATCACCGCGCACACCACCGCGATCAGCGGCACCGACGCGACGACGAGCCGCGTCCGCGGGGTCCGCGGCCGCGGTCGCCGCCGGGGCTCATGACGCGGCGGGCTTGATCAGGTAGCCGGCGCCGCGCCGGGTGTGGATCATCGGCTCGCGCCCCGCGTCGATCTTCCGGCGCAGATAGGAGATGTACAGCTCGACCACGTTGGCCTGCCCGCCGAAGTCGTACGACCACACGCGGTCCAGGATCTGCGCCTTGCTCAGTACGCGGCGCGGATTGCGCATCAGGAAGCGCAGCAGCTCGAACTCGGTGGCGGTGAGGTGGATACCGTCGCCGCCCCGGGTGACCTCGTGGCTGTCCTCGTCCAGGGTGAGGTCGCCGACGACGAGCACGGACTCGGAACGCCGGTCGGCGGCGCCCGCGCGCCGGATCAGTCCGCGCAGCCGGGCGACGACCTCCTCCAGGCCGAACGGCTTGGTGACGTAGTCGTCGCCGCCCGCGGTCAGCCCGGCGATACGGTCCTCCACCGCGTCCTTCGCGGTGAGGAACAGCACCGGCACGTCCGGGAGGTCCCGGCGCAGCCGGCCCAGCACGCTCAACCCGTCCATGTCCGGGAGCATCATGTCCAGGACGACGGCGTCGGGCCGGAACTCGCGGGCCGCCTGGACGGCGCCCTGGCCGTCGCCGGCGCTGCGGATCTGCCAGCCCTCGTAGCGCAGGGCCATCGACAGCAGTTCGGTGATGGACAGCTCGTCGTCCACCACCAGCACCCGGACGGGGCTCCCGTCCGGCCTGAGCAGTTCGGTGCGCCCCTGGGGCGAGGTCGTGGTCATGCCGGACACGGTGCCGGGCCGCTCTGAGAGCACCCTTTCCCCAACCTGTGATTTCTCTGAGAAACCCGCGGGACCCCGCCGGGGGACTTACGACGGTGACGGCAGCCCGAACAGCCGCGCCGCGTCGTCGTAACACACCCCCCGCAGCCACGCGCCCCCAGCTCCAGCCGCTCCGGGGCGCGCAGTTGGCCCAGGCAGGGACAGGGGACGTCGGGGAAGTCCGAGCCGAGCAGGACCCGGTCGCCGAGGTCCGCGAGGCGGGGGAGCGCCCGGCGGGGGAAGGGCGCGAGGCGCTCGCTGAAGTCCGTGCACGTCATCGTCGTGTCCGGCCGCACCTCGTCGTACCGCTCGGCGAGGTCGAGGAAGTCCTCGTACTCCGGCATCCCGAGGTGCGCGACGATCAGCCGCAGCCGGGGGTGCCGGGCCAGGACCCGCGCGATCGGCTCGGGCCCGGTGTGCCTGCCGGGCGCCGGGCCGGACCCGCAGTGGACGACGACCGGCACCCCCGCCTCGGCGAGCACGCCCCAGGCCGGGTCGAGCAGTTCGTCGGCCGGGTCGTACGCCCCCACCTGCACATGCGCCTCGAAGACCCGCGCCCCCGCCTCGACGGCCTCGCGCACATACGCTTCGACGCCCGGCTCCGGGAAGAGGGTGGAGGTGTGCGGGCAGTCGGGGGTGCGGCGGGCGAAGTCCACCGCCCACGCGTTGAGCCCCGCGGCCATGCCCGGCTTGTGCGGGTACAGCATGGCCGTGAAGGCCCGCACCCCGAAATCCCGCAGCAGCGCCGTGCGTTCGTCCTCCTCGTGCCGGTAGGTGATCGGCCACTCGACCCCGCCGGTCAGCGGCCGAGGGCGTCGAAGTAACCCCAGACCTCGCGCAGTACGCGCTCCGGCATGAAGTGCGTGTGCACGTCGACCAGTCCGGGCGGCCCGAGCCCCTCCCAGAACCGCCGGACCCGCCCGGCCTCGTGCTCACTCATGAGCCCACGATCACCGCCGCCGGTGCGTACGGACAAGGGCCCGGGGAGGGGAGGGAGCCGGCTGCCCTCCTCCATGCCCGGCCGTGCCCGGCGGCTCAGAACAGCCCGTCCTGCACCCCGCCCCCGGGCCCGGCCACCCCCTTGAACTTCCGCAGCGGCACGGCACACGGCTCCCCCTCGGCCGTGACCAGCTCCCACCCCGTCATCATCCGCGTGTCGAGGACGACGACCCCGCGCTCCGTCGCCAGATGCAGGTCCGGCCCGGCGACCGCCACCAGCGATCCGCCGATCGCCCCGCCAACCACCAGCTCGGCGACCTCCCCCACGGCCGGCCCACCGCCTGTCTCCCCGATCCCGAAGAGCGCCGCGTGGTCCACCCCCTCGTACGGCGCCGGTGTCAGCGTCTCCGGCCAGCCGCCCAGCGCCACCGCCCGCGCGTGCAGCGCGGCGATCTCGGCGAGCCGCTCCGCCTCCGACGCCGGCAGCGCCGCCCGCACCGCCCGCTTGCGGGCGTACGGGATCCGGTCGGGCACGCCCAGCGCGCCCCGCAGCAGCTCCTCGGTACGCCGCGCGGCCATCAGCGGCCCGCCGCCCAGCCACGTGAAGCACACGGCCCCCTGCTCCAGCAGCCGCGCCGCGCCCCGCACCTGCGCCGTGATCCCCACCTTGACCAGGCCCGGCCCGAACCACGCCAGATAGACCCGGTACGGCCGCGGATCGTCGGCGATCGTGTCGGCGGCCACGGAGTGCGCCCGGTCCAGCCGCGCGCACTCCTCGCACCGCGCCCCCGTACCGCGCCCCGGCACCACGGCCGCGACCGGACAGGCGTTCCCCCGCGCTCCCCCGCATGTCCGCGCACCCCCCTCGGCGACCCCGAAGGCAACCCGCTTCCCCCGGACCAGCGCGCTGCGCCGCCCCCCGGCCCACGTCAGCACGGGACCGTCCGCCGTCCACCGCAGCCCCCGTGCACTTCCATGCCTGTGCCATCTCCACCGAGCGTAGCGGCCGCCACTGACAACGCCCTCCGGCCGCCGCCCGCCCGGGCCGGTACCGGCGCCGACGTACCGTAGGGGCATGGCAGAAAGGGATCCCACGTGCTCCGAGCGCGGGCTCATGGAGCACATCACGAGCCGCTGGGGCACCCTGGCCCTGATCGCACTGCTGGACCGCCCGTACCGCTTCAGCGAGCTGCGCCGGGAGATCGGCGGAGTGAGCGAGAAGATGCTGACGCAGACGCTGCGGACGCTGGAGCGCGACGGCCTGGTCCTGCGGGACGCCAAGCCGGTCATCCCGCCCCGCGTGGACTACTCGCTCACGGACCTCGGCCGCGAGGCCGCCGAGCGGGTGCGGGCCCTGTCCCGGTGGACGGACCGCCGGATGGCGGCGGTGGAGCAGGCCCGCGAGGCGTACGACGCGACGAAACCCTGACCGCCACCGCCACGACGAGAACCCGACCCGCCGCCGCCACCACCGCCATCGCACGCCGGGGCTACTGCTTGAGCACGGCCTCCATGACCTTGCGGGCGATCGGCCCGCCGAGGCCGCCGCCGGAGATGTCCTGGCGGGAGATGTCCATGTCGGTCGGGTCGATGAACACGGCGACGGCGACGGATCCGCCGTCGGAGTTCTTGCCGTAGGAGACGAACCAGCCGTACGGCACCTCGTCGTTCACGTCGACACCGCGCTGCGCGGTACCGGTCTTGCCGCCGACCGTGATGCCGTCGATATGGGCGCGGCGTGCGCTGCCCTCCTTGGCGGTGAACTCCATCATCTGCTGGACCTTCTGCGCGGTCTCGGCGGAGACGGCCTCGCTCATCACCTTGGGCTCGGTCTTCTCCAGCGTGCTGAGGTCCGGGCCCTTGACCTCGTCGACGACGTAGGGCTGCATCACCTTGCCGTCGTTGGCGAGCCCGGCGGTGACCATCGCCATCTGCATCGGCGTACTGGTGAGACTGCCCTGGCCCATGCCGGTGAGGGCGGTGCCGGGCGCGTCGAGGTTCTCGGGGTAGATGCTCTTGGTGGCGAGCAGGTCGCCGAACTCCTCGGAGTAGACGTTCTCGTTGAAGCCGAACTTCTGGGCGGTCTCGCGGAGTTTCTCCTGGCCCAGCTTGGAGGCGGCATCGAGGAAGACGTTGTTGCACGAGTACTGCATGGCGGTCTTCATCGACGCCTTGCTGCACACGGCGTCACCCGCCTCGCTGCCGATCCTGTTGCTGGCCTGCGGCAGCTGGTACGGCGAGACGGCGTCCGTGGGGGCGTCGACGTCGGTGACGATCCCGTGCTCCAGCGCCGCGGCCGCGGTGAGGATCTTGAAGGTGGAGCCCGGCGGGAAGGTCTCACGCAGCGCCCGGTTGGCGAGCGGCTTGCGCTTGTCCTTGTCGAGCGCCACGAACCGGTCGGACTCCTTGAAGGTGCTCCCCGCGAACTGCGAGGGGTCGTACGAGGGCGCCGAGACCAGCGCCAGCACCTTCCCCGTCGCCGGGTCCAGCGCGACCACGGCGCCGCGCGCGCCCTTGAGGTCGGTCAGCCCCTTCCAGGCGGCCTTCTGCGCCTTCGGGTCGATGGTGGTCACCACGGACCCGGCCCGCCGGCCCTCCCCGCTGACGACGTCGGCGAACCGCTGGAACGCCAGCCGGTCGTCCTTGCCGGTGAGGATTCCGTCGTACGTCTTCTCCAGCAGCGTCATGCCCTGGGCCTGCGACGCGTAGCCGGTGACCGGCGCGTACATCGGCCCGTCGGCGTAGGTCCGCTTGAACTTCAGGTCGGTGCCGTCGACCTCGGTGGACCCGGTGACGGCCCGGCCGCCGACGACGATGTCCCCGCGCGGGGTGGAGAACTGCTCGATCTGCACCCGCCGGTTCTCGGTGTCGGAGGCCAGCTCCGGGGCCCGGACGTACTGCAGCCAGTTCGCCCGGATCAGCAGGCCCAGCACCAGCAGCCCGCAGAAGATCGCCACGGCCCTCAGCGGCTTGTTCACCGTCGACCTCCGTCGAGTCTCGGCGGGCGGGATATGAAGACGGTTCCTCGCAACATGGCCACACCCTAAGCACAGTTACGACACCCGACCACGCCGGAGGCCCACGACTGCCCTGTCCCGACCGGGACTTGGACGGCGATCGACGGACTCGACTAGCCGCCGGAGAAGATCAAGACGAGGGACTCGACCCAGGACCGCACGTGATGCCGCCGGCCTCAGAACCGCTTCGGACGCCGCCACCGGCTCTTGTCCAGCGGCCGACGGCCCTGCAGGCACCTCTTCGTACGAAACGCGGATTCCCCACCCGTGCCGCACACCCTGATGACCGCACGAAGCCTTCGGCCCTCCCAGCAGTCCCGCCCCCTCGCCCGCCGACACGTCGTTCAGGACGACGGGTCGAGGCGCGCTGGTTCCCCTCCCCTCCCCCGAACCCGTGAACGCCGAAGGCCCCGGAGTGATCCGGGGCCTTCGGTCTGTGTGCACTCGGCAGGATTCGAACCTGCAACCTTCTGATCCGTAGTCAGATGCTCTATCCGTTAAGCTACGAGTGCTGGTCTTGTTCGGTTTTACCGCCGCTTCCGTTCCTTCCGGCCCGTCGCGGCGACAGGAAGAACATTACATGACTGCCGCCGTCATGTGAAATCCGTTAGGCACACCCCTTGTGAGCTGGAGAAACGCCGAAGCCCCGGCCGGATGGGCCGGGGCTTCGGGGTGCTGCGGAGGCGGAGGGATTTGAACCCTCGATGGGCTTTAAAACCCAAACCGCATTAGCAGTGCGGCGCCATAGACCGGACTAGGCGACGCCTCCAGACAACATCACCTCTCGCGTGCGAGCGCGAGTGGCGCGTGCCGATGATGACACAGTCGAGCGCGCTGTCACCAATCGACCCCCACGGTACTAGGCGGGCGGGGGGCAGGGCAAAGCATCAACGGAGGCACTGCGGAGGGCGTGCCCCGGAGCACGGGCGCGCAACGTCCGGCGCGTACGCGCGTTGATCAGGGCATGTCTCACCTCACTCGCACCCCCGCCGCCCGCCTCCTCGGCGCCGCCGCCCTGTCCCTCACCGGTCTCGTCGGCACCCTGTGTGCCGCCGGCCCCGCCACCGCCGACGCCGACGTGCCCATCGGCGCTCCCATCGGCGTCCCCGCCCCGACCGGCGACCACCTGACCGTCACCGTCCGGGACGCCGGTCCGGGCGCGGACGGGACGTACGAGCTGTACTGCCACCCCGGCGGCGGCAGTCACCCCGACCCGGACGGCGCCTGTGCCGCCGTCGACCGGACCACGCGCTGGGGCGAGGAGACCTTCGCCCCCGTCCCCGAGGGCAGCCTCTGCACCATGCAGTACGGCGGCCCGGCCACCGCCCACGTCACCGGCAGCTGGGCCGGGCGCCCCGTCGACGTGACGTACGACCGGCGCGACGGCTGCGAGATCTCGCGGTGGGACCGGATGGTGCCGCTGCTGCCGCAGGTGGGGGCGTAGAAAAGGGGGCTCGGCGGGCGCCGGTCACACGTGCTACGTCACTTCCGCGTGCGACCTCCGTCGCATCCCACCCCGCCCGCCCGGCCCCAACCCTTAGACTCCCTCGCGTGACACGCTGCGGGCCGATTGGCAAGATGGCCCAGGCGGTCGGCAAGTGCGGTAACAGGGAGGAAGCGTCTCGTGAGCAGCAGGCCATCCCGAGGCGCTGCTCGCCTCGCAGCCATACTGGACGCGCTGCCCGACGCGTTGGTCCTGGTCAACGCCAACGGCACCGTCGTCAACGCCAACACCATCGCCCTGGAGGCGTTCGAGACCCCGGGCACCGCGCTGGTCGGGCGAGGGCTGCTCGACCTGCTGCCGCAGTTCGACTCGCGGCTCATCCCCGGGTCCATGCGCCGGCCGGACCACATCGACCCGCGGGCGCGCACCAAGCCGGCCCGGATGATCGCCCGGCGCACCGACGGCACCGAGTTCCCCGTCGAGGTCACCAGCGCCAACCTGGAGAACGGCCAGCAGGCCTACGACAGCCACGGCTACACCGGCGACGAACTGCTGATGCTCGTCGTCCGCGACCTCTCCGGCACCGTCGACACCGAGGCCGAACTGGCCCGTTCGCAGCGCCAGACCGAGATGATCCTGCGCGCCGCCTCCGAGGGCGTCGTCGGCACCGACACCGACGGGCGGATCGTCCTCGTCAACCCGGCCGCCGCCCAGATACTGGGCTACCGGGCCAGCGACCTCGGCGGCCGCGAACTCCACACCCTCGTCCTGCACTCGCGCGGCGACGGCGCCCCCTTCCCGTACGACGAGTCCCCGCTCGCCGACACCCTGCGCTCCGGGCGCAAACACCGGGTGCGCGGGCAGGTCGTGTTCACCAAGAGCGGCGACCAGGTGCCGGTCGACCTCACCACCGCGCCGGTGCGCGACGGCGACCAGCTCGTGGGCGCCGTACTGACCTTCACCGACCGGCGGCCGTACGACGCGCTCGTCAAGGAGCGCGAGGACGCCGGGAAGCGGCACGCCGAGGAGGTCGAGCGGCTCGCCGAGGAGCACGCCTCCGAGCTGACCGCCCTGCGCCAGCAGCACGTGCGCGAACTGGAGGAACTGCGCGAGCAGCACGCCGAGGAGACCGCCGCCGACGCCGACCGCTACGCCGCCCTCGGTGAGCGCGAGAAGGACCGGTACGAGGCGATCGCCGCCCGGCACGAGCAGCTCCTCACCCTCCTAGGCACCTCCCTGCGCGGGCCCCTGGAGGAACTTCGCCAGGAACTCGCCGCGCTGGCAGCCGACGACGCCGGGCAGCTGTGGCCCGAGGCCAACCAGGTGCTGCACCATCTGTCGGCCGGCTACTCGCGCATCACCACCCTCATCGACAACGTCCTCGGCTACCAGCGCCTCGACGTCGGCAGCGAGAACGTCACCCGTACGAAGGTGATGCTGGACGCGGTCGTCGGCGCCGGGATCGACGGGGCCGTCGAGCTGATCGGGCCGGGGCGGGTGCAGTTCGCCGTGCACGCGCCGCCCATCGAGGCCGAGGTCGACGCCCGGCTGCTCGCCACCGCGCTCGCCCACCTCGTCGCGGACGTCGCGGGCGTCGACGCCACCGGCAACTCGCCCGTCTCCGCGACCGGCGGCTATCTGGACAACACCGTCGTCGTCGCGGCCGCCCAGCGCGGCGAGGTCGTCCGGATCGAGGTGCGCGGGCCGTACGCCGGGGGAGACCCGGTGCACGAGCCGATCGTGCGCGGGATCGTACGGGCCCACGGCGGCGTGCTGCAGACGCACGAGGTGCCGGGCATGAGCGGCAGCGCGTACGTGCTGGAGGTGCCCATCGGGGGTGGGGCCGGGGCCGTCTCGGCACCGGTTCCGCCGGTGGAGCACGGTGTGGTGGCGGTGCCTGAGCAGGGTGGCGTCGCGGGCGCGGTTTCTGAGCAGGGTGTGCTGCCTGAGCAGGGTGTGCTGCCTGAGCAGGGTGCGGTCGCGGGCCCGGGCGGCGATGTGGGCAGTGCCGTGGCGCTCCAGGAGCCGGCCTCCGGGGGTGGGCGGCGGCGGGCCCGGCGGGCTTCCGTCGACGCGTTCCTGGAGAGCGGGGTCGCAGGTGCGGCGGGCGAGGAGGCCGCGGCTTCCGCGCCTACGGGCCGACGCCGACGGCGTGCGGCCGGGGCGGCCGAAGAGGCGCCGCAGGTGCAACAGGCCGGGCCGGAGCAGGGCGTTCAGGCGATGCGGGCGGCCCTGCCGGTGCCCGCGCAGGCGGGGCCGGACGAGGGGGACGGGTCCGGCGGTACCGGGCACCGGCGCGGGCGGCCGGCGGAGATCGCGAGTGCCGAAGCCGGTGCTGGGGCTGGTGCCGGTGCTGGGGCTGGTGCCGGTGGTGGTGCCGGTTTCGTGGAGGTGCCGCCCGGCGCGTCCGCAGGGGTGTCCGAGGGTGCCGTCGTCATGGCGGGCGAGCACCGCGGTGGCTCCGCCGCCTCCAACACCGGGCTGGGCGGGACCGTACCGCCGCAGGGCGTGCCCGTGCCGTCGGGGCGGCGGGCCGAGGGTGAGCAGCAGGCGCTGCCCCCGGCGCTGCCCGCGCAGGCCGGCGAGTCCGACCCGGCCGACGCCTCCCAGCCGACCGGGCGCCGACGCCGGGCGCTGGCCTCCGCCACCGAGCGTGCCGCCGCGCAGGAGGCCGCGCCGCGCCAGGTGTTCGCCCTCCCGCCCGCCGACGCGGACCGCCCGGCCGACGGAGCAATTGCTCCGGGGGCTACGGGGGCTACGGGGGCTACGGGCGCTGTGGAGGCGCCGGGGATGGCCGGGGCCGTGGGTGATGCCGGGCAGGGGCAGGTGCCGGGTGCTGTTCCGGGTGCCGGACAGACGCCGGGTGCGGTCCCGGTGGCCGGGCAGATGCCGGGTGCGGTCCCGGTGGCCGGGCAGATGCCGGGTGCCGGGCAGGTGCCCGTTCCGGGTCAGGGGCCCGGGCATATGCCGGATGCCGGACAGGCGCCCGCTCCGGGTCAGGGGCCCGGGCAGGCGCCGGGTGCTCTTCCGGGTGCCGGGCAGGCGCCGGGTGCCGGAGGGATTCCGGTGGCCGGGCAGGCGCCGGGTGCCGGGCAGGTGCCCGCTCCGGGTCAGGGTGCCGGACAGGCGCCGGGTGCCGGAGAGGTTCCGGTGGCCGGGCAGGTGCCGGTACCGGCGCAGGGCCAGGCTCCCCGGGCGGCGCAGCTTCAGGCTCCTCAGCAGGTCCAGGCTCCCCAGGAGCAGGTCGGGGCTCCCGGGCTGGTCCCCGTCGCGGGGCGGGCCCAGCCCCAGCCCTCGGCCCCGGACCCCGTACCCGCACCGGCACCGGGTCCAGGTCAGGCACAGGCCCCCGGCAACTCGCAGGCCCCCGCGCAGATGCCGGTCCCGGCTCAGGGTCAGGCCCAGGTGTCCGCCCCGGCGGCCTCCGCCCCGGCGGCCTCCGCCGCGCCGGCCGCCCCCGCAGCCGCCGTACTCGGCGACGGGCGCCATGACGCCGTGGCGCACGACCAGGCCGACGACCACACGCCGCCGCAGCCCCATCCGACCGAGGCACCGACGGGCCGTCGGCGTCGGGCCGGTGCCGTCGCGCCGAACGAGGAGGCCGTACCGCTTCCCGCGCAGGGGACCCCGATGCCGGGCGCCCCCGCTCCGCAGGCCGGTACGCCGCCGATCGGCCCGGCCCCGGACGGTCCGGTCCCGAATGGTCCCGTCCCCGGCGCCCCCGTACACCCGCAGGCCGGCCCCATGCCGGGCGCTGCCGCGCAGCCGGGCGCCCCCGTACCCCCGCGGGAGCCCGCCCCCCAGCCGTGGCCCGCCGCCGCGGACACCCAGGGCGCCGGCACCCCCGTACCGCCCCAGCCCCCCACCGCGCCCGGGGCCCCCACCGCGCCCGGGGCCCCCGCCGTCACTCCCAGCCGGGGCACCCCCCTCCCCCCGGAGAACGCCCCGGCCCCCGCCCGCGCGGCCCAGCCGCTCCCCGCAGAGGCGTCCGCGGCCTCCGCGGCCACCGCACCCCCCGTCGACCCCAACTCCACGCAGGGGCGGGCGATCAGCGTGCGGACGCTGGGCCAGGGTGTGCCGTTCAACCGGCAGGCGGTGCAGGTGCAGCAGCCGTCGGCCACGCCCGCCCCGCATCAGCCGGGCGGCTCGGGACGGCGCCGCAAGCTCGGCACCCCGCCCGACCCGGGTACCGTCCGCCCCGAGCAGGCGGCCCGTCCGCACCCGCCGGCCGAACAGGCCCCCGCGCAGCCCAGGAAGCAGCAGCCCCCGGCGCCCGAGCAGCGGCTCGCGTCCGGCACGCAGGGCGCCGGGCGGTCGTACGCCATAGGGGCGCCGGACCGCAACGCCGCCGAGGGCCCCGAGCCGCTCGACGGTCCCGGCGGTGCCGTCGAGGTGGCGGACCCGCCGCGGCCGCAGCCGATGGACGACGAGCTGCCCCCCGAGCCGCTGGACAACCCGCGCCGGTTGCTGGTGTGGCCCGCGCCGGACGTCTCCACCCAGCAGGCGCTCAGCGATCGCGGCTACCGGCCGGTGATCGTGCACTCGCGCGAGGAGGTCGACGCGCAGATCGCGGCGTTCCCCGCCGCGCTGTTCGTGGACCCGCTGACCGGGCCGATCACCCGTACGGCGCTCCAGTCGCTGCGGCAGGCCGCCGTGGCGGCCGAGGTGCCGGTGCTGGTCACGGCCGGGCTCGGCCAGGCCTCGCGGGACGCGGCGTACGGCGCCGACCCCGCCGTGCTGCTCAAGGCGCTCGCGCCCCGGGACAGCGAGCAGCACCCGCCGCGCGTCCTGCTGATCGAGGAGCACGCCGAGATCGCGCTGGCGCTGACCTCGACGCTGGAGCGGCGCGGGATGCAGGTCGCGCGGGCGGCGAGCGACGCCGACGCGGTGGCGCTGGCGGGGCAGTTCCGGCCGAACCTGGTCGTGATGGATCTGATGCGGGTGCAGCGCGGCCAGGAGGGCGCGGCCGGGATCGTCGACTGGCTGCGCGCGAACGGGCAGCTCAACCGCACCCCGCTCGTCGTCTACACGGCCGCCGTCGACCAGGCCGACCTGCCGCGGCTGGCGTCGGGCGAGACGGTGCTGTTCCTGGCGGAGCGGTCCACCAGCGGCGAGGTGCAGTCCCGGATCGTGGAGCTGCTCGCGCGGATCGGGACCAACTGACGCCGCTCCGGGGCCGCCTCGTCCCCGAAATGCCCCGCGTCCCCGCTACTTCTGGACGAGCCGGCGCGCCGCCTCCTTGATCGAGGCGCGCAGCCGCTCCGCGTCGGTGTCCTCGGCGCCGACGAGTATGCGCTTCATCGGGGGCACCACAACCGCCCAGTTGGCCATCGCCACCAGCACAAAGAGCAGGTCGGTCGGGGGGAGGGCGTCGCTGATCACGCCGCGCTCCTGACCTTCCCGTACGGCGGCGACCTTGCGGGCGTAGTGGGCCTGGCGCTCGGCCTCGTGGGGCAGCTCGGCGGTGCCGTACTCCAGGCCCTCCCAGAAGAGCAGGCGCAGCAGTTCGGGATGGGCGCCGTGGTAGTCCATCAGGCGGTCGATCCAGCCCTCGATGTCGTCCGCGTCGACCGGGACCGAGATCGCGAGGTCGAGCATCTTCTTCTCCAGGACGGAGGCGAACAGCTCGCTCTTGTTGCCGTAATAGGCGTAGATCAACTGCTTGTTGGCCCTGGCCTCGGCCGCGATGCGGTCGATGCGCGCGCCGGCGATCCCGTGGCGGGCGAACTCGGCCACCGCCGCCTCGAAGATCCGGGCCTTGGTGGCCTCGGGGTCCCTTGCTGCCATGCGGTCAGCGTATGCGGGCGGGCGCGGGAATGCGGACGCGCGCCCCACAGTTCCAACCAAACAGTTGGTTGTTTACGAGTCACCGCGTCGCTCGAAGGGGTCGCTCCGCTCATGCCGTCACCGACGTCACCCACCGCAACCGCAACACAAGCCACGGAAACACCAGCCGCCCCCACCCCCACCCCGACTGCCCCCGCCTCCACCCTCGCATCCGTCCTGCCCACCCCCGCCCCCACCCCCGTCTCCCGCCTCTTCCTCCCCCTCATCGCCCTCTGCACCGCCGTCACGGCCGGCAACATCTACCTCGCGGCGCCGCTGCTCCCCCTCATCGCCCACGACTTCGGCTCGACCCCCTCGGGCGTGGCCTGGCTCGCCTCGGTCGCCCAGCTCGGCTACGCGGCCGGCCTGCTCTTCTTCGCCCCGCTCGGGGACGCCGTCAACCGGCGCCGCCTGGTCGCCGTCCTCTCCCTCGCCGCCACGGCCGCCCTGGTCGCCGCGTCCCTGTCCGCCGGGACGGGGGCGCTGGCGGGCGCCGTCCTGATCGCCTCGGCCGCCACCGTCGTACCGCAGCTCCTGGTCCCGCTGGTCGCCGAACGCGCCCCCGCCGACCGCCGCGCCCGGCACGTCGCGGCCGTCATCGCGGGCCTGTTCACCGGCGTCGTCGCGGCCCGGGTGGTCGGCGGGCTGGTCGGGCAGGCGTACGGCTGGCGCGTGGTCTTCGTCGGAGCGGCCGTACTGACCGCCGTACTCGGACTCGCCACCGCGTACATCCTCCCGGCGGAACGGCGCCGGCGGCAGGGCCCGCTCTTCGCGGGGCTCGTCGCGATACCGGGCGTACTGCGCCGCTCGCCCGACCTGTGGCGCGCCTGCGTGCGCCAGGCGGGCATGTACGGCGCGTGGAGCGCGGTATGGACGTCGCTCGCGCTGCTCCTCACGGGTGACGACGGATACGGCATGACCACCGCCGCGGCCGGGCTGTTCGGCCTGTTCGGGCTGGCGGCCAGCGTGGTCGCGCCGCTGGCGGGCGGCCTGGTCGACCGGTTCGGCGCCGCGAAGGTCGTACGGTCCGCCTATCTGCTCGCCGCCGTCTCGGTGCCGCTGTTCTGGCTGGGCGGGCAGGTGATGGCGGCCCTGTGCGCGGCGGCGGTCCTGGTGCACGCGGCGCTGGTCGCCTCGCACATCGCCAACCAGACCGTCGCCCTCACCACCACCTCCGCCCCGGCCACCGCGAACACGGCCTACGTCGTCTCCGGCTTCGGCGGCGGCGCGCTGGCCTCGGCCCTCGCGGGACCGGCGTTCACCCACTGGGGCTGGGGCGGCGTGTGCGCGGTGGCGGGGGTGTGGCTGGTGCTGGGGTGGTCGGTGACGGCGGTACGGGCGCGGTGACGGTCGCCGCGCCCGGGTGGACCGGTGCCGAACCGGCCGAAGCCATGCTGGACCCGGCCGAAGCCATGCTGGACCCGGCCGAAGCCATGCTGGACCCGGCCGGAACCGAGGTGGACCCGGCGGGAACCGGTGTCAGAGCCGGGTCACGTCCAGCCCCCCGTCGGCGTACTGCCTGCGCAGCACCTTCTTGTCGAACTTGCCGACGCTCGTCTTCGGCACCGTCTCGACGACCGCCCAGCGTTCCGGCAGCTGCCACGTGGCGATCTTGCCGTCCTCGGCGAGGAAGGCGCGCAGGGCGGTGAAGTCGGCGCTGGCGCCCTCCTTGAGGACGACGGTGGCCAGCGGCCGCTCGCCCCACTTCTCGTCGGGCACGGCGACCACCGCGGCCTCGGCGACGTCCGGGTGGGCCATCAGCGCGTTCTCCAGCTCGACGGAGGAGATCCACTCGCCGCCGGACTTGATGACGTCCTTGGCCCGGTCGGTGAGGGTGAGGAAGCCGTCGGGGGAGACGGTGCCGACGTCGCCCGTCTTCAGCCAGCCGTCCTCGCTGAACTTGTCGGCGGGGCGCAGCGGGTCGGCGCCGGGGCCGTTGTAGTAGGCGCCGGAGATCCAGTTGCCGCGGACCTCCAGCTCACCGGCGGACTCGCCGTCCCACGGCAGGCGCTCGCCGCCGGGACCGCTGAGCCGGGCCTCGACGCCGGCCGGGAAGCGGCCCTGGGTGAGGCGGTACGCGAACTCCTCGTCGGTGCCGACCGCATGGGCCGGCGGCCGGGCGACCGTGCCGAGCGGCGAGGTCTCCGTCATGCCCCAGGCATGGCAGACCCGCATGCCGAGCCTGTCGAACGCCTCCATCAGGGAGGGCGGACACGCGGAGCCGCCGATGGTGACCTGGGCGAGGGAGGAGACGTCCCGGGGCCGCGCGGTCAGCTCGGCGAGCAGGCCCTGCCAGATGGTGGGGACGGCGGCGGCGTGCGTCGGCCGCTCGCCCTCGATCATCGCGGCGAGCGGCGCGGGCTGGAGGAAGCGGTCCGGCATCAGCATGTTGACGCCGGTCATGAAGGTGGCGTGCGGCAGCCCCCAGGCGTTCACATGGAACTGCGGGACCACGACCAGCGAGGTGTCCTGGTCGGTCAGGCCCATCGACTGGGCCATGTTGACCTGCATGGAGTGCAGGTAGATGGAGCGGTGGCTGTAGACCACGCCCTTGGGGTCGCCGGTGGTGCCGGAGGTGTAGCACATGGCGGCGGCGGTGCGTTCGTCCAGCTCGGGCCAGTCGTATGTGGTCGGCTTCCCGGCGATCAGGTCCTCGTACTCGTGCACCCGGACGGTGACGCCGTCGAGCGGGGTGCGGTCGCCGGGGCCGGTGACGACGACGTGCTCGACCGTCTTGAAGTGCGGGAGCAGCGGGGCGAGCAGCGGCAGCAGCGAACCGTTGGCGATCACGACCCGGTCGGCCGCGTGGTTCACGATCCAGGCCAGCTGCTCGGGCGGGAGGCGGAGGTTGAGGGTGTGGAGGACCGCGCCCATCGAGGGGATCGCGAAGTACGCCTCGACGTGCTCGGCGTTGTTCCACATCAGGGTCGCCACCCGGTCGTCGTCGCCGACGCCGAGGTCCTCGCGCAGGGCGTGTGCCAGCTGGGCGGCGCGGGCGCCGACCTCGGCGAAGGAGCGGCGGTGCGGCTCGTCCTCACCGGTCCAGGTGGTCACCTGCGAGCTGCCGTGGACCGTCGACCCGTGGGCCAGGATCCTCGATATCAGCAGGGGTACGTCCTGCATCGTGCTCAGCACGGTGTCCTCCCGGGGCGACATTGCCTACGCGGCGGTAAGGTCTGCGCCGATTCTGCGCACATACCGCACGGTATGTCACTACTCCCGGGTGATCGATCACGGGCCGCCCCCGTGGAGGGCCACCACCGAAATCCCCCTGAACATTCCCCTTACCGGACGATGCCCAGCTCAGGGTCGTCGCGGAGTTTACCGAGGGCGCGGGAGACCGCCGACTTCACGGTGCCCACGGAAACTCCGAGGACTTCCGCCGTCTGGGCCTCGCTGAGGTCCTCGTAGTACCGCAGGACGACCATCGCGCGCTGCCGGGCGGGCAGCTTGAGGATGGCCCGCCACATCGCGTCGTGCAGGGCCTGCCGCTCGGCCGGGTCGTCGATGCCGGGCACGGGCTCCGGCTCGGGCAGCTCGTCGCAGGCGAACTCGTCGACCTTGCGCTTGCGCCACTGCGAGGTGCGGGTGTTCAGCAGGGCGCGGCGCACATAGCCGTCCAGCGCCCGGTGGTCCTCGATCCGCTCCCAGGCGACGTACGTCTTGGTGAGCGCGGTCTGCAGCAGGTCCTCCGCGTCGCTCGGGTTCGCGGTCAGCGACCGGGCGGCACGCAGCAGCACCGGCTGTCGGGCCTTCACGTACGACGAGAACGACGGGTACGGGAAGGTCTGCGCCCTTGCCGGGGCCGTGGGTGTGCCGGCGTGGGAAGCGCTGGTGCAGACGGGTGTGGTCATGGCTCCACGCTATGAGCGGGGTGGCGGTCGGCGGATCGGCCGCAGGTCCCGAAGCGGACTCCGCCTCAGGTTGTAGGGGTGGTGCCGGCTGCACCTCCTGTAGGTGGACGAGGGGTGGAGACGTCCCTGCGGGGTTTCCCCAGGGTCCCCTACGGCGGGACCCACGCGAGCGGCCCTCACCGTCGCGTGGATACGGGAACGTCCGGGCGGCGATACCGAAGTACCGCCGCCCGGACGCACTGCGACCCGATGAAGCACACCCCCACCGGCCTGAGGGGCCGGACGCGGGAGCGCGCCCGCGCCCGGCCCCTCAGCTCACCACCACAGCGGGGAGAAGCTGACGGCCACGTTCTCGTTGCCCTGGTTGATCGCCGTGAACGCGGAGCCGTCGACCTGCGCGGTGTTGCTCTGGTTCGAGGCCCCCGACCCGACGGCCTGCTGCTGCGTGGTGGACGAGTTGCCGTTGTTGTTCCTACCGACGCCGCTGCCGAGGATGCCGGCGTTGGCGCTGGCGGCGGTCGCGTTCGATCCGTCGTCCGCGAAGGCGCCGTTGTCCGCCGTCGCGGCGCCGCCGAAGAGGGCGAAGGCGAGCGGAACGGCGGCGACGGCGGCGACGGCGCGGGCGGTACGGATGCTTGCCATGTATGTTCCTCCAGAACAAGTGCGCACCGGCTACAGCCGACAACGCGAGAAGTACGTGAAGCGGTCCGAACGGGGTCCTGAACCTGGATTGGACCCTTAACTTCCATTTTCTGCCAAGGCAGTTGGCCGACCGCCTCGACGCTGTGCACGACGTCGCGTGATCAGAGTTGCCCACCGGATCCCCGGCGAACCACTCCGGAAGCCCTGATTCGCCCTCAAGCGTGGGGACAAGCCGATAAACCCCTTCGAGCGCGTTTTCCCGCAGGTCAGGGCAGGACGGACACCTCCATCCCAAGCCCCCCAAGAGCTGAAGCGTTCCCGCACTTTCCCACCACCCGGCGTGTCGAGGGCACCGACCCCCTCCCCTTTTCGAACGCGCATACGAGATAACCCCATGTCCACCCCTGCCCGGCAGGCCACGACGCCGGCCCTCGCCCTCGCCCTTGCCCTGTCGGCCGCCGAACGCGGACTGGCCGTCATCCCCCTGTCCCGGACGAAGCTCCCGGCCCTGCGCTCCCTACACCGCGCCGACGCCCCGGCACCGGTCCGCTGCCACGGCGAGTGCGGCCGCTTCGGCCACGGCGTCCACGACGCGACCACCGACCCGGCCCGCGTCCGCGCCCTCTTCGCCGCCGCCCCCTGGACCACGGGCTACGGCATCGCCTGCGGCCTGCCGCCGCACCACCTCATCGGCGTCCAGCACGTCACGACGAAGCGGCTCTTCCGCTCGCGGGTGAGCCGCGCCGTCGTACCGCCGCTGATCTCGACGAGGTGACGGACCTGCTCGTAGCCGGAGTCCGCGGCCTCGCGCTCCGACGTATGCCGACCTGGGCGTCGAGCTCGCCGGCGTCCCTGCCGTCCGGTGGGCACCCCATCGCCTACCGCTCCAGCTTGATCGTCAGCTGGTTCCGGCCGGCGCCCCGTATCCCTGGTCCGTACGTCATCGCCCCGGCGGTCCTACGAGACGTGGACCGGCCGACGCCAACCCCGCACTACGGACTCCGGCACCCGTCGGACCCGCCCTAGGAGCCCGATTCCGGCTCCGGTCGTACGGCGTCGCTCCCGTGCGTGCCCGCCCCGCTCTCGTCCTTCCTCCACGCCCGGACACCGAGCTCGCCGGTGGTGCCGAGGTCGAGGTGCGGAGCGACCATCACGGGGGCGGAACCGGCCTCGGCCCGGAGCCTGACGTACGGCACGTTCACCGCCTCGCCGAACTCGGTGGTGTTGCGCCACGCCAGCCCCGACACGGCGGACTCACCGGGCCGCAGCGTCACGGGGCTCGGCGGCCCGTCGTCCCCGCCCGCCATCGGGATGCCCTCGGTACCGCGCAGGATCTCGATCCCGTCCACCGGCTGGTGCTCAGCGTCGAGCAACTACAGTACCGGATGGCCCTTCAGGGAGTACGCCCGGCTCCCGCAGTTCTCCAGATGGAGCCCCACGACGCGCAACCCCATCGCGGCGTCGCCCCGGTCGGCGGTCAGCCGCAACCCGGACGCCGGACAGGAACCTGCCGGCGCGGGCGCCTCGTCGGAGGGCACCCGCTCCACGTCGAGGATCTCCACCCGTCCGGCGTCGACGTCCCCGTCGCCCGTATACGTGCCGGGCTCAAGGCTCCGCCGCACGGTCTTCCCCGCCCCCACGGACGCGACCGTCTCGTCGACGTTCGACATCACCCGGCCCTGCTCGTCCGTCAGGGAGAAGGTGATCGTGTACGTGAAGGGCTCGGCCCCCGAGTTGGTCACCTCGTACTGAACGGCACACGGGCCGACGGCCGCTGCCCCGACCCCCGGCAGCCTGTCCGCCGTGACCGACACCCCGGGCCGCTGCCCCACCCGCCCACTGCGCGAAGCGCTCTCCCCGGCCGCGTCCCCGGCCCGCTCCACCATCCCGACGACCCGAACCCCATCTCGCTCGGCACCGCCGCCGACCGCGCCGCCCGCACACGGCCCCTCCGTCTCCCCACCGCCCCGCGCCTCCGAGGCAGCGGTCTGGGTACCGCACCCACCCACCAGAAGGCCGGCCGCAAGAACACCGGAAACCGCCAACGCCGGGCGGAACGAGAGACTTCGCATCGCCTCACCCCACCAGCCCCACCCCACCCCGACCGTGACGGAAGCCACACCTCCGGTAACGGCCCTGTCACAACCGGAACGACGACGCCCCCTGACCACGACATCTGGTCAGAGGGCGTCAATTCACCGCGGTGGGTGTGGGATTTGAACCCACGGTGACATCGCTGCCACGACGGTTTTCAAGACCGTTCCCTTAGGCCGCTCGGGCAACCCACCCCGCGCCGGTGGTGATCGGTGGCGCGGGGACCAGGGTAGCGGGTCGGGGGTGGATCAGTCGTCGCCCGTCTTGGAGGCGAGGGTCAGGTCGGCCGTGTGCTGCTTGCCGTCGCGTTCGTAGGTGATCGTGACCTTGTCGTTGGGCTTGTGGGTCCAGATCTCGCCGATGAGGGTCGGGCCGCTGTCGATCACGTGGTCGTCGAGCTTGGTGATGACGTCGCCGGGCTTGAGGCCCGCGGCTGCGGCGGGGCCGCCCGGCTCGACCGGTGCGGAGCCGCCGACGCCCTGCTCGGAGAGCTTCGCGCCGTTCGTCGACTCCTCCAGGGAGACGGACGCACCGATCTTCGCGTACACCGGCTTGCCGGTCTTGATCAGCTGCTGGGCGACGAATTTGGCCTGGTTGACCGGGATGGCGAAGCCGAGGCCGATGGAGCCGGCCTGGCCGGTGCCGAAGCCGCCGTTGCCCGTGGACTGGATCGCGGAGTTGATGCCGATGACGTTGCCCTGCGCGTCCAGCAGCGGGCCGCCGGAATTGCCCGGGTTGATCGACGCGTCGGTCTGCAGGGCGCTCATGTAGGACGCCTTGCTGTCGGCGCTGCCGTCGCTGGAGGCCACCGGGCGGTTCTTGGCGCTGATGATGCCCGTGGTCACCGTGTTGGACAGGCCGAAGGGCGCGCCGATGGCGATTGTCGAGTCGCCGACGGCCACCTTGTCGGAGTCGCCGAGCGGGAGCGGGTTCAGGTCCGACGGGGCGTTGTCGAGCTTGATGACCGCCACGTCGTAGCCCTGGGCGTGGCCGACCACCTGGGCGTCGTACTTCTTGCCGTCGGGGAAGGTCGCGCTGAGCTTGCCGCCGTCGACGGCCTCCGCCACCACGTGGTTGTTGGTGACGATGTGGCCCTGCTTGTCGAAGACGAACCCGGTGCCGGTGCCGCCCTCGCCGTTGCTCCCCTCGGCCTGGATGGTCACCGTGCTGGGCAGCGCCCGCTGCGCCACTCCGGCGACGGTGCCCGCGTCGCGCTTGACCGAGCCGCCGGTGTCGGAGGCGGCGACCGTCGTCGAGCCGCTCTCGTCGTTGTCCTTGGCCAGCGTGTAGCCGAGGCCGCCGCCCAGACCGCCTGCGACCAGCGCGGCGATCAGGATGCCGGCGACCAGACCGCCCCGGCCTCGGCCGGACTTCGGCGCGGGCTGCTGGTACGAAGCGCCCCAGCCCCCGCCGGTACCGCCGGTGCCGTCACCGCCCGCGCCGCCGCCACCGCCGTACGACGGGGTGCCGGGCGGCGGGGGCGGGGGCCAGGAGGCGTCAGGCGTGGAGGGGGCGTACGGGCCACCGCCCTGCGGAGTAGAGGTGCCCTGCGGGGTGGAGGTGCCCTGCGGGGTGGAGGTGCCCTGCGGGTTCTCGGCGGTGTACGCCGGCGCGCCGGACGGCGGCTGCTCCGGGTGCGGCGCGGCCGGCTGGGCGGAGGCAGCGGGAGCATCCACCGGCACGGGAGGTGCGGACGGGGCCGGGGGTACCGCGGTGCCCTCGTTCTCGGTGCTCACAGCTTCTCTCCTCGTTCCACGGCTGTCTGTCGGTGGCTGTCGGTCGGTCGTCCGGGTCGCGTCCAGCGGCGCTCGCGCGCTGCTCCACGGTGCGGCGCGACACGGATGCGCGAGTGTCCTTGTATGCCATCAGCTTTTCCCACGGGCCGTCAGAGCACCATAAGCGGATGCTGTGGGTCCCCGGCGGTCCTTTATATGGGTTATCCAAAGACTAAACGGACTCCGTGCCGATCCGCCGATGGCTCGTCTACCCGCCCGCGGTGGCACCATGACGCGGTGACCCAGCCACGACAGCACCGGATCCAGGTCGTCGCCCACCGCGGAGCCTCCGAGGACGCCCCCGAGCACACCCTGGCCGCCTACCGGAAGGCCATCGAGGACGGCGCGGACGCCCTGGAGTGCGATGTGCGCCTGACCGCCGACGGCCACCTGGTCTGCGTGCACGACTGGCGCGTCAACCGTACGTCGAACGGCCGCGGCGCGGTGTCGGCGCTGGAGCTGGCCGACCTGGCCGAACTGGACTTCGGCACCCGGCGGACGCGGGAGTTCTGGCGCACGCGCGACGAGCAGCCCGACTGGGAGCACCGGCCCGAGGACCGGGAGGAGACCTCCGTACTCACCCTGGAGCGGCTGCTCCAGCTGGTCTCCGATGCCGGGCGGCGGGTGGAGCTGGCCATCGAGACCAAGCACCCGACGCGCTGGGCGGGGCAGGTCGAGGAGCGGCTGCTGCTGCTCCTGAAGCGGTTCGGACTCGACGCCCCGGCCGCGGCCGAGGACTCACCGGTGCGGGTGATGAGTTTCTCCGCACGTTCGCTGCACCGGGTGCGGGCCGCCGCGCCGACCCTGCCGACCGTCTATCTGATGCAGTTCGTCTCGCCCCGGCTGCGTGACGGGCGGCTGCCGGCCGGTGTCGGGATCGCCGGCCCCTCGATCCGGATCGTGCGCAATCACCCCGCCTATGTGGAGCGGCTGAAAAGAGCCGGCCACCAGGTGCACGTGTGGACCGTCAACGAGACGGCCGACGTGGACCTCTGCGCCGGCCTGGGAGTCGACGCCGTCATCACGAACCGGCCACGTGCGGTCCTGGACCATCTGGACCGCCCGAGCCGCTGATTCGTCCCCAGCCCTTGACCCGGCGGGCTTCCTGCCGCATTCTCCGGTCTCGGCCACACCGTCGAAATCCAGCCACGCGGTTACGGGGAGTGCTCCGGCGCGTTCGGTGCGTGTCCGACCGTGTCGAATGCGTCACCGGGCGGCGACGGGCCGGTTTCCGGTCCAGGCCAGGAGGGCATCCACACCGTGGCGTGGGGCGAAGGAGGTCTCGGGGGTGGCGTTGGTGGTGGCACAGGAGGTGCCCACGTCGTCGAGCATGGCCGTACCTCATGGCCCTGCGGGCGTGGGGAAGGCGAGACACCGCATGCGCGATCAACTGCGCAGAGGCGGTGTGACGGAATCGGTCATCGACGATGCCGTACTGGTCCTTTCGGAACTGTTGAGCAACGCGTGCAAACACGGTCGGCCGCTGGGCGACGCCCTGGCCGGCGACGGTGACGTACGCGCCGCGTGGGAGGTCGACGCGGGCGGGCGGCTGGTGGTGGAGGTCACGGACGGCGGCGGGCCGACCCGCCCGGCCCCGGCGACCCCCTCGGTCACCGCGCACGGCGGCCGCGGGCTGAACATCATCACCGCGCTCGCCGACGACTGGGGCGTACGGGACGACGCCTGCGGCGAGGTCACGGTCTGGGTGGTCGTCCACGACGACGTGCACGATCCGGACGCGGCGCACCGGCGCGACGACTTCGCCACCCGGATCGCGGCACCGGCGGTGTCGGAGATCCCGGGCCTGGACTTGGCGGACGTCCTCGACGAGTTGGGGTGATCCGGGCGGGTCCGTCAGCGTGTGACCGGCGGGATCGTCCACAGGTGCCTCGCAGGCCAGGCCCGTCCGCAGGTGACCGGTGGCTTCGCCCACAGGTGCCCCGCAGGCCCGTCCACGGGTGACGCGCGCGTCCGTCCGCAGGCGGACATATGGCGGCCGAGTCGCCCACGGGAGGTCGTACGGGGCGCCCGGGCGTCGGCGCACGGGACGTCCGGGCGGGCGTCAGCCGCCCACCCCCGCCCGTTGTCCACAGCGTCCCGTCCCCCGGACCGGGAGCGGCTAGGCTCGCGCCCGTACGAGTAGAGCCGTAACCGGGAGACACCCACGATGGCCAAGAAGCGACCCCAGACGAAGGCCAAGCGGCCGCAGCTCGACGATGCCGAGGTCCCGGTCGTCGGTGCCCGCGAGCCCTGCCCCTGCGGCAGCGGCCGCCGGTACAAGGCCTGCCACGGCCGGGCCGCCGCGCAGGCCACCACCGCACTGGTGCAGCGCCCGTTCGAGGGGCTGCCCGGCGAGTGCGACTGGGTGGCGCTGCGCGAACTGGTGCCCGCGGCCACGGTCGGGCTGACCCTGAAGGACGGCCTGCCCGAGGGCGTCCCCTCCGTCACGCTGGCCACGGTGCTGCCGATGGCCTGGCCGGCGCTGCGCCGCGACGACGGCTCGGTCCTGCTCGGCCTGCAGAACGACACGGCGTCCGGCGACATCAGCCGCGACCTCGCCGACACTCTCGCGCGGGCGCTGACCGCGGCGCCGGGCACCCCGGTGCAGGGCCGCCGCGCGCCGGCCGACGGTCCGCGTCTCCAGGACCTGCTCGACCCCGAGGGCGCGTTCGAGCCGGTGGTGCACACGGGCTTCGAGTTCTGGGTCCCGGACCCGGAGAACGCCACGCCGGAGGTGACCGCCTCCCTGGAGCGCGCCAACGCCGCGGCCATCCCGACCGTCCGGCTGCGCAGCGCCGACGCGGCGTACTGGTGCGAGACGCCGGAGAAGAACCACCTGCGCTGGGTCATGCCGTACGAGGAGGAGCGGCTTCTGGACGCTCTCGCGCGGCTGCACGCCGCGGGCCGGTCCTCGCTCGGCGAGGGCACCCGGCTCGTCGGTTCCTTCCGCGCTCACGGGCTCACCGTGCCGGTGTGGGACCTGCCGAGCGAGACGACCGCGGAGGACGTGGAGAAGCCCGCCGCCGAGTTCGCGGAGCGCCTCGCCGAGGCCCTAGCCACGGACGCGCCGCTCACCCACGACGAGCGCCGGGCCCGCGGCGGTCTCACCAACCGGCAGGTCACGCTCAGCTGACGCGCCTGAGCGGGGTCCGATCCGGCTGGTCGAACGGCCGGCCGGAGCCCGGGGCCGGGGGCGGGTGACCCCGGTCACAACTCCCCGGTGGATCAGGTGAGTCGGTGACCGGAAAACAAGAGATCGAATTTGCTAACCGCCGATCTCTTGTTACCGTTCGAGTAGCCCGGTTGCTGGTGCATCCCCCGTCGCCAGCAACCGGGTCTTTCCATGCGCCCGGTCGCACACGCACCGCAGTCGCGCGTCAACTCCCCGTCTTCGCCGGTGAGTTGCCCAGCGGGCCACTCCCGCTCCCCCCGCTCCCCGTGCGCAGCAGCAACCCGCCGTACCCCGCCCGGTTCGCGAACTCGGCGACCGCCGAGTACTCCGCCGGAGCGCCTCGCAGCGGCTCCCTCGGCGTCTCGCAGGTGCCCGGCGCGTCCTCCGCACTCACCGCGCACCGCATGCGCACCCCTCGCCCCTCGGGCCCCATGAGGCTCAGGACGGTTTCGAGCGGGGCGCCGGTGGCGTTGCGGTAGTACGTACGCGCCCAGGTCTCCGTGCCCCGGAGCAGGACGCAGGTCTGCGCCTCGACGCCCTCGGGCGAGGTGAGTTCGGGTCCGCAGCGCACGGCCGTGGCCGCGCCGGGCGGCAGCGGGGGGCGGACGGCCGCGGTGGCCGCGGTGGGGGCCGGGGCGTGGTCGGATGCCTCTGAGGCCTCGGAATCCCCGGGGACCTCGGAGCCCGCGGGCGGCTTCCCGTCACCCCTGCGCTCACCGCCCTGCGAAAGAAGACGGACCTCCGACGCGGGAGCGGCCGGCCCGTCATCGCCCGGCGGCCCGGCGGACGCCACGGCGAACGGCAGCACGACCGCGCACACCACGACGCCCGCGAGCCCGTACAGCCGGGCCCGCCCCTGGTCCGGACCACGGCGGTGCGGCACTCGACGGTGCGGCACCCTGCGGTGCGACCCGACAGGACGGTGCTCCCCTGCGTGAAGCGGCATGGGGCGGACGATAACGAGCGGGACGGGCACGCACTTCCGCGCGCGCCGGACACCTCTAGAACTCGGGCGCGCTCACACCCGTACGAGTGAGGGCCTCGACCGCCGCGTCCACCACGGCCTCCACGTCGGGCACCCACGGCGCGGCCGAGCCGGGCAGCGGCGCCCGCTCCCAGCGGATCCCGCCCTGGCCGGTCTCGGACGGCGGCAGCGCGAGATAGCCGCCCTCGCCGTGGAACCGCAGGGAGCCGGGGACGAAGTCCTTGGCGTAGAGCAGCTCGCCCAGCCGCTCCATCGAGTACGGCCGCACCAGCAGCGCCCAGCGGGTGGGCGAGGCGACGACCGGGCCGACCCGCAGCCCGGCGCGGTCGAGCGCGGCCAGGGCGTGGGCGGCCGGCAGGGCGGGCAGGGAGACGGCGCACGGGGCGGCACCGCCGGTGGCCAGGACGATCGGCGCGGTCGGCCGGTTGGTCCACCACCAGCGCACCATGCGCGCGTCGGTGGTCGCCGCGAGCAGACCGGGTTCGAAGGGATGCGCGCCCGGCACCGTGCACTCGGGATCGGGACAGCCGCAGCGCGAGCGCGCCCGCGGGTCCGCCGTCGCGCCCGGGAGTACGGGCCACTGCCATTGCGTCGCGTAGGTCTGGGCCGCGCCGATCAGCTCAGGCCGCCCGTCGTCGTGCCGGGACAGGAGCCTGCGTCGCTTTCCGAGGATCTCGCGCATGAGCGCTCGTTCCTTTCCGTTGCACGCCTGGCAACACCGTGGTCACATCACACCATGTGTCGATCACTTCGCTGTGCGTAGCTGGTGGCGCATCACATCCCTGCGGACCTCCCCGCCGAGGGCACCCGTCGGGAACACCTCTGCCAAGGGCAAGGAAAATCCCCTGTGCGTCGAGCACTGACTGCGTCCGTGGCGGTTCCGTCCACACTGCGTCTGCCAAAAGCGCGGGCGTGGCGCGGGGGTGGCGAAGTCTGGCGTTTTGCCGTTCCGCGTATTTCTCTGCGCCTCCGCCACGGGAGGATGGGGCACGGTCGTCGGTGGATAGGACGCCCGGGTCCGTCGCCAGGTTCCGGGTGGCCCCCAACCACCCCCGGCCTTCTCCGAGTACGTACCCATCACGACCGCTGTGACGCTCCGTGAAGCACCCCCAGTCGACCGCAACAAGTCGTCCTCCGGGGCAGTTTCAAGCCAATTTCTTATTTCCGCAAGGGGTCGGGACGGAGGCCACTCGCACCCCTCGGACACCAGGAATCCCAGCAGGACAATGCTGGACATCTCCTTACGAGTGCGTGTACATGTGGAGACACTGCTGGCGGCGCAGAATGACATGGGGGTTTGCGATGCTTTTGAGCAGTAAGCGCCGGTCGGAAGGCCGGACGCCATGAACGCCCCGCACCCTGCGAAAGTGGCCGGAATCGATTCAACGGTCCCGTCCCCGGCACACACTGTCGCGTCCACCGCCCCGGGCGCCTCCCCGGCCCCGCGGACCGACGCCACACAAGCCCCGGACGCCCCAGACGCCCCGGACGCCCCCGAGGTCACAGCCACCCCGGGCCCCACCTGCGCCCCCGGGGTCCTGCTCCAGGACCGGCTGGCCGCCTGGATCTCGGACCTGACGACCCTCCACGAACTGACGGAACGCCTGGTCCGCACGGACTCCTTGTCCGACGGACTCCAGGAAGTACTGCGCGCCGGGGCCGCCCTGATGGGCGCCCGGCGCGGTCTCGTCGTACTGGAACCGGCCGACGGACTGGGCCCCGGCACCACCATCGGCCTCGGCCTGGCCCGCGCCGACCTCGGCCACATCGAGACCGTTCCGCGAAGTGCCCTGTCCTACGGGCGGATTCTGGACGGACTCCCGGTCGGCGAGGGCGGGATCGCCGAACCCGACCTGCTCGCCGAGAAGGGTCTCGACCCCCGCCACCGCGAGGTCGCCGCCCGCCTCGGTTACGCCGCCAGCTACACGCTCCCCCTCGCCGCCGAGGGCACCGGGCGCCTCGGCGCCGCCGTCTGGCTCTACGACGAACCCGCCGAACCGGGCGGGCGGCAGCGGCATCTCGCCGGCCTCTACGTCCGCTACGCCACGCAGCATCTGGCCCGGCTCCTGGAGGTCGAGCGCACGCGCGCGGCCATGTCGACGATGGCCGAGGAACTGCTGCCCTCGCGCCTGCCCCGGGTGCCCGGCGTGCAGCTCGCCGCCCGGCACCGCACGGCACCGCTCGGCGGCGGCGACTGGTACGACGCGCTGCCGCTGCCCGACGCCGCCCTCGGACTCGCCGTCGGCTCCGTCACCGGGGCGGGGCCCAGCGCGGTCGCCGCGATGGGGCGGCTGCGCGCCTCGCTGCGGGCGTACGCCGTGATGGAAGGTGAGGACCCGGTCGCCGTCCTGTCCGACCTGGAGCTGCTGCTGCGGCTGACCGAGCCCGCCCGCTCGGCCACCGCCCTGTTCGGCTACTGCGAGCCCGCGCTGCGCCGGATCACCCTGGCCGGCGCCGGGCACAGCCCGCCGCTGCTGATCGGGGAGCGGCGCACCGAGTACGTCGAGACATCGGTCTCCGCGCCGCTCGGCATGCTCGCCTGCTGGGAGGCGCCTAGCGTGGAGCTGCAGGCCGAACCCGGAGAGACGGTTCTGCTCTACACCGACGGGCTGCTGCACCGTACCGGCGACCCGGCCGACCGGGCCTTCGCGCGGCTGCACGCCGCGGCGGCCGGTGTCCCCCGGGCCGCGCGCCGCGATCCGGACGCCGTCGTGGAGCACGTCCTGCGCACCGTGCTGCCGGACGGGAAGGCGGACGGGAAGGCGGAGGCGGACTCCGACGAGGACGTCGTCCTGCTGGCGGTCCGGTTCGAATAGCGGTCACTGACACCTCGCGCACCCCGCACAACGGACAGCAGCGCGCGGGTTGTCACAGGCCCTTCGGCCCTGGGACCCCTTCCGTACGACCGTACGATGGGGATGGTCCAGTGCCGTATCGAGGAGGATGACCGTGGCGGAGGAGCTTACACCGGAGAATCCGGAGATCCCGGAGAACCCGGAGGAGACCGAGGAGCCCATCAAGCAGCGCAAGAACGGCCTGTACCCGGGCGTTTCCGACGAGCTGGCCGAGAACATGAAGTCCGGCTGGGCCGACACGGAGCTGCACGGCCTGAAGCCGATCGCCCAGGCCGCCGAGACCGCCGCCCGGCGCGCCGCGCTGTCCGCCCGCTTCCCCGGCGAGCGCCTGGTGATCCCCGCGGGCAACCTGAAGACCCGCTCGAACGACACGGAGTACTCCTTCCGCGCCTCGGTCGAGTACGCGTACCTGACCGGCAACCAGACCGAGGACGGCGTCCTGGTCCTGGAGCCCAAGGCCGACGGGCACACCGCGACGATCTACCTCCTGCCCCGCTCCGACCGGGAGAACGGCGAGTTCTGGCTCGACGGCCAGGGCGAGCTGTGGGTCGGCCGCCGCCACTCCCTCACCGAGGCGGAGAAGCTGTACGGCATCCCCGCCTCCGACGTCCGCGAGCTGGCCGGAAAGCTGCGCGAGGCCACTGGCCCGGTGCGCGTCGTGCGCGGGTACGACGCCGGGATCGAGGCGGCCCTGACCGACAAGGTCACCGCCGAGCGCGACGAGGAGCTGCGCGTCTTCCTCTCCGAGGCCCGCCTGGTCAAGGACGAGTTCGAGATCGGCGAGCTGCAGAAGGCCGTCGACTCGACCGTGCGCGGCTTCGAGGACGTCGTGAAGGTCCTCGACAAGGCCGAGGCGACCAGCGAGCGCTACATCGAGGGCACCTTCTTCCTCCGCGCGCGCGTGGAGGGCAACGACATCGGCTACGGCTCCATCTGCGCCGCCGGCCCGCACGCCTGCACCCTGCACTGGGTCCGCAACGACGGCCCGGTCCGCCCCGGCGACCTGCTGCTCCTCGACGCGGGCGTCGAGACGCACACGTACTACACGGCCGACGTCACGCGCACCCTGCCGATCAACGGCCGCTACAGCGAGCTGCAGAAGAAGATCTACGACGCGGTGTACGACGCCCAGGAGGCGGGCATCGCGGCGGTGCAGCCGGGCGGCAAGTACCGCGACTTCCACGACGCCGCGCAGCGCGTGCTGGCCGAGCGGCTGGTGGAGTGGGGCCTGGTCGAAGGACCCGTGGAGCGGGTGCTGGAGCTGGGCCTGCAGCGCCGCTGGACGCTGCACGGCACCGGTCACATGCTCGGCATGGACGTCCACGACTGCGCCGCCGCGCGCGTGGAGTCCTACGTCGACGGCACGCTGGAGCCCGGCATGGTGCTCACCGTGGAGCCGGGGCTGTACTTCCAGGCCGACGACCTGACCGTGCCGGAGGAGTACCGGGGCATCGGCGTCCGGATCGAGGACGACATCCTCGTCACCGCCGACGGGAACCGGAACCTGTCCGCCGGGCTGCCGCGCCGGTCGGACGAGGTCGAGGAGTGGATGGCCACGCTGAAGGGCTGAGGGCCGCTGAGGACCGAGCGGTCTCCGAGGGCCGGGCGCCGAACGGTGGCCGGCCCTTTCGCGGTCCTGGGGCGGTCACACCGCCACAAGGGGCGCGTCCTCGCGCCACTTGAGGATCTTGTCGAAGCTCACCACGGCGCCCGGCTGCCCCGGCTCGCTGCCGATGTGGACGTGGTCGGCCAGCTCCCGGATGAGGCACAGGCCCCGGCCGTGCTCGGCGTCGGCCGGCACCGCCCGCGCCGGTCCCGGGGGCCGGGGCGGGGAGTCGAACCCGGGGCCCGTGTCGGCGACCTCGATCCGGCATCGCTCGCCGTCCAGGTACGCCGTGACGCGGTACGCCTGCGAGGGGCCGCCGCTGCCGCCGTCCCCGCCGTGCTCCACGGCGTTCGCGCAGGCCTCGCTCAGCGCGACGGAGAGGTCGAAGGAGATGTCGGGGTCGACGCCCGCGGTCTCCATGGTGCCGATCAGCAGGCGGCGGGCCAGGGGCACGCTCGCAGCCTCGCGCCGCAAATGGAGTGACCACCAGATGCTCATGCTCCAGCCTCCCGGCCGCGGCTCGACATACCGTTACGTATTGCCCCTACCGCCCGTGCGTAAGCACGCCCGGCGCGAGACACCGCCCAGATGGCAGACGCGTCACCGCCGCCGATCGGTGTATGCGGGGCGCCTCTTCGCATGTGGGGCGGGTCGCGCCGGGCCGTGATGTTCCGGTGTGCTTGCGGACGTACGGCATCTTGTGGACCTGCCGTACGGGGCGGGGGGCGCCAGTGCGATGATGAGGCCGCCATGACTGCCCCCCACCCGCCCCTGGCGCGCTCCGGGACCGGCCTCCGGTTCCTGCGGGCCGCGGTGTTCGCCGCGGTCTGCGTCGTGCTGGCCGCGGCAGGGCACACCCTCGCCTCCTGCGCCACGGTCCCGCTGTGGTCGCTGGGCGCCGGGTTCCTCGGGGTGGTCCTGGTCGCGGCCCCGCTCGCCGGACGCGTGCGCTCGCTGCCCGGCATCGTGGCGCTGCTCGCGGCCGGACAGACCGCGCTGCACGCCCTGTTCGGGCTCGGACAGCACGGGGCGACGGCGGTCACGGCATCCTCGATGTCCTCGATGGCCGGTACGGGCGCCCCGGCCGGCGGCGCCAGCGACGCCTCGCTGGTGGAGCAGGCGGCGCGGCTCGTCTGCGGGAGCACCGCGGCGGCGATCAGTCCGACGCAGGCGCACCGCATCCTCACCGACGCGCGGATCGCGCCCGACGTCCACAGCGGTGCGGTGCACGGTCCCGCCGACGCGCTGTCCGACGGCGGCGCATCGGCCACGGCCACGGCCTCGCTGCTGCCGTCCCTGCCGATGCTGCTCGGCCACGTCCTCGCGGCGGTGGCCGCCGGGTGGCTGCTGCGGCGCGGAGACCTGGCGCTGGCCCGGCTCGTCGAACTGTCGGCGCACTCGGCCCAGTCGGTGGCCGAGGCGGCCTTCGTACGCGCCCTGCGCGCGGCGCTGTCCCTGGTGCGCGCCCTGGTCGCCGGGCTCGCCGGCGCCCCGGGCACCGGACCGCGCCTGCCGCGCACCGCCCGGCAGGCGCCGCCGCGGCCTCGTACCCTGGCACTCCAGCACACGGTGATCCGGCGCGGTCCGCCGAGCGACGTGCTCGTTCTCGCCGCCTGACACGACGCGACCACCGCTTTTCGCTACGCGCTACTCGCTTCTCCTGCGACCTCGTGGTGCTCCGCGTCGTGCGGCACGCGCGCGTGCGCGCATCCCGTCACGTCACCCGTCACCGGCACAGCTCCGGTGACCCACTCGAAGCGGAGTGCTCCGTCCATGAAGGCTTCCCGTATCGCCGCCGCCGGCGCCGTCTCCGGCATCGCCGTGCTCGCTCTGTCCGCCCCCGCGTTCGCCCACGTCAGCGTGCAGGCGGAGGGCACGGCCGCCAAGGGCGGATACGCGACCGTCGACTTCAAGGTGCCCAACGAGCGTGACAACGCCTCCACCAGCAAGCTGGAGGTCTCCTTCCCCACCGAGCACCCGCTGGCGTCCGTGATGCCGCAGCCGGTGCCCGGCTGGAAGGCCGAGGTCACCAAGGGCAAGCCGGCCAAGCCGCTGGATTCGCACGGCGAGCAGATCACCGAGGTCGTCACCAAGGTGACCTGGACCGCCGACGGCAAGGGCGTCGAGCCCGGCTACTTCCAGATGTTCCCGCTCTCCATCGGCGCCCTGCCCGAGGACGCCGACGAGCTGGTGTTCAAGGCGGTCCAGACGTACTCCAACAAGGAGGTCGTGCGCTGGATCGAGGTGCCGCAGGAGGGCCAGGAGGAGCCCGACACCCCGGCGCCCGTGCTCAAGCTGTCCGCCGCCGAGGACGACGCCCACGGCGCGTCCGGTGCCTCGGCCACCTCGGACGACTCCGCCGCGGCGCACGACGAGGCCGGCGCCGACACCGACGCGGCCACGCAGAACACCGCCGCCTCCACCGACTCCGGTGACGACAGCGACACCACCGCCCGCGTCCTCGGCATCGCCGGCATCGTCGTCGGCGCGGCCGGTGTCGCGTACGGCGTGCTGGCCGGGCGGCGCCGCGGCTCCGGTGCGTCGGCGTAACCACGCCCCGCGCCGGTGCGTCGGCATGTGAGCCCGCCGACGCATCCTCTCGTCCGGTGCGCGCCGCAACCCCCGTCGGTCCCCGACGGGGCCCGGCGCGCACCGGAGCACCTCACATCTGGGACATTTCTCTATGCGCAAGAAGACGTTCGCCGCGGCCGCCCTGCTCGCCGCCGCCTCCCTGACCCTGTCCGCCTGCGGAAGCGGCTCCGACAGCGACAAGCCCGTCACCGTGGTCTCCGAGGACAACAGCCAGCAGGCCGCCACGGTTCTCGACAAGCCCTTCGAGAAGCCCGACCTGGTCCTCACCGACACACAGGGCAAGAAGTACGACCTCCGCGAGCAGACCGCCGGCCGGCCGACGCTGATCTACTTCGGCTACACCCACTGCCCGGACGTCTGCCCGCTGACCATGAACAACATCGCCGTGGCCAAGAAGCAGCTGTCGCAGGCCGAACAGGACAAGCTCCGCGTCGTGTTCGTCACCACCGATCCGGAGCGCGACACCCCCGCCGCGCTCGGCACGTGGATCAAGGGCATCGACCCGCAGATCGTCGGTCTCACCGGCGACTTCGCCACCATCCAGGCCGGCGCCCGCACGCTGGGCATCTCCATCGAGCCGACGACCAAGGACAAGAACGGCAAGATCATCTCGACGCACGGCACCCAGGTCGTCGCCTTCTCTCCGAAGTCCGACGCCGGATACGTCCTCTACGGCGAGGACGCCACCGTCGACGACTACACCAAGGACCTGCCCAAGCTGGTCAAGGGGGAGAACCCGTGACCGGCCGGCCCAGCGCACGAGGAGCGGCCTCGGCCGTGGTGGCGGTGATCGGCGCCCTCGTCCTCGCCGGGTGCGGTGGCTCCGACTCCGGCTCCGGCTCCGACGGCGCGGCCGAACTGTCCGCCGGCGCCGCCTACATACCGCAGCCGGTCTCCGACTCGATGGCGGCCGGATTCCTCACCGTCACCAACAAGGGCGGCGCCGACGACGCGCTGACCTCCGTGACGAGCGACGCCGGCGAGGTCTCCGTGCACGAGACCGTCGGCGGCACGATGAAGGAGGCCGAGCGCCTCGACGTCCCCGCCCACGGGCAGCTCGTGTTCAGGAGCGGCGGCAACCACCTGATGTTCGAGAAGCTGACGCACCGGCTGACCGAGGGACAGTCCGTCGCCGTCGAACTGCACTTCGCGCACTCCGCCCCCGTCACGGTCGAGCTCCCCGTCAAGGCGGCCACCTACCGGCCCACCACCGGCAGCTCCGCTCGCGCCGAACACTGAGAACACACCGGACACAGAGGGAGGGATCACCTTGACGCAGACCATCGCCCCGCGCGCCCGGACCCTGGTGCTGCTGATCCTCGCCGCGGCCTGCGCGCTGCTCGCCGGCGCCGGACCGGCCTCCGCGCACGCCGCGCTGACCGGCAGCGACCCCGCGCAGGGGGCGGTGGTCGAACGGGCCCCGGCCCAGGTGTCGCTCACCTTCTCCGAGTCGGTCTCCCTGAACGACGACTCACTGCGCGTCCTCGACCCCAGGGGCAAGCGCGTCGACGACGGCAGACCCGCCGGCACCGGCGGCACGACGTACTCCGTCAGCCTCCACACCGGGCTCCCCGACGGCACCTACACCGTGACCTACCAGGTCGTGTCCGCCGACAGCCACCCCGTCGCCGGCGCCTACACCTTCTCCGTCGGCGCCCCCTCCAAGACCTCGGTCTCCGTCTCCGCCGAGGAAGCGGGCGGCGGGGTCGTGGGATGGCTGTACGGTCTCGGGCGGTACGTGTCGTACGCCGGGTTCGCCGTGCTGGTCGGCGGCGCCGCCTTCGTGCTGGCCTGCTGGCCGCGCGGCTCCGGGGTGCGGGTGGTGCAGCGGTTCGTCGTCTCGGGGTGGCTCGCGCTGACCGCCGGGACGCTGCTGCTGCTCCTGCTGCGCGGCTCCTACACCGGGTCCGGGAAGGTCGCCGACGTCTTCGACCTGGGCCTGCTCGGCGAGGTCCTCCAGACCAAGACCGGCGCCGCACTGGTCTCCCGGCTGCTGCTGCTCGCGGCGGCCGCGCTGTTCATCGCCGTCCTCTTCGGCGCCTACGACAAGCGGGAGGACGAGGAGAAGCGGGACCTCGCCTTCGGGCTCGCGGTCGGCGGGGCCGTCGTGTCGGCGGGGCTCGCGGCGACCTGGGCCATGTCCGAGCACGCCTCCGTCGGTCTCCAGGCCGGCCTCGCGATGCCGGTCGACGTCCTCCACCTGATCGCCGTCGCCACCTGGCTCGGGGGACTCGCCGCCCTGCTCGCCGCCCTGTACCGGGCGCCCGTGGACACCCCGGTCCCGGCCTCCGCCGCACGCCGGTTCTCGCGCGTCGCCTTCGGCAGCGTGATCGCGCTGGTCGCGACCGGCACGTACCAGTCCTGGCGGCAGCTCGGCTCCTGGTCGGCCTTCACCGACACCCGGTACGGCCAGCTCCTCCTCGCCAAGATCACGCTCGTGGCGGTACTGGTCGGCATCGCGTACTTCTCGCGCCGGTGGACCGCCCAGCTGGCGGAGACGGTGCCGGTCATCGGCCGGCAGCGGGATAAGGCCAAGACCGGGGCGGTCGCCGACAGCAAGGACGGGAAGCGGGAGAAGGCCAAGGTCGCGGGCAAGGCGTCCGGCGGCGCCAAGGGGGGGCCGGCGAGGTCGTCGTCCGGCGCCGGGAAGGAGCCCGCGCGGTCGTCGTCCGGCGCCGGGAAGGGTGCCGGTGGCTCGCAGCGGGCCGCTCAGCTGGCCCGGCAGCGTGCGGCCGTGGACGCGGCCCGGCAGAAGCGGCAGCGGGACGCCGACCCCGACCGCTTCGGACTGCGCCGCTCCGTGCTCGCCGAGGCCGGTGTGGCCGTCGTCCTGCTCGCCGTCACCACCGTCCTCACGCAGACCGAGCCGGGCCGGACGGAGCAGGAGGCCAAGGCCGCCAACACGTCCTCCGCCGCCTCCACGGCGACGCCCGCCACCGGAGCGGTCACCCTGGACATGCCCTTCGACACCGGCACCCAGAACGGCAAGGGTGTCGTCCGCGTCGAACTCGACCCGGCCCGCGTCGGCGCCAACGACCTGCACCTCTATGTCCAGCGCCCGGACGGGACCGCCTTCGACATCCCCGAGGTGAAGATCGCCTTCACCCAGAAGGCCAAGGACATCGGGCCGCTGCCCGTCGTCCCCGACCACATCACCACCGGACACTGGTCGGCGAGCGGAGTGCAGATCCCGACGGCCGGCGACTGGGAGGTCGCCGTGACCGTACGGACCTCCGACATCGACCAGGTGACCGTCTCCAAGAACGCGCAGATCGGCTGAACCGCACCATGCCTGACCAGTCCCTCCCCGAGGCCCGGACCCCCGAGGCGAGCCACGGAACGCCCGGTGGGCCGGAACCGCTCGACGCCGAGCACGGCACCGCTCATGACCCCGCCCACGGCACCGCCCACGGCGGCATCTCACGTCGGCGGCTGCTCGGCACCGCCGGTGCCACCGGGCTCGTCCTCGGCGCGGCGGGCGCTGCGGCGGGCGGTGCGGCGGGATACGCCGCCGCACCGTCCGCCGCCGCCCCCCTCACCTCGCTCGGCAGCGGGCAGGTCCCGTTTCACGTGAAACATCAGCCCGGCATCACCACGCCCCTCCAGGCCCGGGGCCACCTCATCGCCTTCGACCTGACGGCGGGCGCCGGGCGCAGGGAGGCGGCCGCGCTGCTGCGCCGCTGGTCCGACACGGCCCGGCGGCTGATGGCGGGCGAGCCGGCCGGTACCGGGGACACGGATGTGGCGCGGGACGCCGGACCCTCCTCGCTGACCGTCACCTTCGGCTTCGGGCACAGCTTCTTCGCCCGGACCGGCCTGGAGAAGCAGCGCCCGGTCGCCCTGGACCCGCTGCCCGACTTCTCCTCCGACCACCTCGACAAGAACCGAAGCAACGGCGACCTGTGGGTACAGATCGGCGCCGACGACGCGCTGGTGGCCTTCCACGCCCTGCGCGCGATCCAGCGGGACACCGGGGCGGCGGCCAGGGTCCGCTGGCAGATGAACGGCTTCAACCGCACACCGGGCGCCACCGCCCACCCCATGACGACCCGCAATCTCATGGGCCAGATCGACGGCACCCGCAATCCGAAGCCCGGCGAGACGGACTTCGACCGGCGGATCTTCGTCCCCGAACAGCCCGGCAAGGGCGAGCAGCCCTGGATGGCCAACGGCTCCTACGTCGTCGTACGCCGCATCCGCATGCTCCTCGACGACTGGGAGCAGCTCTCGGCCAAGGCCCAGGAGGCCGTCATCGGGCGCCGCAAGTCCGACGGGGCGCCGCTGTCCGGGGGCGGCGAGACGAGCGAGATGGACCTGGAGAAGACGGACGCGGCCGGGGAACTGGTCGTCCCGATCAACGCCCACGCCCGCATCACCCGCCCCGACCAGAACGGCGGCGCGGCGATGGTCCGCCGCCCCTTCTCGTACCACGACGGCATCGACGCCGACGGCGTCCCGGACGCGGGCCTGCTCTTCATCTGCTGGCAGGCCGATCCCCTGCGCGGCTTCGTGCCCGTGCAGCGCAAGCTCGACCGGGGCGACGCGCTGTCACCGTTCATCCGGCACGAGGCGAGCGGACTGTTCGCCGTGCCGGGTGGCGCGACGGAGGGGGAGTACGTCGGACAGCAGCTGCTGGAGGGCTGAAACGGCCCGCACTCACCTCGGAGGACGGCGCGCACGGGACGCCGGGACCGGGCCGCCCGGGGCGTCTAGGGTGAGGTCATGCCAGCCAGCTACGCGTATCTCGGGCCCGAAGGCACCTTCACCGAAGTCGCCCTGCGCACTCTCCCGGAGGCGGCGACCCGGCAGCTGATCCCGTACGTGTCCGTCCAGTCCGCGCTCGACGCGGTGCGCGGCGGCGAGGCCGAGGCGGCGTTCGTGCCGATCGAGAACTCCGTCGAGGGCGGCATCACCACCACCCTCGACGAGCTGGTCACCGGCCGGCCACTGATGATCTACCGTGAGGTGCTGCTGTCCATCACCTTCGCGCTGCTGGTCCGCCCCGGCACCACGCTGTCGGAGATCAAGACGGTCACCGCCCATCCGGTCGCCCAGCCCCAGGTCCGCAACTGGATCAAGGCACACCTGCCGGACGTGGCCTGGGAGTCCGCCGCCTCCAACGCCGACGGCGCCCGCCTGGTGCGGGAGGGCCGGTTCGACGCGGCCTTCGCCGGCGAGTTCGCCGCCGAGCGCTACGGGCTGGAGGTCCTGGAGGCCGACATCCACGACGCCGAGAACGCCCAGACGCGGTTCGTGCTGGTCGGCCGTCCCGCCCGGCCCGCCGCGCCGACCGGCGCGGACAAGACGTCCGTCGTGCTCTGGCAGCGCGACGACCATCCCGGCGGGCTGCGCGACCTGTTGGGCGAGTTCGCCGGCAGGGGCGTCAACCTGATGCTGCTCCAGTCCCGGCCGACCGGCGCCGGCATCGGCAACTACTGCTTCTGCATCGACGCCGAAGGGCACATCACCGATCGCAGGGTGGCCGACGCGCTGACGGGGCTGAAGCGGGCCTGCCTGGAGGTGCGCTACCTCGGCTCCTATCCGCGGGCCGAAATGACGGTCGCGGACGTGGACGCACCGCTGCCGGGGACGTCGGACGAGGCGTTCGTCGCGGCGGCGGACTGGGTGGCGCGCTGCCAGGACGGTCGGTTCTGAGCGGAGGGGCCCGGGTCCTGAGCGGAAGGGCGGGTCCTGAGCGGAAGGGTCGGGTCTGAGCGAGAGAACCGGTCCTGAGCGAGAGGGCCGGTCCTGGCCATACTTGCTGATTGTCGTTGTCCACAGAAGTTATCCACAGGTCCGCTTCTCGACCTGGGGACAAGTCGACAACGAATCGGTACGCAGTCGACAAATCACCCTACGGCACCCTGCTTCGTCCACAGAGGCCCAGGCCACCCCTCGTCCACCCGTCTCTCGCCTGCCATCCTCCGGAGTGACACCTGGCGCCCCGTTTCCACTCGAAAGGTGGGGCTGTGAAGGGTTTGGGCGATGGGCGCCCCGGAACTTGGAATGATCGCTTCCGTGAGTCCACAGATCTTTCGCACAGCCTGTGGATAACTTTTCCGGACCGTGGATTCCTGTGGACAGCGACGGCGCCAAGTCCCGTTCCCCACAAGGAAATCAGGTCAACGGGCCGACCGCGGACCGCCCCGTTCGAGGGCTCGCGGCGCATTTCATTGACCGGGGGAAACAGTCGGCACACAGGGTGCAATTGCCGTATAGCGGAACGTGAGATCCGGGTTCGGCAATAGGGAGTCGAGACCCGACACCGCACACCGGTAGCCTTGACCACGTGATTGACCTTCGCCTGCTCCGTGAGGACCCCGACCGTGTGCGCGCGTCGCAGCGCGCCCGTGGAGAGGACGTCGCACTCGTCGACTCCCTCCTGTCCGCCGACGAACGGCGCAGGTCGTCCGGCGTCCGCTTCGACGAGCTGCGCGCCGAGCAGAAGGGCCTCGGCAAACTCATTGGCAAGGCCACCGGGGACGAGAAGACCGAGCTGCTCAAGCGCGCGAGCCAGCTCGCCGCCGACGTCAAGACCGCCGACGCCGAGCGTGACGCGGCCGACACCGAGACCCAGGAGCTGCTCCAGCGCCTCGGCAACCTCGTCCACCCCGACGTGCCCGTCGGCGGCGAGGAGGACTTCGTCACGCTGGAGACGCACGGTACTCACCGCGACTTCGCCGCCGAGGGCTTCGAGCCCCGCGACCACCTGGAGCTGGGCCAACTGCTCGGCGCCATCGACGTCGAGCGCGGCGCCAAGGTCTCCGGCTCGCGCTTCTACTTCCTGACCGGCGTCGGCGCGCTCCTGGAGCTGGCCCTGGTCAACGCGGCGATCGCGCAGGCCACCGCCGCCGGCTTCACGCCGATGCTGACGCCGGCGCTGGTCCGCCCGCAGTCGATGGCCGGCACCGGCTTCCTCGGCCAGGCCGCGCAGGACGTCTACCACCTCGACAAGGACGACCTGTACCTCGTCGGCACCTCCGAGGTGCCGCTGGCGGCGTACCACATGGACGAGATCCTCGACGCCGAGCGGCTGCCGCTGCGCTACGCCGGTTTCTCGCCCTGCTTCCGCCGCGAGGCCGGTTCGCACGGCAAGGACACCAAGGGCATCTTCCGCGTCCACCAGTTCGACAAGGTCGAGATGTTCTCCTACGTCCTCCCCGAGGACTCGCAGGCCGAGCACCAGCGCCTGCTGAAGTGGGAGAAGCAATGGCTGACCTCGCTTGAGCTGCCGTTCCGCGTCATCGATGTCGCCTCGGCCGACCTCGGCGCCTCGGCCTCGCGCAAGTACGACTGCGAGGCGTGGATCCCGACGCAGGGCAAGTACCGCGAGCTGACCTCGACCTCGGACTGCACCGAGTTCCAGTCCCGCCGGCTCTCCATCCGGGTCCGTGAGGACAAGAAGGTGCGTCCGCTGGCCACGCTCAACGGCACGCTGTGCGCCGTCCCGCGCACGATCGTGGCGATCCTGGAGAACCACCAGCAGGCCGACGGCTCCGTGCGCGTGCCCGAGGTGCTCCGCCCGTACCTCGGCGGCCGTGAAGTCCTGGAACCGGTGGCCAAGTGAGCGACGCCGACTCCGCCACGGGGTCCGACGCCGGGCCCGCCACGGGTACCGGCGCCCGCTCCGCCGGGGGCTTCCCGTACCGGCTGGTCGCGACCGACCTCGACGGCACGCTCCTGCGCACCGACGACTCGATCTCGCGGCGCACCCGTGACGCGCTCGCCGCGGCCACCGAGGCGGGCGCCGCCCACATCGTGGTCACCGGACGCGCGGTCCCCTGGACCCGGGACATCCTCGACGACCTCGGCTACGACGGGCTGGCCGTCTGCGGTCAGGGCGCGCAGGTCTACCACGCCGGCGAGCACCGGCTGCTGACCTCGGTCACCCTGGACCGGCAGCTGGCCGGGGTGGCGCTGGCCAAGATCGAGGCGGAGACCGGACCGCTGTACCTGGCGGTGAGCCGCGACGGCCTGGACGGCGACGTCCTGGTCGGACCCGGTTACGCGGTCGGCGGCAACCTTCCGGCGGTCCCGTTCACCGACGCCAGCGACCTGTGGTCGGCTCCGCTGAACAAGATCTACATCCAGCATCCGACCCTCTCGGACGATGAACTGGCCGAAGCGGCCCGGCGCACCGCCGGCGGCTTCGTCACCGTGGTCATGGCCGGGGCGGGCATCGTCGAACTGCTCCCCCTCGGCCTGTCCAAGGCGACCGGCCTGTCCCTCGCCGCCCGCCGGCTCGGCCTGAAGGCCGCGGACACCATCGCGTTCGGCGACATGCCCAACGACATCCCGATGTTCGGCTGGGCCGCCCGGGGCGTCGCGATGGCCAACGCCCACGCCGAACTGAAAGCCGTCGCCGACGAGGTGACGTCCTCGAACGACGAGGACGGCATCGCGGTGGTGCTGGAGCGGCTGGCGGTCTGAGGTCGGGCGGGGCCCGGGTCGTGTGACACGGTCCGGACGGCGTCGGCGTCCCCGTCGGTCGGCCCACGCGAGGTGACTCGCGTGCTCGAAGCGGCCGCCCGATGCGCCGGCGCCGTCCGGCCTCGTGCATCTCCCACAGTGCCGTCGCGGCAAGCGGGGCGCCACCGAATAAAAGCGGACGTTCGGTGCGTCAGCCGCGACGCCATCTGCGGCGCCGGCCCTTGCTGAAGAACCAGCCCGCGGGCGGCTCGTCGGAGCGCCACGGCTGCGGCTCCGGCCGCTCACGCCGCCAGCGGGCGGCCAGCATCCGCGCCCGGGCCGACGGCTCGGTGGCGTCGGCCTCGCGTATGAACTCCTCGTCCAGGACGAGGTGGTCCAGGTCCCAGATGTCGTCGTTCCCGGGAGCGGGAGCGGGGGCGAGCTCGGAGTCGGGGGCGTGCGCGGCGCCGGGCTCCGGGTGGTCGGGGCGGTCGGGGCGGCGGCCCGACGGTCCGTGGTCGTCCTGGTGAGGTGTCTGGCCCGCCATCCCGGTTCCTCCCGACTCCGTGGTGCTTCGTCCGTACGTCCCCGCGTCTCCCGGCCCAGTGTGCCGGGCCCGGTGTGAAGGCCCCGTCAGGGCGGGGGCACCCCGGTCACGCCTCCCCTCACTCCTCCCCGGCGAGCGTCAGCGACCGCAGCTTCTGTCCCGCGTACCAGGTGGCGAGGACGGTCACCGCGGCGAGCAGCACCGTGGCGGTCGGCAGGCCGACGTCGGAGGTCACCAGGTTCCCGTCGGCGACCTTCTGGGCTACCGCGAGCGACCACTGCTGGACGCTGAGCGTGCGGGCCCCGGGCACCAGGGAGCCGAACAGGGCCTCCCAGACGAGTGCGTAGACGAGCCCGAAGACCACCGCGTGCCGGGACACCGTGCCCAGCAGCAGGAACAGGGCCGCGTAGGCGATGGAGGCGACCAGCGCCGCGATCGTGTAGGCGATGGCGATCTGCTGGCCGTTGCCGTTGAGAACGAGACCGGCGAGCAGGGTGGGCACGGCGGAGAAGACCATCGTCACGGCGATGGCCACGATCAGCTTGGTGAAGATGATCGTCGGCCGCTTGATCGGCTTGGCCAGCAGATACACCACCGAGCCGTCGTCGATCTCCGGGCCGATGGCGCCGGTGCCGGCGATGACGCCGATGATCGGGACCATCGTGGCCAGGGCGAACCCGCCGAGCACATCCGACGCGGTCTGGTCGTCGGCTCCGGCGAGGGCGCGCACCGCCACGGCGATGATGATCAGCAGCAGGGGCAGCGCGCCCAGGATGAGGGCCCGGCGGCGGCCGAGCAGGGCTCGGTAGGTGAGCCGGGCGACTGTGGGGTCGTACATGCTTCGGCCTCCTATGCCGCGACGAGATACGAGAAGACGGACTCGAGGGACTCGTCGGACGGCGAGACCGTGAGCAGCCGGATGCCGTGGTCGCGGGCGACCTTGGGCAGCAGGGCGGTGAAGCGGCCGAAGTCGACGGCCTGGATGCGCAGGGCGCCCTCGGCGAGGTCCACCTCGATGCCGGACGTGGACGGGTCGGCGATGAGCGCGGCCGCCAGGGCTCGGTCGTCGCTGGACCGCACCAGGTAGCGGTGGGGGCGGTCGGTCATGAGGCGGCGGATCTTGCGGAAGTCGCCGCCGGCCGCGTGGCGTCCGGCGACGACGACCTCGATGTGCCAGGCGAGCTGTTCGACCTCTTCGAGGATGTGCGAGGAGAACAGCACGGTGCGGCCCTCGTCGCCCATGCGGCGCAGCAGGTCCATCAGTTGCATGCGCTGGCGGGGGTCCATGCCGTTGAACGGCTCGTCCAGCAGGAGCAGCGAGGGCTTGTGCACGAGGGCGCTCGCCATCTTCACGCGCTGGCGCATGCCCTTGGAGTACGTGGCGATCTTGCGGTCCTGGGCGTACGCCATCTCGACGGTGGCGAGTGCCTCGTCGGCGGCCTTGGCGCCCAGGCCGTGGAGTTCGGCGTTGGCGAGGACGAACTCGCGGCCGGTGAGGAAGTCGTACATCGCCTCGCGTTCGGGGACGATGCCGATGTGCCGGTAGATGTCCTCGTTGCGCCAGACCGGCTGCCCGTCGAGGGTGACGCTGCCGGTGGAGGGGGCGAGGAAGCCGCCCATCATATTGATGAGGGTGGACTTGCCCGCGCCGTTGGGGCCGAGGAGGCCGGTGACGCCGGGACCGATCGTCATGGTGACGTCGTTGACGGCGACCACGTTGCCGAACCAGCGGGATACGTGGTCGATCTGGAGCGTGGTCACAGTCCCACCTTCTTGTAGCGGCGGATCAGCAGGCCGTAGGCGCCGGCGACCAGGCCCAGGGTGACGAGGACGTAGACCGCGCCTTCGGCGTCGCTCGGGCCGACCCCGCCGGGGAAGGCCGAGGTGGCGCCGAGGAAGGCGGACTGCACGCCGTCGATGAGGGTGATCGGCGAGAACAGGCCGATCCAGGCGATGGCTCCGGTGCTGTCCTGGACGTCGGCGATGGTCTGGAGCGTGGAGACCGCGCCGTAGGTGATGGTCAGGACGGCGATGACGGCCGCGATGCCGAAGCCGCGGCGCGGGGTCACCGAGGCGACGACCAGGCCGAGTCCGGCGAAGAGCAGCGAGAGCAGTGCCACGGAGACGAGTCCCTGTGCGAACCCCTTGGTCTGGTCCGCGAAGTCGAGTTTGGCGAGCAGCGCGCCCACGTACAGCACCAGCAGGGGTGCGGCGGTGAGGAGGAACAGGGCCGAGGCCAGCGAGGCGTACTTGGCGCGGACGTAGTCGGTGGTCTCGATCGGGCGGGAGAAGTACAGCGGCACGGTCTTGAAGCGCAGGTCGCGCGAGACGGACTGGGGAGCCTGGGCGGCGACGTAGAGGCTGATGACGGCCTGGAGGACGATCGCGTACCGCGTGTAGTGCAGAGGCAGGTCGTCGGCCTTGGTGGTGACGGCGACGGCGACCATGATGGCGGCCGGCAGGCACATCACCACGAAGAGCAGCATCGGCAGGACCTTGGACTTGGCCGAGCGGCCGAGCCCGTAGGCGCCGCGCAGGGACTGCGAGTACAGCGAGCGGCGGGCGTAGGCGCGGCCGAGCCGGGGGCCGTCGTAGTTGCGGTAGCCGATGTTGTGGATGCGGGTCTGGTCGCCCGGCACCACGGCCGTGGGCTGTTCAGCCGACATGGCCGACCGCCTCCTTCCGTCCTGCGTCGCTGTCCGTGTCCGTGCCGCCGTCCTCGAAGACCTCGGAGATGTGGTGCCGGCGCTGCTCCATGCGCACCAGGCCGAGGCCGAGGTCGGCGATGACGTCGCGGACCAGGTCGTAGGTCTCCTCGCCCGTCGCCGTGAGCAGCAGGACGTGGCCGGCGCCGGGCAGGCCGCTGCCGTCCTCGACGCTCACCCCGCGCGCGTGGAGCGCGTCGCGCACCGCGCGGGTGCCGTCGGGGTGCTCGTCGGTGTCGGTGACCTCGATCGCGAGGGTCGTCGTGGTCTGGGTGAAGTCCGTGGTGGAGCTGGAGCGCAGCAGCTTGCCGCCGTCGACGACCACGACGTGGTCGCAGGTGCGTTCCAGTTCGCCCAGCAGGTGGGAGGTGACCAGGACGGAGATGCCGAAGTCGGTGTGGATGCGGCGGATGAGGCCGAGCATCTCGTCGCGGCCGACCGGGTCGAGGCCGTTGGTCGGCTCGTCGAGGAAGACCAGCTGCGGGTCGTGCACCAGGGCCTGGGCGAGCTTCACGCGCTGCTTCATGCCGGTCGAGTAGCCGCCGATGGGGCGGTAGCGCTCCTCGTACAGCCCGACGTGGCGCAGGGTGTCCGCCGTGCGTTCGCGGGCGGCGGTGGGCGGCAGACCGGATATGCGTGCCATGTGGACGACGAACTCGGTGGCCGAGACGTCGGGTGGCAGGCAGTCGTGCTCCGGCATGTAGCCGACCCGCTCGCGGATGTCGGCGCCCTTGGTGGCGACATCGAGTCCGAGCACTTCGGCCCGGCCCTCGGTGGCGGGGGACAGACCCAGCAGGATCTTGATCAGGGTGGACTTGCCGGCGCCGTTGGCACCGACGAGTCCGGTCACACCGGGTCCGATGTCCACGGAGAGCCGGTCGAGAGCGGTCACCCTGGGGAACCGCTTGCTCAGGCTTTCGGTCGCGATCACAGTCACGTCTACGACAGTAGTGACGAGCGCCACTGAGGTCGTCAGACCGGAGAGCCGTCTTCGCGTCAGACTCCAGTAGTACGGGCCCGTAGGGGATGCCGTACCTGAGAGCCACGGGACGGGCCGCCACGGCCGCGGGCGCCGGCCGCCGGGGCCTGCCCGCCTGGTCATCTGGGCAGGGCGCACACCCTATTGACGTCGAGTCTAATAACTGGAAGATTCGGCGGCGTCCCTTGGCGAGCGCGAGGAACGGGGTGGCACGTGTCGGTGCTGGACGGTGCGCGGGAGCGGCGGGTGCGCTCGGGCGGGGTCGAGCTGTGCGTGGCCGAACTAGGTGATCCGGGGCGGCCCACGGTCGTGCTGGTGCACGGCTACCCGGACAGCAAGGAGGTCTGGTCAGAGGTCGCCGCCCGGCTCGCCCGCCGCTTCCACGTGGTCCTCTACGACGTCCGCGGCCACGGCCGCTCCACCGCGCCGAGCCCGCTGTGCGGCGGGTTCACGCTGGAGAAACTGACGGACGACTTCCTCGCCGTGGCGGACGCGGTCAGTCCGGACCGGCCCGTGCATCTGGTGGGCCACGACTGGGGCTCGGTGCAGTCCTGGGAGTTCGTCACGGTGGGCCGCACCGAGGGCCGTATCGCCTCCTTCACCTCGATGTCCGGGCCGTCCCTGGACCACTTCGGGCACTGGATCAACGCCCGTCTCAGACGCCCCACCCCGCGCAAGGTGGGGCAGCTCCTGGGCCAGGGTGCCAAGTCCTGGTACGTCTATCTGCTGCACACGCCCGTCCTGCCCGAACTGGCCTGGCGCGGCCCCCTCGGCAAGCGCTGGCCCGGCATCCTGCGCCGGGTCGAGAACGTGCCCGGCGGCGACTACCCGACCCCGTCCCTGCCGTCGGACGCGGCGCACGGGGCGTGGCTGTACCGGGACAACGTCCGGCCCCGCCTGCGCCGGCCGCGCGACGACGCCCATGCGCACGCCCCGGTGCAGCTCATTACCCCCCTCGGCGACGCGTTCCTGTCGGAGCGGCTCTACGACGGCCTGGAGCAGTGGGCGCCGCGGCTGACGCGCCGTACCCTGCCGGCCAAGCACTGGGTGCCGCGCACCCGGCCCGACCGGCTGGCGGACTGGATCACGGAGTTCGTCACCGCCGTCGAGGCCGGACGCCCCGGAGCGACGGGAAGCGGCAAGCACGCCGACCGCTTCGGCGGGCAACTGGTGCTGGTCACCGGCGCGGGCAACGGCATCGGGCGGGCGACGGCGCTGGCGTTCGCCGAGGCCGGCGCGCGCGTCGTCGTGGTCGACCGGGACGCCGAGGCGGTGGCCCGCACGGCCGAACTGTCCCGGCTGATCGGCGCGTCCGCCGCCTGGGCGGAGACCGTCGACGTCTCCGACGAGCAGGGCATGGAGAAGCTCGCGGCCAAGGTCGCCGCCGAGTACGGCGTGGTGGACGTGCTCGTGAACAACGCCGGGATCGGAATGTCGGGCTCCTTCCTCGACACCACACCGGAGGACTGGCGGAAGGTCCTCGACGTCAACCTGTGGGGCGTGATCCACGGCTGCCGGCTCTTCGGCCGGCAGATGACCGAGCGCGAGCAGGGCGGCCACATCGTCAACATCGCGTCGGCCGCGGCCTTCCAGCCCTCCCGTGCGCTGCCCGCCTACGGCACCTCAAAGGCGGCGGTGCTGATGCTGAGCGAGTGCCTCCGCGCCGAACTGGCCGATCAGGGCATCGGCGTCACGGCGATCTGCCCCGGCATCGTCAACACCAACATCACCTCGACGGCGCACTTCGTGGGCGTCGACGCCGAGGAGGAGGAGCGGCGGCGACAACGCGGCGCCCGGTGGTACGGAAAGCGCAACTACCCGCCGGAGAAGGTGGCGGACGCCGTGCTGGAGGCGGTCGTGCACAACCGTGCCGTGGTGCCGGTGACGCCGGAAGCGCGAGGCGCCCACGTCCTGTCCCGTCTCGCCCCAGGAGCGTTGCGGCGTCTCGCACGGGTGAAACCACCGCTGTAGTTTCCACAGCTAACCCCAACCAGGCTGTGGATAACTCGACTTCACTGTGGATCAAACCTTGGCGGCAAAATCGATCGCGTGATGCGCGTCTCTCTCGGCAGGCTGGTCCCATGCAAAGAGAACAGGAACAGCGACAGGGCGACGACGACAGACGCACCGTGACGGTGTCGAAGTACCTGTCGAAGCATCTACGCCACCAGCCGGAGCGGATCGGGCTCACGCTCGACAAGGCCGGCTGGGTCGAGATCGACACGCTGATCGCCGCGGCGGCCGCGCACGGCTTCCACGTCACCCGCGCAGAGCTGGACCATGTGGTCGCCACCAACGACAAGCGCCGTTTCGCGGTCGAGGGCACCCGGATCCGCGCCAGCCAGGGCCACAGCGTCGACGTGGACCTCGGACTGCCCGAGGCGACCCCGCCGCCGTACCTCTACCACGGGACCGTGGGGCGGTACCTGGACGCGATCTGCACCGAGGGACTACGGCCGATGAACCGGCACGACGTGCACCTCTCACCGGACCGGGAGACCGCGACCCGGGTCGGCGCCCGACGCGGGCGGCCCGTGGTCCTGTCGGTGGACGCGGCCGCCATGCACCGCGACGGACACGTCTTCCGCGTCAGCGCGAACGGCGTCTGGCTGACAAAGACCGTACCGGCACGCCATCTCCGGTTCCCCGCCCCGCACTGACCCCGTCCGCCGACCCCCCGGGTGAGGAAGCTGGTGGATGTTTCACGTGAAACCGGCCCGGCCGCTTACGCTCGGAGGCATGAGTCTGCGCCTGAGCACCGTGATCCTTCCCTACCGCCGCTGGCACGAAGGCGGCCGTTCGGCCTGGACCCGTGCCGAGCAGCTCGGTTTCCACACCGCGTACACCTATGACCATCTGTCCTGGCGCAGCTTCCGGGACGGCCCGTGGTTCGGCGCCGTGCCGACCCTCACCGCCGCCGCGGCCGTCACCGAGCGACTGCGCCTGGGCACCCTGGTGACCTCGCCGAACTTCCGGCACCCGGTGACGCTCGCCAAGGAGCTGATCTCCCTCGACGACATCTCCGGCGGCCGCACCACGCTGGGCATAGGAGCGGGCGGCACCGGCTTCGACGCGACCGCGCTCGGCCAGGAGCCCTGGACACCGCGCGAGCGTGCCGACCGGTTCGCCGAGTTCATCCCGCTGCTCGACCGGCTGCTCACCGAGGACGCCGTCTCGTACGAGGGCGACTTCTACTCGGCGCACGAGGCCCGCAACATCCCCGGCTGCGTGCAGCGCCCCCGGCTGCCCTTCGCGGTGGCCGCGACCGGCCCGCGCGGGCTGCGGCTCGCCGCCCGGTACGGGCAGGCCTGGGTGACCACCGGCGACCCGAAGCTGTACGAGGACGGCACTCCCCAGCAGTCGGACCGTGCGCTGCGGGAACAGGGCGACCGGCTTGCCGACGCCTGCGCCGCGCTCGGCCGCGACGCGGGCGAACTGGACCGCGTCCTGCTCACCGGCTTCACCCCGGACCGCAGCCGCCCCCTGGAGTCCGTGGACGCGTTCGTGGACTTCGCCGGCCGCCACCGTGACCTGGGCTTCACCGAGCTGGTCGTCCACTGGCCGATCCCCGAGTCGGATTTCACCGCGGACGAGAAGATTTTCGAGCGCATCGCCATGGATGCGCTCGCGCAGCTCAAGGATGGAGAGCCGTAGCTCACAGATGTGCGGACTCTCGCACGGGCGTGCACACATATGGATGACAATGACCGGGTGACCTCAGCGACCCGACAGCCCGAGCCCCCGGCCGCCACCACCCGACCGCGGCTCATCGCCACCGATCTCGACGGCACGCTGCTGCGCGACGACAAGACGGTCTCCCCGCGCACGGTCGCCGCGCTGGCCGCCGCGGAGAAGGCGGGCATCGAGGTCTTCTTCGTCACCGGCCGCCCGGCCCGCTGGATGGACGTCGTCAGCGCCCACGTCCACGGCCACGGCCTCGCCATCTGCGGCAACGGCGCCGCCGTCGTCGACCTGCACGGCGGCCCCGGCGCCCACCGGTTCGTGAAGGTCCGGGAGCTGGCCAGGGACAACGCGCTGGACGCCGTACGCCTGCTGCGCGAGGCGGCACCGGGGACGGTGTACGCGGTCGAGCAGACGTACGGCTTCCACCAGGAGCCGTCGTATCCCAAGATGCACCTGGAGGTCCCCGACGACCTCCTGCCCGCCGAGGAGATCCTGGCGCCCGGAGGCCGGGCGGAGGGCGAGCCGGTCCTGAAGATCCTGGCCTTCCATCCGGATCTGGACCCCGACGGCTTTCTGACCCTGGCCCGGCTCACCATCGGCGACCGCGCCACCGTCACCCGCTCCAGCCCGAGCGCCCTGCTGGAGATCAGCGGACCGGACGTCTCCAAGGCCAGCACGCTCGCCCTGTGCTGCGCCGAGCGGGGCATCTCGCACGAGGAGGTCGTCGCCTTCGGGGACATGCCGAACGACGTCGAGATGCTCACCTGGGCGGGGCGGTCGTACGCGATGGGCAATGCCCACCCGGATGTGATCGCCGCCGCCTCGGGACAGACCGTCGCGAACAACGACGACGGCGTGGCGGTCGTCATCGAGCGGATGCTCGCCGACCTGCCCAACCTGCCCGACCTTCCGTAGCGGGCTGTCCCACGGACACAGCGGCTACATCGAATACGGCGCTCAGAGCGTCACCCCGCGCCGCGCCAGCCACGGCACCGGGTCCAGTGCCGAGTCCGTCTCCGGCGTGACCCGCACCTCGAAGTGCAGGTGAGTGCCGGTGGAGTTGCCGGTACTGCCCGACTGCCCGATCCACTGCCCGGCCCGCACCCGGTCGCCTTGGTCGACGGCGGATGTGGCGGCGGCGGACGCGGCGGCGGCGGACGCGGCGGCGGCGGCGGCGGCGGCGGCGGCGAGGTGGGCGTACCGCGTGCAGTAACCGCCCGCGTGCCGGACGACGATCTGGATGCCGAAGGCGTCGCCGCAGGACACCGCCACCACGCGGCCCGCACCGGCCGCCCGCACCGGGGTCCCGACGGCACCGCGAAGCCCGGCCGGTGTGCCGGTCCGCTCACCGCGAGCCGCCGCTGCCGAAGGACGCCGACAGCGCGTACGACTTCACCGGCGCCACCCAGGACCGCCCGCCTGCGCGCACCTCCCGTTGGTCGAGGCGGACCGCGCCGGGACACGATCCGGACGCGACGGAGGCGTCCGCCTCCCCCTTCAGCCGTGCCCGCGCCGTCTCCAGCAGCACAGGAACGAGCAGCGGGCGGCGGCGGGATGAGCGCATGTCAGCGATCGTGGACCGGCGAGGGGGTGAGGTCCCGCCCGGCTCGTACGAGTGGGGGACCCGTTGCTGCGCACGGCGGCCCAGCGCGGCTGCTGCACATGGGGCAACCCGGGCGCCGCGCCTCCCCGGCGCTCAGTACGGCGCCTCCCACAGCACCGTCGTGCCGGCGCCGTCCGGGCCGATGCCCGGTCCGAGTCGGCTGGCGCCCCCGACGGTCTCGGCTCGGCGCTCCAGGTTGTGCAGTCCGCTGCGCCGGCCGCCCTCGGGGACGCCCACGCCGTCGTCCGCGACGGTCAGCCGTACGCCCCGGCGGCCGTCGGGCAGAGTCGCCGCCGCGTCCACGACCACCTCGATGCGGCCGGCGTGCGCGTGCCGGAAGGCGTTGGACAGGGTCTCGCGGAGGGCGGCGATGAGGTTCTTGCCGGTCAGGTCGCCCACGGCGGTGTCGACCGGGCCGACGAAACGGTGCGAGGGCGTGAACCCCAGCGGCACCGCCGCCATCGTGATCTCGCGCAGCACCCGGGTGCGCAGTCCGGCGGGCGCCTCGGCCGGCTGCTGGAGCGCGAAGATCGCGGAGCGGATCTCCTGGATGGTGACGTCGAGTTCGTCGACGGCCCCGCCGACCCCGTCGCGCACCTCGGGCACGGCCGAGCCGCGCTGGGCGTTCTCCAGCATCATCCCGGTGGCGAACAGACGCTGGATGACGAGGTCGTGCAGGTCCCGGGCGATCCGGTCCCGGTCCTCGTACACGGCGAGCCGCTCCCGGTCACGCTGGGCGTCGGCCATCATCAGCGCCAGCGCGGCCTGCGAGGCGAACCGGTCGCCGAGCGCGCGCTCCGTACGCGTGTACGGGCGTTCCCCACGGGCGCGGGGCATGACCAGGCTGCCCAGGACGCGCCCGTCGCGGCACAGCGGCAGCAGCATGATCGGTCCGTAGCCGCGCGCCGGTCCGTCGTCCAGGCGCGGGTCGGTGGCGGCGTCGTCGACGAAGACGGGTCGTCCGGCGAGGAGTTCGGTGACGATCGCGCTGTCCGGCGGGACGACCAGGCCGAGGGCGTTCGCGGGCCGGGGCGCGGCGACGGCCACGATCTCCAGTCCGCCCCCGTCGGCGGGCAGCAGGACGACTCCGGCGGCCGCTCCGGAGAGCCGTCGGGCCTGCTCGGCGACGACCTGGAGGGCGTCGTCGGGGTCGCCGCCGGACAGCAGCGCGGTGGTCACCGCGACCGACCCGTCGATCCAGCGTTCCCGCTGCTGGGCGGCCTCGTACAGCCGGGCGTTGCCGATGGCGATGCCGGCCTCCGTGGCCAGCACCCGGACGACGGCGAGGTCGTGGTCGTCGAACGGCTCACCCGCCTGCTTGTCGGTCAGGTAGAGATTGCCGAAGATCTCGCCCTGCACGCGGATGGGGACGCCGAGGAAGCTGCGCATCGGCGGGTGGTGCTCGGGGGAACCGGCCGCGCGCGGGTCCTCGGCCAGGTCCGTGAGCCGGACCGGCTCCGGGGCCCGGACGAGGGCGCCGAGCAGGCCCTCGCGGCCGTCGGGCAGGTGGCCGACGCGGCGGACGGTCGCCTCGTCTAATCCGTGGTGCACGACGGCGGACAGGCCGTCACCGTCCTCGTCGACGACGCCGATGGCCGCGTAGCGGGCGTTCGCCAGGTCGGCCGCCGTCTCACAGATCCGGTGCAACGTGGAGTGCAGGTCCAGTCCGCTGGCGACCGACCGCATCGCGTCCAGCAGCTTCGGAACCCGTGCCAGGAGCTCAGCCGAGGCCCCCTCGCGGGGCGGCGGGGGGCCGGGATGCGGTGCTGGGGGCATGAACCGAGCCTAATGAGACCTTTTTGTTCAGGAAAGTCGGATTCCCCGGGAATCTCGCGGGCTGGGACGTGCGGCTCCCGGCCCCTGGACCCCCAGTCCGGGCAGAGGACGGCCCCCGGCCCAGCCAGGGACGATCCCCCGCCCGGGAAAGGACGGCTCGCCTGCCCAGCCAGGGACGGGCTCCCGCCCGGGAAAGGACGGCTCGCCTGCCCAGCCAGGGACGGGCTCCCGCCCGGGAAAGGACGGCTCGCCTGCCCAGCCAGGGACGGGCTCCCGCCCGGGCAGGGAGCGTCCGGTCACCGCGCTCCCACCAGCAGCTCCGCCGCCGCCTCCCGCGCGGCCATCTCCCGCAGCGGACCGGGCGCCGCGGCCAGTTCCGCGTACGTCCCCCGCTGCGCGACCCGGCCCTCGTCGAGCACGATCACCTCGTCCACAGCCCGCAGTCCGGCCAGCCGGTGCGTGATCATCAAGGTGGTACGGCCTTCGGTGGCGGCCAGCAGATCGGCGGTGAGCGCGTCGGCGGTCGGCAGGTCGAGATGCTCGGCCGGCTCGTCGAGCACGAGGACGGGGAAGTCGGCGAGGAGCGCCCGGGCCAGGGCCAGCCGCTGGCGCTGACCGCCGGACAGCCGCGCCCCGTGCTCCCCGACCAGCGTGTCCAGCCCGTCCGGCAGCCCGTCGGCCCACTCCAGCAACCGGGTGCGCGCCAGCACGTCCCGCAGCTCGTCCTCGGTGGCGTCCTTCCTGGCCAGCAGCAGGTTCTCCCGCACCGAGCTGTCGAAGAGGTGCGCGTCCTGCGCGCACAGCCCGACCAGCCGCCGTACGTCGTCGCCGGCCAGGGCGTACGCGTCCACGCCGGCCAGCGTGTAAGAGCCCGCGTCCGCGTCGAGGAAGCGGAGCAGCACCTGCGCCAGCGTCGTCTTGCCGGACCCGGACGGTCCGACCACGGCGATGCGGCGCCCCTCGGCCAACGTGAGGTCAAGGCCCGCCAGGGCGTCCCGGTCCTGCCCGGCGTGGCGTGCGGACAGCCCCTTGAGGACCACCGGGAACGGCGTCGCCGGTGCCTGCCGGGGCAGCTCCGGCTCCCGCACCGGCTCGGGCGCGTCCAGCACCTCGAAGATCCGCTCGGCACTGCGGCGCACCCGCTGCCTGTACTGCACGGCGAGGGGCAGACCGAGGACGGCCTCGAAGGCGGCCAGCGGGGTCAGGACGACGACGGCCACGGCCACGCCGGCGAGCCGTCCGTCGGCGACCGCCTGGATCGCGACGAGGGCGGCGCCGGCGACGGTGAGGCCCGAGACCAGCGCGGTGAGCCCGTCGCCCAGCGCGGTGGCGGTGGCCGCCCGTGACGCGATCCGGGTGAGCGTGCCGTCGGCCCGGCGCGCCTCGGCGGCCCGCGCGGGCAGGGCGCCGGCGACGGTCAGCTCGGCGGTGCCGGTGAGCAGGTCGGTCACGCGGGTGGCGAGCACGCCCCGGGCGGGGGCGAGCCTGCGCTCGGCCCGCCGGGCCACGGCACCGGTGACCAGCGGTACGCCGACGCCGGCCGCCAGCAGCCCGGCCGCGAGGACCGCGCCGGCCTCCGGCAGCAGCCAGGCCGTGAAGCCGACCGACGCGGCGGAGACGGCCACGGCGGTACCGGCGGGCAGGAGCCAGCGCAGCCAGTAGTCCTGGAGGGCGTCGACATCGGCCACGAGCCGGGACAGCAGGTCACCCCGGCGGCTGCGACGCAGTCCGGCGGGCGCCAGCCGCTCCAGCCGCCGGTACACGGCGACCCTGGTGTCGGCGAGCATCCGCAGCACGGCATCGTGGGAGACGAGCCGCTCGGCGTAGCGGAACACGGCCCGGCCGATGCCGAAGGCGCGCGTCGCCGTCACGGTGACCATCAGATAGAGCACCGGCGGCTGTTCGGAGGCTCGCGAGATCAGATACCCGGACGTGGCCATCAGGCCGACGGCGCTGGCGAGGGCCAGGCTGCTCAGCAGCAGGGCGAGCCCGAGCCGGCCGCGCCGGGCGGCGGACAGGGCGCGCACCCGGGCGAGGACACCGCCCTCCGCGGCCGCCTTCGCGGGCTCGGGGGCGTCCGGCGAGGCCGGCGCCGGGGGCGCGGCGATCGCTTTGAGGGGGCGTACCGCCGGGGCCCGGTCGGCGCCGTCGCTCACGGCGACGACCGCCGGTTCCGCCAGGCGTACGACGCGGTCGGCGACCTCCAGCAGTGCCGGGCGGTGGACCACCAGCAGCACGGTCCGCCCCCGCGCCAGCCTGCGTACGGCGGCCACGACCTCGGCCTCGGTGGCGCCGTCCAGGGCGGCCGTCGGCTCGTCCAGCAGCAGCACCGGCCGGTCCGCGAGGAAGGCTCGGGCCAGCGCGAGCCGCTGCCGCTGCCCGGCGGACAGCCCGGCCCCGTCCTCTCCGAGCACCGTCTGCGTGCCCTCGGGCAGCGCGTCCACGAACTCCAGCGCACCCGCGTCCCGCAGCGCCCGCAGCACAGCGATGTCGTCGGCCTCGGGCCGGGCCAGCCGTACGTTCTCCGCGATGGTGCCGGCGTACAGGTGCGGGTGCTGCGGCACCCAGGCGACGTGGGCGTGCCACTGCGCCCGGTCCAGGGAGGCCAGGTCGGCTCCGCCCACGCCCACCCGGCCCGCGGCCGCCGGCACGAAACCGAGGAGGGCGTTGAGCAGCGTCGACTTGCCCGCACCGCTCGGGCCGACGAGCGCGACCGTCTCCCCGGACCCGACGGTGAAGCTCACGTCCGTCACGGCGTTCGCGGCACGTCCGGGATAGCGGACGGTCACGCCCTCGAAGGACAGGGACAGGGCACCGTCCGCCGGGACCGGACCGGTCCCCGAGGCCGGCACGGGACGCTCCAGTACCGAGAAGATCTCCTCGGCGGCGGCCAGCCCCTCGGCCGCCGCGTGGTACTGCGCCCCCACCTGGCGCAGCGGCAGATATGCCTCGGGAGCCAGGACGAGCACGACCAGCCCGTCGTACAGGGCCATGTCGCCGTGGACCAGGCGCATGCCGATGGTGACGGCGACGAGCGCGACGGACAGCGTGGCGAGCAGTTCCAGCGCGAAGGACGACAGGAAGGCGATCCGCAGCGTCCGCAGGGTCGCCTGCCGGTACTCGCCGGTGATCCGCCTGATCGACTCGGCCTGCGCCTTGGCCCGGCCGAAGACCTTCAGCGTCGGCAGCCCCGCGACCACGTCCAGGAAGTGCCCGGACAGCCGGGACAGCAGCCGCCACTGGCGGTCCATCCGGGACTGGGTGGCCCAGCCGATCAGCATCATGAAGATCGGGATGAGCGGCAGGGTGCCGACGATGATGGCCGCCGAGACCCAGTCCTCGGTGACGATGCGGGCCAGCACCGCGACCGGTACGACCACGGCGAGGCCGAGCTGGGGCAAATAGCGCGAGAAATAGTCGTCGAGGGCGTCGACGCCGCGGGTGGCCAGGGCGACCAGCGACCCGGTCCGCTGCCCGCTCAGCCAGCCGGGGCCGAGCGCGGTGGCCCGCTCCAGCAGCCGGCCGCGCAGCTCCGACTTCACGGCCGCACTCGCCCGGTGCGCGGCCAGTTCGGTGAGCCAGCCGACCAGTGCGCGGCCGCAGGCGACGGCCACCAACAGCAGCAGGGGGGTGCGCAGTTCACCGGCCGCCATGCCGTACTGGAAGGCGCCCACCACCAGTTCGGCGATGAGCATGGCCTGGGCGATGAGCAGTCCGGCCCCGAGGGCACCCAGAACGACGACGGACGCCAGGAAGAGCCGGGTGGCGCGGGCGTACCGCAGCAGACGCGGATCGATAGGTTTCACGTGAAACACACCCCTCGGACTCAGTGCGCGGCGTCGGCAAGGTGCTGGATGCCGATGCGCTTGCGGAACACCCAGTACGTCCAGCCCTGGTAGAGCAGGACCACGGGTGTGGCGATCACGGCCAGCCAGGTCATGATCTTGAGGGTGTAGGCGCTGGACGAGGCGTTGGTGACGGTGAGGCTCCAGTCCGCGTCGAGCGTGGACGGCATGACGTTCGGGAAGAGCGTCAGGAAGAGCATCGCCACGGAGGCCACGATGGTGACGCCGGACAGGGCGAACGCCCAGCCCTCCCGCCCGGCCTGGTTGGCGGTCAGCGCGACGACCAGGGCGGCGACGGCCACCACAAGGGCGACCAGGCTCTTGCCGTCCCCGCTGTCGATCTGCGTCCAGACCAGGAACACCAGGGCCAGGACGGCCGTGACCAGGCCGACCCGCAGCGCCAGGGTCCGGGCCCGCTCGCGAATCTCACCGACGGTCTTGAGTGCCGTGAACACCGTCCCGTGGAAGGTGAACAGCGTCAGCGTGACCAGCCCGCCGAGCAGGGCGTACGGGTTGAGCAGGTCCCAGACGGAGCCGACGTACTCCAGGTTCCGGTCGATCTTCACGCCGTGGACGATGTTGCCGAAGGCCACGCCCCACAGGAAGGCCGGGATCAGCGAGGTCCAGAAGATCGCGGTCTCCCAGTTGCGCTGCCAGTTCTCCTCGGGCCGCTTCACCCGGTATTCGAAGGCCACGCCCCGGATGATCAGGCAGACCAGGATGAGCAGCAGGGGCAGGTAGAAGCCCGAGAAAAGCGTGGCATACCACTCGGGGAAGGCGGCGAAGGTCGCGCCGCCGGCCGTGAGCAGCCACACCTCGTTGCCGTCCCAGACGGGACCGATGGTGTTGATCAGCACACGCTTCTCGGCCCGGTCCCGAGCGAGCAGCTTGGTGAGGACGCCGACTCCGAAGTCGAAGCCCTCCAGGAAGAAGTAGCCGGTCCACAGGACGGCGATCAGGACGAACCAGACGTCGTGCAGTTCCATGACGGTGCAGCTCCCTCGGGCCTAGTACGAGAAGGCCATCGGCTTGTCGGCGTCACGGACGTCGCCGCCGATCTTCGTGGGCGGGTTGAGGTCGTCCTCGGTGAGCTCCGGCGGGCCCGCCTTGACGTACTTGGCGAGCAGCCTGACCTCGATGACGGCCAGGACGGCGTACAGCAGGGTGAAGACGGACATCGAGATGACGACCTCGGCGGTGGACACCCCGGGGGAGACCGCGTCGCGGGTCTGCATCACGCCGTAGACGACCCAGGGCTGCCGGCCCATCTCGGTGAAGATCCAGCCCCAGGAGTTGGCGATCAGCGGGAAGGCCATCGTCCACACGGCCAGCAGCCAGTACACCCGCGAGAGCCTCGACCCGAGGGGCTTCTTCAGCAGCACCAGATGCGGGACCTCGTCCTCCCCCGTACGCAGGGCCGGTGGCAGGAAGAACTTCTTCCGCGTCAGCCACAGGCCCAGCAGGCCGAGGGAGAAGGACGCCATGCCGAAGCCGATCATCCAGCGGAAGCCCCAGTAGGCGACGGGCACGATCGGCTTGTAGTCGCCCGGGCCGAACTTGTCCTGAAGCACCTTGTTGGTGTCGTTGATGCCGGGCACATACGACTCGAAGTCGCTGTGGGCGAGGAAGGACAGCAGTCCGGGTATCTCCAGGGCGACCGTGTTGTGGCCCTTGTCGACGTCGCCGTAGGCGAAGACGGAGAAGGGCGCGGGTTCCTCGCCGTCCCACAGGGCCTCGGCGGCGGCCATCTTCATGGGCTGCTGCTCATACATGACCTTGCCGAGGGTGTCGCCGCTGATCGCGGTGAGCATGCCGCCGACCGCCAGGGTGACGAGGCCGAGCCGGAGCGAGGTCCGCATCACCGGGATGTGCTTCTTGCGCAGCAGGTGGAAGGCGGCGATGCCGGCCATGAAGGCGCCACCGGTGAGGAAGGCGGCCGAGAAGCTGTGGAAGACCTGGTTGAGGGCCGTGTTCTGGGTGAGGACCTGCCAGAAGTCGGTGAGCTCGGCCCGGCCCTTCTTCTCGTTGATCCGGTAGCCGACGGGGTGCTGCATCCAGGAGTTGGCCGCGAGGATGAAGTACGCCGACAGCAGGGTGCCGATCGAGACCATCCATATGCAGGCGAGGTGGATCTTCTTGGGCAGCTTGTCCCAGCCGAAGATCCACAGGCCGATGAAGGTGGACTCGAAGAAGAAGGCGATCAGCGCCTCGAAGGCGAGCGGGGCACCGAAGATGTCACCGACGAAGCGGGAGTAGTCGGACCAGTTCATGCCGAACTGGAACTCCTGCACGATGCCGGTGACGACACCCATGGCGATGTTGATCAGGAAGAGCTTGCCCCAGAACTTGGTCGCCTTGAGGTACTTCTCCTTCTCCGTGCGGACCCACGCGGTCTGCAGTCCGGCCGTCAGGGCCGCCAGCGAGATCGTCAGCGGGACGAACAGGAAGTGGTAGACGGTCGTGATGCCGAACTGCCACCGCGCCAGGGTCTCCGGCGCCAGGGCCATGTCCACGTCGTCACTCTCCTTACAGCGCCACTTCGCCGTGGTCTTCGGCGTTTTGAGCGTGTTCGTCCCACCCATCGCGGGAGCAACCGGGACACGCTTGTGAACGCGTTCACATTCACAAGCAATTATGACCTACTGCTTTTCGACATTGGAAGGGGGGTCCCCTGTGACGTCGACCCCTCGCGCCGACCCCTCGCGCCGACCTCTCGCGATCGGCCTCTCGCGATCGGCCTCCTGGACGCGAGGAACTCTTGGACACGACGAGATCGCGGGACGGCACGTGCCGTCCCGCGAGTCCCCGCGCAAAGCCCTCCGGCCGCCTACAGCTCCTTGAGGAACTGCTCCGATGCCTTCAGGAAGATGTCGTTCGCCTCGCTCTCGCCGACCGTCACCCGCACGCCCTCGCCCGCGAACGGCCGGACGACCGTCCCGGCCCGCTCGCAGGCATCCGCGAAGGCGACCGTGCGCTCCCCCAGCCGTAGCCAGACGAAGTTGGCCTGGGTGTCCGGCACCGTCCAGCCCTGGGCGCGCAGCGCGTCGACCACGCGCGTGCGCTCGCACACCAGCGAACCGACCCGTCCGATCAGCTCGTCCTCGGCCCGCAGCGAGGCGATCGCCGCCTCCTGCGCGATCTGGCTGACCCCGAAGGGCACCGCCGTCTTGCGCAGCGCCGCCGCCACCGGCTCATGGGCGATCGCGAACCCGACCCGCAGGCCGGCCAGCCCGTACGCCTTGGAGAAGGTGCGCAGGACGCAGACGTTGGGCCGCCTGCGGTAGATCTCGACGCCGTCCGGCACCTGGGGGTCGCGGATGAACTCGCGGTAGGCCTCGTCGAGGACCACCAGGACATCGCGCGGCACCCGGTCGAGGAATCGTTCCAGTTCGGCCCGCCGCACGGCCGTTCCGGTCGGGTTGTTGGGGTTGCAGACGAAGATCAGCCGGGTGCGGTCGGTGATCGCGTCCGCCATCGCGTCGAGGTCGTGGTCCTCGGCCGGCGTCAGCGGCACCTGCACCGAGGCCGCGCCGCTGATCTGCGTGATGATCGGATACGCCTCGAAGGAGCGCCAGGCGTAGATCACCTCGTCGCCGGGGCCGGAGGTCGCCTGGACCAGCTGCTGGGCCACCCCGACCGAACCGGTGCCGGTGGCCAGGTGGGCGAGGGGCACGCCGAAGCGGTCCGACAACTCGCTCACCAGCGACGTACAGGCCAGGTCCGGGTAGCGGTTGAAGGAGGAGGCGGCGGCCGTCACCGTCTCCATCACGCCCGGCAGGGGCGGGTACGGATTCTCGTTGGAGGACAGCTTGTAGGCCACCGGGGCGCCGGCCGCGGCGGGCTTGCCGGGCTTGTAGGTGGGAATCCCCGCCAGTTCGGCGCGAAGCTTGGGGCTCGTCTTGCTCACCGCAGTCCTCCTTGACCACCACCGGCATCGAATACTTCTCACCTTATGAGGATTCGCCGCCGCTGCGTATAGGGCCGCGAGGCGGTCCGGGGCCACCGGCCCCATCCGTCACACTGGCAACAGGGGCATCAGCACACGAAGGCGTACGATTCGGGGGGCGCGCTGCACATATATCTACGCGCCGGTGGCTCGCGCCGTGGCGCGCATCCCCCGTGCAGGTGAGTTGAGACCTCTTCGCAACATCCGCCCCTTGGCAGGCCGTCCCCGGTCGACACGCCAGGTAATGGGGTACTGGGGATCAAGTAGCTCTCTTTCCAAGGGTGTTCACCCTTTATGATCATGCAGAATCGTGACTGTCAACGCGTGCATATGCGTCCGCCCTACCCCACCCCATGAGCCCTACTATCGGCTCGCCATGACAGCAGCAGGGAAGCACCAGGTGAGCCGCGCGGAAACCTCACGTCGAGGCAGCCGGCCGGGCCGGGCGGGCATCAGGGACGTGGCCGCCGCCGCCGGAGTGTCCATCACTACCGTCTCCGATGCCCTCAACGGCAAGGGCCGACTCCCGGATGCCACCCGGCGCCATGTGCGCGAGGTCGCCGACCGACTGGGCTACCGGCCCTCGGCCGCCGCCCGCACGCTCCGCACCGGCAAGTCCGGACTCATCGGCCTGACCGTGACGACGTACGGGGATGAACCTTTCACCTTCACCGAGTTCGCGTACTTCGCCGAGATGGCGCGGGCCGCCACGTCCGCCGCGCTCGCCCGCGGGTACGCCCTCGTCATCCTCCCGGCGACCTCCCGGCACGACGTGTGGTCCAACGTCGCGCTCGACGGCACGGTCGTCATCGACCCCTCGGACCACGACCCGGTCGTCAGCGAACTGGTACGCCAGGGCTTACCCGTCGTCTCCGACGGCCGCCCGGCCGGATCGCTCCCCGTGACCGCCTGGGTCGACAACGACCACGAGGCTGCCGTACTCGGCATCCTCGACCACCTCGCCGACGCCGGCGCCCGCAGGATCGGCCTGCTCACCGGCACCTCGACCGACACGTACACCCATCTGTCGACCAGCGCCTACCTGCACTGGTGCGAGCGCGTCGGCCAGGACCCGGTCTACGAGTCCTACCCCGCGCACGACCCGTGCGCCGGCGCGGTCGCCGCCGACCGGCTGCTCGCCCGCCCCGACCGGCCCGACGCCGTCTACGGCCTCTTCGACCCGAACGGCACGGACCTGCTGGCCGCCGCGCGCCGCTACGGACTGCGCGTCCCCGAGGACCTGCTGCTGGTCTGCTGCAGCGAGTCCACGGTGTACGCCAGCACCGAGCCGCCGATCACCACCCTCTCCCTGAAGCCCCGCCGCATCGGCACCGCGGTGATCCAGGTGCTCATCGACGCGATCGAGGGGCTCGACGCGGACCAGCCCGTCGAGCAGGTCATACCCACGGAGCTGATCGTGCGGACCTCCTCGCAGCGCCGGCCGCCCCGCACGACGGTCAGCCCGCCGCGGTCGCCGGAGCGCGAGTAACGGCGCGAGGCGGGGGCGGCGGGGCCCGGGCGCGGGGGGCCGGGTGCCGTGGGGGCCCGAGAGGGCGGCGTACCGACAGCGGCGGCCGGGCGCCCGGGGACTCGCCCGCGGTCGCGAGGGCGGCGGCGGCGGGGGCTCGCAGGCCCTCACGACTCGGGGAGGGCACGCACCCGGGCGGGGCTTCGGCGCGCTTCGCGTCGTACCGAGTGCGCCGGGCACGGCGGGTTTGAACGCCCGGCGGTCACCAAGTGCGCGCCGCGCCGGAACCTCGTACGACCGTCGGCGGACCGCCTGCCGACGGGTGGGGACGGGCCAAGCCCGGCCCAAACGGGGCGAATGCCACGGTGAACCGGAGTCCTGTTCTGATTCACCACCCCTGGGTCATCACACAGCGCGAGCCGCATTCCTATGATGGGCCCACACACCGCGGGCCGCTGCGACCAGGCAGTCCGAAGCGGTGCAGATGCGGCGCGATGGTGGAGGGGTCGATGACTCAGGGGGCCGGTCAGGGACCCGAGGTGGAACGGACGGCGACGGTGCGCGACTTCCGGGTGCCCGCGTACGTCCACGAGCCCGCTCCGTACGCCGCCCCCGCCCCGCCCGCGGGCGAAGCGGCGCCGCCCCCGGAGGAAGGGTACGAGGAGCCCTATCCGGACGGCTACACGCCCACCCAGCGCGATCTGCCCGTCATCCGTCGGGGTGACACGGTCCAGGTGCCCGTCGACCCCGAACCGGTCGTCACGCAGCAGGCCGCCACGGGCCACGGCCCCCTCTTCGTCGTCGGCGACGTGCACGGCTACCTCGACGAACTCCTCGCCGCCCTGCGCGAGAAGGGCCTCGTGGACGAGGCCGGCCAGTGGTGCGCGGGCACCTCACGCCTGTGGTTCCTCGGCGACTTCACCGACCGCGGCCCGGACGGCATCGGTGTCATCGACCTGGTGATGCGGCTGTCCGCCGAGGCCGCCGCGGCCGGCGGCTACTGCAAGGCGCTCATGGGCAACCACGAGCTGCTGCTGCTCGGCGCCAAGCGGTTCGGCGACACGCCGGTCAACTCCGGGGCGGGCACCGCCACCTTCCAGGCGGCCTGGCTGCTCAACGGCGGCCAGAAGACCGACATGGACCGCCTCCAGGACCACCACCTCCAGTGGATGGCCCGCCTCGACGCCCTCGAAGAGGTCGACGACCACCTCCTGGTCCACTCCGACACCACCACCTACCTCGACTACGGCCGCTCCATCGAAGAGGTCAACGACACCGTCCGCGAGACGCTCACCCGCAACGACGCGGAAGAGGTGTGGGACCTGTTCCGCAAGTTCACCAAGCGCTTCTCCTTCCGCGACGAGGGCGGCGCGGACGCCGTGCGGTCGCTGCTGGACACCTACGGCGGCGCCCGGATCGTCCACGGGCACAGCCCGATCCCCTATCTGCTGGGCGAGGTCGGCTCCGAGGACGGCGAGGACGACACCCGTACCGCGGTCGAGGGACCCCACGTCTACGCGGACGGCCTGGCCATCGCGATGGACGGTGGCGTGACGATGGCCGGAAAGCTGCTGGTCCAGCAACTGCCGCTCGACGTCTGACGGTTCACCGGAAGGCTTTTCCCGCGGCGGCGCCCGTACAGCACGGCACCCAATTTTCGGAAACCCCCTGTCACCGCGCGCCGTCACCGCTCTACCATCGGCTTATCCGTAGCAGGCTCCCCTCCGTTTCTGCCCGACGGCTCGTTGGCATGCGAGCCCCAAGCCCTACGCAGCATCGGGGGATGCACATGAACAGCGTTCCGCAGCAACTGTCGAACGAGGACCGCCAGGAGTACGAGCGGGTCCTCGACGAGGCGCTGCGCTCCGCACCACACCGTCCGGAACTGGCCGCTGTCGGTCAGCGGCTCAATCCCGAACAACTGCGCACGAGGGCGCTCAACGCCACCGCCCTCATCACGGCGGCGGCCGCCACCGAGTACCAGCACTACGTGAAGGTCCGTGAGGAACTGCGTCGTCCGGCACCGTCCGGTCCCTCGTCCACCACGCGCGAGTCCGGCTCCGAGCAGCAGGGTTCGGGCGCGGCGGGGCTCGCCGCCACCTTCGGCGAGGTCGCCGAGGCGAGCGGCGCGGGCGCCGTCGCCGTGGTCGCCGTGCTGGCGCCGGTCCTGGCCGGGACCGCCGCGGCGATCTTCCTGCTGGTCGGCTATCTGCTGAAGATGCTCGATCCCGGGCAGACCTTCGCGCAGACCATGCTCACCACCGGCTGGGTGTTCGGCGCCGTGACCGCGGTGGCGATCCTCGTCGCCGCGGCGGGACTGCTGCTGACCGCGCTGCGCAACCGCCCCTCCGCCGAGTCAGGCCGCCACGAACCGCTCGACGAGGAAGTGGTCCGGGCGCGGAAGGCCTGGCACGAGGCGCTGCTCGAACGCGGCATCCTGCCCTTCCTGCGGGAGGCCCTCACCGCCCCGGACCCCACGGCCGCGCTGCACCGCGCGAGTCCGACGGTCCCCGGCAGCCGTATGCCGCACCTCGGGTACGGCCGGCCGGGGTTCACCAGCCCCGACGGCGGTCACGAGGCGGGGCACCGGCCGAGCTACTCCAGCCCGGACTACAGCAGTCCGGACTTCGGCGGCCCGGAGCACCGGCCCGAGTAGCCACCGGTCCGGGCGGGCAGCGGATCAGAGGATGCCCGCCCGGCCGGCGGCAGTGATCCAGGACGGGAACTCGGACAGCAGCCGGTCGTACAACTCCGGGTCCGGAACGGTGCCGATGTCGTCGACGGCGAAGAAGCCGACATTGTCGACGCGGCGACCCGGCAGGGTGTCGAAGCGCTCCAGCACCCCGTAGTTCGCGCGTCCGAGGCCCACGAACTGCCAGAAGACCGGCTCCTCCACGGCCTCCCGCAGCTCGCGCTCGATCTCGGCGTCGCGGTAGACGCCGCCGTCGGAGAAGAACAGCACCAGGGTCGGTGCCGACGCCGGGTTGTCCCGGACGAAGGCGCGAACCTCGGCGATCACCTTCTGCTCCTCGTTCTGGATGCCGACCGCCCGCATGTCGACCTGCTCGGGATGCAGGCCCTTCTTCCGGCCCCGGCGGAAGAGGCTGATCTCCCCCACGCGCACGTGCAGCCGCAGCCACTCGGGCAGTTCCCCGAGACGCAGGTCGGGCAGCCGCGCCGGGTTCGACGCGAAGGTCCACGCCTGCATCTCGCCGTCGTCGTCCAACTGCGCGGCCACGGCGGCCATCCGCTCCACCACGTCCGCCACCACGCCCTTGGAGTAGAGGAAGGACATCGACCCCGAGGCGTCCAGCACGAGCACGACCCGCGCGGTCACCCCGGCCGCCCCGTGCTTGCGCAGACTGACCGCGACCTGCTCCTTGCGCAGCGACAGCCGCTTGCGCATGTCGACGGGGAGGCGATCCTCGCCCTTGGTGAGACGGGGGGTGGCGGTGGGCTGAGGGGCCGAGGGCCGTGGCGCAGGGGGAGCCGGCGGGGCGGTCGGTGCTGCCGGCTGATACGGCGGTTGCGCCGGCGGTGCCGGGGGTGCGGGCGGTACCGAGGGCGGGTACGGCGCCGGCCGCGCGGGCGTCGGGGAGGCGGGGGCGGCCGGAGGGGCGTCGTCCACCGTGATCCCGAAGTCGGTGGCCAGACCGGCGAGCCCGGAGGCGTACCCCTGTCCGACCGCGCGGAACTTCCACGTCCCCTGCCGCCGGTACAGCTCGCCGCCGAGCAGCGCGGTCTCCGGCCCGGCCGTCATGTCGAACCGCGCCAGCTCGGTGCCGCTCCCGGCGTCCAGCAACCGCAGCGACAGCCCGGGCACCTGGCCGAACGTGCCGCCGTCCGCCGAAGCGCACAGGACGATGCGCTCGACGGCCCGCTCCACCGCGCGCAGGTCCACCTCGACCGCGTCGGCCGTGGCCCCCGTATCCGCGCCGGGCCCACCCTGCGTGCCGAGGTGCCGTACCGCGCCGGACGTGTGACGGGGCTGGTTGTAGAAGACGAAGTCACCGTCGTCCCGCACCCGTCCGCCCGAGGTGAGCAGCAACGCGGACACGTCGACATCGGGCACCCCTGGCCCGGCGGACCGGACGAGCTCGACCCGCACGGCGGGGGAGTCGACGGCGAGATTGGCGCCCTTGCTCAGGGAGGTCGCTGTCATGGGCTCCAGTCTGCCGAGCCGGCCCGAGGACGGGGAGGGGGCGAACCACACGACCTGCCCCCTCCCCGCGCGGAGGGCCCGCCCGGGCCGTTCACTCCGCCCGGGTCGCTCAGTCCGTTCAGGTCATTCGGTCCGCTCGGTCCGCTCAGTCCGCGATCGGCAGATACACGCGGTTGCCCGCCGCCGCGAACTCCTGGGACTTCTGGGCCATCCCCTCCTCGATCTCGGCCTTGCTGCCCCCGTGCTCGCGGCGGATGTCCTGCGAGATCTTCATCGAGCAGAACTTGGGCCCGCACATGGAGCAGAAGTGGGCCGTCTTGGCGGGCTCGGCGGGCAGGGTCTCGTCGTGGAACTCCCGTGCCGTGTCCGGGTCGAGGGCCAGGTTGAACTGGTCCTCCCACCGGAACTCGAACCGGGCGTCCGACAGTGCGTCGTCCCACTCCTGGGCACCTGGGTGCCCCTTGGCGAGGTCGGCGGCATGGGCGGCGATCTTGTAGGTGATGACGCCGGTCTTGACGTCGTCACGGTTGGGCAGGCCCAGGTGCTCCTTGGGCGTGACGTAGCAGAGCATGGCCGTACCCCACCAGGCGATCATCGCGGCACCGATGCCGGAGGTGATGTGGTCGTACGCCGGCGCGACGTCCGTGGTCAGCGGACCGAGCGTATAGAACGGAGCTTCATCGCAGATCTCCTGCTGAAGGTCGATGTTCTCCTTGATCTTGTGCATCGGGACGTGGCCCGGGCCCTCGATCATGGTCTGTACGTGGAAACGCTTGGCGATCCGGTTGAGTTCCCCGAGCGTGCGCAACTCCGCGAACTGCGCCTCGTCGTTGGCGTCCGCGATGGAGCCCGGCCGCAGGCCGTCGCCGAGCGAGTACGTGACGTCGTAGGCGGCGAGGATCTCGCAGAGCTCCTCGAAGTGCTCGTACAGGAACGACTCCTTGTGGTGCGCCAGGCACCACGCCGCCATGATCGAGCCGCCGCGCGAGACGATGCCGGTCTTGCGGTTCGCGGTCAGCGGAACGTACGCCAGGCGCACCCCGGCGTGGACCGTCATGTAGTCCACACCCTGCTCGGCCTGCTCGATGACCGTGTCCTTGTAGATCTCCCAGGTCAGCTCCTCGGCTCGGCCGTCGACCTTCTCCAGGGCCTGGTAGAGCGGCACGGTCCCGATGGGGACGGGGGAGTTGCGCAGCACCCACTCGCGGGTGGTGTGGATGTTGCGGCCGGTGGAGAGGTCCATGACCGTGTCGGCGCCCCAGCGGGTCGCCCACGTCATCTTCTCGACCTCCTCCTCGATGGAGGACGTCACCGCCGAGTTGCCGATGTTGGCGTTGACCTTCACCAGGAATCGCTTGCCGATGATCATCGGCTCGATCTCGGGGTGGTTGACGTTGGCGGGCAGCACGGCCCGGCCCGCAGCGATCTCCTCGCGGACGACCTCCGGAGAGACGTTCTCGCGGACGGCCACGTACTCCATCTCGGGGGTGATCTCGCCCCGGCGCGCGTACGCGAGCTGCGTCACCGCGGCCCCGTCCCGGCCCCGGCGCGGCTGGCGCGGCCGGCCCGGGAAGACGGCGTCCAGATTGCGCAGTCCGCCGCGCGGCGAGGTGTGCTTGAGCCCGTCGTCCTCGGGGCGGACGGGACGGCCCGCATACTCCTCGGTGTCGCCGCGGCCGATGATCCAGTTCTCCCGCAGCGGCGCGAGGCCCCTGCGGACATCGGTGTCGACGAGCGGATCGGTGTACGGGCCCGAGGTGTCGTACAACGTGACCGACTGCCCGTTGGTGAGGTGCACCTGACGGACCGGCACCCGCAGATCGGGGCGCGAGCCCTCGACGTACGCCTTGTGCCAGCCGATGGACTTTCCGGCCTCCGTGGTCCCCGCGGCTTCCTCCTGGGCGGAGTTCTGCGTCGCGTTCGGTGCGGAGGCAGGCGTGCGTGCGTCCTTGATGGTCATGAGACCTACTCCCTACGCCGGCATTACCCGGTAACAGGTTCGGCGGTCGACGCAGCGGCTTCCGTCTGCCGACGCTTCGTGGGATTCATCACCGCTTCGGTGATGTTTCCCGTGAAACATCGCTGGGACGGACGTCAGCGCCCTCTCAGCCCGGTGCTCCGAGCTCCCGCGTGTACAAAGGTGCCCCCACGCTAGCGCTCGTTCGGGCGCGGTGAACAGAGGGCCCCCGTCGTTCTTGCGATGATCGGTCGGTGACCACACCGCATCCCTTCTTCTCGCCGCACGAACGCCGCCGCGGGCCGGGCACCGAAGAGGGCAGCCGCCACGGCCCAGGCGCTCACGGCTCCGGCGCCCCTGACCCCGGGGGCCACGCCTCCGGCGGCCATCTCCCCGGGGGTCATCTCCCCGGCGGCCGCGCCCCCGTCGACGCGGGCGGCGGGCCGGGTACGGGCAGGTGGCAGGGCGCGCCGGGCGGCGCCGGTGGCCACGGAGGGCCGGGCGGCGCCGGTCCGTACGGCGATGGCCCCAGCGACGGCGGTCCCGGCGGCAGCCCCACCGGCGGGCACGATGACGGCCACCACGAGGGCGCGCACAGCGGTGGTCATGGCGGGGACCACGGCGGCGGACCCGGCGCCGGCCACGGGCACTCCCACAGCCACGGTCCGGCGGCCCCCGTCTCCCGCCACCTGCGCAAGGTCATCGCCGCCATCCTGATCCCCTTCACGGCGGCGGTCGTGATCGGGCTCGCGCTGCTGTGGCCGGGCGGGACGCCGGGGCACGAGCGCACCGGTGTCGGGTTCGACCGGCAGACGCAGCAGGCTACCGTCACCAAGGTCGTCGATTTGAGCTGCCAGTCCGTCAACGCCTCCGGGCCCGCCCCGACCGGCGACACCTCCACCGCCGAGGGCTCCTCCGCGGTGCAGCAGGCGCGCGGCGAGTGCAAGCGGGCGACGATCCGCGTCGACACCGGCAAGGACAAGGGCCGCACGTTCGACGAGATCGTGCAGCCGGACCAGACCCGGCAGTTGCACGAGGGCCAGGAGGTCGTGGTCGCCTACGAGCCCTCCGCGCCGAGGGACCTGCAGTACTCGGTGACCGACATCAACCGCCGGCTTCCGCTGGCCCTGCTGGCCGGCATCTTCGCGCTCGCCGTCGTCGTCGTCGGACGGCTGCGGGGCCTCATGGCCCTGGTCTCGCTGGCCATCAGCTTCCTGCTGTTGAACTTCTTCATCCTCCCCGCGATCCTCCAGGGCTCGAACCCGCTGGTCGTGGCGGTGATCGGGTCGAGCGCGATCATGCTGATCGCGTTGTACCTGTGCCACGGGCTGTCGGCCCGGACATCCGTGGCGGTGCTCGGCACCCTGATCTCGCTGCTGCTGATCGGCGTGCTCGGCTCGCTGTTCATCGGCTGGGCCGCGCTCACGGGCAACACGGATGACAACACCGGCCTCATCCACGGCCTGTACCCGTCGATCGACATGAGCGGTCTGCTGCTCGCCGGAGTCATCATCGGTTCGCTCGGTGTCCTCGACGACGTGACGGTCACGCAGACCTCGGCGGTCTGGGAGCTCCACGAGGCCAACCCGACGATGGGCTGGCGCGGCCTGTACCGGGCGGGCATCCGCATCGGCCGCGATCACATCGCCTCGGTCGTCAACACCCTCGTCCTCGCCTACGCCGGCGCCGCGCTCCCCCTGCTGCTGCTGTTCTCGATCGCGCAGAGCGGGGTGGGGACGGTCGCCAACAGCGAGCTGGTCGCGGAGGAGATCGTGCGTACGCTGGTCGGCTCGATCGGCCTGGTGGCGTCCGTGCCGGTCACCACCGCGCTCGCCGCCCTCGTGGTCTCGGCCGACCGGCCGGGCGAGCGGCCCGCGCAGACCGCCGGGGCGGCCCCGGGAGCGAGTGCGGGGCCGGTGCGCGCCGGGCACGGCCGCCGCCGTAAGCGCTGAGGGCCCCGGCGAAGCGTTACGCCAGGACATCGGCGGCTGACGTAACGGTTCAGCCCGCGCTCTGCTCCTCCGCCAGGATGCGGTCGAGGGCCTCGTCGAGGTGGGTGTCGAAGTCGGCGAGCGCGCCCTCCTGGCCGAGCGGCACCAGCTTGTCGGTCCGGTCGAGGAACGCCACCAGCGGTGCGGCCGAGGAACGGAACAGCGCCTGGTCGGCGCCGACCTGAAGGCGGATCAGCACCTCGGCGAGCGGCTCCGGGTCGACGGGGGCGATGCGCACATCACCGTCACCGCACGGCCGTCCCACTCCGTCGACCAGCAGTTCCCGGCCGAAGGCCCAGGTCACCGGCGCGTCCCCGGGGAGGTGGAAGGTCAGGCGTACGGCATAGGGATCACAGGTCTCGTAGCGCAGCTCCACCGGAATACGGAAAGAGAGCTCCTCGGACACGAGAAAGCTCATCATGACCTCTGCCTGCACGGACTCGCCCATCGCCTACCCCGTCATTCGCCGTCGACTGTCCGGGAAACAACCTCTTACACTGCTGGCATCTTGCTCAACGTACACACCAGATCACAAGGAGTGAGTTTTCAAATACTGATAGAGAGCGCGAGTGACCCCAGAAAGCGCCCCACCTCGGCCCGGAGTTGGCGCGCCGCGGGCAGTAGCCGGTCCGCCTGGGCGAGGGGCAGGGAGAGGGCCATCGTGGCCGCCGTGGTGCCGAGGGTGACCGGGATCGCCGCGCACACCGTGCCGAGGGCGTACTCCTGGTGCTCGGTCACGGGCGCCGTGTGCCGCAGGGCATCCAGGCGCCGGAGCAAGGCCTGGTCGTCACGCACCGTGTACGACGTGACGGGCTGCACGGGGTGGCGGGCGAGGTGGTCGCGGCGGGCGTCCTCGTCCAGCTGGGCCAGCAGACACTGGCCGATGGCGTGGGCGTGCCCGGTCTCACGGAAGTCGGCCCACTCCTCGACCGCCGGGGTGCCCGGGGTGTCGGAGACGCACATGACCTCGATCTCACCGTCGCGGTACATGGCGTAGTACACGGGGACGCCGATCGCATCGCGCCAGCGCGCCAGCGCGTCGACCACCGTGCTGCGACGTTTCTGCGCGGCTCCGCTGCCGCTCAGCCGCTCGGCCGCCTCGCCGAGGAAGAACAGCCCCTTCTCGCGCCGCAGATAACCCTCGTGCACCAGGGTGCGCAGCAGGTGGTAGGCCGTGGGCAGCGCCAGCCGCGTCTCGCGGGCCAGTTGCTTGGCGGGAGCGCCGTACTGGTGGCCGGCGACGCATTCGAGGAGCCGCATCGCCCGCTGCACGGAGCCGATCAGGGTGGCGGACGGCGGCTCGTCGGAGGGCCGTCCTGGAGGTGTCCGCGATGTCGGGCAGGGCTGCATGGGCAGGGCGTGCGGTGGTGCGAGTGCGGGGTCTGCCGTGGCCAAGGGTCACTCCCGGAACGCGAGGAGGCAGCCCGTGCGGGGGACACGGGTGGGGGGTGCGCCGTTCGCGAGGTCGCCCCCGCGCCGAATTCCGGACTCTAACCGCCGGTCACCGCCCGCTGACGGCCCGTACGGGAAACTTCCCCCGCCCGAGGGAACCAGCGATTCCTGTTACCGCCGCCGGTGCCCCCTGGCTCTCACCAGTCGCTGCGCGACGACGAGCTCGACATGAACTTGCGTACGACGTAGATCAGTCCGCCGACGAGCGCGACGAAGACCAGCAGCTTGAACAGCAGTCCGATCACGAAGCCGACCACGCTGGCGATCAGCCCGCCGAACACGACCAGAGCGATGACCGGCACCGCGATCCACTTCACCCACCACGGCAGTCCCGTGAAGATCTCTCGCATCGCCCTTGTCCCCATCCAGTCAGCTGATGTCCTGCATCTGATGCTTCGATGCTAGGGCCGCGCGGGCCCCGGCAGGGCGCTCGCATCCCTTGTCTCTCCCTGACCGATCCCCTAGGGAACCCCGAGGTCAGGGCTCAGCTCTCAGGCGGAGAGAACACCACCAGGACGCGCAGGTCCTCGCTGATGTGGTGGAACTTGTGGGCGACCCCGGCCGGCACGTAGACCACGCTGCCGCGGGCGACCTGGGTGGTCTCCATGCCCACGGTGATCGCGGCCCGCCCGCTCACCACGAAGTACACCTCGTCCTGCTTGTGCGGCTGCTGCGGGTCGGAGGTGCCGGCGTCGAGGGCGTACAGGCCGACCGACATGTTCCGCTCGCGCAGGAACTGGAGGTAGGCACCGTCGTTGGCGGCGCGCTCCGCCTCCAGTTCGTCCAGCCGGAATACCTTCATCGTCTCTGTCCGCTCCCGCTTCGCCGTTCGGTTTCGATCGCGTCTGCCACGATCAGACACATGAAGAATTTCCTAGTCAAGACGATCGCCAACGCGGGCGCCCTGGCGGTCGCCGTGTGGCTCCTCGACAAGATCACCCTGACCGGGGGCAGCACCGGCGAGAAGACGGCCACCCTGATCGTGGTGGCCCTGGTGTTCGGGCTGGTGAACATGCTGGTGAAGCCGGTCGTACAGGTGTTGACCTTCCCTCTCTTCATTCTGACGCTCGGCCTGTTCACGCTGGTGGTCAACGCCCTGATGCTGCTGCTCACCTCATGGGTGGCCGACAAGCTCGACCTGAGCTTCCACGTGGACGGCTTCTGGACGGCGGTCCTGGGCGCACTGATCGTCTCGATCGTCTCCTGGGCCCTCAACGCCTTCCTGCCCGACGGGGACTGATCACGATGACCTATCGCGTCTGCTTCGTGTGCACGGGCAGCATCTGCCGCTCCCCGATGGCCGAGGCCGTCTTCCACGCACGCGTGGCGGACGGCGGGCTCGACGACGTGGTCGAGGTCGACAGCGCGGGCACCGGCGGCTGGCACGACGGCGAGGGCGCCGACCCGCGCACCGTTGACGTCCTCGCGCGCAACGGCTACGGCCTCGACCACACGGCACGGCAGTTCCAGCGCTCCTGGTTCGACCGCCTCGACCTGGTCGTCGCCCTGGACGCCGGTCATATGCGGGCACTGCGACGCCTGGCGCCCACGGAGCGGGACGCGGCCAAGGTGCGGCTGCTGCGGTCGTACGACCCCGCCGCCGACGGCGCCGACCTGGACGTGCCGGACCCCTACTACGGGGGCGTGGACGGCTTCGAGGAATGTCTTGAGATGGTGGAGGCGGCGAGCACCGGACTGCTCGCCGCGGTACGAGAGCACGTGGAAGGACGGGCGGCATGAACGATTCCGCTGGCAACGGCAAGGCCGGTACGGGCCCGGAGGGCGCCTCCGGGCCCGGTGACGGCACGCGCGCGGTGCGGGCGGGGCTGCCCGAGCCCGTCAAGCACGAGCCGACCCTGCCCGGTCCCGTGTTCGCCGCCCACTTCCACCTGCCCGGCGAGCCGACCGGCCCGTACACCTACGGCCGCGACGAGAACCCGACCTGGACCCACCTGGAGCGCGCCATCGGCGAGCTGGAGGGGCCCGGACGGACGGACGTCGAGACGCTCGTGTTCGCCTCGGGCATGGCCGCGATCTCCTCCGTGATCTTCTCGCAGCTGCGCGCCGGCGACACCGCCGTCCTCCCCGACGACGGCTACCAGGTGCTGCCGCTGGTCCGCGCCCAGCTGGAGGCGTACGGCATCGAGGTGCGCACGGCGCCGACCGGCGGGGACGCCCAGCTCGACGTCCTGGACGGGGCGAAGCTGCTGTGGATCGAGACGCCGTCCAACCCCGGGCTCGACGTGTGCGACGTACGGCGGCTCGTCGAGGCGGCCCACGCGCGCGGCGCCAAGGTCGCCGTGGACAACACCCTCGCCACGCCGCTCGGGCAGCGTCCGCTGGACCTCGGCGCCGACTTCTCGGTGGCCAGCGGCACCAAGCAGCTCACCGGCCACGGCGACATCCTGCTGGGCTACGTGGCCGGCCGTGACCCCGAGGCGATGGCCGCCGTACGACGCTGGCGCAAGATCGTCGGCGCGATTCCCGGCCCGATGGAGGCCTGGCTCGCGCACCGTTCGCTCGCCACCCTCCAGCTGCGTGTCGACCGGCAGGGCTCCACCGCGCTGAAGGTCGCCGAGGCGCTCCGGGCCCACCCGGAGGTCAGCGCGCTGCGGTACCCGGGGCTGCCCGACGACCCCTCGCACAAGATCGCCTCGCAGCAGATGCAGCGCTACGGATGCGTCGTCTCCTTCACGCTCTCCACGCGCGCGCGTGCCGATCGTTTTCTCGAGGCGCTGCACCTCGTGGAGGGCGCCACCAGCTTCGGCGGGGTGCGGTCCACGGCCGAGCGGCGCGGGCGTTGGGGCGGCGACGCGGTACCGGAGGGCTTCATCCGGCTCTCGGTCGGCGCGGAGGACCCCGACGATCTCGTGGCCGATCTGCTGCGCGCCCTGGACGAAACGGCGGACTGACGCCGCCCCGCCGCCGGCACCGCCGACCTGCCCGGCCCGCACCGCCGACCTGCCCGGCCCGCACCACCGGCCTGCCCGGCCGGAAACGCGGACGGTCCGAGCCTCCCCCCTCGCGGCTCGCACCGCCCCTTCGGTTCTGTGCGCGCGGAGAACCGAAGAGGTGGAGGGTTTGCATGGATCTGGCACTGTTGCGGACGTTCGTGACGGTGCACCGGGCCGGTTCCCTCACGCGCGCGGCAGCCCTGCTCGGCCTGTCGCAGCCCGCCGTCACCTCGCTGATCCGGACGCTGGAGCGCCAGCTCGCCGCCCGCTGTTCCTCCGCCAGGCCCGGGGCGTCACCCCGACGACCATCGGCGACGAACTCGCCCACAAGGCCGCACCGCATCTCGACGCCCTGGTGGAGATCGCCCAGACCGACCTGGAGGACGATTTCGCGCTGCGCACCCTGCACCTCGCCGGGCCGCCCGAGTTCACCACCGAGCGGGCGCTGCCCGCGCTCACGGAACTGACCGGCGAGGACGGCCAGGGCTTCGCCCTGCGCGCCTCCTTCGGGACCGCCGAGGAGGCCCTCGAAGGGCTGGCCGCCGGACACCACGATCTCGCCATCGGTACGGCGCGGCCGCGCGGCGCGCTGCTCACGGCCACCCCGCTCTGCGACGAGGAGCACATCCTGGTCGCCGCCCCGCGGTGGGCACAGGGCACCGGCACCGACGCGACGGCCTTGGAGCACGTCCCCGTGGTCGAGGTGCACGAGTCGCTGCCCTTCGTCGCCCGCTACTGGGCGTCGGTCTTCGACGCCCGCCCGGCCGCACCGGGCACGGTCGTCGCCCCCGACCTGCGCGCGGTGCTCGCCTGCTCCGTCGCGGGCGCCGGGCTCGCCGTACTGCCCCGCTACCTGTGCGCGCAGGCGCTGGAGCGCGGTGACGTCGTCGCCCTGTACGCGCCGGGGGTGCCGCCGCTGCGGACGTACTTCCTCGCGGTGCGGACCGGCACACTGGCGATGCCGCACATCGCCCGGGCCCACGAGTGGCTACTGCGCGCGGCCGCCGACTGGAGCTGAGCCCGTGGAGCGGTGAACCGAACCGGGGGCGTGCCGCGATGTTTAACGTGGAACCAGCCGGGCCACATTTCTCCCATGACCGACCGACCCGTGGTCAAGCGCACCGCCCGAGCCGTTCTCCTGGACGACGGCCATCTGATCCTGATCAAGCGCACCAAGCCCGGCGTCGACCCCTACTGGGTCACCCCCGGAGGCGGGGTCGAGCCCGACGACACCACCGTCGTGGACGCCCTGCACCGTGAGGTGTACGAGGAACTCGGCGCCAAGATCAGCGACGTGGTCCCCTGCTTCGTCGACACCGTGGAGCACATCGGCGAGGACGGCGGCGCGACCGGCGTGAAGGTGCAGCACTTCTTCGTCTGCCGGCTGGACTCCATGGACCCGGCACTGCGGCACGGCCCCGAGATCGAGGAGCCCGCCGGCGAGTACGAGATCGTCCGGGTGCCCTTCACCCGGGTCGGGATCGCCTCCGTCCATCTCGTCCCGCTGTCGCTGCGCCACTATCTGGACGGCAACATCGAAGGAGTACGCGCTCTGCACGCGCCCGACCTCGGCTGACCCGGCCCTCGCCCGCACCGTCGCGATGTGGCCAAAAGCTCGCGCGTCATTCCGCAATGCGGTGGACGCGGGCCACCCCTTTCGGACAGCCTGACCTGCGTGCCGACTCCTTCCCTCGCCTCTCTTCCGATCCGCCGTCTGACGCTCCGCGATCTCACCGCCTGCGCCGACCTGTCCGAGGACCGGGGGTGGCCACGTGAGGAGCACAAGTGGACCTTCCTCCTCACCGCCGGCCAGGGCTACGGCATCGACGACCCCGACGGCGGTCTCGTCGCCGCCTGCACCGTCACGCAGTACGGCACCCCCGACCGCCCGGAGCTCGCAGCCATCGGCATGGTGCTGGTCGCCGAGCGCCACGCCCGGCAGGGCGTCGGACGGCGGCTGATGCGCCATGTCGTGGGGGCGCAGGGCACCACCCCGCTCACCCTGCACGCGACCCCGTACGGCCGGCCTCTCTACGAGGAGCTGGGCTTCAAGACCACGGGCGGCGTGGAGATGGTGCGCGGGCGTTTCGTGCCGGACGGGACCGCGTTCCCGGTGGCCACGCGCGCGGCCACCGCCGAGGACATCCCGACGATCCTCCGGCTCGACGACGAGGTGTTCGGCGCCGACCGCACGCACATCATCACGCGCCTGCCCGCCTTCGCCGACCACCTGCGGGTCGCCGAGGAGGACGGCCGGCTCATCGGTTACGCCGCGGCCTGGCCGAACATGGACACCCACGTCGTCGGCCCGCTGATCGCCCGCGACACCGAGACGGCCAAGGCGCTGATCGCCTCGCTCGCCGCCCGCACCGACCGCCCGCTGCGCACCGATATCGACGTACGGCACGAGGAGCTGCTGGCCTGGGTGCAGGCCCACGGCCTCGCCTCCGTGGCGCCCAACGCGGTGATGACGTACGGGATCACGGCGCTGCCCGGCGACTGGACCCGGCGGTTCGCGCCGCTGACGGTGGCGGCGGGCTGACCCGGGACGCCCCGCGCCCCGGCTCCCCGGCTCCCCTGCGCCCCGGTCAGACGAGCTGCCGTACGGCCGCCGAGGCGAAGCCGTGGTCCTGCTCGGGCGCGCCGCCGCCGACACCGACGGCGCCGATCAGCCGGCCGTCGCGGTGCACGGGCACGCCGCCCGCGAGGAACAGCAGCGGCCGGTCGAGCGCCGTGGGCAGGGTGTGGAAGAGGCCCCCGGGCTGCACGGCGTCGACGAGGTCCGCCGTGGGGGCGTTCAGCTGGAGCGCCGTGTAGGCCTTGCGTGTGCTGGTCTCCCCGGAGATCAGCACGGCCCGGTCGTCGCGCCGGAAGGCGAGCAGGTGGCCGCCGGCGTCGAGGACGGTGACGCTGACGGTGACCCCGGCGTCCTCCGCGGCACGGCGGGCGGCAGTGACGAGCGCGTCGGCGTCCTCGATGGTCAGCGGGGCGACGGCGGTGGTGCTCATGGGTGTTTCTCCTCGACGGGTGCTGAGCCGTGCGGTGTTCGACGGGTGCTGATCGGTCCGGTGCCTCGGTCGGTCGAGGCGGCCGGTCAGTGGTGGACGGCGATGGTGTTCCGCTCGGCGGGAGCGGACCCGGCGACGACCGTGCCGGGGGCGCTCTCGCGCCGTTCGAGGGCGGCCGAGACGAGGGCCAAGACCAGGGCGGAGGCGGCGAGCGCGGCGCCGACCCAGTTCGGAGCGGTGTAGCCGAGGCCCGCGGCGATGACGACGCCGCCGAGCCAGGCGGAGAGCGCGTTGCCGAGGTTGAAGGCGCCGATGTTCACGGCCGAGGCCAGCGTCGGCGCGCCGTGGGCGTGGTCCAGGACGCGCTTCTGCAGCGGCGGGACGGTGGCGAAGCCCAGGGCGCCGATCAGGACGACGGTCACGGCCGACGCGATCTTGCTGTGCGCGGTGACGGTGAACAGGGCGAGGACGACGGACAGGGCGCCCAGGGAGACGTACAGCATGCGCATCAGGGCGCGATCGGCGAACCTGCCGCCGACAAGGTTGCCGCCGACCATGCCGAGGCCGAACAGGACCAGGAGCCAGGTGACCGAGCCGTCGGCGAAGCCCGCGACGTGGGCCATCATCGGCGCGATGTAGGTGATGGCCGCGAAGACCCCGCCGAAGCCGAGAACGGTCACGGCCATCGCCAGCAGCACCTGGACGTTCCCGCGCTCACCGCGCTCTCCCAGGGCTGGTGCGCCCTCTCCCTGCTGCACGGGAGGATCGAGGCGCACATCGAGCGCGTCCTGCAGGCGGGACACGACCTGAGCGTGCGCGAGTACTCCCTGCTCGACGTGCTCAGCCGGCAGCATGACGGTGACGGCGGGCACCTCCAGATGAAGCAGGTCGCCGACGCGGTCGTCCTCAGCCAGAGCGCGACCACCCGCCTGGTCACCCGGCTCGAGGACCGTGGCCTGCTGGAGCGCTATCTGTGCCCCACGGACCGGCGCGGCATCTACACGAACGTCACCGCGGCCGGTCTGGAGCTGCTGGAGGCGGCGCGCCCCACCAACGACTCCGCCCTCCGCGAGGCCCTCGACGCGGCGGCCGCCAACCCCGACCTGGCCCCGCTGGTCCGGGCGGTGGAGACCCTCAAGGCGCCGGTGCCCGCCTGACCCTCCGATGCCGCGGCGAGGTGTCGCGGGAGCGTACTGGCACGGTGTCGTGGTGGCACGACGCACCTGCGGATGATGCCGGAGTCCGTCGCCACTGCTTAGGCTGCGGGCATGGGAGATCTTGAAATACGCCCCACCACCACCGACGACATCCCCGCGGTCGTCGCGATGCTCGCCGACGACCCCCTGGGCGCGCAGCGCGAGTCTCCGGACGACCTGGCCCCCTACCTGGCCGCGTTCGAACGGCTCGCCACCGACCCGAACCAGCAGCTGGTCGTCGCCGTCCGCGACGGCCGGGTCATCGGCACCCTCCAGCTGACGGTCATCCCCGGTCTGTCCCGGCGCGGCGCCACCCGGTCGATCATCGAGGGGGTCCGCATCCACGCCGACGAGCGCGGCGGCGGTCTCGGCACCCAGCTCATCGAGTGGGCGGTCGACGAGTCCCGCCGCCAGGGGTGCCACCTGGTGCAGCTCACCTCCGACAAGAGCCGCACCGACGCCCACCGCTTCTACGAGCGCCTCGGCTTCGTGGCCTCGCACACCGGCTTCAAGCTCGAACTCTGAGCGAGCACAGGGGGCGTGGTCCCTGTTTCACGTGAAACAAGGACCCTGCCTCATCGCCGACGTCTAGCTGATCCCTCGCCACCCCTCCGGGTCCACTCCACCCGGCACGGGCGCCCCTTCGTCGTACGGCTGACGCGTGAAGACGAACGACCCCAGGTCGAGGTGGCTGACGGTGCCGTCCGGCCGCCGTACCGCGCGCAGCAGCTCCCCGGCGTAGTAGCCCTCCAGCCCGGTCCAGCTGCCGTCGCCGTTCGCCCGGAAGCGGGAGCGGCGCCCCTTGCCCGACAGCGGCTCCAGGGAAACTCCGCCCTCGTGGAGCAGCCGCAGAGCGAAGGACTGCGTGCCCCAGTACCACTGCCCGGCCAGCTCCAGTACCGACGGATCGACGTCCCGCTGGGGCCGCCACGGCTCGGGGATCCGGGGCTCTGCCTCGGCGACGATGCGTACGAGGTCGGCGCCCACCCCGCCGAGCAGCGGTCCGGAGGTGCAGTTGGTCAGCACCACGGCGGCCACGTCGTCCTCGACACTGATGGTGAGGTTGGCGAGGAAGCCCGGCAGGGAGCCGGAGTGCCCCACGAGGAGCCGCCCGTCCCGGTACTGGAGCTGCAGCCCCAGCCCGTACGCCGCCCCGTCCGCGACGTCCGCCGCCTCGACCGGCGCGGCGGGCGCCCGCATCTCCCGTATGCCCTCGGCACCGAGGACCCGGTCGTCCCCCTCGGCCAGGAAGACGGCGAACCGCGCCAGGTCCCCGGTGGTGGACCAGAGCTGTCCGGCGGGGGCCATTCGCCCGAGGTCCTCGACGGGTTCGGGGAGCATCGCGTCGGCCCACGGATGCACCGCCCAGCCCCCGGCGTGCGGGGCGCTCGGCTGCGTGGACGTCCGCTCCAGCCCCAGCGGCTCCAGCACCTCCCACCGCAGCACGTCCTCCCACTTGGCGCCGCGCACCTTTTCGACCAGCGCGCCGAGCAGGGTGTAGCCCGGGTTGGAGTAGTGGTGCCGACGACCCACCGGATGCAGCAGCGGCTGCTCGCCCAGTACATTGGCCAGCTCCGGCCGCAGCGAGCCCGGCGTCCGCTCCCACCAGGGCGCCGGCGCCTCGGCGGCGAGCCCGCCCGCGTGCGCGAGCAGTTCGGCGATCGTGGCCTCCCCCGCCCCGGTGCCCGGCAGATGCTTCTCCAGCGGGTCCCCGAGGTCGAGCAGCCCCTGGTCGCGCAGTCTCAGGACCAGGACGGCGGTGAACGTCTTGGTGACCGACCCGATCCTGTACTGCACGTTCTCGTCCGGGCCGTGCCCCTCGACCGAGGTCCGCGCACCGTGCCACACGGCCTGTCCGCCCCGGACCACCGCCGCGACGAGCGACGGCGTCCGTCCTTCGGCCTGGGCCACGGCGATCCGATGCAGCAGCGCCCGCCGGGTGCCGGGCAGCAGCTCTTCCTGAGATGTCGTCATGCCCCCAGTCCACCGGCACGGCCACCCCGGGTCGAGCCGATTTCCGCGCGCCGGGGTGCGACGAGCCGATCGGACGCCCCCGTCCACCCTCCGATACGTCGGTCGCCGCCAGGTCATCGGCGCACGGTACCGCCGTTGCGGGTTCTCCGGTCCCCTGTCATATGGTGATGCTGTGACCTGCTGTTCTCCCTCTTGTCTCAGACAGTGACGGATGCGTCGAGTCTCAGGATCGTGTCACTTCCTTCGACCGCCTCCGACGGATTCGACCAGGTCATGCGCGATTCAGATCGAGGCTCGGAGGGCCTTCCGTAGGAGCTCGCCGAACTCTGCGGGGTGCGTGGTCAGTCCGATGTGCCCGCCGGGGAAGTGCTGGAGCTCCGTGCCGAGACGCTCGGCCAGGAAAGCCGCCGAGCGGTAGGGCAGCTCACCGTGTGAGTCCTGGCCACCGGCGATCACGAGCCGGTCCGACAGCCCCTCCAGCCGACGGATGTCCGGCGCGTAGGACATGAAGCTGGGCACGATCCGCCCGACGAAGTACGGCAGGTTGGCCATCGTCTGCTCGGCCCGTGCCGCTGCTTGGGGCGGAAGTTTCAGCTCGGCCTTCGGCTCGGTGGTGTCGCCGTCCTTCTTCAGGCCCGCAGCGAACACGGCCATGGCCGGCATGAGCCCTTGGGTGCGGAACGTGTCCTTCACGTGTGCGATGAGGGCGCGGTGTACAGCCGCGTTCGGCAGGACCTCTACTACTGGCGGCTCGTGCGCCACAACGCGTGCGATGCGTTCGGGGTGGGCGGTGAGCAGGTGCAGGGCGGCGATCGCGCCCGAACTGGCGCCGAATACTCGGGCGCCCTCACCAGGCGACAGCAGTTCAAGCATCCGGAACGCGTCATCGGCGTGCTCGGCCACTTGCTGCTCGGCGCCGGGGTCGTCCAGTTTGCTGCGGGACATGCCACGCGGGTCGTAGGTCGCAACTGTGTATTCGGCGGCCAGGTCGTCGGCGATGCCGTCGAAGGATGCCGCGCCGCCCGTCCCTCCGGGGATGAGCAGCAGGAGCGGCCCTTGGCCTCGCACTTCGTAGTGCAGGGTCGCGCCGTTCACACGCAGGCTGCCGATGGTCGGGTCGGTCATGAGGAGTCTCCCTCTCGGGACGGGGGCCAGTGCTCCAGGAGGGTGTGCAGGGCGTCGAGTGCGCGGGTCCAGGACTGCTGCGGCGAACGCTTCTGCGCGAAGCCGCCCGCTGCTTCCAGGGCGACGAACCCGTGGAACGTGCTGCGCAGCAACCGGACCGCGTCGGTCAGGTCCGGCTCGGCCAGTCCGTAGCCGCGCAGCATGCCATAGGTCAGCTCGACCGCCCGCCGTGGTCCGGGCGCCTTTGCGGCCAGCTCGGGGGCGATCTGGATCGGGGTCTGCGTTGCCATGTAGCGGCCCGGATGCTGGTGGGCATACTCCCGCCAGGCATTCGCGAAGGCGATGAGCGCGTCCTTGCCTGCTCGCCCGGCGGTCGCGTCCGCGATCCGGATGGTCTTCTCGTCCGCCGCCAGCAGGGCGATCCGCCCGCGCAGATCCTCCAGGCTGCGGACGTGCGTGTAGAGGCTCGCGTCCTTCACGCCCAGTCGCCGCGCCACCTGCGACATGGTCACCTGGTCGAGCCCGATGTCGTCCGCCAGCTCTGCGCCCGCGACCGTCACCCGCTCCGCTGTCAGCCCGGCCCGCACCATGTGCCCTCCCAAGATCCTTGAGGTCCTAGTTTTAGCCTAGGGATCCTAGGAAAGCAATCGGGGGCGCACTCAACAGCATCACTCAGGAAGGCCGGTATCCATGCCGGCCCGGTCTGCCGCCCGGAGGGCAGCGTCGTGGGAGGCTCCGCCGCGGTCTCGGAGGGGGATCTTGTGGGTGTGGGCCCACTCGCCATGTTCGCGGTGCTCATGCCCTTCTCATGGGCGAGATCGGGCAGGGTCCGGCGGCGGTGAACGTACTGTTTCGATGAGCCAGTCGCGGTCGATGGTTCCGCGGGGCTTGTAGTCCCGCGGGCCGTCGCCGAGCGGGATGCCGTACTCCTTGGCGAGGTCGGTCAGTACTCTGCGGGAGAAGCCGGTAAGGGCGGCGACCTGCTGCAGAGAGCGGTGTTCGTCGGGGTAGAGGCGGGTGAACGTCTCTTTCGGCACTTCCTTTCGGGCTGTGAAGCGAATGTGTCCTGTGGCTCTGGCTGCGGTCTTCGTCGGTGGAAGCGCGGGGGCGGGCTGTGCGTCCAGGGCGAGTGGGACGGCTCGATGCTGGTGCCGAGGACCTGGGCAGCGTGGCGGACGGGATTCCTGCGCTGCCGGACAAGTCGGTGCAGAGGCGGGATGTCGATGCAGGCCGGGTCGGAGCCTGGCAGGTCGAGGCCGTTCAGCAGGGATGTGGGCGGATGCCAGGTCACAGGCTCGTCGCGCACGCTCTGTCCGGCGAGGAATGCCCTAGCTTCTTCGGCCAACTCGTGGGCTGGTTCAGGGGTTTGCACAGCTTCGAAACGGACGGTCTCGGCCCGGAAGTAGGCGTCGTCGAGATCGTGGCGGCCTGGGACAGTGTTGGCGGGCAACCCACTGATGCACTGGAAGAGCAGGCTGCGAACCAGGAGTTCACGGCGGCTGCCGCCGGGGACTGTGCCGGTGCGTCGGCAGATGTCCTGGCAGTGGTCGTGCGGTAGCAGGCCGGAGTAGTCCAGGCGGCGGCGCCGCTGGTAGTCGATGGGGACATCGGCGGCATCGAGGTGGTCGGCAAGCCGGATGAGGGCGGCGACGATGCCAGGCCAGTACTGCTGGTCTTCGAGTCGCTGCATGATGCGGGACATGTCGGTGCCGTCGGTGACCGCGCCGAGGTGCCTGGCGGCGTCATCAAGGCTGGTCCTGGGGATCTTCCGCGCTAGCCGCGCTGTGTCCCGGTCTGTCTTCACCGGGCGTCTGGGCATCGGGGATGTCGTGCGGCAACGCAGTTGTTCGCTGGGCCGCAGCGAGGGAGCGAGTGCAGCCGATATGAAGCGGAGCGTGAGACTGTGCAGCGAAATCTGCGCCCCTACACGCCGTCCGGTCAGGTCTGCGCCATGTCCACGAAACGCGAGTAGTGGCCCTGGAAGGCGACCGTGATGGTCGCCGTCGGGCCGTTTCGGTGCTTGGCGACGATCAGGTCCGCCTCGCCCGCACGGGGGGACTCCTTCTCGTAGGCGTCCTCGCGGTGCAGCAGGATGACCATGTCGGCGTCCTGCTCGATGGAACCGGACTCACGCAGGTCGGAGACCATCGGCTTCTTGTCGGTGCGCTGTTCGGGGCCACGGTTCAGCTGGGAGAGGGCGATGACCGGGATCTCCAGCTCCTTCGCCAGGAGCTTGAGGTTCCGGGACATGTCCGAGACCTCCTGCTGACGGCTCTCGGCGCGTTTGGAGCCGCCGGACTGCATCAGCTGGAGGTAGTCGATGACGACGAGCTTGAGGTCGTTGCGCTGCTTGAGCCGACGGCACTTGGCACGGATCTCCATCATCGACAGGTTCGGGGAGTCGTCGATGTAGAGCGGGGCGGCCGACACGTCGGGCATCCGGCGGGCCAGGCGGGTCCAGTCGTCGTCCGTCATCGTGCCGGACCGCATGTGGTGCAGCGCGACGCGGGCCTCGGCGGACAGCAGACGCATAGCGATCTCGTTGCGGCCCATTTCGAGCGAGAAGATGACGCTCGGAAGGTTGTTCTTGATCGAAGCGGCCCGTGCGAAGTCCAGCGCGAGCGTCGACTTTCCCATCGCGGGACGCGCGGCGATGACGATCATCTGGCCGGGGTGCAGGCCGTTGGTCAGGGAGTCGAAGTCCGTGAACCCGGTGGGCACGCCGGTCATCTCGCCGCTGCGCGAGCCGATCGCCTCGATCTCGTCGAGGGCGCCCTCCATGATGTCGCCGAGCGGCAGGTAGTCCTCGCTGGTGCGCTGCTCGGTGACGGCGTAGATCTCGGCCTGCGCGCGGTTGACGATCTCGTCCACGTCGTCGTCGGCCGCGTATCCCATCTGCGTGATCCGGGTGCCGGCCTCCACCAGGCGGCGCAGGACCGCGCGCTCGTGCACGATCTCCGCGTAGTACGCGGCGTTCGCGGCCGTCGGCACGGTCTGGACGAGGGTGTGCAGGTACGAGGCGCCGCCGACCTTGTTGATCTCGCCGCGCTTGGTGAGTTCGGCGGCGATCGTGATGGGGTCGGCCGGCTCGCCCTTGGCGTAGATGTCGAGGATGGCCTGGTAGACCGTCTCGTGGGCCGGCTTGTAGAAGTCGTGGCCCTTGAGGATCTCGACTACGTCGGCGATGGCGTCCTTGGACAGGAGCATGCCGCCGAGGACGGACTGCTCGGCGTCCAGGTCCTGCGGGGGCACCCGCTCGAAGGAGGATCCCCCGCCGTCCCACGCGCCGTTCTCCGGGCCCCGGTCGTGCTGGTCGTCACGGCCCCGGCCCCCGTCGCCGCGGCGGCGGGAAGCGGGCAGACGATCGCTGGGGCCGCTGTCGGCCCACGGGTCGTCCAAGGGCTCGGAAATGCTCACCGAGCCACCTCCTCCCGTCCGCCGAGCGGACCTCGCCGTGCCCCTCATTTCTACGGCACGGCACTGACAAATCAGACGCCCAACTCCGGTTCTGGCGCGTCGGTTTTGTGACGGTTCACAGGGCCGACGGACGGAGCGGGCGCCGGACCACCGTAGGCGTGCGGGCACCGTCAGCCAATCTGGTTATCCACAGGCCATGTGGACGACGGCTCAGATGCTGTGGAGAACTCGCCGAAACCTGTGCACGACCCGGTGGACAGCCCTGTGAACAAGCCCTCGCCCGCCCCCACAAGACGACCTTGACCTGCACCTTTGCCATCCACCGCCTGTGCAGAAGAAAAACTTCTCCGGTCCGGCCAAGATCACTTCGAACCGTGCCCAGAAGTGCACAGGGTGAGACGAGTAGTAAGGACTGAGAAACCTTTGCATCTATTACCTGTGGACGATTAGATTAGTGCTCATGACACAGGCCCCCGAGCGCCCCCGGACCACCCGGCGACGCCACGACCGAGAGATCGTCGCGCTGGCCGTCCCGGCCTTCGGCGCGCTCGTCGCCGAGCCCCTCTTCGTCCTGGCCGACAGTGCCATCGTCGGCCATCTCGGCACCGCGCAGCTCGCCGGTCTCGGCATCGCCTCGGCACTGCTCAGCACCGCTGTCAGCGTCTTCGTCTTCCTCGCCTACGCCACCACGGCGGCCGTGTCCCGGCGCGTCGGCGCGGGCGATCTGCAGGCCGCCATCCGCCAGGGCATGGACGGCATCTGGCTGGCCCTTCTCCTCGGCGCCGCCGTCATCGCCGTCACCCTGCCCACGGCCCCCTCCCTCGTGGAACTCTTCGGCGCCTCCGACACCGCGGCCCCGTACGCCGTCACCTACCTGCGGATCTCCGCTCTCGGCATCCCCGCCATGCTCGTCGTGCTGGCCTCGACCGGCGTATTGAGGGGACTCCAGAACACCAGGACCCCGCTCTACGTCGCCGTCGGCGGCTTCCTCGCCAACGCCGTTCTCAATGTCGCGCTCGTCTACGGCGCCGGACTCGGCATCGCGGGTTCCGCCTGGGGCACCGTCATCGCCCAGTGCGGGATGGCCGCGGTCTACCTGTGGGTCGTGGTCCGCGGCGCCCGGCGACACGGCGCCTCGCTCCGCCCGGACGCCGCCGGCATCAGGGCGTCCGCTCAGGCCGGGGTGCCCCTGCTCGTGCGCACCCTCTCGCTGCGGACCATCCTCATGATCGCCACGGGCGTCGCGGCCCGGCTCGGTGACGCCGACATCGCCGCCCACCAGATCGTCCTGTCCCTGTGGAGCCTGCTCGCCTTCGCCCTCGACGCCATCGCCATCGCCGGGCAGGCCATCATCGGGCGCTACCTGGGGGCCGGAGACGCCCAGGGCGCCCGCGACGCATGCCGCAGGATGGTGGAGTGGGGCCTCGCGGTCGGGGTCGTCCTCGGCGTGCTCGTCGTGGTGTCCCGTCCGGCGTTCCTGCCCCTGTTCACCGGTGACACCGCGGTCAAGGACGCCGCGCTGCCCGCTCTCGTGATCGTGGCCCTGGCGCAGCCGGTGTGCGGCGTGGTCTACGTCCTGGACGGCGTCCTCATGGGTGCGGGCGACGGCCCGTATCTCGCCTGGGCGATGCTGCTGACCCTGGCGGTCTTCAGTCCCGTGGCGCTGCTGATCCCGACGCTCGGCGGTGGGCTCACCACCCTGTGGGCGGCGATGACGCTGATGATGGCGATGCGCCTGGCGACGCTGTGGCTGCGTACGCGCTCGGGCCGCTGGGTCGTCACCGGGGCGACGCGCTGACCGTTTCACGTGAAACGTGGTGCACCTGACCGTTTCACGTGAAACACAGCGCATCGGACACAGAGGGGCCATGAAAAAAGGGGCCGCACCCCCCGACTGGGAGATGCGGCCCCTTCTCATCGCTTCAGCGAGAGCAAGGCTCAGGCCGCGACGACCTCGATGCTGACCTTGGCGTCAACCTCGGGGTGCAGACGCACCGACGTCTCGTGGGCGCCCAGGGTCTTGATCGGCGAGCCCAGCTCGATACGGCGCTTGTCGACCTCGGGGCCACCGGCGGCCTTGATCGCCGAAGCGACGTCGGCCGGGGTGACGGAGCCGAAGAGACGACCGGCGTCGCCGGAGCGGACAGCCAGACGAACCTTGACACCCTCGAGCTGGGCCTTGACCTGGTTGGCCTGCTCGATGGTCTGGATCTCGTGGATCTTGCGAGCACGACGGATCTGCTCGACGTCCTTCTCGCCGCCCTTGGTCCAGCGGATGGCGAACTTCCGCGGGATCAGGTAGTTGCGAGCGTAACCGTCCTTGACGTCGACGACGTCGCCCGCGGCACCGAGGCCGGAGACCTCGTGGGTGAGGATGATCTTCATGAGTCGGTCACCCTTCCCTTATCGCGCGGTGGACGTGTAGGGCAGCAGCGCCATCTCACGGCTGTTCTTCACGGCCGTGGCGACGTCGCGCTGGTGCTGGGTGCAGTTGCCGGTCACGCGGCGGGCACGGATCTTGCCGCGGTCGGAAATGAACTTCCGCAGCATGTTCGTGTCCTTGTAGTCCACGTACGTGACCTTGTCCTTGCAGAAAGCGCAGACCTTCTTCTTCGGCTTGCGCACAGGCGGCTTAGCCATGATGTTTCTCCTGTGTGATCAAGAAGTGTGGGGTGAGCCCGGTCTCTAGAAGGGGGGCTCGTCCGAGTAGCCGCCACCGCCGCCGGAGCCGCCGCCCCAGCCGCCGCCACCCTGGCCGCCCTGGCTGCCGCCGGCGGGAGCGCCGGTCGCCCAGGGGTCGTCGGCCGGAGCGCCGCCGCCCTGCTGGCCACCGCCGGGGCCGCCGCCCCAGCCGCCGCCCTGCTGGCCGCCGCCACCGCCGCCGTAACCGCCCTGGCCTCCGCGACCCTGGCCCGAGGTCTTGGTGACCTTGGCCGTGGCACTGCGCAGGCTGGCGCCGACCTCGTCGACGTCCAGCTCGTAGACCGTGCGCTTGACGCCCTCACGGTCCTCGTAGGACCGCTGCTTCAGCCGGCCCTGCACGATGACGCGCATGCCTCGCTGGAGCGACTCGGCGACGTTCTCCGCCGCCTGACGCCAGACCGAGCAGGTCAGGAAGAGGCTCTCGCCGTCCTTCCACTCGTTCGTCTGGCGGTCGAAGGTGCGGGGAGTCGACGCGACACGGAACTTCGCGACGGCCGCACCGGACGGGGTGAAGCGCAGCTCGGGGTCGTCGACAAGATTGCCGATGACCGTGATGACGGTCTCGCCTGCCATGGGGGAACCTCTCGGCGGGTTTGCTGCTCTGGCTGCTGGGTTGCTGCTACTCGGATCCCGGGATCAGCTGAGCGGGAGGGCTCAGTGGGTCTCGGGACGGAGGACCTTGGTCCGGAGGACCGACTCGTTCAGGTTCATCTGGCGGTCGAGCTCCTTGACGACCGCAGGCTCGGCCTGCAGGTCGATGACCGAGTAGATGCCCTCGGGCTTTTTCTTGATCTCGTACGAGAGACGACGACGGCCCCAGGTGTCGACCTTCTCGACCTTTCCGCCGCCGTCACGGACGACAGAGAGGAAGTTCTCGATCAGCGGGGAGACAGAACGCTCCTCGAGATCGGGGTCGAGGATGACCATCACCTCGTAGTGACGCATGTGGAACCCACCTCCTTTGGACTCAGCGGCCACGGTCGTTCCGTGGCAGGAGGGTTGCGATGCGTGTGCACCGGTATCAACGAGTAAAGCAGGACCCACTGACAATCGGGCCTCCGCCGAGGAGGCGGCCCGGTCGGTGACCCGCGCAGACCCGCGGCAGACACCAGTGCAGAAGGTACAGAGTACCCGGCCCCCCGCTTGCGGTTGAAATCCGGCCCCGAGGGGACACAATCGGTAGTCAGTGGATGTGAGGGCGACGACGCACTGCCTCGGCAGGAGGTTCCCCATGGCACAGATCACGCGACCCGCCAGGCCCCGGACCGGCTTGCTGGCCACCGACGGCAGGGCCCATCCCGTCCCGGACGCGCTGCTGGCCGTGACCCTGGTATTCGGCGTGCTGGCTCTCGCCACCGCGAGCTTCCGGGGGCTGCACATCCTGACTGCGTGGGCCGGACTGATCGGTGTGCTGACCGGCGGGTACGGCCAGTACGTCTCCGAGACGACCCGCGAGCGCTTCGGCCTGGTGCTGGGCCTCGGCGCCTCCGCGATCGGCCTCTTCTTCGGCATCTACCACGGCGGTCTCTTCGGCTGAGACCGCGCCGCACCCCCGCCACACCCGCACCCCCGCCACACCCCACCCATCCGCCCGGCGGGCCCCCTCGGCCCACCGGGCAAGGCCCTTCCAGGCCGTAGCCGGACAGGGCGCTCACAGGGCGCAGTAGGCTTCGCGCGAGAGCCGGAGCCCTTGTACCCATGGGGACACACCAGCCCGAGGAGCGCCCCGAATGAGCCTGACCCTGAGGACCATCAGCCGCGAGCAGCATCTGGCCTTCATCCAGAGTCTGCCGGCGGCCAGTCACATGCAGGTCCCGGCATGGGCGGACGTGAAGGCGGAGTGGCGCTCGGAGAACCTGGGCTGGTTCGACGACCGGACCGGCTACCTGGTCGGTGTGGGACTCGTCCTCTACCGGCAACTGCCGAAGATCAAGCGGTACCTCGCCTACCTCCCCGAGGGCCCGGTCATCAACTGGTACGCGCCGAACCTCCAGGAATGGATGGAGCCCATGCTGGCGCACCTCAAGCAGCAGGGCGCCTTCTCGGTGAAGATGGGCCCGCCGGTGATCATCCGGCGCTGGGACGCCACGTCCATCAAGAAGGGCATCCAGGACCCCGACGTCAAGCGCCTGCGCGACATAGAGGCCGACCACATCGAGCCGCGCGCCTTCGAGGTGGCCGACAAACTGCGCCGTATGGGCTGGCAACAGGGCGAGGACGGCGGCGCCGGCTTCGGTGACGTACAGCCCCGCTACGTCTTCCAGGTACCGCTGGCCAACCGGTCCCTCGAAGAGGTCCACAAGAACTTCAACCAGCTGTGGCGCCGCAACATCAAGAAGGCCGAGAAGGCCGGCGTCCAGGTGGTCCAGGGCGGCTACCACGACCTCGAGGAGTGGCAGCGCCTGTACGAGATCACGGCGGTGCGCGACCACTTCCGGCCGCGTCCGCTCTCGTACTTCCAGCGCATGTGGGCGGCCCTCAACAACGAGGACCCGAACCGGATGCGCCTGTACTTCGCCCGGCACAACGGGGTGAACCTGTCGGCGGCGACGATGCTGGTGGTCGGCGGGCACGTCTGGTACTCCTACGGCGCCTCCGACAACATCGGCCGCGAGGTCCGGCCCTCCAACGCCATGCAGTGGGCGATGCTGCGCGACGCCTACGCGCTCGGCGCCACCGTCTACGACCTGCGCGGCATCTCCGACTCGCTGGACGAGAGCGACCACCTCTTCGGCCTGATCCAGTTCAAGGTCGGCACCGGCGGCCAGGCGGCCGAGTACCTCGGTGAGTGGGACTTCCCGCTGAACAAGCTGCTCCACAAGGCGCTCGACATCTACATGTCGCGCCGCTGACCCCAGGATCACCCCGACCACGCGGATCACCCGATCCCGGTCACCCCGATCCCGCACTTCTGACAGCCACGAGAAAGGTTCCAGGTCCGGCCATGGCGCTCACCCTCTACGTCGACACCGCGCGCTGGCGGGCGCACCACAAGCACGTGCAGGAGCAGTTCCCCGGGCTGGTCCCGGTCTGCAAGGGCAACGGCTACGGCTTCGGGCACGAGCGGCTGGCGGAGGAGGCCACGCGGCTGGGCTCGGACGTGCTCGCCGTCGGCACCACGTACGAGGCCGCCCGGATCAAGGACTTCTTCGGCGGCGACCTGCTGGTCCTGACGCCGTACCGGCGCGGTGAGGAGCCCGTTCCGCTGCCCGACCGGGTCGTGCGCTCGGTGTCGTCCATCGACGGCGTGTACGGCCTCGTGGGCGCCCGCGTGGTCATCGAGGTGATGTCCTCGATGAAGCGGCACGGCATCAGTGAGCAGGATCTGCCGCAGCTGCACTCCGCCATCGAGAACGTCCGGCTGGAGGGCTTCGCGATCCACCTGCCGCTGGACCGCACCGACGGCTCGGACGCCGTCGAGGAGGTCATCGGCTGGATGGACCGGCTGCGCGCGGCGCGGCTGCCGCTGCACACCATGTTCGTCAGCCACCTCAAGGCCGACGAGCTGGCCCGGCTCCAGCAGCAGTTCCCGCAGACCCGCTTCCGGGCCCGGATCGGCACCCGGCTGTGGCTGGGGGACCACGACGCCACCGCGTACCGCGGCGCGGTCCTGGACGTCACCCGCGTCGCCAAGGGCGACCGCTTCGGCTACCGGCAGCAGAAGGCGGCCTCGGACGGCTTCCTGGTCGTCGTGGCGGGCGGTACGTCGCACGGGGTGGGTCTGGAGGCCCCGAAGGCGCTGCACGGCGTCATGCCGCGCGCCAAGGGCGTCGCCCGGGCCGGCCTCGCCACGGTCAACCGGAACCTGTCACCGTTCGTCTGGGACGGCAAGCAGCGCTGGTTCGCGGAGCCGCCGCACATGCAGGTCTCGATCCTGTTCGTGCCGGCGGAGGCGGCGGAGCCCCGGGTGGGCGACGAGCTGGTGGCCCATCTGCGGCACACCACCACCCAGTTCGACCGCATCCTCGACCGCTGACGTACGGGGCCGTACCCACCCACCGGGTACGGCCCCGTACGCGTTCACGACCCAGAGGAACCGGAAAGCCGGAAAAACCGGAGAACCCCAGTCGGATCCGACTGGGGTTCTCCATACTGGTGGGGCTAACAGGATTTGAACCTGTGGCCTCATCCTTATCAGGGATGCGCTCTAACCAACTGAGCTATAGCCCCGCCGCGCTCTGCGGTGTATGTCCCGCGCGCTGACTCCTGAAGATTAGCGCACGAGGGGGGCAGTCCCAAAATCGGTTGGCGCGGGGGCGGGGAGCCCCGGTCACTCGTCCTCGGCGAGCGTCAGCTCGACGCCGCCGACGAAGCCGGCGGACAGGTTGTAGATGAACGCGCCGAGGGTGGCCAGCGCCGTCGCGAGGACGACGTCGATGACCGCGATGACGGTCGTGAACAGCAGCACGTTGGGCAGCGACAGGAAGGACTGGAGGTCGAAGCCGTTGGACTCGTTCGACCCGGTCGCCTCCGAGATCGTGCCGCCGACCGACGAGAAGACGCCCATGGCGTCCATGACCATCCACAGCACCGCGGACGCCACGATCGTGCACAGCCCGAGCGCGATGGAGAGCAGGAAGCTGACCTTCATCACCGACCACGGGTCGGCCTTCGACACGCGCAGCCGTGCCTTGCGGACGCGGGGCATGGTGCGTGCGCCGGTGCGCGGCCGGCGTACGGCGGCGGCCGTGTCGCCGCCCTGGGTCTGGTAGGCCTGCGGCGGGTGGTACGGCCCGCCGGCCTGTTGGGGCTGCCGTTCTCCCGGCAGCGGCGAGGCCGCTTGCTGCGTCTGCTGGCCTCGGGTGTCCGTCACAGTTCCCCCCTGGGATCCATGCGTTGTGGACGGGCCCGCCGCGTGCGAACCGGACGGGCCGTCATCGATCTTGCGCAGTTGAGTCGTGTGCGCATCCGTCACACGCGCGGCGGAGCCACGGCCGCCGCCGTCCGTGTCCGTACCCCTGGAGGTACCGGCCGATCCGGCGCCCGTGGCTCCGCTCACGATGACTCTCTCCTCGTGCTACTCGGCCGAGGGCGCCTCACCCTCGTCCGTGCCGGTGGTCGCGGCATCCTCGGCGGTCTCGTCGACGACCACATCGCCGTCGACCTCCTCCGCCTCGCGTCCCGCCTCGGCGTTGCGTGCGATGCCGACGACGGCATCGCGCTTGCCCAGATTGATCAGCTGGACGCCCATGGTGTCACGGCCCGTCTCCCTGACCCCGCTGACTCGCGTGCGAATCACACCACCCGAGAGTGTGATGGCGAGGATCTCGTCATGCTCCTCGACCACCAGCGCGCCCACGAGCGATCCGCGGTCCTCGACGATCTTGGCAGCCTTGATGCCGAGGCCGCCACGACCCTGGACGCGGTACTCGTCGACGGAGGTGCGCTTCGCGTAACCGCCGTCGGTGGCAGTGAACACGAACGTACCGGCTCGAACAACATTCATCGAGAGCAGCTGGTCCCCTTCGCGGAAACTCATGCCCTTGACGCCCGAGGTCGCACGGCCCATCGGTCGCAGCGTGTCGTCCGAGGCGGTGAACCTGATCGACTGCGCCTTCTTACTGATCAGCAGGAGATCGTCGTCGGCCGAGACGAGTTCGGCACCGATCAGTTCGTCGTCGGAACCGTCCTCCTGCTCGCGCAGGTTGATGGCGATGACACCGCCGGAGCGCGGCGAGTCGTAATCCTTCAGAGACGTCTTCTTGACCAGACCGGCCTTGGTGGCCAGGACCAGGTACGGTGCCGCGTCGTAGTCGCGGATCGCGAGGATCTCCGCGATCGCCTCGTCCGGCTGGAAGGCCAGCAGGTTCGCCACGTGCTGCCCGCGCGCGTCGCGGCCGGCGTCCGGCAGCTCGTACGCCTTCGCGCGGTAGACCCGGCCCTTGTTGGTGAAGAACAGCAGCCAGTGGTGCGTGGTGGACACGAAGAAGTGGTTGACGATGTCGTCTTCTTTGAGCTTCGTGCCCCGAACGCCCTTGCCTCCGCGCTTCTGCGCCCGGTAGTCGTCGGTCTTGGTGCGCTTGATGTAGCCGCCCCGGGAGACCGTGACGACGATGTCCTCCTCGGCGATCAGGTCCTCGATGGACATGTCGCCCTCGTACGGGATCAGCTTGGTCTTGCGGTCGTCGCCGAACTTCTCGACGATCGCGGCCAGCTCCTCGCTGACGATGCCGCGCTGGCGGACCGGGGAGGACAGGATCTCGTTGTACTCGCGGATCTTCGCCTGGAGTTCGTCGTGCTCCTGGACGATCTTCTGGCGCTCCAGGGCGGCCAGCCGTCGCAGCTGCATCTCCAGGATGGCGTTGGCCTGGATCTCGTCGATCTCCAGGAGGTCCATCAGGCCCCCGCGCGCGATCTCGACCGTGTCGCTGCGCCGGATCAGCGCGATGACCTCGTCGATGGCGTCCAGGGCCTTGAGCAGGCCGCGCAGGATGTGCGCGCGCTCCTCGGCCTTGCGCAGCCGGAACTTGGTGCGCCGGACGATGACCTCGATCTGGTGGTTCACCCAGTGGCGGATGAACGCGTCCAGGGACAGGGTGCGGGGCACGCCGTCGACCAGGGCCAGCATGTTGGCGCCGAAGTTGGTCTGGAGGTCGGTGTGCTTGTAGAGGTTGTTGAGGACGACCTTGGCGACCGCGTCCCGCTTGAGGACGATCACCAGGCGCTGGCCGGTGCGCGAGGACGTCTCGTCGCGGACGTCGGCGATGCCGCCGATCTTGCCGTCCTTCACCAGGTCGGCGATCTTCTGCGCGAGGTTGTCCGGGTTGGTCTGGTACGGCAGCTCCGTGACCACCAGGCACTGGCGGTTCTGGATCTCCTCGACCTCGACGACCGCGCGCATGGTGATCGAGCCGCGCCCGGTGCGGTACGCCTCCTCGATGCCCTTGCGGCCCACCACCAGGGCGCCGGTGGGGAAGTCGGGGCCCTTGATGCGCTCGATGAGCGCGTCGAGCAGCTCCTCGTGCGAGGCCTCGTAGTTCTCCAGGTACCACTGGGCGCCGGCCGCGACCTCGCGCAGGTTGTGCGGCGGGATGTTGGTCGCCATGCCGACCGCGATGCCCGCCGAGCCGTTGATCAGCAGGTTCGGGAAGCGGGCGGGCAGGACGGTCGGCTCCTGGGAGCGGCCGTCGTAGTTGTCCGTGAAGTCGACGGTCTCCTCGTCGATGTCGCGGACCATCTCCATCGACAGCGGCGCCATCTTGCACTCGGTGTACCGCATGGCCGCGGCCGGGTCGTTGCCCGGGGAGCCGAAGTTGCCGTTGGAGTCGACCAGCGGCATCCGCATCGACCAGGGCTGCGCGAGGCGCACCAGGGCGTCGTAGATGGAGCTGTCGCCGTGCGGGTGGTAGTTGCCCATGACGTCGCCGACGACGCGGGCGCACTTGTAGAAGCCGCGCTCGGGGCGGTAGCCGCCGTCGTACATGGCGTACAGCACGCGCCGGTGGACGGGCTTGAGGCCGTCGCGGACGTCGGGCAGCGCGCGCGAGACGATGACGGACATCGCGTAGTCGAGGTAGGAGCGCTGCATCTCCGTCTCGAGCCCGACGGGCTCGACACGCATCGCCAGGGCGTCATCCTCGGGCGCCGTCACAGGGGTGTTCTCGTCGGTCATTGCTGGTGAAGGTCCTTCCAGGTGCGGTCAGCTGAGACCGACTCAGATGTCGAGGAAGCGGACGTCCTTGGCGTTGCGCTGGATGAACGCGCGCCGGGCCTCGACGTCCTCGCCCATCAGCACCGAGAACAGGTCGTCGGCCTGCGCGGCGTCGTCGAGCGTGACCTGGCCCAGGACGCGGTGCTCCTGGTCCATGGTCGTGATGCGCAGCTCCTCGGCGTTCATCTCGCCGAGGCCCTTGAAGCGCTGCACGGAGTCCTCGCGGATGCGCTTGCCGGCGCCTCGGCCCATCGCGATCAGCGCGTCGCGCTCGCGGTCGGAGTAGGCGTACTCGAAGTCGTCCCGGCCCCACTTGATCTTGTACAGCGGGGGACGGGAGAGGTACACGTGCCCGGACTCGACCAGCGGCCGCATGAAGCGGAACAGGAAGGTCAGCAGCAGGGTGTTGATGTGCTGGCCGTCGACGTCGGCGTCCGCCATCAGAATGATCTTGTGATAGCGGAGCTTCTCGATGTCGAAGTCCTCGTGCACACCGGTGCCGAACGCGGAGATCATCGCCTGGATCTCCTGGTTCTGCAGGATCCGGTCGATGCGCGCCTTCTCGACGTTGAGGATCTTGCCGCGGATCGGGAGGATCGCCTGGTACTGCGGGTTGCGGCCGGACTTGGCCGAACCGCCGGCGGAGTCGCCCTCGACGATGAAGATCTCGCACTTGGTCGGGTCGTTCGACTGGCAGTCGGACAGCTTGCCCGGCAGCGACGCCGACTCCAGCAGGCCCTTGCGGCGCGTCAGGTCGCGGGCCTTGCGGGCCGCCACGCGCGCGGTGGCCGCCTGGATGCCCTTGCGGATGATGTCCGCGGCCTCGTTCGGATTGCGGTCGAGCCAGTCCGTGAGGTGCTCGTAGACGACCTTCTGGACGAAGGTCTTCACCTCGGTGTTGCCCAGCTTCGTCTTCGTCTGGCCCTCGAACTGGGGCTCGGCCAGCTTCACCGAGATGATCGCGGTCAGACCCTCGCGGATGTCGTCACCCGTGAGGTTGTCGTCCTTCTCCCGCAGCAGCTTCTTGTCGCGCGCGTACTTGTTGATCAGCGAGGTGAGCGCCGCGCGGAAGCCCTCCTCGTGCGTGCCGCCCTCGTGCGTGTGGATGATGTTGGCGAAGGAGTACACACCCTCGGTGTAGCCGCCGTTCCACTGCATCGCGACCTCGAGGGACAGGCTCCTGTCCTTGTCCTCGGCCTCCAGGTCGATCACGGTGGGGTGCACCAGCTCTCCCTTGCGGGAGTTGAGGTACTTCACGAAGTCGACGATGCCGCCCTCGTAGTGGTACGAGACGGTCTTGACCTCGTACTTCTCGTCCTCGCCCGCCTCGTCCGCACCGGCGGTGGCCTTCGCCGACTCGCGCTCGTCGGTGAGGTTGATCTTCAGGCCCTTGTTGAGGAAGGCCATCTCCTGGAAGCGCCGCGAGAGCGTCTCGAAGGAGTACTCCGTGGTTTCGAAGATGTCGCCGTCGGCCCAGAAGGTGACCGACGTACCGGTCTCGGCGGTCTCCTCGTGGCGGGCCAGAGGGGCCGTGGGGACACCGAGCTTGTAGTCCTGCGTCCACCGGTAGCCGTCGGTCCTCACCTCCACGGTGACCTTCGTGGACAGCGCGTTGACGACGGAGACGCCCACGCCGTGCAGACCGCCGGAGACCGCGTAGCCGCCGCCGCCGAACTTGCCGCCCGCGTGCAGCACGGTCAGTACGACCTCCACGGCGGGCTTGCCCTCGGACGGGACGATGCCCACCGGGATGCCGCGGCCGTTGTCGACGACCCGGACGCCGCCGTCGGCGAGGATCGTCACGTCGATCGTGTCCGCGTGGCCGGCCAGCGCCTCGTCGACGGAGTTGTCCACGACCTCCTGCACCAGGTGGTGCAGGCCACGTTCACCGGTGGAGCCGATGTACATGCCGGGTCGCTTGCGGACCGCGTCCAGACCCTCGAGGACGGTGATGGCACTGGCGTCGTACGACGCGGGTGACGCGTCGTCCGGGGTGCTCACCGCGTCGTTCACGCCGGTGTCGGTGGACGGGTTGTTCTCGTTGGGGTTGCCGGAATCGGCCACGAAGCGCCCTTTCTGGCACGGCACGAGCCGGGCTCGTCGGCAGGTTGCCGGAGCGGCTGCGGCATGGTGCGTTGGTCAGCCTTGATCAGCGTTGCTCAGCTAGTCCCGGCGGTCCCCACGGTCGGGGCGGGATTGCCTTCCATTCTACCGGTACCACTGACACTGATGGGGGTTTGCCGGTACCTGAGTCCGCATGTGCCGCCCTGAACCCGCCTTGTCCGACTCCCGATATGCGGAAGGGGGCCTCAAGAGGCTCACGACGGCACTCAGCGCTTCGAGGCGTCAACCCTTTGCTACTTGGGAGTCAGATCGCGGTACGCGCCCCCGCGCGGTGGTACGACGAAACGGGCGCCGGCGGATCACACCCTCCGCTGACGCCCATTTATGTGAGGTACATCACCCATCCCTGACGGGGTGCCAGATCACCCGTAGGTGTCGCCCGGGCCCTTGCTGCCGGGCGCCCGCAGCGGCCCGTACCGCCGGCCGGGCCCGCCGGGACCGCCCGGCCCCAGCACCTTGATCATCCGGACCGTGCCGTGGCCCAGGTCCTCGTTCAGCCGGGCCACCAGGGTCGGCGCGAGCAGCCGCAGATTCGTCGCCCAGGCCGTCGAGTCACAGCGCACGATCAGGACCCGCTCGTCCTCGTCGTACCGCTCGGGCACGCAGTGCTTGGCCAGGTCCTCGCCGACGATCTGCGGCCAGCGGCCCATCACCCCGCCCACCGCGGCCGGCGTCTCCCAGCCGCGCTCGGTGATCAGCCGGTTGATCGCCGAACCGAGCGCCATCGGATCGCGGCCGTCGGCGCGCGCGCCGGAGCGCAGGCCACCGCGCCGCGCCTGCTTCCTCTGCTGGGCGGCGTCCCCACGCGCGCGTGCCGCCTCCCGGGCCGCCCGCAGCGCCACACGCGCGAGATCGACGCCGGAGGGCTCGGGGACGCTCTTCCCGCGGTCGCCCTTCCCACGGTCGCCCGCGGAGTCCCCGGGAGCCGGCTCGTCGGCGCTCATACGCGCTCCACCGTCCCCTCCGCCACCGCGAACCGCGCCCCCGCCAGCACATGCGGCACATCGTCGTCGACGGCGGCGGTCACCAGCACCTGCTCGCCGGGCGCCACCAGCTCGGCCAGCCGCTCCCGGCGGCGCGCGTCCAGCTCGGCGAAGACATCGTCCAGGACCAGCACCGGCTCGTTGCCCTCCGCCTGCAGCAGGTCGAAGGAGGCCAGCCGCAGCGCCAGCGCGTACGACCACGACTCGCCGTGGGAGGCGTACCCCTTGGCGGGCAGCGCACCGAGTTTGAGCAGCAGATCGTCCCGGTGCGGACCCACGAGCGTGACGCCCCGCTCGATCTCCTGCTTGCGCGCCTCGGCGAGCGCTGCCATCAGCTGCTCGTAGAGGTCCTCGCGCGTGTGCGCCTCGCCGGGCGCCGACGGCTTGTACTCCAGGGCGACGGGGCCGCCGCCCGGCGCGAGCCGCTCGTACGCCTTGTCGGCCAGCGGCTGCACGGCGGCGATGAGGTCGAGGCGCTGGGCGAGCAGCTCGGCGCCCGCGCGCGCGAGGTGCTGGTCCCAGACGTCGAGGGTGGAGAGGTCCATCGTCCGGCCGCCGTGCCGCCGCGCGAGGGCGGCCGACTTCAGCAGGGTGTTGCGCTGCTTGAGGACCCGGTCGTAGTCGGAGCGCACGCCCGCCATCCGCGGGGCGCGCGCGGTGATCAGCTCGTCCAGGAAGCGACGCCGCTCACCGGGGTCGCCCTTGACCAGAGCGAGGTCCTCGGGCGCGAACAGGACGGTGCGCACGATGCCCAGTACGTCACGGGGTCTGACCTGCGTGGACCGGTTGACGCGGGCCCGGTTGGCGCGGCCCGGATTCAGCTCCAGCTCGACCAGCTGCTGCCGCTCGCCCTGCCGGACCTGGGCGCGGATCACGGCCCGCTCGGCGCCCATCCGCACCAGGGGGGCGTCGGAGGAGACCCGGTGGCTGCCGAGGGTGGCGAGATAGCCGACCGCCTCGACCAGGTTGGTCTTCCCCTGCCCGTTGGGGCCCACGAAGGCCGTGACGCCCGGGTCGAGGGGCACCTCGACCCGGGCGTACGAGCGGAAGTCGGCCAGCGACAGATGCGTGACGTGCATGGTCGTGCGCCGACCTCCCAGGCGTTCGGGTGTTGACCTCCGAGCCCGAGCCCGGGCCCGGTTCCTCGGGTGCTGCCTACTTCTTCTCGACCGCGTGGCCGCCGAACTGATTGCGCAGCGCGGCGATCATCTTCATCTGCGGCGAGTCGTCCTGCCGGGACGCGAACCGCGCGAACAGCGACGCCGTGATCGCCGGCAGGGGCACCGCGTTGTCGATCGCGGCCTCCACCGTCCAGCGTCCCTCACCGGAGTCCTGGGCGTAACCCCGGAGCCCGTCCAGGTGCTCGTCGTCGTCGAGCGCGTTGACGGCCAGGTCCAGCAGCCAGGAGCGGATGACGGTGCCCTCCTGCCAGGAGCGGAAGACCTCGCGGACGTTGTCCACGGAGTCGACCTTCTCCAGCAGCTCCCAGCCCTCGGCGTAGGCCTGCATCATCGCGTACTCGATGCCGTTGTGGACCATCTTCGCGAAGTGGCCCGCGCCGACCTTGCCGGCGTGCACGGCGCCGAAGTCGCCCTCGGGCTTGAGGGCGTCGAAGACCGGCCGCACCTTGTCGACGTTCTCGGCGTCGCCGCCGTACATCAGGGCGTAGCCGTTCTCCAGGCCCCACACGCCGCCGGAGACGCCGCAGTCGACGAAGCCTATGCCCTTGGCGGCCAGCTCCTCGGCGTGCTTCTCGTCGTCGGTCCAGCGGGAGTTGCCGCCGTCCACGACGACGTCACCGGGCTCCAGCAGCTCGCCGAGCCGGTCGACGGTGGCCTGGGTGGCCTCGCCCGCCGGGACCATGACCCAGACCACGCGCGGGGCGCTGAGCTTGCCCACAAGCTCTTCCAGGCTGTGGACGTCGGCGAGGTCCGGATTGCGGTCGTATCCGACGACGGTGTGGCCCGCGCGGCGGATGCGCTCGCGCATGTTGCCGCCCATCTTGCCGAGGCCGACGAGACCGAGCTCCATCAGTTGCGTTCCTTAAGGTCTGCGAGGGGCGTTGCGGCACGCCCGCACCCGGCGGACGCGTACCGCGGCACTTTCGTACCCACGCCGACCCTAAACCCGGACGGCCGTGCACAGCTGTGGGCATACGCGCTCAGACGTACGCCCTCACCTGCGTCTTTGTCCTCAGCCTGTCCTCAGCCTGTGGACAGGCGCTCAGCCGCTCAGGCGCACCGGCATGATCAGGTACTTGTAAGCCTCGTCCGCCTCGGCGTCCAGCGCGGGCTTGCCGCTGAGCAGCGCCGGCTTCGTGGAGGTCGTGAAGGACAGCTGGGCGACCGGGGAGTCGATGGCGCTCAGACCGTCCAGCAGGAAGGTCGGGTTGAAGGCGATCGAGATGTCGTCGCCGTCCAGCTGGGCGTCGACCCTTTCCACAGCCTGTGCGTCGTCGCTGGAGCCCGCCTCCAGGATCAGCACGCCCTGCTCGAAGCTGAGCCGCACCGGGGTGTTGCGCTCGGCGACCAGGGCCACGCGCTTGACGGCCTCCACGAAGGGGGCGGTCTCGATCACGGCGATGCTGTTGAACTCCGTCGGGAACAGCGTCTTGTACTTCGGGAGGTCTCCCTCCAGGAGCCGCGTCGTCGTCCGGCGGCCGGCGCCCTCGAAGCCGATCAGGCCCTCGCCCGCACCCGAGCCGGACAGCGCCAGGATGACCTGGTCGCCGCTGGTGAGCGCCTTGGCGGTGTCCTGGAGTGTCTTGGCGGGCACCAGGGCGACCGCCGAGATGTCCGGGTTCTCGGGCTTCCACAGGAACTCTCGGACCGCGAAGCGGTAGCGGTCGGTGGACGCCAGGGTCACCGAGTCGCCCTCGATCTCGATGCGCACACCGGTGAGCACGGGCAGCGTGTCGTCCCGGCCCGCGGCGATCGCGACCTGCTGCACGGCGGAGGCGAAGACCTCGCCCGGGACCGTGCCGGTCGCCTCCGGCATCTGCGGGAGCGCCGGGTACTCCTCCACCGGCAGGGTGTGGAGGGTGAACCGCGAGGAGCCGCAGACCACCGTCGCCCGTACACCGTCTGTGGAGATCTCCACCGGCCGGTTGGGGAGGGCGCGGGAGATGTCGGCGAGGAGCCGCCCGGAGACGAGGACGGTGCCCTCCTCCTCGATCTCGGCCTCCACCGACACCCGCGCGGAGACCTCGTAGTCGAAGCTGGACAGGCTCAGCTGCCCCTCCTCGGCCTTCAGCAGCAGGCCCGCGAGGACCGGCGCCGGCGGACGGGCCGGGAGGCTGCGCGCCGCCCAGGCCACTGCCTCCGCGAGTACGTCGCGTTCCACCCGGATCTTCACTGTTGCCGCCTCCTGCTGTTGCCGGCGCTGCTCGCCCTGCGTGGCTTTCGTCGTCTGAGTCGGTGTCGTCGGCCCCTGAGAGGGGCAGGACACCGGGGACCAGTCTGACGCACCCCACTGACAGTAGGTGCCGTTCGGGGTCAAGTCGTGCCGGGGCGCGGTCGGGCCCGAGAGGCCGAGTTGTGCACAGGACCCGCTTCGAAACGAATTCCGCTCTCTCTCTGGTTGTTAGTAGTAGTAGGGCCTGTGGATACCGTGGATAACCTCGTTTTGCCAGGTCAGAGCACGAATTTTGTCCACCGGTCCTGTGGGCGGAGCCGGTGGACAACCGGGCACATCTGTGGAGAACGGAAAGTTCTGCACACTCCGTGCACAGGCAAGGGCGAGTTCTCCCCAGAGTCGTCCCCAGCTTTGACCACGTTTCCCACAGCTCCGCCCGGCACCCCGATGTGACGCCTTTCACTCGACGCGGTGACGGGGCGCGTCGGGTTGCCGAACAGTGGACAGGCCTGTGGAGAAGCCGGTGATCGCTGGGGACAACCACCCTCAGCCTGTGGGTCGCCCGTGGACAACTCGACGCACAGCCTGTGGACCGATCCTTCGTCCACAGGCTGTGGAAATCTTTTGTCCACGAATCCACAGGGACCTGACCTGGCCTGATGATCCCTCACCACCTTGGCCTGTGGACAGGATCGGGACAACTTCCCGGTCCCCAAGGTGTGGACGGAAAAAAGTCACCGAATCTGTGGAGGAAGGCCGTAACCCCGCAGGTAATCGAACAGCGGACAGGACGGGCGTACGAGCCGGTGGAACCACGGGCGTACGAGCGGGTGGAGTCGGTGGAGCCGGAGACGGCCCTCCGGCACGGGAAAGGGCGCCCCCGGGACTCCGGGGGCGCCCTCGTGACCGGTGCCGGCGGGCGTCAGCCGTTCTTGATGCGGTTGGTCAGCTCGGTGACCTGGTTGTAGATGGAGCGCCGCTCGGCCATCAGGTTGCGGATCTTGCGGTCGGCGTGCATCACGGTCGTGTGGTCCCGGCCGCCGAAGAGCGCGCCGATCTTCGGCAGCGACAGGTCCGTCAGCTCCCGGCACAGGTACATCGCGATCTGCCGCGCCGTCACCAGCGCGCGCCCGCGCGAGGTGCCGCACAGGTCCTCGACGGTGAGCCCGAAGTAGTCGGCGGTCGCGCCCATGATGGCCGTGGACGTGATCTCGGGAGCCGAGTCCTCGCCGCCGGGGATCAGGTCCTTGAGGACGATCTCGGTGAGGCCCAGGTCGACCGGCTGCCGGTTGAGCGACGCGAACGCCGTCACCCGGATCAGCGCCCCCTCCAGCTCGCGGATGTTGCGCGAGATGCGGGAGGCGATGAACTCCAGTACCTCCGGCGGGGCGTTGAGCTGCTCCTGCACCGCCTTCTTGCGCAGGATCGCGATGCGGGTCTCCAGCTCGGGCGGCTGGACGTCGGTGGTCAGGCCCCACTCGAAGCGGTTGCGCAGCCGGTCCTCCAACGTCACCAGCTGCCGGGGCGGCCGGTCGGAGGAGAGCACGATCTGCTTGTTGGCGTTGTGCAGGGTGTTGAAGGTGTGGAAGAACTCCTCCTGCGTCGACTCCTTGTCCGCGAGGAACTGGATGTCGTCGACGAGCAGGATGTCCATCTCGCGGTAGCGCTTGCGGAAACTGTCGCCCTTGCCGTCGCGGATGGAGTTGATGAACTCGTTGGTGAACTCCTCCGAGCTGACGTAGCGCACCCGGGTGCCGGGGTAGAGGCTGCGCGCGTAGTGCCCGATGGCGTGCAGGAGATGCGTCTTGCCGAGGCCCGACTCCCCGTAGATGAAGAGGGGGTTGTACGCCTTGGCCGGCGCCTCGGCGACGGCGACCGCGGCCGCGTGGGCGAAACGGTTCGACGCGCCGATGACGAAGGTGTCGAAGAGGTACTTGGGGTTCAGGCGCGCGGTCGGCTCGCCGGGCCCGGTCGCCGGTGCGGGCTGCGCGGCGAGGGGGCCGGGGGCGCCGGTGGCGGGTCCGGGGCCGACGGGGCCGCCCCGGTGGACGTGGCCGGAGCCGACGGGCGGCACGGGCAGGTCGCGCCGGGGGCCGCGCTGCTCGTACTCGCCGCGGGACTGGTCGTAGTCGCCGCGCGGCTGCTCGTAGTCCCCGCGCGGGGACTCGTAGTCCTTGCGCGTCTGCTCACCGCGCTGCGACTCGTAGTCGCCCCTCGGGTGGTCGTAGTCGCCGCGGGGGGAGTCGTAGGGCGGGCGGTCCGGTGTCTGCGGGCGGTGGTCCTGCCGGTAGGAGTCGCGGGAGTACGGCGACGGGTCCTGGCCGTAGGAGTCCTGCTGCGGGGAGGCGTAGGGGTCGCGCTCCGGGAAGCCGAGGCGCTGCTGCTGCCAGCCGTAGTCGTCCTGCTGTGCGGGGCGCGGCCAGGAGCCGGGCTCGGGGCGCTGGTACTCCTGCGGATAGGCGGGGCGCGCGGTGGGGAGCTGGTCGCTACGCCCGCGGCCGTAGCCGTCGTACTCGTCACGGTAGTCGTCGCGGCCGCCCAGGCCGGGGGCCGGGAGTTCGGGCTCCTCGTAGCGGGACTGGGGACGGGCGGACGGTGCCTGGGGCGCCTGCGGGGCGGGGCCGGCGGGTTCGCCCGCGGTGTCGTCGACCGTGATCGCGATGCGGATCGGGCGGCCGCACTCGCGGCTCAGGGTCTCGCTGACGATCGGCGCGAGACGACCCTCCAGTACGCCCTTCGCGAATTCGTTGGGTACGGCGAGGAGGGCGGTGTCCGCGACCAGCGCGAGGGGCTGGCAGCGGCGGATCCAGTGCTCGTCCTTCGACTCGACGCCTTGCCCGCGGCTGTCCCCGAGGAGTTGTTCCAGTACGCGTGGCCACACTGCGGCAAGATCGGCAGGTACGTCAGCCACAGGGCACGCTCTCTCACGAGTCCCTCGAAGGTGTGATTCGGGGACGGGTCGGGATGAAACTCGGGTGGGGGCAGGGATAAGGGAACGAACCGGAGTCCAGTCACGGTAGTCAGCGTGGCCGGTAGGGTTCAAGTTGTTGTCCCCAGCCTGTGGACAAGTGTCTCCCGGCCACCGCTGGTTTGACCGAATGACGCAGTCGCACGTACCGTAACCAGGTCGAGTTGTCGATGGCTGCTGCCGCCTGCCTCCGATGGGCACAGGTCACGTCCAAGGTGATCGAAAAGCGGTGCACTCGGGCGTAACGCGAGCTACTCGTGGGCGCACGGTGACAGCCATGACGGCACCCCGCCACCACCGATTCTTTCTGGAGCCCCCGAGTGAGCAAGCGCACCTTCCAGCCGAACAACCGTCGTCGCGCGAAGACCCACGGCTTCCGGCTGCGTATGCGTACCCGTGCCGGCCGCGCGATCCTGGCGACCCGCCGCAGCAAGGGTCGCGCCCGTCTGTCCGCCTGATCCCGGTCAGGTCATGACATCGTGCTGCCCACCGAGAACCGGCTGAGGCGGCGCGAGGACTTCGCGACCGCGGTACGACGGGGCCGCCGGGCCGGCCGCCCGGCCCTCGTCGTCCACCTTCGAAGCGGTGCCACGGACCCGCACGCGCCTGGGGAGAGCGCTCCCCCGACACGTGCGGGTTTCGTCGTGAGCAAGGCCGTGGGTGGCGCCGTGGTGCGCACCAAGGTGAAGCGCAGGCTTCGCCATCTGATGCGCGACCGGATCGACCTGTTTCCCCCCGGTAGCCTGGTAGTCGTACGAGCGCTGCCCGGTGCGGGTGACGCCGACCATGCACAGCTGGCCCGAGACCTGGACGCCGCCCTGGAGCGGCTGCTGGGAGGGGGCGCGCGATGAAGTACCCGCTGCTGGCTCTGATCAAGCTCTACCAGTGGACGATCAGTCCGCTGCTGGGGCCGGTGTGCAAGTACTACCCGTCGTGTTCCCACTACGGCTACACGGCCATCGACCGGCACGGTGCCCTCAAGGGCACGGCGCTCACCGCCTGGCGCATCCTGCGGTGCAACCCGTGGTCGCTGGGCGGCGTGGACCATGTTCCGCCGCGCAAGCGTCCGCGGTGGCACGAAATGCTGCGTGACGCCTGGCGTGCACGCAAGGGCGGGCCCTCCGCCGCCGAACCGGCCACCGAAGGACCGACCGCTGTCGGGAGCCCCGAGGTTTCCGAGAGTCCGTCCGGTCCTCCGAGCCCGGCCGCAGAGACCCAGTCCCATGCCCAAGGAGCATGATTAGTGGACACGATTGCCAGCCTCTTCAGCTTCATCACGACACCTGTCTCCTGGGTCATCGTCCAGTTCCACAGCGTGTACGGCGCCATCTTCGGCCCTGACACCGGATGGGCCTGGGGCCTGTCCATCGTGTCCCTGGTGATTCTGATCCGTATCTGCCTGATCCCGCTCTTCGTGAAGCAGATCAAGGCGACGCGCGGGATGCAGACGCTCCAGCCGGAGATGAAGAAGATCCAGGAGCGCTACAAGAACGACAAGCAGCGCCAGTCCGAAGAGATGATGAAGCTGTACAAGGAGACGGGTACCAACCCGCTCTCCTCGTGCCTTCCCATCCTGGCGCAGTCCCCGTTCTTCTTCGCGCTGTACCACGTGCTCAACGGCATCGCGTCCGGCGACACCATCGGCGTGATCAACAAGAGCCTGCTGGAGAGTGCCCAGAAGGCGCACATCTTCGGTGCCCCGCTCGCCGCGAAGTTCACCGACGGCTCCTCCAAGGTCGAGGCCCTCGGTGCCTCGCTGACGGATGTCCGGGTCGTCACCGCGATCATGATCGTGATGATGTCGGCCTCGCAGTTCTTCACCCAGCGCCAGCTGATGACGAAGAACGTCGACACCACGGTGAAGACCCCGTTCATGCAGCAGCAGAAGATGCTGATGTACGTCTTCCCGGTCATGTTCGCCGTCTTCGGCATCAACTTCCCCGTCGGTGTCCTCGTCTACTGGCTGACCACCAACGTGTGGACCATGGGCCAGCAGATGTTCGTCATCCGCAACAACCCGACGCCCGGTTCCAAGGCGCAGGCCGCCTACCTGGAGCGGCTGCACAAGAGTGTCATCGAGCACGGGGGGACGCGCACCCGTAGCCAGCGGACCATCGTCAAGGCGATCGTCACCAAGGGCCGGGACCGCAACGAGTTCGAGCGGAAGTTCATCAACGGCCTCAACAAGGCGGGCATGGCGGCCCAGGCCGACGGCACCGTCGTCAAGAGCGAGGCCGCCGTCGAGGCGCAGAGCGCCGACGGTACGACCGTGACGACCACCACGCCCAGGCGTCAGCAGCCCAAGCGCCAGAGCAAGTCCCAGCGCCAGGCGAAGCCCGTCGGCGAGGCCGAGCCGAAGACCTCGCTGACCAAGTCGGACGAGCCGCAGGACGCCGAGGCGGAGGTCAAGCAGGACACCAAGCCCGCTGCCGCCGCTGCGAAGAAGCAGACCCCGAAGTCCGGTGGCGGCCGCAGCAAGGCCCAGTCCGGACAGCGCAAGGGCCCGCAGCGGCCCAAGTCCCCGTCGAAGAAGTAAGAAGGAGTCCATCCCGTGACGGAAGGCACCATCTCCGCCGCTGCCGAGGGTGCGGACACCCTCACTCGCCTCGAGCAGGAGGGCGAGATCGCCGCGGACTACCTGGAGGGTCTGCTCGACATCGCCGACCTCGACGGTGACATCGACATGGACGTCGAGGCGGACCGTGCCTCCGTCTCGATCATCAGCGACGCCCACACCCGCGACCTGCAGAAGCTGGTCGGCCGGGACGGCGAGGTCCTGGAGGCGCTCCAGGAGCTGACGCGCCTGGCCGTGCACCGCGAGACCGGCGACCGCAGTCGGCTGATGCTCGACATCGCGGGCTACCGGGCCAAGAAGCGCGCCGAGCTGTCCGAGCTGGGCGCCGAGGCCGCCGCCGAGGTCAGGAGCAGCGGCGAGGCCGTGCGGCTCAAGCCGATGACGCCGTTCGAGCGCAAGGTCGTACACGACGCGGTCAAGGCCGCGGGACTGCGCAGCGAGTCCGAGGGCGAGGAGCCGGAGCGCTTCGTCGTCGTGCTTCCCGCCTGATCGGTCCTCTCGTTCTCCGGCCCCGCCCGTCGCACGGTCTGCTGCGCGGGCGGGGCCGAATTTTGTCAGCCTGATAGTTCTGGTGGTTCTGGCACCGGCGACTGCAGCGCCGGTCCCGTACGGAAGGACGGTCCCCGTGACGGAGGCAGCGGAGCTTCCCCCTGTACCCGAGCAGGCACGTGACGTGTTCGGCGATCGCTACGCGGACGCCGTCCGCTACGCGGAGCTGCTGGCCGAGGCAGGGGTGAAGCGCGGGCTGATCGGCCCGCGCGAGGTTCCCCGCCTCTGGGAGCGGCACCTGTTGAACTGCGCGGTGCTCTCCGAGGTCGTGTCCGAGGGAGTGACGGTGTGCGACGTCGGTTCGGGCGCCGGTCTGCCCGGCATCCCGCTGGCCCTGGTGCGGGACGACCTGAAGATCACTCTCCTGGAGCCGCTGCTGCGGCGCACCAACTTCCTCACCGAGGTCGTGGAGCTGCTCGGCCTGGACCACGTGACCGTCGTGCGGGGCCGCGCCGAGGAAGTCATGGGGAAGCTGCCGCCGGTCCATGTGGTGACGGCTCGCGCCGTCGCTCCCCTGGACCGCCTGGCCACCTGGGGCATCCCGCTGCTGCGCCCCTACGGCGAGATGCTCGCTCTCAAGGGGGACACCGCCGAGGAGGAGCTGAAGGCGGCGACCGCGGCCCTGAGCAAGCTCGGTGCGGAGGAGACGTCGATCCTGCATGTCGGTGAGGGGGTCGTGGAACCCCTGTCCACCGTCGTGCGGGTCGAGGTCGGCGAGAGCCCCGGCGGTGTGCGCTTCGCCGCGAAGCGGGCCAAGGCGGCTCGGACGGGGCGGACGCGCCGGCGACGCGGATAGTCGCCGTACTCCACACAAGCTGCCCCGCCTCCGCGTGCCGGAGTGTCGCGGCACTTCGGCATCGGGCGCCCTGCATCGTGTTTCACGTGAAACGTCGCTCACTGCTGCACGGCATCATCAGTCGCGGCCGCGCTGCGGCCGACCCCCGTGACCGAAAGCCTCTCGGGTCGCTCGGAGAGGGCACGGAGTTGTCCACAGAGGTGGATTTCTCCCCAGAAGACCGGGCCTCACTGGTTCATGACCCCGAGGGCATGGGAGGCTCTGTTCATTGCGAGCCTGAAGTCGAGGAGAGTGAATCCTTGCGGTCCGACGCCAATATCGCGGGACCGATGACCGATCCGGTCCCCGGTCCCCGTACCGAGTCGACGGGGGCGGATGTTTCACGTGAAACACCGCCGCCGATGGACGACACTCCGATCGGTCGCGCTGCCCAACTGGCAGTGGAGGCTCTTGGCCGTGCCGGTGAGGGACTGCCGCGGCCGGAGCAGACCCGGATCATGGTGGTCGCCAACCAGAAGGGCGGTGTGGGCAAGACGACGACGACCGTCAACCTTGCCGCCTCACTCGCCCTGCACGGGGCCAGGGTCCTCGTAGTCGACCTCGATCCCCAGGGGAACGCCTCCACGGCGCTGGGCATCGACCACCACGCCGACGTCCCCTCCATCTATGACATCCTGGTCGAGAGCCGTCCGCTCTCGGAGGTCGTCCAGCCGGTCCCCGATGTCGAGGGGCTGTTCTGCGCCCCGGCCACCATCGACCTCGCCGGTGCGGAGATTGAGCTGGTCTCCCTGGTCGCCCGGGAGAGCCGGCTCCAGCGGGCGATCGCGGCGTACGAGCAGCCGCTGGACTACATCCTCATCGACTGCCCGCCCTCCCTCGGTCTGCTGACGGTCAACGCACTCGTCGCGGGTCAGGAGGTGCTGATCCCGATCCAGTGCGAGTACTACGCGCTGGAAGGACTGGGCCAGCTGCTCCGCAACGTCGACCTGGTCCGGGGACACCTCAACCCCACGCTGCATGTGTCGACGATCCTGCTCACGATGTACGACGGCCGGACCCGCCTCGCCTCCCAGGTGGCGGACGAGGTACGCAGTCACTTCGGTGACGAGGTGCTGCGCACGAGTATTCCCCGCTCGGTCCGTATCTCCGAGGCCCCTAGCTACGGGCAGACGGTACTGACCTACGATCCAGGATCGAGCGGAGCCCTCTCCTATCTGGAGGCGGCACGTGAGATCGCCCTGAAGGGCGTGGGCGTCAACTACGACGCAACGCATGCCCATCTCGGCGCACAGAATGATCCGAACATGGTGGAGGGGATCCAGTGAGTGAGCGACGGAGGGGGCTGGGCCGAGGACTGGGCGCACTGATCCCCAATGCTCCGACGGAGAAGTCGGTGGCATCGGCGGCCCTGGGACACGCGGCTTCCGCGTCTCCGGGAGCGGTGCCTCTGCTGCCCAGCGAGCGCGGAGTAGCGGCGGCGAAGGTGGCGACCCTCGCCTCTGTTTCACGTGAAACAGAGGAGCCGGCGGCACCCAGTGGCATGGAAGGGCTCCGGGCGCCTCACGGGGCGCACTTCGCCGAGATCCCTCTCGACGCCATCACGCCGAACCCGAAGCAGCCGCGTAAGGACTTCGACGGAGACGCGCTGAGCGAGCTGGTCACCTCCATCCGCGAGGTCGGTCTGCTCCAGCCGGTCGTCGTCCGGCCGACGGGTCCCGGACGCTATGAGCTGATCATGGGTGAGCGTCGCTTTCGGGCATGCCGTGAGCTCAAGCTAGACGCCATCCCGGCGATCGTGCGGGCGACGGAGGACGAGAAGCTCCTCCTGGACGCGCTGCTGGAGAACCTGCACCGCGCCCAGCTGAACCCGCTGGAGGAGGCCTTCGCCTACGACCAGCTCCTGAAGGACTTCAACTGCACGCACGACCAGCTGGCGGACCGCATCGGTCGCTCGCGCCCGCAGGTCTCCAACACTCTGCGACTACTGAAGCTCTCCCCGAAGGTGCAGAACCGGGTGGCGGCAGGGGTTCTCTCCGCGGGACACGCGCGGGCGCTGCTCTCCGTCGACGACCCGGAGGAGCAGGATCGGCTGGCCCACCGGATCGTGGCCGAGGGACTCTCGGTGCGGTCCGTCGAGGAGATCGTGACCCTCATGGGCTCCCGACCGCAGAAGCCGCAGCGGTCCAAGGGGCCCCGGGCCGGGTCGCTGGTCTCCCCGGCGCTGTCGGACCTGGCGACGCGGCTCTCGGACCGCTTCGAGACGCGTGTGAAGGTCGACCTGGGGCAGAAGAAGGGCAAGATCACCGTGGAGTTCGCCTCCATGGAGGACTTGGAGCGGATCCTCGGCAGCCTCGCTCCGGGCGAAGGGCCTGTGTTGCAGAAGGGTCTCCTGGACGACGAGGGCGAGGAGCTCGACTCCTGATTCCCGCGGGAGAACGCTGAGGGCGGAGCGTGGTCCGGTACTTACCGGAACACGGTCCGCCCTTTGCTGTGCGTCGGTGTCGGGGCCCTGGCATCGTGGATACGATGCGATCGAGATGGCTTTGTCACCTGGCAGTACCTCTGAGAGGAAGGCAGGGGCCATGCGCACGATGAGCCGCACGGGACTGGTGAGCGCCGGCTTGGGGCTGGGAGCGGTCGGCGGATTCATCGGCAGCCTGCTCAGGGAACGGAGCGCTCTGACAGCCGCCCGCGACGCGGCAGGCGAAGGAAGTGAGGAACAGCCTTCATGGGGCGCCGGCTCGTACCGCTCACGCTGGACAACCTTCAGGACCTTCCCCAGCGCTGTCGCTCGTGCGTCTTCTGGGAACTGGATCCCGTCAGCGGCGAAGCCGCGGTGAAGGCGGGTACACCCGCCCTGGAGAAGGAGTCCTGGATCTCCGCCGTCCTGCTGGACTGGGGATCGTGCGGCCGGGTCGTCTACGTCGACGACGTCCCCGTGGGCTTCGTCCTCTACGCGCCGCCCGCCTATGTGCCGCGCTCGACGGCGTTTCCCACGAGCCCCATCTCACCGGACGCGGTGCAGCTGATGACCGGGTTCGTGATGCCGGGCTACCAGGGCCAGGGGCTGGGCCGGGTGATGGTCCAGACGGTCGCCAAGGATCTGCTGCGCCGGGGCTTCAAGGCGATCGAGGCGTTCGGGGATGCGCGCTGGAAGGAGCCGGCGTGTGTGCTGCCGGCCGATCATCTGCTGGCGGTGGGCTTCAAGACCGTCCGGCCCCATCCCCGGCATCCGCGGCTGCGCCTGGATCTGCGCTCCACCCTTTCGTGGAAGGAAGACGTGGAGATGGCACTGGACCGCCTGCTCGGAGCCGTGCAGAAGGAGCCCGCGCTGCGCCCGCTGTAGCGGAGACGGGGCGCCGAGGCTACCCGCCCCTGACTGCTGACTGCTGACTGCTGACTGCTGACTGCTGTCATGCGAATGGGCCGACCCTTCCGGGCCGGCCCATTCGTGTTTCACGTGAAACGTCAGTCGGCGATGAAGTCCTCGAGGTCGCGGACGATCGCGGCCTTCGGCTTGGCGCCGACGATGGTCTTGGCGACCTCGCCACCCTGGTAGACGTTCAGGGTCGGGATGGACATGACGCCGTACTTGGCGGCCGTACCCGGGTTTTCGTCGATGTTCAGCTTGACGATCTCGATCTTGTCGCCGTACTCGGCGGCGATCGCCTCGAGGGACGGCGCGATCTGGCGGCAGGGACCGCACCAGGCGGCCCAGAAGTCCACCAGGACGGGCTTGTCGCTCTTGAGGACGTCCTGCTCGAAGGTGTCGTCGGTCACTTGCTTCAGGGTGCCGGCCACGGCGGGCTCCTTAACTGGTTGGTGCGTGGGGCGGATGGGGGTTAGACGCTGGTCTTCTCGGGCTCGGCCTTGTCCTCGTCGCTGAGGGCGGCGAGGAAGCGCTCGGCGTCGAGAGCGGCGGAGCAGCCGGTGCCGGCTGCGGTGATCGCCTGACGGTAGGTGTGGTCGACCACGTCACCGGCGGCGAAGACACCAGTGAGGTTGGTGCGGGTCGACGGGGCGTCGACCTTCAGGTAGCCCTCCGGGTCCAGGTCGAGCTGGCCCTTGAAGAGCTCGGTGCGCGGGTCGTGGCCGATCGCGATGAACAGGCCGGTCACCGGAAGATCCGAGAGCTCGCCGGTCTTGACGTTGCGCAGCTTCAGGCCCGCCAGCTTCTGCTCGCCCTGGACCTCGGCGATCTCGCTGTCCCAGACGAAGGTGATCTTCGGGTCGGCGAAGGCGCGCTCCTGCATCGCCTTGGAGGCGCGCAGGGTGTCACGGCGGTGGACGATGGTCACGGACTTCGCGAAGCGGGAGAGGAACGTGGCCTCCTCCATCGCGGTGTCACCGCCGCCGATCACGGCGATGTCCTGGTCCTTGAAGAAGAAGCCGTCACAGGTCGCGCACCAGGAGACGCCGCGGCCGGACAGGGCGTCCTCGTTGGGCAGACCGAGCTTGCGGTGCTGGGAGCCGGTGGTGACGATGACGGCCTTGGCACGGTGCACGGTGCCCGCGGTGTCGGTGACGGTCTTGATCTCACCGGTGAGGTCGACGGCGACGACGTCGTCCGGGATCAGCTCGGCGCCGAAGCGCTCCGCCTGGGCGCGCATGTTGTCCATGAGCTCCGGGCCCATGATGCCGTCCTGGAAGCCGGGGAAGTTCTCCACCTCGGTGGTGTTCATCAGCGCTCCGCCCGCGGTGACGGCACCCTCGAACACCAGCGGCTTCAGGGACGCGCGCGCGGTGTAGAGCGCCGCCGTGTAACCGGCGGGCCCGGAGCCGATGATGATCACGTTTCGGACGTCGCTCACGGCTTCATTCCTCGTCTCTGGACTGCGTCTTCAAGGCCGGGTGGAGCAGCTCTTGCACTCTCACCCCACCTAACGGATCCTACGGGGCGCGCATTCCCACTGTGCCCGGGCACACGGCGACGGCGAGGGGGCCGGGAGAAGGAGGCGGGGCGCGGCGGAGGCCAGGCGGGGCGCGGCGGAGGCCCCGACCGCTACGGACGTGTGTAGGAGTGCTTCAGAAGGATCTTGGCCTTGCCGACCGTGGGCTGGTGCACGCACGTGGACTCGACGATGTAGGCGGTGACCCGGCTGTCGTTCGCGGGGTCGGACAGCACCACGAGCAGTGCCTCCTTGCCTCGGTAGACCCCGTCCTCCGTGGCGATCGCCGCGTCGTCGCGACCGATGCCCTGCTGGACGCACTCGGGGACGGTCGGCTGCTTGAACACGTGGTTCCCGGTGTCGGGCCCGCTGCCGTTCTCGGACTCCATGCCGAAGGTGCGAGGTGTACGCGGCCCGCTCGGGGTGCCTGGCTCGTCCGCGACGAGTCCGGCGACCTTGTCCTGGAGGCGGGCCTCGGAGAAGGTGTCGGCGAGCGCGGTCTGCCGTTCCTGGGCCGCCGTGTCGTCGGTCCCGTTTCCCCCGGTGAGGGAGGACACGACGACCGAGCCGAGCCCGATGGCGGCAGCGGCGGCCACCGCGCCGAGGACGGCGATCCGGCGCCGACCGCCTCGCCGGCGCTCTTTGCGCCCCGGGCCGGTGGAGAAGGGGCGGGCGTGTCCGGCGGGCCGGTCTGTCGGCGCTGATGTTTCACGTGAAACACGCGCGTCGGCGTCGGTATCGACCGTCTGGGCTTGCGGTGCGATGGCGCTCGGCGGGGCCTTGGCCGTCAGAGCGGCGTCGATACGGCTCGCCACGTCGTCCGGCATCGGTGGCGGAGCGGGCAGGGAGCCGAGCAGCCCCTGGATCTCCTCCAGCGAGGTGTAGACGTCCGCACAGAGGGCGCAGGACTCCACGTGCCGTCGTATGACGGTGGCCCGTGGGGCGGGGAGCAGGCCCTCGGAGAGGTCGGCGATCTCCGCGACGTCCGGGTGTCCGGTCAGGTCTGTCGTCGACGACGACGTCACGCTCGTCCACCTCCGCCCTTCACTGCCGCTGGATCGCTCGGTCCCGTCTTCGGCTGACCCGTCCGGTGCGGGCCCGCTGCCGGTGGGACGGATGGCCCCTGCGTCCGGTTCCGCCCCGCGTCCGACGGCCTGTCCGCGCCGGTGCCGTCGGGTCGCAGATGGGTGAGGAGGGGCAGGAGTCGGGCTCTGCCCCGGGCGCACCTGCTCTTGATCGTGCCGGTCGGTACATCGAGGATGCGGGCGGCCTCGACGACGGGGTAACCCTGCATGTCCACCAGGACGAGGGCGGCCCGCTGGTCGGGCGGCAGGGTGTCCAGGGCCTCCAGCAGCTGACGGTGCAGGTCGTTGCGCTCGGCGGGTGCCGAGGCCGACTCGTGCGGTTCCAGGAGCTGCTCCAGGCGCTCGGTGTCGTCGACGGGAGCGGTCTTGCGGGAGGCGGCCTTGCGGGCGCGGTCCAGACAGGCGTTCACGGTGATCCGGTGCAGCCAGGTGGTGACGGCCGCCTGCCCCCGGAAGGTGTGGGCGGCGCGGTAGGCCGAGACAAGGGCGTCCTGAACGGCGTCGGCGGCCTCCTCCCTGTCCCCCAGGGTCCGCAGCGCCACGGCCCAGAGCCGGTCCCGATGGCGCCGCACCAGCTCCCCGAAGGCATCGGGGTCACCGCCGACGTGGCGGGCGAGGAGGTCCTGGTCGGTCACCCCGTCATGACTCGCCCCGTCCGCCATCACGCCCTCTCCTCGCGGCAGATGCCGTCAGCTGGTCACCTTGACGTCCGCCAGGCGGCCGCGCCACTCCCCGTTCGACTGCAGGGGCAGGTCGGTGAGCCACACCAAGAGGTACCGGCTCGTGAAGGCCTTGTCCGGCTTCAGTTCCACGGTCGTTCCCGAGCCCCCGGCGACCTTCCGGTACGCGTCGAAGGACGTGGGCCTGGTGGTGGTGTCGGCGCTCGCGCTGCGCAGTTCGACGGAGGTGCTCCCGACGAAGGTGACGGACACCTGCCCGACCTGCTGGGCCTTGCCGAGGTCGAGGATCACGCCGACGCCCGGCTTGAGGCGACCGAAGTCGGAACTGAGGTAGAAGTCCGTCTGCCAATAGGTGGCGGAGCTGTCGTCGTAGACGTTCCCCACCTGGGACGGCTTCTCCTTCTGGTCGCCGAAGGGGTCGAAGTCCCAGCCTTCGGTGACGGGAACGGGCTTGTCGGCCACCGGCACCTTCTGCGCCTTCTCGTCGGTGTCCGTCGTCTGCGTCTGGTTCTGCTGGTCGTCGGCCTTGCCACCGCGTTCCATCAGGGCGTCCGCGAGCTGCCAGCTGCCCAGGCCGAGGGCGGCGATGAGGAGGGCCGAGACGCCCCACTTGAGGGCCTTGCCGGTGCGGCTCTGGAGCGGGGGCGGCGGGGGCGGGATCGGCTGGGCGACGCCGAGGTGCGGCGCCGGACGGCCGTAGGGGCCCTGCTGGTAGGCGGTGCGCTGGTAGGACGGCGGCGCGGTGTACGCCGGCTCCGGCGGGCGGATGCGGGGCATCTCCGCGATCGCCTTCACCAGCTCCTCCGGCGTGGTGCACGGCGACTCGTGGCGGGACGCGGTCGCACCGTCGTTGGCCAGCGCCCGCATCGCCAGCTCGGACAGTCCGCGGTGGATGCCCGCGCGGACCTGGTCCGGCGGGATCAGGCCGATGTCCTTGGGCAGCCCGGCCAGCCCGTGGGCGTCGCTCTCGTAGGGCCAGCGGTGGGTGAGCACGGCGTACAGGAGGGCGCCGATCGCCTCGGTGTCGGTGCGCTGCGGGGTGTCGGAACTGATGCCGCGCAGGGCGGCGTTGACGGCGAGTCCGCGGATCCGCCACTGGCCGGTCGAGGTCCGCAGCACCGCGTTGGGGCTCAGCCGCAGATGGGCGAGGCCCTCGCGGTGGGCGGCCGCCATCGCGGAGGCGACCTGGGTGACCATCTGGTAGGCGTCGTACGCCTCCAGGGGGCCGGAGGCGAGGAGCGCGGTCAGCTCGGTGGCGTCGGGGAGCCACTCGTGGACGACGTAGACGAGGTCGTTGTCCTCGACGGCGTCGAGGACCTGGACGAAGCGGGGGTCGCCGAGGAGGGCGGAGGAGCGGGCCGCGGCCAGCACGGAGCGGGCGCGCGGATGGTCCGCCGGAAGGATGTGGACGCCGACGGCGCGGCGGAGCTTCTCGTCGACGGCCCGCCAACTGCTGAAGCCGTCCAGACGGGTGACGCATTCCTCGAGGCGGTAACGTCTGGCCAGCTTGTGGCCGCTGTGCAGTTCGGGAGGCGAGGCCTTGCCGGGATCCTCGCCCGTGGGGGTCCCCTGTGCCTCGTCGCTGTCCGTGTCCCGCTCCCGGTTGTTGGCCACCCCGTCGGCCGTGGACTGGTCCGCCTGGGCGGTCAGCGGCTCGTCACCGCTGTTGTCTGCCACGTCGACGGCAGCTGTGCTCCGTTCCGCCACCGTCGTTCCCGCCTCCCCATTCGATGCGCGTCGGCCGACTCCCGATGCGCGCGTCCGACGCCGAACCCAATTGTGCCCACAGTCCGCCGCTATGCACGACACACGGCGGCGGACGATGGTTGTGCGCCTACCCCGGGTCTCAGCGTCCCAGGCGTCCGCGCACCATGCCGACCAGCGAGTTGACTTCCTCGATGCGCATCCGGCGGGCGGCGACGAAGAAGACGCCGAACAGGAGCAGCCCGCCCGCCAGCAGCGCGGCCAGGGAGCCCACGGCGCCCTGACCGAGCGCCTGGCTGACGGCGTAACAGGCCGCGCCGCTGATCAGGGCCGCCGGGACGGACGCGATGCACAGCCGCGCGTACGTCCGCAGCACCCTGGCTCCGTCGAGGTCCCCGCCGAGCCGCTTGCGCAGCCTGCTCCAGGCGACGCCCACGCCGATGACGTAGGCCAGCCCGTAGGAGGCGGCCATGCCGACGACGGCCCAGCGCGAGGGCAGCAGGAAATAACACAGCGCCGAGGCAACCGCGTTGACGAGAGCCACGATGACGGTGTTGTAGAAGGGCGTGCGGGTGTCCTCGTACGCGTAGAAGGCGCGCAGGACGACGTACTGCACGGAGTACGGGATGAGGCCGAGGGCGAAGGCCATCAGCATGTAGCCCATGTTGGTGGCCTCGCTGGTGCCCGAGGAGCCGAACATCAGCGTGCACATCGGGATGCCGAGCGAGATGAAGCCGAAGGACAGGGGGACGATGGCGACGGCCGTGGTGCGCAGCCCCTGGGAGATGTCGTCCCTGACCGCGCCGGCGTCGTTCTCGGACGCGGAGCGGGCGATGCGGGGCAGCAGGGCGGCCATCAGGGAGACCGTGATGATCGCCTGGGGCAGGCCCCAGATCAGTTGCGCGTTGGCGTAGGCGGCGAAGCCGGTGCCGTCGACGGGGGACGCCTTGCCGGCGGCGGTGGAGAGCTGGATGACGATCAGGGCGCCCGCCTGGTTGGCGAGGACGAACAGCACCGTCCACTTGGCGAGGGTGACGGCCTTGCCGAGTCCGTGGCCCTTCCAGTCGAAGCGCAGCCGAAGCCGGAACCCGGTCTCCCGGAGGTACGGGATCATGGCCAGGGACTGCACGACGAGACCCAGCAGCACGCCGACGCCGAGCAGCCGCTCGCCCTCAGGCGGGATGCTCGTGACCTTCATCCCCGAGGTCTCGGCGGTGCCGTAGACCCAGATGAACATCGCCAGGGTCACGATGATCACGATGTTGTTCAGGACCGGGGTCCACATCATCGCGCCGAACCTGCCACGGGCGTTCAGGATCTGCCCCATGACGACGTGGAGACCCATGAAGAAGATCGAGGGCAGGAAGTAGCGGACGAAGGTGATGCCCACGTCGTTCGCCGCGGGGTCGCTGGCGACGGGGTTGGACAGGAGCCGGATCAGCAGGGGCGCGCCGAAGACGGTGATCACCGTGAGCACGCCGAGCGCGACCATGACGAGGGTCAGCAGGCGGTTGGCGAAGGCCTCGCCGCCGTCGTCGTCCTCCTTCATGGCGCGGACGAGCTGCGGGACGAAGACCGAGTTGAGTCCGCCGCCGACGGTGAGGATGTAGATCATCGTCGGGAGCTGGTAGGCGACCTGGAAGGTGTCGCCGAGCAGGCCGACGCCCAGTGCCGAGACGATCAGGGCCGAGCGCACGAAGCCGGTCAGCCGGGACACCATGGTGCCCGCCGCCATCACGGCGCTCGACTTCAGCAGGCCCCCCGCGCGCCCGCCCTTCTTGGGCGCGGCCGGCGCGGGGGCGGGCTCCTGGAGGGGCGCCTCGGCCGCCTCCGGGGTGGGCGCCACCGCGTACGGGCCGGGCGCGGGCGCCGCATGCCGGCCGGGCGCCGGGGCCGGGCCGCCGTACGGGCCGGGGGAGCCGTAGGGGCCGGGGGCCGGGGCGGCACCGCCGTAGGGGCCGGGGGCCGGCGTGTTGCCGTACGGGGTGGGGCCGGGGGGGCCGCCGTACTGGCCGCCCGCGCCGGGGACGCCGCCGTAGGCGCCGGGGCCGGGGACGGAGGCGTGGTCCTCGTAGGAGGGGTGGCCGCCGCCCTGCTGCTGGTCCCGGAAGAGGTGGGCGAAGGCGTCCGGCTCCTGGCGCTGGTCGCCGGCCTGGCCGACGAGGTCGTCGACGCCGACGAACTGGGTGGTGCGGGGGTCGTCGCCGTACGGCAGGTACTGCGTCGGGCCCTCCGGCTCGGGGGCCGGGGTCTGGGCCCACAGCCGCGGGTCGGGGGCGTGGGGCGACTGAGGAGGCTGGGAGTACAGCGGCTGCTGCGGGTACGCGCCCGGGGGCGGCGGGGGGTGCGCGGCGCGGTCGTAGAGCGCCTCGGAGACCGGGTCCTGAGCGGAGAGGTCCTGCTCCCGGTAGGGGTCCTGGTCGTAGGCGTCCTGGAGGTACATGTCCGCGGGCGGCTGTGGCGGCTGCCCGGGATCGTACGGTGGTCCCTCGGGGTGGCCCGAGCCGTCCACGGTCTGACCGCGGTCACCGTCGTACGGCGCGTTCATGGTTACCCACCTCATCGTCCCGGGCCCACGGCCACGACATCCTCAACGGTCCACTCTCTCACCCGTGCCGGACGGGTCGGCGCTTTCCGCCGCGGTGTCCGGTGTCAGGTCACTCGGCTGCTCGGGGTCGCCTGCCCGGGTCTGCGCCCCGGACTCGTCCTCAAGACGTTCGTCGGAGCGCTTCGGGTTCTCCGAGGTCTCCGGATCATCCTCCGCGTCCGTGTCCGTCTCGCCGGCCTGCTTCTTCTCGTCGGCCGCGCCTGACTCGTCCGTCTCGTCCGCGTCGGGCTCCCCCGACGCGTCCTTCCCGGCGGCGCGGGCCGCCGCGCGCTTGCGCTGCGTGTACATCCGGAAGCCGGCCAGGACGAGCAGCAGGACGCCGCCGCCGATGACGAGCATCACGGTGGCCGTGATCTCGGTGACCTTCACGTCGAAGGTGACGGGGGCGCCGTACGCCCGCCCGTCCGTCGTGTAGAGCTGGGCGATCACCGTCGCGCGGCCGTTGGCGTTGGCCGACGTGGTGAACTTCACCGACTGGCTGTGGCCGCCGGAGACCGAGATCGGCTGCTCCCCGTAGCCGGTGCCGTCGATCTCCAGACGGGTCGGGTTGGTCGAGGTGAGACGCAGGACCAGGGGGCCGACGTCCTGCACCAGGTTGTTCTGCACCGTCACCGGGATCGTGGCGCTGCGGCCGGAGAGCTTGGTCTCCGACTTGTCGATCAGTTGGACCCGGCCGGCCAGCCCGTCGAGGTACGACCGTACGTCGCGGCGGAAGGACTGCGCCTCGGTGGCGCGGCCCCGCCATGACGCGGACATCTCCCGGTTCAGGGCGCGCCCGAAGGGGGTCACCACACGGGCGGGGTCCGACAGGACGACCTTGAAGTTGTCGAGGGCGGCCTGCGTCCCCGCGGTCTCCACGAACGCCGAGCGGGGCAGTTCCTTCCTGCGTAGCGCCGAGGGGTACGAGGAGAGGCCCGGCACCCTGGTGGTGGCGTCCGGGTCGGGCTTGGCCGCGGCGGCAGCCGACAGCTTCTGGGACTCGGTCCAGGTGCCGTCCTGGAGGGTCCGCAGAGCTTCGGCCATCGCGCGGGCCTGGCTTCCGGTGGGCATGCGCTGCGGTGCGATGACGACGCTGCGCTGCTGGCCGGTCTGAAGGTTCAGGGCGAGACTCTGGGCGAGGAAGCGCTGGACCGCGAGCGTGGAGGAGGAGGCGTTCGGCAGCTCGCCCGCGAACGCCGTGGACAGCCGGGCGTCCGCGACGACGGCGGTGGTGCCGCCGCCGATGGGCCGGGCCGCCGAGGGCGTGTACGGCAGGCCGTTGGTCTCCTGGAGGCTGTCGCTGCGGGCGATGACCTTGTCGGCGCCCGCGGAGGTGGCGACCTTGACGATCGAACGGTCGACGGCGCCGTCCACGGGCCAGGCGAACTCGGTGCTCGGCTTCACGTGGAGGATGGGCTCGACCGTGTTGGGGACGACGTCGGTGGCGTCCTTGAGCTGGCTCAGGGAGCCGCTGACGTCCGTGCCGTTGTGGGCCAGAGAGGCCAGGTCCGGGTCGGCGAAGGGGAGGGCGACCACCTCCTTGTCGGCCACCGCGTCCTGGAGGTCGGCGAGCCACTGCTTGGCGATCGCCTGGTGGGTGCCGGCAGTGGTCCCGTTCCCGTCCCGGACGCGGTAGCTGCCGGTCATGGCGTCGACGGAGGCCAGCAGGTCCGGGTCGACCACCCAGGTGACGTCGAGGTCCTTGCCGAGCGCCACCATCTGGTTCAGCCGGCCCCCGGGGGAGATCTCCTTGGCCAGGTCCTCGTTGAGGAAGACCGGGGTCTGCTCCTCGTTCGGTCCGGTCTCGGCGGCCATGTGCGTGGTCGACACGAGCGGCCACAGAGCCGTCGTCCTGGTCCTGGTGCCGGCCTCCCCGGGCTGCCAGGGCAGGAAGGTCCGCTGGATGCCGAGGACCTGCTCCCACGGCTGCGCGGAGGTCTGCCCGGAGAGCGAGACCGCGAACTCGTAGACGCCGTCGTCCCCGAGATCCAGGTCGTCGACCGGCACGGAGATGTTGAAGTGCTCGGCGACGCCGGGGGTGAGCTTGGAGAACTTCTCCGTGTACTTGTCGTCGATCTCCGGCGGGACGGCCCCCTGGAGGTCGTCGGCCTCCTTGGCGATCCGGTCGACGGACGAGCGGGTGTTGACCTCGGCGCCCACCCGCAGGCCCACGTGGGCGCCCGTGACGGCCTGCTTGCCGCGGTTGGTCACGGTGCCCGACACGGTCACCGTGTCCCCGTCCGTGGGCGCGGAGGGTGTGAGCGAGTCGACGGCGACGGCCACCGAGCCCGCGTCGGAGTCGGTCCGGGCGGCCGTCCCGGGCCCGGCGTGCGCCGTACCGGCGACCGGCAGCTGGACCAGCCCGGCCAGCAGGGGCGCCCCGGCGGCCAGTGCCGTGGTGCGCCGGAGCCACCGGCGGGCAGGTGAGGGACTGGTCCCCTGGAAGTCTGCCGCCTCGGCCACGCGCTCGCCCGTCCCTCGTCGTGATCAGTGGTCGTCGGAATGTGCGTCCACGCATGGTAACGATGCGCGCCGAAGGGAAGTGCCGCGGTGCACGTCACAAGATCCACCGCCGGGCGGCCCTGTCGTCTATGTGCGTCTATAAGGGGAGCGGAGCGGAAGTGAGGGATTCGGGTCGCGATCAATGGGGGCGCCCGGGTCCGCCCCGGGCACGTACCCTGTTCTGTTGTGCCGAACGCCAACGAAGTCAGCCCCGATGCCCTGAGCCCGGAGCGCTCCCTCGCGGTGAGTGAATCACTGCGGGTCGCTCCGGTCGCCGACGCTCTCGCCCGCCGTTTCCAGGAGGCCGGGTTCTCTCTCGCCCTGGTCGGCGGCTCGGTCCGGGACGCGTTGCTCGGCCGGCTCGGCAACGACCTCGACTTCACGACCGACGCCCGCCCCCAGGACGTACTGAAGATCGTGCGGCCCTGGGCGGACGCGGTCTGGGACGTGGGGATCGCGTTCGGGACCGTCGGGGCGCAGAAGGACGGCTTCCAGATCGAGGTGACCACCTACCGGTCGGAGGCCTACGACCGCACCTCGCGCAAGCCGGAGGTGTCGTACGGCGACTCCATCGAGGACGATCTCGTGCGGCGTGACTTCACGGTGAACGCGATGGCCGTCGCGCTGCCGGAGAAGGTGTTCATCGATCCGTACGGCGGCCTCGACGACATCGCGGCGCGGGTGCTGCGTACCCCGGGCACCCCCGAGGCTTCCTTCTCGGACGACCCGCTGCGGATGATGCGGGCCGCGCGCTTCGCCGCCCAGCTCGACTTCGAGGTGGCGCCCGAGGTGGTGGCCGCCATGAAGGACATGGCCGGGCGCATCGACATCGTCTCCGCCGAGCGGGTCCGGGACGAGCTGAACAAGCTCCTCCTCTCCTCCCACCCCCGCAAGGGGCTGACCCTGCTGGTGGACACCGGCCTCGCCGACCGGGTCCTCCCCGAGTTGCCGGCGCTCCGCCTGGAGCGGGACGAGCACCACCGGCACAAGGACGTCTACGACCACACGCTCATCGTCCTGGAGCAGGCGATGGCCCTGGAGAAGGAGGGCCCCGACCTGACCCTCCGTCTGGCGGCCCTGCTGCACGACATCGGCAAACCCCGCACCCGCCGCTTCGAGAAGGACGGCCGGGTCTCGTTCCACCACCACGAGGTGGTCGGGGCCAAGATGACGAAGAAGCGCATGACCGCGCTGAAGTACTCCAACGACCTGGTGAGGGACGTCTCGCGCCTGGTCGAACTGCACCTGCGCTTCCACGGCTACGGCACGGGCGAGTGGACGGACTCGGCGGTGCGCCGCTACGTCCGGGACGCCGGCCCGCTCCTCGACCGCCTGCACAAGCTGACCCGTTCGGACTGCACGACCCGCAACAAGCGCAAGGCGACCGCCCTTTCGCGTGCGTACGACGGGCTGGAGGAGCGGATCGCGCAGCTGCAGGAGCAGGAGGAGCTGGACTCGATCCGCCCGGACCTGGACGGCAACGAGATCATGGAGATCCTGGGCATCGGCCCCGGCCCCGCCGTCGGGCAGGCCTACAAGCACCTCCTGGAACTCCGTCTGGAGAACGGCCCGATGGAGCATGACGCGGCGGTCGCCGCGCTCAAGGAGTGGTGGGCCGAGCAGGAGTCATGAGGTGGGGCCGGGGTCGTGTTTCACGTGAAACACGACCCCGGGACCGCGTCGAGGCCGAGCATGCGAAGGGACGGTGTTTCACGTGAAACACCGCCCCACATGCGTTCGGCCGCCAGGTCGTCCCAGGTAAGAGACCCACGACCTCGGTCCTACTTCGTGTCCTTCAGGCAGAGCAGGAAGTCGCTGCCGCTGCCGCTCTCCGTGTAGGAGTACTGGAAGTCCCTGGCCTTCTCCGCGCACTTGCTCTCCGCGGTGAGCTCCGAGAACGAGCCCTCGACCTTGGCCAGCACCACGTACTGGGCCGACGCGTCACCGCAGTCGACGACTTCGAGGTCCGGGTCGGTGTCGCTGCTGTTGCCGCGGTGCATGCAGTCGCCGACCGCGGCCGTGGTGGCGTCGTCCCGACTGGCTATGTAACCACCCACCGCCACACCGACGATGACCACGGCGATGACGATGTTCTTGAGGGTCTTGAAGCTCGGCTTCCGGCGCGCCGGCTGGGGCGGGACCGGGGCGTAGGGCGCGCCCGGCGGGGGGAACCCGGGCTGACCGGCCTGCTGCGGGAAGCCCGGCTGCCCCTGGGAGAACGGGTTCTGTCCCTGGGGCTGCTGCGGAGCCTGCGGCTGGCCCTGCGCGTACGGATTGCCCTGAGGCGGCGGAGTGGTCACTGGGGGTCCCCCTGGAAACATAGGTGCGTGTCGCGGACATGGCGCGACTTAAGACGCACGTAAGCTACCGGGTCCCGCTGGCAACTCCACGGTCCGTCGAGGCTCTGTGTCTTTGATGTGACACTTACTGGTGGTCAAATCTGGCCATAGCCACCGCAACCGCCCCGTAGAGCGCGGCGACCGTCGCGATCAGCGGTACCGACCGGCCGTCCGGTGGCAGCATCAGTGCGGCCACGCCGGCGGCGCCGACGAAGGCGACGTTGAACAGCACGTCGTAGACGGAGAAGATCCGGCCCCGGAAGGCGTCGTCGACCGAGAACTGCACGACCGTGTCGGTCGCGATCTTCGCGCCCTGCGTCGTCAGGCCCAGGAAGAACGCGGCGGCGAGCAGCGGCACCGTCGCGAACGGCAGACCGAGCACCGGTACCAGCACCGCGGCCGCCCCCGCGCACACGGCCATCCAGCGGCCGGGCCCGAGCCGTCCCGCCGACCAGGGCGTGACGACCGCGGCCGCGAAGAAACCCGCTCCCGAGACGCCCAGCGCCACGCCCAGCAGGGCGAGCCCCTCGTCCGTGTCCGAGGCCAGGGCGTAGCGGCACAGCATCAGCAGCATGACCAGCAGGGCGCCGTAGCAGAACCGCATCACCGTCATGCCCGCCAGCGCCCAGGCGGCCACCCGGCGTGCGGGCGAGGCGAGATGGCGTACGCCCGCCACCAGGTCCCGCGCGGTGCCCGCGAGCGCCGAGGAGAGGCGCGCCGGTACGCGGTCGGGGTCGGGGCCCAGCAGCTCCACGGCGATGCGCAGCGACGCCAGCGCCCCGCACAGGTACAGCGCGGCGCCGAGCAGCACCACGGCGGCGTCGGAGTCCGCGACCACGAGACGCACGACGAAGGCGAGGCCGCCGCCGGCCGTGGCGGCCAGGGTTCCGGCGGTCGGGGAGAGGGAGTTGGCGATCACCAGCCGCTCGGCGTCGACGACCCGGGGCAGCGCGGCGGACAGACCGGCCAGGACGAAGCGGTTGACGGCGGTGACGCAGAGGGCGGAGACGTAGAACAGCCAGTCCGGGACGGAGGCGACGATCAGCAGGGCCGTCACCGAGGCCAGCGCGGCGCGCAGCAGATTGCCGTAGAGGAAGACCTGGCGGCGGCGCCAGCGGTCCAGGAGGACGCCGGCGAAGGGGCCGATCAGGGAGTAGGGGAGCAGCAGGACCGCCATCGCGGAGGCGATCGCGGGGGCCGAGGTCTGCTTCTCCGGGGAGAAGACCACGTAGGTGGCGAGCGCGACCTGGTAGACGCCGTCGGCGCCCTGGGAGAGCAGGCGCACGGCGAGCAGGCGCCGGAAGCCCTTGAGACGCAGCAGGACGCGCAGGTCACGGACGACGGCCATGGGGCACAGCCTCACATACGGGAAAGGTCCCCGGGTCATGCGACCCGGGGACCTTCAGCGGACCGGAGTCCGAGGTGGTCAGCGCTCGACCTCGCCGGCGATGAACTTCTCGACGTTGGTGCGGGCCTCGTCGTCGAAGTACTGGACCGGCGGGGACTTCATGAAGTAGCTCGACGCCGACAGGATCGGGCCGCCGATACCGCGGTCCTTGGCGATCTTCGCGGCGCGCAGGGCGTCGATGATGACACCGGCCGAGTTCGGGGAGTCCCAGACCTCGAGCTTGTACTCCAGGTTCAGCGGGACGTCACCGAACGCGCGGCCCTCGAGGCGCACGTACGCCCACTTGCGGTCGTCCAGCCAGGCGACGTAGTCGGACGGGCCGATGTGGACGTTCTTCGCACCCAGGTCGCGGTCGGGGATCTGGGAGGTGACGGCCTGCGTCTTGGAGATCTTCTTGGACTCCAGGCGCTCGCGCTCGAGCATGTTCTTGAAGTCCATGTTGCCGCCGACGTTCAGCTGCATCGTGCGGTCCAGGACGACGCCCCGGTCCTCGAAGAGCTTCGCCATGACGCGGTGCGTGATGGTCGCGCCGACCTGCGACTTGATGTCGTCACCGACGATCGGGACACCGGCCTCGGTGAACTTGTCCGCCCACTCCTTGGTGCCGGCGATGAAGACCGGGAGGGCGTTGACGAAGGCGACCTTGGCGTCGATGGCGCACTGGGCGTAGTACTTCGCCGCGTCCTCGGAGCCGACGGGCAGGTAGCAGACCAGGACGTCGACCTGCTTGTCCTTGAGGACCTGGACGATGTCGACGGGGGCCTCGGCGGACTCCTCGATGGTCTCGCGGTAGTACTTGCCGAGACCGTCGAGGGTGTGGCCGCGCTGGACCTGGACGCCGCTGTTCGGGACGTCGCAGATCTTGATGGTGTTGTTCTCGGAGGCGCCGATGGCGTCGGCGAGGTCCAGGCCGACCTTCTTGGCGTCCACGTCGAAGGCGGCGACGAACTCGACGTCACGGACGTGGTACTCGCCGAACTGGACGTGCATCAGGCCCGGGACCTTGGCGGCCGGGTCGGCGTCCTTGTAGTACTCGACGCCCTGCACCAGCGATGCGGCGCAGTTGCCCACACCGACGATGGCTACGCGAACCGAACCCATTCCGGTTGCTCCCTGTGTGTACGAGTGAGGCCCTGACTGGGCGCTCACGTGGCGGTGTCGCCGGGCGCATCCGGCCGGAGGTCGTCCCCCGGCCGGGGCAGGACGCCCGTCGCTCCAGATGTCGTGTCCTGTTGAGCGGCCCCCTCGGCGGCGGAACCCCGCAGGTCCCGCCCCGCCCGCTCGCTCTCGATGAGCTCGTTCAGCCAGCGCACTTCGCGCTCCACGGACTCCATTCCGTGGCGCTGGAGCTCAAGCGTGTAGTCGTCGAGCCGTTCCCGGGTGCGGGCCAGGGAGGCCCGCATCTTCTCCAGGCGTTCCTCCAGGCGGCTGCGCCGTCCCTCGAGCACGCGCATGCGCACGTCACGCGACGTCTGCCCGAAGAACGCGAAGCGGGCGGCGAAGGTCTCGTCGTCGTACGCGTCCGGGCCGGCCTGGGAGAGGAGTTGCTCGAAGTGATCCTTGCCGTCGGCCGTCAACCGGTAAACGATCTTGGCGCGGCGGCCGGTGAGGGACGCGGCGGCCTCGCCGACGTTCCCCGGTTCCTCGATCAACCAGCCGTTGGCGACCAGCGTCTTGAGGCACGGATACAGCGTCCCGTAGCTGAACGCCCGGAACACGCCCAGCGACGTGTTGAGCCGTTTACGCAGCTCGTACCCGTGCATCGGGGACTCGCGGAGCAGGCCGAGTACGGCGAACTCGAGGATGCCGGAACGCCGGCTCATCGTCGCCTCCTCTCGCCCTTATGCCGCCTTGATGTATCGACTCGATACATCTGCACGATAGAACGAGGTGGCGCGTGCGACAAGAGCGCGAAGGGTGAACGGGATCACATCAGGGTTTCTTCGCGAGCAAGTTGCCTGATTTGAGGTGAACTTCGGGCCGCGGGGGTTTTGGCGGTGCGTAGTCTGTGCGCCATGCAGATCACCGGGAACCGAGTGACGCATGGGGACGTCCCTGTCCCTGGTGCAGTACGGATGAATGCGGGAGGGGCCGCGTCCGTACTTCGGGGGGACCGGAAACCAGCCGCCTTTTCCAGGCGCGCAAAGGTGCGCCTGCCCGAGGAGTAGTCGTTCGATGAGCGAGCACCGTCGCAAACCGCCGCAGCCGCAGGGGGGCGGACGTGCCGCGGCCCGACGCGGCCAGTCCGGCTCGTCCTCCGGCCGCCGTGCGGCACCGCGAGGCGCCACCGGGTCGCCGTCCGGCTCGTACGGTCCGGAAGACGCGGAGCATTCGTACGGCAGCCGGGCCGAGGCCCGGCGCGCCCAGCGGAGCGGGGGCGGCCGGCGTAGACCGGCAGGGCCTGGACGGGGCCGGGCCACCGCGCCCGGCAAGAAGCGGATGATCGACTACCCGCGCCACGACAAGGACGGGTGGCAGCGCTGGATGCCCTCCTGGAGGCTCGTCTCCGGGTTGTGCATCGCCTTCTTCGGCTGCATGGTCGCCGCCGCGGGCCTCGCCTACGCCATGGTCAAGGTCCCGGTCGTCGACGAGACCGCCACGGCACAGAACAACGTGTACTACTGGGCCGACGGCAGCCAGATGGTGGCCACGGGGGGTGACCGCAACCGGCAGAGCATCGGCCTCGCCCAGATCCCCAAGGCGATGCGCAACGCCGTCATCTCCCAGGAGAACAAGACCTTCTACACGGACAGTGGTGTCGACCCCAAGGGCATCGGCCGTGCCGTGTTCAACATGGCCCGGGGCGGCGAGACGCAGGGTGGGTCGACCATCACCCAGCAGTACGTGAAGAACGCGATGCTGAACGACCAGTCGCAGACGATCTCCCGCAAGGTCAAGGAGATCTTCGTCTCGGTCAAGGTCGGTGCCGAGGTGCCGAAGAACGAGATCCTCGAGGGCTATCTGAACTCCGCGTACTACGGCCGCGGCGCCTACGGCATCCAGGCCGCCTCGCGGGCGTACTTCAACGTGGACGCCGTCGACCTCAACCCCGGCCAGTGCGCGTTCCTGTCGGCGATGCTCAAGGGCGCCACGTACTACGACCCGGCGGGCGCCACCGCGATCGACCCGGTGGGGGCGACGCCGGAGGCGAACAGCACGCGGGCCCAGCGGCAGATGCAGGACACGCTCGACAAGATGGTGGAGTACGGGCACCTGAGCGCGCAGGAGCGGGCCAAGTACAAGGACCTCCCTTCCTGGAAGAACCCGGAGTCGAACGCACAGCTGGGCGGCCAGATCGGCTACCTCGTCCGGCTGGCCAAGTCCTCCGTGGTGCGCAGCGGCGTGGTGTCGGAGCAGCAGCTGGAGAAGGGCGGCTACTCGATCCACACGACCTTCGACAAGAAGAAGGTCAAGGATCTCGAAGCCGCGGTCCAGAAGGTCCAGAAGAAGAACATCGACCCCAAGAAGCGCCCCGATACGGACACCCACGTCCAGTTCGGCGGTGCGTCCGTCGATCCGGCGACCGGGGCCATCCGGGCCATCTACGGCGGCGAGGACGCCACCAAGCACTTCACCAACAACGCCGACGTCACGGGTGCCCAGGTCGGTTCGACCTTCAAGCCCTTCGTGCTCGCGGCGGCGATGAAGTGGGGTGTGCGCGACCCCGAGGGCGGTGAGGTCCAGCCCCCGGACGAGCGCACCATCGTCTCCCCGAAGAGCCTCTACAGCGGCGAGAACAACCTCAAGATCAAGAATTACGACGGGTCGGTCTGGGAGAACGAGAAGGGCGAGCAGTGGCGTCAGGAGAACGACGGCAAGAAGTCGGTCGGTGAGCCGCCGAAGTACCAGATCGACCTGCGCGAGGCCATGCGGGAGTCGGTGAACTCCGCCTTCGTGCAGCTCGGCATGGATGTCGGCCTGGACAAGGTGAAGGAGGCCGCCGTCGACTCCGGACTCCTGGAGGACAGCCTGGCGGGCGCCAGCTACCCCTCGTTCTCCATCGGTGTCTCGGACCCGAGTGCCATCCGCATGGCGGGCGCCTACGCCACGTTCGCCGCCAGCGGCAATCAGCGCGAGCCGTTCTCGGTCACCAAGGTGACCAACAAGGACGGCACGGTCTTCACGCACAAGGACAAGACCAAGCGGGCCTTCACCTCGAAGGTCGCGGACAACGTCACGGACGTCCTCAAGACCGTCGTCGAGAAGGGAACGGGCACCAACGCCCAGCTGCCCGGTCGCGAGGTGGCCGGCAAGACCGGTACCACGGACGACAACCTGTCCGCCTGGTTCGTCGGCTACACCCCTCAGCTGTCGACCGCGATCAGCATGTTCCGCTACCCGGACGACGAGAAGATGAAGGACCGCACGTTCCTGAAGATGTACGGAACGGGTGGCGAGGAAAAGATCCACGGTGCGTCGTTCCCGTCCGTCATCTGGCAGGACTACATGAGCGACGCGCTGAAGGGCACGAAGGCGGTGAAGTTCCCGAAGCCGGAGCCCATCGGCGAGGTCGTCAACTACACGCCGCCGCCGAGCCCCACTCCCACTCCCACCGAGACGGAGGAAGAGAAGCCGTCGCCGTCGCCGTCGCCGACGCCTACGCAGACCGAGACGTCTCCCTCCCCCACCCCGACCGACACCTGCGGTGCCTTCGAGTGGAACTGCGAGAACGGCGAGAACGGTGGCAACGACACCACGGGCAACGAGAACGGCGGCCCGGACGGAGGCAACAGCCCGTCGCCGTCGGTCTCACCCAGCGAGAGCCAGGAAGAGAACGACAGCAGAGGCGGCCAGAACGGCGGAGGCATCTTCGGAGGCCCGAACGGCTAGCCACCGAAACGTCCCGCATGGGTGTTTCACGTGAAACACCCGGCATGTTTCACGTGAAACGGGGCCGCCGCACCCACAAGGTGCGGCGGCCCCGGCGTGTTCCCAGGCCGGTACGGCAGGATGTGCCCCATGCCCAGTGCAGAATCGACGCCCTCGCGCGTGCACGAGCCGGAGCCGGTACGGCCGACCAGGGAGGACCCGGTCGCGACGGCCGGCAGCGAGCTGATCGGCGGCCCCCTCGGCCGGCGGGCCCTGCTCGGGACCTCCTGGTGGACTCCCGTGCGGGTGATCGTGCTCGTGGCGATCGGCATGTTCGCCCTCGGCCTGATCCAGAAGGCGCCCTGCTACAACGGCGCGTGGTTCTTCGGGGCCAGCTCCCAGTACACGCACGCGTGCTACTCGGACATCCCGCATCTCTACCAGGGACGCGGATTCGCCGACGGGCTCGTGCCGTACTTCGACAAGCTCCCCGGCGACATGCAGTACCTCGAGTACCCGGTGCTGACCGGCGTGTTCATGGAGGTCGCCTCCTGGCTCACCCCGGGAAGCGGCAGCATCCAGCACCAGGAGCAGTGGTACTGGATGGTCAACGCCGGGATGCTGATGGTCTGTGCGGCCGTCATCGCCGTCTGCGTGACCCGCACCCACGCCCGGCGCCCCTGGGACGGCCTGCTGGTCGCCCTCGCACCCGCCTTCGTGCTGACCGCGACCGTCAACTGGGACCTGCTGGCCGTCGCCCTGACGTCCGCCGCGCTCCTGATGTGGTCGCGCAAGCGGCCGCTGGCCTTCGGCATACTGCTGGGCCTGGCCACCGCCGCCAAGCTCTACCCGTTCCTGATCCTCGGCCCGCTGCTCGTCCTGTGCTGGCGCGCGGGCAAGTGGCGGGAGTTCGGCTCGGCCCTGGGCGGCGCGGTCGTCGCCTGGCTCGTGGTGAACCTGCCGGTGCTGCTCTTCGCCTTCGACGGCTGGTCGAAGTTCTACACGTTCAGCCAGGAACGCGGCGTGGACTTCGGGTCGTTCTGGCTGATCCTGGTCCAGAACTCCGATTACCCGCCCACCACCGACACGGTCAACACCCTGGCCACGCTGCTGATGCTGCTGTGCAGCGGTGCCGTCGCGGCCCTCACGCTGACCGCGCCCCGGCGGCCGCGCCTGGCCCAGCTGGCCTTCCTGATCGTCGCGGCGTTCATCCTCACCAACAAGGTCTACTCACCGCAGTACGTGCTGTGGCTCGTGCCGCTGGCCGTGCTGGCCCGGCCGAAGTGGCGGGACTTCCTGATCTGGCAGGCGTGCGAGGTGGCCTACTTCCTGGGCATCTGGATGTACCTCGCGTACACGACCAGCGGTGACGCCCACAAGGGCCTGCCGACGGACGGCTACCACTGGGCCATCGGCGCGCACCTGCTGGGCACGCTGTACCTCTGCGTCATGGTCGTGCGCGACATCCTGATGCCGGACCGCGACCCGGTCAGACGGGCGGGCTTCGACGACCCCTCGGGCGGTGTGCTGGACGGCGCGGCGGACGTCTTCTCCCTGGGCCCGGCGACCCGTGTCGGCGGTTCCCACGGGCCGGAAAAAGGGTCCGACCGCTGGCGACGGGGGATGCGCCAGCGGTCGGACTGGGGGCAAGGCTAACAAGGCCCGGTGGACGGGGGGAGGTGGCGGGGCGGGCGCGGTGCGGGTGTGTGACGGGGATCACGTGACGGGTCAGTGGCCGCAGGGGGGCCGGTAGTCGAGGCGGGGGAGGTACTCGTGCCACTTCTCCTCGGTCAGGACGCCCCTGGTGGTGGCGCAGATGCGGTCGATGGCGTCGTCGACGCCGAGACTCCACAGGCGGACGGTGTCGGTGCCGCTGGAGACGCCGAGCAGGTGGGTCATGGGGTTGAAGGACAGGAAGTTGCCCGTCTTGGCGTTGGGGCTCATCGCCCGGCCGATGGGCGCGGCCCCGGCCGGCCGGGTGACGTCCCAGAGGCGGACCGTGTTGTCGTTGGCACCGCTGGCCAGCGTGGCGCCGTCCCGGCTGAACGTCAGTGACACCACCGAGTCGGTGTGTCCGGCGAGCGTGGCCCGCGCCCGCGACGCCGTGCCCGGGTCGGCGACGTCCCAGAGGCGGACCGTGCCGTCGTCGCTCCCACTGGCCAGCGTGGCACCGTCCGGGCTGTAGGCGAGGGCGTTGACCGGCCCGAGGTGCCCGGTGCGGGGGGCGCCGAGGCGAGCGGTGTGCGCGGGATCGGTGACGTCCCACAGCCGTACGGCGTCGTCCGCGCCGCCGCTGGCCAGCGTCCGGCCGTCCGGGCTGAACGCGAGGGTGTTGACGTACCCCGTGTGCCCGGCGAGCGGCGTGCCGAGGCGGCGCGGGTGGGCGGGGTCTGTGGTGTCCCAGAGCTGGATCGTGCGGTCCTCGTAGGCCGTGGCCAGCGTGTGCCCGTCGGGGCTGTACGCCAGTGCGTCCGGGCCTGCGTACCGGGTGCGCAGGCGCATCGGAGGGCCGTGGGCGGTGGGCCGGGTCGGGTCGGCGACGTCCCAGAGCTGCGCCGCGCGGCTGCCGGTGAGCACCGCGACCGTGCCGCCGTCCGGGGAGAACACCAGCGAGCGGATGTCGCCCTCCGCGGGACGGAACGGCGCGCTCAGGGCCGTGGGGCTGCCGGGGTCCGTCACGTCCCACAACCGGACTCTGCCGTCCCGCGCCGCCGTGGCCAGGATCCGCCCGTCGGGCCGGAAGGCGCCGGTGCGGCCGATCATGTCCGACGTGGGCAGCGACCACAGGCGCACCTTGCTGTCGCCGCTGCCGGTGGCGAGCGTGTGCCCGTCCGGACTGAAGCCGAGCGCGTACATCTCGCCGCTGCCGCCCGCCAGCGGCACGCCGACCTGCGACGGGTAGGCCGGGTCGCTGACGTTCCACAGGCTCGCCGTGCTGTCCGCGCTGCTCGCGGCGAGCATGGCGCCGTCCGGGCTGAACGCCACCGACCAGATGGGCCCGGTGTGCCCGGTGAGCGGGGTGCCGATGGGCGTGGCGCGGCGCGGGTCGGCCACGTTCCACAGCCGCACGGTGTCGTCCGCGCTGCCGCTGGCGAGGGTCCGCCCGTCGGGGCTGAACGCCACGGAGTGGATCAGCCCGCTGTGCCCCTCCAACGGCGCCCCGACCGGTTCGGGTCGCCGCGGATCGGCCACGTCCCACAGGCGTACGGCGTCGTCGTCGCCGCCCGCCGCTAGGGTGCGCCCGTCGGGGCTGAACGCCACCGAGCGCACCGCCGCCGTGGACCCCTTCAGCGTGTCGATCTTCGCGGGCTGGCGCGAGTCGGCCACGTTCCACAGGCGTACGGCGTGGTCGTCGTGGGCGGAGGCCAGGGTGCGGCCGTCGGGGCTGAAGGCCAGCAGGTAGACGGTGCCGCCGTGACCGGGCATCGGGGCGGCGAGGGGGCGCGGACGGGTGGGGTCGCTCACGTCCCACAGCCGGATCGTGCCGTCGTCGGAGGCGCTGGCGAGGGTGCGGCCGTCGGGGCTGAACACGGCGGCGCTGACCCAGCTGCGGTGGCCGGTGAGCGGCTTGCCCAGCGGCTCGGGACGGTCGGGGTCCGTCAGGTCCCACAGGCGGACGGTCCGGTCGTAGCTGGCCGTCGCCAGGACACGGCCGGAGGGGCTGAAGGAGGTGAGGTAGACGGCGCCGGTGTGGCCGAGGAGCGGGGTGGCCAGTGGGGCGTTGACGATGGAGATCAGCCGGTTCTTCACGTCCTCGTCGCCGGGCCGCAGCCGGTGCGCGGCCAGGTCGAGCTGGGCGGAGAGCGAGGGGTCCGTGTCCTGGACGCGGTCCGCCTCGGCGACCACCTGCTCGAACACCGCGTCGTTGCGCTGCTGCCAGGCGATGAGCGCCGCTCCGACCGCCAGCAGGGCGAGCACGACCAGCGCCGACACCGCGGCCCGGCTGATCAGCACGGTCCGCCGGCGCAGCCGTACCGCCGCGGCCAGGAACTCCACCGCGCTGCGGGTCAGGAAGGTGCCGCCGGCCGAGTCCGCCCAGCCGCGCGCCTGCTCCAGCCGGGAGCCCCGGTAGAGCAGCGCGGAGTCCCGGTCCGACTCCTCCCAGGCCCGGCCGTCCTCCTCCAGCCGCTGGCGCAGCAGATTCCCGGCGCGGTCCTCGTCGATCCAGGCCCGCAGCCGGGGCCAGGCGTGCAGCAGCGCCTCGTGGGTGATCTCCACGGTGTCCGCGTCCAGGGTCACCAGCCGGGCGCGCACCAGCGCCTCCAAGGATTCCTCCGTCTTGCCGGGGTCCCTGGACTCCTCGGCCAGCCGGCGCCGCGTACTGCGCCTGCGGGTGGCCTGGGTGTCCTCGCTCAGCCGGACCAGCCTGAGCAGCAGCAGCCGCGCGGCCGTGCGGGCCGCCGGGTCCAGGCCCGACCAGGCGTGTTCGGCGGTCGCGGCCACCGCGCCCTGGATGCCGCCCGCCGCCCGGTAGCCGGCCAGGGTGAGCCGGCCGGCCTTGCGGCGCTGCCAGGTGGCGAGCAGGGCGTGCGACAGCAGGGGGAGTACGCCCGCGTCGTGGTCCCCCACGGCCCGAAAGGCGCGGGAGGGGCCCCCATCGCGCGGGCCGTCGGTGCCGACCTCGCGGACGATCAGCTCGGCGAGCCCCGGCTCCAGCTCCATGCCGACGGCCTTGGCGGGTGCGGTGACCGCCTCGCGCAGTTCGGCGGTGGTCAGCGGGCCGAGGACCATGTGCCGGTGTTGCAGCGCGTCGGCCAGCTCGGGGTGGCGCAGGCACTGCTCGTAGAAGTCGGCGCGGATGCCGAGGGTGACGAGGGCGGGGGCGGGCTCGCCCGGGGCGGCGGGGGTGCAGGCGGCCTGGAGGAGGCGGATGAACGTCCGCCGGTCGGATTCGTCGGCGCAGAGGGTGAAGACCTCCTCGAACTGGTCGACGATGACGACGGGCCGCGCGGACGGGGGCCCGCCCTCACCGGCCGCCCACATGGCGAAGACCCCCCGGGCCGCCTCCTCGAACCCTGCCTCCGCCTCCGCGGCGCCGGGCTCCGTACCGCCGGACTCCGCGTCCCCCTTCTCACCCCGCGCCCCACCCGTCGCCGCCGCCACGACCGGCGCGAGCCCCGGTATCCGGCGGGTCAGCTCCCCGAGCGGATCGGCCCCCGGCACGAACTGGAGTACCTCCCGAGGCGTACCGCCACCGCCACCGCCGCCGTCCGGCGCCCCCGCGCGCAGCGCCGGCACCAGCCCCGCGTTGAGCAGCGACGACTTCCCCGCCCCCGAGGCCCCGACCAGCATCACGATGCCGCCGCCGTCCCGCGCCGCCCGCAACTGCGCGACGAGGGCCCCGGTGCTCCGCTCCCGCCCGAAGAACCACCCGGCGTCCTCCCGGCGATAGGCGGCCAGCCCCCGGTAGGGGCAGACCCCGCCGGGCGGGACCGGCGGCTCGGCCGGGGAGCCCCCTTCAGCCGCACCGGACCGCGCCGCGGGCTCGCCGCTCTCCTCGGCCGCCGCGCGGGCGGCGGAGTCGGCCACCGCCAGCTCCCACAGCCGCTGCCACTGGGCCAGGTCGTACAGTCCGGGCGCGACGGGGACCGTACGCGCGCGCCGCGCCATCGGGATCAGGACGTGCAGGACCGCGGCGAGGGCGGGGAACTGCGCGGGTACGTTCCTGGCCCGCCGCCAGTCGCTGATCCGCTGGGCGGAGACCCGTACGGGCCGCCCGCGTTCGTCGACCCGCTGGAGCCGGACGACCGCCTCCGACACCCGCTTGAGGGGAGGGTTGCCCGCCTCTCCGTAGAGCAGGGCGAGGCGTTCCGCGAAGGCGGTGCGTGCCCCTGAGTCGAAACTCAAGGCCCCCACTCCTCCCTTTCCCCCGCACCTGGACGTCCGGACCGGAAAACTCACTCTATATGGCTGACCTGCGGCGACATCGAATCCGTCATTCCGGTACCTCCTCGGCGGGGACGCCGGATGGCAGGATCCCGTCGCAGTGGCGAGCCGGCCGCACGGCACCGGAACTGGTCAGCGGCCCGGCGCTCGGAGAGCCGCCCCATGAGGCCGCATGTTCTCGGTCAGCTTCCCGGTGGCCCGCCTGTCCCCGAACGCCCCGCTCCCACCCGCAGTACGCGCGCCGGCATGGTCTGGCACCGGTCCCCACGAGGGGAGGGACCGGAGCCAGACCACGCCGACACGCGTCCGCTCCACGCGGCCCGGCCGTCAGCTCCCGGCGGACGGCCGACGCACGGGCGGCACCAGCAGATCCCGCTCGGGGTGGTTGTCCCCGCTGACACTGCCCCGGATGCCGAGATCGGCCCTGGCCTCCCCGTGGAAGACGTTGATCGCCCGGAACGCCGCGCGGTGCCGATCGCGCCACTCGTCCAGGGTGCCGCCGATGCGACCGGTCGCCTGCCAGTCGATCTCGGCGAGCACCGCGTTCAGCTCGTGCCCGGCCTCGACGGCTTCGTCACCGCCGAGCAGCATGATCCGCTCGAAGGCCGATCCCCAGCGCCGGCTGGTCTCCGCGAGATCCTCGCGCAGGTCCTCCTCGCCGCGGTGCTCGTCCCGCAGGCCCTCCCGGGCCTCGTAGAGCCGCACGGCGGCGGCGATCCGCATCTTGGCGGCGTCCACGTACTCCCCGTACGCCTCGACCTTCTTGTCGTCCCACCGGGTCAGGAGCCGGTGGCGGTTCCTGCTGCGCTCCATCAGATGGTTCGTGCCGTGCGTGGTCAGCGCGCCGAGCAGCACGGCGGCTATCGTCACGAGTTGCTCGCCGGTTCCCAAACCGTCCCCCCAGTCCGTCACCGCGCTCTGCGCCGATGCCGGACGATCTTAGGGGGCCGGTGCCGACCGGCACGTGCGGATGGCTTGTCCACGACGGGTCCGGACGGGGTTCGGGGCGCCGCCGTGCGGGCAGGCACGACGTGGGAGTGCGCGGGCGCAGGGTGCGCCGGCCGCCGTGGGAGGGCGTATGAGGATCTCGGTCGACCCCGAGCAGTGTTACGGCTCCGGCGACTGCGTCCACCGGGCGCCGTCGGTCTTCACGCAGGTGGACGGCCTGGGCGCGGTGATACCCGGCCGGGAGTACGACGTGGACGCGCCCCGCGTGCGCGAGGCGGCCGACGGATGCCCGGCCGCCGCGATCACCCTCGCCCGGGACTGAGCACGCGCCCGTCCTCCACGGGGAGGCGCAGACTCGGCCGGCGTCACGCCGGGACGTGCCAGCCGAAGGACGCCAGCGCCCTCGCCCTGGCCTCCACCACCGCCATCCGGGCCTCCCGCTCGGCCGGCTCCACGTGCGAGGCGTGGCCGGTGACCTGGCCCTCCCACTTGCGGTAGAGCAGGCCCACCTCCGAGGAGAACCAGCCCCGGCTCACGCTGTCGAGGGCCAGCAGCAGACCGGTGTCCTCGGACGCGGGCAGCGCCATCCAGCCGCCCAGCGCGAGCAGCAGGTCCCGCCGGACCAGGAGGGTCGCCGGGTGCACCTGGGCGCGGAAACCGTTCGCCTTCCAGAAGTCGAGCACCGCCCCCCGCTCCACCGGCCCGTGCTCGGGATCGCCCGGGAAACCGGCCGTCGTACCGTCGGGCAGCAGGTCCAGCACCCTCGACGTCGCCCACCCGAGCCCCGGATCGGCCTCCAGGGCGGCCAGGTCGCGGGCCAGGGCGCCCGGCGCGAGCCGGTCGTCGGCGTCCAGCACCTTCACGTACGGGCCGTCCGCGTCGGCCAGTGCCATCGTGCGGGCCACCCCGGGCCCCGCCTGCCGCCCCTCGCGCCCCTGCCGGAACACGACGCGCGGATCGTCGGGCACGTGCGGCCGTACGGCGCCGGTCCGGCCGTCCTCCTGGACCACCCAGCGCCACTCCCACCCGTGCGGCAGCTCCTGCGCGCACAGCGACGCGTACGCCTCCGCCAGGAAGGGCGCCGAGGGGGCGTGGACGGCCGTGACGATGCTGACGAGCCTGCTCACCGCGGCCCTCACCACCTTTCCAGACGCGTGGTGAAGAGGAGTTCGGTGCGGTCGCCGGGCAGCGTGACGTCGGAGACGTCCACGACCCGGCCGCCGAGGTCGTACGAGGTCTTGCGGAGCAGGATCACCGAGGTGCCCGGCGGCAGGTCGAGCTCCGACGCCTCCTCCGGGCTCGGCGGGCGGGCGGTGACGCGCTCCTCGACGCGGTCGAGTTCGATGCCGACGGTGTGCAGCTGGTTCTGGGTGCCCCCCGGCCAGGGCTCGTTGGCCGCGTCCAGCAGCGCGGGGTTGGCCGCGATCAGGTCGCGGACGAGGTAGGAGGTCACGAGGCTGAACGGCGCGGACTCCGCCGCGTACCGCGTCCGGTAGCGGCGCCGCAGCAGCGCGGTGCCCTCGGGGACGCCGAAGGCCCGCACCAGCTCCCCGGACGCCGTCGTCCCGTCGTACTCGGCGTGGAAGACGAGGTCGTCGGAGTGCAGGCCGGTGTCGTGCTCGGTGGCGCCGGTCTCGGCGCGGGTGGCGAGCGGGCGGCGGGCCCGGTCCTTCTCCCACTGGTGGCGCAGGTTGTCCCGGACGGCGGGGGTACGCGGACGCCGCACGAAGGTGCCGGTGCCGTGCCGTTTGTCGATCAGGCCCTCGTCGCTCAGCAGCCGCAGCGCGTTCTGCACCGTCGGCACGCTGCGGCGGTAGCGCCGGGCGAGGTCCGACTCCGACGGCAGCCGGTCGCCGGGCGCGCGCTCACCGGCGCGGATGGAGCGCCGCAGGTCGTCGGCGATCACTTCGTATGCCTTGGGCACGGGGGTATCACCGGGTTCCGGGGGTGGGTGGCTGGAGTGCCGGTGTTGTGGAGTCTACGCCCTACTCCTCAAGAGGACTTGAGGAGTAGGGGTTCCGTGGCCGCGTCCGCCGTGGCCCTGCCCGCCTCCCCGTCCGCCGTGCACGGCGGCGGCCCGGCCGCTCTGTCGAGCGGCCGGGCCGTTTCTGACGTGTGGTGCGGTACGCAGATCGCCGATACGTCGGATGGAGTCGGTGCGGTCCGCTCAGCGCTGGAGCGGAGCGGTGTGCTGGACCGGGGACTCGGCGGCGGTGTCGCACAGGAGGCCGGCGGCGAGGGCGGAGGCGGTGGCCGTGGAGGTCGCGCCGGCCTGCGGGCGGTGGCGGCAGCTGGGCGCCGCCCCGTGGGCCTCGGCGCGGATGCGCTGCTTCATCGTGGGGGGCAGGGATCCGGTCCGGGACCAGGGCCTGGAGACCGCGGCCGCGGGCGCCGCCTCGGGGGAGGCGCTCTCGCTGTTGCTGTGCGTTCCGGTCTGCGGTACCGCCGCGGCGGCGGTCGTCGTGGCGAGTCCGAGCGCCGTGCACAGCGCGAGGAAGGCGGTGACGATGGTGGTCCACAGCGTCATGACCTTGTTCCGGGCCATAACCCCTCACTTTCGGGTTGGGCGATTTGCGTACTTTCCTCATGATGTGTATGAGCGCCGCGAAGTGGTGGACCGACGCCCGTGGCGCGTCGATGTTCAGATGAACACCACCCGTTTGGCGGCAAAGTCGCTTAAAAGCCGTGAAACGGGATGAAAAGGGATGGGTGATTCACCTGCCCCTCCCCTTCTACGGGGCCGTGGCGCCGGGCAGTTGGCCGCCGACGCAGGTCACCGATCGGTATCGGCCGGTGTGTATAGTCGGGCGCCAGAGGTCCCCTACGTCAAGGAAAGACGAGGTCGCGCGGTGAAGAAGCTTCTCCTGGTCGCACTGGCCGCCATCGGCGGGCTCCTCGTGTACCGCCAGATCCAGGCGGATCGCGCCGAGCAGGATCTGTGGACGGAGGCGACTGACTCCGTGCCCACGGGTTCGTGAGGACGACCGACACCAGGTCCTGAAACACACCCCGGCCGTGCAACGGTCGGGGTTCTGTGTTGTCCGGATCCCTGTACGGGGGCTACGGCGGTACGGGGGCGCGCGGCAGGATGGGGCACGGTCGTTCGGGGCGGGCGGCGCAGGTGCCGACGCCGGTGCGCGGAGGGGGTGGATCATGAGGCGGTGGGGTACGGCTCGCGCGGCCGTCGTGACCGTGGTACTGCTGGCCGCCGTGGCCGCTTCGCCGGGCGGTGCGGCCCTCGCGGCCGACGGCGGGTACGCCTTCGGGGACGGCGGCGGGTACGCCTTCGCGGACGGCGCCCGGCGCGTCGAGGGCGCGGGGAGCGCCGCGGAGGCCGCGCCGCTGGAGGCCGGGTCCACGTACCGCAGCTCCCTGCCGCGCGACGGCACCCTCTACTACCGTCTCGCCCTCGACGCCGCCTCCGACGCCTACGTCTCCGTCACCGCCGTACCCGGACCGGGCGGCGAGGTCACCGCCGTCGACGGCATCCGGGTCTCCGTCCGGGACGCGGACGGCGGTTCCTGCTCCCTGGACAGCGCGACCTTCGGCGCCGCGCACAGCCCCCGCCCGGTCACGGCCTGGGCCCGGCGCGAGATCGCCCCCGGCGCAGGCCGCTGCCAGAACGCCGGCACCTACTACGTCACCGTCGAGCGCACCCGCCCCCAGGACTCGCCGCCGGACGCCTGGGACCTCGAACTCACCGCCGCCACGGAACCCCGCCCGGCCAAGGGGGCCGCCGGTCCGACGACGGCCCCGGAGAGCTGGGACTCCGCCTCCCCCGAGCCCCTCACCGGCGAGCCGCACCACCGCGCGGGCGGCAGCGGCTTCGCCCACGCCACCCCCGTCGGACAGGGCGTCTGGCGCGACGGCATCCGCCCCGGGCAGACCCTCTACTACAAGGTGCCGCTCGACTGGGGCCGCCGCCTGTACGCGAGCGCGGAACTGGGCGGCTCCGACTCCGCGTCCGGATACGCCACCAGCGCCCTGCACCTCGCCCTGCACAACCCGGTCCGCGGCGAGGTCGACGACGCCGCCAAGGGCTACACCGGCAAGCCCGCGACCGTCGCCCTCGCCCCCCTGCCGCCGGTCGCGTACGCCAACCGGTACGCCGCGAACGGGCAGGCCGGCGCCTTGCGGTTCGCCGGTGACTACTACGTCGTCGTGCATCTCGCGGCCCAGGTCGCCGACGACTTCGGCACGGGCCCCTTCACGCTGACGCTGCGCCTGCGGCTCGCGGGGGCGGCGGAGCCGGGGCCCGACTACGCGGGGGAGCCCCGGCCGGAAGGGGTCTTCGAGGTCTCGGCGGCGGACCTGGCGGCGGCACCGGAAGGGGTCGGGGGCGGTGGGTCCGGGGGGCCAGGCGACTCCGGTGGGTCCGATCTCGCGATGACGGCGGTGGCCGTGGGCGGCATCGGCACGGGGAGCCTGCTGCTCGTGGGGCTCGCGGTGTGGACGGCGGCGGTCCGGCGCCGCGGGGTCTAGGGCCTGTAGTGAGTTCCCCGTCGTTCGCCCGGAGGGCGGGCGCAGCGGCGGTCGGTGCGTGCGATCGGCGTGCGGCGAGCGTGCGTGCCGGGCGTCGGGGCGCAGACGGGGAACTCACTACAGGCCCTAGCGGCATCGGCGTCGGCTCAGATGCGGGTCAGGGCCCAGAAACCCACGGCGTAGCAGGCCAGCGCGAGCAGCAGTACGGGGACGACGACCCTGGCCGGGGGCCGCGAACGGCGTGCGCGGCGGGGCGCGCGGTGCTGGGCGGGCGGGGCGGACTGCTGATTGCGGGTGGTGTAGGGGGCGGTGGGGGTGTCACCGTACGGCGGTCGGGGCAGGGGCCGGGGCTGCGGATGCGACTGGGGCTGGGGCTGTGGCTGCGCCTGGGGTTGCCGGGGGCCGGCGGCCGGGGTGTGCGGGGGCGGCAGGGGGAAGCTGCCGGTGTCCGACATGCCGGGGGCCGGCGGGACGGGCGCGGGGGGCGGGCCGAACGAGGCCGAGGGAGTGGGCCCGGCGGCGGACGGTGCCGTACCGGCCGAAGCCGACGGCGTACGCTCGAAGACCGGTGCCGCACCGGCCGGTTGACGCGGATCGGTCGCCGCCTCCTTCACCTCCGACGCCCGCTGCAGCGGGCCTCCCGGACCGAACCCCTCCGGCAGCGGCCCGACTTGGTCGAAGATCTCGATCAACTCGTCGTCGGGCCCGGGTTCCGGGAGCAGCTCCGCCGCCGCGGCCAGCGCCTTGCGGGCGCCCGTGGCGGTGCGGAACCTCGCCGCCGGATCGGGCTGCACCAGCGCCGCGATGACCTGCCACAGCGGATCGGGAATGCCCTGCGGCGCGGGCGGCGTACCGTGCTCGGCGAAGTGCTGGATCAGCGCCTTGGCGTCCGGCTTGGCGCCCTCCAGGAGGTACAGGGCGACCAGACCCACCGCGAACAGGTCGGCGGGGAAGTCGGGTTCGGAGCCCATCAGCTGCTCCGGCGCGAGATAACCGGGCGTCCCCACCACCAGGTCGGTCTCGGTCAGCCGGGGCTCGCCGAGCCGCATCGCGATGCCGAAGTCGGACAGCCGCAGCCGGGGCCGGCCCGTACCGGTCGCCTCCAGCAGGAGGTTGGCGGGTTTGATGTCGCGGTGGACGACCTCCTCCGCGTGCACGGCGGCCAGGCCGGACAGGAGCTGGTCCAGCAGGACACACACATAGGCGGGCGGCAGGGGACCGTAGTCCCCGATCAGATGGACCAGCGAACCGCCCGTGACGAGGTCCATCGTGAACAGGACCTGGTCGTCGTCGGCGGCCCAGCTCGCGGGCGCGAGCACATGGGGATGATCGATGCGCAGCGCCTGCTCGCGCACGAACCGCAGCAGCGAGTGCGCGTCCCGTTGCTGGAGCACCTTGGCCGCCACATAGCGCCGCCTGCGGTGGTCCCAGGCACGCCAGACGGCACCGACCCCGCCCCGCCCGATCGGATCGACCAGCTCGTACCGTCCCGCGAAGACCTCACCCATGACCCTGTGTCGCTCCTCCCCTGGCGCCACGTCCCGGCCCGGCCGCCGACCCCCGCGGCGACCGGACCGCCGGATCAGTTCTGGTGCGACTGGTAGTGCGTGACCGCGTCCGAGGTACGGCCCGCGCCGTACACCCGCAGGAACTCCGCCAGCTCCGGGTGCGAGCCGGACAGCGCGTCCGCCGCGTCGATGATGTCCCCGGCGGCCGCCACCGAGCGCAGCAGCGACTGGATCTCACGGACCACCCGCTTGACCGTCGGCGCCCCCGAACCGCTCGTGGTGTGCGTGGTGTTGCTGAGCACCGAGCCCCCCTGCGACTTCTTGATCTCGTCCATGCGCTCCGTCGCCTCGGCCGCGCTCACACTGCCGTCCGCGACCTGCCCCGCCAGGTCCTGCAGCAGCTGCACCCGCTGGACCACCGCCGGGTTCCCGATCTTCGCCCGCTGGCCGCTCATCAGCTGGGACAGCATCGGCGCGGACAGCCCCAGCACCCCCGCGAGACGAGCCTGGTTGAGACCCAGGTCGTCGATCAGCCTACGGAAGAGCGCCCCCAGCGGCTCCCCGTACCAGTTCCGCTGCAGTTCCCGCGCTCTGGCGGTGGCTTCCTGCTGTGCGGCGTCCATTGCGTCTCCCCATCGCTTCCCCAAGAACCGCAGTTCGCTCCAGCGAACCACGCCGAGCATCTTACGGAGCGTGGTTGTCTGCGGGGACCCCCAATCATTTGTGAGATACGGGGGACGACCCGGTACTCTTGTCACCGGCGCCCGACGGTACGCGGTACCGGCCCGGACGCTTCTCTCGGGGCCTTAGCTCAGTTGGTAGAGCGCTGTCTTTGCATGGCAGATGTCAGGGGTTCGACTCCCCTAGGCTCCACTCCGGAAGAGCCCTCCTGAACTGCGGAAAGCGGTACAGGAGGGCTCTTCGCATGCCATCGCGCCGACACAGGGGAGGGAATGTCCGGTGTGAGCGCCGTCGTCGCCTTCCTTGCCGTGTGCGCCGTGTGCGCCGTGTCGCCGTCGTCCTCGCCGCCGGCTGTGACGCCGCTCTGCGGTACCGGGCGCCGCCCGCCTCCTGAGACCTTGCTCACCGGTGGCAGCCGGGCACGAGGGGTGATATCGGGCGGGATCGTCGGAGGGTCGGCAAGGGGCCGGTGGAGAGGGCCAGTTGAGCAGGTGGAGAGTTCGAGGGGATCCGCATGTCATGGTGGACACAGGCCCGTCGGCGGGCGGCGTTCGGAACCCGGGTGGGGCTGTCTGCTCTTGATATCGTCACCCCACAGGGCACCAGCGCCACACCCCGGCGGGGCGGTGCCACGTGGCTCATCGCCGTCGGAGCCGTCCAGCCGCTACCGACGAGGTGGAAGGGGTAAACCATGCGGGCGAAGGTACGGGCCGCTCTCGATGCTCTCTACATGAAGCGACTGGTCAGGGAGTTGGAGGGACGCCCACGCCCCCAGCACATCGGCATCATGCTCGACGGCAACCGCCGTTGGGCCAAGATGTCGGGCATCGACGACCCTCGCGAGGGCTACCGGGCCGGCGGCGCCAAGGTCCTCGACTTCCTGCGCTGGTGCGACTCCGCGCAGATCGAACACGTGACCCTGTTCATGCTCTCCGACGACAACCTCCACCGGCCCGAGGACCAGCTGAACCCGCTGATCGACATCATCGCCGAGGTCGTCGAACAGCTCGCCGCACCGGGCAACCCCTGGCCCGTCGAAGCCGTCGGCGCCCTCGACCTGCTGCCCGCCGAATCCGCCGCCCGCCTCAAGATCGCCACTGCCGCCACCCAGGGCCGCAAGGGCGGCACCAAGGTCGACGTGGCCGTCGGCTACGGAGGCCGACGCGAGATCGTCGACGCCGTACGCTCCGCCCTCACCGAGCACAGCTCCCAGGGCGGAGACATCGACGAGTTCATCGAGACCTTCACCATGGAGCACATCTCCAAGCACCTGTACTCCAAGACCCGCTCCGAGTCCGACCTCATCATCCGCACCTCCGGAGAACAGCGTCTCTCCGGCTTCCTGCTCTGGCAGTCCGCCTACGCCGAGGTCCACTTCTGCGAGACCTACTGGCCGGACTTCCGCGAGATCGACTTCCTGCGCGCCCTGCGCTCCTACTCCCTGCGCGACCGCCGCTACGGCCGCTGAGGCCGCTGAGGCCGCCCATGCCGCTGAGGCGTCGAGAAAGCGCACGTTTCACGTGAAACACCGCCGCGGGGCGGGAGACGGCTGCCACGTCTCCCGCCCCGCGGCGGTACAAGGGTGCCAGGGAACTCAGCGCGGCTCCTCGCCCTCCGCCGCCTCGTCCTGCGCCTGCTTGGCCTGCACCTCGGGATCCAGGACGGCCTCACCGGTACCGTCCACCGACGTCAACCTCCCGGACTCGGGCACCTCCGTCGCCTCCGGCGGCTCCACCAGCCAGTCCGGATTGGCCTGCTTGTCCCACCACTTCCACGCGGCAAAGGCCCCGCCCGCGACCAGACCCGCGATCGCCAGAATCCGGGTGGCACGCCCGATCGACGCCCGGCGCCGGTGCTTGCGCGTCAGCTTCTCGATCTCCTTGGCCGTCACCTGACCCCGCAGCGCGGCCAGCGCGGCGGCACCCCGCGCGGCGGCCTCGTCCCGGACGGGCCCGGCCGCGGCCACCGCCTGCTCGATCCTCGGCCGTGAATACTCGGCCGCCTGCCGTGCTGCCAGACGCGTCCGGACGGCGGCCTCCTGCGCTGCCGCGTCCACCTTCGGCGGTACATGCGTCCGGGCCTGCTCCAGTCGCGGCGCGACATACGCTCCGTACTGGAGCCGGGCCTGGTCTGCAGCCTGGGACACCTTGGGCGCAAGTCGAACGCGCGCCTCCTGTGCGTAGTGAGCGGCCCTGTCCTTGGCCGTGTCGGCGTAGGGCGCCACCACTTCCGCGGCGTGCAGCACGCTGTCCTTCGCCGAACCGGTCGCGGCGCGCACGCTGTCGATGCGGGTCACGGGTTCCTCCTCCTCGGTGGCGTACGGTAATTCGACTTTCCACCCTTTTACGGATCATGCCTGGGGACACACCGACAGGCATGCGAGGGCGGGCATCCGGGTCACGGGTGATGCCGTCGAGTCCTGTGGGGCAACTGGTGACGAAGTCGCGGACAAGAGTCGATCAACCTCGATAGCGGATGAATGCCGGGCAACACGATTCTGTCGACGACAATGCCACGGATCGACCTCCCACGCTCGTGCCCCGAGGTTTCAGCCGCGAACGCGTCCGGCACCGTGCGAGGATCGGGGCGCACCACAGGACGACGGAAGGCACTACGTGGCCGAGCAGCTCCACGCCACCCTCAAGACCAGCCACGGCGACATCGACGTCCGGCTGCTGCCGGACCATGCCCCGCAGACGGTCAAGAACTTCGTCGAACTCGCCCAGGGCGAGCGCGAGTGGACCCACCCCGCCACCGGGGAGAAGACCAGGGCCAGGCTCTACGACGGCACGGTCTTCCATCGTGTGATCCAGGGCTTCATGATCCAGGGCGGCGACCCGCTGGGCAACGGCACCGGCGACCCCGGCTACCAGTTCCCGGACGAGTTCCACCCCGACCTCCGCTTCGACCGCCCCTACCTCCTCGCCATGGCCAACGCCGGCCCCGGCACCAACGGCTCCCAGTTCTTCCTCACCGTCTCCCCGACGGCCTGGCTGAACCGCAAGCACACGATCTTCGGTGAGGTCACCGACGCGACCGGCCGGAAGGTCATCGACGCCATCGCCGCCACCCCGACCAACCCCCGCACCGAGCGGCCTCTGACCGATGTCGTCCTCGAATCGGTCGTCGTCGAGACCCGCCAGGGCTGACCCGCCCGCCCACCGGCCAGGAACCAAACGCCCCGCCCATCCGTAGAGAAGGGCGGGGCGGCGCATGTGCGCGCACCGCCCGCAGGACGACCGAGGGGAAGCCATGGACCACGCGGCCGCCGGCCCGCCCGACGCCCAGCGCCTGCCCGGCTGCTACCGCCACCCGGACCGCGAGACCGGCATCCGCTGCACCCGCTGCGAACGCCCGATCTGCCCGGACTGCATGGTCAACGCCTCCGTCGGCTTCCACTGCCCGGACTGCGCGGCCGGCCGCACCGGCGGCACCGGCGCCGGCGGCAGGGGACCCTCCCCGGCGGCGTCGCGGCCCCGGACCCTGGCCGGCGGGACCATCGCCGGTGACCCACGGCTGGTCACCAAGGTGCTCATCGGCCTCAACCTGGCCTTCTACCTCGTCCAGGTCTCCGTCGGCGACCGCTTCACCAACCAGTTCGAGCTGATCGGCCGCGCCTACGTCCCGCTTCTCGGCTCCGTCGAGGGAATCGCGGAAGGCCAGTGGTACCGGCTCCTGACCGCGATGTTCCTGCACGGCAGCACCACGCACATCCTCTTCAACATGCTCAGCCTGTGGTGGCTCGGCGGCCCGCTCGAAGGAGCCCTCGGCCGCGCCCGCTACCTCGCCCTCTACTTCTGCTCCGGGCTCGCCGGCAGCGCGCTCACCTATCTGATCGCCGCCCCGAACCAGCCCTCGCTCGGCGCCTCCGGTGCGATCTTCGGCCTCTTCGGCGCCACCGCCGCCCTCGTCCGCCGGCTCAACGCCGACATGCGCCCGGTCGTCATCCTGCTCGCGATCAACCTGGTGTTCACCTTCACCTGGGGCAACATCGCCTGGCAGGCCCATGTGGGCGGCCTCGTCGCCGGCGCCGCGATCGGCTTCGCCATGCTCCACGCGCCGCGCGAACGCCGGACGCTCGTGCAGTACGGCACCTGTGCGCTGGTCCTCGTCGCCGTCGTCGTACTGACCCTGTTGAGAAGTGGGCAGCTCACCTGAGCGGATCGGTTGTCCACAGCGGGTGCCGGATCTTGTGCACAGCGTGCGGGAACAGGTGTGCCCCCTGTCACTGACCCGTGTTTGCGCAGGTCAGGCAGGGGGCGAACGTGCATTCGGACGCCGGTACTTCCGTCACACCGGCGTCAACGTGCCGGGGGTTATCCACAGATCGTCTTTCTTTTCCCACAGCGTGTGGACAATGCCTGTGGATAACTCCGTGCACAGCCCTGGGGAGCGCTACTTCCACTGCGTCGAGACGCCGAATCCCGCGGCGATGAAACCGAAGCCCACGACGATGTTCCAGTTGCCCAGCGAGTCGATCGGCAGGGAACCGTCGGTGACGTAGAAGAGGACGATCCAGGCGAGGCCGATGACGAACATGGCCAGCATGACCGGCGCGACCCAGCTGCGGTTGGTCAGCTTGATGGTGGCCGCCTGCTTCGAGGGCGGCGGCGTGTAATCGGCCTTCTTGCGGATACGTGACTTCGGCACGAGGGTCTCTCCTGTCGATGCGCTGCGTGGCCGCGCAGGGAACGGGCGGCGAACGGGGGACGAGGGGACTTCGAGCGCTCCCCCGGGCGTCCGTTAGCGTAGTCCTTCCGTGGCGTCGAAGGAGATAAGGGTACGTTGAGCAATTCCGCCGACTTCCCCGGGCCGGGATCCAGTCCCGCCCGCAGGCCCCGTTTCCGGCCCGTGCGGATCCTCACGGCAGCCGTCTTCGCGCTCGCCGGCCTCATTTTCTTCACCAGCTTCAACACCGCAAAAGGCACCAATATCCGCACGGACGCCTCTTTGCTCAAGTTGTCCGATCTCATCCACGAGCGCAGCCGGGAGAACGGCGAACGCGAGGAGTCCAACGGCTCCCTGCGCCGCGACATCGAATCCCTCGCCGCACGCGACGACGGGCGTACGCGCTCCCAGGACGACGAGCTCGCCGCGCTGGAGGACAAGGCCGGCACGCGGAAGCTGACCGGCGAGGCGCTCACGGTCACGCTCGACGACGCCCCGCCGGACGCGACCGCCAAGCTCCCCGGCTATCCGGAGCCGCAGCCCGACTACCTGGTCATCCACCAGCAGGACCTCCAGGCCGTGGTGAACGCGCTCTGGCAGGGCGGTGCCGAGGGGATCAAGGTCATGGACCAGCGGCTGATCTCCACCAGCGCCGTGCGCTGTGTGGGCAACACCCTCATCCTCCAGGGCCGGGTCTACTCACCGCCGTACAAGATCCAGGCGGTCGGGGACCCGGAGCGGCTGAAGGACGCGCTCACGGCGTCGCCGGCGATTCAGAACTACATGGTGTACGTCAACGTCTACGGGCTCGGCTGGAAGGTCGAGGACGACGGGCGCACGACCCTGCCGGGCTACACGGGCACCGCGGACCTGCACTACGCACAGCCTGTGGAGTGAGGCCGTTCCGAGTGGCTCCGCGCCGCTAGTCTGTTGGCGGTACGGCGTGCTTCGGGCGCCGTGGTGCGACGGAAGGGACGGCATGTACGGCTGGATCTGGCGGCATCTGCCGGGGAACGCGTGGCTCAAGGCGCTGCTCTCCCTCGTGCTGGTCGTGGCCGTGGTGTACGTCCTGTTCCAGTACGTCTTTCCGTGGGCCGAACCGCTGCTTCCCTTCAACGATGTGACGGTGGACAACCAGTGAGCGCGCGCATCCTCGTCGTGGACAACTACGACAGTTTCGTCTTCAACCTGGTCCAGTACCTCTATCAGCTGGGCGCCGAGTGCGAGGTGCTGCGCAACGACGAGGTGTCGACGGCGCACGCCCAGGACGGTTTCGACGGCGTGCTGCTGTCGCCGGGCCCGGGGGCGCCCGAGCAGGCGGGTGTGTGCGTCGACATGGTGCGGCACTGCGCGGCGACCGGGGTACCGGTCTTCGGCGTCTGCCTGGGCATGCAGTCGATGCAGGTGGCGTACGGCGGTGTGGTGGGCCGGGCGCCCGAGCTGCTGCACGGCAAGACCTCGCCGGTCGAGCACGTGGGGAAGGGGGTCTTCGCGGGCCTGCCCTCCCCGTTCGTCGCGACCCGGTACCACTCGCTGGCGGCGGAGCCGGGCACGGTGCCGGCGGAGCTGGAGGTGACGGCCCGGACGCGGGACGGGATCGTGATGGGGCTGCGCCACCGTGAACTTCCCGTCGAGGGCGTGCAGTTCCATCCGGAGTCGGTGCTGACGGAGCACGGGCACCGGATGCTGGCCAACTGGCTGGTGGAGTGCGGCGACCAGGACGCGGTGGCGAGGTCGGCGGGGCTCGCCCCGGTGGTGGGCAGGGCCTCGGCGTGACCGCGCTGCGCCCCGAGCGGGAGTCCGGCGCCGCGTACGGGGAGCCGTACGGGGGCGACGGCGCGCTCGGGGACGGCTGGTACGAGGGCGTCTCGGCGGCGGGGCCGGTGGACGACGAGACGGTGGCGCTGCGGATCCCGGAGCCGCCGCCGGAGGGGGCGGCCGCCGGGGCCGTCGAGTCCTCCGGCGCCTCCGGGGCTCCCGGGGGGCGGGCGGCGCGCCGGAAGGCGGCGAAACGGCGTCACGGGCGTCGTGCGGCGCCTAGTGGGGCGGCGGTGGCCGAGGAGTCGGCCGGGGCGCCGAGAGCGCCCCTGTCGCGCGTGGAGGCCCGTCGGCAGGCCCGGGCGCGCAAGCCGGGTGCCGCGGTGATCGCCAGCCGGGCGATCGGGGAGGTCTTCATCACGACCGGTGTGCTGATGCTGCTGTTCGTGACGTACCAGCTGTGGTGGACGAATGTGCGGGCGCACGCGCAGGCGGACCAGGCGGCGAGCAGCCTCCAGGACGACTGGGCGAACGGCAGGCGCAGTCCGGGGGCGTTCGAGCCGGGGCAGGGCTTCGCGCTGCTGCACATTCCCAAGCTGGACGTGGTGGTGCCGATCGCGGAGGGCATCAGCAGCAAGAAGGTGCTGGACCGGGGCATGGTCGGGCACTACGGGGAGGGCGCGCTGAAGACGGCGATGCCGGACGCGAAGACGGGCAACTTCGGGCTGGCGGGGCACCGCAACACGCACGGCGAGCCGTTCCGGTACATCAACAAGCTGCAGCCCGGTGATCCGATCGTCGTGGAGACGCAGGACGAGTACTTCGTCTACAAGATGGCGTCGATCCTGCCGGTGACGTCGCCGAGCAACGTCAGTGTGCTGGACCCGGTCCCGAAGCAGTCCGGTTTCAAGGGGCCCGGCCGCTACATCACCCTGACCACCTGTACACCGGAGTTCACAAGCAAGTACCGGATGATCGTCTGGGGCAAGATGGTCGAGGAACGGCCGCGCAGCAAGGGCAAGCCGGATGCGCTCGTCAGTTAAGGGCGGATGACCAGTGGCAGCGACCACCGACACGGAGCACGAGGAGCGGGCCGGCGACGACGGCCCACCGACCCCGGGGGCGCGCCGCCGCCCCGGGCGGATCGCCGCGCAGGCCGTCAGCGTCCTCGGGGAACTCCTCATCACCGCGGGCCTGGTGTTGGGCCTGTTCGTCGTCTACTCGCTGTGGTGGACGAACGTGGTCGCCGACCGCGCGGCGGACAAGCAGGCCGACAAGGTCCGCGACAACTGGGCCGAGGACCGGGTCGGTCCCGCCGGCCCGGACGGCCCGGGGGCGCTGGACACCAGGGCGGGCATCGGCTTCCTCCACGTCCCGGCGATGGGCAAGGGGGACATCCTGGTGGAGAAGGGCACGTCGATGAAGATCCTCAACGACGGCGTGGCCGGCTACTACACCGACCCGGTCAGGGCGACGCTGCCCACCACGGACAAGAAGGGCAACTTCGCGCTGGCGGCCCACCGGGACGGGCACGGGGCGAAGTTCCACGACATCGACAAGATCGAAAAAGGTGACGCGATCGTCTTCGAGACGAAGGACACCTGGTACGTGTACAAGGCGTACGCCGTCCTCCCGGAGACGTCGAAGTTCAACGTCGAGGTCCTCGAAGCGGTCCCGGCGGAGTCCGGCAAGAAGAAGCCCGGCCACTACATCACCCTGACCACCTGCACGCCTGTCTACACGAGCCGCTACCGCTACGTGGTCTGGGGCGAACTGGTCCGCACGGAGAAGGTGGACGCGGACCGGACACCGCCGGTGGAACTGCGGTGACTTGTCCGTCGTCACGTGCATGTCGCCCGGCGGCAGGGAACGGGTCTTGACGCGGTCGAGTACGCCCGTGCGTTTCGAGGACGCTGCGGAGGGCCGGTGATCGCAGTGGCGCTGTCTCGAAGACACGATCGAATGACGGCGCCACGTACGCCAGAGCCCCGGCCGCTCGCTGAGGGGCCGGGGCTCTGAACGGGTGGGTCAGCCTTGTGGGCCGCCGGGGAGGCCGCCGATGAAGCCGGCGTTGTCTCCGCCGTCACCGCCACCGTCACCGCCGCCGTCACCGCCGCCGTCACCGCCACCGTTCCCGTTGCCGCCGATGGTGGTGAGGACGATCTGGGTGGCGGCCGGGTCGTCGACCTCCGTGCCCGGCTCCGGGGTCATCAGGATCACCTGCGCGTTGTCGTCCCCCGGAGAGTTGGGGGCCAACTGGATGTTGGTGAAGCCCTCCTGCTGAAGCTGTGCCCGGGCGTCCGCGAGGCGCTTGTTGCGGACCTCCGGGACCTTCTTCTTCTCCGGGGCCTTGCCGACGGCGACCGTCACGGTCGAGCCCTTGGTGACCTTCTGGCCGGGCTGCGGCGTGGTCGACAGGACTTTGCCGTTCTGGTTCGGGTCGTCCGTGGGCTGGTCGGTGCACTCTGCCTTGAGGTCGCCGTCGCTCTCGATCTGCGCCTTGGCCTCGTCGCACGTGCGGCCGATCACATCCGGCACCGTGGCCTTCGCCTCCGGCTTGGCGACCTCCAGGGTCACGGTGGAGCCCTTCTCCAACTCGTCGCCCGGGTCGGGATTCTGGCTGAGGACCGTGCCCTCGTCCTGGGAGGACTCGGTCTCCTTGGTCTCGACCTTGAAGCCCTTGGCCTCCAGCTGCTCGGTGGCCGTGTCGACGTCCTTGTCGATGACGTTCGGGACGGCGACCTTCGGCGCGCCCGTGGAGACGACGAGGTTCACGGCGGTCTGCTTGTCGACGTCGATGCCCTTGGGGTCCTGGTCGCAGACGCTGCCCAACTTCTGGTCCTCGCAGGGCTTCCGCTGGACCGTCCCCACCGTCAGGTCGACGTTGGCCAGCTGTTTCGTGGCGTCGTCCTGCGTCAGGCCGATCAGGTTGGGCACCGGCACCGTGTCGTTGCCCGGGCCCCCGTCGCCGCTGAAGGCGTACTTGCCGATGAGGATCGCGCCGACGAGGACGAGGACGCCGGCGAGGACGAGGAAGATCGTGGAGGTGTTCTTCTTGCGGGGCTGCTGGCGGCGGCGGCCGGGGCGATCGTCGTAGCCGTAGCCGCCGTCGTCCGGGTTCATCGGCGGCAGCATGGTCGTGGCGCCGCCGCCCGCGTCGGAGCGCAGGGCGGTGGTGGGCTGCTCGTCCGGGTAGGCGCCGTAGCCGCCGGCGGACATGGCGCCGAGCGCGGCGGTGGCGGCGACGGGCTGGCCGTCGAGGCAGGCCTCGATGTCGACGCGCATCTCGTCGGCCGACTGGTAGCGGTAGTCCGGGTCCTTGACGAGCGCCTTCAGCACGATCGCGTCCATCTCGGGCGTGATCTCGGGGTCGAAGACGCTCGGCGCCTGCGGTTCCTCCCGCACGTGCTGGTAGGCGACCGCGACCGGGGAGTCCCCGACGAAGGGCGGGCGTACGGTCAGCAGCTCGTAGAGGAGGCAGCCCGTGGAGTACAGGTCGGAGCGGGCGTCGACCTGCTCGCCCTTGGCCTGCTCCGGGGACAGGTACTGGGCGGTGCCGATCACGGCGGCGGTCTGGGTCATCGTCATGCCGGAGTCGCCCATCGCGCGGGCGATGCCGAAGTCCATGACCTTGACCTGGCCGTTGCGCGTGAGCATGACGTTGGCCGGCTTGATGTCGCGGTGGACGATGCCGGCCCGGTGCGAGTACTCCAGTGCCTGGAGGATGCCGATGGTCATCTCCAGCGTCCGCTCGGGCAGCAGCTTGCGGCCGGAGTGGAGCAGTTCGCGGAGCGTGGAGCCGTCGACGTACTCCATGACGATGTACGGGATGGAGACCCCGTCGATGTAGTCCTCGCCCGTGTCGTAGACCGCCACGATCGCGGGATGGTTGAGCGAGGCGGCCGACTGGGCCTCCCGGCGGAAGCGGGCCTGGAAGGACGGGTCGCGCGCGAGGTCCGCGCGGAGTGTCTTCACCGCCACCTGGCGTCCGAGCCGGGTGTCATGAGCGTGGTAAACCTCGGCCATGCCACCACGGCCGAGCACGGGGCCCAGCTCGTACCGGCCGCCGAGGCGACGCGGCTCTTCCATGGTTACCTACCAGCCCTCTCCGTCGGTCCCGACCGGCATGCCTGTACGGTCGGAGGCTGCCGTCCGGCCTACCGTACCCGGCTCGCTTTGGGTGCCTTGGCCAAGCCCGGCAGCCGATACAGGACCGGTATCGCAACGTGCGCCGATGTGAAGGGGGCGTGACCCATGTCACGTCCCGTTCGTGGTGTGGTCACTTCTCGCTGTCGAGGACGGCCTCCATGACGTTCCTCGCGATCGGTGCCGCGAGGCCGCCGCCGGAGATGTCGTCGCGTACGGCGTGTTCGTCCTCGATGACCACGGCCACGGCGACAGGGGAGCTGCCGTCGTCGCCCTTGGCGTACGAGATGAACCAGGCGTACGGGTTCTCGCTGTTGTCGACACCGTGCTGCGCGGTGCCGGTCTTGCCGCCCACGGTGACGCCGTCGATCTGCGCGTTGGTTCCCGTGCCGTCCTTGACGACGGTCTCCATCATCGACTGGAGGATCTGGGCGTTGTCCGCGGAGAGCGGCTTGCTCATCTCCTCGGGCTCCGTCTTCTCGATGGTGTCGAGGCCCGGGTCCTGGAGTTCGTCGACCATGTACGGCTTCATCAGGGTGCCGTTGTTGGCGATGGCCGAGGTGACCATGGCCATCTGCAGCGGGGTGGCGGCGGTGTTGAACTGACCGATGGAGGAGAGCGCGACCTGGGAGTCGTTCATGTGGTCGGAGAAGACCGAGGCGCTGGAGCGGACCGGGACGAACTGCTCCTCGGTGAAGCCGAACTTCTTGGCGGTCTCCAGCATCTGCTCGTTGCCCACGTCGTAGCCGAGCTTGCCGAAGACGGTGTTGCAGGAGACGCGCAGGGCCTCGCGGAGGGTGGCGTTCTCGCAGGGGATGTTGCCCTCGTTCTTCAGCTCGGTCCGGGTGCCGGGCATCGTCCAGGGCAGCGGGGAGTCGGTTGCCTCGTCGGCGGAGTGGACCTTGCCGTGCTCCAGGGCGGCGGCCGCGGTGACCACCTTGAAGGTGGAGCCGGGCGGGTAGACCTCGCGCAGCGCGCGGTTGAGCATCGGGTCGTCGGGGTTGTTCTTCTTCTGGAGCCTGTTCCAGGCCTCGCCCGCCGCGTCGTTGCTGCCCGCGATGGAACCGGGGTCGTAGGAGGGGTAGGAGGCCATCGAGAGGATCTTGCCGGTGGAGGGTTCGATCGCGACGACGGCGCCCTTGGCGCCCTGCTTCTTCAGACCGTCGTAGGCGGCCTTCTGGGCGGCGCTGTTGAGGGTGGTGACGACGTTGCCGCCCTCGCGCTTCTTGCCGGTGATCATGTCGAGGGTGTTGCGGAAGAAGAGCCGGTCGTCGTTGCCGGTGAGGATGCCGTCGTCGATGGCCTCGATCTGGGTGGCGCCGAAGGCCTGGGAGACGTATCCGGTGACGGGCGCCCACATGGCGCCGTCCTTGTAGGTGCGCTTGTACCGGAAGTCGCCGTCGGTGGTGGCGTGTCCGGTGATGGCCTTGCCGTCGACGATGATGTCGCCGCGCGGTGTGGCGTACCGCTCGATGGCGACGCGGCGGTTGTGCTCGTCCGTCTTGAGGTCGTCGGCCTGGACGTACTGGAGCCAGTTGTCCCGGATGAGCAGGGTCAGGACGAGCAGGCCGCAGAAGAGCGCGACCCGGCGCAGTGGCTTGTTCACGGGCGGACCACCTGGGTCATCTCGGCGTCGGGGTTGGCGGGTGCGGCGGGGGCCGGCCGACGGGCCGTGTCGCTGATGCGCAGCAGGATGCCGATCAGGGCCCAGTTGGCGATGACGGACGATCCACCGTAGGCCAGGAAGGGCATGGTCATACCGGTGAGCGGAATGAGACCCATGACACCGCCGGCGACCACGAAGACCTGGAGGGCGAAGGCGCCGGAGAGGCCGATGGCGAGGAGCTTGCCGAACGGGTCGCGGGCGGCGAGGGCGGTGCGTACGCCGCGTTCGGCGATCAGCGCGTAGAGCAGGAGCAGCGCCATCAGGCCGGCGAGGCCGAGTTCCTCGCCGAAGGTGGCGAGGATGAAGTCGGAGTTGGCGGCGAAGCGGATCAGCTCGGAGTGGCCCTGGCCCCAGCCGCTGCCGAGGGTGCCGCCGGAGCCGAAGGCCCACAGGGCCTGCTGGGCCTGCTCGGAGTGGCCGGCGACGCCCGCGCGGGAGAGCGTGTACTCCTTCATCGGGTCGAGCCAGGCGTCCACGCGCTGCTGGATGTGGGGCTCGAAGCTCGCCACGCCGACCGCGCCGACCGCGGACATCAGCAGGCCGAAGACGATCCAGCTGGTCCGCTCGGTGGCGACGTACAGCATGATCACGAACATGCCGAAGAAGAGCAGCGAGGTGCCGAGGTCGGTCTCGAAGACGAGGATGAGGATCGAGACGATCCAGACCACCAGGATCGGGCCGAGGTCGCGGCCGCGAGGCAGGTAGAGGCCCATGAAGCGGCGGCTGGCGAGGGCGAGCGCGTCGCGCTTCACCATCAGGTAGCCGGCGAAGAAGATCGCGAGGACGATCTTGGCGAACTCACCGGGCTGGATGGAGAAGGAGCCGACCTGGATCCAGATCTTGGCGCCGTAGATGTTCTTGCCCAGGCCCGGTACGAGCGGGAGGAGCAGCAGGAACAGGGCGCCGACCATCGAGATGTAGGTGTAGCGCTGCAGGACGCGGTGGTCCTTGAGGAAGACCAGTACGGCGACGAACAGGGCGATGCCCATCGCGGTGTAGATCAGCTGGCGGGGTGCGGCGGTGCCGGCCTGGTCGATGCTCTGGAGCAGTTCGGACTGGTCCAGGCGCCAGATGGCGACGAGTCCGAGGCCGTTGAGCAGGGTGGCCAGGGGCAGCAGCAGCGGGTCGGCGTACGGCGCGAACTTGCGGACGACGAGGTGGCCGACGCCGGCGAGGAGGCCGAGGCCGAGGCCGTAGCTCAGCAGGCCGGCGGGCACCTCGTCGTTGATGGCCAGGCCCACGTTGGCGTACGCGAAGACCGGGATGAGGACGGCGAACACGAGCAGGGCCAGCTCGGTGTTGCGCCGGCTCGGGGCGCCGATGGCGCCGATCGTGGACGTGTGGTGCGTCGGTGAGTTGGTAGTACTGCTCATCGGGTGACGGTGCCTCTCACGGCTTGCCTACTGCTTACCGCACAGCGAGACGACCTTCTGCTCTTCCTCCGAGAGGGTCGGGCCGGGGCCTGGAGTGGGTGCGGTCGGGGACGTGGACGGGTCGGGCGTCCTGGCCGATCCCGAGGGGTTCGGTGACGGCGAGGCCTTGGACGTGAAGGAGGCGGGGGAGGTTCCCGTGGTGCCGCCGGCCCGGCCCTCGCCCGGCTTCGCGTTCTGTTCGCTCTGCGCGGTGCGCCGGTCGGCCTGCTTCTTGCAGGCGGAGGCCTGCACGCCCAGTTCCTCGATCTTGGCGCGGGCGTCGTTGAGGTCGCCCTCGGCGATCGTGGCCTCGACCAGTTTCTGCTGGTAGGGCGGCAGGTACTTGAGTTCGATCTCGGGGTGGTCCTTCTGGACCTTGGAGAGCGAGAGCCAGGCGAGGTCCTGGCTGATGCCGCGGTACAGGGCGACGTGGTCGTCGTTGGTGCCGACGTAGTACTGGGTCTGGGTCCAGCGCCAGCCGCCGTAGGTGCCGCCGCCGATGACGGCGAGGGCGAGCACCGTGTAGAGGGACCTCTTCAGCCAGCGGCGGTTCTTGCGGGGTTTGACGAAGTCGTCGGGGCCGTAGTCGTCGAAGTCGCCGGCCGGGACGTACCCGGTGGTGTCGCCGCTGCCGGGTGGGCCGAACTCGCCGCCTTGGCCGCGCTGTTGGTTCTGGCGGCCGAGGCCGGCGGCGCGGCCGGCCGGGGTCTGCATGATGCCGTTGTCGCCGAACTGGGCCTGGTTCTCGGCGACGGCGCCGACCACGACGGGGGTGTCGGAGAGCTGAGCGGCGAGGGTGTCGCCGGTGTCGAGGTCGAGGACGTCGGCGACGATGACGGTGATGTTGTCGGGGCCGCCGCCGCGCAGGGCGAGCTGGATCAGCTCCTGGACGGTCTCCTGGGGGCCCTGGTAGCTGGCGAGGGTCTCCTCCATCGTCTGGTGGGAGACGACGCCGGAGAGTCCGTCGGAGCAGATGAGGTAGCGGTCGCCGGCCCTGACCTCGCGGATGGAGAGGTCGGGTTCGACGTGTTCGCCGCTGCCGAGGGCGCGCATCAGCAGGGAGCGCTGGGGGTGGGTGCCCGCCTCCTCCTCGGTGATGCGGCCCTCGTCGACCAGGCGCTGCACCCAGGTGTGGTCCTGGGTGATCTGGGTGAGGACGCCGTCGCGCAGCAGGTAGGCGCGGGAGTCGCCGACGTGGACCATGCCGAGGCGCTGGCCGGTCCACAGCAGGGCGGTCAGGGTGGTGCCCATGCCCTCCAGGGCCGGGTCCTCCTCGACCATCTGCCGCAGCTGGTCGTTGGCGCGCTGGACGGCGGCGCCGAGGGAGGTGAGGACGTCGGAGCCGGGCACGTCGTCGTCGAGGGCGACGATGGTGGAGATCACCTCGGAGGAGGCGACCTCGCCGGCGGCCTGGCCGCCCATGCCGTCGGCGATGGCGAGCAGGCGGGGGCCGGCGTAGCCGGAGTCCTCGTTGCCCTCCCGGATCATGCCCTTGTGCGATCCGGCGGCGAAGCGCAGTGAAAGGCTCATGCGCACCTCGCCCGTCGGCTCGGGGTACAGCCGGTCGTGTCGAGCCACACTGCCCACCCTCCGGTCGGGAGCGCACCGGGGCGGCCCGGGATGCCGGCCGCCGCCGCGTGCTCGCTCCGCTCGCGCTCAATCATTGGTGTAGCACTACTTCCGCAGCTCGATGACGGTCTTGCCGATGCGGATCGGCGCACCCGGACCGATGGGTGTCGGGGTCGTCAGACGGGACCGGTCCAGATAGGTGCCGTTGGTCGAACCCAGGTCCTCGACGATCCACTGGCCGTTCTGGTCCGGGTAGATCCTGGCATGGCGGCTGGAGGCGTAGTCGTCGTCCAGCACGATGGTCGAGTCGTGGGCGCGGCCGAGCGTGATGGTCTGGCCCTGGAGGGCGACGGTGGTGCCGGTGAGCGTGCCCTCCGTGACGACGAGCTTGGTGGGGGCGCCGCGGCGGCCCCGGCCTGGACTCGGCTGCTGGCGCTGCTGGGGCGGCGCCTGGTTCTGCCGCGCGGCGGCCTGCTGCGGTCGGGCGGCGTCGCGTCGCGCGCCGCGCTGGGTGACCCGCGTACCGAAGAGGTCGCTGCGGATGACCTGCACGGCCACGATCACGAACAGCCACAGTACGGCGAGAAAACCCAGCCGCATGACCGTGAGGGTCAGCTCTGACATTGCCCCCGGATCACCCTTCGGCTTGCCTGTAGATAACGGTGGTGCTGCCCACGACGATCCGCGAGCCGTCGCGGAGCGTAGCGCGGGTGGTGTGCTGCCCGTCCACCACGATGCCGTTGGTGGACCCGAGATCCTGGATCGTCGAGGGCGTTCCGGTCCGGATCTCGCAGTGCCGGCGGGAGACGCCGGGGTCGTCGATCCGCACGTCGGCCTCGGTGCTGCGGCCGAGGACGAGGGTCGCGCGGGAGATCTGGTGGCGGGTGCCGTTGATCTCGATCCAGTGGCGGGTGCGGCCGCCGGACGCGGGTGCGGCCGGGGGCTGGTGGGCGCCCGCGGGCTGCGGGTAGCCGTATCCGCCGGGGCGGCCGCCGGGTGGCGGCGCGGCCGGCATGGGCGGGGCGCTCGCGGGTGCGGCCGGCGGGTAGCCGTAGCCGCCGCCGGGGGCCTGCGGGCCGCCGGGCCGGCCGGTGGGCGCGGCGGGGGCCGCGGGGCCCGGACCGCCCTGCTGGCTGCTGGAGGAGGCGAGCGTACGGCTGCGGACCCGGTACAGACCGGTGTCGAGGTCGTCGGCCTTCTCCAGGTGGACCTTGATCGGTCCCATGAAGGTGTAGCGCTGCTGCTTGGCGTAGTCGCGGACCATGCCGGCCAGCTCGTCGCCGAGCTGGCCGGAGTAGGGGCTGAGCCGCTCGAAGTCGGGCGTGCTCAGTTCCACGATGAAGTCGTTGGGTACGACGGTGCGGTCGCGGTTCCAGATCGTCGCGTTGTTGTCGCATTCGCGCTGGAGCGCTCCCGCGATCTCCACGGGCTGCACCTCGGACTTGAACACCTTCGCGAAGGTGCCGTTGACCAGACCTTCGAGACGCTGCTCGAACTTCTTCAGGACTCCCATGGGGCACCTCCTCCGTCGCTGCCGTCCTGTCCACTGCCGTGCGTACTGCTGTCGTGCTCACTGCCCGCGCGTGGGACGGTCTCCCGCGCACTGTCCACCTGGTACTGCTTACTGATCGTATCCACGCGCCGCTCGATCGGCTGGTTCCCCCTGTCGGCCCGGTCGACGGGTGTCGACGCCTCTCGGAGTTCCCGCCGGGAGTCCCCTTCGAACGCCCGGGGACCCACGGGAAGTGCTCCCGCGGATACTCATGCCCAGGATCGTAGAGGCGGCCGCAGACCAGTGTCCCGCACCTGACCGCTGACCCCTACCGGCTCCTGGGGAGACGGGCCGGACCGGTACGAGGTTGATACGTGAACGGCCACGGGTCGACACGAGTGCCCGAAGGAGGACGGCCGCCCTGGTCGCCCGGTCATAAGGGATGTGAATCCACCCCTGCCAGCGTGCTAATGTTCTCGTGTCGGAAGGCGCCGCACCGCGAGGAACGGAACCGGAAGACACACCCAATGCGCGGGTGGCGGAATAGGCAGACGCGCTGGATTCAGGTTCCAGTGCCCGCAAGGGCGTGGGGGTTCAACTCCCCCCTCGCGCACCAGTCGAAAGCCCCCCGGATCTTCGGATCTGGGGGGCTTTCGCATGTCCGGGCGCGGGGTCGGCACGAGGTGACGGGTTGTGAGGAAGGTCTCAGGGCTCGCGGGTCCGGAGGACGGGGGCGTCCCGGCTCCGGAAGGGGGCGTGTGCGGCCGTGTACGGGCCGTTCGGCCGGGGGTACGGTCGTGGCGCGTCGGTACCCGGTGGACGGGGGCGGCGCGGACCGGCGCGGATGCCGGCGGGCCGGGACGGACGAGTACGGGAAGGGCGGTCGGGATGGCCGAGGCGACGGTGGCGGCGGGCGGCGCGGAGGCGGTCGCCGGTGCGGGCGGGCGGGTGCCCCGGGTACCCGGGTTCGCGCGGCGGTCCGGTGGCGGGGCGGCGAAGGCCGAGGGCAAGGAGCTGCGCGAGCGCGTGCCGAGGTCCGCGCACGCCGTGTTCGACGCGGACGCGGCCCGGCCCGACGCGGTGAGCGCCGTCGAGGAGTCCAACCGCGGCCGGATACCCGGGCTGACCCCGATACGGGCCGGGCGGATGGCGGCCACGCCCTTCGCGTTCCTGCGCGGGGCGGCGGGGCTGATGGCGTACGACCTGGCGCGCACGCCCGTGACCGGGATCGGCGCGCAGATCTGCGGGGACGCGCACGCCGCCAACTTCGGGCTCTACGGCGACGCCCGCGGCGGCCTCGTGATCGACCTGAACGACTTCGACGAGACGGTCCACGGCCCCTGGGAGTGGGACCTCAAGCGGCTCGCCGCCTCGCTGGTCCTCGCGGGCCGGGAGGCCGGCGCCGACGAGGACACCTGCCGCGAGGCCGCCCACGACACGGCCGGCGCCTACCGGCGCACCATGCGGCTGCTGGCCAGGCTGCCCGCGCTGGACGCCTGGAACGCCATCGCCGACGAGGAACTCGTCTCCCACACCGACGCCCACGACCTGCTCGGCACCCTGGAGCGGGTCTCCGAGAAGGCGCGAGCCAACACCAGCGGGCGCTTCGCGGCGAAGTCGACCGAGGCGACCGAGGACGGCGGGCGGCGCTTCGTGGACGCCCCGCCGGTCCTGCGCCGGGTCACGGACGCCGAGGCGGCGTCGGTCGCGGCCTCGCTGGAGGCGTACCTCGCCACGCTCTCGGAGGACCGGCTGCCGCTGCTGGCCCGGTACGCCGTGCACGACGTCGCCTTCCGCGTCGTGGGCACCGGCAGCGTGGGCACCCGGTCCTACGTCGTGCTGCTGCTCGACCACCGGGGCGAGGCGCTGGTGCTCCAGGTCAAGGAGGCCCGGCCCTCCGCGCTGCTGCCGCACCTGGCGGCGGCCGGCTTCGACACGCCCGAGCCGGCCCACGAGGGGCGCCGGGTGGTGCTCGGGCAGAAGCGGATGCAGGTGGTCAGCGACATCCTGCTCGGCTGGACCTCGGTCGACGGGCGGCCCTTCCAGGTACGGCAGTTCCGCAACCGCAAGGGCAGCGTCGACGCCACGGCCCTGGCCGCCGACCAGCTCGACGACTACGGCCGCATGACGGGAGCCCTGCTGGCCCGCGCCCACGCCCACAGCGCCGACCCGCGCCTCGTCTCCGGTTACTGCGGCAAGAACGACGAGCTGGACGAGGCCGTCGCCGCCTTCGCCGTCGCCTACGCCGACCGCACCGAGGCCGACCACGCCGAACTGCTCGCGGCGGTACGGGCGGGGAGGGTCGCGGCGGAACTGGGGGTGTGAGGGCGGCGCCGCGAGGCCGTGGGGCGGCGCACCGTTGCCCGGGGCCGGGGCCGGGGCCGGTGCGTCGGGCTCCGGTCCGGACTGGAGGGCGCGATGCCTCGGCGGCGGCCGACAGGCGGGGCGGCGGGGCCCCGCGTGAGCCTGTCCGGGCGAGGACGCGGCGGCGGCCGACGGCGACGGTACCGGGGGACCTCCCACGCCCGCGAGGCACGGAGGAGCGGCGAGGGGGCCGCCGTGATCCGGCTCTGCGGCGAGGGGTGCTTCGTACCCCCTAGGCTGGACGGGTGACGACGCCGGAAGCTGAGCCCGAGCAGAGCGGTGCGCCGCGTCCCGAGGAACGGCTGGAGAAGGCCGTACGGGCCGCCGAGCAGGCGCTCATCGAGTACGAGATCGCGCTGGAGACCTTCCGCGTGGAGGTCGAGAACTTCTCGCGGCTGCACGAACAGCGGCTCGGCCCGGTGTACGCGCGCCTGGAGGAGCTGGAGGCGCGGATCCTGGAGGCCAGGGCGGACCGCTCCGGCGACGAGCACGACCGGCGCCGTGCCGACGAGGCGCGGGCCCGGCTGATGCCGATCCCCGGCGTCGAGGAGCTGCTGAGCGGCTGGATGGACGGCGACGGGCTGTTCCCGGAGGCCACGGCGATGCTCACCGGCCAGCCCGTACGCCCCCCGCAGCGGGTGCGGCCCGGCGAGGAGGCCCGCCGGCTCTACCGCGAGCTGGCCCGCAAGGCCCACCCCGACCTGGCGCAGGAGGAGGACGAGCGGGTCCGGCGCGAGGAGTTCATCACCCGCGTCAACGCCGCCTACGCGCGCGGCGACGAGGCGGAGCTGCGGGAGCTGGCCGAGGAGTGGGCGGCGGGACCGGCGCCCGAGCGGCGCCCGAGCCGGGGCGAGGAGCTGTACGCCCGTCTCGAATGGCTGGACCGGCGCAGGGAGATGCTCACCCGGTTCGCCGGGGAGCTGGAGGGAAGCGCGATCGGCTCCATGCTGAGGCTGGCCCCGGACGACCCCGACCGGCTGCTGGAGGAGATCGCCGAGCAGCTGGCGGCCCAGGTGCGCGAGCGCGAGGCGGAGCTGGCCGCGCTTCTCGGACGGACGGAGCGGAGCGGATAGACGGAGCGGAGCGGATAGACGGAGCGGAGCGGACAGGGCGGGCAGGGCTGACGCGGGTGGCGGCTCGGGTAGCGTCTGGGGCATGAGTTTCGGAGCTGGTGTGCCCACGGTCGCGGTGAGCGACGTCAAGGACGGCGACTTCCTGCTGGACGTCCGCGAGGACGACGAGTGGCAGGCGGGGCATGCCGCCGGGGCGCTGCACATTCCCCTGAGCGACTTCGTCGCCCGGTACGGTGAGCTGACCGAGGCCGCCCCGCAGGACGGCCGTATCCACGTGCTGTGCCGGGTCGGCGGGCGTTCGGCCCAGGTCACCATGTACCTCGTCCAGCAGGGCGTCGACGCCGTGAACGTCGACGGCGGCATGCAGGAGTGGGCCGCGGCCGGCCGCCCGGTCGTGGACGACAAGGGCGAGCCGGGCTTCGTCCTCTAGCCGGCACCGGCCCCCGGGACGGTGCCGGTGTGGCGACGGCCACGGTGCGGTCGGTCCTCCGGGGGCTGTGCGGGCGGACGGTCCTGAGTACCGTTCCCGTTCGAACGTTGCCGGGCAGCCGCACCAGCGGTGTGCGCGGGGCTCCGCGGGCGGGGCGGGCGGAACGACGGATCGGGACCGGAACGGGGCGGGATGGACGCGTACGACACAGGCTCGGACACCCGGCGGCAGCGGCGGGACGGGCAGGAGGCGCCGGCGGCGGAACCCGCCGCGCCCGCGACCGGGGTCGCCGCGCTCTCCCCGCGCTACCAGATCGGCGCCGTGGTCGCCCTCGCGGTCGCCGCGGTCGCCGTCTGCGCCCACATAGGCCTGGTCTTCCTGCACGTGGCCCCGTCCAACACCCTCACCAAGAAGCACGGGTCGGCCGTCGACGAGTGGGTCTTCCCCGAGTTCGAGCAGAACTGGAAGCTCTTCGCGCCCAACCCGCTCCAGCAGAACGTCGCCGTCCAGGTCCGTGCCGAGGTGAGCACCGCGGACGGCGGGATACGCACCACCGGCTGGTACGACCTGTCCGCCGAGGACGGCCGGGCCGTCGAGGGCAACCCGGTGCCGAGCCACACGCAGCAGAACGAACTGCGCCGCGCCTGGGACTTCTTCGTCGCCACCCACGACTCCGAGCACCGCCCGGTGGGCGTGCGCGGCGCCCTCTCCGAGAGCTATCTGCGCCGCATCGCCGTCCTGCGCCTGGAACGCGACCAGGCCGCCGGACCGCACGGCACCGTCGAACGCGTCCAGTACCGTTCCCGGACCACCGACGTCACCCCGCCGCCCTGGAGCGGCGAGAAGGTCTCCGGCCGGCCCGCCTACCGCGAACTGCCCTGGTGGTCCGTCGAACCGGCCGGCGACGGCACCGACGGCAACGGGGTCGACGGGAACGAGAAGGCGGGGGGTGCCGCGTGAACGGCCTCGCGCTCTCCGTCTCCCGCACCATCGCCCGCGTCACCGGCGCCGCGCTCGGCCCGTACCAGACCGCCGTGGTCCGTATCGGCTTCAGCGCCACCTGGCTGCTCTTCCTGCTGCGTGAACTGCCCCACCGGAGCGAGCTGTACGGCCCCGACAGCCCCTGGGGCCACGATCTCGCCGAGCAACTGATCGCGGACAACGGCGCGTTCACCGCGCTGATGTGGTCCGACGGCCGGCTCTGGTTCGAGATCGTCTACGCCGTCGCCGTGCTCGGCAGCGCGCTGCTCCTGCTGGGCTGGCGCACCCGGACCATGTCCGTGCTGTTCATGGTCGGCGTGCTGTCGCTGCAGAACCGCAGCGTCTTCATGGGCGACGGCGGCGACAACGTCCTGCACCTGATGAGCATCTACCTGGTCCTCACCCGCTGCGGCCAGGTCTGGTCGCTGGACGCACGCCGCGCGGTGCGCGCCCGTGCGGCACGCGCGCGCGGGGAGCGGGTCCCCGACCGGGTCGGGCCCCTCCTGTGGTGCGGGTTCGGGTTCGCGCTGCTCACGGTGACGCTCGCGGGCGGGCTGGACGGCGACTGGTTCGTCCCGGTGCTGCTGTGGACGGTGTGGGCGGCGCAGGGCCTGTGGTGGGTCGTGGGGCGCGGCGCGGAGGGCGGTGAGCCGCGCATCCTGCTGGACGTGGTCACGAACATCGTCCACAACGGCGCGCTGGTCGTGATCATGGCCGAGGCCTGTCTGATCTACGCGACCGCCGGCTGGTACAAGATCCAGGGTTCGCGCTGGCAGGACGGCACGGCGGTCTACTACCCGCTGCACCTGGACTACTTCTCGCCCTGGCCCGCGCTCTCCGACGCGCTGTCCGCCAGCGGCACGATGGTCATGCTGATCACCTACGGCACGGTCGCCGTGCAGGTCGCCTTCCCGTTCACGCTGTTCAACCGGCGGGTCAAGAACGTGCTGCTGGTCGCCATGATGACCGAGCACGCGGTGATCGCCGTGACACTCGGGCTGCCGTTCTTCTCGCTGGCGATGATCGCGGCGGACGCGGTCTTCCTGCCGACCTCGTTCCTGCGCCGCCTGGAGGGCTGGGCGGTACGGCTGCGGGGGTGGGCGCCGGGGCGGCTGCCGGTCGCGCTGTCCGCGCGGTGGTCCGCCGAGGACGGCGACGGGGCCGCGGGAGTACCGGGGCCCCGGGACGGGGCGGACGAGGCTGACGGGGCGGACGAGGCTGACGGGGCAGGGGCGGCCCGGTCGGGTTGCGGGTCCGGCGGGGCGGCGCCGCGGACGCGCAGGACCCCGAGGGCAGGCACGTAGGCTTCCGGGCATGACCGACCCCGTACCGCCCCTGTGGCGCCGGCACGCCGAGGCGGGGGTGCTGCTCGACGGCTTCCACGCGCTCAAGCACGCCCTGCGCTTCGGCGCCGAGGTCCCCGTGGCCGTCGCCGCCGACCGCGCGGGCGCCCTGGCCCTCGCCGGGGAGCTGGCGCCCGACCTGCGGGACGTCCTGGACGGGCTGCTCACCGAGGTGCCGCGGGAGGCGTACGCCTCGCTGGTCGCCCGCCCGCACCCCACCGCCGTGGCCGCCCTCGCCGTACGGCCCTCCCGGCCGGCCAACCTGGAGGCGCTCGCGCGTACGCCGCGCCGGGCGCCCGTCGTCGTCCTAGACGAGCCGCGCAACCTCGGCAACGCGGGCGCGGTGATCCGGCTCGCCGCCGGTTTCGGCGCGACCGGCGTGGTCACCACCGGCACCCTCGACCCCTGGCACCCCACCGTGGTGCGCGGTGGGGCGGGCCTGCACTTCGCGACCGCCGTGGAGCGGCTGGACGTGGCCGGCCTGCCGCCGGGGCCGGTGTTCGCGCTGGACCCCGAGGGCGAGGACATCCGGGGCGTGAAGCTGCCGGACGACGCGCTGCTCGCCTTCGGGTCCGAGCGCAGCGGCCTCTCGCGCGAGGTACGCGCGCGGGCCGACCACCTGCTGGCGCTGCCGATGCGCCCCCAGGTCTCCAGCTACAACCTCGCGACGAGCGTCGCGATGGCGCTGTACCACTGGAGCGCCCAGCCGGCGTCCTAGGCGTGCGCCGGGCCGAGCCTCACGCGGGCCTGCGCACCTCCACGACGCGGAAGCGGCTGGCGACGAACGCGCCGTCGCACAGGGCCGCGTTGGCCGCCGGGTTGCCGCCCGAGCCGTGGAAGTCGGAGAAGGCGGCGGTCTGGTTGACGTACACCCCGCCGGTGAGGTTCAGGGAGAGCTGGGCGGCCTCCTCCAGGCAGACCTCCCGTACCGCCCCCTCGACCTCCGGGTCCATCGTGTAGGCGCCGACCGTCATGGCGCCCTTCTCGCGGACGCTGCGGCGCAGCACCTCCACGGCGTGGGCGGGCGAGTCGACGGCGACGGCGAAGGAGACGGGGCCGAAGCACTCGCTGGTGTAGGCCGCCTCGTCGTCGGGCTCGGCGCCGTCCAGCTTCACGATCACCGGGGTGCGCACGGTCGCGTCCGGGAACTCCGGGTGGATCACCTCGCGGGAGGCGAGGGCGACCTCGCCGAGCCCGGCGGCGGCCTCCAGGCGGGCCTTGACGTCGGGGTTGACGATCGCGCCGAGCAGGGCGTTCGCGCGGGTGTCGTCGCCGAGGAGGCCGTCGACGGCGCGGGCGAGGTCGGCGGTGACCTCGTCGTAGGTCCTGTCGCCCTGGTCGGTGCGGATGCCGTCGCGGGGGATGAGCAGGTTCTGCGGGGTGGTGCACATCTGGCCGCTGTACAGGGAGAGGGAGAAGGCCAGGTTGGCGAGCATTCCCTGGTAGTCGTCGGTGGACTCGACGATCACCGTGTTGACGCCGGCCTTCTCCGTGTACACCTGGGCCTGGCGGGCGTTGGCCTCCAGCCAGTCGCCGAAGGAGGTCGAGCCGGTGTAGTCGATGATCCGGATCTCGGGGCGGGTGGCCAGGGCCCTGGCGATGCCCTCGCCGGGGTGCTCGGCGGCCAGCGCGACCAGATTCGGGTCGAAACCGGCCTCGGCGAGCACGTCCCGGGCCACCTGGACGGTCAGGGCGAGCGGCAGCACCGCGCGGGGGTGCGGTTTGACCAGGACCGCGTTGCCGGTGGCCAGGGAGGCGAACAGGCCCGGGTAGCCGTTCCAGGTCGGGAAGGTGTTGCAGCCGATGACCAGGCCGATGCCGCGCGGGACCGGCGTGAACGCCTTGGTGAGCGCGAGCGGGTCTCGCTTGCCCTGCGGCTTGGTCCACTCCGCCGTCTCCGGCGTGCGGACCTGCTCCGCGTACGCGTACGCCACCGCCTCCAGGCCGCGGTCCTGCGCGTGCGGGCCGCCCGCCTGGAACGCCATCATGAACGCCTGCCCGGAGGTGTGCATGACCGCCTGCGCGAACTCCGTCGTCCGGTCGGCGATCCGCCGCAGGATCTCCAGGCAGACCACCGCGCGCAGTTCCGCGCCCGCGTCGCGCCAGGCCCGCTGACCGGCCCGCATGGCGGGCAGCAGCACGTCGAGGTCCGCGTGCGGGTACTCCACGCCCAGCTCGATCCCGTACGGCGAGACCTCGCCGCCGACCCAGCCGTCGGTGCCGGGCTGGCCGAGGTCGAGGCGGGTGCCGAGCAGCGCGTCGAAGGCGGCCTTGCCGGCGGCCGTGTCCAGGCTGCCGTTCTCGCCGTACGCCTTGGGGTGCTCCGGGTGCGGGGACCAGTACGCGCGCGTGCGGATCGTCTCCAGCGCCAGGTCCAGGGTCGGGCGGTGCGTGGCGATCAGCTGGGGCGCGGTGAGTTCGGCGGCCATGCGGGACCAACTCCTCGTCGAGTTCGTGACCTGGGGGGAATCTGGGCAGAAACAGGGGGACACGGCTAGAGTAACCGAACGATCGGTCGGGACAAGGGGGACCGCCGCATCCGTGGACAACCCCGTGCGGGAGGATCGCGCCCATGACAGCACTCGACCCCAGCAGCACCGTGGCCGTCGTCGGCACCGGCACCATGGGCCAGGGCATCGCCCAGGTGGCGCTGGTCGCGGGCCATCCCGTACGGCTGTACGACGCCGCCCCCGGGCGCGCCCGGGACGCCGCCGACGCCATCGGCGACCGGCTCGACCGGCTCGTCCAGAAGGAGCGGCTCACCGGTGCCGAGAGGGACGCGGCCCGCGCCCGGCTCATACCCGCCGAGTCGCTCGCCGACCTCGCCGGCTGCGCGCTGGTCGTGGAGGCGGTCGTGGAACGGCTGGACGCCAAGCAGGAGCTGTTCCGGGCGCTGGAGGACGTCGTCCCCGACGACTGCCTGCTCGCCACCAACACCTCCTCCCTGTCCGTCACCGCCGTCGGCGGCGCCCTGCGCGACCCCGGTCGCCTCGTGGGCCTGCACTTCTTCAACCCGGCCCCGCTGCTGCCGCTGGTCGAGGTCGTCTCCGGCTCCGCCACCGACCCCGCGTCCGCCCGGCGCGCGTACGAGACGGCCCGCGCCTGGGGCAAGACCCCCGTGGCCTGCGCCGACACCCCCGGTTTCCTCGTCAACCGCCTCGCCCGGCCCTTCTACGCGGAGGCGTTCGCGGTCTACGAGGACCGGGGCGCCGACCCGGCCACCATCGACGCCGTGCTGCGCGAGTCGGGCGGCTTCCGGATGGGCGCCTTCGAGCTGACCGACCTCATCGGGCAGGACGTCAACGAGTCCGTCACGCACTCCGTGTGGCAGGCGTTCTTCCAGGACGTGCGCTTCACGCCGTCGCTCGCCCAGCGCCGCCTGGTCGAGTCCGGCCGCCTCGGCCGCAAGAGCGGGCAGGGCTGGTACGACTACCGCGACGGCGCCGCCCGCCCCGAGCCGCACACCGCCGCACCGGCCGAGCCGCCCGCGTACGTCGTCGCCGAGGGCGATCTGGGACCGGCGTCCGAGCTGCTCGCGCTGATCCGGGAGGCGGGGATCGAGGTCCGCGAGGAGGGCGAGGACGAGGGCACCCGGCTGGTGCTGCCCGGCGGCGGACAGCTCGTGCTCGCCGACGGCCGGACCTCGGTGGAGTCCCTGGACGCCGTCCGCTTCGACCTCGCGTTCGACTACCGCGCGGCGACGCGTGTCGCGCTGGCCCACTGCCAGGACACCTCGCCGCGCACCGTCGCCGAGGCGACCGGGCTCTTCCAGGCGCTCGGCAAGAAGGTCAGCGTCATCGGTGACGTGCCCGGCATGATCGTCGCCCGGACGGTGGCCCGGATCATCGACCTGGCCGTCGAGGCGGTCGCCAAGGGCGTCGCCACCGAGGAGGACGTCGACACCGCGATGCGGCTGGGTGTCAACTACCCGCTGGGGCCCTTCGAGTGGAGCCGCCGCGTCGGTCGCGGCTGGGCCGGCTCCCTGCTCGAGGAACTGCACGGCGTGGACCAGTCCGGCCGCTACGCGCCCTCGCTCGCCCTCTACCGGTACGCGTTGGCCACCACGAAGCGGGAGGACACCCCATGACCACCGCCAGACGCGACACGTACACGCCCGAGACGCTGCTCTCCGTCGCCGTGCAGGTCTTCATCGAGCGCGGTTACGACGGCACCTCGATGGAGCATCTGTCCAAGGCGGCCGGGATCTCCAAGTCGTCCATATACCACCACGTCAGCGGCAAGGAGGAACTGCTGCGCCGGGCCGTGAGCCGGGCCCTGGACGAGCTGTTCGCCATCCTGGGCGAGGAGCACGCGCGCGCGGGGACCGCCGCCGAGCGGCTGGAGTACGTCGTACGGCGCATGGTCGAGGTGCTCATGGCGGAGCTGCCGTACGTGACGCTGCTGCTGCGGGTGCGCGGCAACACGGACACCGAGCGGTGGGCGCTGGAGCGGCGGCGCGAGTTCGACCACCGCGTCGCCGACCTGCTGAAGGCCGCGGCGGCCGAGGGGGACGTGCGCGGGGACGTGGAGGTGCGGCTCGCGACCCGGCTGGTCTTCGGCATGATCAACTCGATCGTGGAGTGGTACCGGCCGGACGGTCCCGGCGATTCCGCCGGGCGTGGCGGTGCCGGTGAGCGGGAAGTGGTGGACGCGGTGGCGCGGCTGGTGTTCGAGGGGCTGCGCAAGGCGTCATGAGCGCCCGGTGGGTCCCGCGGCGGCCGGTCAGCCCGGCGGCTCCAGGTCCTCGGTCTCGAAGACCAGCAGGGTGCGGGTGCTGAGCACCTCCGGGATGGCCTGGAGGCGGCTGAGCACCAGCTCGCGCAGGGCCCGGTTGTCGGGCGTGTGCACCAGGAGCAGGACGTCGAAGTCGCCGCCCACCAGGGCGATGTGCGAGGCCCCGGGAAGCTGCCTGAGCTGGGCGCGGACCGTGCGCCAGGAGTTCTGGACGATCTTCAGGGTGATGTACGCCGAGGTGCCGTGACCCGCGCGCTCGTGGTCGACGCGGGCGCCGAAGCCGCGGATGACGCCGTCCTCGACGAGCCGGTTGATGCGGGCGTAGGCGTTCGCGCGCGAGACGTGCACCCGCTCGGCCACCGACCGTATGGAGGCGCGGCCGTCCGTCTGGAGCATGTGCAGGATGTCCTGGTCGATGGCGTCCAGCGGGCGCGGGGGCGGCGCGGCCGCGGTGTCCTCGGCGGCGCCGGGGTCGCCGGCGTCCGCCGCGCGTCCGGCCATTTGTTCAGATGCCATGTCCCCCCGCCTTCCTCAGATGGACGTACTGCGTCTATCACAGGCTGTGGAGAACCGTTTGTCCACAGGCTGGGGCCGCCTGTAGCCAAATTGCGTCGGCGACCGAACAATCGGTAGGTGAGGCCCGTCACACCCGTGGCGAGCCGACAGCCGCCTGCACGAGGAGGTGCCGTCATGACGGTCATGGAGCAGCGGGGCGGGTACCGGCCCACGCCGCCGCCCGCCTGGCAGCCCCGCGCCGACCCCGCGCCGCTGCTGCCCGACGCGGAGCCGTACCGGGTCCTCGGCACCGCGGCCGCCGGGCGGGCCGACCCCGGGCTGCTGCGCACGCTGTACGCCCGCCTGGTGCGCGGCCGGCGCTACAACGCGCAGGCCACGGCGCTGACCAGGCAGGGCCGGCTCGCCGTCTACCCCTCCAGCACCGGCCAGGAGGCGTGCGAGATCGCCGCCGCGCTGGCCCTGGAGGAGCGTGACTGGCTCTTCCCGAGCTACCGCGACACGCTCGCCGTCGTCGCCCGCGGGGTCGACCCCGTCGAGGCCCTCACCCTGCTGCGCGGCGACTGGCACACCGGCTACGACCCCTACGAGCACCGGGTCGCCCCCCTGTCCACGCCGCTGGCCACCCAGCTGCCGCACGCCGTCGGGCTCGCGCACGCCGCCCGCCTCAAGGGCGACGACGTGGTCGCGCTGGCGATGGTCGGCGACGGCGGCACCAGCGAGGGCGACTTCCACGAGGCGCTGAACTTCGCGGCCGTGTGGCGGGCGCCGGTCGTCTTCCTGGTGCAGAACAACGGCTTCGCGATCTCCGTGCCGCTCGCCAAGCAGACCGCCGCCCCCACGCTGGCCCACAAGGCCGTCGGCTACGGCATGCCGGGCCGCCTGGTCGACGGCAACGACGCCCTCGCCGTGCACGAGGTCCTCTCCGACGCCGTACGCCACGCGCGCGCGGGCGGCGGGCCGACGCTGGTGGAGGCGGTGACGTACCGCGTCGACGCGCACACCAACGCCGACGACGCCACCCGGTACCGGGGCGACGCCGAGGTGGAGGCGTGGCGCCGGCACGACCCGGTCGAGCTGCTGGAGCGGTTGCTGACCGGGCGCGGTCTGCTCGACGAGGACGGCGTACGGGCCGCCCGCGAGGACGCCGAGGCGATGGCCGCCGACCTGCGCGCGCGCATGAACCGGGACCCCGAGCTGGACCCGATGGACCTGTTCGACCACGTCTACGCCGAGCCCACCCCGCAACTGCGGGAACAGCGGGCGCAGTTGCGTGCCGAACTGGACGCCGAGGCGGAACCGGGCACGGGCGCCGGGACCGGGACGGACGCGGAGGGGACCCGCCGATGACCACCGTCGCCGCCAAGCCGGCCACCCTCGCGCAGGCCCTCACGCGCGCGCTGCGCGACGCGCTGGCCGAGGACCCGGCCGTGCACGTCCTGGGTGAGGATGTCGGCACCCTCGGCGGGGTCTTCCGGATCACCGACGGGCTCGCCAAGGAGTTCGGCGAGGACCGCTGCACGGACACCCCGCTCGCCGAGGCCGGCATCCTCGGCACGGCCGTCGGCATGGCGATGTACGGGCTGCGGCCGGTCGTGGAGATGCAGTTCGACGCCTTCGCGTACCCGGCGTTCGAGCAGGTCGTCAGCCATGTCACCAAGATGCGCAACCGCACGCGCGGCAGGATGCCCCTGCCGCTGACCATCCGCGTGCCCTACGGCGGCGGCATCGGCGGCGTCGAGCACCACAGCGACTCGTCCGAGGCGTACTACATGGCGACTCCCGGGCTCCATGTCGTCACGCCCGCGACCGCCGCCGACGCCTACGGGCTGCTGCGCGCCTCCATCGCCTCCGACGACCCGGTGGTCTTCCTCGAACCCAAGCGGCTGTACTGGTCGAAGGACGCCTGGAACCCCGAGGAGCCGGCCCCCGTCGAACCGATCGGCCGCGCGGTGGTGCGGCGCCCCGGCCGGAGCGCCACACTCGTCACGTACGGGCCGTCGCTGGCCGTCTGCATGGAGGCGGCCGAGGCGGCGACGGCCGAGGGCTGGGACCTCGAAGTGGTCGATCTGCGCTCCCTGGTGCCGTTCGACGACGAGACGGTGTGCGCTTCGGTGCGGCGGACGGGACGCGCGGTGGTCGTCCACGAGTCGGGTTCCTTCGGGGGACCGGGCGGGGAGATCGCGGCGCGGGTCACGGAGCGGTGCTTCCACCATCTGGAGGCGCCGGTGCTGCGGGTGGCCGGTTTCGACATCCCGTATCCGCCGCCCATGCTGGAGCGTCACCACCTGCCCGGTGTGGACCGGATCCTGGACGCGGTGGGGCGTTTGCAGTGGGAGGCCGAAAGGTGATGGCACATGCTTCTGAGGGGCGCGGTCTGGAGTTCAGGCTCCCGGACCTCGGTGAGGGGCTGACCGAGGCGGAGATCGTGCGCTGGCTGGTCGAGGTCGGCGAGGTCGTCGCCGTCGACCAGCCGGTGGTCGAGGTCGAGACGGCCAAGGCGATGGTCGAGGTGCCCTGCCCCTACGGCGGCGTGGTCACCGCCCGCTTCGGCGAGGAGGGCACGGAGCTGCCCGTCGGGGCGCCGCTGATCACGGTGGCGGTGGGGGAAGAGAGCGCCGGCGGCAGCGCGGACGCCCCCGCGGAGCGGGTGGGGGCCGAGGGCTCGGGGAACGTCCTGGTCGGGTACGGCACCTCCGAGGCGCCCGCGCGGCGCCGCCGGGTACGGGCGTCGGCGGCGTCCGGTGGGGCGAACGGGCGGGCGCGTGCCGCCGAGCCGGTGGACGGGCCGGTGGACGGAAACGCGGACGGGCCGGTTCCGGTGATCTCGCCGCTCGTGCGCAAGCTGGCCCGGCAGCACGGTCTGGACCTGCGTGAGCTGTCCGGCTCCGGCCCGGACGGGCTGATCCTGCGGGCGGACGTGGAGTACGCGGTCCGTGCCGCCGCCACCGCGCCGGGCGGCCGTACGGCGACGGAGGCGGCGGGCGCGGGCCGGGCGCCGGTGCCGTCCGCGCCGCGCCCCGGCGGCGTCCGCACGCCGCTCAAGGGGGTCCGCGGTGCCGTCGCCGACAAGCTGTCCCGCAGCCGGCGCGAGATCCCGGACGCGACCTGCTGGGTGGACGCCGACGCGACCGAACTGATGCGGGCACGTACGGCGATGCAGCGTCCTTCTGGCGGACACCCCCACACCCCCGGGGCGGGCGGTCCGAAGATCTCGCTCGTCGCGCTGCTGGCCCGTATCTGCACGGCCGCGCTGGCCCGCTTCCCCGAGCTGAACTCCACGGTCGACACGGAGGCGCGCGAGGTCGTCCGACTCGACGAGGTGCACCTCGGGTTCGCCGCCCAGACGGACCGCGGGCTGGTCGTGCCGGTCGTCCGCGACGCGCACGCCCGGAACGCCGAATCGCTCACGGCGGAGTTCGCCCGGCTGACCGAGGCGGCCCGCGCGGGGCGGCTGAGCCCGGGCGAACTGACCGGCGGAACCTTCACGTTGAACAACTACGGCGTGTTCGGCGTCGACGGCTCCACGCCGATCATCAACCACCCCGAGGCGGCCATGCTCGGCGTCGGCCGCATCGTCCCCAAGCCCTGGGTGCACGAGGGGGAGTTGGCGGTCCGCCAGGTCGTCCAGCTGTCGCTCACCTTCGACCACCGGGTGTGCGACGGCGGCACGGCGGGCGGTTTCCTGCGGTACGTGGCGGACTGCGTGGAACAGCCGGCGGTACTGCTGCGCACCCTGTGACGGGCGCGCTGACGGGGTGAGCCGGCGCACAGGGCGACCGTGCGTCGGCCCACACCGCGATCGCGTGCGCTCCACCGCGTTCCCTGTGATCGCCCGGGGCCCCATACTCGGGGGGTGACCGCGTACGCGCCCCCCGGCACCGCCTCATCACCGCCCCCGGCCCCGCACACCACCCCGGGCCGAGCCGCGACGCGAAGCGCGCCCCCCACCCGGCGGCCGGCGCCCACACCGACCCGGACTCCGGCTTCCGCCTCCGCTGTGCCCCCGGCAGCGACGCCGGCTTCGGGGCCGGCACCGGTCCGGCACCCCGAGCCCACTCGGGACGCGGCCCCCGTGTCACCCCCGGCCCCGCACACCACCCCGGGCCGAGCCGCGACGCGAAGCGCGCCCCCCACCCGGCGGCCGGCGCCCACACCGACCCGGACTCCGGCCCCGGACTCCGGTCCCACCCTGGACTCCGCCCCGGCCCTGGGCCCGGCCGCCGCCGCCGCGGGACCCACTTCCGTTCAGCCGGCGGCACCGGCACCCGGTCCTGTCCCGCCGGCCGCTCAGGCCCCGTACCCGGAGCCCGTCCGGCCCGCCGCCCCCACGTCGTCCCCGCGCCCCGAGCCCACCCGGGGTGCGGCGCCCGCATCACCCCCCGCCCCCTACGACGCCGTCGTGCTCGCCGGGGGTGCTGCTCGGCGGCTCGGTGGGGTGGACAAGGCGGGGGTGCGGGTCGGGGGGCGGGCCTTGCTGGACCGGGTGCTCGGGGCTTGCGCCGGGGCGCGGAGGGTCGTCGTCGTCGCCGACCCGAGACCCGTCGCGCTTCCGGTGGTCTGGGCGCGGGAGGAGCCGCCGGGCGGCGGGCCGGTCGCCGCGCTCGACGCCGGGCTGCGGCACACCGCGCGGGAGTACGTCGTCGTCCTCTCCGCCGACCTGCCCTTCCTCGGCGCACCGACCGTCGAACGGCTGCTGTCCGCCCTCGCCGCAGGCGACGCCGAAGGGGCGCTGCTCACCGATGCCGACGGCCGCGACCAGCCGCTCGTCGCCGCGTACCGCGCGTCCGCCCTACGCCGGGAACTGGCCGCGCTCGCCCGGGACCGGGACGGTCTCGCCGGGCTGCCGCTGCGCCGGCTGACCGGCGCGCTGCGCCTCACCCGTGTCCCCGGCGCCGTCGCCTCCTTCGACTGCGACACCTGGGACGACATCGCCACCGCAAGGGCACGCATCAGGGAGCATGGTCACGTGTTGGATGAATGGATCTCCGCAGCCAAGGACGAGCTGGGCATCGACCTCGACGTCGACACCGGCGTCCTGCTCGACCTCGCCCGGGACGCCGCCCACGGGGTGGCCAGGCCCGCGGCCCCGCTGACGACCTTCCTCGTCGGCTACGCCGCCGGACGGGCTCAGGGAGGCCCCGAAGCCGTCGCCGAGGCCGCCCGCAAAGCTGCCGCCCTCGCCCTGCGCTGGGCCGAGGAGGCCGCCGGGGACCGGTCCGGCGCGGTCCCCGACACCCGCCCGGACGCCTGATGGGCTCCCCCGGCAGCAGAGCCGGCGCGACGGCGGACGACCTCGACGTCGAGGAGGCGCTCGCCCTCGTGAACGAGAAGTCCGGTCCCCACACGGATACGTCGCACGGGTCTGCCGGACCCCGGCACCACGCGACCCCCTGGCCCGAGGCCCGTACGGCCGCCGCGCGCGCCGCCCGGGCCGCCGCCCGCGCCACCCGCCGTACACCCGTCGCCGTCCCTCTCGACGCGGCCCTCGGCCACACCCTCGCCGAGCCCCTCGCCGCCCTCACCGACCTGCCCTCCTTCGACACCTCCGCGATGGACGGCTGGGCCGTCGCCGGTCCCGGCCCCTGGGCGGTGCGCGGCGAGGGCGTACTGGCCGGACACGCGGAAGGCGCGCGCCTGACCGACGGCGAGGCCGCCCGGATCGCCACCGGCGCCCGCGTCCCCCCGGACACCACCGCCGTCCTGCGCAGCGAACACGGCCGCACCGACGACAAGGGCCGCCTGCACGCCACCCACGAGGTCGTCCACGGCCAGGACATCCGCCCACGCGGCCAGGAGTGCCGCGGCGGCGACCAGTTGCTGGCGGCCGGCACCCTCGTCACCCCGGCCGTGCTCGGCCTCGCCGCGGCCGCCGGGTACGACACCCTCACCGCCGTCCCCCGCCCCCGCGTCGACGTCCTCGTCCTCGGCGACGAGCTGCTCACCGAGGGCCTCCCGCACGACGGCCTGATCCGCGACGCCCTCGGCCCGATGCTGCCGCCCTGGCTGCGCGCGCTCGGCGCCGAGGTCCGCACCGTCCGCCGGATCGGCGACGACGCCGAGGCCCTGCGCCGCGCCGTCACCGACTCCGACGCCGACCTGGTCGTCACCACCGGCGGCACCGCCGCGGGCCCCGTCGACCACGTCCACCCCGTCCTGGACCGGATCGGCGCCGAACTCCTCGTGGACGGCGTCATGGTGCGCCCCGGCCACCCCATGCTGCTGGCCCGCCTCACCGACGGCCGGCACCTCGTCGGGCTGCCCGGCAACCCGCTGGCCGCCGTCTCCGGGCTGCTCACCCTCGCCGAGCCCCTGCTGCGCGCCCTCGCCGCCCGCCCGGCCCCCGAGCCGTACGCGCTGCCGCTGCGGGACGCGGTGCACGGGCACCCGTACGACACCCGGCTCGTGCCGGTCGTGCTGCGCGGCGAGAGGGCCGTGCCGCTGCGCTACAACGGCCCCGCCATGCTGCGCGGCATCGCGGCCGCCGACGCCCTGGCCGTCGTACCCCCGGGCGGTGCGCGCCCGGGCCAGGAGGCCGAACTGCTCGACCTGCCCTGGGCCACCGCCGGGATCGGAGTGTGTTTCACGTGAAACTTCCGGGCCAGGACGCGATCGCCCGCCAGGCGGACGAGCACCTCGTGACCCACAAGGTGAAGCTCCCCAGGAAGCTGGTGGAGCACCCGTTCCGCCAGGTCGCCAAGCGCCTGTCGCTGGCGCTGGTGGTCCTGCTGGTGACCGCGTTCATCGTCTACGCGGACCACGACGGCTACAACGACAACTCCGACGGCTCCGTCGACCTGCTCGACGCCTTCTACTACGCCACCGTCACCCTCTCCACCACCGGATACGGCGACATCACGCCGGTCAGCGATGCCGCTCGGCTGACCAACATCTTCGTCATCACACCGCTGCGCGTGCTGTTCCTGATCATCCTGGTCGGCACCACCCTGGAGGCGCTCACCGAGCGCACCCGGGAGGAGTGGCGTCTGAACCGCTGGAGGTCCGCCTTGCGCGATCACACCGTCGTCGTCGGCTTCGGCACCAAGGGGCGGTCGGCGATCCAGACCGTCTGCGCCACCGGGCTGCGCAAGGAACAGGTGGTGGTGGTCGACCCCAGCGGCAAGGCCATCGAGGCCGCGACGGCCCACGGCTACGCGGGCGTGATAGGCGACGCTACCCGCAGCGACGTGCTGAACCGGGCCGAGCTGTACCGGGCGAAGCAGATCATCATCGCCACCCAGCGCGACGACACGGCGGTGCTGGTGACGCTGACGGCCCGGCAGCTCAACCGCGGGGCGAAGATCGTGGTCGCGGTCCGCGAGGAGGAGAACGCGCCGCTGCTCAAGCAGTCCGGCGCCGACGCCGTGATCACCAGCGCCAGCGCCGCGGGCCGACTGCTCGGCCTCTCGGTGCTCAGCCCGGCCGCCGGCATGGTCATGGAGGACCTGATCAGCCAGGGCAGCGGCCTCGACCTCGTGGAACGGCCGGTGATAAAGGCCGAGGTGGGCCGGCACCCGCGCGAGGTCGACGACCTGGTGGTGAGCGTGCTGCGCGGGCACCGGGTGCTCGGCTACGACGATCCGGCCGCCGGGCCGCTGGAGCTGACGGACCGCCTGATCACGATCGTGCGGGCCACGCAGGCCACCCAGGTGACCCCCGACGCCCGCCCGATGCCCCGCGACTGACGCAGCCGGCGGCGCCCGCGTGCGGCGCCGCCGACCCCGTACCGGACCGGCTACTTGCGGTTGTAGAGCCGCATGGTGACCGGGCCGAAGACCAGCAGGAGCAGGCCGGCCCAGCCGAGCGTCCACATGATCTCGGCGGCCGGCCAGCCACCCGCCATCAGCCCGCGCACCGCGGACGCCAGGTGGGTGATCGGGCTGTTGTTGACGAACGCCTGGAGCCAGCCCGGCATGGTCCTCGGGTCGACGAAGACGTTGGACAGGAAGGTGAGCGGGAAGATCACCATCATGCTGACGCTCATCACCGACTTCTCCGTGCGCAGCAGCAGCCCGAACATGGTCCAGATCCACGAGAAGGCGAACGAGAAGAGCAGCAGCAGCGCGATCCCGGCGACCACGCCGACGAACCCGCCGTCGGGCCGGTAGCCGAGCAGCAGACCGACGGAGAGCATCACGACGGACGCGATGGTGTAGCGCAGGGCGTCGCCGAGGAGGTAGCCGACCATCGCCGAGGGCCGCCAGATGGGCAGGGTGCGGAAGCGGTCGAAGACGCCCTTCTCGATGTCGACGTTGACCGAGACGCCGGTGTACATGGTGATCATCACGACCGACATCACGAGGATGCCCGGCAGCACGAACTGGAGGTAGTCGCCGGGGGAGCCCGCGAGCGCACCGCCGAAGAGGTACGTGAACATCAGCAGGTTCATGATCGGGAACGCGGTGACGTCGAAGAGTTGCTCCGGCACGTGTTTGATCTTGAGGATCGCGCGCCAGCCGAAGGTCAGGGACGCGGACCAGGCGCTGGGCCGGGGCGGACGCTCCTTGGTGACCAGCAGGGCCGCCAGCGACTCGGTGCTGACCGCGGTGAGTTCCTTGTCCTCGGTGCTCGTGGCCGTGCTCATGCCGCCACCTCGTCCTTCGTGTCGGTGCCGGAGTCCGCGTCCGCTGTGCCGGTGCCGGTGCCGGTGCCGTGGCCGGTGAGCGCCAGGAAGACCTCGTCGAGACTGGGCTGCCCCAGGGAGAAGCTGTCGACGGTGATGCCGGCCCGGGCCAGCTCGCCGAGCGCCTTGGCGGCCTGGTCGGCGGCCGTGTCGCTCGCCGCCACACCGAGGCGGGCGGTCAGGGCGACCGGGTCGGGCTCCCGCTGCACCTCGGCGACCAGCAGGTTCCGCAGCAGCCGCACCGCCTCGGGCCGCTCCTGCGCGTCGCGCAGCCGCAGATGGACGGACCCGGCGCCGACGGACGCCTTCAGCTCGCCCTTGGTGCCCTCGGCGATGACCCTGCCCTTGTCGATGACGGCGATCCGGGACGCGAGCTGGTCGGCCTCGTCCAGGTACTGCGTGGTCAGCAGCACGGTGGTGCCCTGGGCGACGACCGCGCGGACGATGTCCCAGACCTGGTTGCGGCTGCGCGGGTCGAGACCGGTGGTGGGCTCGTCCAGGAAGAGCAGGTCGGGGGTGTTGAGGATGGACGCGGCGATGTCGATACGGCGCCGCATGCCGCCGGAGTAGTGCTTGACCTGCTTGCCCGCCGCCTCCGTCAGCCCGAAGGCGGCCAGGAGCTGCTCGCCGCGCTCGCGGGCGGCCGCCTTGCCGTGTCCGAGGAGCCGGCCCAGCAGGAGCAGGTTCTCCGTGCCGGTGAGGTCCTCGTCGACGGACGCGTACTGCCCGGTGAGGCTCACCCGGGCGCGCACGTCGTCCGCCTCGTGCACGATGTCGTGGCCGAAGACGCGGGCGTGGCCGCCGTCCGGGCGCAGCAGGGTGGCGAGCATCTTCACGGTGGTGGTCTTGCCGGCGCCGTTCGGTCCGAGGACGCCGTAGACCGTGCCGGCGGGCACCGCGAGGTCCACTCCGTCGACGGCCCGGGTCTCGCCGAACGTCTTCACCAGTCCCGCGGTCTCGATCGCGAGCCCGGACGTGTGTGTGCTCATGCTGTGGTCCTTCCGCTTTCTTGGGCTACGCATGGGAAGACCTTTACCATCGCGCAGACTCATCGGTCGCGCACAGGGATGTCCGGCTGGACCGTCCCGCAGTCCCAGCCGTCCGGGTCCGCAGGCCGAGGGACCGGGACCGGCGGGGGGCCGGGGAGTAGCGTCGGGCCCATGCATGCGATCACGATTCCTGAACCCGGAGGCCCCGAGGCGCTGGTGTGGGCCGAGGTCCCCGATCCGGTGCCCGGCGAGGGCGAGGTCCTGGTCGAGGTGGCGGCCAGCGCCGTCAACCGCGCCGACATCATGCAGCGCCAGGGCTTCTACGACCCGCCGCCCGGCGCCTCCCCCTACCCCGGCCTGGAGTGCTCCGGGCGGATCGCCGCGCTCGGGCCGGAGGTGTCCGGCTGGGCCGTCGGGGACGAGGTGTGCGCGCTGCTCTCGGGCGGCGGCTACGCCGAGAAGGTCGCGGTGCCGGCCGGGCAGCTGCTGCCGGTGCCGCAGGGGGTGGGCCTGACGTCGGCGGCGGCACTGCCCGAGGTGGTGTGCACCGTCTGGTCGAACGTCTTCATGGTGGCCCACCTGCGGCCCGGGGAGACGCTGCTCGTGCACGGCGGCTCCAGCGGCATCGGCACCATGGCCATCCAGCTCGCCAAGGCCGTCGGCGCGAAGGTCGCCGTCACCGCGGGCAGCAAGGAGAAGCTGGAGCGCTGCGCGGAGCTGGGCGCCGACATCCTGGTCAACTACCGGGAGCAGGACTTCGTCGCCGAGCTGAAGGAGGCGACGGACGGCGCGGGCGCCGACGTCATCCTCGACAACATGGGCGCCAAGTACCTCGACCGCAACGTCCGGGCCCTCGCCGTGAACGGCCGCCTCGCCATCATCGGCATGCAGGGCGGCCGCAAGGGCGAGCTGGACATCGGCGCCCTCCTCACCAAGCGCGCCGCCGTCAGCGCCACCTCGCTGCGGGCCCGCCCACTGGAGGAGAAGGCGGCCATCGTCGCGGCCGTCCGCGAACACGTCTGGCCCCTCTTCGACGGCGGCCACCTCCGCCCGGTCGTCGACCGCGAACTCCCCCTGTCCGCCGCGGCGGACGGCCACCGGGTGGTGGAGGAGAGCGGCCACATCGGCAAGGTGCTGCTGGTGACGTCGGCGTAGGACCCCGCCGGACGGCTCCCGCGCCGGCCCTTCTACGCCCGCCGCAGGCGCAGTCCCACGAAGGCCAGGGCCAGGCCCAGGCCGATGAGGACCAGGCCGCTGCCCAGGGGGAGGACGCGGATCATGGGCTCGACGACCCCGGCCCGGGTGCCGGGGCGCGGCTGGGACGGAGAGGGAGAGGGGACGTGGGCCGCCTCCTTCGGCGGTACGGCGGTGGCCGGGGCCCGCACCGGGGCCTCGCCGCCGGTGTCCGGGCGGAGGCCGGTGTCCACGATGTTCTCGTCGGGCCGCCGCTCCTCCACCCGGCCCGGCCGCTTGCGCCCCTCGCCGGGCAGGCTCCCCGCGCGGGAGGGCTCGGGGGCGGGCGGGGCGGTGCGGGACGGTGCCGGGCGCGAGGGGGACGGGGAGGGCGTGGCGGAGTCCCGCGCCGTGTCGCCGCCCGTCGGGCCGGGCCTCGTGTGCGGACGGGCCGTGGGCTCCGGGTGTTCCTGGCGTTCGGCGGGCTCGGGGCGTTCCGGTCGGTGCGGGCGGTCGTTCCCCTGGGGACTCTGAGGCTCTCGGGGAACCCGGGGCTCCTCCGGCTCCTCCGGGTGCCGCGGGCGTGCGTGCCCGCCCCGGCCGTCGTGCTCCTCCGAGCCGTGGGGATCACCGGCCACCACGGGCACGGGCGCGCGCCCCGCCACCGAGGCGTACGCCCCGCCCGGCGACAGCAGGACCGCCGCCCCCACCGCCCCCGCCAGGGCCGTTGCTCGCAGTGTGCGCAGACGTGGAGTCACGGACGTGACCCCCTCCCGGTGCTGGACCCGTCATGGACGATCGACGCGTCCAGCCTCACACCGCGCCCGCCGCCCGGCATTCCGTGCTGCGCCGGACGTGTGGGGCCCCGCCGCCCGAGCGCGGCACCCGGGTGCGAGACAATGGGCGGCATGGAGATGCCGAGGAACGACAGGTCGCCGGAGAACCCCCAGATCCTGGTCGTCGGCCAGGACGGAATGGCGCTCAGTGGCGGCGGCGGCGGGGACGACGAATCCCGGGAGATCCCGGTGACCGAGCAGGTGGAGCAGCCCGCCAAGGTCATGAGGATCGGCAGCATGATCAAGCAGCTGCTGGAGGAGGTCCGCGTCGCGCCCCTGGACGAGGCGAGCCGGGTCCGCCTCAAGGAGATCCACGCCAGTTCCGTCAAGGAGCTGGAGGACGGCCTCGCGCCGGAGCTGGTCGAGGAGCTGGAGCGGCTCTCCCTGCCCTTCACGGACGACGCCACCCCCACCGACGCCGAACTGCGGATCGCTCAGGCGCAGCTGGTCGGCTGGCTGGAGGGCCTCTTCCACGGCATCCAGACCACGCTGTTCGCCCAGCAGATGGCCGCGCGGGCCCAGCTGGAGCAGATGCGCCGCGCCCTGCCCCCGGGCGCTGGCGGCGACGGCGAGGAGCTCCCGCACCCGGGCGGCCGCTCCGGCGGCCCCTACCTGTAGCCGACACAGACGACGTAGACGACAGACGACGCGCACGACACGACGACGCGCACGACACGACGAAGGGCCCGGCAGCAGCGGCTGCCGGGCCCTTCGGGCTACGTCACCGACTCACTCCGACGGCGGCTTGCCCGTAGACACCCTCAGCTGGATCTCCGGCATGTGGTTCTGGTCCACGTCCGTGCCGGGCGTCGGGAACTGGTCCCGGACCGAGCCCTCGCCGTAGGTGTTCTCGTCGACGTCGACGACCTTCATCGACCACCCGGCGGCCTGGAAGCACTCCTTGACCGACTCGATGTACTTGAACGTGAAGTCCGGCACCTTGACCTTGTCGGGGTCGTTGTACGACTCCTCCGGCTCGGTGCACTCTTCCTTGTCGATCGTCTTCGTCTTGTCCGGCCCCCGGTACCCCGCCACCTGCGACGCGGGCGTGGACGCGGACGTGGACGCCGACCCCGACGCGCCGCTGCCGCCGCCCGCCTCCGGGTCCTCGTCGCCGCCGCCGTTCATCAGCAGCGCGCCGATCAGCGCGCCGACGGCCACCACGGCGACCACGATCGAGCCGATGACCACCGGCTTGTTGCCCCGCCCGCCGCCCGGCGCACCGGACGAGGGGGTCGGCGGCGTCAGGTTGTACGGCGGCGGCGTGGCCGCGCCCTGCCGCTGGTGCCCGTACGGCGACGGCGAGGGCGGCTGCTGGTACCCGGCCTGCTGCGGATAGCCGTACGCCGGTGACCGCGGACCGGGCGTCGGGGTGCCGTACGGGTTGGGCGCCGACTGGTAGGGCGTCTGGACCGGGCCGGTCGGGGCCGGGGCGCTCTGGTCGACCGGCGGGAAGACGGCGGAGCCGACACCCGAGCCGGACGGGGTGTGCGCGCCCGGCACGATGCTCGGCGGGGCCGCCTGGAAGGAGGCCGCGACGCGCAGGCACTCGTCCCGCATGGCCTCGGCGCTCGGGAAGCGTTCGTTGGGGTTCTTCTTCAGCGCGCGGGCGACCAGCGCGTCCACCGCCGGCGGCAGGGTCCGGTTGACCGAGGAGGGCGCGACCGGCTCCTCCTGGACGTGCGCGTACGCGATGGCCAGCGCGGAGTCCGCCTCGAAGGGCAGGCGCCCGGTGACCAACTGGAAGAGCATGATGCCGACCGAGTACAGGTCGGAGCGCGCGTCCACCCCGCGGCCGAGGGCCTGCTCCGGGGAGAGGTACTGCGGGGTGCCGACGACCATGCCGGTCTGCGTCATCGAGGTCACGCCGGACTGCATGGCGCGGGCGATGCCGAAGTCCATGACCTTGACCACGCCGCGCTTGGTCATCATCACGTTGCCCGGCTTGATGTCCCGGTGGACCAGCCCCATCTCGTGGCTGATCTCCAGCGCCGCCAGCACGTCCGCGGTGATCTTCAGCGCCTTGTCGACGGGCATCGCGCCCTGCTGCCGCACGTCCTCGTCGAGCACGGACCCCAGCGGCCGGCCCTCGACGTACTCCATGACGATGTACGGCGTCGCCGAACCGCCAAGGTCGTCCTCGCCCGTGTCGAAGACCGAGACGATGTTGGTGTGCGTGAGCTTGGCCACGGCCTGGGCCTCGCGGCGGAACCGCTCGCGGAACGCCTGTTCGCGGCCCAGCTCGGTGTGGAGTGTCTTGATCGCGACCTGCCGGTCGAGCACCGAGTCGTACGCCAGGTGCACCGAGGCCATGCCGCCCTCGCCGAGCAAGTCGCGCAGCTGGTAGCGGCCGCCGGCGAGCGCACGCCCCGCGTACCGGCCCTGTCCGGCGTCCTGGCTCATGTCTCTGCTTCCCCCGTAAGCGCCGGTGGCAGCGTGGCAGCGGCGCGAGCGCTTGATGATCGAACGTGCTATTCCCGGCCAAGTCTGCCCCAGGGCCCTGACACGTCAAGCGCGGTGCCCGTTCCGTGACCGTACGCGAAAGAAGCGTCGCGGAAGCGTTACAGCCGGCGTACCGCCGGTCCACGGAATTTGCACGACCGTACGGAATCACGGTTTCATGACCGGTCCGTCTCATGTCCGGTCCCGGCGCCCATCTCGGACCGGGGGCCCGCGCCGAGGCTGTAGCGTGGCCGACGGAGACCGTGACAACACCGCGCGCACCGCGGGCAGAAACGACGGCGAGGACTGATGGCACAGCAGCAGCGCGCCCAGGGCCCGTCCGAACCCGAGGCGACTGGCGGCGGAATGTCTGACGCGCCGGAGACCTGGGGCAACGGCGGCCTGGTCGGCGACGGCCGGTACCGGCTGACCCGCAGGCTCGGGCGGGGCGGCATGGCCGAGGTGTTCGCCGCCGAGGACGTGCGCCTCGGACGGACCGTGGCGGTCAAGCTGCTGCGCGCCGACCTCGCCGAGGACCCGGTCTCCAAGGCCCGCTTCACCCGCGAGGCACAGTCGGTGGCGGGCCTCAACCACCACGCCATCGTGGCCGTGTACGACTCCGGCGAGGACTTCGTCGGCGGCCAGTCCGTGCCGTACATCGTGATGGAGATCGTCGAGGGCCGCACCATCCGCGACCTCCTCCTCAACGCCGAGGCGCCCGGCCCCGAGCAGGCCCTGATCATCGTCTCCGGGGTGCTGGAGGCGCTGGCCTACTCGCACCAGCACGGCATCGTGCACCGCGACATCAAGCCGGCCAACGTGATCATCACGGACAACGGCGCGGTCAAGGTCATGGACTTCGGCATCGCCCGCGCGCTGCACGGCGCGTCCACGACGATGACGCAGACCGGCATGGTCATGGGCACCCCGCAGTACCTCTCCCCGGAGCAGGCCCTCGGCAAGGCCGTCGACCACCGCTCCGACCTGTACGCCACCGGCTGCCTGCTCTACGAACTGCTCGCGCTGCGCCCGCCGTTCACCGGTGAGACCCCGCTGTCGGTGGTCTACCAGCACGTCCAGGACATCCCGACGCCCCCGTCCGAGGTCTCCGACGCGGTCCCGCCGGAGCTGGACGGCCTCGTCATGCGCTCGCTGGCCAAGGAGCCGGACGACCGCTTCCAGACCGCCGAGGAGATGCGCGGCCTGGTCCAGTACGGGCTCCAGATGCTGTACGAGCAGGGCAGCCACACCGGTACCTGGAACACCGGCCCGGTCGCGCCGCACGACGGCCGGCACACCGCCGCCGCCGGTCTCGCGGGCACGTCGGTGCTGCCGCACCAGGCCCCGACGGCGTCGGGCACCCAGCAGATCCCGCAGCCGATCCTGCCGGGCGGCTACGGCGGGCGGGACGACGGTGGCTTCGAGGGCGGCAACCGGGGCGGCGGCCGCGGCAAGCTGTGGATACTGGCCGTCCTCGCGGTGATCGCGGTCGCGGCGGGCGTCGCGCTGGCCCTGAACGGCGGCGGCACGGACGCCCCCGACACGGACAAGAGCCCGACGGTGTCCACCTCGCAGAGCGCCGACAAGGAGTCGCCCAGCTCCTCGCCCTCCTCCTCCCCGAGCGACGAGGAGGAGACGCAGGACGACACCGACCCGGGCACGGAGCAGAACAACGGCGGCAGCGGTGGGGGCGGCGGCAACTGGGACCGGCCGGACACGCCGTCGTACACGCCGTCGGAGACCGCGACGGACGAGCCGACCGACGAGCCGACCGGCCAGCCGGAGCCGTCCACGCCGACCGACGGGGGTGACCAGACGGGCGGTGAGGAGACTCCGGGCGGCGGTAACGAGTCCCCGCCGGGCGGTGGTGACGCGTCCCCGCCGGGCGGCGGCGAGCCCACGGGCGGCACCGAGCCGACCGGCGGCGCCGCGAGCTGACCCGCGCCCCCCTTCACCAGGGCCGGTCCCGCTCTTACAGGGGGCCGGTCACGTCGTCCGCGAAGTGCACCGTGCCGAACCGCGGCTCGACGCTCAGGTAGGCCGGCTCGTACGGCCGACCGTCCACCTGCCGCGGCGTCGGCCCGAACCGCTCCAGTTCGGCGGCGCTCGGCACGTGCGTCTCGCACCGGCCCACGACCTGCACGGTCCACAGGCTCTCGCCGGGCCGCGCGGAGGTCAGGTTGTCCGCCCCGTAGGCGACGACGCTCCCGGCGCACACCCGGTGGTACCCCCAGCTCCCCGGCATCCGCAGCAGCACCCGCCCGTCGGACACGATGTGCCGGGCGAAGGCGAGGAAGGGCAGGGCGCGCATGCTGGTGGCCGCCCGGCCGTAGGGGGTGCGGCCGAGCAGGCCGACGGCGAGCTGTTCGTCGGAGGGCATGCGCTCACTGTGCGCGCGCGGAAGCGGACCGCACCAGAGTCGCCCGCCCCGGCGGAAGGGGACGTAGGTCCCGAATGAACTTCCCGGCCGGGAGCCCGGGGACGCCCGCGGCCCCTGAGACCCGGAGCGCCCTGGGACGCCCGCGGCCGCTGAGACCGGCGACCTCAGCGCCGCTCCGCCTGCAGCCGGGCCACGAAGGCCGCCGCCTGGGAGCGGCGCTGCATGCCGAGTTTGGCGAGCAGGCTGGAGACGTAGTTCTTGATGGTCTTCTCGGCCAGGTGCAGCCGCTCGCCGATCGCCCGGTTGGTCAGCCCCTCGCCGATCAGCTCCAGGATGCGGCGCTCCTGCTCGGTCAGCCGGGCGAGCCGGTCGTCGGGTTTGGCCCCGCCGTCGCGCAGCCGCTCCAGCACCCGCGCGGTCGCCGCCGGGTCGAGCAGCGACTTGCCGGCCGCCACCTTCCGTACGGCGCTCAGCAGCTCGGCGCCCCGGATGTCCTTGAGGACGTACCCGGCGGCGCCCGCCATGATCGCGTCGAACAGGGCCTCGTCGTCGGCGAACGAGGTCAGCATCAGACAGCGGACGGACTCGTCCAGGGAGCGGATGTCGCGGCAGACCTCCACGCCGCTGCCGTCCGGGAGGCGGACGTCCAGCACCGCCACGTCCGGACGGGTGGCCGCCACCCGGGTCTGCGCCTCGGCCGCCGTGCCCGCCTCGCCCACCACCTCGATGTCGGGCTCGCCCGCGAGCAGGTCGTGCACCCCCCGGCGCACGACCTCGTGGTCATCGAGGAGGAATACCCGGATTTTTCCGTCTTCGCGCACGCGGTCAGTGTCACACACCGACCCTTCCCGTGCCCGGGGTGGCCGGGATAACGTGCCGTTGTTCCGGCCGACTGCGAGGCTTGTGACCAGGAAAACTCCCGCCCTTCGCCGATTTACTTGGAAATCCGAGTAAAAACGCAGGTCAGGAGGGGTTTCACAGATATGTGGGGCACTGGGTAACGTGAGCCGCGCAGGGCGCTCGCCGGGGCACCTGTCACGCCTGCCGGACGGGCCGCCGCACCCACCCCTGTGCGATCGCCGGGCCGCAGGTGAGCCGCACTGGCTTCCGGCGAACCCGGGGGCCGGACCGACGGAGGAGCACACGTGACCGAGAGCACTGCCGCGCGCAAGCCGCGACGCAGCGCCGGAAGCAAGGCGGCCGGTACGACCGGCGCCAAGAACGGCACCACCGGCGCCAAGCGCACGGCGAGCAACACCAGCACCACCCGATCCCGCACCGCTGCCGCGAAGGGCTCCGAGACGGAGCTGGTGCAGCTGCTCACGCCCGGGGGCGAGCGCGTCGAGGACCCGGCCCACGCCGAGTACGCGCAGTACGTCGCCGACGTCACCTCCGACGAGCTGCGCGCCCTGTACCGCGACATGGTGCTCACCCGGCGGTTCGACACCGAGGCCACCAACCTCCAGCGCCAGGGCGAACTGGGCCTGTGGGCCTCGCTGCTGGGCCAGGAGGCCGCCCAGATCGGCTCCGGCCGCGCCACCCGCGCGGACGACTACGTCTTCCCGACCTACCGCGAGCACGGCGTCGCCTGGTGCCGCGGGGTCGACCCCACCCAGCTCCTCGGCCTGTTCCGGGGTGTGAACAACGGCGGCTGGGATCCCAACAGCAACAACTTCCACCTCTACACCATCGTCATCGGCTCGCAGGCGCTGCACGCCACGGGCTACGCGATGGGCGTGGCCAAGGACGGCGCCGACTCCGCCGTGATCGCCTACTTCGGCGACGGCGCGTCCAGCCAGGGCGACGTCAGCGAGGCGTTCAACTTCGCCGCCGTCTACAACGCCCCCGTGGTCTTCTTCTGCCAGAACAACCAGTGGGCGATCTCCGAGTCCAACGAGAAGCAGACCCGCGTGCCGCTCTACCAGCGCGCCCAGGGCTTCGGCTTCCCCGGCGTCCGCGTCGACGGCAACGACGTGCTGGCCTCCCTCGCGGTCACCCGCTGGGCCCTGGAGCGCGCCCGGCGCGGCGAGGGCCCGGTGCTCGTCGAGGCGTTCACCTACCGCATGGGCGCCCACACCACCTCGGACGACCCCTCCCGCTACCGGCACGACGACGAGCGCGCCGCCTGGGAGGCGAAGGACCCGATCCTGCGCCTGCGCCGCCACCTGGAGTCCGCACACCACGCGGACGAGGGATTCTTCGCGGAACTGGAGGCGGAGAGCGAGACGTTGGGCAAGCGGGTGCGCGAGGTGGTCCGTGCCATGCCGGACCCGGACCGGATGGCCATCTTCGAGCACGCGTACGCGGACGGGCACGCGCTCGTCGACGAGGAACGAGCCCAGTTCGCCGCCTACCAGGCGTCGTTCGCCGAGGCGGAGGGGGTCTGACATGGCAGCGGAGACCGTGACATCCACGAACATGGCCCTGGCCAAGGCGATCAACGAGTCGCTGCGCCGCGCGCTGGAGACCGACCCCAAGGTCCTGATCATGGGCGAGGACGTCGGCAAGCTCGGCGGTGTCTTCCGGGTCACCGACGGCCTCCAGAAGGACTTCGGCGAGGACCGGGTCATCGACACCCCGCTCGCGGAGTCCGGCATCGTCGGCACCGCCATCGGCCTGGCCCTGCGTGGGTACCGGCCGGTGGTGGAGATCCAGTTCGACGGTTTCGTCTTCCCGGCCTACGACCAGATCGTCACCCAGCTCGCCAAGATGCACGCCCGCTCGCTGGGCAAGGTCAAGATGCCGGTCGTCATCCGCATCCCCTACGGCGGCGGCATCGGCGCGGTCGAGCACCACTCCGAGTCCCCCGAGGTGCTGTTCGCGCACGTGGCGGGCCTCAAGGTGGTCTCGCCGTCCAACGCGTCGGACGCCTACTGGATGATGCAGCAGGCCATCCAGAGCGACGACCCGGTGATCTTCTTCGAGCCCAAGCGGCGGTACTGGGACAAGGCCGAGGTCGACACCGAGGCCATCCCGGGCCCCCTGCACAAGGCGCGCGTCGTCCGCGAGGGCACCGACCTCACCCTGCTCGCGTACGGCCCGATGGTGAAGCTTTGCCACGAGGTGGCCGCCGCGGCCGCCGAGGAGGGCCGCTCCCTGGAGGTCGTCGACCTGCGCTCGGTCTCGCCGCTGGACTTCGACACCGTCCAGGCGTCGGTGGAGAAGACCCGCCGCCTGGTCGTGGTGCACGAGGCGCCGGTGTTCCTGGGCTCGGGCGCGGAGATCGCGGCCCGGATCACGGAGCGGTGCTTCTACCACCTGGAGGCCCCGGTGCTCCGGGTCGGCGGGTACCACGCCCCCTATCCGCCGGCGCGGATCGAGGAGGAGTACCTGCCCGACCTGGACCGGGTGCTCGACGCCGTCGACCGCTCGCTGGCGTACTGAGGAGAGGGTCGTGACGACGATGACCGAAGGGTCCGTACGCGAGTTCAAGATGCCCGACGTGGGCGAGGGGCTCACCGAGGCCGAGATCCTCAAGTGGTTCGTGCAGCCGGGTGACACCGTCACCGACGGCCAGGTGGTGTGCGAGGTCGAGACGGCCAAGGCCGCCGTCGAACTGCCCATCCCCTACGACGGGGTGGTGCACGAGCTGCGCTTCCCCGAGGGCACCACCGTCGACGTGGGCACGTCGATCATCACGGTGGCCGTGGGCGGCGCGGTGCCCCCGGCGCCCGCCCCGGAGCAGGCGCAGGCCCCGGCCGGGAACACGCCGGCCGCGGCCGGCGCGGAGAAGAAGCCGGAGGGCCGCCAGCCGGTCCTGGTCGGGTACGGGGTGTCCACCTCCGCGACCCGCCGCCGCCCCCGCAAGGGCGCCGGGAGCCCGGCCCCGCAGGGGGCCCCGGCGGCCGCCGCGATCCAGGCCGAGCTGAACGGGCACGGCGCCGCGCCCGCGGCCGCTCCCGCCCCCGACGTCGCCCTGGGCCGGCCGCTGGCCAAGCCCCCGGTGCGCAAGCTCGCCAGGGACCTCGGCGTCGACCTGGCCGCGGTCACCCCGACCGGCCCGGACGGCGTCATCACCCGCGAGGACGTGCACGCGGCGGTGGCCCCGGCCCAGGCCCCGCAGGCTCCCGAGCCGGAGGCGCCCGCCGCTCCCGCCCCGGTGGCGGCCCCGGCGGCGTCGTACGACACGGCGCGCGAGACCCGGATCCCGGTCAAGGGCGTCCGCAAGGCGACGGCGGCGGCGATGGTCGGCTCGGCGTTCACCGCGCCGCACGTCACCGAGTTCGTGACGGTCGACGTGACGCGCACGATGAAGCTGGTCGAGGAGCTGAAGCGGGACAAGGAGTTCACGGGGCTGCGGGTCAACCCGCTCCTGCTGATCGCCAAGTCCCTGCTGGTGGCGATCAGGCGCAACCCGGACATCAACGCGTCCTGGGACGAGGCCGCCCAGGAGATCGTGGTCAAGCACTACGTGAACCTCGGCATCGCCGCCGCGACCCCGCGCGGCCTGATCGTGCCGAACATCAAGGACGCCCAGGCCCAGACCCTGCCGCAGCTGGCGGGCTCGCTGGGCGAGCTGGTGGCGACGGCCCGGGAGGGCAGGACCTCCCCGGCCGCCATGCAGGGCGGCACGGTGACCATCACCAACGTCGGCGTCTTCGGCGTCGACACCGGCACGCCGATCCTCAACCCCGGCGAGTCCGCGATCCTCGCGGTCGGCGCGATCAGGCTCCAGCCGTGGGTGCACAAGGGAAAGGTGAAGCCGCGTCAGGTGACCACCCTGGCCCTGAGCTTCGACCACCGCCTGGTCGACGGCGAGCTGGGCTCCAAGGTGTTGGCCGACGTGGCGGCCCTGCTGGAGCAGCCGAAGCGGCTGCTGACCTGGGCGTAGCCGCGCGGGACACAAGGAGCCGCGCTTCCCGACTCCGGGAAGCGCGGCTCCTTCTCGTCCCTCAGGGCCTACCGGCCGTCAGCCCAGCTTGGCGAACCCGTAGTTCAGCAGGCTCGTGGCGTCCTTGGCGCGCTGGGTCGTCGACGTGGACGCCAGCACCGTGCCGATGACCGTCTTGCCCTTGCGGGTGGCGGAGAAGACCAGGCAGTACTTGGCCTCCGGGCCCGAGCCGGTCTTGACGCCGGTCGCGCCGCTGTAGCTGTTCAGCAGGGTGTTGGTGTTGGTCCAGGCGGCCATCGTGCGGGTGCCGCCGGTCTTGGTGACCGTCTTGGCGGTGTACGTCTTCGTCCTGACGATCGTGCGGAACGTGGAGTTCTTCATCGCGTTGCTCGCGAGTTTCGTCAGGTCGCGCGGTGTGGAGTAGTTGTTGCCGCTGCCGATGCCGTCGAAGGAATCGAAGCGCGTGTTCTTCAGGCCGAGGCTCTTGGCCTGCGCGTTCATCTTGCCGATGAACGACTTCACCCGCTCGGTGCGGGTCTTGCCGGTGCCGAACTTGTCGGCCAGCGCGTACGCGGCGTCGCAGCCGGAGGGCAGCATCAGCCCGTACAGCAGCTGGCGGACCGTCACCTTGTCGCCGACGATCAGGCGGGCGGACGAGGCGTTCTTCGACACGATGTAGTCGCTGTAGGCCTTCTGGATCGTCACCTTGGCGTCCAGGTTCAGCTTGGGCTGCGCGAGGACGACCTTGGCGGTCATGATCTTGGTGGTGGAGCCGGTGGAGCGCTTGGTGTCCGCGGCCTTGGTGTAGAGCGCCGCGCCGTTCGCGTCGTTCATCACGAACCCGCCCTTGGCGGCGATCGACGGCACGGCCGGGGCCTGGGCAGCCTGGGCGGGGGCGGCGGTGACGCGGGCCGGAGCGGCTGCCTGCGCGGGAGCGGTGGTGAGGGCGCCGGTCGCGAGCAGGGTGCCGCCGGTCAGGGCGACGGCGACGGCCCGGCGAAGACGGGAGCCCGTAATGGTCTTCATGTGTGAGATACCCCGATGGTGGTGAAGTCCCCTGGTATGCGGCCTCGTTGAGGTCGACGAAGCGAGTGCCGCGTCAGTGCGACCCGCGAGGGGCGTGAATGGTTGTACGGCGGGGCGGAGTCGGGCGCCGGATTCGCTCCGAGGGGTGAGCGGACGTCCGCATGATGGACCGGTCTCTTCTTGTGTCCCTGTTGTATCTATCCTGTCGGCATGACCACGGCAGTGAAACAGCCCCCCGCGGCGGACCGCGTCTACACCCACGTCAAACAAGGCGTCCTGGAGCGCCGCTACGAGGGCGGGACCCTGCTCACCGAGGGCGAACTCGCCGAGGCCGTCGGCGTCTCCCGCACACCGGTGCGCGAGGCGCTGCTCCGGCTGGAGGCCGAGGGCCTGATCCGGCTCTACCCGAAGAAGGGCGCCCTGGTCCTGCCCGTCTCCGCGCAGGAGATCGCGGACGTGGTGGAGACCCGGCTGCTGGTCGAGGAGCACGCCGCGCGCAAGGCCGTACCGGCACCGCCCGGGCTGGTGGAGCGGCTGGAGGAGCTGCTCGCCCGCCAGCAGGAGCAGGCCGCCGCCGGTGACCTCGCCGCCGCCGCCGTCACCGACCGCTGCTTCCACGCCGAGATCGTCCGCAGTGGCGGCAACGAGATCCTCTCCCGCCTCTACGACCAGCTCCGCGACCGGCAGCTGCGGATGGGCGTCGCCGTCATGCACTCCCATCCCGACCGCACCACGAAGAACATCTCCGAGCATCAGGAGATCCTCGACGCGCTGCGCGCCGGGGACGCGGAGGCGGCCGTCGGCGTGGTCCGGCGGCACGTGGGCTGGTTCTCGCACCTGGCCAGGGGGGAGGTCCGATGAGTACGGCCACCTCGGCCGGCGGGACGCTGCCCGGCGATCCTCCGGGCGGCCGGCGCGCGGTCGCCGTCTGGGGCGTCGGCGTCTCGGTCTACTTCGTCGCCGTCATCTTCCGCACGTCGCTGGGCGTCGCGGGACTGGACGCCGTGGACCGCTTCCACGTGGGCGCGTCCGCGCTGTCCACCTTCTCCATCCTCCAGCTGCTCGTCTACGCCGGTATGCAGATACCCGTCGGCCTGCTGGTCGACCGGCTCGGCACCAAGAAGGTGCTGGGGCTGGGCGTGGTGCTGTTCACGGTGGGGCAACTGGGCTTCGCCTTCTCGCCGTCGTACGGCATGGCACTGGCCTCGCGGGCGCTGCTCGGGTGCGGCGACGCGATGACGTTCATCAGCGTGCTGCGCCTCGGCACCCGCTGGTTCCCGGCCCGGCGCGGGCCGATGGTCGCGCAGCTCGCCGGGCTCGCGGGCATGGCGGGCAACCTGGTCTCCACCCTGGTCCTCGCCCGGCTGCTGCACGGGGTCGGCTGGACGGCGGCCTTCGCGGGCAGCGCGGCGGCGGGGGCGGTCGCCTTCGTCCTGCTGCTGCTCTTCCTCAAGGACCATCCCGAGGGCCACGAACCGGAGCCGCTGCCGCACCAGGGGGCCGCGTACGTCCGCCGCCAGATCGCCCGGTCCTGGCAGGAGCCGGGGACGCGGCTCGGGATGTGGGTGCACTTCACCACCCAGTTCCCGGCGATGGTGTTCCTGCTGCTGTGGGGGCTGCCGTTCCTCGTCGAGGCGCAGGGGCTGTCGCGGGGGGCGGCCGGGGAGATGCTCACCCTCGTCGTGCTCTCCAACATGGCCGTCGGCCTGGTCTACGGCCAGGTCATCGCCCGGCACCACGGGGCGCGGCTGCCGCTGGCGCTCGGCACGGTGGGGACGACGGCGGTGGTCTGGGCGACGACGCTGGCCTGGCCGGGCGAGCACGCGCCGATGTGGCTGCTGGTCGTGCTGTGCGCGGTGCTCGGGGCGTGCGGGCCGGCCTCGATGATCGGCTTCGACTTCGCGCGGCCGGCCAATCCGCCGGAGCGGCAGGGGACGGCGTCGGGGATCACGAACATGGGCGGGTTCGTGGCCTCGATGACGACTCTGTTCGCGGTGGGGGTGCTGCTGGACGCGACGGGGGACGACTATCGGGTGGCGTTCTCCTCGGTGTTCGTGTTGCAGGTGGTGGGGGTGACGCAGATCCTGCGACTGCGGAGGCGGGTCGCGCTGCGGGAGCGGGAGCGGGTGGTCGTGAGCCGGGTGGAGACGGTGCACGTGCCGGTGTAGGTGCGGGGGGTTGGGGCGGGGCGGGGGTGGGTTTCGCCGGCCGGCGCTTGCCGGTGCCGCTGCGCCCACCCGTGCCGCCCTGGGGGCACGACCGCCCGCAGTTCAGTCAGGGGGTCACGACGAAGTTGCGGAGGATGGCCTCCGCCAGGTCCTGGTCGCCCTCCGTCTTGATGCGGTCCGTCGCCGCGTCCGGGGTGATGCGGCCGCAGGCGAGGCGGACGTACGTCTCCCAGTCGAGGGTGAGGGTCGCGGCGGGGCCGAGGGCCGGCGACGATTCGAGGGTGCCGCGTCCCTGGATGTCGACGCGGATGGTGCGCAGGAACTCGACCGGGCCGTGGATGTCGAAGACGACGGCGGAACTGCGCGGCGCGTCCGCGCGCTCGGCGACGACGGCGGGCAGCTCGGCGAGCAGCACGTCACGGGCGACGTGGGCGCCGGGGGAGTCGAGGTTGCCGGGCCGGCCGAGGGCGGTCCGCAGGTCCTGCTCGTGCGCCCAGACGTCGAAGGCGTGCCGGCGCACCGCCTCCTCCAGCGTCAGCTCGGTGCCGAGCGGGCCCCGCACCTTGGTGCCGGGGTCGCGGGACTCGTTGCGCAGCTGGCGGTTGCGCCGGATGATCATGTACTCCAGCTCGGAGGTCATCTCCGGCGCCGTGTGGTGGCGGCGGACGTCGACCTGCATCTCCATGTACCGCTGGTGGTCGTTGGTGACGTGGAAGAGGTCGCGCGGGAGCGTGTGGATGGGGCGCGGATCGCCGAGCATCTCCGAGTCCAGGCCCATCACGTGGGAGACGATGTCGCGCACCGACCAGCCCGGGCAGGGCGTACGACGGTTCCACTCTGCTTCCGCAAGCGGCAGGACCAGCTCGGATATCGCCTCGATCGAGTGAGTCCAGGCGTCGGCGTAGGGCTGGAGGGTGGGATGCAGACTCACGGAACGGGACCCCTCGGCGGTCGGTACACGGGCAAGTGGTGGCGTCGGTGCCAGCGGGCGGGTGGCGGCTGCAGTCGGCGGGCGTCTTGAGACGCTAAGTTACGCTGCTGTGCGGCACCCCGGCAGTGCTTTCGTGTGACGATCGTAGGCCCGTGTGGACGGCTCGAATGCCAGGACGGTGGTAGTGTGCGCGCCTCTTTGATCCAGATCGCCGTGAACGAGGACGAATCGGTCCAAGCGCGTCGGCTGCGCGCGGCGGCGCTGGTACGGGACCAGGCGGGCGCCGATCTGGTCGTGCTGCCGGAGCTGTGGACCACGGGGGCGTTCGCCTTCGAGGAGTTCGACGGCGCGGCCGAGCCGGTCGAGGGCCCGACGTACGAGGCGATGGCGAAGGCGGCGGGCGACGCGGGCGTGTGGCTGCACGCGGGCTCGATCCCGGAACGCGCCCCGGACGGGCGGCTCTACAACACCTCCCTCGTCTTCTCCCCCGCAGGCGACCTGGCCGCCACCTACCGCAAGATCCACCGCTTCGGCTTCGACAAGGGCGAGGCCGTGCTGATGGGCGCGGGGAGCGAGCCGGTGACGGTGCGTCTGCCGGACACGACCCTCGGTGTGGCGACCTGCTACGACCTCCGTTTCCCCGAACTCTTCCGGGCGCTCGTCGACGACGGTGCCGAGACGCTCGTCGTCCCGGCGGGCTGGCCGGAGCGCCGCCGGTCCCACTGGACGCTCCTGGCCCAGGCACGGGCGGTGGAGAACCAGGCGTTCGTCCTCGCCTGCGGAACGGCCGGGACGCACGCCGGAGTTCCTCAGGCCGGTCACTCGATCGTGGTCGACCCCTGGGGCGAGGTCCTCGCGCAGGCCGGCGCGGGCGAGGAGGTCCTCACGGTGGAGTTCGACCCGGCGAAGGTGGCCCGTACCCGCGAGCAGTTCCCGGCCCTGAAAGACCGCACCCTGGGCCTGGAACCCCCACGCCGCTGACGGACCCGTCGGTCTCAGTCGTCCTCCCGCTCCTTCTCCGCCAGGTGGATGACGCACACCGCGAGCGCGATGAGCAGCGCCGGATCGGCGTCGTCCCGTACGACGTCGACGCCGTAGGTGTCCCGCAGGGTCAGCCAGCGGCGCGAGACCACGGCCAGCAGCTCACCGTCGTACTCGACGGCGAACTCCCGGTCGAGGATCTTGCCGCTGACGTCCAGTTCGGTGCCGTCGGCCAGGGTGACCCGGTAGTGGTTGCGCAGCAGCGACAGCCGCTTGCGCTTGATCCGTGCCAGGGGCTCGCCGGCCCGCTCGATCACCATCGTGTCGCGCAGCGCGAACATCTTCTGGTGGATGTCGATGAGCACCCGCCCCTGGGCGTCCTTCAGCTCCCAGGTGTCCCGGATCCGCATCGCCTTGCCGTCGACGAGGTACACCTTGCTGCCGCTGTCGTCCTCGATCCAGTAGTCGTCACCGATACCGAGAAGCCGGTCGTACACGAGGAATCTCATGCCCTCACCGCTTCCCCGCCGGGCCCCGCGGGACTCGGCGGGTAGGCCGACAGGCCGAGTGCGCGCGTGTACGGGTCCCGGTCTGGTCGGCGTCGGAGCGCAACGGACCGGCTGTCCGCAAGGTCCACATCGACCGCGGACGTTCCGGCTACGAGAACGTGAGCCGCAAGGGGTCCGACGCGGCGATCACAGCTGTCACGGCCGGCGTCGTGGGCGTGCCGGTCGTGGGGAAACTCGACCGTCCGTCCCGCAAGGGCCCGCCGCCGGATCGTCCGGGCGACCACAGGCGAGGCTGGGGCGGAGTCGACGGGTGAAGCTTTGACGGAATGACGGCCGGTCTCCGGGCCGTACGCGTCCGAACCGCGTTCATGGCCGGAATGGCAAGCTGGAGGCATGATCGATGCTGCTCCGGTGCCCAGCCCCGCGCCTTCGTCCCGCCGTGCCCGAGTCCGCGCCCCCGAGCTGACCGGCAAGGGGGGCTGGATCAACACGGGCGGCAAGGACCTGAAGCTTGCCGACTTCCGGGGACGCACACTGATCCTCGACTTCTGGACGTTCTGCTGCATCAACTGCCTCCACGTCCTCGACGAGCTGCGGGAGCTGGAGGAGAAGCACCGGGACACCGTCGTGATCGTCGGGGTGCACTCGCCGAAGTTCGTGCACGAGGCCGAGCACCAGGCCGTGCTGGACGCGGTGGAGCGGTACGGGGTCGCGCATCCGGTGCTGGACGATCCGGAGCTGGCGACGTGGAAGCAGTACGCCGTGCGGGCCTGGCCGACGCTGGTCGTGATCGACCCCGAGGGGTACGTCGTCGCGCAGCACGCCGGTGAGGGGCACGCGCACGCCATCGAGCGGCTGGTGGCGGAGCTGGAGACCGAGCACGCCGCCAAGGGCACCCTGCGCCGGGGCGACGGCCCGTACGTGGCGCCGGAGCCGGAGCCGACCACCCTGCGCTTCCCCGGCAGGGCGCTGCTGCTGCCCTCCGGGAACTTCCTGGTCAGCGACACCACCCGGCATCAGCTGGTGGAGCTGGCCGCGGACGGCGAGAGTGTCGTGCGGCGGATCGGGAGCGGGGAGCGGGGGTTCGCGGACGGGCCCGCCGAGGACGCCTCGTTCAGTGAGCCGCAGGGGCTGGCGCTGCTCGGCGACGGGTCGGTGGTCGTCGCCGACACCGTCAACCACGCGTTGCGGAGCTTCGATCCGGTGAGCGGCGAGGTCGCCACCCTGGCGGGTACCGGGCGGCAGTGGATGCAGGGCGGGGCCACGTCCGGGGCCGCGCGGGACGTCAGCCTGTCCTCACCCTGGGACGTGGCCTGGTGGGAGGGCCGGGTGTGGATCGCCATGGCCGGCGTGCACCAGCTGTGGGCCTACGACCCGGAGGCGGGGACCGTCGGCGTCACGGCCGGCACCACGAACGAGGGGCTCGTGGACGGGCCGGGTGCCGAGGCATGGTTCGCGCAGCCGTCCGGGCTCGCGGCGACCGGGGAACGGCTGTGGGTCGCCGACTCCGAGACCTCCGCCCTGCGCTGGGTGGAGCGGGACGGGACGGTGCGCACGGCCGTCGGCACGGGCCTGTTCGACTTCGGGCACCGCGACGGCCCGGCCGGACAGGCGCTGCTCCAGCACCCGCTGGGCGTCACCGCGCTGCCCGACGGGTCGGTCGCCGTCAGCGACACCTACAACCACGCCCTGCGCCGCTACGACCCGGCGACCGGCGAGGTGAGCACGCTCGCCACCGACCTGCGCGAGCCCAGCGGCGCGGTCCTCGTGGACGGCGACATCGTGGTCGTCGAGTCCGCCCGGCACCGGCTGACCCGGCTGCGGCTGCCCGAGGAGGCCGTACGCGTCGACGCCGTCGCCCATCGCACGCGGCGCGCGGCGACCGAGGTGGCGCCGGGCAGGCTGCGGCTGGACGTGGTCTTCCAGGCACCGGCCGGACAGAAGCTCGACGCCCGGTACGGCCCCTCGACCCGGCTGCTGGTGTCGTCCACGCCGCCCGAGCTGCTGCGCGGCGGTGAGGGTGCGGGGACCGATCTCTCCCGCGACCTCGAACTCGACCCGGCCGTGACCGAAGGGGTCCTGCACGTCTCCGCGACGGCCGCGTCCTGCGACGACGACCCGGACAACCCGTACCCCGCCTGCCACGTCCACCAGCAGGACTGGGGCGTCCCGGTCCGTCTCACCGAGGGCGCGGCGGACCGCCTGCCCCTGGTCCTGGCGGGACTGGACGCGGACGGCGTCTGACACCCGCGGCGCCGGTCAGGCGCCGTAGCCGTTGTTGTAGCCGTCGTGCGTGTGGTGGGGCCGTTCCTCGACGACCGGGGTCGTCGGCGGCATCACGACGCGGCGGCGCCGGGCGATGCTGCTGAACGTCGCGACCCCGATCAGACCGACGATCATGAAGATGACACCGACCAGATCGAGGTTGACGCCCTGCATGTCCCAGTCGGTCGCGAACGTGAGGATGGCTCCCACGGCGATGAGGATGATGCACCCGCCGAGGCCCATGAGTGTCGCCTCCCTGTAGAGCCGGTCGGTTCCGGGTTTCCGGTCGATCCGGTTCCGTGCGGGTACCCCGGCTGTCAACCCCCATGCAGCGAGGGGCCGTTCCCGGCCCTCCGCGCTACGGCCGGAGGAAGGCCACCAGGGCGTTGGCCAGCAGGTAGGGGTCGTCGGCGCCGCACAACTCCCGTGCGCTGTGCATGGAGAGGATCGCGGCGCCGATGTCGACGGTGCTGATGCCGTGCCGGGCCGCGGTGATGGGGCCGATGGTGGTGCCGCAGGGCATGGAGTTGTTGGAGACGAAGGTCTGGAAGGGGACGTCCGCCTTCTCGCAGGCGGCGGCGAACACCGCGCGTCCCGAACCGTCGGTGGCGTAGCGGTTGTTGACGTTGACCTTGAGCAACGGGCCGCCGTTGACACGCGGGTGGTGCGTCGGGTCGTGCCGTTCCGCGTAGTTGGGGTGGACGGCGTGGCCCGTGTCGGAGGACAGGCACACGGTGCCGGCGAAGGCGCGGGCCCGGTCCTCGTACGTGCCGCCGCGCGCGAACACCGAGCGCTCCAGCACGCCGCCGAGCAGCGGGCCGTCGGCGCCGGTGTCGGACTGGGAGCCGGTCTCCTCGTGGTCGAAGGCGGCGAGGACGGGGATGTACGCCGGGCCGTCGGCGCCGGAGGCCGCGACCGCGGTCAGGGCGGCCACGCCGGCGTGCACGGAGAGCAGGTTGTCCATGCGCGGGCCGGCCACGAGCTCCTGGTCGCGGCCCAGGTAGGCGGGTCGCTCCACGGAGTGGGTCATCAGGTCCCAGCCGGTGACCTCGCCCCGGTCCAGGCCGGCCTCGTCCTCCAGGAAGGCGATCAGGTCCCCGTCGCGCACGCCGTCGCCGAGGCCCCACACGGGCTGGAGGTGGCGCTGCTTGTCGAGCTTGAGGCCGTCCGCGGTGACGTTGCGGTCCATGTGGATGGCGAGCTGGGGGACGCGCAGCAGCGGGCGGTCGACGTTGACCAGGCGGGTGGAGCCGTCGCGCAGGGTGAGGCGGCCGGCCAGGCCCAGGTCGCGGTCGAGCCAGGAGTTCATCAGGGGGCCGCCGTAGATCTCCACGGCGATCTGGCGCCAGCCGTGGCCCCCGGTGTCGGGGCGGGGCTTGACGCGCAGGTTGGGGGAGTCGGTGTGGGCGCCGACGATCCGGAACGGCGTGTGGGCGGCGGCGCCCTCGGGGACGTACCAGGCGATGAGCGCGCCGCCGCGCAGCACGTACGTGCCGCCGCTGGTCGCCTCCCAGGCGTCCGTCTCCGCGACCTGCCGGAAACCGGCCTTCTCCAGCCGCTCGGCGGCGTTCGCCACCGCGTGGTACGGCGTGGGGCTCGCCGCCAGGAAGGACATCAGGTCGTCGGTGTGGCCGCGGTCGAAGCGGGAGGGTGCGCTCATGGGGTTCACCTTAACGACGTGCGAGGGCCCGCTTCCCGTATGCCGGGAGCGGGCCCTCGTGAGGGTGTGCGGGGAGTGTGGAGACCGGACCTCCCGGCCTCTCCGGGACCGGGAGGACCCGGGGAGACTAGAACGCGGCCTCGTCCAGCTCCATCAGGTCCAGCTCCACGCCCTGGGCGACCTTGCGGGCCAGGGTGAGACCGGGCAGGACGTTGGCCGCGAAGAACTTCGCCGCCGCGATCTTGCCGGTGTAGAAGGACTTGTCCTTGGCGGAGGCGGTCGGCAGCTTCTCGGCGGCGACGGCGGCGCCCTTGAGGAGCAGGTAGCCGACGATGACGTCGCCGGAGGCGAGCAGCAGGCGGGTGGTGTTGAGGCCCACCTTGTAGATGTTCCTGACGTCCTGCTCGGTGGCGGCGAGGTCGGTGAGCATCAGGCCGACGATGGCCTCCAGCTCGACGGCGGCCTTGGCCAGGTGCTCGCGGGCGCCGGACAGCTCCTCGCCGCCGGTGGCGAGCGCCAGGAACTTCTTGATGTCCTCGGCGAGCGAGTTCAGCGCGGCGCCCTGGTTGCGGACGATCTTCCGGAAGAAGTAGTCCTGGCCCTGGATCGCCGTGGTGCCCTCGTACAGGGTGTCGATCTTGGCGTCGCGGATGTACTGCTCGATCGGGTACTCCTGGAGGAACCCGGAGCCGCCGAAGGTCTGGAGCGACTGGGCGAGCTGCTCGTAGGCCTTCTCCGAGCCGTAGCCCTTGACGATCGGCAGCAGCAGGTCGTTGAGGGCGTGGTCGGCCGTGGCGTCCTCGCCGTTCGCCTCCTTGACCTGGATCTCGTCCTGGACGGAGGCGGTGTACATCACCAGCGCGCGCATGCCCTCGGCGTACGCCTTCTGCGTCATCAGCGAGCGGCGGACGTCCGGGTGGTGGGTGATGGTGACCTTGGGGGCCGACTTGTCCATGAAGTCGGCCAGGTCGGGGCCCTGGACGCGCTCCTTGGCGTACTCCAGCGCGTTGAGGTAGCCGGTCGACAGGGTCGAGATGGCCTTCGTGCCGACCATCATCCGGGCGAACTCGATGATGCGGAACATCTGGCGGATGCCGTCGTGCCTGTCGCCGATCAGCCAGCCCTTGGCGGGGTGGCGGTCGCCGAAGGTCATCTCGCAGGTGTTGGAGGCCTTGAGGCCCATCTTGTGCTCGACGTTGGTGGCGTAGACGCCGTTGCGCGCGCCCAGATCGCCGGTCTCGAAGTCGAACTCGTACTTCGGGACGAGGAAGAGGGACAGGCCCTTGGTGCCGGGTCCGGCGCCCTCGGGGCGGGCGAGGACGTAGTGGAGGATGTTCTCCGACATGTCGTGCTCGCCGGACGTGATGAAGCGCTTGACGCCCTCGATGTGCCAGGAGCCGTCCTCCTGCCGGACGGCCTTGGTGCGGCCGGCGCCGACGTCGGAGCCGGCGTCGGGCTCGGTGAGGACCATCGTGGAGCCCCACTGCTTCTCGACGGCGATCGAGGCGATGTGCTTCTGGACCTCGTTGCCCTCGTCGAAGAGGATGCCGGCGAAGGCCGGGCCGGAGGAGTACATCCACACGGCCGGGTTGGCGCCGAGGATCAGCTCCGCGTACGCCCAGATGAGGGAGCGCGGCGAGGTGGTGCCGCCGATCTCCTCGGGCAGGCCGAGCCGCCAGTACTCGGAGTCCATGAAGGCCTGGTAGCTCTTCTTGAAGGAGGCGGGGACCGGCGCCGTGTTGGTCTCCGGGTCGAAGACCGGGGGGTTGCGGTCGGCGTCGGCGAAGGACTCGGCCAGTTCGTTCTCCGAGAGGCGGGTCAGTTCCTCCAGGACGCTCTTGGCGGTGTCGGTGTCCATCTCCGCGAACGGGCCCGTGCCGTACACCTTGTCACGGCCGAGCACCTCGAAGAGGTTGAACTCGATGTCCCGGAGATTCGGCTTGTAGTGCCCCATGGCGACGGCTCCGTTGAGAGATCGGCGAGGCACTGGATCCTCGCATCTGTACACATACCGACTGCGCGTACCAAGCAGTAGCTACGATGATGCTACCCGTCGGTAATAAGAAGCAACCCCGACCCGGTCATCTGTGACCCGTGACTCGCTACTCTTTGCGGCATGTACGGCTACGACCAGACCGCGGGCCAACAGCAGCAGTACGCCCCGCCCCAGCAGCCGATGTCCGGCGGGTACGGGCAGCAGCCGCCGCTGTACCCCGAGCCGTCGCCGCCGTCGCTCGCGGACGCGGTGCGCGCCTTCACCACCGGGCAGATGTCCGCCGAGGACTTCCAGCAGGTCTTCGCGACCTCGAAGGTGTACTGCCCGCGCGGCGACAACCCCGGGTTCCTCGCACTGCACAACACCCAGCAGCCGGTGATCCCCATGTTCACGGGCCTCAAGGAGCTGCGCCGGTACGCGGGCAAGGAGTCCAAGTACTTCGTGATCACCGGCGCCGAGGTGATCGACCTGCTGCCGACCGGCTACGGCTTCGTCCTCGACATGGAGGGCGAGCACCGGATGGTCTTCGACGCGAAGGCGGTCGAACAGATGGTCGATTTCGCGATGCGCCGGATGTACGGGTGAGAGGTGGCGCCCGGATCGGTGAGCCCGGAGGGAATGTCCTCCGGGCTTTTCTGGTTCCAGGTGGCAAGAAGTTCAACGCTCAACTAAAGTGGGCGTACACCGAGGAGGTACCGACATGCCCGCAGTGACCGTCGAGAACCCGTTGACGCTGCCCCGTGTTTCCGCACCCGCCGACGCCGTCGCGCGTCCCGTGCTCACCGTCACGACCGCGCCCACCGGTTACGAGGGTGAGGGCTTCCCGGTGCGCCGCGCGTTCGCCGGCATCAACTACCGCCATCTCGACCCGTTCATCATGATGGACCAGATGGGCAAGGTGGAGTATCAGCCGGGCGAGGCGAAGGGGACGCCCTGGCACCCGCACCGCGGCTTCGAGACCGTCACGTACATCATCGACGGCACCTTCGACCACCAGGACAGCCACGGCGGTGGCGGCACCATCACCAACGGCGACACCCAGTGGATGACGGCGGGCTCGGGCCTGCTGCACATCGAGGCTCCGCCGGAGTCCCTGGTCGTCTCGGGCGGCATCTTCCACGGCCTCCAGCTGTGGGTGAACCTGCCGGCCAAGGACAAGATGATGGCCCCGAAGTACCAGGACCTGCGCAGCGGTGAGGTCGCGCTGCTCACGACCCCGGACGGCGGCGCCCTCATCCGCGTCATCGCCGGTGACCTCGACGGCCACGAGGGCCCGGGTTCCACCTTCACGCCGATCACGATGATCCACGCGACCGTCGCGCCGGGCGCCGAGCTGACGCTGCCGTGGCGCGAGGACTTCAACGGTCTGGCGTACGTGCTGGCGGGCAAGGGATCGGTCGGCGCGGAGCGGCGTCCGGTCCACGTCGGCCAGTCCGCGGTCTTCGGCACGGGGTCGTCCCTGACCGTCCGCGCGGACGAGCGGCAGGACTCGAACACCCCGGACCTGGAGGTCGTGCTGCTGGGCGGGCGGCCGATCCGGGAGCCGATGGCGCACTACGGGCCGTTCGTGATGAACACCCGCGACGAGCTCCAGCAGGCCTTCGAGGACTTCCAGAAGGGCCGGCTCGGCTCCGTCCCCGCCGTCCACGGGATGACGGCGAACGGGCCGAAGGACTGACCGGAGCCCGGCCCCGCCTCACCCGGCCGGGCCGTCCGCGCAGGACAGCGCGGGTGCGGCGTGGTCGGGTGGGGGCGTGGAGTTGCTTCCCGGGGTGGTGCGGCGGTTCGGGGCCTGGTGTGCCGTGGTCCTGCTCGCGAGCGGGGTCGCCTGGGTCGCGATCCGGGTCTGTGTGGAGTTCCGGACCGCGGTGACCCCGGCGCTGCTCGCGCTCCTGGGTACCGCCCTGCTGCGGCCGTTGCACGCGCGCCTGGTCAGGGCCCATGTGCAGCGGTCGCTGGCCGCCGGGCTGACCTGCGTGGCCGTGCTGGCCGTGGTCGGCGGGGCCGTCTACATCGTGGTCGCCGCGCTCATCCGCACCGGCGACCAGATCGTCTCCTCGGTACGGGACGCCGCGCAGGGGGTCGCCGACCACTTCGGGGCGGCCGGCACCTCGCTCGACGACCTCGCCTCCAACGCCCGCGATCTGCTGGGCAGGTTCGGCGGTACGGCCGCCTCCGGCGTCGTCACCGGGATCAGCGTCGTCGGGGAGATGCTGGCGATGGCCGTCCTCGCCCTGCTGCTGGTCTTCTTCTTCCTGCGCGACTCCGACCGCGCCGTCTCCACCGTGCGCGCGCTGGCCCCGCCCGGTGCCGCCGACACGGTCGAGGCGATGGCGCGGCGGGCCTTCACGGCCGTCGAGGGCTTCATGCGCGGCACCACGCTCATCGCCCTCATCGACGCCCTCTGCATCACGATCGGGCTGCTGGTCCTGCGGGTGCCCGGCGCCGTGGGGCTCGGCGCGCTGGTCTTCGTCGGCGCCTACATCCCCTACCTCGGCGCCTTCATCTCCGGGGCCGTCGCCGTGCTGGTGGCGCTGGCCGACCGGGGGTTCGTCATCGCGCTGTGGGCCCTCGGGGTGGTGCTGGCCGTGCAGGTGCTGGAGGGGCATGTGCTCCAGCCGCTGGTGCAGAGCCGCACCGTGCAGATGCACCCCGCCGTCGTGCTGCTGGCGCTGACCGCCGGGGCGTCGGTGGCGGGCATCCTGGGCCTGCTGCTCGCCGTGCCGCTCACCGCGGCCGCGTTCGGGATCGTCCACGAACTGCAGGGGCGCTACGCCGCCTCCGCGCCGCCGGCCGGACCGCAGCCGCCGGAGCCCGGGCCGTCGGGACCCGAGCCGTCCGGGGCCGGGGACTCGTAGATCTCGTACCAGATGCTCTTGCCCTCCCCGCGCGGGGAGACGCCCCACGCGTCCGCGAGCAGCTCGATCAGCATCAGGCCGCGCCCGGAGGACGCCATCTCCCCCGGGCGGCGCTTGTGCGGCAGGTCGTCGCCGTTGTCGGTGACCTCCACCCGGATCCGCCGTTCCCCCGGCGTCCCCGCGACCTCGGCGACCAGCAGGGCGTCGGTGTCCGTGTGGACGAGGACGTTCGTCAGCATCTCCGAGAGCAGCAGCACCGCCGCGTCCCGCTGCTCGTCGTCGGGCCAGTCGTGCAGCAGGTCCCGCAGATGCTGCCGGGCGGTGGCGATCCGCGCGGGCTCGGCCTGCTCGACGGTGAGCATCGAGCGCCGTACGGGGGCCTGGGCCACGACGCTGTCGCCGCAGCCGCATCCCTCGCCCTGCCGGCACAGCAGCACCAGGGCGATGTCGTCCTCCCGCCGGTCGGCCAGCGGGCCCGTGGTGTGGTGCGAGGAGGGCCCGTGCACGGCCTGGACCAGCGCGTCGGCCAGCTCCTCCAGGCTGCCGTCGTGCTCCTCCAGGACCACGCGGAGCCGGAGCCAGCCGGAGTGGAGGTCGTGGCCGCCGGTCTCGACCAGACCGTCCGTGCACATCATCAGGGTGTCCCCGGGCTCCAGCGCGAGCCGCGTGGTCGGGTAGTCCGTGTCCGGGTCGATGCCCAGCGGCAGCCCGCCCGCCGTGGCGAGGATCAGCGCCGTGCCGTCCGCCATGCGCACCACCGGGTCCAGATGCCCGGCGCGGGCGCTCTCCAGTGTGCCGGTCGCCGGGTCGACCTCGGCGTAGAAGCAGGTCGCGAAGCGCACGTCGCCCGGGTCGTCCTCGGACTGGGTGAGGCCGTGGAAGAAGTGGGAGGCGCGGGCGAGCACCGCGTCGGGGCGGTGGCCCTCCGCCGCGTACGCGCGCAGGGCGATCCGCAGCTGGCCCATGAGCCCGGCCGCCCGCACGTCGTGTCCCTGGACGTCGCCGATGACCACGGCGAAGCGCCCGCCGGGCAGCGGGATCATGTCGTACCAGTCGCCGCCGACCTGGAGGCCGCCGCCGGTGGGGACGTAGCGGGCGGCGATGCCCATGCCGGGGACGTCGGGGCCGATCGCGGGCAGCATGGCCCGCTGCAGCCCGTCGGTCAGCTCCCGCTGGGTCTCGGCGGCGCCCGCCCGGGACAGCGCCTGCGCGAGCATGCGCGCCACGGTGGTCAGCACCGACCGCTCGTCCGGTGTGAAGGCGACCGGATAGGCGAACGCCGCCATCCAGGCGCCCATCGTGTGCCCGGCCACGGTCAGCGGGAGATACGCCCAGGAGCGGCGGCCGAAGCGCTCGGCGAGGGGCCAGGTGAGGGGGTAGCGGGACCGGTACTGCTCGGGCGAGGAGACGTAGACGGCGCGGCCGGTGCGGACCACCTCGGCGGCCGGGTACGGGGTGTCCAGCGCCATGTCCACGAAGGGACCGGCCTCCTGCTGCGGCTGCCCGTGGTGGCCGATGATCGTCAGGTGGTCGCCCGAGACCCCGAACACCGCGAGCCCGTCCGGGGAGAACCCCGGCATCGACAGGCCCGCCGCGACCCGCAGCACCTCCTCGGTGGACCGCGCCTCCGCCAGCGCCCGGCCCGCGTCCAGCAGGAACGCCTCCCGGGAGCGGCGCCAGTCGCCGATGACCGCGCTGCGCCCGGCGGGCGTGCCCGGTGTGGGTTCGGCGACCTCCTGGAGGGTGCCGGTCAGCTCGTACGCCTTGCGGTCGGGGTCGAAGGACGGCTTGGAGCGGCTGCGCACGACCCGTACCACGGTGCCGTGCTCGTCCATGATCCGGATGCGCACCTCGGCGAGGGTGTTCTCGGCGACGGCGAGCTGGACCACGCCGGTGATCTCGTTCCAGTCCACGGGATGCAGCCGGGCCCGGACCTGGGCCTCGGTGAGGACCGCCCGCTCGGCGGGCAGCCCGAGCAGGCGGGCCGCTTCCGCGTCGACCGTGACCTCGCCGGCGGCGGTGTCCCAGTGCCACAGACCGGTCGCGAGAGCGGCAAGGACGTCCCCCACCTCGGGTGGGGGCCCACCAGTGCGCATTGCCCCACTGTAAGAAGAGTGCGACGAACAGTGCCACCGGTCGCGGCGGCTCCGGACCGGGTCAATGGGGAGGAAGGCAGCGGTGGCTGCCCGGTACGCTGGGGTTGTTTCACGTGAAACGCCCCCCGATCCGCGAAGGCTGGATGAACGACGATGCATCGGTACAGGTCCCACACCTGCGGCGAGCTCCGCTCCTCTGACGTCGGCACCGACGTCCGACTGAGTGGCTGGCTGCACAATCGGCGCGACCTGGGTGGCATCCTCTTCATCGATCTGCGGGATCACTACGGCATCACGCAGCTCGTCGCCCGTCCGGGCACCCCCGCCTACGAGGCGCTCGACAAGCTGACGAAGGAATCGACCGTACGGGTCGACGGCAAGGTCGTCTCCCGGGGCGCCGAGAACATCAACCCCGACCTGCCCACCGGCGAGGTCGAGGTCGAGGTCGGCGAGGTGGAGCTGCTCGGCGCCGCCCAGCCCCTGCCCTTCACCATCAACACCGAGGACGGGGTCAACGAGGAGCGGCGCCTGGAGTACCGCTTCCTGGACCTGCGCCGTGAGCGCATGCACCGCAACATCATGCTGCGTACGGCGGTCATCTCCTCGATCCGCAGCAAGATGGTGGCCCTCGGCTTCAACGAGATGGCGACGCCGATCCTCACCGCCACCTCCCCCGAGGGCGCCCGCGACTTCGTGGTCCCCTCCCGGCTGCACGCGGGCCGCTTCTACGCCCTGCCGCAGGCGCCGCAGCAGTTCAAGCAGCTGCTGATGATCTCCGGCTTCGACCGGTACTTCCAGATCGCGCCCTGCTTCCGCGACGAGGACGCCCGCGCCGACCGCTCGCCGGGCGAGTTCTACCAGCTCGACGTCGAGATGAGCTTCGTCGAGCAGGAGGACGTCTTCGGCCCGATCGAGACGCTGATGACGGAGCTGTTCACCGAGTTCGGCGGCGCCCGTGAGGTCACCTCGCCGTTCCCGCGCATCCCGTTCCGCGAGTCGATGCTGAAGTACGGCTCCGACAAGCCGGACCTGCGGGCACAGCTGGAGCTGGCCGACATCACCGACGTCTTCGAGGGCTCGGAGTTCAAGGCGTTCGCCGGCAAGCATGTGCGCGCGCTGCCCGTCCCGGACGTCTCGGGCCAGCCCCGCAAGTTCTTCGACCAGCTCGGCGACTACGCCGTCTCGCAGGGCGCCAAGGGTCTGGCCTGGGTGCGCGTCGGCGAGGACGGCAAGCTGAGCGGCCCGATCGCGAAGTTCCTCACCGAGGAGAACGTCGCGGAGCTGACCAAGCGGCTCTCGCTGGCCCCCGGCCATGCGGTGTTCTTCGGTGCGGGCGAGTTCGACGAGGTCTCCAAGATCATGGGCGCGGTCCGCGTCGAGGCCGCCAAGCGCGCCGGCCACTTCGAGGAGAACGTCTTCCGCTTCTGCTGGATCGTGGACTTCCCGATGTACGAGAAGGACGAGGAGACGGGGAAGATCGACTTCTCCCACAACCCCTTCTCGATGCCCCAGGGCGGCATGGAGGCCCTTGAGTCCCAGGACCCGCTGGACATCCTGGCCTGGCAGTACGACATCGTCTGCAACGGCGTCGAGCTGTCCTCGGGCGCGATCCGGAACCACGAGCCGGAGATCATGCTCAAGGCCTTCGAGATCGCGGGCTACGACGCGGAGACCGTCGAGCGCGAGTTCGCCGGCATGCTCCGCGCGTTCCGCTTCGGCGCCCCGCCGCACGGCGGCATCGCCCCCGGCGTCGACCGCATCGTGATGCTGCTGGCCGACGAGCCCAACATCCGCGAGACCATCGCCTTCCCGCTCAACGGCAACGCCCAGGACCTGATGATGGGCGCCCCCACCGAACTGGACGAGTCCCGCCTGCGCGAACTCCACCTGACGGTGCGCAAGCCGCAGCCGAAGTAGCCTGCGGCGGCGGTACCGCAGCGAGGGGCTCGAAACCGCGGCACGGTTTCGAGCCCCTCGTCCACGAGGTCGATCTCCGCTGAGGACAGGCCGACACGGGCGCACTCCTCTCGGAAGGGACGGGGGTGCCCGCTGCGACGGAGAGGGCGTTCTCCACCGGGTTCAGCAATGCGTCGCCCCACTGGAAGCGCAGAGCGCCCCCTTCGGTGGCCGGCCCCGTCAGACGCAGACGCAGCTCCTCGTCGAGGCGGGCGTCCGGCTCGTAGGCACGCACCGCCACGAGGCGGCTCGCCCGGTGCTCCGCCTCGATCTCCTCGTCGTCCCGTTCCTCGGTGCCCATCTCTTCGAGGAGGCGCGCGGCGGTCTCGGCGGCTCCCGGATCGTCCCTGAGCAGCGCCCACCTGCGCTCGCGCCGGCTGTCGCCGGTCGTGAGCCACTTGGAGCCGGGCCTGCCGCGAACGGCGCGTTCGGCTTCCACGTCGATCAGGAGGGTCGCATCGATGTTCTCCTCCGGGCCCCTGTGCCGTGGACGGCGCTCCGGTCGTCCGGTTCAGCTGTCGGCTACCGGGCTGGACGCGGTGCCGGGGGTGAACAGGTCCTCCGGCCGTTCCACCGTGCCGGCGCGGTCGAGCCAGTCGTCGAGGAGGATGAGGTCGGAGCACGTGGCGATGCGCTCACGGACGGCGTCGGTGATCACGAGACCCCGCACCTCCAGCACCCGCAGCACACCCCTGGCCTCACCGCGGGCCTCGCCCTCGGCCTTTCCTTCGGCCTTTCCTTCGGCCTTTCCTTCCAGGTACTTCTCCTCGAACAGCGTCCTGTGTCCCGGGAAGTGAGTGACGACGTCCTGCATCAGTTTTCTCCAGTTCTCCCTGGTCGGAGCGGATTCCAGACCGACTTCCACCATCTCGAACCAGTACTTCGTGATGTCCGGTTCGAAGGAGCCGGTGGGCGGCCTCGATGTGCCATGAGCGGTAATCAAGCCCATGCGTGGCAGGAGTGTCTGGCATATGCCGTGCCTTCACCCGGTCGGGGGTCGGAGAATCGTTCGCTCCGGTCCGGGTGTCGCGTCAGCGGGCCACGAACTGGGTGAGGATGGCCTGGACCTCGTAGATGTCGACGCCCTTGGTGAAGGTCTTCTGGATGGGGGTCTGGGAGCCGGAGAGCCAGATCTTGAGTTCGGCGTCGAGGTCGAAGTGGCCGGCCGTCTCGACGGCGAAGTGGGTGATGCTGCGGTAGGGGACGGAGTGGTACTCCGTCCTCTTGCCGGTGATGCCCTGCTTGTCGATCAGCAGCAGCCGCCGGTCGGTGAACAGGATGGTGTCGCGGATCAGCAGACAGGCCGCGTGGACCTGCTCGCCGTGGCCGAGCAGGCGGGCGTACTCCTGCTGGGCCTGGGTCGGGTCGATGCTGTGCGCGTTGCCGAAGAGTGCCATTGGTCCCCCCAGATGAGCGTGCGGTGGGTCCGATCCTCGCAAAGCGCGGGGCCCGGGAGAAGGTCTGCTCCTCCCGGGCCCCGATGCTGTGGCGAGCGCGTTACGCGGTCGGCTTCTCCTCGAGACGCGGGAAGAGGACCGCGCCCTTGGTGACCGTCGCGCCGGCCGGGAGGCGGCCCCAGTCGGCCGCGTCCTGGATCCGCTGGTCGGCGAGGGGGCCGAGGGCGGGCTCGGCGCCGAGCGAGTCCCAGAGCCTCTGGGAGGTGTCCGGCATGATCGGGTTCAGCAGGACGGCCACGGCGCGCAGGGCCTCGGCGGCCGTGTAGAGGATCGTCGCCAGGCGGGCCCTGCCCTCCGGCGACTCGTCCTTCGCGACCTTCCAGGGCTCCTGCTCGGTGATGTAGCCGTTGACCTGCTTGACGAAGTCGAAGACCGCCAGGATGCCGCCCTGGAAGTCCAGCTCCTCGCCGATCTTGCGGTCGGACTCCGTGGCGGCCCTGGTCAGACCGGCGTGGATCGCCTTCTCCGCGTCGCCGTCGGCCGTCGACGCCGGCAGTTCGCCGCCGAAGTACTTGCCGACCATGGCCGCCAGGCGGGAGGCGAGGTTGCCGTAGTCGTTGGCCAGCTCGCTGGTGTAGCGGGCCGAGAAGTCCTCCCAGGAGAAGCTGCCGTCCTGGCCGAACGCGATCGCGCGCAGGAAGTACCAGCGGTACGCGTCCACGCCGAAGTGCGAGGTCAGGTCCTGCGGCTTGATGCCGGTCAGGTTGGACTTCGACATCTTCTCGCCGCCGACCATCAGCCAGCCGTTCGCGGCGATCTTCCCGGGCAGGGGCAGCCCCTGCGCCATCAGCATCGCCGGCCAGATGATCGCGTGGAAGCGGAGGATGTCCTTGCCGACCAGGTGCACGTCGGCCGGGAACGTCGACTCGAACTTCTCCGGGTTCTCGTTGTACCCGACCGCCGTCGCGTAGTTCAGCAGGGCGTCGACCCACACGTAGATGACGTGCTTGTCGTCCCAGGGGACCGGGACGCCCCAGTCGAAGGTCGAGCGGGAGATGGAGAGGTCCTGGAGGCCCTGGCGGACGAAATTCACGACCTCGTTGCGCGCGGACTCGGGCTGGATGAAGCCCGGGTTGGCCTCGTAGTGCGCGAGGAGCTTCTCGCTGTACTCGCTCAGCTTGAAGAAGTAGTTCTCCTCGCTGAGGATCTCCACCGGCTTCTTGTGGATCGGGCACAGCTTCTGGCCCGCGTACTCGCCCTCGCCGTCGAGCAGCTCGCCGGGGAGCTTGTACTCCTCGCAACCCACGCAGTATGGGCCCTCGTAGCCGCCCTTGTAGATCTCGTCCTTGTCGTACAGGTCCTGCACGAACTCCTGGACGCGGTCGGTGTGCCGCTTCTGCGTGGTGCGGATGAAATCGTCGTTCGCGATGTCGAGGTGCTCCCAGAGGGGCTTCCAGGACTCGTCGACGAGCTTGTCCGCCCACTGCTGCGGGCTGACGCCGTTCGCCTCCGCGGTGCGCATGATCTTCTGACCGTGCTCGTCCGTGCCGGTGAGGTACCACACCTTCTCGCCGCGCTGGCGGTGCCAGCGGGTGAGCACGTCGCCTGCGACGGTCGTATAGGCGTGGCCCAGGTGAGGAGCGTCGTTGACGTAGTAGATCGGGGTGCTGACGTAGAACGCCTTGCCACCCTGCTTCTCGGTTCCAGTGGCCGCCATGGGCGAAATCCTACTGGTCCGGGAGAGGGTGGCTCACACGCGTTTCGGGGGGTGGGCGTGGTCAGGGGCGCCAGGTGGCGAGGACGCCCTCGTACAGCTCCTTGTCGGTGAGTTCCTTGGGGGTCTCGCCGGCGAGGAAGTACGACGTGTTGTCCGTCTTGAGCTTGCGGAGGTAGTCGAACGCCTTGTTCTCCGGGTCACCGAAGGCGACGAAGGAGAAGTGCACGTTCGGGTGGTCCGCGGCGGCCTGGGTGAGGGCCTGGGTGGCGGGGGTCTTCGTGTCGGGGGCGCCGTCCGTCTGGAAGACGACCAGGGCGGGGGTGCCGGGGGCCGCTTCCTTTTCGTGGTGGGCGAGTACGGCTTCCACGGCGGCGTGGTAGCTGGTGCGGCCCATGCGGCCCAGCGCTGCGTGCAGCTCGTCGATCTTGTTCTCGTGGTCGGTGAGGGTGAGGGTGCCGGTGCCGTCCACCTCGGTGGAGAAGAAGGTGACGCGGACGGTGGCCTCGGGGTCGAGGTGGGCGGCGAGGGCGAGGGTCTGCTCGGCGAGGGCCTGGGCGGAGCCGTCCTTGTAGTACGGGCGCATGGAGGCGGAGCGGTCGAGGACGAGGTGGACCTTGGCGCGGGCGCCGGTGAGGTGGTGCTTCTTGAGGGTGGCGGCGGCGGTTTTGTAGGGGGTGGTGAGGGTGGGGGCGGTGGAGCGGATGCGGGCGGGTGGGGTGGCGGGGGTTGCGGCCTCGGCTGCGCCCTCGGCCCCTGTGTTCCCACCCGCACCACCCGTGCGGCTTTCGTCGTCGGGTGCGGGTGGCCCCTGCGGGGGCTGAGCGCCGCCGGCGGCCGCGGGTTCGGAGGCGGGGATGGGGGTGGATACGGAGGCGGATGCGGGGGCGGGGGCGGGTTCCGGGGTGGAGACCGGGGCGGGTTCGGGGGTCGGGTTCGCCTCGGGTTCGGCCGTCTTTGCCGCCGGTTCCGGCTGCGGCTCGGGTGCGGCTTCTGCCTCGGCAAGCGGCTTGGTCGCTGCCTCGGCGGTCGGCTTCGGCTCGGTGGGGGGCTCGGGCTGGGGCTCTGCGGTCGGCTCTGCCTCGGCGGTCGGTTCCGGCTGGTCCGTCGCCTTCGGCTCCGTGAGCGGGGCCGGGGCCGTAACCGGCTCCGTGGTCGCTTCCGGCTCGGCGGGCGGCTCGGGCTCGGTCGCCTTCGGCTCCGGGGCCGTAGCCGGCTCCGCGGTCGCCTCGGGCGCCGTGACCGGTTCCGAGTCTGCGGTCGCCTCGGGCTCCGTCGCCGTCACCGGCTGCTCCGCCGTCGCGGGCTCTGCGGCCGTCGCCTCCGGGGCCGTCGTCGGGGAGGGCTCTTCCGCCGTTGCCGGCTGTGCGGTGGGGGTCGGGACTGCCGCCGGTTCCGGGTCTGCCGTCAGGGGGGGCGTCTCTACCGGTCCCGGCTCCTGCGCCGACACCGGCTCGGTGGTCGTCGCGGGCTCCGTCGTCGTCATCGGCTCCTGCGCCGACACCGGCTCGGTGGTCGTCGCGGGCTCCGTCGTCGTCATCGGCTCGGTGGTCGTCGCGGGCTCCGTCGTCGTCATCGGCGCCTCCGCAGGGACCGGCTCCGTGGTCGTCGCGGGCTTCGTCGCCGTCGTCGGCTCCTCTGCCGTCACCGGCTTCTCCGCCGGTCCCGGCTCCTGCGCCGACACCGGCTCGGTGGTCGTCGCGGGCTTCGTCGCCGACACCGGCGCTTCCGCAGGGACCGGCTCCGTGGTCGTCGCGGGCTCCGTCGCCGTCGTCGGCTCCTCTGCCGTCACCGGCTTCTCCGCCGGTCCCGGCTCCTGCGCCGACACCGGCTCGGTGGTCGTCGCGGGCTTCGTCGCCGACACCGGCTCCTCCGCCGTCGACCGCTCCCCCGCGTTCGTCAGCTCATCCGCGTTCGTCAGCTCGTCTGCCGTCGACTGCTCTTCCGCGTTCGCCCGCTCCTCCGCGCTTGCCCGCTTCTCCGCGTTCGCCGGTGGATGCGGGCTCGGGTGTTCCGGGGACTGGTCGTGGGGGGATGTTGGTTTGGGGACCGTGATGTTGGTGAACGCGGCCTTGACCAGTTCGTGTTCGTCGGGGGACGGGGACGGCTCCGTGCGGGGTTCCGGGACCTGGGCGGTCTCCGGTTCCGGGGCCTGCGCCGGTTCAGGGGAAGCGGTGGGCTGGGACGGGAGCTTCGCATCCTCCGCCTCGGCGGTCCGTTCCTTGCGTGAGCGGCCGAACGCGTTCCGCAGGAGAGTGAGAATGCCCATGTGCGCAACCCTTCGCGTGAGTTGATGCCCGTCAATCCCTGGCCAGGACGGACACGTAAGGTTAGCGGCCCCTGATAGCGATCCTGGGCAGGGTCAAGGCGAAATCAGGCCGCCGCGGGTTCACCCGCCGTTCACCGCGGCGCCCGTCTCCCGCACGTATGCGCACTTACCGTCACCGCTGACACCACCAAGAGCGTCCCAAGGGCTTCTCAGGGGAGATTGAAGTGCGCAAGCTGTTGCCGTTGATCGGAACGCCGTCCGGTTCGCATCCCGGCGGCCGGTCCGCCATGACCTGCCGTTTCCGGTGTGGTGACGCCTGCTTCCACGAGGTGCCCAACACCAGCTCCAACGAGTACGCCGGTGACGTGATCGCCGGTGCGCTCAGCCGCCGTTCCATGATGCGGGCCGCCGCCGTCGTCACCGTGGCCGCGGCCGGTGCCGGGGCGGTGCAGGTGGCGGGGGCGCCGGAGGCGGCGGCCGCGCCGGCGACCGGCAAGGAGCACGGGCACGGGAAGCCGCCGAAACCGCAGGGCGCCCGTGGGCTGCGGTTCGCGCCCGTCGCGCCCAACACCGCCGATGCCGTCACCGTCCCCGAGGGATACCGGCAGGACGTGGTGATCCGCTGGGGCGAGCCCATCCTGCGCGGGGCGCCCGCCTTCGACCCGGAGAAGCAGAGCGCGCGGGCGCAGGCCGGGCAGTTCGGGTACAACAACGACTTCCTCGCCCTGCTCCCGCTCCCCGGCGAGCGCGACCGCCAACTGCTCGTCGCCAACCACGAGTACACCGACGAAGTGCTCATGTTCCGCGGCTACGACCCCCAGAACCCGACCCGCGAGCAGGTCGAGATCGCCTGGGCGGCGCACGGGCTGTCCGTCGTCGCCGTGGAGGGCGAGCGCGGGAGCGGGAAGCTCACGCCCGTCACCCGGCACCACCTCAACCGGCGTGTGACGGCCACGACCGAGTTCCGGCTGACCGGCCCGGCCGCCGGCTCGGACCTGGTCAAGACCTCCGCCGACCGCACCGGCCGCAAGGTCCTCGGCACCCTCAACAACTGTTCCGGCGGCACCACCCCGTGGGGCACCACGCTGCACGGCGAGGAGAACTTCAACCAGTACTTCGCCAACAGCGGCCGCGAGACGGACAAGCGGTACGGGATCGGGACCGGGGCCACCGAGCGGAAGTGGGAGCGGTTCGACCAGCGCTTCGACGTGGCCAAGGAGCCCAACGAGGTGCACCGCTTCGGGTACGTCGTCGAACTGGACCCGTACGACCCGGAGTCCACCCCGCGCAAGCACACCCTGCTGGGCCGCTTCAAGCACGAGGCCGCGACCGTGCGGCTGACCTCCGACGGGCGGCCGGTCGTCTACACCGGCGACGACGAGCGGTTCGACTACTTCTACAAGTTCGTCGGCAGCAAGCGGATGCGGCACGGCGGCAGCCGCTCGGCGCGCGAGCACAACCTGTCGCTGCTCGACGAGGGCACCCTGTACGTCGCCAAGCTCAGCGGCGACTCCCCGGCGATCGAGATCGACGGCACCGGCAAGCTGCCGCGCGACGGCGAGTTCGACGGCGGCGGCCGCTGGATCCCGCTGGTCACCGCCACCGAGCACGGCGCCGTCTCGCACGTGCCGGGCATGAGCGCCGAGGAGGTCTGCGTCTTCACGCGCCTCGCCGGGGACAAGGTCGGCGCCACCAAGATGGACCGGCCCGAGGACATCGAGCCCTCGCCGCAGACCGGCAAGGTGTACGTCTCTCTCACCAACAACACCAACCGCGGGGTCGGCGCCAACGCCAAGGCGGACGAGGCCAACCCGCGCAACGCCAACAAGCACGGCCACATCCTGGAGCTGACCGAGGCCCGCAACCGGGCCGACGCCACGGCGTTCGGCTGGTCGCTGTTCCTCGTCGCCGGTGACCCGAACGACCCGGCGACCTACTTCGCGGGCTTCCCCAAGGACCGGGTCAGCCCGATCTCCTGCCCCGACAACGTCGCCTTCGACGACCACGGCAACCTGTGGATCTCCACCGACGGCAGCGCGCTCGGCTCCCACGACGGGCTGTTCGGCGTCGCGACCAGGGGCGACCGGCGCGGTGAGCTGAAGCAGTTCCTCACCGTGCCCAAGGGCGCGGAGACCTGCGGTCCGCTGATCCAGGACCGGCGCGTGCTGGTCGCCGTACAGCACCCGGGGGAGGTCGACGGCGCCTCCGTGGAGAAGCCGGCCAGCACCTGGCCCGACGGGCCCGGGAAGATCGTGCGCCCGGCGGTCGTCGCGGTGTGGCGCGCGGACGGCGACGACATCGGCGTCTGAGAAGTCCGGCCCCCTTACGGACGTCAGCCGTCCGCCGCGTGCAGGGTCAGGTCCACGACCAGCGCGCGGTGGTCGGTGTCGTCCAGGTCCAGGAACCGGGCGCGGCGCGCGGCGAAGTCGTCCGACACCAGGACGTGGTCGATCTGCGCGCCGAACACCGGGGCGGTGCGGGCGGGCCAGGTGGCCGTGCGGCCGGACCCGGCGAGCCGGGCGGCGTCGTGCAGCCCCGTGTCGAGGACGCGGCGGAAGACGGCGTGGTCCTGGGAGGCGTTGAAGTCGCCGGCGAGGACGGTGGGGGTGTCCCGGTCCTCGGCAGCGGCGTCGCGCAGGGCGCCCAGCTCGTCGCGCCACAGGTCCAGCTGGCCCGGCAGCGGCGGCATCGGGTGGGCGAGCTGGAGCCGTACGGCGTGCCCGCGCACGTCGGCGACGGCGCCGGGCATGCCCATCGTGCCGGGGACGCCGCCGGTGCTCCGCAGCGGGAAGGCGCTCAGGATCACCGACCCCTCGGAGCCGCCGCCCTCGACGACCTGCCGGTGCGGATACGCGGCGCCCAGTTCGCGCCGGAGCACCGTCTGGCACACGTATTCGCACTCCTGTACGAAGACGAGGTCCGGCTGCTCACGCCGTACCGCCGCGACCAGTCCCGGCGTCCCCTGCCCGAACTCGACGTTCGAGGTCAGCACCCGTACCTCCGCCACCGGCGGCCCCGCGGGCTGCCCGCTTCCGCCGTACGGCCCGAGGAACCAGGCCACCGCCCCGAGCAGCACGGCCCCCCACCCCGCCCCCACCCACCACCGGCCGAGCAGCGCCGCCACCAGCCCGGCGCCGACCGGCACGAGCAGCCACGGCAGGAAGGCGAGCAGCTGCGGTACGGGGGTGACGCCGTCGACGTCGGCGATCCGGCACCCGACGACCACGCTCACCCCGGCGAACAGAACCCCAGCGAACAGAACCCCGGCGCACCGCACCCCGACCCGCACCCCGACCCGCACCTCGGTCTGCCTCAAACCCCGCCCCCCGCTCGCTCCCGCACGGCCGGGCTACGCCGGCGCGTGGAACTCCCGTACGACCTCGATCCGCCCGACGATGTGCCGGTTGAACTCCGCCAGTTCGTCCGCCGGGACCCACAGCTCCAGGATGGTCTCTCCGCCCGCCCGGCGTACCGGGTAACGGGCCAGGAACGCGGAGCCGACCTCGAAGCGGGTGACGTAGCCCGAGCCGGACGCGGGGACGTTCCAGTCCCGGGCGATGCGGACGGCGTAGTCCTCGTTCAGGACGGGGTAGAAGATCGGCTGCTCCGGGAGCCTGGGGGGCCAGGCCGTCCAGCCGGCGGCCTCGACGAGGGCAAGCTCCTCGGGGCCGGTGGGGCGCCCCAGGGTCGTCGTCGCGGTCATGGCCGGTGACGCTAGCCGTCCGAGCGGGGGCCCCGCCAGGCGATTTCGGAGGCGGGGGCGGGCTCGGCGGGTGCCGGTGCGGGGGGCCGGCGGCGGCGCGGGGCCGGGCCGTGGCGGGTCGCGAGCCAGGAGGTGAGGGCGACGGTGAGGCCGAGGGCGACCAGCAGCCAGGACGCCGTGCGGAGGGTCTCGGTGAGGGCGTCGTAGACGGCGCCCGCCGCCGGGCCGTCCAGGGCGCCGGGGAGTTCGGAGACGGTGAGGCTGCGGCCGACCACCACGGCGAGGGCGAGCAGCGCGCCGCCGAGTGCGGTGCCGAGACCGGCCGCGGTGAGGGCGTGGCGGCGGCGGGCGGCGATCGCGATGCCGGTGACCGCGAAGACGACGGCCGCCAGCGGCAGCCAGAAGGCGGCGACGTCCAGCACGTGGTAGCCCTTCCTGAGCCGGTCCACCTCGTGGGCCGGGAGCACGGTGACCAGCGTGGGCCGGACGGGGATGCGCCGGGCGAACGTCACATGGTCCTCGGTGAGCCGTTCCCGTACCCGCGCGGTGACCGGGGCCAAGTCGACGGTGACCGCGCGTCCGGCCGTGCTCTCGTCGCGCAGGGCGTGCAGGACGGCGCCGTGCACGGTGCGGTTGGCCGTGTCCCAGCCCTCCCGGAAGGCGGCGGTGCGGGTGAAGGAGCGGGCCGCGTCCTGCACGAAGACGCGGACGCCGCTGTTCACGGGGCCCGCCGTCACCCGGTCCAGGACACCGGCGCCCAGCGTGTCGGCGACCGCGTCGCGGACGTCCGGGTGGTCGGCGAGGGGCGACATGGCCGCGACGTACCGGCCGGTGTCGGCCAGCCCGAACGCCGCCCAGCCCGCCAGCGCGCCGCAGGGGGCGAGCAGGCAGGCCAGCGCGATCAGGGCGGCCGACAGGCCGTCGCGGAGACGTGGGAACACCCCTCCAGGTAATTCCCCTCCCCCGGACCGGGCGACCGGGGGGACTGCATTCGGGCCACACGGGCCACACGGGCCATACGGGGCTGTGGCGTCACCTCGTCCGGTGCCCCTGCGCGTCCTCGTGGGTGTAGTAGCGGTAGAAGAGCGAGGCGAACACCGCCGCCGCCAGGATCAGGGAGACGACGACGCAGGTGAACATCGCGACGTTGCTCAGGGAGTAGAGGAAGCCCAGGGCACTGCCCGCGAAGGCGGCCCACAGGACCGCGTGGCCCTCGCGGGGGAGCCGTTCGGCCACGGCGCGCACCACGACGAACAGGACGACGAAGGCCAGCACGGTCATGAAGCCGAAGAACACATTCCAGCCGGTGATGCCCTCGCCGCGGCGGCGGATGGTCGCGGCCCAGTAGCCGTAGACCAGGCCGATCGCGAGCGGCATCGCCCACTTCGCCAGCAGATGGGTCCGCGCGCCGAAGACGTCCGGCGTCCGGCGGGCGCGGGTGCCCGGCCGGGTGGAGGTGGTGCGTGTCGGTGCCGCGTGAGCCATGAGAGCACTCCTCTCGCCTCGCCCCGGCTACCAGACCACACCCACCCGCCCCACCTGGCAAGTCCGGACGAGTCCTGAAGAGACGCGGCAGACCCGACCCCATACCGCCCGACTCCGTGCCGCCCAACCCCATGTCGCCGGACTCCGTGCCGGCCGCACCGACACGGTCGGCGCTGTGCAGGCCGCGCTGAAGCGATGGCCTGTTCCGGGCGGCGGCCTGCTCGGGGTGGCGGCCTGCTCGGGGCGGCGTACGCTCCTCGCCCGGGGCACGCTCCGGCGGGTTCGGCTCCGCCCGACCGCCACGTGACACGTCCGTCCGTGCCCTTGTCGTGCCTCGTCCCGTCCGGGGCCCTCCCGCCCTTTGCCGGCCCAGGCCTGGTCCGGCCGTCCGGTCTGGTCTGTGCCGGGGGTGGCGTGTTGCGGCGTGTGTTCCCGTGCCGGGCTGGGGCCTGGCTGGCCGGTGCCGCCTGGTCCGGTCTGGTCCGTCCGGCCTGGTCTGGTCTGGTCTGTGCCGGGGGTGGCGTGTTGCGGCGTGTGCTCCCGTGCCGGGCTGGGGCCTGGGCTGGCCCGTGCCGCCCGGCCCGGTCCGCTCGCCCGCCCGGCCTGGTCCGGCCGGCCGGTCCGCTCGCCAGCCCAGTCCGGCCGCCAGGTCCTGCCACCCGGCCCGGCCTGTGTCGGGGCGGGGCGCCGCGGCGTGCGTGCCCGGCCCGGACTGGCGCCCGGCCCGCCGGTCGTCCCCGTCCGCCGCCGTCGCCCGGCATTGCCCGTCCGCGTCGCCCGGCATTGCCCGTCCCACGTCGCCCGGCAGCGCCCGTCCGCCGCCGCCCGGCACTGCCCGTCCGCCCCGGGTCACGCCCCCGCCCGCCGGGATGCGCCCCCTCACCCCCCGTGTTTCGCTGGCCCCGTGAGGGGTCGTGGCCCGGGGCGTGGGCGGTGGCGGGTGGTCGGGCGGCTCGTGCACGCCGCCGGGCAGGGTGACGCCGTGTCCCGGCACCAACTGCTCAGCGTGCGCGGCCACAGCGTCGCGTGGCTGTTCCCCCTGATCCTGCTGATCGGCATCGCGGCCACCGACATCACCACCGGCGCCTTCGAGATCATCTCCTGGACCGTCCTCGTGCCCGGCGTCGCCGCCGCGATCTGCGGGGTGCGGGCGACGGCCGTGTTCGCCGCGCTCTCGATCGTCGTGTACGCCTTCGCCGACACCCTCTGGCAGCACCGCGAGGAGACCGGTCTGCCCGGTCTGATCCTGGTCCTGCTCGGCGGGGCGATCGCCGTGGTCGCGGCGGACGTACGGGTCGGCGGCGAGCGGCGCATGCTGCACATGCGGGACATCGCCGACACCACCCGCCGTACCGTGCTGCGCCCCCTCCCCGTCGGCTTCGGCGGCCTCGACCACGCCGCCGTCTACCTCTCCGCCGACACCGAGGCCCGCGTCGGCGGCGACTTCTACGACATCCAGCCCGGCCCGCACGGCACCCGCGTCCTCGTCGGCGACGTACAGGGCAAGGGCCTCGGCGCGGTGGAGACGGCCGCGGCCCTGCTCGGCACCTTCCGCGAGGCCGCGTACCACGAGGCGGACCTCGCGACGGTCGCCGAGCGCCTGGAGACCCGTATGGTGCGCCACCGTGCGCACACCGCGGGGCTCGGACGGGCGGACGGGGACCGGTTCGCCACCGCCGTACTGATCGGTTTCCGCCCCGACCGGCCCGACTCCGTCGACGCCGTCGTCTTCGGCCACGAACCGCCGCTCGCGGTCGGTCCGCGCGGGGTACGGGCCCTCCCGGTCGTCGGCGGACTGCCGCTCGGCATGGGGGAACTGACCGCGGGACAGCCCGGTACGACGCAGCCCGGCATGCCGCCGCCCGACACGATGGAACTCCGCACGCCGCGGCCCGCTACGACGCCGCCCGTGCACCGTCTCGACCTCGCCGCGGACGAGACGCTGCTGCTCGTCACCGACGGCGTGACCGAGGCCCGCGACCCCGCCGGGGCCTTCTACCGCCCCGCCGACGACATCGCCCGCACGACCGCCGCCGACCCCCGGAGCGCGGCGCCGACCCGGCTGGTCACCCTCGTGGGGGACGGCACCCTGCGGCACTGCCGGGGGCGGCTGGCCGACGACACCACGATCTTCGCGGTACGGCGCCGGGACGCTCCGGAAGGATGAGGCCGACGGCTGCGGGCCCCGCTGTGCGACCGCAGCGGTTACGGTGCTGCCGTAAGTGATCGACAGGGGAGGGGACATGCCCGGAACCGTGCTGCTGCTCGCGGCGTCGCCCGTGGGCCGGGGGCGGCTCGTGGACGCCGCGTCCGTACTCCCGGTCCTCGCGGCCGTGGCGCCCGCCGTGCTCTCCGGCACCGACACGGCGAACGTCGTCGAACTCGCCGACCCGCTGGAGCCGCAGGCCGTCCTCACCCGGCTGCGCGCCGCCGCGACGGCCCCCGGGCCGCTGACCGTCTACATCGCCGGCCAGCTCCAGCTGGACCGCCGCCAGCGGCTGCCGCATCTCGCGCTGGCCCGTACGACACCGGCCACCGTGCGCTACACCGCCCTGCCCTGGCACTGGCTGCGCGAGGAGCTGCGGCTGCGGCCGTCCGGCGCGACCACGCTCCTGCTCGACCTGCACGCCGACCACGAGACCTGGCAGTGGCTGCGGGACCGGCCGCTGGACTGCGGGCGCAACAACGCCGTCCACGGTCGCATCGCGCCGCCGCCCGCGCGGCGGACGGTGGGCAGCCCCGCGTACATGCGGGCCGTCGCGACGATCCTGCGCAGCGGGCACCGTCCGGCGCCGGAGCGGTTGCACCAGCAGGCGCTGGCCCGGGTCGCGGCCGAGGCGGACGGCGTCCCGGGCGACCTGGTGCTGTCCGCGCCGGGGCCGGTCGCGGGCGACCCGCACGCCGTCATCGCCGACGCGGTGCGCGCCGGACGCCACGAGGAGGCCGACGCGCTCGCCGCCCGGTACGAGGGCGCCGCCGCGCTGGCCCAGGGGCCCGCCTCCGAGGAGGCGCTGCACTGGACGGAGGTCCGGGCCGACCTCGCGATGTTCGCGGGGGATCCGGTGCGCAGCTGCCGGGCCTGGCTGACGGTGGCCGAGGCCCGGCTGGGCGCGGGGCAGCCGCCGCAGGCGCCGGCGGTGGAGGCGGCCGTGGACCGGGCCCACCACCAGTGGGGGCTGGTCCGGGAGCCCGGCCGGGCCCGCGAACTGGGCGCCGCGCTCGCCGTGTTGCGCGGACGGGTGCCGGGGCGGCGCGAGGGGGCGCTGGACCATGTGCGGCGGGAGCTGGACCGGTTGCAGCGGACGCAGGTCTGAGGGGTGGGGGTGCCTCAGTCGGCCGTGTCTCAGCCGGCCGTGTCTCGGTCGGCCGTGTCTCAGCCGGCCGTGTCTCGGTCGGCGGTGTCCACCAGCGGCTCCAGGTCCGGACCGGCGTCGCGGACGGGTGCCTGGGCCGGGTGCGGGGCCGGGCTCTGTGCGGTGGCCGTCGGGCCGGTGTTCCCGGCCAGCAGCAGGCCCACCACGGCGGCGAGCGCGGCGGCGAGGGCCCTGACGTGGCGTTCGGCGGTGCGGGTGCGTCCGGGCACGGCGTCCTCTGCGGGATCGCCGTAGGCCCCCCGCGCTCCGGGTTTCCCCCGGTCGGGGGCGGGTAGTCGGGGCTGCGGCCGTCTGGAGACGGCGGGTGGAGAAGGAGGCGGTGTGCGTGGGAGCGCCGTGGGCCTCGGACGGGTCGCCCGCCGCCCGGGTCATCGCCGCGGAGATCGGCGGGGCGCCGCTCGGTGAGGTGCCGGAGCGGCTGTGCGTGACGGCGCTGCGGCTGCTGCCGGTGAGCGGGGCGAGCGCGTCGCTGCGGGGTGCGGGCGTGCCGGTGCGGCTGTGCGCCAGCGGTGACCGGGCGTCGTACCTGGCGGAGATCCAGGCCACCCTGGGCGCCGGTCCCTGTGCGAGCGCCGCCGCGTCGGGGGCGCCGGTGCTCGCCTGCGATCTGACGTCCGCCGCCGATGCCGCGCGGTGGCCCGTCTTCGCCCAGCAGGCGACCGCGGTCGGCGTACGCGCCGTCTACGCGCTGCCGCTCGGCGACGACGGCGTGTGCCTGGGCACCCTCGACCTCTACCGCGACACCCCGGGCGGGCTGACCGACGGGCAGTTGCGTACGGCCCAGCTGGTGGCCGGGGTGATGACCGCGGCGCTGATGGCGCTGCCGCGCCGGCAGAAGGACTGGCTGGACGAGCTGGCCGGCGGCCAGGACGAGCTGCACCAGGCGGTCGGCATGATCATGGCGCAGCTGCGGGTCGGCGCCGACGAGGCCCTGGCCCGCCTGCGGGCCGACGCGTTCGCCCGCGGCCGTACCGCGCGCGAGGTGGCCCATGAGGTGACCTCGCACCGCCACCGCTTCGACGAGTAGGCCGACCTCGGGGCCCGCCGGTCCTACACCTGCGCCCGCCCCCGCTGCCGTACCTCCGCCAGGCGGGCCGCGCCCGTCTCCGCCGCCGTCCAGGTGGCGTCGTCGGCCGGTGCGGCGAGGCTCCCCTCCGTGAGGGTGATCGCGTCGTCGCCGACGCGTACGGCGGCGAGGTCGACGGTGAGGACGGTGTCCGGCGTCGCGCCGGTCACCGTCACCCGCAGTCCGCGCCGCGCGTCCCCCGCGTCCGGCAGTCCGAGGTCGGTGACGTGGACGTCGCGGGCGGCTCCGCGGGCGCCCCGGGCGGTGAAGTGCCCGCAGGCGTCGGGCAGCGTGCCGAGCCAGTCGAGGGCCGCGTCGATGTCGGCGGCGCGGTGCGAGGTGACCCGGTAGTGCAGCTGGGCGCCGTCGTCCGCGTCGTCGAGGGCGGCCGTGGCCCGGGGCGGGACGTCGGCGCCGAAGAGGTCCTCGGTGTAGAGGACGTCGAGCAGCCGGTGGCAGTCGGGCCGCTCGGCACGGGCCTTGAGCACCTCGTCCCGCCAGGTCGCGGCGCCCCGCGTCGGCTCCCACCCCGCCGCCAGATCGGCCTCCGTGACCAGCGCCGCCCGCGCCTGCCCCTCGGTGAGCACCGGCGGCCCGGCGGCGGAGGGCAGCGCGGCCGGCGACGGCGGCACGGTCCCGTCGGCCCGTTCCCTCACCGGCCCGCTACGGGAACAGGCCCCCGCCGTCAGCGCCAGCGCCACCGACACCACGACGGCCAGCGACGGACGGGCGGCGGGGGCATGTGGCATCGGGTACCTCCTGGAGGGCCGGCGCGACCGCCCACGACGAACAGGCCGTCACGTCCCCCCACGGCACCACCACCCCCACCCGCCCACCAGCGCGCCGGTCCGTCCGGGTGAGTCGAGGCGGGGGGCCTGGAGCCACGGGGTGACGTACCCCCGATCCACCGAGTGGCCTTGGTCCGCCGCCCACCCCCGCCGCTACAACCCCAGCCACACCGTCGTGTCCGCCCCCAGCCTCCCGTCCTCCAGCGGTGCGCTGGTCAGCAGGACCTCCCCGGCCGGCAGGTCGATGGGGCCGGCGGACAGGTTGGTGACGCAGCGCCAGCGGTTCGAGCGGTCGAAGCGGAGGGTGTGGGGCGGGGTGTCGTCCGACCAGGTGAGGGACTCGCCGTCGAGGAGCTTGCGGCGCAGGCGCAGGGCCGTGCGGTACAGCTCCAGGGTGGAGCCGACGACGCCGTCCTGGGCCTGGACCGAGTACGCGGCGAACTCCGGCGGCTGCGGCAGCCACGCCCCGCCCGCGCCGAAGCCGTACGACGGGCCGTCCGTCGTCTACGGGAGCGGCACCCGGCAGCCGTCGCGGCCCTTGCGGGCGTGGCCGGTCTGCTCCCAGATCGGGTCCTGGAGGACCTCGGTGGGCAGGTCGGCGACCTCGGGGAGGCCGAGTTCCTCGCCCTGGTAGACGTACGCCGACCCGGGCAGCGCCAGCATCAGCAGCGTCGCCGCGCGGGCCCGCCGCAGCCCGGCCGCCCGGTCGACGGCGGGGGCGCGGCCGCCGGAGAGCAGCCAGGCGTCGGTGTCGGTGCCCGGCGGGAGGGCCAGCCGGTCGGTGTGGCGGACGACGTCGTGGTTGGAGAGGACCCAGGTCGCCGAGGCCCCGGCCGCGTGGGCGTCGGCGAGGGAGCCGGTGATGATCTCGCGGAGTTCGTCCGCGTCCCAGCGGCCCTGTAGGTACTCGAAGTTGAACGCCTGCCCCAGTTCGTCCGGCCGGGCGTACAGCGCGCGCCGGGCGCCCGGCACCCACGCCTCGGCGACCGCCATGCGCGGCGGCGTGTAGGCGTCGAGGATCTTGCGCCAGTCCCGGTAGACCTCGTGGACGTCGTCCCGGTCGTAGAAGGGGTGCGTGCCCGGCGCGAACTCCGCGAGCGCCGCCTCGCTGCTCAGCTCGGGCGAGCCGAGGTCGCGCAGCGGCTCGGTGAGGTCCTTGACCAGCGCGTGCGCGACGTCGACGCGGAAGCCGTCCACGCCCCGGTCGCACCAGAACTTCAGCGTGGTCCGGAAGTCGGCGCGGACCCGTTCGTTGTCCCAGTTCAGGTCGGGCTGCTGGGGCGCGAACAGATGCAGGTACCACTGCCCGTCCGGCACCCGCTGCCACGCGCTGCCGCCGAAGACGGACTGCCAGTCGGTGGGCGGGAGTCCGCCGTGCTCGCCGCGCCCGTCCCGGAAGACGTACCGGTCGCGGGCCGGGGAGCCGGGGCCCGCCTCCAGGGCCTCGCGGAACCAGGCGTGCCGGTGCGAGGTGTGGTTGGGGACGAGGTCGACGATGACCTTGAGGCCCAGCCGGTGCGCCTCGGCGGCCATCGCGTCGAAGTCGTCCAGCGTGCCCAGGCGCGGGTCGACGTCCCGGTAGTCGTCGACGTCGTAGCCGCCGTCGGCGAGTTCGGACGGGTAGAACGGGCTGAGCCACAGCGCGTCGACGCCCAGCGCGGCCAGGTGGGTAAGGCGCTGGGTGATGCCGCGCAGGTCACCGAGCCCGTCGCCGTCGGCGTCGGCGAAGCTGCGCGGATAGACCTGGTAGATGACGGCCTGCCGCCACCAGTCGGGGTCCTGCGAGGACAGGTCGGGCGTGCTGCTGGTGCTGCGTACGGTCACGCGGTCTCGTCTCCTTCGCGATACGTGCGGGTCCTTCGCGATGCGTGCGAGCGACGCGAACGGAACCGTTCAGTTCTGTCCACATCACCGGAAAGGCGAACCCGTGCGCCCGCGACGCGCCGGTGGCTATGCCTCCGTGCGCTCGACCGCGCCCAGGTACAGCGCTACGTACCGGGCCACGTCCACCTCCAACGCCACGTCCACCAGGGCCGGTTCGCGCGTCTCGCCGTGCAGTTCGGACTCGCCGACGCGCGGGCGCCGGTCGACGAGGGTCTGGCCGCGGGCCGGGCCGGGGGCGAGGGACACCTCGACGGGCAGCCGGTGCGTGGTCAACCCCGCCGGGTCGATCACCGCGCAGACCGCGCCCGCGTCACCGAGCCCGCCGCCGGGGTCGCTCTCGTCGGTGGCCGGACCGCGGTGGGCGAGGAGTTCCCCGGCGAGCCGCGTACCGGGCTCGGCGCTCGCGCGCAGCCGCCGTACGTCCGGACCCGGCACGATCACCCGCTGGAACACGTCCAGCCCGTACATCGTGATCGGCACCCCGGCGGTGAGCAGGATCGCGGCGGCCTCCGGGTCGTGCCAGACGTTGAACTCCGCGACCGGCGTCGCGTTCCCCGTGGCCACCGCGCCGCCCATGAACACGATCCGCTCGATGTTGCCGGTGACCTCGGGGTGGGTGCGCAGCAGCAGCGCGATGTTGGTGAGCGGCGCAGTCGGGATCAGGGTGACCGGACGCGGGGCGGCGAGGATCTCCCGGCGCAGCAGCGTCACCGCGTCCACGCCGGCTGCGGTGCGGGCGGGCGCGGGCAGCCCGAGGTCGCCCATGCCGTCGGCGCCGTGCACGTGCCGCGCGGTGCGCACGCCCTCGATCAGCGGCCGCCCGGCACCCCGGCCGACGGGGATGTCCGGGGCACCGGCCCGCTCCAGCACGGTCAGGGTGTTCCGTACGACCCCCTCGACGTCGGTGTTCCCGGCCACACAGGTGACCGCCCGCAGGTCGAGCGCGGGGTGCCGGACCGCCAGCAGCAGCGCGAGGGCGTCGTCGATGCCGGTGTCGCAGTCGATGATCACCGGGATGGGCGGCTGCGGGTCGGGGGAAGCCGTCACGGCGGGGACTCCTCGGGTCGCGTGGCGCGGCGTGGTGCGGGGGCACCGGTCGGGCCGACCCTACGCGCGCCCGGCCCTCGCTCACGCTCGCCCGGGACGGACGGGCGGGCGGGACGGCGGGCGCGGCGGGGCGGGCGAGTACACGTGCCGTTGACTTGCTCCTCGGGCTGATGCCCGAGGATTCAGGACGGCGAAGTGTGTGAGGCCGAGGTCGATACCGATGGTCTTCCCGGTGGCGGGCATCCGCGCCTGGTCGGCGGCGGGGTCGGGGGCGGCGGGGGCGGTGTCGGTGTCGGTGTCGGTGACGAACGAGGCGAAGGACCGCCCGGCCACGTCCTTGATCACGGTGACCGAGGACGGTGTGGCGGGCAGGGGGCGGGACCACTTCACCTTCACCGCGCCGATCTTCGGCAGGCTGAGACGGCCGCCGCCGGTGACGTTCCAGCGGGCGTTCGCGGTGAACCGGACCGACCGCCGGTGATCCTCACGGGACCTGAACCGCGGTGCGCCCACTCCCGGACCCCTTGCGGGCGCCTGCGAGAGGAGGCGGAGAAGTTGCGGTACGCCCTCTCCTTCGGGCAGCCAGTACGGCAGGCCCGCGCTCGTCAGGGGGTCGGTGCCGAACAGGCCGAGGTCGCGGCCGAGGCGGCGGAGTGGGCAGTGGGGTGCACGGTGGTCTCCTCGGCGAGTACGCAGGACGAGCACCGCGCGAAAGAGCCCCGGCGCGCTCGCCCCGGGGCGTCGGACTCCTGGTCGGGTCAGCAGTCAGCGCGCCGGGACACTCTCCGGTGTCGTCGTGGACGGGGACGGGTGCGCTTCATGGAAGGGACGGTACGGGGTCCGGACCGGGGGCCGACGGAATCCCGTCGGCCCCCGTCACCAGGTCTCCGTGCCTGCCTGTTCCAGGTACGTCCTCCGTGGGCCCGTGGCCCGTGGCCCGTTGCCCGTGTCTAGGTGTGACCCGGGCCGCCGCTGCCGAAGGCTCCGCTGGAATTCGGCTGCCAGCGGCGGCGGTGCTGGTCGTCGCCCCGGCGGCTGCCCGAGTGGTGCAGTTCGTAGGGCATCAGGCGGGGGCTCCCGTTCTGGTTCAGCGGGATCTCGTCGGGTTCCCGGATCTCCCGTTCCTCGCGCACGGCGCCGCCGTCGGGGAGGTGGGGTTGTTCGTCGGCGCGGGGGCGGTCGGGCTCGCGATCCATGACCCGCATGCCCATGCGCACGGCCCAGATCAGCGCCCCGGCGACCACCAGTCCGAGGATGAAGGCCACCGTCACGTTGACCGCGTCGGGGGCGGCCAGCAGTTCATACGTTCCCGTACTCATGTTCTGATTATGTACCCCGAATGGGATAAAGTGCCCGATATGCTCCACCGGTATGACCGCTGATCTTCGTCCGTTCTCCGCCTGATCTTCGGCGGCACCCGTGACGTCGCGCGGAACCCGAACCCGAACCGGCGTCAGTCCGCCCGCAGCGCGTCCACCGCGATCCGGGCCGCCGTGCCGATGACCGCGTCCGCCGCCGGGAGGACGGCCGCGGTGTGGGCGGTGCGGGTGAAGACGGCTACGGCGAAGCGGCCGCCGTCGGGGTACTCGACGACGCCGACCTCGTTGCGCAGGGTCGGCAGGCTGCCGGTGTTGCCGGCCACGTGGACGTCGTCGAAGGGGAAGCCCGAGGCCAGGCGGTGTGGCCAGACCTGGAGGCCCAGGACCCGGCGCACGGCGGCGCCGTACTCGGGCGGGCAGGCCTCGTCCCGCCAGACGGCGCCGAGCAGGCGGGTCATGTCGCGGGGCGTGCTGCGGTTGGTGCGGGCCGGGTCCAGCGCGCGCAGCCGCGTGATGACGTGCGGGTCGGTCAGGGCCCGGGCGCCGGTCGGGCCCGTGCCCCGAGCGCCCGCCTCCAGCTCGGTGCACGCGGCCTCGTCCGCGCCCTCGGCCTCGTCCGAAGCCCGGAGGGCCCCGCTCCCGACCCTGGCCGGGAGGAGCCGGCCCCACCACCAGCCACTCACCCCGACACCGCTACCCGCACCCCGCCTCCCGGCGCGATGGGCCCCGGACGCGTGGGCGGGGCTCACCGCCTACCTGAAGGCCGTCTTCACCGCCCTGGCCGCCGACCGGGGCACCAACGACCTGATGACCACCCGTCTGCCGGGCGTGGACAGCCTGGAGGCCGTGCACGAGCACAACCGCCGGACGGTGGACGCGCTGCTGGACCGCTGCCGCGAGGACGGGACCGTCCGGGCGGACGTCACCACCGAGGACGTCCTCTTCGCGCTCGCGGCGCTCGGCCGCGCGGTGCCGGCCCTGACCGCCGCGGCGGCGCCGGACGCCTGGCGCCGCCCGCTCACCCTGCTCCTCGCCGGCCTGCGCACGGCACCGGACGCCGAGCCCCTGCCCGCCCCCGCCCTCACCGCCGCCGGCCTCGGCGAGGTCCTGCGCGAACTGGGCCCCCACCGCACCCGCGCGGGGGAGCGTGAGGCCGACGCGTGAGGCGGGGCCGGGGGCGCCCGGTCAGCCCTGGGGTGCCCCGGTGCCGGTGTCCTCGCGGCGGACAGTCTCGCCCGGGACGACGCGCGGGGTCCCCGGTTCCTCCGCGTCCCTCGCCGCGCGGGTCTCCGCCTTGAGGATGCGGGCCGACCTGCCCGCCGAGCGGGTCAGCTCGGGGAGCTTCCTGGCGGCGAGGACGGCGGCGACGACGATGAGAAGGATCGCGAGTTCGCTCAGTCCGAACATGGACGCTCCCGTGGTGGACGTGAGGGTGCGGGCCCGCGCACACGGGCCCGCTCGGAATCTACGGCAAGAACGGCGGACGCCGAAGGTCCGAGAGGTCTGAGAGGTCTGAGAGGTCTGAGAGGTCTCAGAGGCTTTCCAGGTCGTCGCCCCCGCCGTGAGTGTCCCTGCCCCCCTCCCCGCTCTCCTCCTCCGCCTCGTCCCCGTCCTCGAAGAAGTCCTCCGCCTCGTCCCCGTCCTCGAAGACGTCCCCCACCTCGTCGACGACCTCCGCCGCCACCATCCCCGCGACGACCCCGCCGGCCAGCCCCGCCGCGCCCGCCGCGACGACCGCGCCGGTGCCGGGTCCGGCGTCGTGGCCGTACACCGCGTGGGAGTCGTACGACGCCCGGTGCTCGACCAGTTCCCGGACCCAGCCGTCGACCAGGGCGTTCCAGTCCCGCGCTCCGGCCGCCGCCTCCTCGTGGGGGACGGTGAAGCGGCTGACGGCGTCGTGGCCGCCGACGTGCGGGCCCCCGCGCTTGTCCGCCTCCAGCACCACCTCCAGTCCGCCGGGCACGGCGAGGAAGGTCAGCTCGATCTCGCCGATCTGGTGGGCGTAGCGCGGCGGCGGGGCGAGTCCGATCTCCTGGTGGAAGGGGAGCCGCTGCCCGGTGCCGCCGATGCGCCCGTACTCCAGGTCGGCCGAGCGGAAGCCGAAACCGAGCCGTCCGAACGCCTCCAGGACGGCCTCCTGGGCGGGCAGCGGCGCCACCGTGAGCGGGTCCAGGTCGCCCCGGTCGCGGGCGCCGGCGACGGCCACCTCGGTGCGTACGCCGAGGACGATGCCGAGGGGCTGCCCGTACAGCTCGGTGACCGGTGTCTCCCAGGGCAGCGGCACGGAGAACGGCACGCTGTGCCGGGCGTCCGCCGCGAGCCGGAAGAGGCCGGCGACGGTGTGCCGGTCGAAGGCGACGACGCCCTCCGCCTCCCCGTCGGCGTGCTCGGCCTCGACCCGGGCGACCAGCTCCAGCGCGACGTGCTCCACGTCGACGTCCGCGCCGCCGCCGGCCAGGTCGACCCGGCCCGTCAGCACGCCGCCCGGACGGGCGGCGCCCGGGTCGAGGACCGTGTCCACCGTGGGCCCGCCCACGCCGAGGGAACCGAGCAGCCGTTTGAACACCATCGAGGCGTTCACTCCTTCAGGTCGGTGCGGGACAACCGTGTGTGCCGGACTACGCCCGCGCGGGGAACAATCCGGAACCGTCCCGCCGTTCTCTACAGGCGAGTAGAAGCATAGGGGCCGCAGCACTCCCCCTCTCCTTTGCCCGTCCTTTAACCTGTGAGGGAAACCCCGGGTGGTCCCCGCGGCCCCCACCGACCCCGCTGAAGGAGTCCCGTTCCGCAATGGAGCCTCCCAGTACCGGCCGTGCCACGGCCGGCCCGTCCGTGACCCCGTCGTCCGCGCGTGAGGGAAGCGGGGTGGCACGGTGACCGAGGTCCTGCTGCTCCTGCTGGCCCTCCTGCTCACCCTGGCCTGCGCGCTCTTCGTCGCGGCCGAGTTCTCCCTCACCACCGTCGAGCGCGGTGACCTGGAGCGGGCCGCCGAGTCCGGTGAGCGCGGCGCCGACGGCGCCCTGAAGGCCGTACGGTCCCTGACCCTCCAGCTGTCCGGCGCCCAGCTCGGCATCACCGTGACCTCGCTGGTCATCGGCATGCTGGCGGAGCCGTCGCTCGCCGTGCTGCTGCGCGGCCCGCTGACGGCGATCGGCCTGGGCGCCGCCGCCTCCACGGTGGCGACCGTGCTGGGCGTGGTCCTCTCCACCGTCGTCCTGATGGTCGTCGGCGAGCTGGTCCCCAAGAACTGGGCGATCTCCCGCCCGATGGCCGTCGCCAAGGTCGTCGCGGGCCCCCAGCGCGGCTTCACCACCGCCTTCGGCCCCTTCATCCGGCACCTGAACGACACGGCGAACCGCTTCGTCCGCCGCTTCGGCCTGGAGCCCGCCGAGGAGCTGGCCTCCGCCCGCAGCCCCGAGGAACTGGTCGCCCTCGCCCGGCACTCGGCCGCCGAGGGCGCGCTGGAGGCCGACTCGGCCGAGCTGTTCGTGCGCACCCTGCACCTGACCGAACTGACCGCGGAGAACGTCATGACGCCCCGCGTGGACGTCAAGGCCCTGGAGGCCCACGCCACCGCCGCCGACGCCGCGAACCTCTCGCACGCCACCGGCCTCTCCCGCTTCCCGGTCTACCGGGACAGCCTGGACGAGGTCATCGGCACCGTCCACATCCGCGACGTCCTGGCCCTGGAGCCGGAGCGCCGGGCGGCCACCCCCGTCACCGAGCTGGCCGCCGCGCCGCTCCTGGTGCCGGACAGCCTGCCCGCCGACCGCCTCCTGGAGCGCATGCGCCGCGCCCGCACGATGGCCGTCGTCATCGACGAGTACGGCGGCACGGCGGGTGTGGCGACCGTCGAGGACATCGTGGAGGAGGTCGTCGGCGAGGTGCGCGACGAGCACGACCCCGTCGAGATACCGGACCTGCTGCCCGCCCCCGCCGGCGCGGACGGCCGCGCCGCCTGGGAGGCGGACGGTTCGCTGCGCCTGGACCACCTGGAGCGCATCGGCCTGACCGCCCCGGACGGGCCGTACGAGACCCTGGCCGGCCTGGTCGCCTCCCACCTGGCGCGCATCCCCGCCAAGGGCGACGTGATCGACCTGGACGGCTGGCGGGTGGACGTCCTCGACGTCGACCACCACCGCGCCGACCGCCTCCGCGTCACCGCGCCCGCGCCGGTGGCCTCGGACGACCGTGAGCCCGAGGTGGCCCGATGACCGTCGTACAGCTCCTCATCGGCGCCCTGACGCTGCTGACCAACGCCTTCTTCGTGGGCGGCGAGTTCGCCCTGATCTCCGTGCGCCGCAGCCAGATCGAGCCGCGCGCCAAGGAGGGCGACAAGCGGGCCCGGATGACCCTGTGGGGCCTGGAGCACCTGTCGGCGATGATGGCGACGGCCCAGCTGGGCATCACCGTCTCCTCGCTGGTGCTGGGCGCGGTCGCCGAACCGGCCATCGCCCACCTCATGGAGCCGGTGTTCGAGGCGGTCCACATGCCGCACGCCCTGGTCCACCCGGTCGCCTTCGCGATCGCCCTGACCCTCGCCACGTATCTGCACATGCTGATCGGCGAGATGATCCCGAAGAACATCGCGCTGGCCGCCCCCGCGCCCACCGCGCTGCTCCTCGCGCCGCCGCTGGTGGCCCTCACCCGGGCCCTGAAGCCGTTCGTCTTCGGCGTCAACGCCTTCGCCAACACGCTGCTGAAGCTGCTGCGGGTGGAACCGAAGAACGAGGTCGGGGCCGTCTTCACCGACGACCAGCTGGCCCGCATGGTGGTCGACGCCAGCGAGGCCGGACTGCTCACCCCGGCCGACGGCGAGCGCCTGCGCGACGCGCTGGAGCTGGGCACCCGCCCGGTCGGCGAGATCCTGGTCCCGGTCCCCGAGATGCGCACCGTCCCGTACACGGTCACCCCGGCCGAGCTGGAGCGTGTCGCCGCCGAGGCGGGCTACTCCCGCTTCCCGGTCACCGGCCCCGGCGGTACGGTCCTCGGCTACCTGCACATCAAGGACACCCTGGGCCTCACCGACCGTACGAGCCCCTTCCCCCGCTCGGCCCTGCACCGCGTCACCCGGGTCCGCATCGACACGCCCCTCGACGACACCCTCACCGCCCTGCGTACCGAGGACAGCCATCTGGCCGCCGTCACCGGCGAGACGGGCGCGGTCCTGGGCTTCGTCACGATGGAGGACGTCCTGACGGAACTGGTCGGCCCCACGCCGGTGGCTCCGTGACACGCCGCCGCTGAGGGAAATCTCAAACCGTCGAAACAGATATTCGCAGAACGCCGGAAAAACTATGCGCACCGAAAAGGGCGGACGGTTTCTCCGGCGCTTCCTTTCCCGGGGCGGCGGCGCATTCCGTGCTAGCCTGGCCTCAATTGCACTGCCTAGGAGTAAAAGACATGGCACTCGGTACCGTTAAGTGGTTCAACTCCGAAAAGGGTTTCGGTTTCATCGCGCAGGACGGCGGCGGCCCCGACGTCTTCGCCCACTACTCGAACATCGCCGCTCAGGGCTTCCGTGAGCTCCAGGAAGGCCAGCGGGTCAACTTCGACGTCACGCAGGGCCAGAAGGGCCCGCAGGCGGAGAACATCGTTCCCGCGTAACCCGCGCGAACCACCTACGGAGGGCCCGCACCGTCACGGTGCGGGCCCTCCGTACGTATCAGGGTGTCCGGGTCCGGGGTGCCCGGTGTCCCTCTGTCCTACGCGTCCTGGGTCGGGAGGGCGCCGCCGAGCAGCGCGGACGCCGTCTCGACCGGCGTCGCCGTCGGCTCCGGCGCGGGCACCGTAGCCGGGTCGGGGTGGCAGGTGAAGCCGAGCCGGGTCATGGCCCGCGTCACCTCGCCGGCCGAGAAGTCACGGCGGTCCTGCCGCGTCACCACCTCGCCCACCTGCTTGACCGGGTAGCGGCGGCGGCCGATGGTCACGGACTCGCCCGTGACGGCCTCGGGCGTGACGCCCTTCATCGAGTCCAGCACCCCGGCCTTGGTGAGGTCGAACGGGTACCGGGCGATGACACAGCGCATGATGCCTCCACAAGGGGGAGTCGGAGCGGGTGGGTACTGCGGTCCGCCGGCAACCGGGTCGGGTCGACCAGGTTCACCGGCGGCTTCGGGGACGGTGCCTACGGGGACGGTGCTGTGGTGCGGGGGAGGGCGTCAGGCCGCCGAGCCGTCGGCCGACGAGCGCCGCGGCCTGCGCCGCGAGGCCTCGCCGACGGGCCGGCCGCCCTGAGCGGTACGGGTCTGCGCGGTACGGCCCTGGCCGGTACGGGACTGCCCGGTACGGCCCTGGCCGCCCCCGGCACCCTGACCACCCGCGCCGCTCCCGCCGCCCTGCCCGGCACGCCCCTGCGCGGAGCGCCCGCGCCGGCCGCGCGAGGCGGAACCGGACGCCGCCCGGCGGGGGCGTTCCACGACCGGTGCGGCGATGACGACGGGCACTCCGGAGGGCGCCTGCGCACCGGTGATCCGGGACAGCTCCTCCTCGCCCGAGCGGACCGGCGTGACCTGCGGGGTGATACCGGCCGTGGCCATCAGCCGCGTCATGTCGCGCCGCTGACCGGGCGTCACCAGGGTGACGACACTGCCGGACTCGCCCGCGCGGGCCGTACGGCCGCCGCGGTGCAGGTAGTCCTTGTGGTCGGTGGGCGGGTCGACGTTGACGACCAGGTCGAGGTTGTCGACGTGGATGCCGCGGGCCGCGACGTTGGTCGCCACCAGCGTGGTCACGTGCCCGTCCTTGAACTGGGCGAGGGTCCGGGTGCGCTGCGGCTGCGACTTGCCGCCGTGCAGCCCGGCGGCGCGCACCCCGCTGTTCAGCAGGTGCTTCACCAGCCGGTCCACGGCGTGCTTGGTGTCCAGGAACATGATCACCCGGCCCTCGCGGGCGGCGATCTCGGTGGTCGTGCGGTGCTTGTCGGTGTCCTGCACGTGCAGCACGTGGTGCTCCATCGTGGTGACGGCACCGGCCGACGGGTCGACGGAGTGGACGACCGGGTCGGTCAGGTAGCGCCGGACCAGCCGGTCGACGTTGCGGTCCAGGGTGGCCGAGAACAGCATCCGCTGCCCGTCCGGACGCACCTGGTCCAGCAGCGCGGTGACCTGCGGCATGAAGCCCATGTCGGTCATCTGGTCGGCCTCGTCGAGCACCGTGATCGCGACGTCGGCGAGGTCGCAGTCGCCGCGGTCGATGAGGTCCTTGAGCCGTCCGGGCGTCGCGACGACGATCTCGGCGCCGGACCGCAGCGCGCCGGCCTGCCGGCCGATCGACATGCCGCCGACCACGGTGGCGGACCGCAGGCCCACGGCACGGGCGTACGGGGTGAGCGCGTCGGTGACCTGCTGCGCCAGCTCGCGGGTCGGTACGAGGACCAGCCCGAGCGGGCGCCGCGGCTCGGCGCGCCGGCCGGCCGTACGGGCCAGCAGCGCGAGGCCGAAGGCGAGGGTCTTGCCGGACCCGGTGCGGCCGCGGCCGAGGACGTCGCGCCCGGCCAGCGAGTTCGGCAGGGTCGCCGCCTGGATGGGGAACGGCACGGTCACGCCCTCGGCGCCGAGCGCGGCCAGCAGCTTGTCGGGCATGTCGAGTTCGGCGAACGTCTCGACGGCCGGCAGCGCCGGGGTGATCGTCTTCGGCAGCGCGAACTCGCCGCCCTGCGGAGCGGACGGACGCCGGCCGGCGGACTGCGCGCGGCCGGCCGACTGGGAGCGGCCGCCGCCCTGCGAGCGGCGGGGGGCGCCGCCGCCGGAACGTCGGCGGTCGTTGGTGCGTACGCGGTTCATGGGGAACCTTCCTCGATACGGCGATACGGCGCGTATCAAGGGAGACCCGCAGCGGAGAGCCGCGCAGGGAATCGCAAGAACGAGCCGGCCCGGGTCGCTCACGGCGCGGGGCGCCGGGGAGCCGGGGATTTCAGACAGCGGAGAGAAGCGGGCGTCGTACGCCCGGAAAAGCGGCGAGCTGGGGCCCGCACCCCAAGGTGCGGGCCCCAGCTGCGGAGAATGCGTGAGAGCGTCAGGCCGGGACGATGTTCTCGGCCGTCGGGCCCTTCTGGCCCTGCGCGATGTCGAAGGTGACCTTCTGGCCCTCGAGCAGCTCGCGGAAGCCCTGCGCGTTGATGTTGGAGTAGTGGGCGAAGACGTCGGGGCCGCCGCCGTCCTGCTCGATGAAGCCGAAGCCCTTTTCGGCGTTGAACCACTTCACGGTGCCGGAAGCCATGTTTTCTCCTTCGGTACGGTGCTCGGAGTTCACCCTGTGTGCACTCCGGTCGCCGCGATGATTACCCCGTCGGACAAAACCTTCAGGCAACCACAACTGCAACTTCCGTCGACACTAGCACGCCGTCATCGAGGGGGCGCCGACGATAATCCCGCCCCGGACGGCTCCCCGGGGAATATTCCCCGGGGAGCGATCAATTTCTCCCGTCGTGGCGGTAGATATGGCCCCGTACAGGGTGCTGGGGCCCTCCGGAAGGGCCCCGGAGCGGTCCGGCCGAGACATAGGACACGTCGGGTCAGGGGGCGGGGACCGAGAGGGTCAGGGGTCAGGTCAGCTCGGCGAGGTCCTCGGCGGTGAGGACGATCGACCGGGCGGCGGTGTTCTCCTCCAGGTGCGTGAGGGAGCCGGTGCCGGGGATGGCCAGCGTGACGGGGGAGGAGGCCAGCAGCCAGGCGAGGGCGATCTGCGGCACGGTGGCCCCGTGCCGGGCCGCGACCGCGGCGATACGGTCCCCGCTGATGTCGCTCAGTCCGCCGCCCAGCGGGAAGTACGGCACGTAGGCGATGCCGGCCTCCTCGCAGGCGGCGAGCACCTCGGTGTCGTCGCGGTTGTCGGTGTGGAAGTGGTTCTGGACGGCGGCGACCGGCGCGATCGCCCGTGCCTCGGCGAGGTGCCCGGCGTTCACGTGGCTCAGGCCCAGATGGCGGATCAGGCCCTCCTCGCGCAGTGCGGCCAGCGCCTCGAAGCGGGCGGCGACCGAATCGTCGTCGGACGGCGGTTCCATGCCGCCGATGCGCAGGTAGACGAGGTCGAGCCGGTCCACGCCGAGGGACGTCAGGTTCTCCTCCACCAGCCCGCGCAGCGCCCCTGGGTCGGCGGTGCCCGCCAGTCCGCCCCCGGGGGTGCGCACCGGGCCGACCTTGGTGGCGACGACCAGGCCGTCCGGGTAGGGGTGCAGGGCCTCGCGGATCAGGTCGTTGGCGCGGACGCTGCCGTCGCCGCTGGCGTAGAAGGCGGCGGTGTCGATGTGGTCGACGCCCAGTTCCACGGCCCGGCGCAGCACGGCCCGCCCGGTCTCCGGGTCCCGGGCCGGCCCGAGGAAGCTGAGGGCCGGCAGCCGCATGGCCCCGAAGCCGAGCCGCCCGATCGTGAGATCGCCACCGAGGCGAAAGTCGTTGGTCATGCGGCCACCCTGCGGGGCGGCGCCGGGGACGGCGAACGGTTGGCAGCTTGTTGCCAACACGGCCGCAGGCGGCCCGTCCACGGCGCCGGTCCTCTGCTCTCCCCGGCCGGCCCAGCCCCCGGTACCCCTCACAATGGCGGCATGGCAGAGAGCGTGACGGTCCACGGTGACGTGGAGCTGATGGCCCGGGCCGGGCATCTCTTCTCCTCCGTGCGCGAGGAGTTCGTCTGCGCCGCACGGGACCTGGACACCTGGCCCCGGCCCGCCGCACGGCAGGTCGCGCGGGAGCGGGTGCGGGACAGTGACGCGCGGCGGGTGCGGAAGCTGCTCGGGCCGGCCGCGCTGGCCGACGAGAGCGGGCGCGAGCACCTGAGCGAGCTGGTCGCCCGGGGTGCGGAGGTCCGGATCGTCACCGGCACCCTGCCGCACGAGACGATCCTCATCGACCGGCACTGCGCGATCCTCGCCGGCGCGGACGCCCCCGGCCCGCGCCCGTACACGGTGACCACCGCGCCCACGCTGGTCGGCGCGGTGTACTCCCTGTTCGAGGTGGCCTGGGAGGCGGCCACCGACCTCGCGGCCTTCCTCCGGGCCGAGCGCCCCCACCTCGACGCCGGGAGCCGCGCGGTCCTGCGGGCGCTCGGCTCCGGTGCCACCGACGAGGCCGCCGCCCGCGAACTCGGCATATCCGTGCGGACGTACCGGCGCCGCGTCGCCGAGCTGCTCGACGCCCTCGGCGCCGGATCCCGCTTCCAGGCGGGGGTGCGGGCGGGCGAGCTGGGCCTGAGCGGCTGAGCTGGGCCTGATCGGCTGATCGGGTGAGCGGCTGTGTGGCGGAGCGGTTCCTCGCCCGCCCGCGTCGTCTCTCCCCAAGGGCACGGCGGCGTGTCGCTGAGAAGGGGTGCGTATGGGCGGGTCCGAGGCGTGGACACGGCGGTTCGAGGAGGAGCGGATGCGGAGGGAGGCCCAGGGCGACCCGGACCGGACACGGGGAGCCGCGCTGCACCCGGCGGTGTGGGCCGGCGTCCAGCGTTCCAGGTCGGCGAGGACGGCGACGGCGCCGACCTCGTCGCCGAGGCGGACCAGGCCGGTGGCCCCGGCTACGCGCGGGCGGTGCGCCTCTTCGTCGCCGAGGAGCGGAAGCACGCCCGGCTCCTCGCCCGCCTGCCGGCCGCCGGGGGCAGGCCGACGCTGAGCGGCCACTGGACGTTCCGAGGCGGGTTCGCGCCGTGGCCGTATTCCGCCACGGGCGGGACTTCGCGCAGGTGGGGGCGGACAGGGAGGGGCGACACCTGATGCCGGGAGTGCGGGGGCCGGAGGAGGCCCACGAGTCGGCGTACCGTGCACTCGCCCTCTGCGCCCCCGAGGACGGCCGGGCGGCCGCACCCTGGTCACCGTCGGCCGAAGAACCCGTTGTGGCACAGCGCGAAGAGACAGGAAGCCACGGACTCCCGACCGGAAACCGCGCCGCGTAACGGCACGGCAACCCGTCCGGGAGGGCCGGAATCCTCGGGCATCAGCCCGAGAAGCAAGTCACTTGCTGACGGCGAACCGCATCAGCGCGTGCTCGTCCCCCTGCTTGATCTTCCCCGTCTCGTTGATCACCTGGAGCTTCCACGCACCGCCCACCCGCACGGCCTTCGCCACCGCGCAGCCGTTGTCCTGGGTGAGCAGGCTGGGCCAGATGTCGGCGACCTGCTGCGTGCTGCCCCCGGTGGCGTCGTACACCTTGAAGCTGATGTTGCGCGCCTTCTGGAAGGAACTGCCCTTCTTGTAGGCGGCGGCGACGAACACGACCGACGTGATGGCCGACGGCAGCCGCGCGAACTCGACGGTCACCGTCTCGTCGTCGCCGTCACCGTGCCCGGTCTGGTTGTCGCCGCTGTGCAGCAGCGAGCCGTTGCCCATCGGGTCGAGCGAGTCGAGCCCGGCCAGCCGCACGGGGTCGCCGCCCGACATGGCGACGGCGATCAGGTCGAGGTCGGTGCCGGTCTTGCGCCGCAGCTTGCCGAGGACGCCGCCGCTGCTGCCGGCGGTCGGGTCCCAGGAGACGCCGATGGACAGATGCGTCACCCCGTCCAGGTCCGCCGGACCGTCTTCCTTCGTGAGCGTGATCATGCGTGGGTCCTCCGTAGACCTCCGTAGCGGGACTGCTCCCGAGAGTCTGCCTGGCGTCCCGAGGTCCCGATATGGCGGGTCCCGCCGGGAACTCGAACTGTTGCCCGCCCGTCTTCCTGCCGACGGGCAGGTGCATACCCGTCGCCGAGGGGTGTTCCGACTGAAGAAAAACAAACTCAAAACCGCAAACAGAACAAAGATTGAGAAACATGCCATCACGGGTGACAGCGCGAATACGTGGGCCGCAGGGGCGGGCGAGACTCTGGGCCGTGGGGGGTGCGGCGACCCTCGGGCTCCTCATCGCGCTGGAGATCGCCGCACGTCACTACGGCCTTCCGGGACCGATCGCCAACCAGGCGAAAGAGGTGATCTCCGCGCCGAGTTCGGGCCCGCTGCTCTACGCGAGCATGGGCCTGACGATGGTCGTGCTCACCTGGCGGCAACGCCTCGTCGCGGCCGCCGCGGCGATCGGGATCGACCTCGCCTTCCTGCTCGTCCGGTGGCTCATCGACGCACCGGTGACGAAAGGCCATTCCTTCGGGAACGGTGCCCTGTGGGTGATCCTCGGCTGCGCGGTCCTCGCCCTCACCCGCCGCACCGGCGCGGAGCGGACGCTCCTGCTGAAGGGCGTCGGCCTCGGCCTGCTGCTGGTGGCCGGCCGCAAGACGGGCGACACGTGGCTGCTGATCACGTCCAAGACCCACCCCCAGGTGCTGGACGACTACGTCGCGACCGCCGACCACGCCCTCGGCAACCCCTCCTGGGTGATGGGCCGCCTCGTCGAGGCCACCGGCCCGGCCGGCGCCCACGTCCTCGACTGGGTCTACGCCCAACTCGCCGTCGCGGCGGCCGTCGTCGCCTTCTACCAACTGCGCCACGTGGCCGCCGAGCGCCGCTTCCCGGGCCACCACCTGGTCCGCACGTTCCTGGTGGTCGGCCTCCTCGGCCCCGGCATCTACATGATCTACCCGGTGGTCGGCCCGGTCTTCACCTACGGCACCGGCGCCTTCGGCACCGGCGGCGCCCACTGGGCGGTCGCCGACCTGTGGCCCCACACCCTGCCGCCGCTCGACGCCCCGCACCCGGTGACGTACGACGACGTCACCCCGCGCAACTGCATGCCGAGCCTGCACACGGCCTGGGCCACGGTGATCTTCCTGCACTCCCGCCGGGGCCCGCGCGTGCTGCGCTGGGCGGGGGCGTTCTGGCTGGTCGCCACCCTCACCGCGACCCTCGGCTTCGGCTACCACTACGGCATCGACCTCATCGCGGGCGCGATCTTCGCCCTCACCATCGAGGCGGCCCTGCGCCAGCTCGACCGCGGCTGGGACCGCCCCGGCACCCTGCTGGTCGCCTACGGCGCCGTGGCCTTCACCGCGATCCTCGCGGCGTCCCGCCACCTCTCCCTGCACATGGCCCACCACCCCTGGTTCTACGGCCCGCTGCTCCTCCTCATCCTGGCCTCGGTGATCGCCGCCTACGCCCGCACGGCGCGCCGCTGGCGACCGGTCCCGACCCCGGTCATCCCGGCCCCACGCCCCCCACTCAGGACGACGGAGGCGGCGGAGGCCGCGTAGGCCGCACAGGCCGCTGCACCCGCCTACGGCCCCGGCCCCCGTTCCCTCGCCGCCACCACCGCTCCCGTGCGGTCGCTGACGTGCAGCCCGGCCAACAGGCGCAGCAGATGGGTCTTGACCGTGGCCTCGGCGATGACGAGGCGCTTGCCGATCTCGGCGTCGGTGAGCCCGTCGGCCACCGCGCCCAGCACGTCCGTCTCGCGGTCGGTCAGCGGCTCCCGGGCGGGCCGGCGCATCCGCGCCACCGGTTTCGCGGCGACGCGGGGCGCGAGCACCGTCTCCCCGCGGGCCGCCGCGTGGACGGCGTCGACGAGCTGCTCGCGGGTGTGTCCTCGCGCAGGTGACGTCCTCTCCCGCCCGGGGGCAGGAGATTCCGGTCGGTACCGCTGCGCGGCACCACCTCGGGTTCCTGTCTCACCAGCCACTGCCGACCCGTGAGGGACGGGCCCGCGCCGCCTCCGCGGGCACGGTGATCGACGCGAGGCCCCGCGCGAGCGTGTCGGGAATGTCCCGGGCGATCCGCTCCCGCTCGTCCGCCGCGCCCTGCCGCTGGTGCGCGTCGGACAGCCGGGCCTGCGTGCGCTCCAACTCCTCGGGCGTGCGGCCTAGACTCCTTCTGACGCGAGGCGCCGACGTGGGGGGTCGCATGGTGCTGAACGGGATGGCCGGGGCGGCGGACGCCGGCGGGCCGACGCTGCAGCGGCTGCTGTCGGTGATGGGCGCCGGTGCGCTGGAGCCGTACGCGGCGCCGCCCGGTCCCGGCCCCCGCCCCGATGCCGTGGTCGAGGGGATCGCGGTGCTGGACCCGCTGGAGCCGAGGCCGCCGCGGGGGCAGGTGCTGCTGGCGGTCGGCGTCGATCCGCGGTCGGCCGCCGCCGTCGACGTCGTACGCGACGCCGCCGCGGCGGGAGCGGCCGCCGTCGTCTTCGGTCCCGGCACGTCGCCGCGCCCCCCGGACGCCTTGCGGGGCGCCGCCGAGGGCACCGGTACGGCCGTGCTGTTCCGTACGGCGTGGTGCGGCTGGACCGAGCTGATCGGCGCGCTGCGGGCCGGCCTGGTCCTGTCCGGCGTCCCCGCCGACCCGGCCGCCTCGGGCGTGACGCCGGGCGACCTGGACGCGCTGGCCGACGCGCTGGCGGTCCTGGTCGGCGGCTCGGTGACGATCGAGGACGTGGAGTCCCGGGTGCTGGCTTACTCGTCGACCAAGGAGGAGGTGGACGAGCTGCGCCGCCTGACGATCCTCGGCCGCCGGGTGCCGGAATGGCGCGTGGCCGCCATGCGGGAGGCCGGGTTCTTCCAGGCGCTGTGGAGTTCGGGCCCCGGGGACGTCATCCACCGCCCGGCGCACGGCGCCGACCCCGAACGCCTGGTCGTCGCCGTCCGCGCGGGCGGCGAGATCCTGGGCTCCGTCTGGGTGGCGGCCGCGGGCGGCGACCTCCCGGCGCACGCCGCCGACACCCTCCGCTCGGCGGCCCGGGTGGCCGCCACGCACCTGCTCCACCACCGCTCGCACCGCAGCCACGCCCGCCTGACCGAGGACGCGGCCCGCGCGCTCCTCGACGGCCGGGGCTCCGCCGACGTACTGGCCGAACGCACCGGCATCGCCGCCCACGGCCCCTGCGCCGTCCTGGCGGTCCGCCCCGGGGCCGCGTGCGGGGGCGAGGACACGGCGCGGCTGTGCGCCCTGCTGGCGGTGCGCTGCGGCGGGCAGGGCCTGACCCCGGTGGTCGTCCCGGTGGACCGGGTGATCCTGGTCCTCGTCGGCGCGCTGCACGCCGACGTACGGCGGGCCGCCGAGCAGGTCGCGCGGCTGGGCAGGTCGCTGGCCCGCCAGGTGGCCGACGTGTTCGGGCCCAAGGTGCGGGTGGGACTGGGCACGGTGGTCGAGGGCCTGGCCGAGCTGCCCGCCTCCCGCCGTTCGGCGGACCGGGCGCTACGGGCCCTGCTCTCGCCCGGCGAGCACCGCACGGTCGCCTCGGCGAGCGAGGTCGCCGAGACGATCGTCCTCAACGGGATGCTGGACACCCTGACGGCCCCGGCCCCGGCTCCGACCCAGAACCCGGCCACGGACCCTGCCGTCCCACCGCTCCCGGCCGCCGAGACCCCGGTGGCCCGCCTCCTCGCCTACGACACCGCGCACACCGGCAGCACCCTGGTCCCCACCCTCCGCGCCTACCTCGACCACTTCGGCCATGTCCCCGACACCGCCCAGGCGTTGGGCGTCCACGCCAACACCCTGCGGCACCGGATCGGCCGGATCACCGAGGTCTCCGGCCTCGACCTCCGCAACCCGGACGCCCGCCTCCTCGCCCAACTGCAACTCCGCCTCCTCGACCACGCGGAGCCGTGACCTTCGTACGCCGCCACGATGAAGGCGGGCCTCCGTCGTGCCCCCGCACAACGGCGTCGCGCCCCCGCCCCCGCCTTCGCCCCCCGGCGAGACGGAACCGCCCCGACCCCGGTGCTCCCCACGAAGACACCCACCCTCGACCACCGCGACCCTGATGTTCCGCCCGGAGCGACCCCGCTCGTGGGCGCCGACACCTCGGCTCGGGGGAGAGTGCGTGATGAGTGGTTCCGGCAAGGAACTGGGTAGGACCGTGGTCGAGGGCGCGGCCGCCCGGCGCGAGCTGATCCTGCGGGAGGCGGTACGGCAGGGCCTGCTGGACCCGGAGACGGCCCTGCTGGCCGCCTTCGTCGACCTCGACGGCGTCAACGCCACCGCGGCCGCCCTGCGCGGGGCGTTCCCCGCCGACCTGACCGTCCGGCACGCGTTCGCGGCCAAGGCGAACTGCCTGGTGCCGGTACTGGAGGAGGTGCGCCGCAGCGGCATGGGCTGCGAGGTCGCCAGCGCGGGGGAGCTGGCCCAGGCCCTGGCGGCGGGCTTCGACCCCGCCGACATCGTCTTCGACTCCCCGGCCAAGACCCGCGCCGAACTGGCCCACGCGCTGCGCCTGGGCGTCGCGGTGAACGCCGACAGCTTCCAGGAGCTCGCCCGCCTGGACGAGATCCTCGCGACCCGCCCCTCCGCCTCCCGTATCGGCGTACGCGTCAACCCGCAGATCGGCGCCGGCTCGATCACCGCCATGAGCACGGCCACGGCGACCTCGAAGTTCGGCATCGGCCTGGCGGACGAGGGCACCAGGGAACGCCTGCTGGCGACGTACCGCGACCGCCCCTGGCTCACCTGGGTCCACGCGCACGTCGGCTCGCAGGGCTGCCCGCTGGACCTGATCGCCCGGGGCGTCGCGAAGGCGGTGGAGTTCGCCGAGGAGATCAACACCCGCCTGGGCCGCCGCCAGGTCACCGGCATCGACATCGGCGGCGGGGCCCCGGTCGACTTCACCGCCGACGACACGCCCCCCGCCTTCGCCGCCTACGCCGACCACCTGCGCGCCCACGCACCGGCGCTCTTCTCGGGCAGGTACGAGATCGTCACCGAGTTCGGCCGCTCGGTCCTCGCCGAGAACGGCTTCATCGCCGCGTACGTCGAGTACACCAAGACCGCCGGCGGCCGCCCCGTCGCGATCACCCACGCCGGCGCCCAGGTCGCCACCCGCACGGCGTTCGCCCCGGACGCCTGGCCCCTACGGGTCGACGCCCACGACCCCTCGGGCCGCGCCAAGCGGGGCCGGCCCGTACGGCAGGACGTCGCGGGCCCCTGCTGCTTCGCCGGCGATCTCCTGGCCCGCGACCGCGCGCTGCCCCTGCTGGCCCCCGGCGACCTCGTCGTCGTGCCCGACACGGGCGCGTACTACTTCTCGACCCCGTTCCACTACAACAGCCTCCCTGAGCCCGCCGTCCACGGCGCCCGGATCGACCCGCAGGGCAGGGTCTCCTTCCACCCCATCCGCGCCGCGGAGCCCGACGCCCTGCTCACTGCGCTCCCGGCGCCGGCCGGCCGGTGACCCCCACCTCTCGACGAAGGCGAAGGCAGGTCCGACCACCATGAACTTGCGCCGCACCCGCCAGAGGCGACCCGCGCACGACACACCGCCCGGAGCCCGCTGGCCGACCGCCAGGGCCCGCTGCGCCCGAGCCGCCCGCTGGCTCGCCCGACGCCGGCACGTCGCGGCCGACCAGTTCCTGCGCGGCGCGTGCTACGGCGCGGGAACGACGGTGGTGGGACTGCTGACGGTGTGGGCCCAGACCCGCTGACGCACCGACCACCCGCAAGGCCCCGGCGTCACGGACCGACGTGTACCAACGGCGCCCACCGCGAGGGCCGTTGGGGCAGCGCGTCGCTCATGGCCGGCGTCGCACCGTGCAGCGCGCGGGCGACCGCGTCCGCGTCGATGCCGCCGCCGCGCACCGGGTCGGTCCGAGGAGGCCCGCCTCGACGGCCCGGTCGAGTCCGCGGGACCACCGGTGAGGTCGAACCGCCTCTGGTGGGCGACGCCCTGCCGGACGAACAGAACCCCACGGCTGGGGTGTTCGTCCGGCAGCCCGGCGGCCGCGTCACCCAGCAGCCCGATCGCCCGGTCGGCGCTCGCGGGGTCGGCGATCGACCCCACGGACAGCATGGCCCGGTGCGCGGCCCGCGCGGCGGCCGGGTCCGTCGTCCCCGCGAGGGGCCAGAGCTCCCCGGGAAGCCGGAAGGAGCGTCTGGCGTCGAACTCCCCCGAACGCTCCCGGCGCCACCTCGCGCGAGGCCGCGAACTCCTCCGGGTCGCCGACGGCCAGGTGCCGGCACCAGGGGAACAGCGGGATGGTGTGCGCGACGCCGAACGGCAGCCCGGTGCCGGTGTACGTCGCACGGGCGAGCCGGCCCGCGGCGTCGGGCCCCTCGACGCCGGTCGGCCCGGCCGGACAGCACGTCCTGTGGTGGCGTCAGGCGTCGCCGGGCTTCTCGTCACCAGCTCCCGTGCCCGCCGGCACACCGGGCACGGGGGTCGGAGCCGCTCGCCGTGATGGGCGGCGTACGCCTCACCCGCGCACCCCGCCGCACCGCACACGTAGCGCGGCGCCACGTACCGCGACGACACACCGGGCAGCGCGGCACCGTCGCCGTCGCCGACGCCCTTCTCCCCACGGCCGAGGTCCCCTCGGGGACATGCACGACAACCCGTCCGCCCGCGTGCGCGGCGGGGTCCGTGAGCATCCGGTAGTCCCCGGCACGAGCATGACCGGCGGACCGCCGGAGGTGCCCAAATGCCCTGTATCGTTGTTGAGTTGAGCTTTACAAGGAGGATCGCCGAACCGAAGCGGCCAGAATCTGACGCTCTCTCATGCAACCGATTCGCTGATACAGGACCTGGACATTCGCGAGATCGTTCGAGGATCGATCCGGCCCTAATGTCGGCGGTGTCAGCAGGGAGCACGTCACCGACAGTCGCAGGAGATCATGATGCGTTCGCGTCTCGCCGCCCGTTCCACCCGCCTCGTCCTTGCCGCCGCGGCGGTGACGGCCCTCGCCGCCACCACCGCCTGCGAGTCCCAGGACTCGGCGGACGCCGGCAGCACCGCGGTCCCCGTCGCGGCCACCTCCTCCACTCCCGGCGACGAGAGCACCGGAAGCTCCGGCGCCCAGTCCGCCACGGGCGGCGACAGCGACAAGGACACCGGTACCGGGACCGACGCCGGTACCAGTGTCGGTACTGACGCCGGTACCGACGCCGGTAACGACACCGGGACTGCCGCCGGTACGGACACCGGTGACAAGTCCGGCTACGGCCAGGCATGCGGCACCAACGACCTCGACCTCGCGGTCACCTGGGAGACCGCCCCCGACGTGGACGGCTACTACCGCGTCACCGCCAGGGCCAAGTCCGGCATCACCTGCTACCTGGACGTCAACACCCCGAGCGTGTCCTTCGGTTCGGGCGCCGACGGCGTGGCCTCCCCCGTCGGACAGGGCGGCGAGGACCCGATCAAGCTCTCCGGCTCCGCCGTCGCGTACACCGGCATCGACGCCAAGACCACCGACGGCGACGCGGGCACGCAGTTCGACCACGTCATCGTCTCGGTCACCGAGGACGACCCCGACCCCGCCGAACTCGAACTCCCCGACATGGCCACCGTCGACAAGCCCATCGTCACCAACTGGTCCACGGTGGCCGACGAGACCGTCCCGCGCATCATCTGAGTCCGGTTCGGCGGACCGCCTCTCACCGACCGGCGGCCAGCACCGCCGCGAGACCCTCCCGCAGATCCCTGACGAAATATGCGGGCACCTCCAACGACGGGAAGTGCCCCCCCCGCGTTCGGCCTCCCGCCACCGGACGATGTGCCGGTACCGCTCCTGCGCCCAGGGGCGGAGGCACTTCTCGATGTCGCGCGGGTACACGGTGATCGCCGACGGGACGTCGACCCGGAGTCCCGGATCCAGGCAGTTGTGGCTCTCGTAGTAGATACGGGCCGCCGACGCGCCGGTCCGCGTCAGCCAGTACAGGGTGACGTTGTCGAGAACGCGGTCCCTGGACATCGTCTCGAACGGGCTGTCCCCGGTGTCCGACCACTCGGTGAACTTGTCGAGAAGCCAGGCGAGCAGCCCGACCGGTGAGTCGACGAGCGAGTACCCGATGGTCTGCGGCCGGGCCGCCTGCTGCTTCGCGTACGCCGCCGGCCGGTGCCGCCAGAAGGCGCGGGTCTCCTCGGTCCACCCGCGCTCGGCCGCCGTCAGCCCGTCCGTCGCCAACCCGGGCGGCGCCTGCGCGGTCGTCGTGTGGATGCCGAGGACGTGCTCCGGGAACCCGCCGCCGAGGATCGTGGTGATGGGGCCGCCCCCGTCACCGCCGTGGGCCACGAAGGTGCCGTAGCCGAGCCGCCCCATCAGCTCCCCCCAGGCGCCGGCGATCTTCTCGATCCCCCACCCGGTGGTGGCCGGCTTGTCGCTGAATCCGAAGCCCGGCAGTGACGGGACCACCACGTGAAACGCGGGCAGACCCGCGTCTTCCGGCTCCGCCAGTTCATCGAGGACATCGACGAACTCGGCGATGCTGCCCGGCCAGCCGTGCGTCAGCACCAGGGGAACGGCGTCCGCGCGCGAGGAGCGGCGATGCAGAAAATGAATCCCCAGACCGTCGATGGTGGTCCGGAACTGACCGATCCGCTCGCCCCGCTCCTCGAACGACCGCCAGTCGTACGCGGTACGCCAGTACTCCACGATGTCGGCGAGGAAGTCCAGCGGAACGCCCTGCGCCCACCGGCCAGGGCCGGGCCCGGAGCCCCGCACCGTCTCGGCCTCGGGCAACCGCGCCGCGCCGCGCCCAGTCGCGCACACAGATCACCGAGGTCGGCGTCGGTCGCACGGGCGTGACATGCCCGCACATCGCTGAGGGGACGACGCATGAGACCTCCTGGCGGTCGCGAATGGAACCGTCTGAGCCGGTTCCGAACCGTTCCCTACCCACCTCAGAACCGGCTGAGCTGGTTCCATGCGCGCTGATGTCCCCGACTTCCGCCTCGGCACTGTGCTGGCGACCAGCTTCACGGGCACCCTGTCGGAGCGGCACGGCAGCCCCGTGGAGCGCATCTCCGCACCGCACCGACTCGTCGACTGGCTGGCGGTGAGCGGCCTCGCCGTGGAGTCCTGCACCACGGCCCAGCTGGACCTGGCCCGGGAACTGAGGGAGTCGGTCCACGCCACCGCGACCGCGGCCGCCCTCCAGGAGGCCCTCCCCGCACCGGCCGTCCAGATCATCAACGCCCGCAGCGCTCAGGGCCGGGCCACGGCGCTCCTCACCCCCGAGGGCAAGCGCCGCTGGCAGCTCAGCTCGCCCTCCTCCGTGGAGGACGCCCTGGGCGTGATCGCCGCCGACGCGATCAGCATCCTCGCCGGCGCACGCGACGGGAGACTGGCCCTGTGCGCTTCACCGACCTGCCGGGCCGCCTTCTTCGACACCAGCCAGAGCCGCACCCGCAGATGGTGCGACATGAACACCTGCGGAAACCGCCGAAAAAAGTCCGCTATAACGCCACCCGCCGCAAGAACCCCGGACCAGCGGAGTGACCGCCACCTAGGACGCTGACCGTGATGTCGCCGAGACGGCGGGTCGCGGGCCGGTTTCCGGACTGTTCCACCGCGCCGCAGGAGAACGGCACGGCAAAAGGCCCCAGTGGGTCACTGGGGCCTTCTTCGATCGAGCGGAATGACGGGAGTCGGCATCGCGCTCTTGCCGCTCCGGTCCATTGGTGGGGAGAGGAGAAGCCGGTGCCTGGGCTAGAAGTAATGCTTTCGTCCGCCGACGGCACGCCCTGTGGCGCCGAGAATCCACAGAACCGCGCCGACCACTATCAAGATCCCACCTATCGTCGTCAGTAGGGATATCCCTACCAGTAGTCCGATGATCAGTAGGATGAGGCCAATGACAATCATTACGATTCCATTCTCTCAGGTTTCCCGACACGCGAGGACGTGTGCGTGGACCCCGCCTCGACCGGTCACTGCTGAGGTGTTGGTATTCGGGGGGCGAATTCGGTAGTAGCTAGTTTTCCTCTGGGACCCCTCGATTACCCTGTTCCGAACGGTGTACGCCCGCTCCTCGCCACCAATCTCCAGCGGGCCGAGATCCCGCAGTGCGGCACGGGCCCCGTACACGGTGCGGCAACGGCTTCCCGGGGCCGCACCCGCCGCGGCCGCCGACCGGGCCGCGCTGCACGAGGCGGACGCAACGCCGGGGCGAACCCGGTCAGTGGCGCGGTCCGGCGTTGACGTGAGTGATCCACCCCGACAACGGGGCCAGTCCACCGGTAAGTTCGCCGGGTCCGGCTACGTGGCCGCCAAGTGCCGTCCGACTCCGGGGTGACGAAGGGTGTTCCAGCACCGCGTCCGGCTCAGCCGCGTCCGGCTCAGCCGCGTCCGGCTTCCCGGTCGGAGTGGCCGCCCCAGCGGCTCGACTCCAGCCAGGAGCGGGCCGGCTCCGCCGCGCGGGTGGTGTCCACGGTGAGTTCGAGACGGGTCCCGCCTTCGCCGCCCGCCGGATAACTGCGCTGCTCGGTGGTGGCGAAGCAGTGCCTCAGGACCTCCGCCACACGCCGTGCCACCTCGGGTGACGCGGCGGTGATCTGTACCTCGGCGTAGCCGTGCGAGGGCGTGTCGGGGAATTCCATGGCGACCTCGATCTACGACGGGACCAGAGCGCCGATCACTGTACTCCGACCGGTTCCTCCTGCCCTCCACGGTGACGGCCGCCCGTCAGGGACCAGCGGGGAGAGGCGGCGCCTCTGCCGCGGAGCACCGCGGACACGGGGCCCGGTCAGCCCTCGTCCAGCACGCGGCATTCAGACGCGGACGCGGATCTCCTGAGGGGCGCGCCGGCCCGGTGCAGGCTGGTGAGCGCCAGTCGGTACGAGGCGATCAGCCCTGTCTCCGCGTAGTCGACGTCCAGGTCCCGGCAGTACTGCCGGACGATGGTGCGGGCCTTGCGCAGGTTGGGGCTGGGCATGCTGGGGAACAGATGGTGCTCGATCTGGTGGTTCAGGCCGCCGAGCGCGACGTCGGTGAGCCGGCCACCGTCCACGTTGCGCGAGGTGAGGACCTGGCGCCGGAGGAAGTCCGGTCGGTCGTCGGCCGACAGGATCGGCATGCCCTTGTGGTTGGGCGCGAAGGCGGAACCGAGGTAGACGCCGAACAGGCACTGGTGGACGGCGAGGAAGGCGAACGCCATGCCGGGCGGCAGCACCCAGAACAGGGCGGACAGGTAGACCGCGCAGTGCGCGAACAGCAGGATGCCGTCGAGCGTCCGGTGCTTGAGCGAGCCGTTGGTGATCGACCTTCCGCTCGACACGTGCAGGTTGAATCCCTCCAGCGTGAGCAGCGGGAAGAAGAGGAACGCCTGCCGGCGGCCGATCAGCCGGGGCAGTCCCTTGGCGGCACGGGCCTGTTCCTGGGACCAGACGAGGATGTCGGGTTCGATGTCGGGATCGAGGCCCTCGGTGTTGGGGTTGGCGTGGTGGCGTGTGTGCTTGTCCTGCCACCAGCCGAACCCCATCCCGATCAGTGCCGCGGCGGCCCGCCCGGACACCTCGCTGATGCGTCGGCGACGGAAGACCTGCCGGTGGGCCACGTCATGGGCGACCAGGGCCACTTGCCCGTAGAGGACCGCCATGAAGGCGGCGATCCCCAGCGTCCACCATGAGGGTCCGACGAGCACGAAAACGGCCCAGCCGGCGGTGTAGAGGCCTACCACCGCGGTGATCCGGAACGTGTAGTAGCCGGGACGGCGCCCGAGCAGTCCGGCGTCCGTGATCTTCCTGGACAACCGGGCGAAGTCGCTGCCGTGGTGATCGGAGCGCGCGTCGGGGGCCGTGGCGGTGGTCATGGTGGCGGGACTCCCTGCGAGGTGGACGGGTGACGCGGAGCGCCCACCGGGGAAAGGGGAGCCGCCCAGGCCGAAGCCGGTCTTCAGACTCCTCCGTCGGTGGCGGGCACGGGCTGGTACGTCCCCGCAGCGGCCATGAGAGAGACGGCGGCTTCCTGCGGGGTGTCCGGAGGCACGACCAGCAGGTCCCAGCGGCCCCGGCCGGGAGAGAGCAGGACGACGGTGTCCGGGTCGTGTGGTGCGGCGGTCTTGTTCAGACGTACGACCTGGTTGGCGACGAGCATGCGCCCTGGTGCCGCTGACCATGCGGTGGAGTTCACCGTGACGCTGGTGATGTCACCCCACGCGGTCGGCAGTGCGGCGAGTAGCCCGGGGAGCTGCGTCAGGAGGTCGCGTGAATGCGGCCACCACACCCCGTCGATGCGGCGCGGCAGAGCGCCGTGGGGTGCGAGGCGCAGGCGGAGCAGGGGGAGGGCGGCCGATGCCGCCGGGGCTGCGGTGGTCGCTCGGGCGGTGATCACGTGGGTTCTCTCTGATGGGGTGGGCCGCGGACGGAATCGCAGCGGCCGGCGTTCCTCGGCCCGGGGGCCGGTGGGCACGTGCGAGGAGCCGGCGGAACGAGTGCTGTTCCTCGCGGAGTTGTGAGATGGGCCGACCTCGGGAAGCCGGTCGGATCGGTGCCGAGACCACCGGAGAGGGGAGCCGCCCAGCCACCGCGAGAGGGGCTGCCATGACGACTCGGACCGGGGACCGGGAAGTACGGACACGTGAGGCGGGCGAGGGGATCCGCTCTGAGCGATGACGCCGCCATTGGTCACCGGGGCCGGAGCCGGTCCGTCACCGGCGTGTCTGCTGCCCTCGGTCCCCCTCAGCCTACTCTCGTCCGCGTAAAGGTGGCGTGACGGTTGGTAGCCGGTGCCGAAACCACGTCACTCCGGCCACAGACGTCGTGCGTGGGCTTCGTCCTCGTGGAGCGGGTTCCCTGCCTGCTGTCCGGGTACCCGCCAGGCGGAACGTCCGGTTGAGACCGCAGCTTGGCGGACTCGCACTCGTGGAGGTGCCGCAGACGCATCCCCGCGAGTGCGTCATCACCGGGAGCGCGTCGTTCCCAGGAGTGCGTCATCACCGGGAGTGCGTCGTCCCGGGTGTCCGGCCGCACGTACCCGCCCCGTCGAGGCGTGTTCTCCGCTGACGGCGTCGCCCTTCGTGACACAGCCTCGTCCATCCGGGCGGATCCTTCTTCCCGATCAGCCGCCGGGCCGCCAGGCGGCCTCGGCGGCCTCGGCGGTGGGATGGGTGGGAAAGACCTGCTCCAGGCCGACGATGCGCAAGATGCGGCCCACATGGTCGGGGACCGCGGCCAAGGCGATGCTCGCACCGGCGGCCAGGGCGTGGTTGCGGGCGGCGATGAGCACGGTGATGCCGCTGGAGTCGCAGAAGGAGAGGCTGCCGAGGTCGAGGACGAGCTGCTGACCTGGGCGCAGGCCGAGACCGAGCAGCGCGACGCGGATCTGGTCGGCGGTGTCGTAGTCGAGGTCCCCGGCGATCGCGATGACCGGCCCGGCGGTGGTCGTGCGGGTGTGGAAGGTCAGGTGTTTGGTCACTGCTGCTCTTCACTGGGGGGTTGTGGCGCGTGGACGGCGAGGACGGCGGTGTCGTCGTCCACGCCGGCACCGAAGGTGTCGAGCAGGTCGCGGACCGCGGCGATGGTGCCGGAGGCGGTGGTGGGGGCGAGGGCGCGGGCGAAGTCGAGGAGCGCGTCGTCGCCGTAGCGGCCCTCGCCTCCCGCGGTGGCGTTGGTGTGCGCCTCGGTCAGCCCGTCGGTGTGCAGGAGCAGGGTGTCGCCGGGGGCGAGGTGGACGGTGGTGGTGGCGATGAGGGCGTCGGGCAGGACGCCGATGAGCTGGCCGCCGGGGATGGGCAGGAAGTCGGCGGTGCCGTCGGCGCGCATCAGCAGGGCGGGGGGATGCCCGCCGCTGGCCAGGGTGATGTGGAAGCCGCCCCGGTCGGGGTCGGGGGTGAGCAGGCCGAAGACGACGGTGCAGAAGCGCGGGTCGGTGCCGTTGTACTCGTGGTTCAGGACCGTGTTGAGGTTGCCGAGGACGGCGGCCGGGTCGGGGTCGTAGACGGCGGCGGCGCGCAGCGTGTAGCGGGCCAGGGAGGTGATGGCGGCGGCCGCGGTGCCCTTGCCGCACACGTCTCCGAGGAAGAGGCCCCAGGTGCCGGCCGCGAGGGGGAAGAGGTCGTAGAAGTCGCCGCCGACCTTGTCGACGGAGGCGATGTGGTAGTGGGCGGCAACGTCCAGGCCGGGGACGTCGACCAGCGTGGGCGGCAGGAGGGTCTTCTGCAGGGTGGTGGCCAGGGTCTGCAGGCGGTCGCGTTCGTCGTCCGCTTCCCGGCGGGCGCGCAGCAGTTCGGTCTCGTAGGCCCGGCGGTCGCGGGCGTCGAAGACGGTGGTGCGGATCAGCAGCGGCTGCCCGTCGCTACCCGTTTTCACCGTCGAGGTGACCAGGACGGGCAGGCGGCTGCCGTCGGCGGCCTTGAACTCCAGGGCGATGCCGCTGATCTCGCCCTGCATCCTGAGCAGGGGTGCGAAGTGGGTCTCGTGGTAGAGCCGGCCCCCGACGGTGAGCAGGTCGGAGAAGTTCCTGCGGCCGACCAGGTCGTCGCGCCGGTGACCGAGCCACTCCAGCAGAGTGGCGTTGACCTTCGCGATCCGGCCGTCGAGCTGGGTGGACAGATAGCCGCAGGGCGCGTGCTCGTACAGGTCCTCGGCACTGTCCTCCAGCAGTGCGGAGAACTGCGCCTGCTCGTCCACCGGCCCCTGGTCCCTCATGGGGCCGTCCTCTTCGTCGTCGGTCCCGCACATCGCCGGGCGGCTCCCGCGAAGACGGCGACGGCCGCGGCGGTCTCCTCGGGCGCGGCGAGCTGGGGGCAGTGCCCCGCGGCGTTCAGCGTGACCAGTCGGCCTCCCGGTATCCGCGCATGCACGAACGCGCCCACCTCGGGCGGTGCGATCGCGTCGCCGGGGCACTGGGCGACGAGCGTCGGCACCCGGTCCTCGGCGAGGCCGGCGCGGTTGTCGGACAGGAACGTCACCCGGGCGAAGGCCCGCGCGATGTCCGGGTCGGTGCGCCAGAAGCTGTCCGTCAGCTCCTCACCCGGCTCCGGCCGCTCCGGATCACCCATGATCACCGGGGCCATGGCACCCGACCAGCCGAGACGGTTCGCCTCCAGCGACTCCAGCCGTTCCTCGATGTCCTCCCCGCTGAGCCCGCCCCGGTAACCGGTCCCCGGGTCGTCGACGAAACACGGCGAGGGGGCGAGCAGGACGAGCCCGGTGAAGGCGTCGGGCTCCCGCGCGGCGGCCGGCACACCCATCATCGCGCTCACCGAATGCCCCGCGAACGGCACAGCAGCACGTCATCGGCGTATCCGTCCGGCGTCGCGCAGCGGTCCCGGCTCCACGCCGACAGGTCCGGCCTCCCCGCGCACACGCGGTCGGGGAGCACCACCGTGAAGTCGCGCTCCAGAGCCGGCGCCACGAGCCGCCACATGTTCCGGTCACACCCGGACCCGTGCGCCAGCATCACCACCGGTCCCCCGGAGCGCCCGGTCACCGTCGCATGGCTCCTGCTCCGCACATCCATTCGGCACATCCGTTCAGCACATCCTCCCGGGCACCTCCCGGGCACCTCCCGGGCACAGAGGTGCTCAGCCATGAGCGGTGATCGTCGGGCATCCTTCTCGACGTGGTGTCGAGGAGGCGGTACCGGCGGTCCGGCGTCAGGCGGGCCTGCCCAGGGACCAGCCGGAGACGTCGGTGAGCCGGCCGCGCCACAGGGGCATATGGAGCGGAGTGCTCGATCCGGTGACGCCGACGGCGTCACGCAGGTGGATCCACTGGGGCAGACGCTGCGGTGTCGGGTGGTCTTCCCTGTCGGCGACCGCCTGGTCCACCTGTGCGGGGAACCGTTCCAGCACCTGCGCGCCTGGCCCGTCCATGCTCCGCAGGCTGCGCGCCCAGTCGGCCGTCCACGTCTGGTGGGAGATGAGGTCTCCGTAGAGGAAACCGCCTCCCACGACCAGCGTGAGGGACAGGGCGGCCCGGGGCTCCTGCCCGATCAGCCGCACCAGCATCTGCAGTTGGAGATCCGGCACCGGCTCGGCCACTACGGGTGCCGTGTACTGGCGAAGGGGATCCTGCTCGTCGCTCACGCTCGGACGGTCCTTTCCAGGAGGGGCGGATGGGGTGCGGCCGGGGGCCGTCACGTGCTCAGGAGGCCGGCGCGGAGCCGGGTGAGTATGCGGCTGAGGAGGCGTGAGACGTGCATCTGCGACACGTTCAGTTCACGGCCTATGTCGGCCTGGGTCATCTCCTTGCCGAAGCGCATCTCGATGATGGCCCTGTCCCGCTCGTCGAGGCCCTGCAGCAGCGGGCCGAGCGCGTGCAGGTCCTCGAACAGGCCCAGAGCCGGGTCCACCGCGCCGATGGTGTCCGCGTACCGGGGGCTGTTGGCGTCGCTCTCGTCGTCTCCGGCCGGGCTGTCTAGGGAGCCAGCGACGTAACCGTTCGCCGCGACCACGCCCTCGATGACCTCCTCCTCGCTCAGGTCCAGGTGGGCCGCGAGCTCGGCCACGGTGGGCCGCCGGTTCAGTGTGGTGGCGAGGGCCTCCTTGCTCTTGGCGAGCGCGACACGCAGCTCCTGCAGTCGGCGGGGGACGTGCACCGCCCAGGTCGTGTCGCGGAAGAAGCGCTTGATCTCCCCCACGATGTACGGGATGGCGAAGGAGGTGAACTCGACCTCGCGCGACAGGTCGAACCGGTCGATGGCCTTGATCAGACCGACCGTGCCGACTTGGACGATGTCCTCCATCTCGCCGCTGCCCCGGTTCCGGAACCGGCGGGCCGCGAAAGCCACCAGGGACAGGTTCATCTCGATGAGCGTGTTGCGTGCGTACTGGTGCTCGGGTGTGCCTTCCTCCAGCACCTTCAGCCGGTCCAGGAAGAGCCGGGACAGCGCACGTGCGTCGCGCGGAGCGACCTGACCCGCGTCCTCGATCCACGGAAGGACGCCGGAGCCGTCGGCCACTTCCGGGGAAACAGCGGAGATCGTACGGACGTTCACGGAGGACGTCACGGTGCCGCCTTAGCTGGAAAGCAGGATGTACGCCGTCTGCCCGCTGCGGCCCGGCGCATGTCCGTCCGGCCCGGCCGAACACGGGGCGCCCGGACGGCGTCGTCGTGGCGGTCTCGCGGACCGATGCGGGCGATGGTGCGTGAGCTTCATGGACGCCGGCACCAACCTCCTCGTCGTCGCCCACCCGCGGCGCGACCGACGCCCCGGGATGACTGCGCAGCGCGTCGGACGCCTGCCGCACGGCCGGCAGCAGGACGTCACCACCGGATGACGTGGGGCTGCCTCGACCAGCCCTCGGCAACCCGACGAGGTGGGTGCCGGCCCCTTGATGCACGTGTCCCTCGCTGTGGCACCTTGAGCGGCACACTCGTGGCGTGGCCGACGACGACGTCAACTTCCTGGTCGGCGACAGCCCCACCAGCGGTATCTCCGACACCCTGACGGCCGGACCCTTCGGGCGATCAGGGAGCGGGTCGGTATGCGGGGCGGGTCGGCCTACCGGAGAAGGCGGCCCGGCGGCAGATCGAGCGGGACAACCTGGACGAGCTGATCGCGGACTTCGACGCGGTGCACGGCCCGGCCGGCCCCGGGGCCGTGGCAGCCAGACGTGTCCGGCTGCCGGTGTCCGGCTGGCCGGTGGTGCTTCACATGCATGCTGGGGCAGCCGCGTGAGCGGAGCCCCGGTCCTGGACGATGAGGGACTGGCGAAGGCCGTACGACGTGATCGGAAGTCCATGAGTGACTGACGGCGGCCCGCGAAGCGGACCTACCAGTGATCATCTCGGTGGTGGCACTGGTCGAGGTGATCCACCCGAAGATCGACGAAGCGGCACTGGAATGGACCCTGCCCCGCCTGAAGGTCGCGCCCGTGACCCGGGCCGTCGCGCAATCCGCTGCGGCTTTGCCGCGTGCAGCCGAGCCGCACGGCCACAAGTACGCCATCGACGCCGTGCTGTGCGCGACCGCTCTGCAGATCCCGGTCGGGTGACGATCCTTGCTTCCGACGTAGAGGACATCAGGCTGCTCACCGCCGAGCACCCGCGCCTGAGCGCCGAGAGGGTCTGAACCGCGAGCGCCCGGGCATGACGCGGCCCGGAAACGACTGAGGCCCAGGTTGATGACCTGGGCCTTCTTCGTGGAGCGGGTGACGAGAATCGAACTCGCGCTCTCAGCTTGGGAAGCTGAGGTGATCTACGGGCAATTGCCCGGCTGACCTGGGCGGAAGTGCTGCCAGCATCCGATTGCGTGTGGGACCGGTACCCGGTGTTCCCCGTGGTTCCCCGCACGATCTGGCACGGGGCTGGCACGCCTGCCTTCTACGAACGACAGAGCCGGACTTGTTGATGTCAACGAAAGAGCCCCGGGACTGGGCATGCCTCCAACGGTTCCTCGGGCCGGCCCGCCCACCTCCACCACGTGTGCCGATCGGCGCACCGCCAGAGGGACCGGCAAGATCTCTGGCCGTCGTCGTCCCGTCCGGACAGCACGAGACCGCCCGGCTTCAGGGGCTGGCTGCACTCGGGACAGGGCGGGGAGTCGTCGGCCATACGACGACCCTAAGTGGGGCCGTCTATCGGTTGATCGGAATCTCGTAGACGATCTCGCAGAGCGCGGCGGGCACCACGATGTCCGCGGTCTCCACGGGCCGTCCCTGGTTGCTGTAGTAGGTCCGCCGGATGTGCGTGACGAGTGAGCCCTTTTGGATGCCCAGGAGTGAGTCCTCCTCGGCGGTCGCTTGCCTCGGCTCCGGCTGCTCCACGGCGTGGCTGACGGTGATGCCGATCGCGGCCATGCGGTTCACGACCCCTGCACCGGCGTGCGGCCCGCCCTCGGGGAGGACGACGAGCGTGCCGCCGGTGAGGTCGTACGGCTCCCAACTCGTCGAGAGCTGTACCGGCCGGCCGTCGGCCAGAAACTCGTACGCCGTCCGCACGCACAGCTCACCTTCGGCGATACCGAGACGCGTGGCGATCTCCGCCGGTGCCGGAACCTTGGCCTCGGTCCGGCTCTCCCAGTCGCCCTGCCTGCCCACGGCCTTCATGTCCGCGCGGAACGGGGAACCACTGGGCTGCTCGCGCGCCGATGACCGGACTACCCGTACGCGTTGCCGTGGCTCGGCGACGTAGGTGCCGGAACCGGCGCGGCCTTCCAGCACACCCTGGGAGATCAGCAACTCCTGCGCCCGGCGCACCACGTTATCGCCGACGCCGTACTCCTGGCCGATCTGGGCGCGGGAGGGAAGGCGGTTCCCCGGCTCCCATTCGTGCTCCGCGATCCGCCGCCGTAGCTCGTCGGCGATGCGGAGATAGGGCGGTTGCTCAGGCATATGGAAAATCTAGTCCACTAGCCCTAATCTAGTTAACTAGCTTTACTCAAAGTGATCGCCGCTAACCGGAGGGCTGCCCTGTGCCTGCTTCCAAGGAGCGCGCGGAGGCCATCGCAGCCCGGTTATCGGCCGTCGGGCTCGCCACGCGCGTGGAGGAGCGCGACGACTGCACGGCCATCGAGGCGGAGGTGCCGGAACCACTCGCCGCCGAGTCATGGCGGGAGGTACTGGAAGCGGTGGCCGATGCCCACCGCTTCGGCCTCCTCGCCACCAGTTCGAACGACCGCACCCTTTGGGCGGTCGTACGCAAACGGTCCCCACGACGGGCGATGTCGGGGGACCGGGCTATCAGCGATAGGGGCTGAACACCGTGCTCAATCGTATCCGCCGTACCGCCTCGCACCTCAGGGAGCGGTACCTCTACAAGGGCCAGCACCGCCGCTCCGAAACTCCTGCGCGGCCGGTGGCCGTGTCCCCGGAAGTCGCTTACGGCGCAGTGCTGTTCCTGCACCGGCACCGCGAGCACACGGGCGTTCTCGTGGGGGAGGAAACGGAGCTCGTCCGCCCGTACGTCCTGGCCAGTGAGGCGCGAGCACGGCACCGCTCGCCGGCCGTGAGCTGCGCTCCCCTCGCCGGCCCTTGGTACGCCTCGGCGGGTGACCGCTGATGCCTTCCCGCCAACAACCGCACACCACCCAACCCGGGCCCAACTCCTACCGGTCGACCTCCTGCCGCATCGGCACACACCACGCCTGCGCGGAATCGTCCCCGGTCACCGCACCGGTCGACGTGCCGGTGATCTACGAAGCCTGCGACTGCCCGTGCCACACCACTGCCAAGTGCCCAGTACCGACAGAGGCGGCACGGTGAGGGGGCCGGCATTCAGCGGCGCGGTGCTCTCCCCCGTCGAAATCACCTCGACCAGCGTGCAGCTCGGCGACGTCATCCAGGTCGGGGGCCAGCAGTGCCGGATGACCGACCTCTTCCAATTGCCCGGCAGAGCCAAACGACTCGTGTTCGACTCGGGCGAGTTGCTGACCATCCACACGAGGACCCGGCTCGTCGCTCTGCGGCTCGTGCGAGTGAGAGGCGGTGATCCCGCCCGTGCCCTCGCGACGCGACGCCATCGCCGATGACCTCCGGAACCGGATCGTCACCGGTCGGATCAAGTCCGGCGAACGCCTGCCCTCCGAGGCTCATTTGGCCGCGCAGTACATGGTCAGCACACCGACGCTGCGGAATGCCCTCGCCGTACTCCAGGCGGAAGGCCTCGTCGAGAAGACTCACGGCAAGGGAAACTTCGTCCGTCGTCCGCTCCACAGGATCACGTACGTCGGCGGGAGGCGAACCCCGAATGCGCACAGCATGGATCTCGCACCCCTGAGCGTCACCGTCCACACCACTAGGGTGCGGGCCCGCGGGGATCTCGCGGCCCTGCTGAAGACGCCGACCGGCAGCCCTCTGAATGAGATCCTCTGTCTCGGCCATGAGGACGAGAGACCTCACAGCCTGGCGCGCATCTACGTCCCCTGCGACCTGGCGCCGGCCTCCATGCTCCGTGAGTCACTCCCGTACGAGGCGGTGGTGACGCGACTGACGGAACTCCGCCCGCCGCCGGCTGAGGTCCGGGAGGAGATCAGCGTTCGCCTCCCGACACCGGAGGAGGCGTCCACCCTCCGGATCAGCTCTGCCCTGGCAGTCCTCGCCGTTACACGCCAGACGGCCGACACCGCCGGACGCGTGGTCGAGGCGGCCCTCCTGGTGTTGCCAGGAGACCGCGCCGACGCGGTGTTCACCACTCACTACGTGATCGACGAGAGGCCGACGAAAGCATGACGATGTCAAACGAATTGCGGCTCCTCCCCTGGACGGGGCCCGACGGCAAGCCGTGCTTCCTCAGCACCGATGACAGCGGCGGCTACATGTCCCGCCTGGCCGACAACATCGAGTCAGTACAACTCGGCACGGCAACCGAACTACTGGACCAGGCGATCGACATGCTCGCCACCGACACGGCCCCGGACGACGTGCGGCTTCTGGCAAAGAACCTGACTGGAGCCCTGAGGGACACACTCCGCGTGGCGACCAGCCGAGGCCACCGCCTGAACAGCCGGTCTACTGATCGCTCTTCCTGCTGACCAGCGGGCCTGACGAAGCCCACGGTTCCGACCAGTTCGGATGCCGTGGGCTTCTGCCGTCGGTGGTGCTGCTGTGTGACCACCGCATTAGGAGTTCGATCTGAAGCCGTTCAGACAGCTGTCATCGACTGGTCCATTGGCTGGACAGTGTCGCTGGTGTACGCCCCTGTTCGGCACCGTTGATGTCAGGCAGAGGGCCTGTCGAGGTCTCGGAGATCTGTCGCGCCAGTTCCTCGATGACCGGCGGGACGACACGCTGAGCATTCTCATCCTGGAGTGCTCCGACAAGTGCTTGACGCGCTGCCGCATACGGCTGTCCAGCGTGTGAGGCGCGGGTTCGGTCGACCGCCCGCTCGATCTTCGCGAGGTGCGCTACCACGAGTGGCATTGCCTTCTCATACTCGCTGGGGTCCGTGGCCATGGGCTCAGTCGATCAAGGTGGGTGGATCAGGTCAAGGCTGGCGGTGGGCCGTCAGCTTGGGAAGTTGAGGTGATCTAGGGTCGCTACTGGAGTGACCCATGTGGCGGAAGGGCACTGCGCCGGGTGGGGCGGTCCGTTGGTTCCCCGAGGTTCTCCGTACGATCTGGCACGATCCTGGCCTGGGCGGCCTTTCGGTACGCATTCGACTGCGGGACGGACGCGACCTATTAGACACTGTGCCGCGTGGACTGGCTTTCCCCCCTCTCAGGCCTCGTGGGCGCTATCGCAGGTGCGGCGGCTTCCTACCTCGGTACTCATCAGGCGCAAGCACGAGCGCTCAAAGATGCTCGTCAAGCGCGAGTGGAAGCAAAGCAGGATGCCGCTATTGTCGTACTTTCCAATGGTTTTGCGCAGCTCCACCGGCATATCAGGTCGGTGCCTGAACTATCGCAACCCAACTCGGACATGGAGGGTCTACGAGAGCTTGCAGCGGCGGAAGCGGCGTGGGATCGGCAACTGCATGACCTGCTTGGTCCCGTACGCATCGCTGTCGAAGCGATCCGCGACAAGGAGTTGCGTGTCCGCCTTCAGGAGATTGTCAGCCAACTCGCTCAGTGGGAGTACGAGCTTGAGTATGCCTATTACCGGAGCCGGCGGGCATGGGTCCTCGGCGGCCTCGTTGATCACGCAGTGGAGTGTGTCGGAGCTTGGCAGCGAGAGGAAGCGCTGCCCGAGCCAAACTGGGCCTATCAACGGGCTAAGGAATCAGTAGAGACGCGCGAAGAGGAGTGGCGACTCACTCTGGAGGCGCAAGAGGAAGAGCGTCGTGAACAGGCCCAGCGGGAGGACAGCGCCGATTTGTAGGAGTCCGGCAGGTTTCCGTGGCTCTGCCCGGCTACATCGACATACGGCTCCGGAGGCCGTCTGTGTCTCTCTTGTTCCATGAGCTCACAGGGCATCTAGCTGCTGTGAGCAGTTCGCTCGTCCACGGATAGTCCACAACAACCGTCGGCGTTGCTATAGAACTCGCCGCCAGGAAGCGTGGGTACGGCTCGGAGTCCGGCGACAGACTGAGGTGGCTTCCGCCAAGACAGTCTTCTGCTCAGAGCGCTGACAACCTCGGAGACGACTTCTCGTCGCCCGAGAGGTTCGACTACTGCGCTACGGACCATGTATCAATCATCGTCCGAGTGCGTTACGAGATACTGGGTGGGGGTAACAGCAAGACGACCAGACGACAGCAAGTCACTGATCTCTCGGAGTATGATCGGGTATCCTAGACTGATTAGCTTTTCAAATTCTTGCTGCACTGGAAGTTTTAGGGAAACGTTACCCCAAAAATGCACTTCATAGTGCTCCCTAAGCTCATGTGCTACGTTCCACTCGTTCCGACTGAGGAAGAAACGAACTTTTCCGTCACCACTCGACTTTACTTCAATTCGGCGTCTGGGCGTATAATTGAGGTCCTCAATATCGTACCCAAGGGTCTCATCGTCTCTCGCTACCCATCGCACCTTGGAACTGTCGGATGAATTCATGCGGCAGTATTGATAGCTATATAGCTCTCCCCGGTTACCCATATCCTTTTTAATATCGCTTTCCGGACTCGTGGGTGCTGGCAGCAACGACCAAACATCACCCAACTCAGCCACCATGCTGGCTTCCACGCGCAGCTCCATGCTCAAGGTGACCGTTGAAAAGCGACGGAGGATTCCAGTGAGCTGAGGAGCAACTCGCAATGCCATATCCCTCGGGCACACGAGAGTGCCCGCTTCATCGACTTGACTCACTTCAAGCAGACGTCGGACTTGACCCGCAAAGATGCCTGCCTGGATCAAGGTCCTTCCAAGAATTCGCCCGCCAACCTGGTGGTCCTGCGTGGCGATCTTTACGCCGCTCCGGGTGATTCGAAGCCAAGTGTCCTCGTATTCTACAAGTCCCACTTGAGCCAAGATCTCCAACAGCGTAGGGATCTCGCTCATTGGACCCCCGCAATGGCGCCACAGGTATCTGTGAGCGTCTGCCGAGTTGATTCCCGGAGGAGGATATCTGCGAACGCAGGTTAGGATGATCGGCATTCGATCAACTCTGGCTGCTGTCATCCAGCCACTCAGATCCCGATCCATTATTCTTCCTGACCCAACAAGTAGCGGAGCAAAGTCTCCAGGTCCTCGAGGTTGCCCTCAGCGTCAACGGATGGATCCTCTGAAAGCTCAATCGGGAGAATTTCCGCCCCTTCCAGCAGCTTTTGCATTCGTCTAGATTTCGACGTAAGCGAAGCTTCGACAAGTGCGTCCACTGTCTCTCGGCCATTCAGGAAGGCATCCATGATATGGATGTTCACTCTGGCGTCCGCCGGTAGACCTAGCCGATGGATTCGGTCGATAGACTGCAAGAACATGGCGCAGTCATAGGTGCGATCGAGATAGATGGCATTGCGGCACGAGGCGTGCAGGGAAATGGATTCTGAACACGACGCTGGGTTTGTAACCAATACGGCCGGACCGCGTTCCTGCAGGAATCTATGGATCACTGCCTCACGAGTATCCTCATCTCCGGCCGTCTCTGTCACGGACGTTCTTCCGGAATGCAAGGCGTCCTGACTTGCTGGGACCCGGCCATCAATCTGGTAACAAGGAATACCCAGCATCTCAGTGACGAGGCTTCTGAAGTGATCCAGATTGACTACGAAATTACTCCAGCATACTACCTTCTCGCCTCTCTCGGCCATCGTCCTAATTAGATCGATAGCCGCAGCAGACTTCGCCGGCACCTCACCTGAAAAGCCATAACTTATCAGGCGTTCCATGAGGGTCGGAGCCCTGTCTTTCAATTCGGGAAGATGAAAGTATGTGTCTTTGGAGGAAAAGGTCAGGGGGTTCGAAGCCGCTTGCAGTAGCCGGATGGGGCGACCACGACGAAGACTGTCTATCTTGTCCTGCCACGTAGCTGCATCAGAAATGCGCTGACGAAAGCGATTCTCGATCAGCTCGTAAATTTCGGCCTGAGTGCCCGACAGTTCTACCGCGTGATGTTGGATGGTATAAGGGGGGAGCCCTAGGGCCGACTTAGGCGTACGCGATACAAAAGGCATGACCTCCCGAACGACATCATCGAACCTGCTGTCAACGCGTGCGGCGAAGGCCTCTCTTGTGCCGGTCAACTGGCCATCAGGCCAGAGGATATTGAGCTGGCTGTAGAGGTCTCTCCCAGACTGTGGCATCGGCGTCCCAGAAAGGACCATGCGTACTTTGGCCTGCTTTGCTAGCTCTACCAGAGCCGGCGCCCAAACTCCCCCGCGAAATCTTTTCACGCGATGCGATTCATCGATGATCAACATGACGTCGTGGCTGTCGAACAAATCCAACAGCAACATTTGGTCGGCTGCAGCAGTTGGGTAGCTGACCAGCAGCAGGTCGTTCGCTTTAGTCTGCTGATACGTGGCTTGTCGTTGACGTGCTGTGCCTCGCACCCGCCGGGTCCGGACCAGTGGGCCAACCGCAGCACGTGTCTCGCTTTCCCAGGGATCGAAACATGCCAACGGGCCAACCACCACAATCAGATTGACTGTCTTGGACTGCAAATGCGTCACAGCCGCGGCAAGGGTAGTGGTGGTTTTGCCAGCTCCGGGAACCGAGAAGTTCCCGACGTTAATCGCCGTCAGTGCGTGCGCTACACCAGCACGCTGGTGCGGTCTAAGCTCCCGTTGCGCGGACCACCCAAATTGCTGCAGTGCGAGGTCGACAGGCGAGAAATCAAACTCTGCCCCTTCGCTTTTCTGCGCTTGAGCTGCCTCTTTGGTTCTGACGAAGCTGCGCCGACGCTCCAGCTCCAAGCTCACCGTTGTCTTGGCGTCCCCCGCACCCACCGGTTCCCAACCGTGGGCGAAGAGCCAGTCGTAGACTCTGAGAGCCAACGCAGAAAGGCTCACCCTTCTCCGCGGACAGCGGTAACCATCATCTACTTGCTCGGCCCCAAGAATGCTCCGGAAGAACAGGCGGGCTCGGCGATCAGTGAGGAGCGCTGCGCCTAGTACGAGCAGGGCATCGCCCTCAAATTCGAGGGTGACTTCTTTGGAGCTATTCACATTCAGTCCAACCGGTCCGTCAGATGCCTGTTGTCGTCGGCCCACTGGAGTATCTTGGTCAGACTCTGCCTGACCAGCGCGCCATCGTCGCTAGCAAGTGCGGCGCTGAGACGCTCCCTGTCGCCTAGAGCTTCGAGACGGTTGCAGACTTCCTGCAGCACTTTCACGACGTCGTCTTGTCGCGATGCTTTGAAACTGTCGAGAGCCAGATCAATAGCGCTACTTACCTCGCCCTTTGGATAGTTCTCTACCTCGGGCCCGGGTCCTTCTTCCTCAGAATCTGCGTCGAGCTCTTCATCGCCAGTATCGGTCTCGGGAAGTGCTGAGGGCCCAGGATCTGAAAGCGATGGTCCGCCTGGCTCCCAGTCAGTCTCTGCCTCAAGTACTGCGGCACTCAGACTGTCGAACCGAGACTTGTCCTTCTTAAACATCGTTCGCATATCGCGAATGACTAGATGGCCCTTACCTGCGCGGACGGCGGCGAAGAGCGTTTGGAGGATCTCAGCTTCTTCCAGCGGGTATTGACCTTCGATCTGCTGCATCATGCGACCGATGTCACGAAATCTCTCCAGGGTTTTCAATACCTTGTGGTACTGTCCCTTGTGCCCTGATTCATCAAGAAAGATGTCCATGTATTTGACGGCGTACAGATCGCGCTGGACCTCGTTCTTCGACTTCTCCGCCATATTCTGGAGAACGCCAGCAATCGACTCGATGGACTCAGGGTCGTACCATTCGATGCCGCGGTTCTCCGCAGCCTCACGCAGAGCAAGCAAGTAGTCGATGTCGTTGTAACGAACTTTGAAGTCTTCGGTGAGCTGCTCCTTCTGCTCCATCTCGAGCAGTGTCGCCTCGTTGATTTTAATGATGGGCAGGATAATGGCGTCAACCCATTGCAGCCCGTCAGCGCCCTCCTCCCGCTGCAACCTTTTGATCATAGAAAGGCGGCGATTGCCGTTGCGGACCGTCCCGTCTGGTCTGATCCACAGGGGAGACCCCTGCTTCCGCCGTATCCAGTCTTTCTTCAGCGCCTCTGAACTGCCGGCCGGCTTGCCAACGATCTGATCGCCTTCGACGCGGTGAGAGGTGTCCAGCAAGAGCGACTCGATGGACAACTCATCGGCAGGGTTGTTTTCTGGGTCTAGTGGCCGGCCCAAGTGCGCTTCAGCCCACATTCGCTCAGCCCGGAAACGCCGGTTGTCTACGTTCAGTAGCAGTGTGTCCACGGGGACGCGGTAGACGTCGTAGTTGCGCCACTGATCTTGGACCCAGAGTCGAGCCTTGTCGTCAGTGGTGAGCTTCTCTTGCTCAATACGGTGAGCCCGTTCCACAGAATTAAGCATTTCCCCCCCATAGTGGCAGCTTGCAAGTTCACGTGGCTTCAGCGAATCGCTGTTGAGCCATCCTTATCGCATATTCGAAGTTTTTGATGTCGGCTTCGTTGACTTTCAGGGGTTCCAACATTGCAACCCAAGAGGTGACGTCATGTCGAAATTGCTGCTCCCTAGTTCTTGCCTCTGGCCGGCAGACGACGACAACGTCCCACTCGCAGTTGCCGGGGTTACTATGGTGCCCCATGTGTCCATCGCTGCGAACGGGCCAAACCGCCGTAACGGCTAGTGAGGCGTTGTCCAAGGCAAGTCCGACGGCTTTCCAAGCGTCTGGATTGGCGGAATGATAGGTAAAGGCGAAAGGTTTATCGCCTCGCGCACGCTTCACCATCTCCCTCAAGGATTTTGCGAACTGTGCAGCGAAGGATCGGACAGGATCTTCCACCTTTGGTAGCAGTGGCTCGCCCGCAAGCTCCAACTCTCCGAACCATGCACGATGGAATTCGGATAGCTCATCATAGGCAATGAAGTCGAAGTAGGGTGGATCGAATACGGCGACGTCGATCTTGCTTATGGATTCAATGGTGGACGCAGAGGCGGCATTTCTTAGGCCAACCCAGCATTTTTCTGTGCTCCGCTGGAAGGAAAATTGGTTAGGCACTGGCCGGTTTGCATGCGTATCCCAGATGTGTCGACGGATTTGCTTCGTGTCTGACTTGGCCACGCGTTCGATGCAGGCCGCAATGGTTCCACGCCCGCCGGTTTCATGCAAAGGGTTTAGTTCTACCGTCAGTGCGGGGAGGGAGTACCCGCGCACGGAGAATAGCGCGGACAGTCGCCCATAGTCGGTGGCGTAGCCGCACAACTTATTGTTGGTTGAAAGGCAATTGGAAATCGCGAGTTCAAGCGCCTTTCTGGTTTCTCCCTCCTCGACGTTGTCCCGGATCCACTGAAACGCGTGCCCGAGCACCAGAAGTTGTCGCGGAGTAAATAGTTCCTCATACTGGGTGATGCCGTAGCTGCGAGGACGCTCATCTGAGCGTGTCGCCCTAACCTCTCCTTCGGGGTGCGGAAGGGAATGGCGGTTCTCTTGCCATTCCTGGCTGGCCTTGAACTGGCTGGCTAGATCCTCGGCGCTCGGCATCCGAAGACGGCGGCGACCATTGGACTGTGTCTCTTCTACGGCGACGATGCGTCGCTTAGCAACGCCGGTTTTCAGTTCGCGATGGGTAGACTTCTTGTCGCAAGATGAGCAGTGGTACGCAAAGGACCTGAATGTTCCGTGCATAATTTGGGATCGCTTACCGCAACAAATGATCTCCTTCCGTTCCGTCGAGTCGAGGTAATGCAACTTCCAGCAGTGTGGACAGAACACCGTGAGCGCGTGATCGCGAACGACGGCTCCCACCTTTTTGGGGTCTCGAACCAAGATCAGATTTCGGTAGAGCGGACCGAACTCTTCGCACGCTGGGCACTGAACTTGGGCGATCGAGAAATAATGCAGGGGCTCGCCGTGAGGTTCTGTCGGATAAAGCCAGGACAAGTTTGTGCGGAGATGACGTAGGAGACGCTGGCCGTGCGACCGGAGTTCCTTGCCGTCAACTGGCGTAAGCTCTGACCGTACAATTCGTACGGACATAGGGTCCACGTCGGACCCCATGACGGATGCGCCCAAGCGTTGGGCTTCGACGAGGGTCGAGCCGCCACCCATGAAAGGGTCGTAGACGGTCAAACCGGCAAGGTGATGTTCTTCAGACGCGTACCTGTCCCAGAACTCCTGCGCACTTATGTCCGCGGGAAGAGCAGTGGCCAGGAGAAGGGCTCGAAGGAGAGCTGGCGGTCGACGAGCCCACCAGCGGTGAGCGGCGTAAGCCGGGTCCCGCACGCGCCGATCCTTAGCAATCAACTGGGAGAGTTCCCGAGCTGGGAACCACTTCTCAATCAGCGAAGCCCGTGCTGCAGGAAGAGTCGAGAGGTCTGTGAAATAGTCCGGGTCCGGGATCCGTAGCTGTGTGCCCGCCGCGACATCGAGAGTCATTGTTCTCCATGGTGTAGTACTGGCTGATGGAGACTCCAGGCGCCGTCATGGTCTTCCGAGTCGCACAGCATCCTCATGCTATAGGCTAGCTGGTCTTGATCTACTCCTGGAAGCAACCTGCAGGACTCACCTCTCGGTTGAAGTGACACGTCGTTGATGCGAGTGCCTGGTGGATCACCGGCGTGATCCCTGTCAGCGGACGTCGCGTCTGTCCTGCCCGCCATCCGCCGGACGAACGAGTGCCATGGCTGATACTTCGCCTAGGACGCCGGCGGGCGGGGCAACACACCTGACCTGAAGCAGGGTGGATCTACGCAAGGTAGCCGATCCTAGAGACGTAGTGTCGGGCCGCAGGTATTTCGCCGGCCCGACGGCCGACCGCAGCCCTCGCTTCATCTTCTCTGGGCCCAACCAGCGGGTGCGCGACGGCGGAGGTGCCTCGAGTGAGCCGAGGGGATGGGTGGGGGCGCGAGACGCTCATGGTAAGGACAAGACGAGACTCCGACGCTGTGGAACTGGCCCGGCCAGTCACCCCCTGCCTGGCCAGACGGAAGGTCTAGGCGCCCACTCGGTCGGCGGAGCGGCTTTGGGCGGGAGCTGCCATGGGCAAGTGATCATGGCCCCGTAAGCTTCCGCGCAGCACAGGCCACCCAGAATCACCCACCACTCACCCCAGCTCCCATCCCGTCCGCCGTCGACCCACACACCGTGGAGCGGGCGTGGTCCAGGGCGTCCAGGTGGAGCGCGCCACTGTACGAACGACCTGGACGCCCTGGGCCGCGTCTGCTCGGCTCTGCCTGGGTCGACGGTGGGCGGGAGGGGAGCACCCTGCGCACGCCCCTACGGGCCCGCGGTCGGCAACGGCGTCCCCTCCATCCCGGTGCCGGCCGATCCCCTGCCGGAGGCATCATCTTGTGGCCGCGGATGACGTCTCGCCCTTGCCCGCTTGCACGCAGCGCGCCGCCGGGCGGGGCCGCCGCTGGCGAAGACAGGGCGGCGGCCCCGCCGACAAGGCGGCGCGCGCCCGCGCCGTGCGCGGGCCTTGATGAAGTAGGGAAAGTTTTATCCCGCTGGGATGAGCTGCTTGCCGTCGTGGCTCCGTACGTGGGGGCCGTTGCCGTCCAAGGCGTCCAAGAGCCTGATCGCGTAGACCTCGGCCATGCGCTCGCTGACCTCGTCGGGTGTGAGCCAGGAGACGGCTGTCGACTCGGCAGAGGTGCGTTCGGTGCCGCCGGAGGGCTTGCAGCGGAAGACCAGGGCCACGATGCCTCGGGTCGTGTTTTTGTAGACGCCGGTGAGTTCGTCCACCTCGACGTGGATGCCGGTCTCCTCCAGGACCTCGCGGGCTACGCCGGCCTCGGGGGTCTCGTCGAGTTCGAGTACTCCGCCGGGGAGCTCCCATGTGCCGTTGTCGGCTCGGCGGATGGCCAGGAGGCGCCCGTCCTCGCGCACCACGACTCCGGCGACGGATACGGAGTGCAGGGGTGAGGGCGTTGCTTCCTGTGATTGACTCATGTACAGGAGCATAGGAGGCGGAGAACGGCTATGGGAACTGCGGTAGAGGGGGGCAGGTCGGGGCCTCGGTACGTGCAGATCGCCGATGAGATCGTGCGGCAGATCCGGGCCGGCGTGCTCAAGCCCGGTGACATGGTGCCGAGTGAGTCGGAGTTGGTAGAGCGGTACGGCGTCTCGGGCGGCACGATCCGTAAGGCCATGGTCGAAGTACGGGCGAGCGGGCTTGTCGAGACTCGGCACGGCAAGGGCTCGATCGTGAAGGACCGGCCGCCGGTGCGGCACCGCTCCTCGGATCGGTTCCGGCGGTCCCTCCGGCAGGGTGGCAAGGCTGCGTATCTTGCGGAATCGGCGCAATCCGGTGCCACGGCGAAGGTGAGCGTCCTCTACATCGGCCCTATGGAGGCTCCCGAGGATGCTGCCCGGCGGCTCGGCGTTCCCGCCGGCACTCAGGTGCTCGCGCGCCGGCGTCTCTACTTCCGCAACGGCACCCCGGTCGAGACCGCCTCTTCCTATCTCCCGTGGGACGTCGTCAAGGAGATTCCGGAGCTGTTCGCCGAGAACCCCGGCGGCGGTGGCATCTACGCCCGCCTCGAAGACCACGGGCATGAGTTCGCCGAGTTCGTCGAGACGCTGCAAGCGCGGCCGGCCTCCAAGGTGGAGGCGTCCGAGCTAGCGCTCAGCCCTGGCGCGCCGGTGGTTCACCTGGTCCGTGAGGCTCGCACGACGGCTGGCCTCGTGGTCGAGGTCTGCGACACGCTCATGGCCGCTGACCAGTTCGTTTTCGAGTACCGGATCCCCGCTGCCGACTGACACCAGCTCAACTCCCCGCAACCCGTCGTGACTTCGTAGCCGCGGCGGGTTGACTCATATACAGGAGTCGGGCACTCTTCTTGCCATCACTCATATACATGAGTGATGGAGTTCGACATCTGTAGAGGAGTGGTCTGCTGTGCGTCAGATTCCCGTGGAGACGTCCGGTGCCACCGTGATGGTCGCCAAGGCCCCGCAGCCCAAGGTCCGTGATCGCCGCACCGGGGAGATCGCCACCGACGCCGAGACCGGCGTCAAGCTGATGACGGTCGACGTAATGTTCGCGGCCAACGACGAGGTGGAGATCCTGTCCATCACCGTTCCGGAGACTGGTTTCTCCGGTGAGCTGGCCATGGGTACCCCGGTCGCGCTCACCGGCCTGGTCGCGCGGCCGTGGGAGAACGAGTTCAACGGCCAGAAGCGGCACGGGATCGCCTTCCGCGCGGTTGCCGTCACCTCGCTGGTCGACGTCGACTCGGCCTCGAAGGCGGCCTGAGTCATGACGTGGCCGACGGTCTTACTGCTGGTGGTCGTCGCCGCTGCGGGTCTCCTGCGGTGGCGGCGCCCCGCCTGGTACTGGCTGACCTTCGGGGTCACCCTCGCGGTCCTGCGGGTCCTGGTCCGGTACGCCTCGGTCATGGACGCCTGCGGCCTGACGGTCCCGCCCTCGCGCTGGCGTCTGACATTGGCCCGGATGACTAACCGCCCGGCTCCGGAGTCCCGGGCACCGCGCATCTTGCGGCTGCGTCCCACCCGTACCGGACTGGTCCTGCGGCTCAAGCTCCGGCCCGGACAGGACGCCTTCGACGTCGCTGCCGCCTCGGACCGGTTGCGTCACTCCTTCGGGATGTACGGCGTCACTTCCCGTGAGCTGCGCTCGGGCGTGGTTGAGATCCGGATGACCGGCTATGACGTGCTCAAGCGGGTGCAGATGCCTGCCAAGACCGAAGCCCGCCCGATGCGGGTCCCGGTGGCGCTGCGGGAGGACGGCTCGGTCCACTACCGCGACTACCGGGCAGTCCCGCACGGTCTGACGCTCGGTGCTACGGAGTCCGGTAAGTCGGTCTATCAGCGCAACCTCGTCGCCGGGCTCGCGCCGCAACGCGTCGCCCTGGTCGGCATCGACTGCAAGCAAGGAGTCGAACTCTTCCCCTTGGCGCGCCGGTTCTCCGCGCTCGCCGACAACCCTGACACCGCGCTGGAACTGCTGGAGACGCTGGTCTCCCACATGGGGGACGTGTATCAGCTCATCCGGGCCGAACAGCGCGTCAGCGTCGCCGTGCCGGATGCGGAGATCGCCGCCGACATCTGGGACCTGCCCGAAGACCTGCGGCCGGTGCCGGTCGTGGTCCTGGTCGATGAGGTCGCCGAACTCGCTCTCTTCGCGAGCAAGGAGGAGGAGAAGCGGCGGGACCGGATCATCACCGCACTGGTCCGCCTCGCCCAGCTCGGCCGCGCGGCCGGCATCTATCTGGAGATCTGCGGGCAGCGCTTCGGCTCCGAACTCGGCAAGGGCATCACGATGCTGCGCGCCCAGCTCACCGGTCGGACCGCCCACCGCATCAACGACGAGACCTCGGCGAACATGGCCTTCGGTGACATCGCCCCGGATGCTGTCCTGGCCGCGATCCAGATTCCCGCCGAGACGCGTGGGCTCGCCATCGCCGGGGACTCCACCGGCGGTTGGCACCGCATCCGTGCCCCGCACACCTCGCTGCGGCACGCCGTGAACATCTGCAACAAGTATGCCGACCGCACCCCGGATCTCCCGGCCCTGGCCGCGTTCCAGCCTGCGGTCGCTGCGCTGCCCTCGGCCCGTGTGCCGCTGTCCAAGACAGCCCCCGCCACCGCCTGACCCCCACACCCCACGGTCGGCGCGACCGCCCTTCGCGTCGGGTCCCTACCCCCGCCATGCCCGATCACAGGAGGAGCCGCATGACCCGCTCCGCCCTCCGCGTGGACGCCGTGCTCGTTCAGGCCGTCATCGCCGGGGCACTGTCCTTCGCCCACCTCCATGACCTCGCCGCCGCCGCTGGACAGGACGGCTGGAAAGCCTGGGCCTATCCGGTCTCCGTAGACCTGCTCCTCGTCGCCGCCTGGCGACGGCTGCGTACGGACGGGCCGTCCCGGCTGGCCTGGTGCTGGTTCCTGATCGCCCTCGTCGCCTCGCTCGGCGCGAACGTCGCCACCGCCGGACTCCTCGACCTGGACGACGTACCGGCCTGGCTGTGCATCCTCGTCGCCGCCTGGCCTGCCCTCGCCTTCATGGGCGGCACTCTCCTCGCCCACTCGTCCGCAGGGCACGCCTCGGCTTCGCCGGCCCCGGGCCCCGTGGCCGAGGTGGAGCCCGAACCGGTCGCCGCCGTCGAGCCGGAACCGGCTCCGGTCGACTCCGCCGAGGTTGCTCCGTCCCTCCCGCCGGTCCACCCCGCTCCTGCGCCGCTGGCCGTTGCCGTCCCGGCCGCGCTGGTCGACCACGCCCGCAAGGTCGCCGCCGACCACGAAGAACGGACCGGGGCACGCATCGACGTCGACACCCTGCGCGTCCGCCTCGGCGTCCCGTCGCACCTGGCCGACGCGATCGCCGCCCAACTCATCTGATCCGAGAGGAGATACGCCGTGCTCGGTAACCCGAACAACCTGACCGTCGCCGACCACCTCGACGCCGCCCGCGAGATGACCGCCGCGAACCGGCCCTACCTCGCCCACCTGCTCGCCGAGGAGGCCGCCCGTCTCACCGCCGACCCGGCCACCGCCGCCGCGATCCGCGCCACCTTCCCCAACCCGGCCCCGACCCGAACGGAGACCGACTGACATGCCCGCCCGCGACTTCTTCCACTCCGTGATGAGCATCGGCCCCGTGCAGATCGGCACCCACCGCGACCGCAACGGCACCACCAAGCACGCCGCCGTGTGCAGCTCGGACGACTGCGGCTGGTCCGCCGACTACTCCACCCGCTCCGCCGCCCAGCTCGCCGCCCGTACCCACCGCTGCCGCGTCCGCTAGGAGGACACCGTCATGGACGTCCCGCTCTGGCTCGCCCTGATCGTCGTCGGCTGGCTCGGCGTCAAGCTCGTCCGCCCGCCCTGGTGGCTGATCGCCGTGCTCCTCCTCGGCGGCTTCCTCCTCGCCGACAGCGTGTTCGCCCCGCTCATCGACACCGCCGTCAAGTAAGGAGATCCGCTTATGTTCCGGCCCAAGCTCCCGACCATGCCCCACCCCACCGGCACAGTCACCCCGCCCGTCGTCGTCGAGCCGACCACGATCAGCCCCGGCGCCTCCACCTCGCCGGCCACCGTCCCGGCCTCGACTCGGCCCACGGTGCAGCTCACCCCCGGCACCGCGCTCACCCTCGTCGGCGGCGGCACCGCCGTCGTCCTGGTCGTCGGCGCTGTCCTGGTCTCCCTGCTCCTGGCCGTCGCCATCACCGGCGCCTCGGTCGCCGTCTGCGCCCTGGTGATCCGCTCGCTTGTCAACACCGACGCCAAGCGTCGCTGACCGGCCCCCGGGCGGCCTCGATACCGCCAAGCATCCGCCGCCCGGGAGCCGTCCCCTCTCCGATCTCACAACCGGAAGAAGCACCCAGCATGGCGCATCGCGCCTCACTCGCGCCTGAGCCTCTGCTCGACCCAGTCGTCCTCGGTGACCTGCTGCGGGTGGCATCGGCCTCCGACTACACCCGCTGGGAGGACCAGATCCGCCGTACCGGCGGCTGCTCCGACCCCATCCACCTGACCGGCTGGACCCTCCACAAGGACAAGACCACCGGCGAAACCCTGCATCACTACACCACCGCCGACGAGCCCAGCGGACGGCTCCGCGTCGCCTGCGGCAACCCCGCGCCTCCCGCTGCCCGTCGTGCGCCTGGACCTACGCGGGCGACACCTATCACCTCATCCGCGCGGGCCTCGCCGGTGACGACCGCCGCGACATCCCCGCCACCGTCCGCGATCACCCGCGCGTCTTCGCCACCCTCACCGCACCCTCGTTCGGCCCGGTCCACAACCGGCCCGATCACGGCGTCTGCCGCTGCGGCACCCGCCACTCCTCGGACGCACCCGAACTGGGCACCGCCCTCGACCCGGCGACGTACGACTACGCGGGCGCCGTCCTCTTCAACAACCACGCCGGGCAGCTCTGGCAGCGCTTCACCACCCGGCTCCGCCGCGAACTCGCCGCCCGCGCCGGCCTTCCCCGCCGGGAACTCGCCGATCACGTCCGACTCTCGTACGGCAAGGTCGCCGAGTTCCAGAAGCGGGGCGCCCTGCACTTCCATGCGGTGATCCGCCTCGACGGACCGGAGGGCCCTGGAACACCGCCGCCCGCGTGGGCCACGGTCGGTGTCCTCACCGACGCGATCGGTGCGGCTGCCGCACACTCCTACACGTCGGTCTCGGTACCGGCCGCCGGGGACCAACCGGCCCGGTCCTTCCGCTGGGGCGCACAGCTCGACGTCCGGCCGGTGAAGGCGTTCGGGGACGGCTCCGACATCACCGAACAGGCCGTCGCCTCGTACGTCGCCAAGTACTCCACCAAGGCCGCGGAGAACACCGGCACCCTCGACCGCCGCATCGGGGAGCTTGCCGAGCTCGACCGCCGCGGCGTGCCCGACCACACGCGCCGCCTCATCACCGCATGCCGCGACCTCGACCCGCTGTATCCGGACCGACGCCTCTGGGCATGGGCACACATGCTCGGCTTCCGCGGCCACTTCTCCTCGAAGTCCCGCCACCACTCCACCACCCTCGGCGCCCTCCGCCAGGCACGCGCCGACTACCGCGCCGCGCAGGACACCGGGGCCCTCGGCCTGGACGACCGCGAGCCGGACACCGTCCTCGTCCTGGCGGACTGGCAGTACGCCGGCCACGGCCACACTCCCGGTGAGTCCGTCCTCGCCGCCACCATCGCCCGGGACATCCGGCTCAACCGCGAGACCGCCCGCGATGCCTTGCGCGACCAAGCCGCAGCCGAGGGGGAGTGGTGACCATGGACGGACTGCTCACCGTGAACCAGGTGGCTGAGCTGCTGGGCACGACCGTCCGCTTCCCCCGGCGGCTCATCGAGGAGCGGCGCATCCGGTACGTCAAGGTCGGACGACACGTCCGTATCCCGGAGAGCGCCCTCCGTGACTACATCGCCTCCCGCACTGTGGAGCCGCTGAGGCGGCCTCGGTCTCGCTTCGGGAGGGTTGTTGCCTGATGGCCAACAGCAAGGGCAGGCGCCGCCGTTTCGGCGCGATCAGACGGCTTCCGTCCGGCCGTTACCAGGCGCGGTATCCGGGCCCTGACGGCGTGATGCGTCCGGCTCCCGTCACCTTCGAGACGAAAGCGGATGCCGACGACTGGCTTGCCGAACGACAGACAGAGATCCGCCGGGGCGAGTGGCGCGACCCCGAGGCAGGCGCGGTGAGCTTCCAGGCTTACGCCGACAAGTGGGTCGACGAACGGGAACTCGCGCCGCTCACCCGAGACCTGTACTGCTACCTCCTCGACAAGCACCTGTTCGCCTTCGCCGAGTCGGACTTGGACGAGATCACCGCGCCGCGTGTCCGCGAATGGCGGGCCGATCGGCTGCGGACCACGAACGCCAAGACCATGACGGCCAAGGCGTACCGACTCCTCAAGGCCATCATGGAAACGGCCGTGGATGATGAGCTGATCGCGCGCAATCCCTGCCGGATCAAGGGTGCCGGCAAGGAGAAGGCGGCTGAGCGGCGCATCGCGACCGTTGCCCAGGTCGATGCCCTCGCCGAAGCCGTAGGCATGCGGTGGCGACTCATGGTCTACCTCGGCGCGTACGGTCCGATGCGGCCGGAAGAGCTGGCCGGCCTCCGGCGCCGAGACGTCGACCTCGACAACCTCCGCGTCCGCGTCCGCCTCGCCGAGCCGGAGCGGATGAACGGGCGACGCGTCCAGGGCGACACCAAGTCCGAGGCGGGCACCCGGACTGTGATTCTTCCCGCGTTCCTTCGCCGGGAACTCCGCTGGCACCTGGAGAGCTACGCCGAGCCGGGCCCGGACGGGTTGATCTTCGTCGGGGAGAAGGGTGCTCCCTTCCGGCGCAGCACCTTCGGGCGGAAGTGGCGGAAGGCGCGCGAGACCGTCGGCATGCCAGAGGGCTTCCGCTTCTACGATCTCCGGCACACGGGACACACCCTGTCCACGCGCTCCGGGGCCACACTCAAAGACACCATGGTCCGTGCCGGGCAGTCCTCGGAGAAGGCGGCGCTGATCTATCAGCACTCCGACGACGAGCGGCAAGCGGACGTCGCCGCCGGACTGGATGCCACCGTGCGGAAGGCGCGGGCCGCTGCCAGGGAGAAGCAGCCCGACAGGCCTTCTGGCACGAATCTGGCACGCGGCGAGTGACCGAAGAGCACAGCAAAAAGGCCCGGGTCTCTGACCTGGGCCTTCTTCGTGGAGCGGGTGACGAGAATCGAACTCGCGCTCTCAGCTTGGGAAGCTGATGTTCTACCATTAAACTACACCCGCGTGAGACGCCGACCGAGGTCGGTGACTGGACGCTCCGTCACTCTACCCCATCGCCGGCCCCCGGTGTTCGCGCCGTGGGGCCGGTGGTCGTTCGCGGGGATGGGCGGGGATGGGATGCCGCTGCGGGGTACGGAGTTGGGGCGTACGGTAGGGCCTTCGCGAGGGTGTGTGAGCGGGCGGAGTGCCGCCTGGAGAGTCGTCTCTTTGATCCCGTATGTTGGCGTTTGTCGTCAGGGTAGACAGCCAGACGCGGCTCTTGGGGAAGGGACTTGAAGGACTTGATGGAGCGCACCGTCCTCCGCTGTGCCGATGGGCACGTGTTCACCGCCGCCTCGTTCCCGATGCAGCAGGCCGAGCGACTCGGCCCCGGCCGGCTCGTCCGATGTCCGCGGTGTGCGCGGCTGCGGAGTGCCGTGCCGGTGGACGCCGTCGAGCAGTGGCCGGCAGCGGCAGCGGGGTAGTCGGCAGCAGGCAGTCGGCAGACAGTCAGCAGTACGGGTCGGGCGCGCGGTGGTGGCGGGTTTTCGCCGCTCCGCGCGCCTTGCGTATCCTCGGTGCGTGCTTCTCTCAGACAAGGACATCCGGGCCGAGATCGACTCCGGGCGCGTCCGCATCGATCCCTTCGACGACTCCATGGTGCAGCCGTCGAGTATCGACGTGCGTCTCGACCGCTATTTCCGGGTGTTCGAGAATCACCGGTACCCGCACATCGACCCCTCCGTCGAGCAGGTCGATCTGACCCGGCTCGTCGAGCCGGACGGGGACGAGCCGTTCATCCTGCACCCTGGCGAGTTCGTGCTGGCCAGCACGTACGAGGTCGTCTCGCTGCCCGATGATCTCGCCTCGCGGCTGGAGGGGAAGAGTTCCCTCGGGCGCCTCGGGCTCGTCACGCACTCCACCGCCGGCTTCATCGACCCCGGGTTCTCCGGGCACGTCACCCTTGAGCTGAGCAATCTCGCGACCCTGCCCATCAAGCTGTGGCCCGGGATGAAGATCGGGCAGCTGTGCCTCTTCCGGCTCACCTCGCCGGCCGAGCACCCCTACGGGAGCGAGCGCTACGGGTCCCGTTACCAGGGCCAGCGGGGGCCGACCGCCTCCCGGTCCTTCCTCAACTTCCATCGGACCCAGGTATGAGCAGGACGCGCGCATGAGTGACGTCCTGGAGAACCTGACCTACGAACAATTCGGCACCGCCGTGCGCGAACTGGCGCAGACCATCGCCGACGACGGGTACGAGCCGGACATAGTGCTGTCGATCGCCCGCGGTGGTGTCTTCGTCGCCGGTGGGCTCGCTTACGCGCTCGACTGCAAGAACATCCATCTCGTGAACGTCGAGTTCTACACGGGGGTCGGGACCACGCTCGAGATGCCCGTCATGCTCGCGCCCGTCCCGAACGTCATCGACTTCTCCGCGAAGAAGGTCCTGATCACGGACGACGTCGCCGACACCGGCAAGACGCTCAAGCTCGTGCGCGACTTCTGCCTCGACACCGTCGCCGAGGTCCGCAGCGCCGTGATCTACGAGAAGCCCCACTCCCTCGTCCAGTGCGAGTACGTGTGGAAGCGGACCGATGAGTGGATCAATTTCCCGTGGAGCGTTCAGCCGCCGGTGGTGAAGCGGGCGGGGCAGGTGCTGGACGCCTGACGGGGAGTACAAGGAGCAGACCAGGGCCCCCGGCGTGCCGGGGGCCCTTCCTCGTGTGCGTCTGAGCAGCGCGGCAGGATCAGAACGTGCCCAGCTTCACGATCGACAGGAGCGCGATCAGCTGGATGGCCGACGCGCCCAGCGCCTTCGGCCACGGGAGGTCGTGGGAGCGGCTCACCATCAGGGTGAGGAGGGCGCCCGCCGCTATCCAGGTGGCCCAGCCGAGGATCTGGACGAAGGGGGCGTCGCCGCCGGCGAAGAGGGCGACGACCAGGCGGGGGGCGTCCGTGAGGGACATGATCAGCATGGAGAGGCCGACCGTCGGCTGCCAGGCGCCGTCGCCGCCGAGCTGGCGGGCCAGGGTGTGGGTGACCACGCCCAGGACGAACGCGCTCAGCACCATCGCCACCGCCGTGATCAGCACGATCGGGACCGCGTTGGAAAGGGTGGCGTTGATGGCCTCCTCGCGGGCGCCGTCGAAGCCGAAGACCGCGAGCAGGCCGTAGAGGAACGTCACGATGAGCGCGGGCGCCCACATCGCGTAGTCGCGCATCTGGAGGAAGGTCTGGTCGGGGGCGAGGACGACGCCTCTCAGCAGGTCCTTCCAGTGCAGGCGGGGGCCGATCGGGCCGGGCGGCGGGGCGGAGCCGGCGCGGTAGGTGTCGCCCTGGGTGTAGGGGTCCTCCCCGACCGTGAACGCCTGCGTGTGGCCCGGGTTGTTGGCGGCGTACGGGTCGTACGGGGGCTGCTGGGCGTGGCCGCCGTGCGGGCCGCCCGGATGGTGGCCGTCGCCGAAGTACTCCGGCTCGCCGTGGCCGCCTCCGGGCCCACCTCCGTGTCCACCCCCGTTCGCCTGCGGCCACGGGGCGCCACCGGGCGCGGGGGCGCCACCCCCGTACTGCTGCTGCGGGTACGGCTGCTGGGGCGTCGCGGGACCGCCGTACGACGGTCCCTGGGGCGCCTGCTGTCCGTACGGTGGGTGTTGCGGTCGCGCGTGCGGAGCGCCGTCGTTCCGGCGGCGTCCGTTCCTGAATCCAGCCACGCCTTCGAACGTACCTGGTCCCGGAGAGTGACGTGCCGGGCCCGGCTGTCCGGGGTGGGCTTTGCGGCCGAGCTGTGACATCCCGTACGGGTGTTCCCCGAGCCCGCCCTGAGTCCGCCCAGAGCCCGCCCTGGGCCTGCCCCGCGGGGCACCCCCCGTCCCCTACGGGACCGCACGCCCCCTCACCGTGTCAGGAACTCCGCCGTCGAGAACGTCACCGCTGCCTGTGCCGACACCAGCCCCTTCACCACCCCCGGGTGGATCTCCACCCGGTCCTCCGTGTCGCCCCGGTACGTCCGCAGCGCCAGGTCCGCGCGCCCGTCGCCGTCGAAGTCGCCGACGGAGAGGACGTCCGTCGTGCCCGTCCCCGCGGGCGTCACCGTCACCGCGCCCCGCGTCGTCGGACCCGGCCCACCGCCCCCGAACACGCGGATGCCCGAGCCGCCGGCGACCAGGTCGTCGTCGCCGTCCCCGTCGAAGTCGGCGGCGTCCAGCGCCGAGCCGGGGGCGTCGAGGCTGCCGCGCCGGGAGGCGGGGAGGTCGTAGCGCAGGGCCGTGCCGCCCGGCGAGCCCACCGCCGCGTCCAGCGCCTTGCCCCTGCCGAAGGCGCCGAGGGCGATGTCGGCGCCGGCGGGAAGGGTGACGCCGGTGCCGGTGGGGCCGTCGGGGCCGCCCAGGACCAGGGTGGCGGGGCCGGTGTCCGGGGAGGCGCGGACGATCAGGTCGTCGTATCCGTCGCGGTTCACGTCGGCGGCCGGGCCGGTCGGTGCCTCGCCCGGCGAGGGGAGGGGCGCCCCGGCGGCGTGCGGGGCGCCCTTACGGGTGAAGGGCCCGCGCAGATAGCTGAGGCGGCCGGCCGAGGCGTGGACGACCAGGTCCTCGGCGCCGTCGCCGTCGAAGTCGCCGCAGACCGGGCGCTCGGGCCAGTCGTTGCCGTAACGGGCCTTGTCGGGGACGGTCAGCCGGACCGCGCGGCCGGCGAGGCCCGACGGGGAGCCGAAGAGGAGCTGGAGCGGGACCGGCGGGCGGCCTTGGCCGTCGTAGGGCGGGTCGGTGGTGACGATCAGGTCGGTGAAGCCGTCGCCGTCGAGGTCGCAGCTCGCCTCCGCCTCGAAGACGGCCGGCGACCGCCCGTCCGTGGGGGCCGCGTGCTGCTCCGGCGTCAGCAACTGCCGGGTGCCCGGGACGAGTCCGCGCGGCGAGCCGTACACGACGCCGATGCCCGCGTCGTCGGCGTGGTCCTCCGCCGTGACCAAGTGGTCGAGGACCAGGTCGCGGTGGCCGTCGCCGTTGAAGTCGTCGGGGATCTCGCTGCCCTTGCCGCGCGGGACGGGGAGCAGGGGCGTGCCCGGGGCCTGGGCGGCCCGTACGGGGGTGGTCCTCGCGTCGTCGGGGGCCGGGCCGTGGCCGCAGGCGGCGAGCAGCAGCGCGCAGCCGGCGGCCGTCGCCCCGGTCAGGGTCCTTCTTCGCCTGCGCGCCGTTCGCCTGCGCACCCTTCACCCCACCACCCGTACTCGGCCGCCTCACTGGCAACGTCCATGACAATGCCCGGCAATCATGCACGTGTTCGACATACGGCGACACCCCCGGGCCCTGACGGAACCCGGGGGTGTCGGTCCTGCGGCGCCGTGAAGGCGGTTACTTCACCGGCTCCGGCGTCGGCTCGCTCTCCGTCTCCGGTTCGCCCGCCGGGTCGGCCGGGGTCCTGACGGAGTCGAGGAGGAGCTGGGCGACGTCCACGACCTGGATGGACTCCTTGGCGGTGCCGTCGTTCTTCTTGCCGTTGACGGAGTCGGTGAGCATGACGAGGCAGAAGGGGCAGGCGGTGGAGACGATGTCCGGGTTGACGGACAGGGCCTCGTCGACGCGCTCGTTGTTGATGCGCTTGCCGATCCGCTCCTCCATCCACATCCGCGCGCCGCCGGCGCCGCAGCAGAAGCCGCGCTCCTTGTGGCGGTGCATCTCCTCGTTCCGGACGCCCGGGACGGCGGCGATGATCTCGCGCGGCGGGGTGTAGATCTTGTTGTGGCGGCCCAGGTAGCACGGGTCGTGGTACGTGATGATGCCCTCGACCGGCGTCACCGGGAGCAGCTTGCCCTCGTCCACGAGGTGCTGGAGCAGCTGGGTGTGGTGGATGACCTCGTAGTCGCCGCCGAGCTGCGGGTACTCGTTGCCGAGCGTGTTGAGGCAGTGCGGGCAGGTGGCGACGATCTTCTTCGCCGACCTGGGCTTCGCCGACTCGGGCAGCACCTTGCCGTCCTCGTCCATCTCCTCGCCGAACGCGACGTTGAGGGACATGACGTTCTCCATGCCGAGCTCCTGGAACAGGGGCTCGTTGCCGAGGCGGCGGGCGGAGTCACCGGTGCACTTCTCGTCGCCGCCCATGATGGCGAACGTGACGCCCGCGATGTGGAGCAGCTCGGCGAAGGCCTTGGTGGTCTTCTTGGCGCGGTCCTCCAGGGCGCCGGCGCAGCCGACCCAGTACAGGTACTCGACCTCGGTGAGGTCCTCGATGTCCTTGCCGACGACCGGGACCTCGAAGTCGACCTCCTTGAGCCACTCCAGGCGCTGCTTCTTCGCCAGGCCCCAGGGGTTGCCCTTCTTCTCCAGGTTCTTGAGCATCGTGCCCGCCTCGGACGGGAACGCCGACTCGATCATGACCTGGTAGCGGCGCATGTCGACGATGTGGTCGACGTGCTCGATGTCGACCGGGCACTGCTCGACGCAGGCGCCGCAGGTGGTGCAGGACCACAGGACGTCCGGGTCGATGACGCCGTTCTCCTCGCGGGTGCCGATCAGCGGGCGCTCGGCCTCCGCCAGGGCCGCGGCCGGGACACCGGCGAGCTGCTCCTCGCTCGCCTTCTCCTCGCCCTCCATCGTCTTGCCGCCGCCGGCCAGCAGGTAGGGGGCCTTGGCGTGCGCGTGGTCGCGCAGGGACATGATCAGGAGCTTGGGGGAGAGCGGCTTGCCGGTGTTCCACGCGGGGCACTGCGACTGGCAGCGGCCGCACTCGGTGCAGGTGGAGAAGTCCAGCAGGCCCTTCCAGGAGAACTGCTCGACCTGCGAGACGCCGAAGACGTCGTCGTCGCCCGGGTCGGTGAAGTCGATCGGCTCGCCGCCGGACGTCATCGGCAGCAGCGCGCCCAGCGAGGTGCCGCCCTGCGCGTCGCGCTTGAACCAGATGTTCGGGAAGGCGAGGAAGCGGTGCCAGGCGACGCCCATGTCGGTCTTCAGGGCGACCGTGATCATCCAGATGAAGGAGGCCGCGATCTTCACGCCGGCGAAGAGGTAGACGAGGTTCTGGAGTGTGTTCACGTCCAGGTCTCCGAGCGCGGAGACGACCGGGTACGAGATGAAGAACGACGCCTCGTAGCCGTCGGCGTGGTGCAGGGCGCCTTCGAGGGCGTGCAGCATGAAGATGCAGACGCCGACGACGAGGATGACGGCCTCGACGAAGTACGCCTGGCCGAAGTTGGAGCCGGCGAAGCGGGACTTGCGGCCCGGCTTGTTCGGCTTGCTCAGCTGGCGGATCACGATCAGCACGAGGATGCCGAGGACGGTCATTGTGCCGATGAACTCGACGAAGACGTTGTACGGCGCCCAGTCGCCGATGACCGGCAGGATCCAGTCGGCCTGGAAGAGCTGGCCGATCGCGTTGACGATCGTCAGCAGCAGGGAGAAGAAGCCCACCGCCACGAACCAGTGCGCCACCCCGACGATGCCCCAGCGGTTCATCCGGGTGTGGCCGAGGAACTCCCTGACCACGGTGACGGTACGGGCCACGGGGTCGTTGGTCCGCAGTCCGGCCGGTACCGGCTGGCCCAGCCGCATGTAGGTGACGATCTGGAGGACGGCGCGGCCGAACAGTGCGACGCCGACCACGATCAGGACCAGCGACACGATGATCGCGGCGAGTTGCATTTGGGGGCTCCTCGGGCCTGCGAGGTTGCGAGGGGTCGGTACTGCAAATTACTAAGCGGTAACTTAATGAGTCTGTTCGAGACTACCCCCATCCTGTGCCGCACTGTAGTCGGACGTGCGGTGATCTGCGTCGCTGAGGCGACCCTGAGCGTGACTGAGGCAACCCTGAGCCCTCCCCCGGGCGCCGGGGGGCGACGCCACGCCGGACAGGGCGTGCAAGTCATAGGAAAGCATGATATTCGGCCTACCTTGGACCCGTGCTCTACGGGACCGTCGCCGCCACTGCCTCCTTCCTCCTCGCCGCCTTCCTCGCCGCGTCGCTGCGCGGGCCCGCCCTGCGGCTCGGTCTCGTCGACCGGCGCCGGCGGCGGCCCGTCCCGCTGCTCGGGGGCGCCGCCGTCGTCCTCGCGACCGCGCTGGTCACCTGGACGGGTGAGTGGACCGGCGCCGTCCCGCTCGGCGCGGGGGCCGGGCGGCTGCTCGCGGCCGGGGTGGCGGTCGGCACGCTGGGGCTGGCCGCCGACGCCTGGCGGCTGCGGCGCCGGTGGCGGCTCGCCGGTACGGCGGTGGCGGCGGCCTGCGTGGTGCCGTACGGCGAGACCGGACCGTGGGCCGGGGCGCTCGCGGCGCTGTGGGTCGCGCTGGTGGCCGTCGCCTTCCAGGGCCTCGACCGCGCCGACGGAACGGCCGGCGCGGTGGGTGTCGTGACCGCCTTCGGGGTCGGCGCCTGCGCGGCGGCGGAACTGCGGGACGGGGTGGCGGTGCTGCTGCTCGCGCTGGCCGCCGCACTGACCGGGTTCCTGCTGCACAACTGGCATCCGGCGCGAATCGCGCTCGGCGCGTGCGGGTCGCTGTTCGCGGGGTTCCTGCTCGCCGGGGCGGCGGTGACCGCGCGGGCGGGGCACGGCGTGGGGAGCGGGGCCGGGGTGCTGGGCGCGCTCACGGCCGTGGTCTGCGCGGACGCGGTCCTCGTCCTCCTCTCCCGCCGCCTCGCCGGCCGTCCTCCGCTGCGCAGCGCCCCGGACCACCTCGTCCACCGCCTGCGCCACCTCGGCCTCACCCCGCCGGGTACGGCGGCGGCCCTCGCCGCTGCCGCGCTGGCCACGGTCCTGGCGGGCGCCCTCGTCCACACCGGCCGACTGGGGTGGCCGGCACTGCTGTGGCCGGCGGGCGGGGTGGCCGCGGGGGTGGCGGTGCTGCTGCGGGTGCGGGTGTACGGGGCGGGGCGGGCGGTCGCGGGCCCTGGGGGCGGGCGTGGGCGCCGCCGGTACGGCCGTACGGGCAGCCGGTACGGCGGTACGGGGAGCCGGTACGGCGGTATTTCTCGCCGCCCACCCCTCGCCCTCGCCCCGGGCGGGGCAGGGCCCCGGCGCGCGACGGCGATCGGCATCCCCGCGCCGCAGGGCGTGCCGGCCCATGCGTCCTCCGTGCCCGTGGGAGGGATTTTTCCGGTTCGTCAGTCCGGTCCCGGCAAGGAACCCCAGGGCGGCGAGCCGTTGCGCGTAAGGAGCGGATAAGAGTTGAGTCGACTCGGCTCACCTCTGTTGACCCAGCGGTGCGCGTCGTGCACACTTGAGCCTGTTCCACTCAAGTCAGCTGGAGGAAATCACCATGGCACGTGCGGTCGGCATCGACCTGGGCACGACTAACTCCGTCGTCAGCGTTCTGGAGGGCGGCGAGCCCACCGTCATCACCAACGCCGAGGGTGCCAGGACCACGCCGTCCGTCGTCGCCTTCGCCAAGAACGGTGAGGTGCTGGTCGGCGAGGTGGCCAAGCGCCAGGCGGTCACGAACGTCGACAGGACCATCCGGTCGGTCAAGCGCCACATGGGCACCGACTGGAAGATCAACCTGGACGGCAAGGACTTCAACCCGCAGCAGATCAGCGCCTTCGTGCTGCAGAAGCTGAAGCGGGACGCCGAGGCGTACCTGGGCGAGAAGGTGACCGACGCGGTCATCACCGTCCCGGCGTACTTCAACGACGCCGAGCGCCAGGCCACCAAGGAGGCCGGTGAGATCGCGGGCCTCAACGTCCTGCGCATCGTCAACGAGCCGACGGCCGCCGCCCTCGCGTACGGCCTCGACAAGGACGAGCAGATCATCCTGGTCTTCGACCTCGGTGGCGGCACCTTCGACGTCTCGCTGCTGGAGATCGGCGACGGCGTCGTCGAGGTGAAGGCCACCAACGGTGACAACCACCTCGGTGGTGACGACTGGGACCAGCGCGTCGTCGACTACCTGGTGAAGCAGTTCCAGTCGGGTCACGGCGTGGACCTCTCCAAGGACAAGATGGCGCTCCAGCGCCTGCGCGAGGCCGCCGAGAAGGCGAAGATCGAGCTGTCCTCGTCCACCGAGACCTCGATCAACCTCCCCTACATCACGGCCTCCGCCGAGGGCCCGCTGCACCTGGACGAGAAGCTCACGCGCGCCCAGTTCCAGCAGCTGACGGCCGACCTGCTGGAGCGCTGCAAGACGCCGTTCCACAACGTCATCAAGGACGCCGGCATCCAGCTGTCCGAGATCGACCACGTCGTCCTGGTCGGCGGTTCCACCCGCATGCCCGCCGTCGCCGAGCTCGTCAAGGAGCTGACCGGCGGCAAGGACGCCAACAAGGGCGTCAACCCGGACGAGGTCGTCGCCATCGGCGCCGCCCTGCAGGCCGGTGTCCTCAAGGGCGAGGTCAAGGACGTCCTGCTCCTCGACGTCACCCCGCTGTCCCTCGGTATCGAGACCAAGGGCGGCATCATGACCAAGCTCATCGAGCGGAACACGACGATCCCGACCAAGCGTTCGGAGATCTTCACCACCGCCGAGGACAACCAGCCCTCCGTGCAGATCCAGGTCTACCAGGGCGAGCGCGAGATCGCGGCGTACAACAAGAAGCTCGGGATGTTCGAGCTGACCGGTCTGCCGCCGGCGCCCCGGGGCGTCCCGCAGATCGAGGTCGCCTTCGACATCGACGCCAACGGCATCATGCACGTGACCGCGAAGGACCTGGGCACGGGCAAGGAGCAGAAGATGACCGTCACCGGCGGCTCCTCGCTGCCGAAGGACGAGGTCGACCGGATGCGCCAGGAGGCCGAGAAGTACGCGGAGGAGGACCACGCCCGCCGCGAGGCCGCCGAGTCCCGCAACCAGGGCGAGCAGCTCGTCTACCAGACGGAGAAGTTCCTCAAGGACAACGAGGACAAGGTCCCCGGCGAGATCAAGACCGAGGTCGAGGGCGCCGTCGCCGAGCTGAAGGAGAAGCTCAAGGGCGAGGACACCGCCGAGATCCGCACCGCCACCGAGAAGGTCGCCGCCGTCTCGCAGAAGCTGGGCCAGGCCATGTACGCCGACGCCCAGGGCGCGCAGGCCGCCGGCGGCGAGGCTCCCGGCGCGGGCGCCCAGGCCGGTGACAGGGCCGACGACGACGTCGTCGACGCCGAGATCGTGGACGACGAGCGCAAGGACGGTGCCGCGTGACGGAGGAGACCCCGGGTTTCGAGGAGAAGCCCGACGTCCCCTCCGGCGCCACCCCTGACGACGCCGAGCCGAAGGTCGCCGCCCCCTCTTCGGAGGAGGCCGCGGCCCCGGCCGGGGACGCGAGCGAGAACGCGGGCCTGGTGGCCCAGCTGGACCAGGTGCGCACCGCGCTGGGCGAGCGCACGGCGGACCTCCAGCGCCTCCAGGCGGAGTACCAGAACTACCGGCGCCGCGTGGAGCGGGACCGGGTGGCGGTCAAGGAGGTCGCCGTGGCGAACCTCCTGTCCGAGCTGCTGCCCGTGCTCGACGACCTCGGCCGCGCGCGGGAGCACGGCGAACTCGTCGGCGGCTTCAAGTCCGTCGCGGAGTCGTTGGAGAGCACCGTGGCCAAGCTGGGCCTCCAGCAGTTCGGCAAGGAGGGTGAGCCCTTCGACCCGACGATCCACGAGGCCCTGATGCACTCCTACGCCCCGGACGTCACCGAGACGACGTGCGTGGCGATTCTCCAGCCGGGGTACCGGATCGGCGAACGCACCATCCGCCCCGCGCGGGTGGCCGTCGCCGAGCCGCAGCCGGGCGCGCAGACGGTCAAGCCGGCCGAGGAGGGCACCGAGGCGAAGGACGGCTCCGACGCCGCGGAGGACAAGGAGAGCGGTGGCCCGGACGAGGGCTGACGTAGGCAAGGGAAGCGGGAAGGAGGGACGTCGGGGATGAGCACCAAGGACTTCATCGAGAAGGACTACTACAAGGTCCTCGGCGTCCCCAAGGACGCCACCGAGGCCGAGATCAAGAAGGCGTACCGGAAGCTCGCCCGCGAGTTCCACCCGGACGCCAACAAGGGCAACGCCAAGGCGGAGGAGCGCTTCAAGGAGATCTCCGAGGCGAACGACGTCCTCGGCGACGCCAAGAAGCGCAAGGAGTACGACGAGGCCCGCGCCCTCTTCGGCAACGGCGGCTTCCGCCCGGGGCCGGGCGCGGGCGGCGGCACCTTCAACTTCGACCTGGGCGACCTCTTCGGAGGCGGCGCCCAGGGCGGCGGTCAGGGTGCCGGCGGCTTCGGCGGCGGGCTCGGGGACGTGTTCGGCGGCCTGTTCAACCGCACCGGCGGCGGTGCGGGCGCCGGTACGCGGACCCAGCCCCGGCGCGGCCAGGACATCGAGTCCGAGGTGACGCTCAGCTTCACCGAGGCCATCGAGGGCGCCACCGTCCCGCTGCGGATGTCCTCGCAGGCCCCCTGCAAGGCATGTTCGGGCACCGGCGACAAGAACGGCACACCGCGCGTGTGCCCGACCTGCGTCGGCACCGGGCAGGTCGCCCGGGGTTCGGGCGGCGGGTTCTCGCTGACCGACCCGTGCCCCGACTGCAAGGGCCGCGGTCTGATCGCGGAGGACCCCTGCGAGGTCTGCAAGGGCTCCGGGCGCGCCAAGTCCTCGCGGACGATGCAGGTCCGTATCCCCGCCGGGGTGTCCGACGGGCAGCGCATCCGGCTGCGCGGCAAGGGCACGCCGGGCGAACGCGGCGGTCCGGCGGGCGACCTGTACGTGGTCGTGCACGTCAAGGAGCACCCCGTCTTCGGCCGCCGGGGCGACAACCTCACCGTCACCGTCCCGGTCACCTACGCCGAGGCGGCCCTCGGCGGCGAGGTCCGGGTCCCGACGCTCGGCGGGCCGCCGGTCACGCTGAAGCTGCCGGAAGGCACGCCCAACGGCCGCACCATGCGGGCCCGGGGCAAGGGCGCGGTCCGCAAGGACGGCACCCGCGGCGACCTCCTGGTCACCGTCGAGGTGAGTGTTCCGAAGGACCTGACGGGGAAGGCTCGTGACGCGCTGGAGGCGTATCGCGAGGCGATGGCGGACGAGGATCCGCGGACGGAGTTGTTCCAGGCCGCGAAGGGAGCATGACGGGAATGGACGGTCGTCGACGCAACCCGTACGAACTGACCGAGGACACCCCGGTCTACGTCATCTCGGTGGCTGCCCAGCTCTCCGGTCTGCACCCGCAGACGCTGCGCCAGTACGACCGTCTCGGCCTGGTCTCCCCGGACCGCACGGCCGGGCGCGGCCGGCGCTACTCGGCCCGCGACATCGAACTGCTCCGCCAAGTGCAGCAGTTGTCGCAGGACGAGGGCATCAACTTGGCCGGAATCAAGCGCATCATCGAACTGGAGAACCAGGTGGCCGCGCTCCAGGCGCGGATGGCCGAACTCCAGGACGCCCTCGACGGCGCGGCGTCCGCGATGCGTCAGCGCGAGGCGGCGGTGCACGCCTCGTACCGCCGTGACCTGGTCCCTTATCAGGAGGTCCAGCAGACCAGCGCGCTGGTGGTCTGGCGGCCCAGGCGGCACGGGCAGTCCCCGGACTGACCGGCGCGAGGGGTGCAAACGGGACGAAGAGGGACGTGAAGAGCGAGGCCGGGCCCGCTGGTTCGACAGGACCGGCGGGCCTGTTTGCAACGTTGCTGTCTCATTAGTCCGATACTTCTTGACGATTTAGTGAAGACGGCGTTGGCTTCCTTCACCTGGGTCACCAACAACGCCCACGTGTCGGAAGGTAAGCGCAGTGAGCTCCCGTGCCCGTCGTACCGCCATATCCGTGGCCGCGTCCCTGATGACCCTTTCGCTGGCCTCCTGCGGTGTGCTGGGTGCGTCGGACAGCAGTGACGGGGCGAGTCCGGCCAAGGGCAACGACATCACGGTGGGGCTGCTGCTCCCCGAGACGGCGAACACGCGCTACGAGCAGTTCGACTACCCGATCTTCAAGCGGAAGATCAGCGAGCTGACGCGCGACGAGGGCAAGGTCAAGTACGTCAACGCCGACGCCAGCGCCAGCAAGCAGGACGACCAGATGCAGCAGATGATCGACGACAAGGTCGACGTCATCGTGCTGGACGCCGTCGACTCGAAGGCCATCGGCGAGAGCGTGCAGAAGGCGAAGGACGCCGGTATCCCGGTCATCGCCTACGACCGGCTGGCCGAGGGGCCGATCGACGCCTACATCTCCTTCGACAACGAGCTGGTCGGCGAGGTCCAGGCGCGCTCCCTGCTGGAGGCGCTCGGCGACAAGGCGACCCCCTCCACCAAGATCGTCATGATCAACGGCTCGGCCACCGACCCGAACGCCAAGCAGTTCAAGGCCGGCGCGCTGGCCGAGCTGAACGGCAAGGTGACGGTCGCCCGGTCCTACGACACCAAGGACTGGAAGCCGGAGAACGCCGAGGCGAACATGGCCCAGGCCATCAAGGACCTCGGCGTGAACGGCATCGCGGGCGTGTACGCCGCCAACGACGGGACGGCGGGCGGCGTCATCAAGGCCCTGGAGAAGGCCGGCGTCACCGACCTGCCGCCGATCACCGGCCAGGACGCGGAACTGGTGGCGGTGCAGCGGATCGTCGCCGGCGAGCAGTACATGAGCGTGTACAAGTCCTACCCGCAGGAGGCGCAGAACGCCGCCGAGATGGCCGTGGCGCGGGTGCAGGGCCGGGACATCCAGTTCGACGCGCTCGCCCGCGACAAGGTCGACAGCCCCACCCAGAAGGGGATTCCCACGCAGCTGGTGCCGATCGTGGCCCTGACGCAGGAGAACCTGGCGCAGACGATCATCGCGGACGACTTCTACAAGGTCGGCGACGTCTGCACCGCCAGGTACGCGTCAGCCTGCGCGGAGCTGGGCCTGAAGTAGCCCTGGTGGCAACCCGGTTCCGGCGCCCGCTCAAACCGGGCGCAACCGGCCTCTTTTGATCCTCGTGGTGGGCGGAGCCGTGTTGCGGACCCGGTCCGGTCCGCGCATAGTTGCGCTCCGGAAGAGCCGGAACCGGGGGTGGGATGGGCGATGGCCGGGCACGGGGCTCAGGAGCATCCGCACGGCGCCGACCGGCTGTGCGCGGCCGGGGACCGCGTGTACTCCGTGGCCGTACGGCGCGGCCGGGTGCCGCGCCGGGAGGCGGACCCGGTGCCCTGTCTGCTGGAACTGGCCCTGCTGCACCCGGACCCCGACGACATGGACTGGCTGGTGCCGACCTCTCCGCAGGAGGTCATGACCCGGCTGCTGCGGCGGGTCCACGACGAGGTCAGCGCGAGCCAGCGGCGGGTGGGCTCGGCGGTGGAGGCCTTCGAGTGGTACGCGGGCCTCGGCCGGCAGATCCAGTCCCCGGCCGGGTCGGAGGGCTCGGCGATCCGGGTCCTCGACGGGCTGGCCCGCATCCAGGCGGCGATGGACGAGGCGACGCAGGCGTGTACGTCGGAGGTGCTCACCGTCCAGCCCGGCGGCATCCGGCGTGAGCACGAGCTGTCGGAGGGGCTGCACCGGGCGCTGGCGCTGCGCGGGCGCGGGGTGCGGATGCGGGACCTGTACACGCACGTCGCGCGGCACGGGCAGGGGCTGCTCAACTACCTGGAGCTGATGGGCGACGCGGTCGAGGCCCGCACGCTGGACGAGGTCATCGACCGCCTCATCCTCTTCGACCGCACGGTCGCCTTCATCCCCGCGAACACCGACCGCACGATGGCCCTGGAGCTGCGCCACCCCGGGCTGATCGCCTACCTGGTCACGGTCTTCGAACGCCTGTGGCGCCTCGCGATCCCGCTCACCGCGCCGCTGCCCGACACCGGCATCGAGGGCATCTCCCACCGCGAGCAGTCCATCGCGGCGCTGCTGGCGGAGGGCCACCAGGACGCGGTGATCGCGGAACGCCTCGGCATCAGCGTCCGCACGGCCCGCGCGCACATCGCCCGCCTCTCGGAGACGCTGGGCGCGGCGAGCCGCACGCAGCTGGGCGTACGCATCGCCCAGGCCGGCCTCGACCGCTCCCCGCCGGTCATCCTTCCCGGTCGAGAATCCCCGACCGCCCGATGAGGAAACCGAGCTGAGCCCGGCTCTCACTGCCGAGCGTGGCGGCGAGCTTGGCGATGTGCACCCGGGCGGTACGCACGTTCATGCCGAGCCGCTCGGCGATGTCGGTGTCGGTGTGGCCCTCGACCAGCAACGCGGCGATGGCGCGCTGCCGCGGAGTGACACCGTTGAGCGTGGGCGGCTGGACGGCGTGGGGGTGCATGGGGGTGGCGAGGCGCCAGAGGCGGTCGAAGGTGTTGATGAAGTAGGCGACCAGCGCGGGGTGGCGGACTTCGAGGGCGAGTGTCCGGTCGGCGCTGGCGGGGATGAAGGCGACGGTGCGGTCGACGATGATGAGGCGCTCGGTGGTCTCGTCGAGGGTGCGGGCTTCCACGTCGCCCGTCAGTCGCTCGTAACGGGCCAGCGCGTATGCGGTATGGCGCGCGGTGTGCTGGTAGAGCGCGCGCATGCGACCGCCGCGGTCGAGGAATGCCTGGTCCCGCTTGATGGCTCCTTCGAGGATGTCGGGGCGTTTGCTGACCTTCGAATCCCGGGGCTGGATCGCCAGCAGATCGCGCCCGCCCTCGAGCATCGCTTCCTCGATGGCCTGGCCCGTCCGTTCTTTGCCGCTGAGGATTCTGAGCGGCGGAGGGTCCTCGCTCGCCGTGGCTGGTGTGCCGAGGCGCATGAGGGGTTCGAACACGTCCGCCAGGCTTTCACCACGACGCCGCTCGCGGGCTATGCGCTCCTCCGACGTGCGCAGCAGGCGTTGGAGGGCGACGGCCGGCGCGGTCGGCTCCAGCCGGTCCAGGTCGTGGACGGCCGGGTGCAGGAGACCGCTGTCGATCAGGCAGGGTGCCTTCGCGGCCGCGCTGCTGTCCACATGGCCCTCGCGCAGTGCGCGGGAGTAGAGGTCGAGACCCGCCTCGCACAGCTCCTCGTGGTCGTGCCGGTGCGTCCCGTCCGTCATGCGTGGGCTTCCCCTCCCAGGCTCTGGTGTCCCTGCTCCAGGATTCCCGACTGGGCTATGAGATAGCCGAGCTGGGCACGGCTGCCGCTGCCGAGGGCGGTCGCCAGTTTCGCGATGTGCGCCCGGCAGGTGCGGACGTTCATGCCGAGGCGTCGGGCGATGGCCTCGTCCACATGGCCTTCCACGAGGAGCTTGGCTATGGAGTGCTGGATGTCGGTGATGCCGTCGGGGGCGGTCTCGTAGGGCGCGCCGGCGCTCAGGGGGACGGCTCGGCCCCACATGAACTCGAAGACCTTGATCAGGTACCCGACGAGGCCGGGGTGGCGGATCTCCAGGGCCACCTGCCGGTCGTCACGTACGGGGATGAACGCGACCGTGTCGTCGCAGATGATGAGCCGCTCGACCAGTTCGTCGATGGTGCGGTACTCCGCCTTCCCGTTGGAGAACCGGTCCACGTAGGCCAGCCGCTCGGCGCTGTAGCGGGCCGTGTGCTGATACAGCGTCCGGATGCGTATCCCCCGCTCGGTCAGCGTCTTGTCCCGCTCCATGCCCTCGATCAGCCGGCGCTCGGGGTGGCGGGCACTGGGCTGGACGGTCAGCACCTCGTTCTTGCACTGGGTCGTGGCCAGATCGAGGGCGGAGTTGATGCGGTCGAGTCCCTCCAGCACGGTGATCGAGTGGATCGGTGCCGTTCCCTGCGCGCTGAGCGTCATGAACGGCTCGAAAGCCTCGGTCAGTTCGATCGAGGCACGCCTGCGGTCCGCGATCTCTCGTTCGATCGGATTGAGCCGTTGCGCCAGGGCGATCGACGCAGGGAGGGGCCGCAGCCACGCGGCGTCGTCCGGATCGGGGTGCAGCAGGGCCAGTTCTATGAGGCAGGGCGCGTCGGTCACTTCCGCGCGGGCGATACGTCCGGTGCGCAGCGCGTTCGCGTAGAGACGCCCTCCCTCCTCGCAAAGGTCAGTAACCCCATGGGGATGTGCCTTGTTGGTCCGATTCGTTGTCAAATCTCCACCCCCCAGGGTCCTGAACATGCAGGAACATGATGCACCGATCGTGTGGCCATGACGTGCCTGAATGAGCCATCGTCTTATCCGACGGGGGAAGAGGGGACCTTCAAGTGAGGACGAAGCCGACTATGCCAAAGAGAATGCTTCGCTCGGTGCTTGTCGCCGCCTTCTCCGCCGTTGTGGCCTTCGGAGCGCTGAATGGCCTGGTTACTGCGCAGGGCGACGAGCGAGCGAACGGGGTCGAATCGGTGACGGAGGTGTCCGCCGCGGCCAGTGGCGAGGACGCGATCGCCACCACGAACGACACGGTGTGGTCGTGACATGACGACTCCACCCGACGACCGCTCCTTCCGTCGCGAGATGGCCACCGCCTACCGCTCCGGATGGCACTTCATCGACCTGGTCACCGCGGTCCCCCACCCTGGTGACTCCCTGATGGTGACCGTCTTCGGAGAGCCGGTCGTCGTCACGCTGGACGAGGACGGCGACGTACGGGCGTACCGGTGCCTGCGGCGGCCTCGGGGGGCGCCGCAGCCCGTGCGGTGCGCCGTCCGGTACGGAATGATCTTTGTGAACCTGGACCAGAGGGACCACCGGCTCGATCGCCCGGAGGCTCCCGAAGTGAGGACCATCTCAGCCACCCCCCGCAGTGCCTGACGCGATTCCCCCGTCGCAACAGATCGCTCAGGTGCTCCCCCCGGCAGCGGCGTCACCGTGACCTGAACACGGTGACGCCGCTGTCGTATGTGCGGACAAGTCGGGTACCTGTCAAGGCTGAGGCCGGCCGGAAAGCTCGTCGCGGGCCGATCGGCACCGCACCCGCGCCGACTCCCCGTGTTTCCCCGCAGGGAACCCGTCCCGGCATGCCCTTGAGTGGAATAGACTCAACTTTGTGTACGTTGGATGAGTCAGCACTGGGAGACATGAGGAGAACCGGAACGTGGACGCCGAGCTGACCAACCGGAGCCGGGACGCGATCAACGCCGCCAGCAACCGGGCCGTGACCGAGGGGAACGCCGACCTCACCCCCGCCCACCTGCTCCTGGCTCTGCTCCAGGGGCAGGACAACGAGAACATCACCGACCTGCTCGCCGCCGTCGAGGCCGACCTGGCCGCCGTGCGCGCCGGCGCCGAGCGCATCGTCGCGGGGCTGCCCAGCGTCACCGGGTCCACGGTCGCGCCCCCGCAGCCCAGCCGTGAGATGCTCGCCGTGGTCGCCGACGCGCAGGCCCGCGCGAAGGACCTCGGGGACGAGTACCTCTCCACCGAGCACCTGCTCCTCGGCATCGCCGCGAAGGGCGGCGCGGCCGGTGAGGTGCTGGAGGGACAGGGCGCCAGTGCGAAGAAGCTTCAGGACGCCTTCCGCAAGGCAAGGGGAGGGCGCCGCGTGACCACCGCCGACCCCGAGGGGCAGTACAAGGCGCTGGAGAAGTTCGGCACCGACTTCACCGCCGCCGCCCGCGAGGGCAGGCTCGACCCGGTCATCGGGCGGGACCAGGAGATCCGGCGCGTCGTACAGGTACTCAGCCGCCGCACCAAGAACAACCCCGTCCTCATCGGCGAGCCCGGCGTCGGCAAGACCGCTGTCGTCGAGGGGCTCGCCCAGCGGATCGTCAAGGGCGACGTGCCCGAGTCGCTCAAGGGGAAGCGGCTGGTCGCGCTGGACCTGGGCGCGATGGTCGCCGGGGCCAAGTACCGGGGCGAGTTCGAGGAGCGGCTGAAGACCGTGCTCGCGGAGATCAAGGACTCCGACGGGCAGATCATCACCTTCATCGACGAGCTGCACACCGTGGTCGGCGCCGGTGCCGGCGGTGACTCCGCCATGGACGCCGGGAACATGCTCAAGCCCATGCTCGCCCGCGGCGAACTGCGCATGGTCGGCGCGACCACCCTCGACGAGTACCGGGAGCGGATCGAGAAGGACCCCGCCCTGGAGCGGCGCTTCCAGCAGGTGCTGGTCGCCGAGCCGACCGTCGAGGACTCCATCGCGATCCTGCGCGGCCTCAAGGGCCGGTACGAGGCCCACCACAAGGTGCAGATCGCGGACAGCGCGCTGGTCGCCGCCGCCACCCTCTCCGACCGGTACATCACCTCCCGCTTCCTGCCCGACAAGGCCATCGACCTCGTGGACGAGGCGGCCTCCCGGCTGCGCATGGAGATCGACTCCTCGCCCGTCGAGATCGACGAACTCCAGCGCGCCGTCGACCGGCTGAAGATGGAGGAGCTGGCGATCGGCAAGGAGACCGACGCCGCCTCCCTGGAGCGCCTGGAGCGGCTGCGGCGCGACCTCGCCGACAAGGAGGAGGAGCTGCGCGGCCTCAACGCCCGCTGGGAGAAGGAGAAGCAGTCCCTGAACCGGGTCGGCGAACTGAAGGAGAAGCTCGACGACCTGCGCGGGCAGGCCGAACGCGCCCAGCGCGACGGCGACTTCGACACCGCCTCCAAGCTGCTCTACGGCGAGATCCCCACCCTGGAGCGCGACCTGGAGGCCGCCTCCGAGGCCGAGGAGGCGTTGACATCCTCCGCCTCCGGCGGGGGGGCCAGGGACACGATGGTCAAGGAGGAGGTCGGCGCCGACGACATCGCCGACGTCGTCGCCGCCTGGACCGGCATCCCCGCCGGCCGCCTGCTGGAGGGCGAGACGCAGAAGCTGCTGCGCATGGAGGACGAGCTGGGCAAGCGGCTCATCGGCCAGGGCGAGGCGGTCCGCGCCGTGTCCGACGCCGTACGCCGCAGCCGCGCCGGGATCGCCGACCCGGACCGGCCCACCGGGTCGTTCCTCTTCCTCGGTCCGACCGGCGTCGGCAAGACCGAGCTGGCCAAGGCGCTCGCCGACTTCCTCTTCGACGACGAGCGGGCGATGGTCCGCATCGACATGAGCGAGTACGGCGAGAAGCACAGCGTCGCCCGGCTGGTCGGCGCCCCGCCCGGATACGTCGGCTACGAGGAGGGCGGCCAGCTCACCGAGGCGGTGCGGCGGCGGCCGTACACCGTCGTGCTGCTGGACGAGGTGGAGAAGGCGCACCCCGAGGTCTTCGACATCCTGCTCCAGGTGCTGGACGACGGCCGGCTCACCGACGGGCAGGGCCGCACCGTCGACTTCCGCAACACCATCCTGGTCCTCACCTCCAACCTGGGCAGCCAGTACCTGGTCGACCCGCTGACCGGCGAGGTGGAGAAGAAGGAGCAGGTGCTGGAGGTGGTCCGGTCCTCCTTCAAGCCCGAGTTCCTCAACCGGCTCGACGACCTGGTGGTCTTCTCGGCCCTCAGCAAGGACGAGCTGAGCCGGATCGCGCGGCTCCAGACCGACGCGCTCGCCCGGCGCCTCGCCGAGCGCCGCCTCACCCTGGAGATCACCGACGAGGCCCTGGCCTGGCTGGCGGAGGAGGGCCTGGACCCGGCGTACGGCGCCCGGCCGCTGCGCCGCCTCGTCCAGACCGCGATCGGCGACCGGCTCGCCCGGGAGATCCTCTCCGGCGAGATCAAGGACGGCGACACGGTCCGCGTCGACCGCTTCGGCGACGACCTGATCGTGGGCCCGGCGACCGGCAAGACGCTCTAGCCGAACCAGCCGAACGGATGCTCCCGGCCGACATGATCCGGCCGGTCCTGGGGACCCGTGAGGCGCGTGCGGAAGGCGGCACGGTCGGCCGTGCCGTGGTGGCGGCCCCCGGTGGGACCCGGCGGACCACCACCCGACCGGCGGGATCCTGTCAGCCCCTGGCTGACAGGCCCCCGGCGGGCTTGCCACGCCCCTCCCCGCATGGGGGAGGATGGCCAGATCCGTACGAAGGGAAAAACACGGTGAGCATCGACCCGTCCTCGATTCCGAACTTCGGGGGCCAGCCCGAGCCGCAGCCCCAAGGACCGGCGGGCCCCGTCGTCCCGGATCAGGATCTCGTGAAGCAGCTCCTCGAACAGATGGAGCTGAAGTACGTCGTCGACGACGAGGGCGACCTCGCGGCGCCGTGGGAGCAGTTCCGTACGTACTTCATGTTCCGCGGTGAGGGGGACCAGCAGGTCTTCTCGGTGCGGACGTTCTACGACCGCCCCCACCAGATCGACGAGAAGCCGCAGCTGCTGGAGTCCGTCGACGACTGGAACCGGCGCACCCTGTGGCCCAAGGTGTACTCCCACACCCACGACGACGGCACCGTCCGCCTCATCGGCGAGGCGCAGATGCTGATCGGCATGGGCGTCAGCCTGGAGCACTTCGTCTCCTCGACGGTCAGCTGGGTACGCGCCGCCATCGAGTTCGACCGGTGGCTCGTGGAGCAGCTCGGCCTGGAGCAGGAGGTCAACGAGGCGGAGAAGCCCGACGACGAGGGCGACGACGCGTAGGCGTCCCCCCCCGTACGACAGGAGCCCGGCCCCGGCGGTGACGCCGACGGCCGGGCTCCCGCCGTTCCCGGCCAGTGCTGCCGGGTACGGCTTCAGCCCGCCAGCGCCTTCAGGCGTCCCACCGCCTCCTCCAGCACCGACGTCCGCTTGCAGAACGTGAACCGGACGAAGGGCGCCCCCGCCTCCCGGTGGTCGTAGAAGACCGCGTTGGGTACGGCGACGACACCGGCGCGTTCCGGCAGCGCGCGGCAGAAGGCGATGCCGTCGCTCTCGCCGAGGGGGCGGATGTCGGTGGTGACGAAGTACGTGCCGGCCGGGCGGTACACGCCGAAGCCCGCGTCCTCCAGCCCGGCGGTCAGCAGGGCCCGCTTGGCCCGCATGTCCTCCCGGTACGCCGCGAAGTAGGAGTCGGGCAGCGCGAGGGCCTCGGCGATCGCGTACTGGAAGGGGCCCGAGGCCACGTACGTCAGGTACTGCTTGGCCGAGCGCACCGCCGTGACCAGCGCGGGCGCGGCGGTGACCCAGCCGACCTTCCAGCCCGTGAACGAGAACGTCTTGCCGGCCGAGCCGATGCTCACCGTGCGCTCGCGCATCCCCGGGAAGGCCGCCAGGGGGAGGTGCTCGGCGCCGTCGAAGACCAGGTGCTCGTACACCTCGTCGGTCACCACCAGCAGGTCCCGTTCCACGGCCAGCTCGGCGATCGCGCTCAGTTCCTCGCGGGTGAGGACGGTGCCCGTCGGGTTGTGCGGGGTGTTGAGCAGCAGCAGCCGGGTGCGGTCGGTGACCGCGGCGCGCAGCTCGTCCAGGTCCAGCCGGAAGGCGCCCTCGTGCGGGCGCAGCGTGACCGGCACGCGCGTGCCGCCCGCCATCGCGACGCAGGCAGCGTACGAGTCGTAGTACGGCTCCAGCGCCACCACCTCGTCGCCGGGCTCCACCAGGGCCAGCAGCGCGGCGGCGATGGCCTCCGTGGCGCCCGCGGTGACCAGGACCTCGGTGTCGGGGTCGTAGGACAGGCCGTAGTGGCGCAGCTGGTGGGCGGCGACGGCCGCGCGCAGCTCGGGGACGCCCGGGCCCGGCGGGTACTGGTTGCCGCGCCCGTCGCGCAGCGCCCGTACGGCCGCCTCCCTGACCTCATCGGGGCCGTCGGTGTCGGGAAAGCCCTGGCCCAGGTTGATCGCCCCCGTCGACACGGCCAGGGCGGACATCTCGGCGAAGATCGTCGTCCCGAACTCCGCAAGCCGGCGGTTCAGCGGGGGGCGGGCGCTGGCACTCGTAGAGGTCATGGCGCTCATCCTGCGCCGAAGCTCTGGAGTTCCTCAACTCTGCTTTGGCGCGCTCCGGCGAAGGGCATCTCCCGTTCACGCGACGAGCGAGGCGTCCACGGGGGACCGCTTCGGGGGAACGTCCGGGTCCGCGTCCCGGAACGGAGGAGGGATGTCGCCATGTTGATCGTCAGCGTCCTGATCGTGGTCGTGGCCCTGGTCATCGGGGTGGTCGTCAGGAACCGGCGGGACTCCCGCACCGCCCAGGCGCGGCGGGGCCGGGGAGCGCGCCGGTCCGGCGGGGGCTGGTCCGGGGACAGCGGGACCAGCTGGTGGGCCGGGGGCGGCGGTTCGTCCTCGGGCGGCGGCGGGGGCTCGTCCTCGGGAGGCCACCACCACGGAGGCCACTCCTGCGGGAGCGGCTCGTCGTCCGGGGGCGGTTCCTCCTGCGGAGGCGGCTCGTCCTGCGGGGGCGGGTCGTCCTGCGGAGGCGGGGGCGGCGGCGGATGCGGCGGAGGCGGCGGCTGACACGGGGCAGCCGGGCTTCCGCAGGGGGAGCCGCATCCGCGCCGAGGGGCCCGCGCCCGGGGCCGGGCCCCGCGCCGCTCCCGCGAACGCCCGCCGGGCCACACACCCGGTGGGCGTTCGCACACACCGGCGCGCCCCGCGCGGACGGGGTGTGCGCCCGGGGTTGAACAGGTGAGCTGTGCAGCCCCCCAGGGGATGGAAACACCACGAAGTTGGGTAAAAACGCTGTGGCGGCGTCACAGTTCGTGATTCGCTCTCCCTCACCAACGCAGCTCCTCGGACGACCTGTTGACCCCCCTCCTGACCGGCCGACTGGGCTGAGCGGGCCGCACTCCCGGCCGTGGCCGGGACACGCGGGTCCCACACCTTCCTCTCCTTGTGTGCTTGCGGAGCCGATCCATGCTCACGACCCTGACAACCGCCTACACCGACACCCGCGCCGCGGACCTGGCCTGGGCCCTGGGCCGCGAGCCGCTGCCCGCGCTCGCCTGTCTCGACATCGAACTGACGCACGCCAAGCTCCAGTTGAGGCTGCTCGGCGCCTCCCACCAGGTCCTTCTGGAGGAGGAGGGAGGCAGCTGCTCGGAGACGGTGGCCTGCATCCCCGGCAGCAGCACCCCCCTCCCGCTGGGCGTCGCCAAGCGGGTGGGCGACTGGGAGTACGAGTTCGCCGCCCGCGTCGAGGTGCTCACCCCGGGCTCCTTCGCCGGCCGGGCGCAGGAGCTGCTGGCCCTGGTCTCCGACCACCCGCACGGGCTGGCCGGCGTCTTCCCCGGCAGCCCGCACGCCTTCACCGCGCTGCTGGCCCAGCGCCGGGAGGGGCAGGTGCACTGGCGGACCTGGCACGCCTACCCGCAGGACGGCCAGCTGGTGGCGACCCGCACCCGGGTGGGCGTGCGGACACCGGCCGGTACGGCCGGCCGGGTCGGATAAACCTCCGCCACTCCACGCGCCGTCAGTTTCACACGTGTGGGTGACGAAGCGCGACGGGAGAGTGACGTAACGTCACTGCGTGATCGATCCGCACGCGTCCGCCCCGCCCGGCTCTCCGCCGTCCCGGGGCGGTGCGGGCGGCGCGCGGACGACCGTGCCCGAGCGGGAACCCCGCCCGCCCACTCGCGCCCGGGCCCGACACGCGGTGCCGGCCGGGCTGCCCGTCCGGCCGGGCACCGCGCGGCTGCTGGTGCTGGCGGGCGTGTTCGTCTGCGCGGCCTGCGGGCTGGTGTACGAACTCGAACTGGTCGCCCTCGCCTCGTCCCTGATGGGCGACTCGGTCACCCAGGCGTCCGTCGTGCTGTCCGTCATGGTCTTCGCGATGGGCCTCGGCTCGCTCGCCGCCAAGCGGCTGCGCCGTCTCGCCGCGGCCGGGTTCGGCGCGGTGGAGGCCGTGCTCGCGCTGGTCGGCGGTTCCAGCGCGATGGTGCTGTACGCCGTCTTCGCCTGGACCGGCGGCTGGGGCGGTCTGTGGGTCGACGGGCCGCGCGTCCTGCTCGTCGCCTTCTCCCTCGCCATCGGCGTCCTGATCGGCGCCGAGGTGCCGCTGCTCATGGAGCTGATCCAGCGGGTGCGCCGCCAGGACGCGGGCGGCGCCGTCGCCGACCTGTTCGCCGCGGACTACGTCGGCGCGCTCGTCGGCGGCCTCGCCTTCCCCTTCGTACTGCTGCCCTTCCTCGGCCAGCTCACCGGCACGCTGCTCACCGGCGCCGTCAACGCGCTCGTCGGCGCCGCCCTCGTCCTCGGCCTGTTCCGCCGGGACATGAGCCGCCGGGCGCGCCGGCTGCTGCTGGCCGCCAACGCCGCCGTCCTCGCCCTCCTGGTCACGGCGACCGTCCTCGCCGACGACTTCGAACGCGCGGCCCGGCACGCCGTGTACGGCGCGGAGGTCCGCGTCGCCGTCCAGACCGACGTGCAGGAGATCGTCCTCACCGGTGACACCGACGGGCGGCCCCTGCACCTGTTCCTGGACGGCCGGCTGCGGGTCGGCGACGACGACGAGCGGCGCTACCACGAGGCCCTGGTGCACCCCGCGATGCCCGGCCCCCACGCCCGCGTGCTCATCCTCGGCGGCGGCGACGGCCTCGCCGCCCGCGAGGTGCTGCGCCACCCCGGCGTACGCCGCGTCGACGTCCTCGAACCCGACCCCGCGCTCGCCCGGCTGGCCCGGCACGACCCCGGCCTGTCCGCGCTCAACGAGCACGCCTATGGCGACCCGCGCCTCCACGTCACCACGGCGGACGCCTTCCACCGCCTGCGCGCGACCCCGTCGGGGACGTACGACGTGGTCGTCTCCGACCTGCCCGACCCGGGCGTCACGGCCGGCACCAAGCTGTACTCGCTGGAGTTCTACGGCCTGCTGCGCCGCGTCCTCGCCCCCGACGGACGGCTCGCGGTCCACGCGGGCCCGGTCGCCCCCCGTCCGTCCGACTTCTGGACGGTCGACGCGACCCTCCGCGCGGCGGACCTGTGGCCCGTCGCCTACCGCGTCGCCGCCCGCGACAGGGGCCCCCGCGCGCCCCGCGACTGGGGCTTCCTGCTCGCCGCCCGCACCGTCCCCGACCTGCGCGTGGCCCCGGCGGAGCCCCGCCCCCGCACCCTCACGAACGGGACCCTGGCCCGGTGCGCGCACGCCGCGGCCGCCACGCGGGTGCCGGGTCTCGCGCCCTCGACGCTGGTGCATCCGCGGTACTGACGGGGGTCCGTGCCGGACGGCGGGTGACTTTCCGCCGACGGGGGGTGTGCCGGGCGTCCCCTGGGTAAGGTGCCGTGACATGGAGCATGAGGTGTACGTTCCGGTTCCGGCCGAGCGGCTCAGGGACGTGCTGGCCGACCCCGTCCGGGTCGCCCGGGCGGTTCCGGGGCTCCAGCAGGACGCCGGTGCCGAGCCCGTCGCGGGCCGGCTGAAGGTGCGTATCGGCAGCCACTCCATCACCTACCGGGGCTCTCTGCGGCTGACCGCCCGCGCGGACGGCACGTACGCCGTCGAGGGCGACGCCACCGAGTCGCGCGGCACCGGCGCGGTGACGTTCGCGCTCACCCTCGCCGTACGGGACGCCGACGGCGGCGCCACCCTCGCCTTCGCCGGGACGGCCACCGCGGACGGACGGGTCACGGAACTGCCCGAGGAGGCGGTGACGTCGGCGACGGCCCGGCTGCTGACCCGGTTCGCGGAGAATCTGGGCACGGCCGAGCCCTCGCAGGAGCCCGCCGGTGAGCCCGGGACGGAGCCGGAGGCGGAACCCGCGCACACCTCCGTCTTCGACACCGAGATCCCGCCGTCCTCCCTCGCCGACACGGAGGGCGAAGAGGGCGAAGAGGGCGAAGAGAACGATGAGGATGAAGAGGATGAACGGGGCGAAGGGGTGGGAGAAGAGCACGGGCAGGAGCCCCTGCCGGCCCCCGAACCCCCCGCCGAGGCCGCGCACGCGCGCCGCACGATGATCGGCCGCAGCGCCGAGGAGGTCGACCACGCCCCGCCGCGCGGCCGGTACGCCCCCGTCCCCGCGCCGCAGGCGAACGTGGCCGGCGCCCCCCTGCGCTGGGCCGCCCCGGCCGCCGCCCTCGCCGTCGCCTCCGCCATCGTCGTGGGCCGCGCCCTGCGCCGCCGCCGCTGACGCCCCCGGCGCTGAAGCCCCGGCGCGCCGCCCCAGTAGGGTCATGGCGTGAGTAACGAACCCATCACGCTGACCGCGGGTGACGCGGAGGCGACCGTCCTGCCGGGCAACGGCGGCCGGATCGGCGGGCTCCGCGTCGGCGGCACCGAACTGCTGCGCCAGGGCGAGCGCTACGGCTGCTTCCCGATGGTCCCCTGGTGCGGCCGCGTCCGCGAGGGCCGCTTCCGGGACGGCGCCGTCGTCCACCAGATGCCGCTGAACTCCCCGCCGCACGCCATCCACGGCACCGCCCGCGACGCCGCCTGGCGCACCGCGCGCGTCACCGGGGACGAGGCCGTGATCACGTACGACCTCGTCGACCCCTGGCCCTACAGCGGCCGGGTCACGCAGGTGATCGCGCTCACCGAGGACGCGCTGACGCTGACGGCGGCCGTCGAGACGTACCAGTCGTCCTTCCCGGCGCAGATCGGCTGGCACCCGTGGTTCAACCGCGTCCTCGACGGCGCGGACGGCGGGGAGGGCGTCACCGTCGCCTTCGACCCCGCCTGGCAGGAGGAGCGCGGGGCGGACCACCTGCCCACCGGCCGGCGCGTCGACCCGGAGCCCGGCCCCTGGGACGACTGCTTCGGCATGCCCGACGGCGTCGACGTCACCCTGACCTGGCCCGGCCGGCTGGAGCTGAAGGTGACCAGCCCCGAGCAGTGGGTCGTGGTCTACGACGAGCAGGAGGCCGCCGTCTGCGTCGAACCGCAGACCGGACCGCCCGACGGGCTGAACACCCTCCCTCGCCTGGTCACGCCCCTGGAGCCGCTGGAGGCCACGACCACCTGGGCCTGGCGCCGCCTCTAAGCTGGCGTACATGACGGACGTACGCGGCGCGCTGCTGCAGCAGATCAAGGACAAGGCCGTGGTGCACGGCAAGGTGACGCTCTCCTCGGGGCTGGAGGCCGACTACTACATCGACCTGCGCCGCATCACCCTGGACGGACAGGCCGCGCCGCTGGTCGGGCAGGTGCTCCTGGAGCTGACCGCCGATCTGGACTTCGACGCGGTCGGCGGGCTGACCCTGGGCGCCGACCCGGTCGCCACCAGCATGCTGCACGCCGCCGCCGCGCGGGGCCGGACGCTGGACGCCTTCGTCGTCCGCAAGGCCGCCAAGGCGCACGGCCTCCAGCGCCGCGTCGAGGGCCCCGACATCAAGGGCCGCCGCGTCCTGGTCGTCGAGGACACCTCCACCACCGGCGGTTCCCCGCTGACCGCCGTCGAGGCCGTGCGCGAGGCCGGGGCCGAGGTGGTCGCCGTCGCCACCATCGTCGACCGCGCGACCGGCGCCGCCGAGAAGATCCAGGACGGCGCGGGAGTGCCGTACCTCTCCGTGTTCGGCAAGGACGAGCTGGGCCTCGACTAGGACGGGGGCGACCGCCCCGCGGACTTCGCTCGGAGTATCCCGCCCCGTCTGGAAGGATGGGGCCGACGATGACGTCGACCCCCAGTCCTAGGTCAGGGCCATAAGCACCAGCACGCCCACCCGCACATACAAGGAGCGGACAGATGCCCATCGCAACTCCCGAGGTCTACAACGAGATGCTGGACCGGGCGAAGGCAGGAAAGTTCGCCTACCCGGCCATCAACGTGACCTCTTCCCAGACGCTGCACGCCGCCCTGCGCGGTTTCGCGGAGGCGGAGAGCGACGGCATCGTCCAGATCTCCACCGGCGGCGCCGAGTTCCTGGGCGGCCAGCACAACAAGGACATGGTCACCGGCGCCGTCGCCCTGGCGGAGTTCGCGCACATCGTCGCCGAGAAGTACGACGTCACCGTGGCCCTGCACACGGACCACTGCCCCAAGGACAAGCTCGACGGGTACGTACGCCCGCTGATCGGCGTCTCCGAGGAGCGCGTCAAGGCCGGCCGCAACCCGCTGTTCCAGTCGCACATGTGGGACGGCTCGGCCGAGACCCTCGCCGACAACCTCTCCATCGCGCAGGAGCTGCTGGAGCGCGCCCGCGCCGCCAAGATCATCCTTGAGGTCGAGATCACCCCGACCGGCGGCGAGGAGGACGGCGTCTCGCACGAGATCAACGACTCCCTCTACACCACGGTCGACGACGCGGTCCGCACCGTCGAGGCCCTCGGCCTGGGCGAGAAGGGCCGCTACCTGCTCGCCGCGTCCTTCGGCAACGTCCACGGCGTCTACAAGCCGGGCAACGTCGTCCTCCGCCCCGAGCTGCTCAAAGAGCTGAACGAGGGCATCGCCGCGAAGTACGGGCAGCCGGCCGGCAGCAAGCCGTTCAACTTCGTCTTCCACGGCGGCTCCGGCTCCACCGCCGAGGAGATCGCGACCGCGCTGGAGAACGGCGTGGTCAAGATGAACATCGACACCGACACCCAGTACGCCTTCACGCGTCCGGTCGTCGACCACGTCTTCCGCAACTACGACGGCGTCCTCAAGGTCGACGGCGAGGTCGGCAACAAGAAGACCTACGACCCGCGCACCTGGGGCAAGCTGGCCGAGGCCGGCATGGCCGCGCGCGTCGTCGAGGCCTGCGGGCACCTGCGGTCGGCGGGGCAGAAGATCAAGTAGTACGGGTGGTACGGGCCGGTTTCCTCGGCCGCACGAGGCCGCTCTCTTCGGCCTTCTGACACGAGCCCGGCGCCTTTCGCGCCGGGCTCGCTGTATACCTGGGGCATGCCCGATGTCCGGCTGGCCTCGCCGCAAGGTAAGTGGATCCTGCTGACCACCGTCCTCGGGTCCAGCATGGCCCTGCTGGACTCGACCGTCGTCAACGTCGCGCTGCCCCGCATCGGCCGCGACCTCGACGCCGACCTCGCCGCCCTCCAGTGGACCGTCAACGCCTACATGGTGACGCTGGCCGGGCTGATCCTCCTCGGCGGCGCCCTCGGCGACCGGTTCGGCCGGCGCCGGATCTTCGTCCTCGGGGTGCTGTGGTTCGCCGCCGCGTCCCTGCTGTGCGGGCTCGCGCCGAACGCCGGGGTGCTGATCGCCGCGCGTGCCCTCCAGGGCGTCGGCGGGGCGCTGCTCACGCCCGGTTCGCTCGCCCTCATCCAGGCGTCCTTCCATGCCGACGACCGGGGCCGCGCGGTGGGTCTGTGGTCCGGGTTCGGGGGCGTCGGCGCGGCGGTCGGGCCCTTCCTCGGCGGCTGGCTGGTGGACGGCGCGGGCTGGCGGTGGGTGTTCCTGCTCAACGTCCCGCTCGCGCTGCTGTGCGCGCCGATCGCCCTGCGGCACGTGCCCGAGTCCTCCGACCAGCGCGCCCACACCCGCTTCGACGTGCTCGGCGCGGTCCTCGGCGCGGCGGCCCTCGCGCTGCTCACGTACGCGCTGATCGAAGCCCGTTCGGGGACCTGGACGGTGGCGGTGAGCGCGGTCGCCGGGGTGGCGGCCGCCGTCGCCTTCGTCGTGCTGGAGCGGCGCGGCAAGGACCCGATGATGCCGCTCGACGTGTTCGCCTCGCGGCAGTTCACGGTGGTCAATCTGGTGACGCTGTGCGTGTACACGGCCTTCGGCGGCTTCTTCTTCCTCGCCGCGCTCCAGCTCCAGGTGGTGGTCGGCTGGTCCGCCCTGGCGGCCGGTACGGCGCTGCTGCCGACCACCGTCCTGATGCTGCTGTTCTCCGCCCGCTCCGGAGAACTCGCCGAACGCCTCGGCCCGCGCCTCCAGCTCACCGCAGGCCCGCTGCTGTGCGCGGCGGGGATGCTGCTGATGCTGCGGGTCGGCCAAGGCGCCTCCTACTTCGCCGACGTGCTGCCCGCGCTGGTGGTGCTCGGCCTCGGCATGGTCACGCTGGTGGCGCCGCTGACGGCGACCGTGCTGGCCGCCGTGGACACCGCCCGCGCCGGACTGGCCAGCGGCATCAACAACGCGGCGGCCCGCGCGGCCGGCCTGGTCGCGGTCGCCGCGCTGCCGCTGCTCACCGGGATGGGCGAAGACGCGTACCGGTCGGCCGACGCCTTCGACGACGCGTTCCGCCCGGCGATGCTGATCTGCGCGGGCGTGCTGGTGGCGGGCTCGCTCATCGCCTTCACGACGGTGCGCCGCCCGGCCCCGGACTGCACCCGCCCCGAGTGCCGCACCCACGGCTCGGTCATGACCCCACCGCTGGAGGGCGACCACACCACCTGACCCCGCCGCCCCGCCCCCAAGGGGGCGCGGGCAACCGCGCGACCGGACGCCGCGTTCCGCCGTGGAGCGACGGCCGCCGTATGCCGCTCGGGGGCGCGGGAACTGGGCGACGGGCCGCGACGCACGGGCGTCCGGCGACGCACCGGCACCCGTCAGCCGACCCGGACGCGGGGTTCGCCTTGGGCCGAGGGCCGCCGTATGCCGCTCAGGGGCTCGGGGAACTGCGCGACGGGCCGCGACGCACGGGCGTCCGGCGACGCACCGGCACCCGTCAGCCGACCCGGACGCGGGGTTCCGCCGTGGAGCGACGGCCGCCGTATGCCGCTCAGGGGCGCGGGGAACTGCGCGACCGGCCACGACGCACCGGCACCCGACGACGCACGGCACCCGACGACGCACGGCACCCGACGACGCACCGCACCCGACGACGCACCCGCACCCGCCCGCACCGGCAGACCCGCCCGCACCGGCAGACCCGTCCGGCGCAGCGGACCGCATGCCGCAGACTTGGGGCATGTCCATTCACGAGAACCTCCTCGGGGGACCGCCCCCGACCCACCTCCCCGACGACCCGGGTCCGCGCGAGCTGCTGGCGTCCGGCACCTCGCCCGCCGACGTCGCCGCGAAGTACCCGACCTCCTCGCTCGCCTGGGCCCGGCTGGCCGACGAGGCGTTCGAGCGGGGCAGCGTCGTGGAGTCGTACGCGTACGCCCGTACGGGTTACCACCGGGGCCTCGACGCCCTGCGCCGCAGCGGCTGGAAGGGGCACGGCCCGGTGCCCTGGGAGCACGAGCCGAACCGCGGCTTCCTGCGTGCCCTGCACGCCCTCGCCCGCGCCGCCCAGGCGATCGGTGAGAAGGAGGAGTACGAGCGCTGCAGCCAGTTCCTCAAGGACTCCTCGCCGGCCGCGGCCGAGGTCCTGGGCTGACCCGGCGTACGCCCCGGCCCGTCCGCCGTGCGCGGGCGGGCCTTGCGGTTTCCTGCGACGATTGCGGAGGATGCCGTCGGGGACCGGGGCCCCGTGCCGGTAACGGCAGGGCGGACCGCTACCCGTGCACATCAGGAGACAGCGATGTCCCACGAAGCCCCGAATCTCGACTTCGAGGGCAGCACGCCGTACGAGGACTACGTCAAGGCGGACGTGCTCACCCACCTCCAGCACACCCTCTCCGACGATCCCGGAGAGATGGTCTTCCTGGTCACCACCCAGGTCATGGAGCTGTGGTTCACCGTCATCGTCCACGAATGGGAGACCGCCGCCCGCGCCCTGCGCGAGGACAGCGTCCCCGTGGCCACCGACGCGCTCAGGCGTTCGGTACGGGAGCTGGAGGCGCTCAACGCCTCCTGGACCCCGCTGGCCGGCCTCACCCCCGCCCAGTTCAACTCCTACCGCTCCGCCCTCGGCGAGGGCTCCGGCTTCCAGTCCGCGATGTACCGCCGCCTGGAGTTTCTGCTCGGCGACAAGTCCGCGTCCATGCTCGTCCCGCACCGCGGCGCCCCGCGCGTCCACGCGGAACTGGAGAAGGCGCTGCACGAACCGTGCCTGTACGACGAGGTGGTCCGGCTGCTCGCCCGGCGCGGGTACGCCGTCCCGGACGCCGTCCTCCAGCGCGACGTCACCCAGAAGTACGAGCCGTCGCCCGAGGTGGAGGCCGCCTGGACGGCCGTCTACTCCGGTGACCAGAACGGCGAGCTGGCCCGCCTCGGCGAGGCCCTCACCGACGTCGCCGAACTGGTCTGGCGATGGCGCAACGACCATCTGGTCGCCACCCGCCGCGCGATGGGCGCCAAGACCGGGACGGGCGGCTCCGCCGGGGTGGCCTGGCTGGAGAAGCGGGCCCGCGGAAACGTCTTTCCCGAGCTGTGGACGGCGCGGTCGTATGTCTGAACGCAGCCGTATCCCTGGACTCGGTCGTCTGCCTGAACTCATGAGTCTCGCCGCCGAACTGGACGCCGCCGATCCGCTGGCCGCGGTGCGCGAGCGGTTCGTCCTCGACGACGTGACGTACCTCGACGGCAACTCCCTCGGCGCCCTCCCGGCGCACGTCCCCGCGCGCGTGGCGGACGTCGTACGGCGGCAGTGGGGCGAGTTGCGCATCCGGTCCTGGGAGGAGAGCGGCTGGTGGACCGCGCCCGAGCGGGTCGGCGACCGCATCGCCCCGCTGGTCGGCGCGGCCGCCGGGCAGGTCGTGGTGGGCGACTCCACGAGCGTGAACGTCTTCAAGGCGGTCGTCGCGGCGGTGCGGATGGCGCGGATGGCGCGGGAGGACGGTGTGGTCGGTGGGGTCGGTGGGGTCGGTGGGGGAGGCGGGGGCCGTGGGGCCGGGCCGGTCCGGGACGAGATCGTGGTCGACGCCACCACCTTTCCCACGGACGGATACATCGCCGAGTCCGCCGCGCGGCTGACCGGCTGCACCCTGCGCCCGGTCGCGCCGCACGAGGTGCCCTCCGCGCTGGGCGACCGTACCGCCGCCGTGCTCCTCAACCACGTCGACTACCGCACCGGGCGCCTGCACGACCTCCCGTCGCTCACCCGCGCGGTGCACGCCCACGGCGCGTACGCCGTCTGGGACCTGTGCCACAGCGCGGGCGCGCTGCCGGTCGGGCTCGACGCGCACGGCGTGGGCCTCGCGGTCGGCTGTACCTACAAGTACCTCAACGGCGGCCCCGGCGCGCCCGCCTTCCTGTACGTGCGGCGCGGCCTCCAGGACCGCTTCGACTCCCCGCTGCCGGGCTGGAACTCGCACGCCGAGCCGTTCGGCATGCGGCCCGAGTACGCCCCGGCGCCCGGCGCGGTGCGGGGCAGGGTCGGCACGCCCGACATCCTCTCGCTGCTCGCTCTGGAGGCGTCGCTGGAGGTGTGGGACGCGGACGGCGTCTCGGTGGAGGCGGTGCGCGCCAAGTCCCTCGCGCTGACCGACTTCTTCCTGCGCTGCGTCGGGGAGTACGTCCCCGAGGGGCGGGCCGAGTCGCTGACCCCGGCGGCGCACGCCGAGCGCGGGAGCCAGGTCGCGCTGCGCTGCGAGGACGCGGGGGACGTGATGAAGCGGCTGATCGCGTCCGGGGTGGTCGGCGACTTCCGGGCCCCTGACGTGCTGCGCTTCGGATTCACGCCGCTGTACGTCGGGTTCGGGGACGTGGAGCGGGCGGCGCGGGTGCTGGGGGAGACGTTGGGTGACGGTGAGGTGACGTGGGGGGTGACGTGGGGGTGACGTGGGGGTGGGGGTCGGAGGAACGGTTCGGTCTTCACCCGGCGCCGCACCGCCGTGCCGTTTGGTCCTCACCCAGCGTCACATCCCCATGTTGGCGCACGTCACCGGCCTGATAACGTCCCGCCAACGGCCGATTCCTTTCCCCCGGTCCGCCAACACCGTTTCGTAGCTGAGAGGTTGAGCATGCCGGACGCCGCCGCAGAACCGGGCCGCACCGCTGCCGCGCGGGATGCCGCGGAGGAGAAGTCGGCCTTCTCGCACCCGGCGGTCGAGCCGGACGCCACCGCCGCGTACGGCGACCACCCCGATCAGGTGATCGACTTCTACGCGCCGCGCGGAAGGGGCGGCGGTCCGGGTGACGCCGCTCCGGTCGTCGCCGTACTGCACGGGGGCGCGTGGCGGACACCGTACGACCGGCGCCACGCCAGCCCGCTCGCCGGCTTCCTGGCGGGGCGGGGGTTCGCGGTGGCGAGCGTGGAGTACCGGCGCGGGGCGGACGCGGGGACCACAAGTGGGGAAGGCTCCGGCGAGGGTGTTTCCGTCGCGGGGCGGTGGCCCGAGACCTTCGACGACGTGGCGGCCGCGCTGGACGCCCTGCCCGAGCTGATCCGGCGGCATCTGCCGCAGGCCGACGCGCACCGGATCGTCCTCACCGGCCATTCCGCCGGCGGCCACCTCGCCCTGTGGGCCGCCGCCCGGCATCTGCTGCCCGCCGACGCCCCGTGGCGCACCGACGGCCCGGTGCCCCTGCGCGGTGTCGTCGCCCTCGCGCCGATCGCCGACTTCGAGGTCGCCGACAAGCTCGACGTGTGCGGGGGCGCCGCGCGCCAATTCCTGGGTGTGGGCGCGCTCTTCGAGGAACGCCGGCCGTACGCCGATCCCGCCCTGCTCCTTCCCACCGGCATCGCGACGACCCTCGTCCAGGGCCGTGCCGACGTGGTCGTGCCGCAGGCGGTGGCGGAGGCGTACGCCGACGCGGCGGCCAAGGCGGGCGAGGTGGTGGGCGTGACGCTCCTGGAGGACGTCGGTCACTTCCCGCTGATCGATCCGGCGGCGGACGCGTGCGCGGTGGTGGCGGAGGAGCTCGCGCAACTGGCCTGGTGAGCGCCGGGCCCACGGCATCAGGCCCTGCCTGTCCTGCTCGTCCCGCCTGTCCTGCTCGTCCCGCCTGTCCTGCTCGTCCTGCTCGTCCTGCCCGTCCCGCCTGTCGTACCCGTAGTACCTGAGAACTACCCCGCAAGTGAGTTCCCTGGCGGGACGCGGGTTACTGGGCGCGAACCATAACTTCCCTTGCAGGCAGGTCCGATGGGCGGGCAGGCCGGAGGGGAGCGGCCATGCGGCGGGGGACGGTCGTGCGTCGGCGGGGGTCGGCGGTACGTCGGCGAGAGTCGGCGGTATGTCGGCGGTGGCGTGCGGGCCGGTGGCTCCGGGCCGGTAGTGCGGCCCTCATCGCGGGCGCGGTGGCCCTCCCTCTCTCCGGTGCGGCCCGGCCCGAGATCCCGGCTCCGGCACCCGCCCGGCTGACGGCGCCGACGGCCGCGACGCTGGAGCGGACGTACGCCGCCAACCGGGCCAACGCGGCCGAGGCGTCCCGCATGGCCGACGGGCACGGTGACCGGCACCGCGCGGCGGCGGACCGCGCGCTGGCCGACCCGTCCCGCCGCCTCCTCGCCTTCGACGGCCGGGGCGCCGGACTGGCCACGGAGGTCCTCGGCGACCTGGCCCACGCGGACCGCGTCGCCGTCCTGGTCCCGGGCTCCGACACCGGGCTCGACACGTACGGCCGCTTCCGCGCCGCCGCCCTCGCCCTGCACCGGCAGCTCGGCGCCGAGGCGCCCGCCGGGACGCGTACCGCGGTCGTGGCCTGGCTGGGGTACGAGACACCGGGCACCGTCAGCACCGCCGTCGCCACGACCGGCCGCGCCGACGAGGCCGCCCCGAGACTCCGGTCCCTGGTCACCGACCTGCGTGCGATCGCCGGGCCAGGCACCCGTATCGCCCTCCTCTGCCACTCGTACGGCACGGTGGTCTGCGCCCGCGCCGCCGGCGTCGGTGCCGGTGCCGGTGCCGACGATTCCGGCGGTCTGGACGTCGCCGACATCGCCCTGGTCGGCAGCCCCGGCACCGGCGCGGAGACCGCCGCCGACCTGCGTACCGGCGCCCGGGTCTGGGCGGGGCGGGGTGCCGGCGACTGGGTGGAGCACGTCCCGCACCTCGGCGTCGGCCTGTTCGGCACGACCCTCGGCTTCCGCACCGATCCGGTCTCGCCGGACTTCGGCGCCCGTGTCTTCGACGCCGGCGACGCCGGCCACAGCGACTACTTCGCCCCCGGCTCCCTCTCCCTGACCAACCTGACCCGGATCGCCCTGGGCGAGACCGCGGAGGTGACCCATGACTGACCCCACACGAGAGACCGGCGGCGCCCTACGGCAACTGCGCCGCGCCGCCTCGGGGATCGACGCCGCCACACCCGTCTCCCGCGACCGGGCGGTGGACGCCCTGCGCGCCTTCGCCATCCTCGGCGTGGTCCTCGGGCACTGGCTGGTGACGGCCCTGGTCGCCGACGGCAACCGGCTGCGCGCGGCCAGCCCGCTGGGGGACATGCCGATGCTGGCCCCGGTCTCCTGGGCCTTCCAGACCCTCGCGGTGTTCTTCCTGGTCGGCGGCCATGTCGCCACCCGTGGGTACGCGTCGGCCCGCGCCCGCGGCGAATCGTACGGCCGCTGGCTGACGGCCCGCCTCTCCCGGCTGTTCCGGCCGGTCGCGGCCGTCCTCACCCTGTGGACGGCGACGACGGCGGTGCTGGTGCTCAGCGGCGCGGAGTTCGTGACCGTCCACACCCTGGTGAAGCTGGCGCTGTCCCCCATGTGGTTCCTGCTGGTCTTCGCCGCGCTGACCGCGGCGACCCCGCTGCTGACCCGGCTGCATCCGCTGTGGCCGCTGGTCGTCGTCGTCCACGTCGACCTGCTGCGCTTCGGCTTCGGCGCCCCCGCCTGGCTCGGCTGGGCCAACCTCGCCGCCGGCTGGCTGGTCCCCTACTGCCTGGGCGCCGCGTGGACCCGGGGCGAACTGGAGGGCCGTCGCGCGGGCGGGCTCCTGCTCGTCGGCGGTACGGCGGTGACGGCGGCGCTGGTCGCCCGGGCGGGGTATCCGGCGTCGATGGTCGGCGTCCCCGGCGCCGAGATGTCCAACCTCGACCCGCCGACGCTGGCCGCCGTCACCTTCGGCCTGGCCCAGTGCGGCCTCGCCCTGCTGCTGCGCGAGCGGCTGCGCCGTGCCATGCGGCGCCCCCTCGCCTGGGCGGCGGTCGCGCTGGTCAACCTCTCCGCGATGACGATCTTCCTGTGGCACCAGACCGCCATGATGGCCACCACGGCCACCGGCCTCCTCGCGGGCCGCCTGACGGGCCTGCACACGCCCCCCGACGGCCCGGAGTGGATAGCCGCCCGGCTCCTGTGGCTCCCGGTGTTCACGCTGGCCCTGGCGGCCTGCTGGGCCGTCTTCCGCTCCTGCGAGCGGAGCCGAGGCACACGCCGACGCCGGCGCGACTCCCAGGTGGTCCGCACGCACCGCCCCGGCGGCCGGACGAATCCGACGGGAGCGCGCCATGTCTAGGGTGGGACCCGTGACGCGACGGGGGATACGGCAGCGGGCACGGACCGGGGCCGAGCGGGTGCTGCGGACGCTCCGCGACGACCTGTGGACCTGGCGCGCCGACCCCCTGCCGCCGTCGGTGTGGCTGCGCTGGTTCCCGCACGGCCTGGTCTGCCTGGCCGCCTTCGGCGTGCTGCTCGGCGACGCGTCCCAGCTCGACGACAACGGCGGGCTGGAGCCCGGCTTCGCCTTCCTGATCGGCGTCGCCGAGGCCGGGGCGATGCTGTGCGCGCTGTGGCGGCCGGTGGCGGCGTGGTGGTGCTCGCTGGCGGCCATGCTGGTCGGTGCCTTCGCCGTACGGGCCGCGATGATCGCCGACGACGGCGACGGTTTCACCTGGCCCTGGACGGCGGCCGGCATCGTCGCCCACCTGTTCGTCCTCCTGCTGCTGGCCCTGCGGGTCCGCACCCGGGTGGCGCTGGAGGCGCTGGCCCTGACGGCGCTGGCCACCTATCTGGTGCAGGGCGCGATGGGCGCGGTGCACTACCAGCCGAGCGGCCAGGTCGCCGTCATCCTGTCCACGGTGGTCGTGGTGCTGGGCATCGCCCTGCGGGGCCGCCGCGAGGCCCGTACGGAACTGGCCGAGCAGACCTCGCTGACCGCCGAGGAGCGCGCCCGGCGCACCCTGCTGGAGGAGCGCAGCCGCATCGCGCGCGAGCTGCACGACGTGGTCGCCCACCACATGTCCGTCATCTCGATCCAGGCCCAGGTCGCCCCCCACCTCGTCGAGAACCCGCCGGACGAACTGAAGGAGAACCTCGCGGGCATCCGGCAGAACGCGCTGGAGGCGCTCACCGAACTGCGCCGGGTGCTGGGCGTCCTGCGTTCCGAGCACCCCGACGACATGGAGCACGCGCCCGACCGGGACGACACCGCCCCGCACGCCCCGCAGCCCACCCTCGACCGGCTGGACGCGCTGGTGGAGAACACCCGGGCCGCCGGACTGACCGTCACCCTCGCCTCCAGCGGGACCCGCAGGCCCCTGCCGCCCGGCGTGGAGCTGTCGGCGTTCAGGATCGTGCAGGAGGCGCTCAGCAACGTCCTGCGGCACGCTCCCGGCGCCACCGCCCGGGTCCACCTCACCCACCTGCCGACCGGGCTGCGCGTGGACGTCACCAACACCCGGCCGACACGGGCCCCGGCGCCGTCGCAGGGGGCGGGCCACGGGCTGCTCGGCATGCGGGAGCGGGTGGCGATGCTCGACGGCGCGCTCACGGCCCGCCCGATGCCGGACGGCGGATACCAGGTGGGGGCGTTCCTGCCGGTCGTCACCGCCGAGGCGTTCGACGACGCCCCCGACGGCCCGTTCATCCCCGACGGCCCGTTCATCCCCGCCGACGCGCTCGACCCCGACGATCCACTCCTCCCCGACGACGCACTCATCCCCGACGATCCACTCCTCCCCGACGATCCACTCATCCCCGAGGACGACATCCATGACGACCGGTAGCGACGGCCGGGTCATCCGCGTACTGATCGCCGACGACCAGCAGATGGTCCGGCAGGGCTTCACCGTGCTGCTCGACACGCAGCCCGACATCGAGGTGGTCGGGCAGGCGGTGGACGGCCTGGACGCCGTGGCCAAGGTCGCCGAAGTCACCCCGGACGTCGTCCTGATGGACATCCGCATGCCGGAGCTGGGCGGCATCGAGGCCACCCGCCGGATCACCGGGACGACCCCGTCGATCAGAGTGCTGGTGCTGACCACCTTCGACCTCGACGAGTACGTGTACGAGGCGCTGCGGGCCGGCGCGTCCGGGTTCCTGCTCAAGGACGCCTCCGCCGACCAGCTCGCCGAGGCGGTGCGGGTGGTGGCGGACGGGGACGCGCTGCTCGCGCCGGGCATCACCCGGCGGCTGATCGCCGAGTTCGCCCGGCTGGACGACCGGCCGCGGGCCCCGCTGAAGGTGCGCGTCGGGGAGCTGACCGAGCGGGAGACGGAGGTCCTCGCCCTCATCGCGCAGGGACTGTCGAACGCGGAGATCGCCCACCGGCTGGTGGTCGCCGAGCAGACGGTGAAGACGCACGTGGGCCGGATCCTGGTGAAGCTGGGGCTCAGGGACCGCACGCAGGCGGCGGTGTTCGCGTACGAGTCGGGCCTGGTGCGGCCGGCCGGGTACTGAGCGCACGTGCTGCGCCCCGTAGTACTTGAGACGGATGCCCGAGAACCCCTCTCGCTGGTGACGACGGGGCGTGCCGGCCGCGCCTACGTTTGGCCTGTGACCGAGACGACCCAGACGCGGACCATGTTCTCCACAGCCGGGAGCGGGACGCGCAGCCCCGAGTACCGGCTGGCCGCGAACGCTCTGAGCGGACTGCGCGACGCCCTGTTCCGCGACGCCTTCGCCCACCGCCCGCTGTCCCGCCCGGCGGCGGACGGCCCACTTGTCCGCCGCCTCCCGGCCCGCCTGCGGCCCCACACGGCGCGCGTTCCGTACGCGGTGGTGTGCCTGGCCGCGCTGCTGTGCTTCTGGCGCGGGGCGGCGGACAGCAGCATGCCCGACGGAATCGGGGCGCTCGCGTCCGGCCTGCTGTGCGCGCTGCCGGTACTGGTGACGCTGGTCCGGCCGGTCGGCGCCTTCTGGATGTCGATGGCGGCGACCCCGCTGGTCGCGGTGCTCGGCAGTAGCTGGACCAACTGGCCGTGGCTGCCGGGCTCGTTCATGTGCCACGTCACGGTGCTGATCCTCGTGGCGATACGTACCCGACCCCGCACGGCGGCGTGGATGTGGGTGCTGACCGCCGCCTACGGCTTCCTCGTGGAGCCCCTGTTCGGCGCCGGCCACGGCGCCACCAACTCCACGCCGGTGCTGGTCGTTTCCGCCTTGGCCCTGCTCGCGATCTCGCTCTGGCAGATCCGGCGCGACGCCCGGCAGGAGGTGACGGCGCAGCGGACGGTGACCGCCCACGAACGGTCCCGGCGCACCCTGCTGGAGGAGCGCACGACCATCGCCCGTGAGCTGCACGACGTGGTCGCCCACCACATGTCGGTGGTCGCCATCCAGGCGGAGGCCGCGCCCTACCGGGTGGAGAACCCGCCGGAGGAGCTGGAGCGCGCCTTCGCCACCATCCGGGAGAACGCGGTGGCGGCCCTCACCGAACTCCGCCGCGTCCTCGGCGTCGTCCGCGCCGAGGACTACGAGGCGCCGGACGCCCCGCAGCCCACCCTCGCCGACCTGGACGCCCTGCTCGCCAACGTGCGCGAGGCGGGCCTGGGCGTGGAGAAGGCGGTGACCGGCGCGGTGCGGGAGCTACCGCCGGGCGTGGAGCTGTCGGCGTACCGGATCGTGCAGGAGGCGCTGAGCAACACCCTGCGGCACGCGCCGGGCGCGGGTGCCCGGGTCGAGGTCGCCTACGTCCTGGGCGGCCTGGGCCTGAGAGTCGTCAACGGCCCGATACCCGAGCCGTCCCTCGTGAAGCCCTCCCCGGGCGCCGGCCACGGCATCACGGGCATGCGCGAGCGCGTCTCGATGCTGAACGGCGAGATGACGGCGGGCCCGGCCGACGACGGGGGTTACGAGGTGGCGGTGTTCCTGCCGGTCGCGGCGCCGAGCGAGGGCGACGCATGACCGGCGACCCCATCCGGGTCCTGATCGCCGACGACCAGATGATGGTCCGCGAGGGCTTCTCGGTCCTGCTCAACGCGATGCCGGACATCGAGGTCGCCGGCGAGGCGGTCAACGGCCGGGAGGCGGTCGACAAGGTCCGCGAACTCGCCCCGGACGTCGTCCTGATGGACATCCGCATGCCGGAGCTGAACGGCATCGAGGCCACACGGCAGATCGTCGCGGCGGACGGTACGGCGAAGGTCCTGGTCCTGACCACCTTCGACCTCGACGAGTACGTGTACCAGGCACTTCGCGCGGGCGCCTCGGGCTTCCTCCTCAAGGACGCCTCGGCCCGCCAACTCGCCGACGGTGTCCGCATCGTCTCCGCCGGCGAAGCCCTCCTCGCCCCCTCCATCACCAAGCGCCTGATCACCGAGTTCTCCCGCCTGTCCGGCACCCCCCGCCTCATGCCCTCCGCCCAGGCGGCCTACGGCGACCTCACCGAACGGGAGACGGAGGTGCTGGTCCTCATCGCCCAGGGCCTCTCCAACGCGGAGATAGCCGAGACCCTGGTGGTGGCCGAGTCCACCATCAAGACCCACGTCAGCCGCATCCTCGTGAAACTCGGCCTCCGCGACCGCACCCAGGCAGCAGTCTTCGCCTACGAGGCCCGCCTGGTCACCCCGAACTGAGCGAACCCGAGTTCGCACCACGCGTACTTGATGTAGGCCGCCCAGGAGCGATCCGACTGCTCGACAGGTACGGCTGGGACCGGAGTCGCGCAGGCGGCGCGAGGCCGCCGGCCTGAAGGCTCGGGAGACGGCAGCGTTCCTGAACTCGACTTCCGCCCAGATGAGTCATGTGGAACTGGGCGTCGCGGCCGTCAGCGCCGACCGTGTCCGCCGTCTGGCCGCGTACTACGCCTGCGCGGACGAGGCGTTGGTCGACGCACTCGTGTCCTTGGCGACTGATCGGACGCGCGATTGGTGGGAGGCATACCGGGCAGCGCTGCCTCCGGTGTTCGTGGCCACCGCCGAAGCCGGGTACCACGCCACGTCTCTGCGTGAAGTCGTGATCACTCACGTCCCCGGCCTGTTGCAGACTGCCGGCTACTCAACTGCGTCGCGTCCTCAAGGTCGTCGAGGAGGAGCGGGCCACCGTTCGCGTCATCCCGGTCGATCACGAGGGGCTCGCGGGCGCCGGAGCGCCGATGATGTACTTCGGTGGTCCCGTGCCCCAATGGGCGCAGCTACAGAACCTCCGCAGGCTGTTCCATGAGGTGAGAAGCGCGTCCCTGGACCCCGTGGCGTCGCGAGACCTCATCCACCGGCTGGCGGAGGGGCTGCGATGAACTGGCGGAGGTCCACCTACTCAAGTGGTGGCGACGGTGACACCTGCGTCGAGATCGCCGAACTGCCCGCCCGAGCAGCCGTCCGCGACTCCAAGGCCCCCGGCCGAGCCCGCCTCTCCATCCCCGCCGTGGCGTTCGCTGCCTTTGCCGAGGGGCTGAAGGGCGGCCCTGGCCAGGGTTGGTGCGGCCGCGTTAGCGTCCGGGCATGGCTGCCTTCGACGTGTTCGACCCGTGGGACCCCGAGTTCGTCGCCGATCCGTATCCCGGCTTCGCCGAGCTGCGGGCGCGTGGGCGGGTGCACTACTTCGAGGCGACCGATCAGTGGCTGGTGCCGCATCACGCGGATGTGTCGGCGCTGCTGCGGGACCGCCGGCTGGGGCGGACCTACCAGCACCGTTTCTCGCACGAGGACTTCGGGCGTACCGCGCCTCCGCCCGGACACGAGCCGTTCCACACGCTCAACGACCACGGAATGCTGGACCTGGAGCCGCCGGACCACACCCGGATCCGGCGGCTGGTGTCGAAGGCGTTCACGCCGCGGACGGTCGAGGCGCTGCGGCCCTACGTGCGGCGGCTCGCGGACGACCTCGTGGGCCGGATGGTCGCGGCGGGCGGCGGCGATCTGCTGACCGACCTGGCCGAGCCGCTACCGGTCGCCGTGATCGCCGAGATGCTGGGCATCCCGGAGGCGGACCGGGCGCCGCTGCGGCCCTGGTCGGCGGAGATCTGCGGGATGTACGAGCTGAACCCGTCCGAGGAGACGGCGGCGAAGGCGGTGCGCGCGTCGCTCGACTTCTCCGAGTACCTGCGCGGACTGATCGCCGACCGCCGCAAGCAACCCGGCGATGACCTGATCTCCGGCCTGATCGCCGCGCACGACGAGGACGACGACCGGCTCACCGAGCAGGAGATGATCTCGACCTGCGTCCTGCTCCTGAACGCCGGTCACGAGGCCACCGTGAACGCCACGACCAACGGCTGGCTGGCCCTCTTCCGCCACCCCGACCAGCTCGCCGCCCTGCGCGCGGACCACTCCCTCGTACCGTCCGCCGTCGAGGAGCTGATGCGCTACGACACCCCGCTCCAGCTCTTCGAGCGCTGGGTGCTGGACGAGATCGAGATCGACGGCACCGTGATCCCGCGCGGCGCGGAACTCGCGTTGCTCTTCGGCTCCGCCAACCACGATCCGGCCGTCTTCACCGCCCCCGAACGCCTCGACCTCACCCGCCGCGACAACCCCCACATCTCCTTCAGCGCCGGCATCCACTACTGCATCGGCGCCCCCCTCGCCCGCCTGGAACTGACCGCCTCCCTGACGTCCCTCCTGACCCGGGCCCCAACCCTGCGCCTCGCATCGGAACCGGAGCGCAGGCCGAACTTCGTGATGCGCGGCCTGAAAGCCCTCCAGGTCGAGACCACGTAGCGGCACCCCTCAGCGGGGCAAGCGAAACCCACCCCGGGCCAATCCCGCTCCCGGGCCAATCCCGCTCCCGGGCCAATCCCGCTCCCGGGCCAATCCCGCTCCCGGGCCAATCCCGCTCCCGGGCCAACCCCGCTCCCGGGCCAACCCCGCTCCCGGGCCAATCCCGCCCCCGGGCCAATCCCGCCCCCGGGCCAACCCCACCCCCGCCCCGCCCTCACACCGCCACATCCCGCCTACGCACCCCCACCACCCCCGCCCCCACCAGCACCCCCGCGGCAGCGACCAGCGCCCCCACCGGCCCCCACGCCATCCCCCCACCCGGCAGCTTCGGCACATGCCCGAAGGGCGACACGTCGAGCACCGCCTGCGGCACATCCAGCGCCGGCCCCACCCACCCGAGTAGCAGCACCGCCCCCGCGCCCCCCCACGCCGCCGCAGCCCCCCGCGGCAGCCACCCGTGCAGCAGTACCGCCACCCCGCCGATCACCCACGCGGCCGGCACCTGCACCAGGCACGCGCCCAGGACCGCCCCCGCGTCCCGCCCGAACCCCGCGGCGAAACCGGCCCCGGCGAGCAGCATCAGCAGCACGACCCCGCCGAAGGCGATCACCAGGTGCCCGGCGACCCACCGCAGCCGCCCCACCGCCCCGGCGAGCACCGGCTCCGCCCGCCCGGACGTCTCCTCGCCGGCCGCCCGCAGGACCGACCCGACCACGTACAGCGCGGCGACCAGCCCGAACATCCCCACCATCGCCGACACGAACGCGTCGGTGATCCCGGCCTGTCCGCCCATCCGCTCGATGACGCCCCGGGCCCGCGCGTTGTCCCCGACGAGGTCTGCCGCGCCCTCGGCCATCGAGCCGTACACGACCCCGGCGAGGAGGAACCCGGCGCTCCAGCCGAGCACACCGCCCCGTTGCAGCCGCCAGGCCAGCGCGCCGGCCGACCCCAGGCGCCCCGCCGCCGGTCCCGGCCGGGTCGGCAGGTAGCTCATGCCGAGATCCCGCCGCCCGGCGAGCCCGTAGGCCACCGCGCCCAGCGACACCGACGCGCCGGCGAGCATCGGCAGGACCCACCACCGCTCCCCGGCGAAGGGCCGCAGGTTCTCCAGCCACCCCAGCGGCGACACCCACGTCAGCACTGACGACCCGTCCGCCGTCCCCGAGTCGCCCGCCGCGCGCAGCACGAAGGCGCCGCCCAGCACCGCAGCCGTCAGCCCCCGGGCGAGCCGCGCGCTCTCGGTGAGCTGGGCGACGACCGCCGCCACGGCCGCGAAGAGCATCCCGACACCCGCGATACCGAGCCCCAGGGCCACCGCCCCGGCCGTCCCCTGTCCGGCCAGTCCGGCGGCCACCAGCACGGCGAGGACGCCGTTCGCGACCGCCGCCGCGAGCAGGGCCGCGGTGAGCGAGGCCCAGCGCCCGACCATGCCGGCGGCGACGACCTCCTGCCGTCCGCTCTCCTCCTCGTCACGGGTGTGCCGTACGACGATCAGCAGGCTCATGACGGCGGCCAGCGCGGTGGCGTACAGACCGACGCGCCAGGCGGTGAGCGCGCCCAGGTCGTCGTCGAAGGCGGGGCCGACGAGCGCGCGCAGGGAGGAGTTGGCCGCCGTCCGCCGCATCAGGTCGGCGCGTTCGGCGGCGGTGCCGTAGAGGCCGTCGAGGGTGCCCGGCATGGACAGCACCACGAGGGCGTTCACCCCGACCCAGACCGGGATCAGCACCCGGTCGCGGCGCAGGGCGAGGCGCAGCAGCAAGCCGGTGCCGGCCAGCGGGCGCGCGCCCCCGGACCGGGCCGCGAAGACGGCCCTGCCGGTGGCGGTCATCGCGCCATCACCTCCCCGGTCCCCTCAGCCGCCCCGGCGTCCTCGGAGGACCCTTGGTAGTGCCGCAGGAACAGCTCCTCCAGCGTCGGCGGCGTCGACGTCAGCGACCGCACCCCCGACTCGCTCAGCGACCGGAGTACGGCGTCCAGCCCGCCGCCGTCGACCTGGAGCCGGACCCGGCGGCCCCGGACGTCAAGGCCGTGCACGCCGGGCAGGCCGGCCAGCTCGCCCGGAGGACCCGCGAGTTCGGCGGTCACGCTCGTCCGGGTCAGATGCCGCAGGTCGGCGAGCGAACCGCTCTCCACCGTGCGCCCCTTGCGGATGATGCTGACCCGGTCGCACAACTCCTCGACCTCGCTGAGGATGTGGGACGACAGCAGCACCGTACGGCCGCGCTCGCGCTCTTCCACCACGCACCGCTGGAAGACCGCCTCCATCAGGGGGTCGAGGCCCGAGGTGGGTTCGTCGAGGATGAGCAGGTCGACGTCGGAGGCGAAGGCGGCGACGAGTGCGACCTTCTGCCGGTTGCCCTTGGAGTAGGTGCGGCCCTTCTTGGTCGGGTCGAGTTCGAACCGCTCGGTCAGCTCGGCGCGGCGGACCGGGTCGAGGCCGCCGCGCAGCCGGCCGTAGAGGTCGATGACCTCGCCGCCGGAGAGGTTGCGCCACAGCGTCACGTCGCCGGGCACGTACGCGATCCGGCGGTGCGCCTCCACCGCGTCCGTCCACGGATCGTGCCCGAGCACCTGCGCGGCGCCCGCGTCGGCGCGGAGCAGGCCGAGCAGGACGCGGATGGCGGTGGACTTGCCGGCGCCGTTGGGGCCGAGGAAGCCGTGCACCTCGCCGGCCTCCACCTCCAGATCGAGCCCGTCGAGAGGGTGCGTGCGTCCGAACGACTTGTGGAGTCCGGAGACGCTGATGGCCTTCGTCATGTTTTGGAAAGTACGCTGTTTTCAGAAATTTGTGAAGTTAAGAAAGAGTCAAGGGTGTGAGGGATGATCGGGAGATGACGCAACCAGCGGACGCAGCGGATCCGGGGCGCGACCCCGAGGCGGTGTCGAAGTTCGTCGAGAGCTTCGCGGCGCAGCTCGTCGAGGCCGGGATGCAGCGGATGCCGGCCCGGGTCTTCGCCGCGCTGCTGGCCTCCGACTCGGGCACGCTGACCTCAGCGGAACTCGGCAGGCAGCTCCGGGTCAGCCCCGCCGCGGTCTCCGGCGCCGTGCGCTACCTCTCCCAGCAGCACATGGTCTCCCGCGAGCGGGAACCCGGCTCGCGCCGCGAGCGCTACCGCGTGCACAGCAACCAGTGGTACGAGGCCCTCACCAACCGCGAGGCCGTGCTCAAGCGCTGGGAGAGCGCCCTGCGCGAGGGCGTCGCCGGCCTCGGCCCTGACACCCCGGCCGGCCGCCGCATGGCCGAGACCCTTGCCTTCTTCGAGTTCGTCGACACCGAGATCGCCGCGATGATGGAACGCTGGCGCGCCCACCGGGAGGAGCGGTTCGGGCGGGACCGGCGGTGATCGGAAAAGCCGGTCACGAGCCGAGGCGCGCGACTGCACTGAGTTGCCACTGGTCCGCATCCCTGACCGGCCCTACCGCGCCGGCAGCGTCAGCCCCCACGCCCCTTCCCGCACCGTCCACGTCCGTGTCCGTACCGGACCCGACACCACCGCGTCCGCCCGGTAGCGGAAATGGGCCCCCGACACCGTGACCGTCCGTCCGCTCGCCGTCAGCGGTGTCGCCTCCGCGCCCGGTGACAGCCCCGCCGGCAGGGGCCACACCTCCACCAGTGCCACCCCGCCCGCGCCCGGCGTCACCGACACCGCCGCGACCGGCTGGTCCAGGTCCACCAGCGTCGACCCGTCCACCTCGATCCGCAGCCGGGCCGGACCCGCCGCCCCCGCCGGTACGGGCGGCCGGGCCGGACGCGAGGACGCCAGGGTCCGTACGAAGGACTGGCAGCTCCGCAGCCACGGGTGCGGCGAGGCCCCGGCCGTCCCCGCCGCCGTCTCCGCCTCCCACCGCACCCCCGGCCCGTGCGCGTGCCCCGGGCTCCCGCCCCCGCCCTCCCGCCCCGGCACCGGCGGAATCCCCACCGCCCCCAGCACCACCCCGTCGCTGTCGTCGACGAGGAGGTCGAGGCGCCGTTCCGCGCCGTCGAGGACCGCCCGCGCCGCCGCCACCGCGCCCGTGGGCAGACCCAGGGAGCGGGCGAGGCCGAGCACCGGGCCGACCGGGACGACCGACAGCGCACATCCGGCCAGTTCCCGCTGCCGGTGCAGCAGGGTCACCGCGCGCAGCAGGGCGTGGTCGTCGCCGACCACCACGGGCCGCCGCGAACCCCGCCTGCGCAGCGCCCGCGCGAACTCCTCCGGACCGTCCGGCAGGCACACCTTCGTATGCGACGCACCCGCGCTGAGCACGTCTTTCGCGATCCGGACGGACTCCCCGTCGGCCCGCCGGGCGACCGGGTCGACGACCACCAGAAGCTGATCGGGCCTCGCGGAAGAGCTGGGGGAAGTCGCCACCTCGGCCATGCCTCGCTTCCTCGGGTAGCATCTTTGTGCAAGAGCCCCTTGCGCTATTGCGCCAGGGGCTTCGTCTATTCCGGGGCATCCGGTCCGACGGTTGGCGGCCAACGACGGCCGCGGTGCACGCGGTGGATCCCCTCCGCGTACGCCCTCGACCTTGGACATGCCCCGCCCGGAAGGGGTGTACGCGCGTGCCCGCACTTGTGCTGCTCGGTGCTCAGTGGGGTGACGAAGGCAAGGGAAAGGCGACGGACCTGCTCGGTGGTTCCGTCGACTATGTGGTGCGCTACCAGGGCGGCAACAACGCCGGCCACACGGTAGTCGTGGGCGACCAGAAGTACGCCCTCCACCTGCTCCCTTCCGGAATCCTGTCTCCCGGCTGTACGCCGGTCATCGGTAACGGTGTCGTAGTCGACCCGTCGGTCCTGTTCTCCGAGCTGAGCGGGCTGAACGAGCGCGGCGTCGACACGTCCAAGCTCCTGATCAGCGGAAACGCGCACATCATCACGCCGTACAACGTGACCGTCGACAAGGTGACGGAACGCTTCCTCGGCAAGCGCAAGATCGGTACCACCGGGCGCGGCATCGGCCCGACCTACGCCGACAAGATCAACCGCGTCGGCATCCGCGTCCAGGACCTCTACGACGAGTCGATCCTCACCCAGAAGGTCGAAGCGGCGCTCGACGTCAAGAACCAGATGCTCACCAAGCTCTACAACCGCCGCGCGATCGCGACCGGCCAGGTCGTGGAGGAGCTGCTCGGCTACGCGGAGAAGCTCGCCCCGTACGTCGCCGACACCGTCCTGGTCCTCAACCAGGCGCTCGACGACGACAAGGTGGTCCTCTTCGAGGGCGGCCAGGGCACGCTGCTGGACATCGACCACGGCACGTACCCCTTCGTGACCTCGTCCAACCCGACCGCGGGCGGCGCCTGCACCGGCGCCGGCGTGGGCCCGACCAAGATCAGCCGGGTCATCGGCATCCTCAAGGCGTACACGACCCGTGTCGGCGCCGGCCCGTTCCCGACGGAGCTGTTCGACGAGGACGGCGAGGCCCTGCGCCGCATCGGCGGCGAGCGCGGCGTCACCACCGGCCGCGACCGGCGCTGCGGCTGGTTCGACGCGGTGATCGCCCGCTACGCCACCCGCGTCAACGGCCTCACCGACTTCTTCCTCACCAAGCTCGACGTCCTCACCGGCTGGGAGCAGATCCCGGTCTGCGTGGCGTACGAGATCGACGGCAGGCGCGTCGAGGAGCTGCCCTACTCGCAGACCGACTTCCACCACGCGAAGCCGGTCTACGAGATGCTGCCGGGCTGGAGCGAGGACATCACCAAGGCGAAGACCTTCTCCGACCTGCCGAAGAACGCCCAGGCGTACGTCAAGGCGCTGGAGGAGATGTCGGGCGCCCCGATCTCCGCGATCGGCGTCGGCCCGGGCCGCACCGAGACGATCGAGGTCAACTCGTTCCTCCAGTAGGACCCCGGGCGCGGCGACGGCCGGGACCCCGAGCGGGGTCCCGGCCGTCGCCGCGCGCCCGGCGGATACGCTGGCCGTGGCCAGCAGTGGACGGACGGCGCGGAGTGAGCGCGCCGGAGCGAGAGCGGAACATGCGGGAACATGCGGATCGGTGACCCACTCCCCGTCGGCCTGCGCAGACGGCCCACCGCGCGGGTGTGGATCGCGCTGCTCGTGACGCTCGCCGCCCTGACCGGCGCCCTGTTCTACGTCGACGCCCACCGCGTCTCCGCCGCCCCGCACGCGGGCGACGCGAAGTGCGGCGAGGTCATCGACCGCCTGCCCGACGGCATACCCGGCGCCTCCCGCGACTGGACCCTGGGCGAGGCCACCGCCGCCTGGGGCGGCCAGAAGGCGGTCTTCCGCTGCGGCGCCGAGGAACTGCAGCCCAACATCAACCTCTGCGTCACCGTCGACGGCGTCGACTGGGTCCTGGACGAGGCCCGCCTCAAGCGCGACGGCGTCAGCGTCCTGCGCACCTACGGCCGCTCCCCGGCCGTCGAGTTCACGTACTCCGGTCCCCGCGAGGAGGTCGGCGGCATCCTCGCCGCGCTGAACCCGGCCGTGAAGTGGCTCCCGCAGCAGCGCAAGTGCGTCGGCCTGGAGGACGCCGACATCGCCTGACCGGCCGGGCTGCCCCATTCGGGATGCCGTTCGGACCAGCCCGCCGGGCGCCCGGTCGCGCGCCGGTGTGGGATCGGGGGCATGACCGACCGCTACAGCGCCGCCGCGTGCCAGGGCCCCTACGGCAACGGCGACGCCCCCGGCAGCTGCGGCGACCCGGCCCGCTTCGAGGTCGCCCGCCACCTGCGCACGCCCCTACGGGTGTGCCCCGTCCACCTGGGCCCCTCCCTCCTCCTGGCGGAGGGCGTGCTGTGGCCGCCGGGGATCTCCCTGATCCGGTGACCGTCAGCGACCGAAAGGGGCCGACGGCGACCGGCCGGGGCCGTCAGCTGAAGACGATCATCGATCCCTGCGCCAGGCTCCGGGTCGCCGCCGCGTGCAGGCCCAGCCACACGTGGCGTTCCCGGGCGAAGGGGCTGGCGTCGTAGGGCGGGGCGGCGGCCGGTTCCTCCAGTTCCGTCGGGGCGGAGGGCGGCTGCGGCGGGGCCGGGGGGTTGGCCGGGTCGATGCCGAGGGCCGGGGCGACGGCCTCCAGTTCACGCAGCAGTCCGTGGGCGGAGCCCAGCGGGCCGCCGCCAGCGAGGAGTTCGTCGTCGAAGAGCGGGTGCGGGAAGTCGACGGGGACGTAGGCGCCCGCGTGGTCGTAGTGCCAGACCAGGTGGGAGTGCTGGGCCGTGGACTCGAACATCTCCAGCAACTGCTCGTAGTCGCCGCCGAGTTCGTCCACCGGCGTCACCGGCAGCCCGCACACCTGGAGCAGGTACGCGCGGCGCAGGAAATGCAGCGCGTCGTAGTCGAAACCGGCCGCCGGGGCGACCTCGCCGGACAGTCCCGGCATGTACCGGTACACCGGCACCGGCGGCAGCCCGGCCTCGGCGAGCACCTTGTCGTACTGCGCGAGTTCCTCGGCGAACGGGTTGTCCGGTGTGTGGCACAGGACGTCGACGAGCGGGACCAGCCACAGGTCACAGGCCAAAAGAGGGCTCCTCACACGGCACGGTGGTGACGAAAGGGTAGTCGGTGCGGGTTGCGTGCAGATCCCCTACCCATCTGGGACCCGACCACGACACGCCGGACGTTGGTCATCCCCGAAGACGCGCTAGCGGCCCCGTGCCCCGGCGAGCCGCTCGATCAGGGCGAGGGAGTGGGCGTTGTACGCGTGGACGAAGCCGCGCGCCCCCATGACGTCGCGCCGCACCAGGGCGTCGACCAGTTCGGTGTGCCCGGACCACAGCACGCCCCGCAGATCACCCGACCCGCGCAGGTGCTGCACCGTGCACACCCAGCTGCGCACCCGCAGCCGGTGCAGGAAGTCGGAGAGGTAGGCGTTGCCGAAGAGCGAGGCCAACTCGCGCCAGTAGCGCAGGTCGTAGCCGATGAGGACGGTCAGATCGCCGGCCGCGGCCGCGCGCTGGGCCTCCTCGCCGCGCCGGTGGACCCCGGCGAGGGCGGCGGCGATGCGCGGGTCCGCCGGGTCCGGGCCGCCGGGGCCCTCGTCCAGGAGGACGAGGAACATCCCGTCCGTGACCAGGCCGCGGGCCTCGACCATGCCCCGGAAGTCGTCCACCGAGTACTCGGGGACGCGGAACCCGCGATGGTGGTCGGCCTCCAGGATCCCCTGCGCCGCCAGGTCGACCAGCGCCTCGCGCACGGGCGTCGCGGAGACCCCGTACTGCTCGGCGATCTCCTTGACCGTGAACTCCTGCCCCGGCTGGAGCCGCCCGGCCAGCACCTCGTCGCGGAGCGCGTCGGCGATCTGCTGACGCAGGGTGCTGCGCGTGACGGCACCGCTGCCACTGCGGCCGGGCATGGTCGGCGTCTCCTCGTCGCGTCCGGGACGTGCTCGTACACATGTCTGCTGTGTACGAGCACGTCACCCTACGCTCTCGGGTCCCCTTCCTGCCCGTAAGCGGGCAGCCACCCCGTTCTCGCGTCACTCCGTGTACTCGTCCGCCACCGACAGTGCGGTGTCCAGGACCGCCAGGCCCTCCTTCAGCTCGGCCTCGGAGATGTTGCACGGGGGCACCACGTGGGTGCGGTTCATGTTCACGAACGGCCACACGCCGCGCGCCTTGGCGGCGGCGGCGAACGCGGACATCGGCGTGGCCGCCTGCCCGGTCGCGTTGTACGGCACCAGCGGCTCCCGGGTCTCCCGGTTCCTCACCAGCTCCAGCGCCCAGAACATGCCGACCCCGCGGACCTCGCCGACGCTCGGGTGCCGCTCGGCCAGCTCCCGCAGCGCCGGAGCCACGACCTCGGCGCCCAGCCGCGCCGCGTGCTCGACGACGCCCTCCTCCGCCATCACGTTGATCGTGGCGACGGCCGCGGCGCAGGCCAGCGGGTGTCCGGAGTACGTCAGTCCGCCCGGGTAGGGCCGCTCGGCGAAGGTCTCGGCGATCCGCGCGGAGATCGCGACCCCGCCCAGCGGGACGTACCCCGAGTTCACGCCCTTGGCGAAGGTCATCAGGTCGGGCACGACGTCGTACAGGTCCGCCGCGAACCACGTACCGGTCCGGCCGAACCCGGCCATGACCTCGTCCAGCACGAAGACGATGCCGTACTCGTCGCAGAGCCGGCGGACCCCGGCGAGGTAGCCCGGCGGCGGCGTCATGATGCCCGCCGTGCCCGGGATGGTCTCCAGGACGATCGCGGCGATCGTCCCCGGGCCCTCGAAGGCGATGGTCGTCTCCAGGTGCTCCAGCGCCCGCGCGCACTCCTGCTCCTCGGTCTCGGCGTAGAAGCGCGAGCGGTACAGGAACGGCGCCCAGAAGTGCACGACTCCGGCCGTGCCGCTGTCGGAGGCCCAGCGGCGCGGGTCGCCGGTGAGGTTGACCGCCTGCTGCGTGCCGCCGTGGTACGAGCGGTACGCGGAGAGCACCTTCGGGCGGCCGGTGTGCAGCCGCGCCATGCGCACGGCGTGCTCGACCGCGTCCGCGCCGCCGTTGGTGAAGAAGATCTTGTCCAGGTCGCCGGGCGTCCGCTCGGCGATCAGCCGCGCCGCCTCGGACCGCGCCTCGACGGCGAACGCGGGCGCGAACGTCGTCATCTTCGCCGCCTGCTCCTGGATCGCGGCGACGACCTCGGGGTGCTGGTAGCCGATGTTCGTGTAGACGAGACCGCTGGAGAGGTCGAGGTAGCGCTTGCCTTCGTAGTCCCAGAAGTACGACCCCTCGGCGCCGGCGACGGCGAGCGGGTCGATCAGCTCTTGCGCTGACCAGGAGTGGAAGACGTGCGCGCGGTCCGCGGCCTTCACGGCGGCGCCGGCCTGGGGGTTGGGCTGAGGGGTCATGCGGCCGAGGGTAGATGTCCGCGATGCGGAAACGGAATCGGCGTCCTGTCTGCGGTCCACGCCCTTCCACGACAGGTTGCCGACGCCGGCCGCGGGCTCGTCATGGGCCCGAGGGGGGCGCTCACCTGTTACGGAACCGTAGACACGCACCGGCTCACCGCCCGCCCGCCCCGCACTATCCTCGCTCTGTTGCTCACGTGGTGGCTCACGTGCGGGGGAAGGCGGCGCGACATGCACAGGCTCGGGGACGCGGACCCGCGGCGGATCGGGGCGTACCGGCTGCTGGGACGGCTCGGCGCGGGAGGCATGGGGCAGGTCTATCTGGCCCGCTCGGACCGCGGCCGCACGGTCGCCGTGAAGCTGGTGCGCGAGGAACTGGCCGCCGTGGACGAGTTCCGCGAGCGGTTCCGGCAGGAGGTCGAGTCCGCGCGCCGGGTCGGCGGGTACTGGACGGCGCCCGTCCTGGACGCCGACACCGAGGCCGCCGTGCCGTGGGTCGCCACCGGGTACGTCGCCGGCCCCAGCCTCCAGCAGGTCGTCGGGCACGACCACGGCGCGCTGCCGGAACGGTCGGTCCGTACGCTGGGCGCGGGGCTCGCCCACGCCCTCCAGGACATCCACGCCGCCGGGATCATCCACCGCGACCTCAAGCCGTCCAACGTCCTGATCACCATCGACGGACCCCGCGTCATCGACTTCGGCATCGCCCGCGCCCTGGAGACGGTCACCGACGGCGGGCTCACCCGCACCGGCGCGCTCGTCGGCTCGCCCGGCTTCATGGCGCCCGAGCAGGTGCGCGGCGACCGGGTCACGCCGGCCTGCGACGTCTTCTGCCTCGGCTCCGTCCTCGCCTACGCCACCGGCGCCCTGCCCTTCGGCAGCGCCGGCAGCGGGGTGCACGCGCTGATGTTCCGGATCGCGCAGGAGGAGCCCGACCTGGAGGGGGTGCCCGAGAGCATCGCCGACCTCGTCCGCGACTGCCTGGCCAAGGACCCGGCGGCGCGCCCCGCCCTCGCCGAGGTCCTGGAGCGCACCGGCGCCCAGGACACCGTCACCCACGGCCGCTCCCACGAACCCTGGCTCCCTGGCGCCCTCGTCGCCCAACTGGGCCGCCACGCGGTACGGCTGCTGGACACGGAGAACCCGGGGAACCCGGGGAACCCGGCGAACCCGGCGAACCCGGAGGCCCCGGGTACGCCGCCCGTGCCGGCGCCGCCGCCGGTCCTGCCACCGGCTCCCGCGCGGGGCCCCGCCGCGCCGGTTCCGGACGGGCCGCCGCCCCCACGGGAGCCGGGCAGCGGTGGTGGCAGCGGGAGCGGCCCGGTGGACCACCTCCCCACCCTGGTGGCGGGCCAGCCCCCTTCGACACCGCCGCCCGCCGCCCACGGCTACGCCCCGGCGCAGGGCTGGCACGCGCCGCCGCCGGCCGGGTACCAGCACCAGCCGCCCTACGGCGGACTCGGCTCGACCCCGCCGTACGGGCCCCCGCCGCCGTACGGGCCCCCGCCGCCGTACGAGCCGCCGCGCCGGGGCCGCTCCACCGCGCTGCTGATCGTGGTGGCGCTGGTCGTCGCGCTGGGCGCGGGCGGTTCGGTGTACGCGCTGATGAGCGGCGGGGGCGACGACCGTGCCGACGGCGACCCGACGCCCTCCCCGACGACCGGGGCGTCACGCACCCCGGGCGAGGATCCGATCCCGGTCCCCAGCCCCACCCCGAGCGCGGCCGACGCGACGCCGTCCGCCGGCACGATCCCCTCCGACTACCTGGGCACCTGGACGACGGCCATCGACAACGCCGCCGGTGCCCACACCCGGCGGCTGACTCTCCGACAGGGCGAGGTGGGCGACACGGTCCTCTTCCTGATCGCGGACGGCCCCTCGGGCAACGGCACGTACCACTGCGTCTTCGAGGCCGCCCTCACCGGCGCCGGCGACCCCCTGAGCTTCGGTCCCTCCACGGTGACGGTGGGCCCGTCCAGCTCCTGCACCCCGGGCGCCCCCACGGAAATCACCCTCCAGCCGAACGGCACCCTGCAACGCACGAACACCACAACAGGAGAAGAACTCACCTACACCCGCGAGTGACCGCGCGGAACCGCGGGCAATCGTGCCTCCCCCCGCACGAGCGCGGCCGAGCGTGGGGGAGAAGCCGAGCGTGGGGGAGAAGCCGAGCGTGGGGGAGGCACCCGGCCGACGCCGCCCAGCGAAACCCACCCACGGCCGCCCCCGGCACCGGCACCCGGCGATACACCCCGGCCCGAGTCCCTCAGCGAGGCTCAGGCGGCCGCTGTCGAGGCATATTCGGCCGAGCCCCGTTCGCCGGCACGGAGAACCTCCCCACCCCCGCCACTCCCGCGTCCCCCCGCAACCCCACGCCCCCCGCACCCCCGGACTGCAACCCCAACGGCGCCCCACCGCCCCGGAACCCCACCATCCAGTCCGCCGTCTCCGCCCGCACCAGCTCCGTCACGTCCTCGGAGAACCTCCGCAGCACGGCAAGACACCGCTCCGCCGCCTCGCTCGCCGTCCCGTCCGCCGGCCCCAGCACCTCCCGCACACTCTCCGACGCCCAGTCGAACTGGAGCGCCTGGAGCCGCCGCTGCACCGCCTGCGCCGTGGCCACGTCCCGCATCCACCCCGACGTGATCCCGAAGTACCGGTCCCCGGCCACGCACGCCACCGCGCACAGCACCGCCAGATACCCCCAGGGCGCCGCCCCGCCCACCACCCCGGACAGGTCCAGCAGCGGCAGCACCGCCCCGGCGAGCGCCCCCACCGCGGCCCCGCCCCGCAGCAGCACCGCACCCCGCCGCTTCCACACGCGGTCCGCGAGATACCAGGCCGCCGTGTCCAGCGCGCCCCGCTCCACCCACCGGTACAGCTCGTCCAGCCGCTCGGCGGGCAGCGCCCAGTCGCCGAGCGGGAACGCCCGCCCGGTCAGGTCGCCACCCGGCCGCAGCCCGGCCGCCGCCTCCTCGCCGCCCCGCCCGTCCTGCGGCGGCCCCTCGGGCTGCTTCTCCGGCTGACCCACCCCGGCACTCCCTTGCTCACCGTCCGCGAAGACCTCGTGCGAAGACCCCGTGCGAAGCCTCATGCGCGGAACCCTTCCTACCGCCCCATGGGTGGCGGAGCCGCAGGTTCCGTCGCTTTTCCGCCTGGAAGGGGGGCGTTGATCAGGTACAGGCCCGCCACGACATCACCCGAAAGAGTGCTGGGGCGAGGGCCGCCCGGACCACGTAGGCTCGTGCCGAACGGCAAAACCGTAGCGATGGGAGCTGAACGTGATCCCCGGTGGTGGCCAGCCCAACATGCAGCAGCTGCTCCAGCAGGCCCAGAAGATGCAGCAGGACCTCGCCCAGGCCCAGGAGGAGCTGGCGAGGACCGAGGTCGACGGGCAGGCCGGCGGCGGCCTGGTGAAGGCCACGGTCACCGGCTCCGGCGAGCTGCGCGCGCTGAAGATCGACCCGAAGGCGGTGGACCCGGAGGACACCGAGACCCTCGCCGACCTGGTCGTCGCGGCCGTCCAGGCGGCCAACGAGAACGCGCAGGCCCTCCAGCAGCAGAAGCTCGGCCCGCTCGCCCAGGGCCTCGGCGGCGGCGGGACCGGCATCCCCGGCCTGCCGTTCTAGGCCCTCCGAGCCCTCTGAGAGCCTTTCTCAGACCCACCCGAGCCCTCTACCGTACGTAGTGCGCGAACCACAGGAAGGACGGCAGTCCGTTGTACGAAGGCGTGGTCCAGGACCTCATCGACGAGCTGGGGCGGCTGCCCGGCGTCGGTCCCAAGAGCGCGCAGCGGATCGCCTTCCACATCCTCCAGGCGGAACCGACGGATGTGCGGCGCCTCGCCCAGACCCTCATGGAAGTGAAGGCCAGGGTCCGGTTCTGCGCGACCTGCGGGAACGTCGCGCAGGAGGAGCAGTGCACCATCTGCCGCGACCCCCGGCGCGACCCCTCCGTCATCTGCGTGGTGGAGGAACCGAAGGATGTCGTCGCCATCGAGCGCACCCGCGAGTTCCGCGGGCGGTACCACGTGCTCGGCGGCGCGATCAGTCCCATCGACGGAGTCGGCCCCGACGACCTCCGCATCCGTGAGCTGCTCGCCCGCCTCGCGGACGGCGCCGTCACGGAACTGATCCTGGCCACGGACCCGAATCTGGAGGGCGAGGCCACGGCCACGTATCTCGCCCGCATGATCAAGCCCATGGGCCTCAAGGTCACCCGCCTGGCCAGCGGCCTTCCGGTGGGCGGCGATCTGGAATACGCGGACGAGGTGACCCTCGGCCGCGCCTTCGAGGGGAGACGACTCCTAGATGTCTGACGCCACGCTGCACGCGACCAACCAGAACCCGGACGACTTCGCGGTCCAGATCGCCGACCAGATCGAGAGCTTCCTGGTGGCCGTCACCGAGGTGGCGAAGGGCGACGAGCCGGACTCCGCCGTCCCCTTCCTCCTCCTGGAGGTCTCCCAGCTGATGCTGGCCGGCGGCCGTCTGGGCGCCCACGAGGACATCGTCCCCGACGACCGCTACGAGCCCGATCCCGGCCCGGAGCTGGATGTGGACGACCTGCGCGAGAACCTCGCCCGCATCCTCGACCCGATCGACGTCTACTCCGAGGTCTTCGACCCGTACGAGCCCCGCAAGGCCCCGGTCCCGGCCCGTATCTCCGACGACCTCACCGACGTCATCACCGACCTGCGCCACGGCATGGCCCACTACAGGGCCGGCCGCACCACGGAGGCCCTGTGGTGGTGGCAGTTCTCCTACTTCTCCAACTGGGGCTCCACCGCCTCCGCCACCCTCCGCGCCCTCCAGTCGGTCGTCGCCCACGTCCGCCTCGACCAGCCTCTGGAAGAACTCGACGGCCTCGACACCGACCAGGAGATCGGCGACGAGACCCTGGAGTCGGAAGCGGGCCGCGTCATGGTCGAGGAGATCGCGGGCCCCCTGGGCCTGCGCCCGGTCAGGTGACGGCACCGAGCCTTCGCGATCGGCGGGGCGGGAAGCTGCTCGTGCATGTGTGACTCACCGCACTTTTCCGAGTGGCGGGCGTCCGGATGGGCATGAGCCACCCCGAACGACGGGCGGGCGGGAGCCTCATCTGGCGGTCTCACCATGCGGTACCGCAGGGGAGATTTTCGGACGCTCGGTAAAATGAGCCGACCGCAGTGCACATGCGTACGTGCGGAAGAGACGGATTGAGCGAGGAGCGCACGTGGGCCTTGTCGTGCAGAAGTACGGAGGCTCCTCCGTAGCCGATGCCGAGGGCATCAAGCGCGTCGCCAAGCGGATCGTGGAAGCGAAGAAGAACGGCAACCAGGTGGTCGCCGTCGTTTCCGCGATGGGCGACACGACGGACGAGCTGATCGATCTCGCGGAGCAGGTTTCCCCGATCCCTGCCGGGCGCGAGCTCGACATGCTGCTGACCGCCGGGGAGCGGATCTCCATGGCGCTGCTGGCCATGGCGATCAAAAACCTGGGCCACGAGGCCCAGTCCTTCACCGGCAGCCAGGCCGGCGTCATCACCGACTCGGTCCACAACAAGGCCCGGATCATCGACGTCACGCCGGGCCGCATCCGCACCTCGGTGGACGAGGGCAACATCGCCATCGTGGCCGGCTTCCAGGGCGTCAGCCAGGACAGCAAGGACATCACCACGCTGGGGCGGGGCGGTTCCGACACCACGGCCGTGGCCCTCGCCGCCGCGCTCGACGCGGACGTCTGTGAGATCTACACCGACGTCGACGGCGTCTTCACCGCGGACCCGCGCGTGGTGAAGAAGGCGAAGAAGATCGACTGGATCTCCTTCGAGGACATGCTGGAGCTCGCGGCCTCCGGCTCCAAGGTGCTCCTCCACCGCTGTGTGGAGTACGCCCGCCGGTACGACATCCCGATCCACGTCCGGTCCAGCTTCAGCGGGCTCCAGGGCACCTGGGTCAGCAGCGAGCCGATCAAGCAAGGGGAAAAGCAGGTGGAGCAGGCCATCATCTCCGGTGTCGCGCACGACACCTCCGAGGCCAAGATCACGGTCGTCGGTGTGCCGGACAAGCCGGGCGAGGCCGCCTCGATCTTCCGGACCATCGCCGACGCCCAGGTCAACATCGACATGGTCGTGCAGAACGTGTCCGCCGCCTCCACGGGCCTGACCGATATCTCCTTCACGCTGCCGAAGTCCGAGGGCCCCAAGGCCATCGACGCGCTGGAGAAGAACCGCGCCGGCATCGGCTTCGACTCCCTGCGCTACGACGACCAGATCGGCAAGATCTCCCTGGTCGGCGCCGGTATGAAGACCAACCCGGGCGTCACGGCCGACTTCTTCACCGCGCTCTCCGACGCCGGGGTGAACATCGAGCTGATCTCGACCTCCGAGATCCGCATCTCGGTCGTCACCCGCAAGGACGCCGTCAACGACGCCGTACGCGCCGTGCACACCGCCTTCGGGCTCGACTCCGACACCGACGAGGCCGTCGTCTACGGAGGCACCGGGCGCTGATGGCCGGCATCGCGGGCGCCGGGCGCACCGGACGGCCCACCCTGGCCGTCGTCGGGGCGACCGGCGCCGTCGGCTCGGTCATGCTCCAGATCCTGTCCCAGCACGCGGACGTCTGGGGCGACATCCGCCTGATCGCCTCCCCGCGCTCGGCCGGCCGCAAGCTGGCCGTGCGCGGGGAGGAGGTCGAGGTCGTCGCGCTGAGCGACGAGGCCTTCGACGGGGTCGACGTCGCCATGTTCGACGTACCCGACGAGGTCTCCGCCCACTGGGCGCCCCTCGCCGCCGCCAGGGGCGTGGTGGTGGTCGACAACTCCGGCGCCTTCCGCATGGACCCGGACGTGCCGCTGGTCGTGCCCGAGGTCAATCCGCACGCGCTGCGGACGCGCCCGCGCGGCATCGTCGCCAACCCGAACTGCACGACGCTGTCCATGATCGTCGCCCTCGGCGCGCTGCACGCCGAGTTCGGGCTGCGCGAGCTGGTGGTCTCCTCGTACCAGGCGGTGAGCGGGGCCGGCCGGGACGGCGTCGACACGCTGCGCCGCCAGCTGTCCCTCGTCGCCGGCACCGAGCTGGGCACCCACCCCGGGGACGTACGGCGGGCCGTCGGCGACGACACCGGGCCCTTCCCGGAGCCGGTCGCGCTGAACGTCGTACCGTGGGCGGGCTCGCTGCGGGACGACGGCTGGTCCTCGGAGGAGATGAAGGTACGGGACGAGTCCCGCAAGATCCTCGGGCTGCCGCGGCTCCCGGTCGCCGTCACCTGTGTACGGGTCCCCGTGGTCACCACGCACTCCCTGACCGTGCACGCCCGCTTCGAGGGCGAGGTCACCGTCGACGGCGCCCGCGAGATCCTCGCCACCGCGCCCGGCGTCGTCCTCTTCGACAACCCGGCCGCGGGGGAGTTCCCCACCCCCGCCGACGCCGTCGGCACCGACCCCACCTGGGTCGGGCGGGTCCGCCGCGCGCTCGACGACCCGACCGCGCTCGAACTCTTCGTCTGCGGCGACAACCTGCGCAAGGGCGCCGCGCTGAACACGGCGCAGATCGCGGAGCTGGTGGCGGCCGAGTTCGGCTGATCCGTGGCCGGTTCTCGCTCGACCTTTCGCCGATTGCGGACCTGCGGGATAAAAGCTCCCGCTCCCTGTGGACTTCGTTTGTAGGATCCATGAACGAGATGTGATCCGGAACTTGGTCCGGACTACTTGTACCCGGCACCTGCGCCGTCAGAGGATTTCCTCCCCGCCCTCCGCAACCGCGGCAGGGCGGGGAGCGTCTTTGCGGACACCCATTCAGGGCGCGGGGACGCGTGGGTCGGCGTGGGGGACGCCGAGTACGGGCGTGGGGACGCCCGTTCACATGGGACATAGGGGAAGAGCGGACGATGAGGGCCTATGACGCACCGTCAGCCGGGTGGCCGCCCGAACGACACGGGAACGTGACACCCGGCACGTACAACCCTCACGGGGGTGAGGGTGTCCAACTGGCGTGGCAGAGGTACTCGAATTCACCGCGACGACGCGTGGCCCCGCTCTGGGGCCGCCCGTCCGGCCCGTCCGTCCCCGTGTGGCCGGCCCGGCCGGTGGCATGCCGGTGATCGCGCCCATGCCCGCAGCGCGGCCCGCCCGCATATCGAACCAGCGCGACGGCGCCGAGGACGTCGTGGCGGCGGGGACCACCGTCGACCACCTCACCGAGACGTACCGGACGCACTACCGGTCGCTGCTCGGCCTCGCCGCGCTGCTCCTCGACGACACCGCCTCCTGCGAGGACGTCGTCCAGGAGGCATTCATCCGCGTCCACTCGGCGCGCAAACGCGTCCGCGACCCGGAGAAGACCCTGGCGTATCTGCGCCAGACCGTCGTCAACCTCTCGCGCTCGGCGCTGCGCCGCCGCATCCTCGGCCTCAAGCTGCTCTCCAAGCCCATGCCGGACATGGCGAGCGCGGAGGAGGGGGCGTACGACCAGTTGGAGCGCGACTCGCTCATCAAGGCGATGAAGGGCCTCCAGCGCCGCCAGCGCGAGGTCCTGGTCCTGCGCTACTTCGCGGACATGACCGAGGCCCAGGTCGCCGAGACGCTCGGCATATCGCTCGGCTCGGTCAAGGCGTACGGCTCCCGCGGCATCGCGGCACTCAGGGTGGCGATGGAGGCCCCGGCATGACGGACGCCGACAACGCCCGACGCGACGCCGGGGGCGCCCACACCGGCGACGGCCCCCAGGGCACCGGCACCGGACACGACGGCCAGGGCCAGGGTCAGGGCTCCTGGGAGACCCCGACCCCGGACGGAACAGACACACCGGAAGGCCCGGAAGGCCCGGACGGCCTAGACGACCGGGGCGGCCGGGGCGGTCCGGGCGGGTCCGGTGCTCGGCGCGGTCCGGCGGGCCCGGGTGGCGCGGGCGCGTACGCCGGTTCGGAGGGCCCGGGTGGGTCGGTCGGGCCGAGGGGGCCGAGGGCTCCGGACGGGATCGCCGGCCGGGGTCACCCCGCAGGGTCGGACGGACCGGACGTCCGGCGCGGCCCGGCCGACGCGGCTGGCCCCGGTGGGCCGGGAGAGGCGGTCGGGTGGGGTCGGCTCGGGCGTCTGGACCAGGTCCGCGGCCGCGGCGGGTCCCGGTGGCCCGGAATCCGTGGCACCGTAGGGCAGGAGCAGTCGACGTACACGCACGCTGGGAACGGAACTGTGAATCACGGCCCCGCTGATCAGGGTCCCGACACTCGGGGGCCCGACGGGCTCGATCCCGATGAACTGGCGTTGCGCGCCATGCTGCAGCACGCGGTCCAGGACGTACGGCCGAGCGACGGGACGCTGGAGCACCTGCGGCGCGCGGTGCCCGCCAGAAGGGCGCGCAAGCGGCAGGCCGTGGTCGGGATGGCGGCCGCCGCGCTGTTCATCGGGACGGCGGTACCGGCCCTCGTCCACGTCTCCCACTCCACCGGCCCCGGCGCCGACCCCTCCGTCGCGGGCAACGCCTCGCAGGCGCACGGCGGTGTCTCCCAGGGCAAGGACCCGGCCGGCGGCCAGAGCGGCGTCGCCGGTACCGGCGGCACCGTCGAGGACGGGGACAAGGCCGACCCCGAGAAGACGCCCGACGACAAGGAGAGCGGCGGCGCGTCGACCGGCTCGACGCCCGGCGGTGCCGAACCGTCCGCCAGCGCCGCCGCCGACGTCCCGCCGTGCACGGCGAAGCAACTCGGTCCGGCCGTGGTCGCGAGCATCACCGGACCCGACTCGACGGGCGTGGTCTACGGCTCGTTCCGCGTCACCAACGTCTCCGCCCAGGGCTGTACCGTCACCGGACCCGGCAGCGTCGTCACCGGCTCCGCGGGAGCGGCCGACGCCACCCGGGTCGGTACCGCACGGCACGCGGCCGGGGACGCCGCGGCCGGACTGCCCGACCCGTCCCTGGAGTCACCGTCGCTGACCCTGGCGCCGGACGCCGGGTACGAGGTGCGGTTCGCCTGGGTGCCCTCGGAGACCTGCCCCACCGACCCCGGCGACGGCACCACCGGCGGCGGCACGGGCGGTCCCTCGCCGGACCCCTCGCCCACGGACACGCCCACCGCGGGCGGTACCACCACGAGCGGGGGCGGCGGCGGTACGGACGGCGGCGCCGAGGCCGGGCCCACGGCCCAGCTCCTCACCGCGGACGGCCCGGCCGACGGCAGCGTGTCGGTGACGTACACCCCGGAGGGCGGCTCGGGCTCGGCGACGGCCACCGTCTCCAACGCGTGCGCGGGGACCGTGTACTGGACGGGCGTACTGGCCGGCACGGAGACGCGATAGGCGGGCGGGGTCTGTCCCTCAGACCCCCGTCGGGCTCGGCTCCGGCTCCGGCTCGGCCTCCCGGTCGTCCTCCGGGGCCAGGCCCAGCTCCGCGTCCCGGGCGAGTTCCGCCTCGCGGCGCAGCAGCCGGAACCACATGAAGACCACGAAGCCCACGAAGGCGAACCACTCCGCGGTGTAGCCGAGGTTCTGGAACGCCTTCAGGTCCAGCCCCGTGTTCTGCGGCGCGCTCACCGGCACGGCCCGCATCCCGGAGTCGCCGGTGTTCAGCGTGACCCACGCGTCGTACACGTCGTACGGCACGATGTTCAGCAGCGTCGCCGCGCTGATCGAGCCGGTCTGCCCGTCCGGCCAGCCGGAGCGGCCGGAGACGCCGTCGCTGCCGGGCGACTCGGCGGCCTGGAGGGCGCCGGTGACGGTGACCTCGCCGGCGGGCGGCGCGGGCGCCTTCGCCGGGTCGGGCTCGCCGGGCAGCCAGCCGCGTACGACGGGCAGCGCGCGTCCGCCGTCGGTGCGCAGCAGGGTCAGGACGTAGAAGCCCTTCTGGTCGTCGAGCGTCCGCTCGGGCACCAGAAGCTGTTTGTCGTACCGGCCGGTCACGGTGGTCTGCCTGCCGACCGTCGCCTGGTCCACGGGCAGCAGCTCGGCCAGCGGACGGGCCGCTTCCCGGCGGGCGGAGTCGTGCTGGGCGGAGGCGGTCTCGTGGTCCTGGACCCGGTCCTCGAACCGGCCGAGCTGCCAAGAACCCATGAAGATGCAGAAGGGGATGGCCAGGACGACGAAGACGTTGATCCCCCACCAGCGGGGCGTCAGGAGAAACCGGTACACGCCTACCACGGTACGGGGCGCCTTCGCACCTCCTGCCCGCGGGGCTGTGGAAAAGGTGGGCGCGCGGGCGTCGCCGGCGGGGTGGACGGGGGAGGTTGTCCACAGGCTGGGGATCCGGGCCGCGCGTTGTCGTGCGGTCGGGGCAGTATGGGGCCATGACTGAGAGCAACGGGTCCGTGCCGGCGGACGAGCGGCAGACGCAGGGCGAGGCCGAGGCCGTGCCCGACTGGGAGAAGCGGTTCAGGGCGCCGAGGGTGTCGCTGCCCGACTGGGCGGAGGACGCCCCGGACCACTCCTTGTTCGTGTCGAACGCGACGGGGACGTACGAGTTGTACGCGTGGGACCGGTCGACCGGCGAGCAGCGCCAGGTCACCGACCGGCCCAACGGCACGACCGACGGGGTGCTCTCACCGGACGGCGCCTGGATCTGGTGGTTCGACGACAAGGACGGCGACGAGTTCGGCGTCTGGCGCCGCCAGCCGTTCGCCGGCGGCGCGGACGAGGCCGCCGTGCCGGGCCTCGCCCCCTCCTACCCGGCGGGCCTGGCGCTCGGCCGGGACGGGCGTACGGCGGTGGTCGGCCGCTCCACCGACGAGGACGGTACGACGATCCACCTCGCGCGCGGCGACGGCGGCGACCCGCTGGAGATCTACCGGCACCGCGAGTCCGCGGGCGTCGGCGACCTCTCCCACGACGGCACGCTGATCGCCGTCGAGCACACCGAGCACGGCGACGCCATGCACGCGGCGCTGCGGGTGCTGCGCGCCGACGGCACGACGGTCGCCGAGCTGGACGACACCGAGGGCGGCGAGAAGGAGCTGGGCCTTGAGGTCCTCGGTTTCGCGCCGGTCGACGGCGACACGCGCCTGCTCATCGGACATCAGCGCCGGGGGCGCTGGGAGCCGCTGGTGTGGGACGTGGCGACGGGGGAGGAGACCGACCTCGCGCTGGAGCTGCCGGGCGACGTCAGCGCCGAGTGGTACCCGGACGGCAGCGGCCTGCTGATCGTGCATGGCTTCGAGGCCCGCAGCGAGCTGTTCCGGTACGACTTCGCGGAGCGCGAGCTGGCGGAGATCGACACCCCCGCCGGTACGGTCTCGGGCGCGACGGCCCGCCCGGACGGCACCGTGGAGTACCTGTGGTCCTCGGCCGCCGAACCGTCGGCCGTGCGCTCCACCACCGGCCGCGTCGTCCTGGACCCGCCCGGCCTGAAGTCGCCGCCGTCGGTCCCGGTGGAGGACGTGTGGGTGGAGGGGCCGGGCGGCCGCATCCACGCCCTGGTCCAGAAGCCGGCCGGCAGCAGCGGCCCGCTCCCCACCGTCTTCGACATCCACGGCGGCCCGACCTGGCACGACAGCGACTCCTTCGCCGCGGGCCCGGCCGCCTGGGTGGACCACGGGTACGCGGTGGTCCGCGTCAACTACCGGGGCTCCACGGGGTACGGCCGCGCCTGGACCGACGCCCTCAAGCACCGGGTGGGCCTCATCGAGCTGGAGGACATCGCGGCAGTGCGGGAGTGGGCGGTCACGTCCGGTCTCGCGGACCCGGAGCGCCTGATCCTCACCGGCGGCTCCTGGGGCGGGTACCTCACCCTCCTCGGCGTCGGCACCCAGCCCGAGTCGTGGACGCTGGGCATCGCGGCCGTGCCGGTCGCCGACTACGTCACCGCGTACCACGACGAGATGGAGGCCCTGAAGGCCCTCGACCGCACCCTCCTCGGCGGCACCCCCGAAGAGGTCCCCGACCGCTTCGAGGCGTCCTCCCCGTTGACCTACGTCGACGACGTCAAGGCCCCGGTCTACATCTCCGCCGGCGTCAACGACCCCCGCTGCCCCATCCGCCAGGTCGAGAACTACGTCAAGCGCCTGGAGGCCCGCGGCGCCGTCCACGAGGTCTACCGCTACGACGCGGGCCACGGCTCCCTGGTGGTGGACGAACGCATCAAACAGCTCCGCCTGGAACTGGACTTCGCGTCCCGCCACCTGCCGACACGCCGGTAACCCCGGGGGCCGGAGGGAGGCTCCTTGTTGTCGCCCGAGCCGGCCCCGACGGTGCGCTTCCGGTCGACCGGGTCGGCCCCGGCGGTGCGTTTTCGGTCGATCGGGTCGGCCCCGGCGGTGCGTTCTTGGCTGCCTGAGCCTGACGTGGCGGCGCTGTCTTGGCCGGTCGGGCCGGATCTCGGCGGTGTGTTCTTGGCCGGTCGGGCCGGTCCCGGTGGTGCGTTCTTGACTGCCCGAGCCTGACGTGGCGGCGCCGTCTTGGCCGATCGAGCCAGACCTGGCGGTGCCCCCTTGGCCGACCGAGTCAGAGCGCGACGGCGCGTTCCTGGCCAACCGAGACGGGTGGTGGGTGGGCATAGGCCCGGGGGTCCAGGGGGCGGAGCCCCCTGGACGGGGAGTTGAGGGGCGGCGCTCTTCAGACGACGGAACACTTCCCGGACTCCGCGATCACGGACTCCGCGATCACGAAGTCCTCGATCCCGAACCGCCCGGCCCCGAACTCCCCGATCCCGTCCCCGGATGAGTCCCCGTTCGGAGAAGGACAGTACCCGCGCCCGGCCGGGCCGGCGGCTACTGCTGGTACGGGTGCTGCGTCTGCCCGTACGCCTGCCCGCCGGGACCCCCGTACCCGCCGGGGCCGCCCTGTCCGCCCGCCGCGTTCGCCTGCGTCCGGAGCTGCTCGGCCTGCTCCTTGGTGAGCCGCTGCTCGGCGCCGCAGAAGGTGCACTGCGTCGCGTACTTCGTGGAGAACGGGAACAGCGGCACGAAGAACAGCGTGAACTTCGTGACCCGCTTGCGGAGCGTGTGCGCGGAGGGATTGCCGCACCGCCCGCACACCAGCGTGAGTACGGCGAGCTGGTAGAGGTATCCCTTGGTGCCGAAAATGATCACGAGGTGGGTCCTTCCCGGGTATGCCCCGCGAACGCGAGGCGTGCGCATCCTCTCCCAGGGTGCGGTGCGACGGCGCCCGGAGGCCACCCGTCACCGCCGGGCACCGGGCCTCAGTCGTCCGGCTCCTCCTCCCCGGGCTCCCAGCGCAGCAGGTCGCCGGGCTGGCACTCCAGTACGTCGCACAGCGCGGCCAGCGTCGTGAAACGCACCGCCTTGGCGCGCCCGTTCTTCAGCACCGCGAGATTGGCGGGGGTGACGCCGACGCGCTCGGCGAGTTCACCCACGGACATCTTGCGCTTCGCCAGCATCACGTCGATGTCGACGGCGATCGGCATCAGATCACCTCGGCCAGCTCGGCCCGCATCCGCGCCGCCTCGATGTCGCGTGCGACGGCCTGGGCGAGCAGCATCCGCAGGACGAGCACGATCAGTGCGACGCCCATCACCGCCAGGGCGACTCCGCCCAGCAGGAGTACGACACCCGGCGCGACGGCCTCGCCCGGCGCCAGGACCACTCCGAGCGCGCACACCAGGAGCGCGGCCGCGACGAAGGCGCCGATCACGACGTGCACGTACCGGAACGCGCCGAGGGAGAACACCGTGCCCCGGCGCACCATCGTCACCAGCCGCCAGACGCAGACCAGGACGGCCTGGGCCGCGACGACGCCGAGGACGACGATCACCGCCACGGGGGTGCGTACGGACGCGAGTGCCGCGTCGGCGTCCTCGAAGTCCCGCACCAGCAGCGGCACCATCACCGCCTGGACGAACACGGTCCCGGCGAGCAGCGCCACGATCACGGCCCGCAGAGAGAGCACCGTCAGCTTTCCCATCGCCCCTCCATTCCCACGTTCCCGCAGGCCTGCGGTCGATCGACCAGCGATGGAAATCTATCGAGAAACGATAGGCAAGGCAAGATGGGGACCGAGCGGTCCACCGCTTGCACCTCGGGGTCGCCCGCATGCGGGTGCCGTCCCGGATGGTTACCGGCACCCCGCGCGGGCGAGGCTGTAAGCAACCCGGGAGCACATGGCCCGCCCCACGGTCCGCGTCGCCTGCCGAGGGTTCCGCGCCGGGAGGAGGACACCGTGCCCGTGCCCGACGAGCAGAAGTTCAGCGAGATCGCGGACCGCCTGCACCGGGAGGACCCCGAGTTCGTCCGCGCCTTCGCCGACGGGCGCCCCCGCCCGCCGCGCGAGTACCGGTACCGCCGGGCCTGGCTGCTGCTCACCGTCGCCCTGGTCGCGCTGGCCGCAGGCATGCTGCTGTCGCACGGACTGCTCATCGCCGCCGGTCTGGTCCTCGCCGGGGTGGCCGGAGAACTCTTCGACCCGCACCGCCGTGAACGCGGCACGCGCTCACCGCCGTCCGGCTCCTGACGCCGTGCGGCTCGGACCCACGGCGGCATCCTCCCCCTCCAGCCGGCGTGGAGTTCACCGCCACCGGCACGGAGATCGGCGCCACCCTGCTCCTCCTCCTGCACGGCCTGGAGTACGGCGCCTCGGCACTTGCCACCGGCCTGAAGGCCCCGGTACCCGCCCCGCAACCAGCCCCCGCTCCCGCCCTGGGCGCAGCCGGCCAGGGCCCCGCCCCGCGACCAGCCCCGCCCGCGACCACCATCCACCCCACCCCACCCCCCCCGCACCCTCCCTCAACCCCGCCCCCCACCCCCACGCACTGACTACCCTGCACAAGTGACCATCGAGTTGTGCTTGCTGCCCCGCGTGGCCTTCCGGGAGCAGGAGATCACCGCGCCCCGCCTGCGGGGCCTCCTGGCGCTGCTCGCCGAGGACCTGCGCACCGGCTGCGGCACCGGCCGCCTGGTCGAGGGCCTGTGGCCGGACGAGCAGCCGGAGCGGCCGGCGCGGGCCGTGCAGGTCCTCGTCTCACGGGCCCGGGCACAGCTCGGCGCCGACGTGATCGCGAGCACCCCCACCGGCTACCGGCTCGCGCTGGCCGAGACCCAGGTCGACTCCTCCGCCCTCCTCCTGCACGCCGCCGCGAGCGCCGACCGGGCCAGGGCCGGCGACCACACCGGCGCCCTCGCCGCCGCCGAGGCGGGCCTCGCGCTGTGGGAGGGCGACGGCACCGACGGCGCCCTCGGCGACCCCGTCACGGACCTCCGCGCGCTACGCCTCCCCGCCCGCGAGTCCGTGGCCCGCGCCCGCGCCCTCGCCCTGGCCCGGCTGGGCCGCCACGAGGAGGCCACCGCCCCGCTGGCGGAAGCCGCCCGCACCCACCGGCGCGACGAGGAGGTCCTCGCCGAACTCCTGCGCTGCGAGGCCGCCGTCCTCGGCCCCTCCGCGGTGCTGGCCCGCTACGAGACCTACCGCCGCGAACTCCGCGACGAGCTGGGCACCGACCCGGGCCCCGGGGTCCAGGCCGTGCAGGGCGAGTTGCTGCGCGGCCAGGTGACCGTCGTACGCCGCGGCGTACGGCACGAACCGAACCCGCTGCTCGGCCGCGACGACGACCTCGCCGCCGTGACCGGGCTGCTGAGCACCTCCCGCGTCGTCTCCGTCACCGGCCCCGGCGGCCTCGGCAAGACCCGCCTCGCGCACGCGGTCGCCCGCCAGTGGGACCTGACCGACACGGCCGCCGGCGCGGACACCCCGCAGGGCGTGGTCCACGTCGTCCCGCTCGCCGGCATCACCCTGGACGCGGACGTCGCCGACGAGGTCGCCTCCGCGCTCGGCGCCGCCGACGGCTCCGCCCAGGCCGCCGGCGACCCGGCCGCCGCCGACCCCGTCCCCGGTATCCTGCGCGCCCTCGGCCCCGGCCCGGCGCTGCTGGTCCTCGACAACTGCGAGCAGGTCGTCGCCGGCGCCGCGGACCTCGTACGATCCCTCGTCTCGGCCTCGAAGGACGTCCGTGTCCTGACCACCAGCCGCTCCCCGCTGGGCCTGACCTCGGAGGCGGTGTACGCGCTGCCCCAGCTCGACCCCGACACCTCCGCCGCACTGTTCCGCCTCCGCGCCCAGGCCGCCCGCCCCGGCGTCGACCTGCCCCCCGAGCCGGTAGCGGAACTCTGCCGCCACCTCGACGGCCTCCCCCTGGCCGTGGAACTCGCCGCCGCCCGCGTCCGCGTCCTGTCCGTCCCGGAGATCGCCCGCCGCCTCGGCGACCGCTTCGCCCTCCTGCGCGGCGGCGCCCGCGACGCCCCCGCCCGGCACCGCACCCTGCACGCGGTCGTGGAATGGAGCTGGAACCTCCTCGACCCGCCCGCCCGACGCGCCCTGCGCATCCTCTCCGTCTTCCCCGGCGGCTTCACGGCAGAGGCGGCGGAGTCGGCCCTCACCGGCACGGCGGACACGAGGGACGCAGCCGACCCGAAGGCCGCAGCCGACCCGAAGGCCGCAGCCGACCCGAAGGCCGCAGCGGACACGTCCGCGTCCCCGGAAGCCCTGCTCCTCCTCGAACAGCTCACCGACCAGTCCCTGATCAAGGCCGCGGACGCTCCCGACGGCGGCGTCCGCTTCCACATGCTGGAGACGGTCCGGGAGTTCAGCGCGGCCAAGCGCGCCGAGGCGGGCGAGCAGGAGACGGCGACGACCGGACTCCTCACCTGGGCCAGGGACTTCGGCCGGAGCCACCACGAAGTACTCTTCGGTCCCGACCAGTTGACGGCCGGCCGCCGGATACGCGCCGAGCAGGACAACCTCGTCCTCGCCCTGCGCCTGGCCCTCGCCCGCGGCGACGACTCCACGACCGCCGCGGCCGGCGCCGTACTCGCCTGCCTGTGGTCCACCGGCTCCAACTACGCCCGCCTGGCCACCCTGGCCGCCGAGACCGGCCCGCCCCTGTCACGGATGCGTCCCGCCCCCGAGGACGTCGAGACCGTACGGACCGTCTCGGCGGTGAACACGGCCACCGCCTTCATGGGCTTCGGCCCGCGCGCCATCCGCCAGCTCGCCACCCTGCGCCGCCTGCCCCCCGGCCCGCCGGACACCCTCCCGCGCGCGATGGCGACGGTCCTGTCCACGCTCCCCGAGGCCCGCCCACCGCAGTACACGGCCCTCCAGCACCTCTGCGAGGGCCGGGCGCCGGCACCGCTCCCTTCCCACCGCCGCTCTCCGATGCTGGCCTTCGTCGCCCAGTGCGTGGCCAGTTACGTATGGGAGTACGAGAACGAGGTGGAGCGCGCCCTCGGCACCGCGCAGGGGATGATCACGGCCCTGGAGGACATCCGGAACCCGACCGCGGAGTTCGTCGGCCACGCCAGGGTGAGCGACCTGTGCCTGCGCACGGAACGCAGCCGGACGGCGTACGACCACCTGCGGGCGGCGCTCGCTGCGGGCGAGTCGATGGGCGCGTGGTCGGACGCGGGCGGCCTGTACTGGGGCCTGGTCCTGGCCTGCCTCCAGCGGGGCGACGTGGACGAGGCCGAGCAGTGGCTGCGGCGGGCGGAGGGCGAGCAGCCGGCGGAACCGGCCGCCTGGTTCCACTCCGGGCTGCCCGCACGGGCGGAGATCGCCCTCGCGCGCGGACTGACCGAGGTGGGTCTGGGGCTGTGGCGCCGGGCGGTGGACGAGATCCAGTCGGCGGACTCGCAGCTGGTGGACGATCCGTTCCTCAACCCGTGGGAGCTGGAGGTCTGTTCGGCCGCCGTCGCCGCGCACGCGCTCGCGGGCCGCCCCGAGCCGGTCGCCCGCGTCACCGAGGACCTGCGTGAACGCCTCCGCGCCAGGCTGGCCCTCCCGGTGGCGTCCCCGGGCGAACTGCCGGTCCACGGCACGGTCCTGCTGGCCCTCGGCCTCGCCGGCCTGGCCCAGGGTGACCCCACAGCCGTACGTCTGATCGCGCTCGCCGAACGCCTCAGCCCCGTACGCCAGTTCCCGACCTTCGCCGCCGCCCGCTGCCGGCAGGCGGCCGGGAACGCCGACGGGACGGCGTACGCCGACGCGGTGTCGGAGTACGCCGTCCTGGACCGGGAAGGGCTGCGCGGGGCGGTCCGCAGCATCGTGGGCGTTACTTCGGATCCCCGTTGAACCGGGCCGTCGACCAGAAGTAGCCGAGCACGGTCAGTCCGACGCACCACGCCACGGCGAGCCACCCGTTGTGCCCGATCCCGGTACCGAGGAGCAGACCGCGCAGGGTCTCGATGGCGGGCGTGAAGGGCTGGTACTCGGCGATCGGCCGGAACCAGCCCGGCAGCGCGTCCAGCGGGACGAAGGCGCTGGACAGCAGCGGGAGCAGGATCAGCGGCATGGCGTTGTTGCCGGCGGCCTCGGCGTTCGGGCTGACCAGCCCCATGCCCACCGCGATCCAGGTGAGCGCGAAGGCGAAGAGCGTGAGCAGCCCGAAGGCGGCGATCCACTCCAGGACGCCGGCGTCGCTCGACCGGAACCCGACGGCCACACCGACGGCGCCGACGAGGACGACGCTGGCGACGGACTGGATGACACTGCTGACGACGTGCCCGACGAGTACCGAGGGACGGTGGATGGCCATCGTCCGGAAGCGGGCGATGATGCCCTCGGTCATGTCGTTGGAGACGGAGACGGCGGTGCCGATGACGGTGGACCCGATGGTCATGAGCAGCAGCCCGGGTACGACGAAGGCGGTGTAGGCGGCCCGGTCGGGCGTCCCGCCCCCGATCCCCGCGCTCATGGTGTCGCCGAAGATGTAGACGAACAGCAGCAACAGCATGACCGGCGTGAGCAGCAGGTTGAGGGTCATGGACGGGTAGCGCCGGGCGTGCAGCAGGTTGCGGCGCAGCATGGTGGACGAGTCGCGCAGGGCGAGGGGAAGCGAGGTACTCATCGGGCGTTCTCCTGGGTCTGCTTGTTCTGGCGGGGGACGGCGGAGCCGGTGTCGGTGAGGGCGAAGAACACGTCGTCGAGGTCGGGACTGTGCACGCTCAGCTCGTCGGCCTCGATCCCGGCGGCGTCCAGCCAGTCGAGGATGGCGCGCAGCTCACGCTGGGTGCCGCCGCTGGGGATGTGCAGCGACAGCGACTCGTCGTCGGGGTTGGCCTCGCGCAGCGCCTCGACTGCCGCCCGGTAGGCACCCGGGTCGGTGAACCGCAGCCGCACGTGCCCGCCCGGCACGATCCGCTTCAGCTCGTCGGCGGTGCCCTGGGCGACGATCCGCCCACCGTTCAACACGGCGATGCGGTCGGCCAGTTCGTCGGCCTCTTCGAGGTACTGGGTGGTGAGGAAGACGGTGACGCCCCCGGACACCAGCTCCCGGATGATCTGCCACATGGTGTGCCGGCTACGGGGATCGAGCCCGGTGGTCGGCTCGTCGAGAAAGATGATCCGCGGCCCCCCGACGAGCGTCATGGCGATGTCGAGCCGCCGCTTCATCCCCCCGGAGTAGGTGGACACCGGCTTCTTCGCCGCCCCCACCAGATCGAACCGCTCCAGCAACTCCCGGACCACCCGCCGCCCTTCGTCCTTCGGCAGATGATGCAGGTCGGCCATGAGGAGCATGTTCTCCTCCCCGGTGATGAGCCCGTCCACGGCGGAGAACTGCCCGGTCACCCCGATCACGGAGCGCGCCGCCTGCGCGTCCGCCGCGAGATCGTGCCCACCGATCCGGATCACCCCGCTCCCGGCATCGGCCGAGACGAGAGTGGAGAGCACCTTCACGACGGTGGTCTTGCCGGCCCCGTTGGGCCCCAGCAGAGCGAACACACTCCCCGCGGGCACGGCCAGATCGACCCCGTCCAGTACGGGCTTGTCCCCGTACGACTTCCGCAGCCCCTCGGCCACGATGGCGTTCCCTGTCGATGTCGTCGTCATGGGAAGGAGCATGTGTCCCCCCGCATTCAACCTGGTTTCAGCCCACTTTCAGCCCCACCGCCACCCTTGAAACACCAGGTGGGAGCGCGGACACCGCCCTGTCACGGCCAGGTGCGCTCGATACGCTCACGTCGCACCGCACAGGCCGCGGGACCACCTCGCGCCACGGCCCTGTGGATCGCGTCGCGGTGGGCGTCGAGCCGTACGACCGTCTCGACACTGGGAAGCTGCCGCAGAGGGCGGCGTTGGTCCGGCGCGGTCGACGACGGCTCGGGGCGACCAGAGAAGATCATGGTGGAAAGGTACGGCGGGGTTGCCGAGCTCACATACCTTCCGAGCCGATGTGCTTGGGGCTGGACTGCTCATGGCGACGATGGAACATACCGAGGGGCGGAGGAGGCGTATACCGTCCGGTGGATAGCCATGAGCGCGGCCGAGGGCTCCCCTCGTGATCACGCCGTGCCTTGGGGAGGTGCCGATGTGCCGCATGCGCTTGGCGATCCGAAGGATTGTCGGTGCCGGGATGACGCCACCTGAGCGCAGGAGCCGAGGGGCGACACGTGACGGTGGTTCCCTCGGTGGAGCTGTGCAGGGGGCTGTTCCCTCTTTCGGGTTCGGCTCCCATTTGGTTCCCAAGGACGCCCCAGCAACCTGGAAGGGGCCCGACCCGCACTGCGGATCAAGCCCCTGACCTGGTACTTCACTGTCGGGGTGGCGGGATTTGAACCCACGACCTCTTCGTCCCGAATGAGGTTCGGGTGGTGATCTTGCCAGCGTGGACGGCGTTTGCGCTGGTCAGGGCGTCGGGATGTCGTGGTCTCAGGTGGCCTCGAAGGGGCTCGGGGAGCGGGTCGGCTCCCAGATGGCTCCCAAGGGGAACGTAGCCAACGGTCGCTGGGGCGACCTGTCCCGCCACATCGGCACGCGCTGAATACGTGTGCGCGACGCTCGTGCGACGGCTCAGATCACGGTTGAGGGAGCGTGCTTGCTCAGGTAGCTCTTGAAGGTCTTCCTGATCTCGGCCTGGAGATAGCCTGCCTGTGGTGAGTTGGGTACCACGTCGGGCTCGAAGCCTCTCTTTCGGGCATCGAGGTACCGCACGATGCTCGACGATCTGGTGTTGGCGACGAAGAGTTCGTTCTGGGTACGGATGTCGGCGCGCAGCCCCTCGAAGTTCCGTGCGAGGCCGATGCCGAGGTTGGAGACGTAGTACTTGCACTCGACGATGAGGACACTCTGACTGCCTCGTGGTGCGATGCCCTGCGCTCGGCTCAGGGCGGCTTCCTCGGCTGGCAGCACCAACACGTCGCACTCGTGCAGGACGCCCGACGAGCCGGTCACATAGACGCCGAGGTGGACTTCAAGGGCGGGGGCACCGTCGAACTCGATCACGGCGTGGGTGAAGGGCTGGCTGTTGCCGTACAGGTGACCGGGCCCTGTCCGGAAAACAAGATTGCTGGCCTTCGCCCCGTAGACGTCTTCGTAGGTGACAGTGGCACCATGCCGACTCGCGGTGGCGACGATCAGGGAGAAGATGAAGCCCTCGTAGATGTCGGACGGCTTCGAAGCGGAGTCGTACGACACCGCCCCCGCAGCCAGAAGGCTCTTGATCTCGTTGACTAGGTCATCGACCGTGCTCAACTGACTACCTCCCTCGTCACTTCGGCCAGCAGGTGGCTGACGCGTGTACGTCGCTCAGCCGGCACCCGATCTCCCCGGAACTCAGTTCGGCTACGGCGCGTTCGAGCGCTTTCGTCTGGCTCGAACACGACCCCCTCAGCCATGCTCCGGCTGCCAGCGTCGCCTTCGGGCTCAGACCGGAGCGTCTTCAGCACCTCCAGTTCCATTTCAGGCAGGTCGACGAGCACGCGCTTTACCGCATCAAGGAGGAGCTGCACACGTTCTTCCTCTGTCATGGCTCGCGTGGCGATGACCAGGGTCCCTCCCTTGCGTGAAGACTCGTACTCTCCGAGGCCAAGCATGCTGCGGTCCACGACCTCGTATCGAGCCGCTGCTGCAGCCGGACTCGTGGCGGGGAGGTTATCGCCGCGGCGCTGCTGGCGTCGGCGGAGGATCTTCTCCTCCGGCACTCCCGTGGCGATTGCCGCGTCGACATCGTCGAGCACCCAACTTAGGGCGGTGTCTTGCAGCGCTTCGCGGAGCTGCCCTTCCACACGGCGTAGTTCGAATTGGTTCATGTCCCCCTCGTATCAGTAGCTTTCGTCTGACGTAGCCAGTCGGTTCACGGTTCTTCCCCAGGATGTGTTCGAAGGAACCGCAGTTAGCCGTCGATCAGATTTCGGAGTGCCTCCAGCGACAGGCGGGCTTCCGGAGCGGTAGCTCCACCGGATAATCGGACACCCTCGCCTTCCAGGACGGGTTCGCCGACGTTTCCTTCAGCGCTACCAGAGTTTCGCGAGCGACGGAGCCTTCTCGATGGGGTCGTCTGGTCCAGCCAGTGTCCACATCTCATCGGAGAGGGCGATGCTCGGTGCATCGCCATGTTCGGGGCGTCGGCGGGTGACCCGCTGACTGACCCATTCACCGTCGCGCGGCACGGGCAGGCCGAGGCTACGGGCGATCGTCGCCTGTCGACTGGTGCCGCCGAGCACGAGGATGCCATCGCCGCGCAACGCCTCCCGGGCAGTTCGAACTCGCTTCGGGCCATCTGCGGTCACGGCGACGGTGGAGATCGTGGTTCGGTTGAGTAGCCGTCCTTGCGCGAGCCTGAAGAGGTTGTTCACCCGGGCCTGGCTGCCGCGCCGGCTCACTTCGGTGGCGAAAATCTTCTCTCGAAGCGGCGCCGGAAGGTGGAGAAGGGTGTTCTCCGGCAGATGCGCGTTGTGGAAGAGCCAGGTGACGGCCTGTCGGCCTGCGGCCGAGAGCGTGCGCTTGAAGTCGCGGTTGGCTGCTCCGCTGAGGTGGCCGGGTTCGATCCGGATCAGTCCGAGGCTCCAGCAGGACCGCTCGTCGTTGGCTGACACGAGCAGACACACCCTCCCGACCTCCCCGGGCGTAATCGTCCATGTCGCACCAGTGGTGAACTTCAGTACTACCTGCTGGCGTCCTATCGGGAGGTCGGTGGTCTCCTGGCCAGGCGGGAATCCCCAGGCCGCCGTGAGCTCGTGAGTGACCTTGGCGCCGAGGTAGACCTTCTCGGATTTCCCGAGCGTAGCCGGGTCGAATCGCCCCGTTCGTCGTCCGTCGAGCACGCTGTCGAATGCGTGGCGCAGGGCGTTCGCCGTTGTTGCCTCGAAGTCCGGCATGCCGCGGAGGGCATCCGCGACGGTAGCCACGTCAGAGGAGCCAGAGCTGCTTTCAGTTCCTGCGGCGGCGGCAGAAGGGCTGCTGGTCGCGGCTGCGATGTCGGAGTCTGCCAAGCGGGTCGCTGCGACACCCTCGTCCGGAAAGGACGGGATCACGGTGGTCGGTTCATCCCGTGCCGGGCCGACGGACGGAGCCGGAGCTCGGCGCTCGGCGGCGGCCAGCTCGTCGCGCAGTGCTTGGAGGCGCTTCTCCTTGCGCGCCAGGCGGCGCTCGATCCGTTCCACCTTGCTGCGAAGGTCGCGGTTCTCTCGTAGCACGTCCAGGAGTTCCGGATCCGGGCTATCGGGCGTCGGCTCTTGCGATGGTTGTGTACTGCCGGCTGCCAGCGTGGCCGGCGCGTTCACCAGGTGCTGCCTGACCTCCTCGGTCATGCCTTCCTTACGCTCTGGTGGAGCGAGTACCGCGATGATCGCGTAGATCAACGAGGCGTTGTTCTGGAGCCCTCTGCCTCGAAGCCGGTCCGAGAGCACCTGATACGACGGAGGGCGCGGGCCTTCCCGGTGCTGCGCCAGCAGTAGCTGTTGCAGCCCTTTCAGCTGGACTCCGCTGCTGTCGACCAGATCACGCAGCAGCCCCACGATCTCCCGCATGGGCATGCAGAGTTCCGTGTCCACCTCTGACCACTGACCGCCCCGTCTTCGGCGCGCCACGTCCTCGCCCCCGCCCCTTCGATCTCCTCAAAAGAGTATTCAATCTATCTGATTGGAAGATCGAACTTCCGGGCGTCGTGGACGTCCGGCACCGTGGTCACCCCAGCCGCAAATCGCTACGTGAGAAAGGACGTCGATGCGTCAGCGCACGGCCGATATCTGCGCCTTCGCCATCATCGTCGGCACGCCCGCAGCTCTGATCGCCTTGAATCTGCCTTCTGATCAGGTCATCGCGAGCACCTCCGCCGCGGCCGTTCTCTACTCGGCCTGGCGCCAGGGTGGAGGTACGCCGCCGTCACAGGGCTCCGGGGGACGGCATGGCGCTGACTCTGCTGCCGCTTCCGACTCCGGGGCGGTGTCCGAGTCGGAAACCCGCCCAGGCCGGGGGCCCTCGGAACAGGTCGGCTCCCGGGACCCGGCATAGTGCCGATGTCTCTACGCCTGGCGTGACAGGTCGGCCACCAAGAGGTCGAGAGTGGCCTCCTCATGGAGCGCGACGCCGAGGGCGGTCATGGCAGGGGCGAGATTCGAGTCCCAGTCCGCGTCGACCGGCTGGCCGTCGAGTGCCAGTTGAGGGATGCCCTCGGCCTGACTGCGAGCGGCCAGATGCTCGTAATCCGCGGTGCCCATGCGCCACGGCCGGGCTTCGTAGCGGCGGATGACCCGGTTGGCCAGAGTGATCCCCGGCCAGTCGAAGTCGCCGTGGTACGCGAAGCGGCAACCCGTGGCGGCGAGGGCGTCGAGAAGCGTGAAGACCACGGTGGCGGCGCTGCCGGACGTGCACACGAGGGGCTGGACGCAGGCCGCGTCCGCCGCGGCTTCCACCACGCGCGGATTCTCACAGATGTGGATCAGCGTTCCGGCGGGCAGTTGCAGCCGAAGGGCATGCAGGTCGCGCGGTGTGACGTGAACTTCGGCGTGATGATCGGCCCGCTCCCGTAGGGCGCGCTCCCGCCAGCCCTCGCCGTCGGGCCGCAACCCGTACGTCAGGACCGTGCTGGAAACCTCGTCCGGAGTGACGGACACCAGCCGCCACAGAGCTCGTCGACCGGCCGCGTCGTCGGGGAACTCAGTGCCGTGGGCGAGGGCGACGCCGCGTTGGACGAGACGTGCGAGCCAGGTGCCGTCGTCCAGGCCGTGCGCGGAGCCGGTCGCCATGGCGGCGAGTTCTCCTCGGCCGAGTGTGCTGCCCCGCTCGGGTCCGAGGAGAGTGGTGAGGACTTGGACCGCTTGGTGGAGTGTCCATATCGCCGCTTCGGGCGTCACTCCCTTCGGAACGCCGGTACGGCGCAGCAGGTCGTACCACTGCCGGGGCCATTCCTGGTCGGCGAGCGGGGAGGTGTCCAGTGACGAAGCGAGGGACGACCACACCTGTTCGCGCCGTGCCGCAACGTCCGCGCGGGCGGCACGGCGGTCGGTGAAAGGCGGGCCGAGTTCCTCCAGGGTCTGTCTGAGGCCGAGTCCGGCGGCCGAGGCGCGTAGCCGTGCGTCGAGCACGTCGAGCCGTACGGTCACGGCGGCACCTGTGAGGGGTTTGCCCAGGAGGAGAGACAGGTCGTTGCGTTCCTGAGCGTTCATCGCGGTCAGTCGGAGCGAACCCGTGGCCTGTAGGCCGTTGCTCTCCAGGCGTTTGCGTGCCCCCTGCCAGAGCCGGGTGAGTCCAGGTCCCGTGAGCCAGTCGCGCGTTGCGGCGGGCAGCCCGCTCATACGGACACCAGACGCCGGTGCCGACCGTTCCAGGTGTAGTGCAGGGTGGCCACCCCGCGTACGTGGGGATCACGGAGGCACTCGTAGATGTGCAGGGACGGAACCTCGGGCCAGTTGCCCATGAGCCGCTCGCTGGTCAGGACGAAGTCGAGATCGAGGTCGACGAGGATACGGCCCAGTCGGCCGTGGGTGGGTTCGTCGACCTTGGCGAAGGCGTCGTCCAGGAGGATCAGGCGTGGCGCGTGCGGTGCCGACTCGGCGAGGCTGGTGAAGTGGGCGGCTGCGGCGGCGAAGAGCACGAGGTAGGAGAGCACGCGTTGTTCACCCTGGCTGAGCCCGGTCCGGCCGGTCAGTTTCCGACGGCGGCCCGGAGCCGCGTCCTCGACCACGAAGGTGTGGAAGCGGAACCAGTCGCGGTAGTCCAGCGCAGTCCGCAGATGGGCGGCGTAACCGGCTGACGGGTCGGCGAGTCGGGCGTCCTCGATCCGGCGTTGCAGGACTTCGCGGAGTTGCTCGGTCTCCTCGCGCGTCCTGAGGCTCGACGGACTGCGCAGCAGCTCGACGGCCGCGCGCACATCCGCGTCCACGTCCTCGTCCAGCTTCCACAGCAGCTCGACGCCGAGGCCGTGGGAGGTGCGCACGGTCCGCAGGGTGGCGTTGAGAGCCGCGACCAGATTCGCTGCGGTGATGACCTGTGCCGAGAGGTGGTCGCCGAGCTCACCGGTCAGGAACCGCTGGAAGACCTCACGTTCGCGCTCGGTGAGCCGCCCTCGGGCCTCCGCGGCCTGAAGCGCGATCCGCTCGCCCACGGCCGCGACGTCATGGGACCCGTGGTCGTCGACCAAGCGGCACACCTTGATACCGTCGCGTTCCTCCAGCTGTGCGTCGTACCCGCCGGCCAGTTGGTCGCGCAGCGCAGTGTGCCGGATGAGCAGAGCGCTGTCCGACACCTCGCCCTTCGGGCGGCCGAGGGCCTGCTCCACGGCGTCGGCGAGGGCCCGCAGCGCGCGCAGACGGCTGCGGACGTCCGCACCGGGGTCGTCCGACACGTACTCGGGCAGCGAGGACCGGTCGAGGCCGGCGCCGAGCACCACCTCCGGTCGGCTGAGAGCACCGCGGAGAGCGCTGCCGGTGTCGATGACCGCCGTTTCCTGGTCCGACAGGGTCCCGCGCAGGCGCTTCTCGTCCTCTTCCGCGCGTACGCGCAGGTCGTGGAAATCGTCGCGAGCTCGTTGTGCCGCGGGGAGCGCTTGGACGGCGTTCGTGATGCGCTGCTTGGCGTCCTGCTCGCGGGAGAGGATCTCCTCCTCGGACGATCCGATGGCCTCCTCGCGGGTGCGCAGGTCCTGCTCAGCGGTGCGCAGTCCGGCGAGGTGGAGCCGGTAGCTCTCGTCCGCGGCCAGGCGATCCTCTTGGGCGCGTCCGTACCGGTCGGCATCGGCCTGGTTCGTGCCGAGCCGCTCGCCCGTGCCGCTGACGGCCCTGCGCAGATGCCCGATACCGCTGAGCAGGCTGGCCAGTGCGGTGCGGACACGGTCCAGGGCGGCGGGGTCGCCGGGCAGGTCGTGGGCGGTCGCGGTGGCCTCCGCCTCGGTTCGCGCCGATACCGCGAGAGCGCGTGCCTCCTCGGCCAGCCGCGCCGCCCGGGTTGCCTTGGCGGTCAGGTCGCGCAGGGTCCGCTCGGCTGATTCGGTCCTGCTCCAGGCGTCCGCGAGATTCCGTGCCCTGGGGAAGTCCCGTTCCGCGAGCGTGAGAGCCCGACGCATGGCATCGGCTACGGCGAGCTCCTCGCGGACATCGGCCAGCCGTTGCTGAGTCCGCGCGATCCGCTCCTCCAGCTCGGCGAGGATGCGCCGCCGAGTCTCGGCGCGTACGGCGGCCCCCACGTACTCGGTGTCGCCCTTGTCATGACGACCGCTGAGCACGCCCAGACGCCAACTGCCGTCGTAGAACACTGTGTTGTGCGCGAAGGTCTCCTGTGCCGATGCGAGTGCGATGCTGGCCAGGAGACCTCCCACCTGCTCGGAGGAGACGCCGCAACCCGGTTCAGGGACTGGGCGCAGGGCCGAGGCGAGAGTCCGCCCGTCGGACAGCGCAGGACCCGGCTGGAGAAGGGTGTCCCGGGTGCGCGGGTCGAGAAGGACGCCGCCCGCGCTCACCCACGCGTCCAGGATTCCACTCGCCTCCAGCGCCCCTTCCAGACCAGCTCGGTCGGCCGGAGCCAGGTCTTCCGCGAAGTCCACGAGCCGGTAGAAAGGTGCTCCACTGCCCGGCGTCCTTGCGGCGGCGCGATGGTGCGGGGCGGGTGGCTCGGGGTCGGTACGTTGCTCCCAGTCCCGCTTCTGCTTCGCCAGGTGGTCGAGTTCCTCGCCGAGCCGGTTAACGCTGAGTGCCAGGGCGTCCCGGCGTCCGGTGAGTTCCTCGCCGTACGGCTCTAACGCGGCCTGAGCTGTCCGCCACGCCTGGTTGTCGATGTCGGGCGGCAGTGTGCGGTCCGCGAACGGCGCGTCGGTGGAGGTCTCGTGGCCAACGGTGGCGTGGACGGCGTCGAGTGACGGGCAGTCGATACCCAGCGCGGTCCGCGTGCGCACCGCCCAGTCGGCGACTTGGCGGGCGTAGGCGCCGCTCTCCTCGGCGACCTTCTGACGGCTGCCCTCCAGATGACCGGCGGCCTCTTCCCCCTCGCCCTCCAGTCGTTCCCGCTCGGCATCGGACTGAGCCGCCGCGGCGCGGGCCTCGTCCGCCCGTGAGATGAGGCGGGTCACCTCCTGAACCATCCGGGCCCGGTTTCTCGCGACCGCCTCGGCGTCCTCCAACTGGTTCTGCCAGGACCGCAGCCCTTCCTGCGCCGTGACCGTGTCCACACGGGTCACCGACCGGTGCCGTACGGTATGCGTCTCCCCGTCCGGAGTCGTCAGCTCGGTCTCGGTGGCCTGGGCGAGAACCATGCGCGGCAGAGCCACCGCCTCGCCGAGATGGCCGGTGGGAAGCCCGGCCTTCTCCGCCTGCGTCAGCAGCTCCCGGTGTTCGGTTCCCAGCTCGGCCAGTCGGCTTCCGAGGTGTTCGACACCTTCGGCCAGCCGCTCCGCCGAGCCCTCCTCCGCGTCATGTGCGTTCCGCAGGGTGGTGAACGCGGCCGCGGCGGCGGTATGCAGCGCCTCCACCGTGCCGCGGCGCTCCGACAGTTCGCGCAGGCTGCGGTAGGCGTGACTGGCGTGCAGGGCGGCCAGGTCGGTCCGGGCGGCCTGTTCCTCCTCGCGCAGGGTCTCCAGTCGGCCCTCCGACTCCTCCTCCTGCGTCCTCAGGTCGCTCGTCCGCTGTGCGGCGTCTCCGGCCGCCCGGCGCCGCTGAGCGAGGACGCCCAGCTCGTGGCTCACTCTCTGGGCGGAGGTGCGCAGGACCCCGGCCAGGTAGCCGCGGTAACTGGTGAGGAACGTGCGCAAGGCCGAGTCGGTGCGTTCCAGGCGGCCGAGTTCGTCCCGTACGGCGTCGAGGTCGTGGAGGTTGCGCGCCACCTTCTCGACCACGTCCTCGTCGAGCCCCGGCAGGGTCTCGCTCAGCAGGGAGACCAGGCCCCCGTGTTCGATCCGGTCGCCGACCGTCGGGCGCCGCAGCCGGTGGAGGAGCTGGGTGAGGTTGCGGTAGCGCGTCGTGTCGGTGATGCCGAACAGTTCCCGGGCCACGCGTGAGCGGTGCTCGACCGCACGGTCGGTCGTGTTGTCGGAGCCGACGATCTCCTTGAGCCGGTCGACCGGCAGCGGCTTACCGGCTTCGACCAGGTGCAGGTCCTCACCGATCCGCAGCGGGGTGACGAAGAATGTCGGCAGCGCCTTCTGCGTCGACTTCGAGGCGCGGATGGCGGCACCGAGCGTCAGGTGGCGGTGACCGCCGTCGTCGGCCGTGCCCCGGAACTCCACCCACAGATACCCGAGACGGTTGGTCTGCTCGAATCCGTCCAGCATCAGCCAGGCAAGCGTGGTGCGGCCGGTGCCTGTCGCGTCCAGTGCCCGGGAGTCGCCGTCCAGAAGATACGGGAGCAGCATCTCCAGGGCCTTGGACTTGCCCGCGCCGTTCTTGCCGCGCAGCAGCAGCCGTCCGTCGCCGAAGGAGAACTCCTGCTCGTCGTACTGCCAGATGTTCTGGATGCCCGCCCGGTGCAGCCGGAAGCGGGTGCCGGCGGTCGTCGCAGGGCCGGCGGGTGTCGCAGCGCCGGAACGCGGCAGCGGAACGAGGCCACGCGCGTCGGTGGTCATAGCGGCAACTCCTCTTGAACGTCAGTGCCTTTGCCTGCTGCGGTGGCCGGGCGCACCGTGACGTGGGTGGCGTAGCGGGCCGCTGCGGCCAGCAGCACCCAGCCGTCGCCGCCGGGCCGTGCGCCATGGACATCGGTCACCGTGCGTCCTTCCGGCGCCTCTTCGACGTACCCCTCCGGCAGTCCTTCGCCCTCGGCGCGCAGCTGGACCGCGCGGGCCATCAGCCGCATGCGGACCAGGAGGTCCAATACGGCCTCTCGCAGGGAGGGAAGGTCCTCCAGGTAGCCGCGCTGCCAGTTGCTGCGCTGCCCGTACTCAGCGATCAGCCCGGCCAGCACCTCATCCACCAGGCCGTCCGGGACGGCCACCCCGATGACGAGCGTCCCGCCGGTCGCCGGATGCCCCGGCTCCTGCGGCCGAAGCCGCTCCACGAGCCGTTCCGCCAGCAGCAGCGCGGCCTGTGCGACGGTCCCGGTTCCCGGCAGGTGCAGATCCGTGAGCTCCTCCTCGGGGTCCACCAGTGCCACGCCCTCGGCACGGATCTCCATCTCCAGACCAAGGAGTTCGGAGAAAGCCTGGGCTTCCCGGCGCTGCCGGGTGCGGAGCCAGTCACGCTCGGCGTCGGTCAGCTCGTCGAGGTGGACGACGGGTGTCTCGACGAGCATCCGGCGCACGTAGGTGCGTGGTCCGCCGAAGCTCGGGTCCGCAGCCCGCCGGACCAGGTCGGCGCCGTCCCGTGCTTGGGAGAGCGGGCCGGCGACAACCACGCGTGCCAGCTCCCGATCTATCGTGATCAGGGCTTCTCCGCCCGCCTCCTGCGCAAGCGCGGTCACATGGCCCTCGGTCTCGATGAGCACGCCCCAGTCGACGAGCTGGCGCAGAGCCGCGACCAGGGTCCGCTTCCCGGCCGCCCGGCCCGTTTCCTCCAGCTCAATCCCGGCGTCGGCTGCGGCAGCCCTGATATCGGCGACCAGGTGTGACAGCAGCATCTGCTCGGGCGCGGTCACCAGCACGGACAGGGCCAGCGCGAGGCAGGCGTACGTGTGTGGGGTGAACGGGGTGCCGGTGGAGCGCTCCAGCCGATGACCCGAACCCGCCCCCAGCCCCGCCTTGAACAGCCTGGCATAGGAGCTGTCGACCAGCAGGCGGTAGCCGAGCACCTGCTGGAACCGTTTGCCCAGCCAGTCGGCGTGCCTGCGGATCAGCGGGAAGAGGTCGGCGTGCGGGCCGTCCGACGCGATCAGCGGGTGGGCGAGCAGCAGCCGGGCGGCGGTGCGGCGCTCGGCTGCCAGGGCTACCTCGTGAGTCGAGGGGAGGGTCATGACACGCTCGCCTCCGCTTCGCCGTCGACCGCGGCGGAGGTGCGACCGATGTCCAGCTCCAGGTCGTCCAGCAGCAGGTCGCCGTCGGCCGAGTACAGCACCGTTCGCGTGCCCGCCGTCCGGCGCACGGTGAGGCGGATACGCAGTTCGGCGTCTTCACTGCTGGCCGAGTCGAGGTCGAACCCCGCCGTCCTCTCTCCGTCCGTGCTGACGGGCCTGCTGAGCTGTGCGTTTCCGAGCGCTGTGGCCAGCAGCTCCAGGAGCAGGCCGAGCGCCGCTGACGTGAGGTGTACCTCGGCGAACCGGCCGGACGCGCTGCGCAGTTCGTCGGCTGCCGCTGCTCTGGCCGCTGCCCGCTGACGGGCTGCCTCCCTCAGCAGCTGCTTCTGCGCGGAGTGGTCCTCCACCGCGGAGGCCCGGCCCCGCTGGGCGCGGCTGCCTCTCTCCCGCAGGGCCACCGGTACCTCGACCACCGGGCCGGTCCACCAGCTCGTGTAGGCGGGCACCACCTCGTCGGTGGCCGGAGGTATGCCCAGATGGCGGGCGCCGTACAGCCCGAATGCGGCGACGGCGATGTCGTGTGCGTCCCGCGGCGCCGCTTCGTCGAACCAGCGGGCCAGCCGCAGCAGATCCTTGCGCCGGGACATCTCCCCGGTGGCTGACCGCAGCATCCGCTTGGCGTTGGCGAGCAGCGACTGCAACGCGCGCAGGGTGGCATCGCGTAGCTGGTCGACCTGGCTGCCTTGGCCGTCGGTGTTGCTGAACCAGCCGCGCAGGCCCTCCCAGTCCGCGAATTCGCGGCCGCGGCTGCGCTGGATCCGGACGTCTGGGCGGCTTTCGCCCTGCGCCTGCGCCGAGAGCCCGGTGAGCCCCTGGGCATGAGAGTCCAGCCGGTCCAGCAGAGCCGGGATGTGCGGCCACAGGGTGTCCAACGCCGCCGAGATCCGGGGCGCGCGGAACGCCACGTCCTCCGTGATTGCCTCGACGTAGTCCAGGAGCAGCTCCTTAAATCCCTGGTACTCGGCGCTGTCCAGGTCGTAGCGGGACAGCACCTGGCCGAGATAGGCATAGAAGTCGCGTATGGAGTCCGCGAACTCGGTGAACTGCACGAACAGCGTGCTGATCCGCTCCAGTCCGTCCTGCGGCTCGACGCCGCCCGGCGCGGTCACGAGGTCGGCCAGCTCCCGTAGTCCGCGCTCGACCAGTGCCAGCAGTTCGTTGCTCACCTCGCGGGCGGCGTCGGCCTCGGCCAGGACTCCGTCGGCGTCCCGCTGGATACGTTCGCCCAGTTTCGACAGCTGGTAGCGCGAGCGGGATCGCTGGTACTCACTGATGCTGGACGCGTTCACCGTGTGGCTGCTGCGGAGCAGGTTTCCCCACTGGACCAGCTGTTCCAGTCGGACCGTGAGGGTGTCGGCGTCGAGTCCTGCGGCGGAAGCGCCGGTCTGGCGCAATTTCGCCATGATGTCCGGGACGGCGAGATCCGCCAGCAGCGTTCCGCAGAAGACCCGCATGATCGCGACGTGCTCCAGCCGTTCGGGCGCGCTGAGGTACGTGTACGCGTTCAGCCGCCGCCGCGCCTCCTCGTCGGCGTCCTGACCTGCACCGGATGCTGATGCCCCCATGCCCGTGAGGTTACGCGGCGCATACGGGCGCCGCCGGTGGGTGGCCGAAAATGCCACGGACGTGTGCCGGCCTGTGGCGAATCCCGCGGGAGCGGCATGTGCGGCATGTAGGCGTCCGGCGTCCCGGCTCACCCTGAATGGGCCCTTCGGTTTCTGTGCTGAGCGGCCTCCAGGAGAATGGGGTACGTTCAGCCGATATCGATGGGGGCGGAAGACGGAAGGAGGCACGCGGTGTCGTACGAACCCAAACTCGCCGCGGCTCTTTCCGGCGCGACGCTGCGCCAGCTGTCCCACTGGCGCCGAGCCTCTGGGCCCAAGGGCGCCGTGCTCGTGCCCGAGATCTCCAGCGAGAGGCCGATCCTCTACTCGTTCCGCGACGTTGTCGCACTCCGCATCTGTGTGCAGCTGCGCGAAGAGGCTTCGTTGCAGAAGATCCGCCGTGCGCTGAACACGCTCCGGGAGGACCTCGGCGAGTGGGAGCACCTCTCCTCGTACAAACTCGTCGCGGGCCCGGACACGATCTATCTGGCTGAACCCGACCATGCCGTAGACCTGATCAAGGGAGGCAACGTGGTCATCCACCAGATGGTGGATGTTCTCGCGCCCTTCTATAAGGACGGCCGCAGCATTCCCGCTCTGCTCACCCCCCGTGAACACGTTGCGGTCGACGAGTCGGTGCGAGGCGGCGAACCGGTCATCCAAGGCACCAGGATCCCGGCGTCAGATGTCGCTGCCCTCGTGAGAGACGGCATCCCGCCGGACCAGATCGGTGAGTTCTACCCAGGCGTGACGGCCGAGGCCGCCCGGGACGCTGCCGACTTCAGCGAGTACGTCGACAGCTATGGCAGCAGTGAGCCCCGGCAGGTCGTCGCTTGAAACTGCTGCTCGACGAGAACGTGCCCCGTCCCATGGCCGAGATCGTGCGCATCTTGCTGAAGGCGCATGAAGTCGTCCACGTCCACGAGCTCAAGGGCTGGACGGGCACGAAGGACATCGAGCTGTACGCCAAGGCCAAGACCGACGGCTTCGAGGTCGTCATCACCAATGACACCAAGCAGCTCGGCCGGCCACTCGAAGTGGCGGCCATCGCACAGTCGGGCCTGCATCGCATCGAGTACCGCCAGAACAACAAGCACGGTGGCCTGGTGGGCCTGGGCACGGCGATCGCCACTGTCTGCGCGGCCCTTCCGCACGCCCTGTCCGAACTCGAAGCAGCTGACGGCCAGCGTCTCGTCTCTCTGACGTCGATCGACCCGACCCGGCAGAAGCGCCTCCAGATCACGGACCCGGCCGTCGCCCCGCCGAAGCACTGGCCGGGGCGCGATTCGACCGCTGAGTCCTGACACCTCGATACACGAGGGCTCCCGGCCAGTAACCCATCGGAATCGATGCGGGGAATGACCTGGCATCGCTGCCTGCGCTTCGTCTCATCAAGGTTCACTGCCGAGCTCTTCCTGGAGTTCGGCGATGCGTTGTTGGGTTGCCGCCGCGTTCTTCTGCTGACGGGTCAGCTTCGCCTCGGTGGCTGCCAGTTCCCGGGCGAGCCGCTCTCGATCAGCTGCCGCCCGCTCACGGATGGTCCCGTCATCGCGGTACGCGGGCCCTACTCGCTCACTGCTCACTACGCCGCGACGCTCTCCGCACTCTGGGCAGTCGATGACGCGGGTGGAAACGCGGCTGTTCTCGCGATGCTGAATGTGGGGCACCACATGGTCGCAACGGAGAGTGAGGTCCCAAGTATCGAGGTCTTTCTTGCGCTCCTCCCGCGAAGGCCAGGACGCGAACAGGCTGGCGAGCTTCTCTATCTGCTTCGGCCCCATCGGCGGTGGCGGGCAACAAAAACAGCAGTGCGTCACCCGAGAACCGCTGACGGACCACCGAGCATCCCGGCAGTCGGCGTGCCGCTCGCGGAACCTCTGGTTGGCTTCCTCGTATTCGCGCTTCTCGGCCTCGGACAACCTCATGAGAGGTGGCCAGCTCCCCAGCTCATCCGTCATGGGTTGTCCGCAACCGCGACAGGGCTCATCGGCCACGTACTCCGCCCAGCTGAGGCACGTACCTTCTCGCTTCCAGCGTGCATCCCGCTCGCGGCGACGACGGTCGTCCGCTTCGGCATTCAGGGCCGAGCGCAGAGCACGTTTGGCGGCTCGTCGCCGCTTCTGCTCCTCCGTGAGCTTGGCCATGGCTTCACCCTTCGCTGCACCGTGTTCTCGTGCACAACCGTGGAATGCATGCTGGCGTGGCCACCCCGTGAGCCGACTGCCCGTGTGCCGGATGACGACTTGTGACCGGACCTGGATCGCAAGCGGCCTTCAGGCGACTGGTGTCGTCTGGAGCGGACAGCCGGAGCTTCCTGATTTGATACGCGGTCAGGAGCCGCACTGCAGAGAGCACGGACAACAGGGCATACGACGCAAGGGCCAATCTTGCCAGCCCGCGACCTGCCCCGAACCGGTACTTGCGGGGCGTCTGTGACTCAGCGCTACGACTGGTCACGTATCTGGGTGTAGGCATCACGGGAAGTGATACCCCTGGCTGTTTCAGCACCTGGTCGGTCCGCGGGCCCCTGGCCGAGTCCCGCCCTACCTGGGGATCGTCCGGTCTGATGCCATGGACGAAGCGGCTGGTTGGGACACCATCGTTGGGGGCGATGTGGGGACATCCACGCGATGGAAGGGACCGAACGGCGATCGGTGGAGCTCCGCTGGGAGGCGGCTGGCGCGCTGGCGGGAGGACTCACGTAACGCGGATCAGCGGCTAGAGGAGATCGCGGCGGACCACCTGAGCGCCCTGCACGAGACGCTCCGTGCCGATCGATCGGCTTTCGGGTTGTACGACACGGCTTGCGCGGCAGGCGAACGGCTCGCCGGAGCCCTGGGGCCGCTGGCTACAGAGGGGGCGGAGTCGGAGGAAGCGCTCGTCGCGCGTCTCGTCTTGGAGGTCGGTGGGGACGGCGGCACACTCGCCGACGCCGCGGTGCGCAGGGGGATGGCCGCGGCGGTCCGCGATGTCCGGAGCAGACATCCCGAGCTGGACGATGCCATGGGCGGAGGCGGCGGCGGCTTCACCTGGGACATCCTGTGCGATCTCTACCAGGTGTTCTTCGCGGACATGGTGGGGGAGTTCCTCAGGTCCGTTGTCGCCGAGCACGTCAAGGTGGCGGTCCCGGTGCTCATCGCGGCCGATCCGGAAGGCAGGATCGCCGACTGGGTCGCGGAGAAGGTAGTGGACCTGGTGCCGAATCCTTGCGAGGAGTCCGCCGAAGCGACGGACCTTGCACAGGGTGTGGATACCGCGCAGTCAGTGGTGGACGCTCTGCAGGACCCGTCGGCTGCATTGCCCAAGATCGCCGAGTTGTTGGTACCGCGGGCGGTCGGAAAGGTGCTTGGCCTGATCACCGAGGAGATCACCGGAGAAGAGGGAGCTGCGGCGTGACCGATTCTGACGATTTCCTGTGGTGGCGCGGTCCTCGGAGCGACCGACCTCGTGGCGACCGCTGGACGGAGATCGGCGAGGAATCCTTCCAGGAAAAGGAGCGCCGCATCACCGGCCGGCACTATCTGCCCGGTTCCGTCCCCGACTGGGCCGAGGACCTGTTCCGCGTCGCCAGGGCGGCTTTCATCGCCGACAAGTACGTACGCCGGACCGGAGTACGGGACAGGTGGACCCGCCGCATCAGCCTCGCCGTGCCCGTCACGGAACACGAGCGGTGGGCAAGCGCAGCGGTCCGTACCCACCTCACTGCGCTTCTCCAAGTCCTCACCGGGGACCTCTGGAACGTGGACTTCCGTCCCCTCACCGGTCACTACGTCGAGGAGGCGATGATCTCTCCCGACGACCCGCGTGCCGCGGAAGTCGCGTTGTTCTCCGGCGGACTGGATTCCCTCAGCTGGGCTGCCACCCGTGCGCGCGCCGCCGACTCCCGACCGCTGCTGCTCGTGATGTTCCGCGAGATCGGCCTGCTGCGTCTCCAGCAGCGGGTGTACAAGGCCGTCGAACGACTGGGCGGAGCACGGCCGGTCCTGCTGTTGCCGATGAGCCAGACCCCGGCGGGCGACGGCTCGAGGTTACGGCTGGAGACCTCCTCCCGCACACGTGGCCTGCTGTATGCGACAGGCGCGATCCGCGCCGCCACCGCGCACGGTGTGAGTACCGTCCACATCCCCGAGAATGGCCAGCTCGCCCTCAATCCGCCCCTGACAGCGGCGCGTTCGGCCGCTTGTTCCACGCGCTCCGTGCACCCGCGGACGCTGCGCAGCCTGAACGCCTTGGTGACGGCCGTGAGTGACACGGAGAGCGCGGTGCAAGTGGTCAACCCCTTGGCACAGCTCACGAAAGGCGAGGTGTGCAAGGCCGGACGTGATGCGGGGCTCACCCCGTCCGACCTGGAGTCCACTCTGAGCTGCGGCAAGCCTCCAACCCGCCGAAGCGGCGGCCCTCCCATCGCCAACTGCGGGGTCTGCTTCCCGTGCCTCGTGCGCCGCTCCGGGCTACTCCACGCCAACGGCATCGACGGCACCCGGTACGAGGCATTGCCGTGGGCGGACGGCTTACCGCTTGACCGGGGTGCCGACTGGCGCGCACTGCAGCGGTGGCTGCTCGGCAGATACACCATTACGGATCTCCTCACCGATACTCCGCTGCCGCCGGACATGGATCCAATGGCGGCCTTCGAAGTGATCAAGCGCGGGCGGAAGGAACTGGCCCGACTGCTTCAGATCGCCGGTGCGGCCGAGGCCGCTGATGCGGCGTAGACGGCTTCGTGGCGTACGAATCAACGCCACACTGTTGAAGGCCAGTTGAGACGTATTCTTCCCTCTGGGGTGAAAGCTGTAGCAGGAGTGACGGCCCCATATCCGCTCCTTGCCGTGAGCGCTAGGCAGCAGAGACGATAGAGTGAGACGTCGTGGAGATTCAGATCACGGTCGATGCGCAGGGCGACGACGCAGCGGCACATGATCTCTACTACTGGCTCCGGCAGGATCGCGACCTCCGGCGTCACGTGGAGGTCGAACTGGAACAAGCCTCCGAAGTCTCTGACCGCATGAGCGCGGGCGAGATCATCAACATGTTCGTCAGCAACGGTATTGCCGCTGCGAGCTTGTTGGTGAACATCGTGGTCGCCTGGCGAGCATCCCGACCTTCGCCGCCCGGGGCCGTGACCTTCGAGCACGGCGGTATGACAGTGACCGTGCACGATGCGTCGGACGAAACCTTGCGCAGAGTCGCACTGCTGTTGGCTCCCGAGACCCACGGCGGAGACCCAGGGGCCACTGGTCCGGGACGTCCGTCGGCACCGTCGGTTGCAGGGAATCGGTGATGGGGCTGCCCGACCCCGACGGAACTCGTGTGGTGCTGATCGGTGCGGACGACTATCAGAACTTCTCGGACCTGCCAGCGGTGCGGAACAACCTCGCCAGGCTGGCAGAGCTGTTCAGGTCACCGGACGTTGGGGGGCTACCCGCCGGACATTGCGTGTCGCTGCGTAATCCCGCCGATGGCCAGGACGTACTCGATGCCGTCCACCAGGCAGCAAGCGAGGCGACAGACACGCTGGTGGTGTACTTCGCCGGCCACGGTATGCGGTCGCTCGATGGCTTTCTCTATCTCGCGCTGGGGCATTCCGAGCGAAACCGGAAGCTGTACAAGTCGGTGGCGTTCAACTACCTCCGCACGGCAGTGCTGGAAAGCGCAGCGCCCAGGAAGGTCGTGATCCTCGACTGTTGCTACAGCGGTGCCGCGCTGGAGGGATACATGGGCGGGCCGGATGAGTTCGCGGACCAGGCCGCCATCGAGGGTACCTATGTCATGACTGCCTCAGCCGCTACGCAGGCTGCCATGGCCCCCGTGGGTGCGCACTTCACTGCGTTCACCGGTGAACTCGTGAAAGCCATTACCGATGGCGTTCCAGACGTGTTGGGCCCACTCGACATGAACGCCCTCTACCAGCACGTCAGCCGTGAACTGGCATCACAGGGCATGCCGGTACCCCTGCAACGGGCCGGCGACCAGGGGCACGCCATCACACTGTTCCGAAACAAGTGGAAGCGGCCCAGGAAGAAGCCCACGCTCGCGACGCTGCGTGAAGAGTGGTTCCGCGCGATCCAAGAAGGGCTGCTCTGGCATGTAAGGGATGTCCCGGCGCTTGCTGAGGGCCGACTACGCACCGAGTTCGGCGAACCCGGGCTCATCGGCTCCCTGCTGGTGGCGCGGATCGCCGCCCGGCTCGCTCGGGGTGAGGGCACGGCGAATATCCGTGGCTGGCTCGCCGCCAGCCCTTTTTTCACTGCGCCCGGCCCCAATGCTGATGAGCTCACCGAGCTCATCAGCAAGGTCCAGTTCGGGTTCCAGCATGACGGGCTGGCCACCACCGTTGTGGTCCTCGACGGCCTGGGACTGCTCCCCTGGAGGCCGGAGAGCACGGACATGCTTCTCATTGAATACTGGGCTGCCCAACGAGGTCGTACGGTGCCTCGTACACGTGTGGAACGTGAACTCAGGGAGCTGTGGGACAGCACGGACTCGCGTGTCCACGCGGCACTCTCGGCGCTGCCGTCCTCTCCACTGGAGGCATATCCCGACGTGTGGAAGAGGCTGAAAGACGAGTCGGACTTCCGCGTCGGCAACGCGGGGGCCATGGTGCTCGGCGAGCGGGGTGGCGGCGACCGCGCCTGGGATCGGTGGATGTCCACCCGCACCTGGAGCATTCTCAAGGCTCGCCACTTGGTGCGCCTCGGCGGAGATCTCGTCCGCTGCCAGGCCGCGCAGCGTGCTCTCGGCCGTCTCCTCGATCAGGCACCTCCCGGCGATGAGTTCCGCGGTGTTCTTGAGCGGGCCGCAAAGATCATCCAGGAACAGTTGGAGCACATCGCCCTGGCTGTAGAGGGCATGAGCGCCATCGAGTACGAGCTGCTACGCGAGCGTAGCCGGGACGAACACTTCCAGGACGGCTGCCTTGTCACCTTCCAGCAGCATCTGCTGGAGCGGTACCGGTCCTTCACCCCTTTCCCCGAGCACGTGACAACACACGGCACCTGGGGCCCGCTTCCATGGTGGTCGATCGCCCTGCACGACGAGCGCGAACAACTTGCGGCGCAGGAGCTGCTTGTCCGCGGCGGCATGCAGATGAGTATCACCGCCAAGAGCCGTGACGCTGACGAGCTTGTCATCACCTGCCAGGAGCCCGGGTCCGGACCCTCAGGCATCACAGCCCGCCTCCGTTTCGATCTCCGCGACGCCGTGCACGCCTGCGAGCTGCTCCTGCTTGCCCGTCGGCAGTCGGTGGCGGTGGACTTCCTCACTGAACACATCGACGAGTGGGATGACCGCGAGGTCACCCTCATCGGCACGTTGCCCATCGACGTAGGCAGCGACATCGGAACTACGCTCGCCGATATCGCAACCGGTGCCCTGCGCCGACTCATGCCCGGTGCATCAGGCCCGGCTATTTACCATGACGGGGTCCCGGCGCTCGAGAGGCTCATCAAATCCTCACGGCTCCCGCAGATCTGCCGTCATCCGAGGTAGCGACCGAGCCTGATGAGGCTGGCATCGACATGCGCGTCAAACTGTCTCCATGTCCATCAGACGTCGCGGAGAGGTGACGGACTGTTCGACGGTCATGTAGTCGTGCCCGGCGATCTGGTCGTCGAGGTCGCCATGGAGGGCGAGGGTCTCAGTGTCAATGCCCTCGCTCTCTTCCATGCGGGCGACGATCTCGGTGTCGAGCTGTTCTGCGATCTTTCGCGGCTCGCGAACGCTCTCGACCTTTTCCTCAAGTTTCGCCACTGCTTTGGCCGGAACACCCATTTCGTCTCTCCGTTCCGGCTGTCATGATCTGTCCTCGCGAGCGCGCCAGCGACGAAGGTCGTGCGGTCTGTCGCCATCCGGTCGCGGAGGCCGTTGCCCTGGTACCGCTGCGTCGGCTCCCTCCCCTGTCGCGACACATGTGTGAGGCAGGGATTCTGCTGGTCTGAGCCCGTTTCGCCGAACGCTCGTGGTCGTACGGGGGTGGCTCGTGAAGCCGAAATGGCCCGCACGAACAGTCGATGTGTTGACGATGCTAACAGGCTGACACTTGTTCATTTCCTGACTTTCGTGTACATTCCTTCTGTGGGTGCTCCGTCTGTCACGATGAGCACGCCCACCACATGGGGAAAACGCGTGCCCTCGGCGGGGCCGCACGGGGAGGCAGCAGCATGAGTGAAGGTTCCGAGACGGTCGCCGGGCGGTTCCGCCTGCTGAGCTACGTCGACTCGGGAAACATGGGTGAGGTTCACCGCGCCGAGGACCTGGACGAGGCCGAGGACTCTCCCGACCGCTTCGTCGCCCTCAAGCTCATCCGCCGCCGCCGCTCGGGCACGCTGGTGGAGACCCGCACCGACCCGAAGGCGGTGGAGCGGTTCGCGCGCGAGGTGCGCATCATGCATCTGCTGAGCCACCCCAACCTGCCCCGCACGATCGACGGCGGGGTGGACGAGACCAACGGCGACCTTCCCTTCCTGGTCATGGAATTCCTGGACGGGCATCCACTCGCCGACCTCGTGGCGGAGGAAGGGCAGCTTCCGGTGCCCTGGGTCGCCGCCATCGGGGCACAGATGGCCGACGCCCTGGCCGCCGCTCACGTTGCCGGCGTGGTCCACCGGGACCTCAAGCCCCGCAACGTGATGCTCACCCGTGGTGGCGCAGTCAAAGTCCTCGACTTCGGTATCGGCCGGATTGTCGACGATCCCGACGGCACCAAGCTGACCAGCACGGGAGTGACCGTCGGCACGGCCCGCTACATGGCGCCGGAACAGTTCGAGGGCAGCCTCGTCACCCAGGCCGCCGATCTGTACGCCCTTGGGTGCATGCTGCACGAGACGCTGCTGGGGAACCCGCCCTTCATGGGCAACACCGCCTTTGATTTCCGCGACAAGCACGTCAATCAGGAGCCGACGCCGGTACGTCTGCTTCGTTCTGATGTGCCGGAGGCGCTGGCCCGCCTTGTGGACCGTCTCCTTGCGAAGAACCCCGCCGACCGCCCTGCTGACGCGGTCGCCGTCCGGGATGCGCTGCTTCCTTTCGTGGCGGAGGGCAGCACTCTTCCTGTCTGGCAGGACTTCGACCCGGTGAAGTGGCTGCTGCGGCCGGCCGACGAGGCCGTCTCGGTCACCGAGCCGCGGTCTTCCGAGCCGGCGGCACCGGAGCCCGTGAAGCGTTCCTTGTCCGGCTCGGGCATGGACGTCTTCGGTGTGCACGAGCAACTCATCAAGGACTACCGCTCGTTCACCGAGGGCGGCACCGTGATCCGGGACGAACGCATCAAGGACTTCGTGAAGAAGGACCTCGATGACAAATCGCAGTGGCCCAACCCTTGGCTGTCGCTCAATCCCTTCTTCGCTTCCGCCGGAACGGTCGCGGAACTCGCCGCGCAGAAGGTCCTGCAAGAGGAGTGCGCGAAGATCTTCCAGGCGGGGAAGTCCGAGAACTCCACCGTGTGCGACGGCCGCTCGCTCACCCTGCACCGTCACCAGCGTGCGGCGATCGACGCGGCCGCGGCCGGCGTCTCCTACGTCCTGACCACCGGCACCGGTTCCGGCAAGTCCCTCGCTTACATGGTCCCGATCGTCGACCGGGTTCTCAAAGAGCGGAAGCAGGCCGGGCCCGATGCGCCCAAGAGGGTGCGGGCCATCATCGTCTACCCGATGAACGCCCTCGCCAACAGCCAGCTCAAGGAGCTGGAGAAGTACCTGCGCAACGGTTACGGCGTCGGCAACGAGCCGGTCACCTTCGCCCGCTACACGGGCCAGGAGGACGACGAGACCCGCAGGAAGATCCGCAAGAACCCCCCGGACATCCTGCTCACCAACTACGTGATGCTGGAGCTGATGCTCACCCGGCCCGACGACCGCGACAGCCTCGTGGCCATGGCCGAGGGACTGCAGTTCCTCGTCTTCGACGAACTGCACACCTATCGGGGTCGGCAGGGTGCGGACGTCGCCCTGCTGATCCGCCGGGTGCGTGACGCCTGCCGCGCCGACGATGTGCAGTGCATCGGCACCTCCGCGACGATGTCGACCGAAGGCAGCCTGGAGGAGCAGAAGAACGTGGTGGCCGACATGGCGACCAAGCTCTTCGGCACGAAGGTCAGCCCCGAGCACATCATCGGCGAGACCCTGGTCCGCGCCACCGGCGAGACCCCGACCGTCGTACCCGCCGCGCGCCTCACGGAGACCGCCGCCCCGCGCGCCTACGCCGACCTCGTGACCGATCCTCTCGCGCGCTGGATCGAGACGTACTTCGGTCTCGGCACCGACGAGGCCACGGGGCAGCTTGTGCGTCAGAAACCCCGGAAGATCGAGGAGGCCGCCGCCGTACTCGCGGCGCAGAGCGAGGTGCCGGAGAAGCAGTGCGCGGACGCCCTTCGGGCCACGCTGGAAGCGGGCTCGCAGGCGTACCACCCCGTCACCGAACGCCCCTTGTTCGCTTTCCGGCTCCACCAGTTCCTGTCCAAGGGCGACACCGTCTACGTCACCCTGGAGAACAAGGCCGACCGCCACCCCACCCGTGACTACCAGCGGGTCCGTCCGGGCACCGACGGACACGTCCTGATGCCGCTCGCCTTCTGCCGTGAGTGCGGTCAGGAGTACCTCACCGTGTGGCGTACGGAGAAGGACGGCGAGGTCCGCTACGAGCCGCGCCGCGACACCTCCGCCACCGGGGGCCGCGCCGGTGACGGCTACCTCTACCTCGACACGGACCGCTATCTGCACACCCCTCCCTGGCCCCAAACCCCGGAAGAGGCCATCGCTGACCGGCGGCTGCCCGAGTCCTGGCTGGAGATCGACGACAGGGGCCAGGAGGTCGTCAAGAAGTCCTACCGGGACCGGCTGCCGCGGGCGGTCACCGTCGATCCGTACGGAATCGAGTCCAAGGGCGAACTGCACGTGGCGTTCATCCCCGCCCCGTTCCTGTTCTGCCTGCACTGCTCGGTCTCCTACGAGCAGACCCGCGGGAAGGACTTCGCCAAGCTCGCCACCTTGGACCAGGAAGGCCGCTCCTCGGCGACCTCGCTGATCTCAGCATCCGTCGTGCGCTCGCTGGACAGCGTGCCGGAGGCGGCGCTCCCCAAGGCGGCACGCAAGCTCCTCACGTTCGTCGACAACCGGCAGGACGCCTCCCTCCAGGCCGGCCACTTCAACGACTTCGTCCAGGTCACCGAATTGCGCGGAGCGCTGTACCGGGCCGCCGTCGCCGCGGGCACGGACGGTATCCAGCATGAAGAGCTGACCTCCCGGGTCTCCAACGCCCTCGCCCTGGAGCCCGTCGTGTACACGGGCGAGTCCGACCTGCCCCCGCGGCTGGCCGCCGCCGCGGCGAGGACCCTGCGGGATGTGATCGCTTTCCGGCTCTACCTCGACCTGGAGCGCGGCTGGCGTGTCACCATGCCGAACCTGGAGCAGACGGGACTCCTGGAGATCGACTACGCCGACCTCCAGTGGGTCGCCGAACGCCAGGACCGCTGGGAACAGGCGCACCCCTCCCTGCGTGAGGCAGACGCCTCCCTGCGCGCCGAGATCATGAAGGCGCTACTCGACGAGATGCGCCGGTCTCTCGCCATCGACGTCCAGTACTTCCGTGACGACTTCGACTCGCTCCAGAGCGCCAGCGAGGAGAGGCTGGTCGACCCGTGGGTCCTCTCCAAGAGCGACACGCCCAAGGTCGCCACCGCCTATCCCCAGCCCTCGAAGCCCGGGATGGACCGGGCGGGACTGTTCCTGTCCGCGCGCGGCAAGTACGGAAAGTACCTGCGCCGCACGCATCGCGGGTTCGACAGGAACATGGACCCTGCCGACCTGCAGACAGTCATCGAGGATCTGCTGAAGGTCCTCAGGAACGCCGGGCTCGTGACCGAGGTGTCCGTGGCCCCGCAGAAGGCCGGGCGCTTCCGCAAGCCGTCGACGACCGCCACCGGTTACCGGGTGTCGGCCGCCTCCATCATCTGGCGGGCCGGCACGGGCGAAACCGGTGCCCATGATCCCCTCACCCGTACGTACGCCAGCGGCGACGGTCCGCGCGTCAACGCCTTCTTCCGTCAGCTCTACCGCGAAACGGCCGACGGCCTGTCCGGCCTGTTCGCACGCGAGCACACCGCGCAGGTCGACCCCGAGGACCGGCAGAAGCGGGAGGAAGCCTTCAGCAAGGCCGAGCTCAAGCTGCTCTACTGCTCCCCGACGATGGAGCTGGGCGTCGACATCTCCTCGCTCAACGCCGTCATGATGCGCAACGTCCCTCCCACTCCGGCCAACTACGCCCAGCGCAGCGGCCGTGCCGGGCGCAGCGGCCAGCCCGCCCTCGTGACCACCTACTGCGCCACCGGCAACAGCCACGACCAGTACTACTTCCGCCACTCCGCCCGCATGGTGGCCGGCGCTGTCGTCCCGCCACGCCTGGACCTGGCCAACGAGGACCTGGTTCGCTCGCACCTCCAGGGCATCTGGCTCGCCGAGGCCGGACTCACGCTGGGGCGGGCCATCCCGCAGATCCTCGACATCGCCCACGGCGAGACCTCCGGTAGCCCGGCTCCTGGCCTCGCTCTCCGCGACGACATCCTGGCCGCTTCCCACGAACCCGGCGCGCAGGCCCGCACGGTGGACGCCGCCCGGCGCATCCTCGGCCCGCTGCTGCCCCAGTTCGGTGAGACCACATGGTGGGACGAGCGGTGGATCGAGGACGCCGTGCACAAGGCGCCGCGCAACTTCGACCGGGCCTTCGACCGCTGGCGCGACCTGTACCGGGCGGCCCTCGTCGACCAGTACGTGCAGAACAAGCGGGTCCTCGACCACACCCTGACCGAGGGCGACCGGCGGCAGGCGTTCCGGCGCCGCACGCAGGCCGAGACCCAGCTCAACCTGCTCAAGAACGAGAGCCCGGACAACCGCTCCGTCCTGTCCGACTTCAACCCTTACCGCTACCTGGCGTCCGAGGGCTTCCTGCCTGGCTACTCCTTCCCCCGGCTTCCGCTGGCCGCCTTCATCCCCACCCGGGGTGGCCGTCAGGGCGACGGGGACTATCTCCAGAGGCCCCGCTTCCTCGCGATCCGCGAGTTCGGCCCCGGCGCGCTCATCTACCACGAGGGCGCCCGCTACCAGGTCACCCGCATCCAGCTGCCGCCCGACTCCTCCGGCGACATTTCCACCAGCGAGGCCCGCCGCTGCGCCCACTGCGGCTACCTCGACGAACCCGAGCAACGCCGGGACAAGTGCGAGATGTGCGACAAGCCGCTTGGTGCGCCCACCTACAACCTGCTGCACCTGCACACCGTCTACACCCAGCGCCGGGAGCGCATCTCCTCCGACGAGGAGGAGCGCCGCCGGGCCGGATTCCGGCTGGAGACGTCGTACCGCTTCCGGCGGCACGGCACGCGCAGGGGGCGGCAAGACGCCCGGGTCGCCGACTCCGCGGGTCCGCTCGCCACGCTCACCTACGGTGACTCCGCCACCGTCCGCATCACCAACGTCGGCAGGCTGCGCGCCAAGGACAACGAGCCGGCCGGCTACTGGCTCGACCCCACCGACGGGCGTTGGATGAACGAGCGGGACGCCTCCGACGCCTCCGGTGACTCCGGCGAGTTGCCTGTCATCGACGAGGACGGCAAGGAGAAGCGCCGCAAGAAGCGGGTCATCCCGTTCGTCGAGGACCGCCGCAACATCCTCGTCGTCACCCTTGACGAGCCCCTGCCGGACCCGGTCGCCCTGACGTTGATGTACGCCCTGGAGCGCGGCATCGAGACCGCCTTCGAGCTGGAGGACTCCGAGCTGACCAGCGAACTGCTGCCGCCGGCCGACGGACCGCGCGACCGGCTGCTGTTCACCGAGGCCGCCGAGGGAGGCGCGGGCGTCCTCCGGCGGCTCCAGGCCGAACCGCAGGCTCTGGCCAAGGCAGCCCAACAGGCTCTCGCCATCTGCCACTTCGACGAGCACGGCGGGGACGAGAAGGGCCCCCACCCCGACCGCCCCTGCGCCCGAGGCTGCTACGAGTGCCTGCTGACGTACGGCAACCAGCTCCACCACGGCGTGATCGACCGCGGCTTGGTCACCGCCCTGCTGCTGCGGCTCGCGTCCGCCGAGACGACGAGCGAGAGGCGCGGCGAAACGACGACCGATCAGCACCAAAGGCTGGTCGTGGCGGCGTCTGCCGCCGCGACCACCAGTGAGGCCCCGCAGCTCACCTCGGTGGAGGCGGAGTTCCTGACCTGGCTCAGGGAGCGCGGCCTCCGGCTGCCCGACGAGGCGGGGATCACGGTCCCCGAGGCCGACGCCCGCCCCGACTTCGTCTACCGGATGCCCGGGGTCAACGTCGCCGTCTTCCTCGGCGGCGCGGACACCGAGGAAGACGCGGCGCGGGACGAGGACGCCGAGGAGCGGCTGTACCTCGCCCGGTGGGACGTCATCCGCTTCCCGGAAGCAAGCGACTGGGACGCCATCGCCGCCGAGCACGCCCGCTACTTCGGCCTCGGCCCGTCCTCATGACGGCCCGCCCGCACCGTCCGCCCCGCCCGGCCGTGGAACCGGCTGACACCTCCGCGAGGAAGCCCCGATGACGCACACCTACACCCCTGGCTCCCTGGTCACCGCCCGTGGCCGCGAATGGGTCGTCCTTCCCGACAGCGAGCCCGACCTGCTGGTGCTGCGTCCCTTGGGCGGCTCCGACGACGACATCTCGGCCGTCTTCCCCGCGTTCGAGCAGGTACGGGACGCTCAATTCGCGCCCCCGTCCCCGGCCGACCTCGGCGATCAGCGGGCGGCCGGGCTGCTGCGCTCCTCCCTGCGGATCGGCTTCCGCTCCGGCGCCGGACCGTTCCGCTCCCTCGCCGGCATCGCCGTGGAGCCCCGCGCCTACCAGCTCGTCCCTTTGCTGATGGCGCTGCGGCAGCAGACCGTACGGATGCTGATCTCCGACGACGTCGGAATCGGCAAGACCATCGAGGCGGGCCTGATCGCGAAGGAACTCCTGGCCCAAGGTGAGGCCAAGGGCCTGGCCGTGCTCTGTTCGCCCGCCCTGGCCGAGCAGTGGCAGGAGGAGCTGCGGACCAAGTTCGGCATCGACGCCGAACTGGTCCTCGCCTCCACGGTCTCCCGCCTCGAACGCGGCCTGGATCTCGGCCAGTCTCTGTTCGACCGGTACCCGCACGTCATCGTCTCCACGGACTACATCAAGTCCACCCGGCACCGCGACGACTTCGTACGGCACTGCCCCGACCTCGTCATCGTCGACGAGGCGCACACCTGCGTAGCCGCCGACGACACCGTCTCCACCCAGAACCAACTCCGCTACGAGCTGCTGCGGCGCATCGCGGAGGACCCGGACCGGCACCTGCTGCTGGTCACCGCGACCCCCCACAGCGGCAAGGAGTCCGGCTTCCGCAACCTCCTCGGCCTGGTCCGTCCGGAACTGGCCGACGTGGACCTGGAGACGGACCGCGGACGACGGCTCCTTGCCCAGCACTTTGTGCAGCGCAAGCGTGGCGACGTACGCCAGTACCTCACCAAGGAGAGCGGGCTCGCCGACGACAGCCTGGCCGAGAAGACCGCGTTCCCCTCCGACCGTAAGTCCAAGGACGAGAAGTACAAGCTGTCTCCCGCCTACCGGGCGCTGCTCGACGATGCCATCGCCTATGCGAGCGAGCGCGTCCAGGCGGCGGGTGAGCAGGGGCGGCGCGAGGCGCGTATCGCCTGGTGGTCGGCGATCGCCCTGCTGCGCTCCCTGGTCTCCTCGCCCCGGGCCGCCTCCCAGACCCTCTCGACCCGCTCGGCCGCGGCCGTCGCCGCCAGCGCCGAGGAGGCCGACCGGCTCGCCGCCCCGCTGACCCGGGACTCCGCCGACAGTGACGCCCTGGAGGGCCTGGACGCGGCTCCCGGCGCGGAGACCGACGGCGCCGGAGCCTGGCTGGCCGACCTCGCCGAACGGGCCGCCGCCCTGGAGGGCCCGGAAGACGACCTCAAGCTCGCGGCTCTCGTCCGGCACCTCAAGGCGCTCCTGAAGGACGGCTACCACCCGATCGTCTTCTGCCGGTACATCCCGACCGCCGAGTATGTTGCCGAGCACCTGGAGAAGAAGCTCGGCTCCAAGACGGTTGTCAAGGCCGTCACCGGCACCCTCTCCCCGCAGCAGCGCCTCACCCGCATCGAGGAGCTGGCGACACTCGCGGGCGACGACCCCGCCGCCCGCCGCGTCCTCGTCGCCACCGACTGCCTTTCCGAAGGCGTCAACCTCCAGCACCACTTCGATGCCGTCGTCCACTACGACCTCGCCTGGAACCCCACCCGCCACGACCAGCGCGAAGGCCGGGTGGACCGGTACGGGCAGAAGCGCGACGAGGTCCGCGTCATCACCCTGTACGGCATCGACAACGGCATCGACGGCAAGGTCCTCGAAGTCCTCATCGCCAAGCACCGCCAGATCCGCAAGGACCTCGGCATCTCGGTCTCCGTACCCGACGAGGCGTCCGCCGGCGTGACCGACGCCATTGTCGAATGGCTCCTGATGCGCGGCCAACAGCCCGAGCAGGAAGGGCTGTTCGCCGTTGAGGAACTGAAGACGGTGGATGCGAGGGCCGCCGAGTTGGAACGCGAGTGGAACTCCGCCGCGGAACGCGAGACGACCTCCCGCTCCCGCTTCGCCCAGCGCGCCATCCACCCCGAGGAGGTTGCCCGCGAGGTCGCCGCCATCCGCGACACCCTCGGCCGTGCGGACGAGGTGAGCGGCTTCGTCCGGCACGCACTGGCCGCCCTCGAAGCACACGTCGTCGAAGCCGGCGACGGATCGGGCGACTTCACTGCCGAGGTCAGCGGAGTTCCTGCCGGACTGCGCGACGCCCTCGCCCCCGTCGCGGGCGCCGAGGCGGTCGAGTCCGGGCGGCCCATCCCGTTCCGCACCACGGCGGCCGTGGCCCGGGGCGAAGCCGCCCTCGTCCGTACCGACCCCGTGGTCGGAGCGGTCGCGGCCCACGTCCTCAACGCGGCTCTCGACGCCGAGGCCGTCGGCCGTCGCCCCGCCCGGCGCTGTGGGGTGGTCTCCACGGCGGCCGTGACCGTCCCCACGACTCTGCTCCTGGTCCGCTACCGCTTCCACCTCACGCTGCCCTCCCGGCAGGGCACACGCAGGATCGTCGCCGAGGACGCCCGCCTCCTCGCCTACCAGGGCTCGGCGAAGAACCCGGTCTGGCTCCCCGAGGAACAGGCCCTGGACCTGCTCACTGCCGAGGCCGCCGAGAACACGGACGACTACTTCCAGGAACGGACGATGCGCCGCACCCTCGGACAACTGGACGCTGTACAGGACCACATGACGGCCTACGGCGACGAACTCGCCGCAGAGCTGCACGAGTCCCACCGGCGGGTCAGGCGCGCATCCGACGAAATCGTGCAGGGCCTGAAGGTGACCGCCCAGCAGCCCGCCGACATCCTCGGCGTCTACGTCTACCTGCCCCCGATCACCGCAGACGGAGAGGCCGCCTGATGTCCGCCACCACCCGCAACCAGGTCTTCTCCGCCGTCCACACCGTCGGCGCCCTGCTCCCCGCCGACATGCTCGTCCGCATCTCGGAGAGCAAGGAGGGCAGGGACGTCCCGGGTTCCGGCCCCGCCGACTACCACGTGACCGGCCCTCGGCGGTCGGTACGTGACGAGGCCGAGCGCCACTGGGACTACCTCAGGGCCGTCTGGCGTGAACTCCGAGAGAAACTGCCGGTCAGCGCCGAGGCCGACCTGCCCGCCGACCCGACCGGCCTCGCCGTCGGCCAGTGGCTGGAGCCGCTCTTCAACGAGCTGGGCTTCGGCCGGCTCACCACGGTCGCGGTCGGCGAGTACCGGGCCGACAGCGACCCGGAACGCGTCTTCCCCATCAGCCACAGCTGGCACCACGTGCCCGTCCACATGGCCGCCTGGAACGCCCTCCTCGATAAACGGCCTGGCGGCGTGGGCACCGTACCCCCGCACTCCCTCCTCCAGGAGTGCCTGAACCGGCGAGAAGCCCACCTGTGGGGCGTCCTCACCAACGGCCGACAGCTGCGCCTGCTGCGCGACTTGAACGCCCTGGCCACCGCCTCGTACGTCGAGTTCGACCTCGAAGCCATCTTCGACGGTGAGCTGTTCAGCGAGTTCGTCCTGCTCTACCGGCTGCTGCACGTCTCCCGCTTCGAGACCGGCGAAGCGGGGGTGCCGTCCGCGTGCTGGCTGGAGCAGTGGCGTACGGAGGCGATCGCCTCGGGCACCCGGGCGCTCGACCACCACCGTGACGGCGTCCAGCGGGCCATCACCACCCTCGGCACGGGCTTTCTGCGTCACCCGGCCAACACGGACCTGCGCGACAACCTGGACGCCGACGGCTTGCACAAGGCGCTGCTGCGCCTCGCCTACCGGATGATCTTCCTCTTCGTTGCCGAGGACCGCGACGCCCTCCACCACCCCGACGCGAGCGACGACGCCCGAAAGCGGTACGCCAAGTACTTCAGCTCCGCCCGCCTGCGCCGCCACGCCCTGCGTCGCCAGGGCACCGCGCACGCCGACCAGTACGCATCCCTGCGGATCGTCCTAGACGCCCTGGGCCGTGAGGACGGCCGGCCCGAGCTGGGCCTGCCCGGCCTCGGCGGCCTCTTCGACGACATCGACGCCGACGCCCCCCTGCGGAAGTGCTCCCTGTCGAACGCCTCCCTGCTGGAGGCGGTGCGCCACCTCTCCCGCGTACGCGACGAGAAGACCGCGCGCTGGCGGCCGGTGGACTACCGCAACATGGGCTCCGAGGAGCTCGGCTCCATCTACGAGTCACTCCTGGAACTGGTCCCCAAGCACAGCGCCACCGAGCGCTCCTTCGAGCTGGTCAACCGGCTCGGCAACGACCGCAAGAAGACCGGCTCCTACTACACTCCCAGCTCGCTCATCGAGACCCTGCTCGACTCCACCCTCGACCCGGTGATAGACGACGCCCAGAAGCGCGGCGAGCAGGCCGCCACGGCGGCGGGCGAGCCGGACCCGTCAGAGGCGATCGTCCGCGAACTGCTGTCGCTGACGGTCTGCGACCCGGCCTGCGGTTCGGGCCACTTCCTCGTCGCGGCGGCCCGCCGCATCGCCAAGCGGGTGGCAGCGGTACGGGAGAGCAACCCGGAGCCGCCCCCCATCGCAGTACGCACCGCCCTGCACGAGGTCGTAGCCCGCTGCGTCTACGGCGTGGACCTCAACCCGATGGCGGTCGAACTGGCCAAGGTCTCGCTGTGGTTGGAGGCCCTGGAGCCGGGGAAGGCGCTGGGCTTCCTGGACGCGCACATCAAGCACGGGAACGGCCTGGTGGGCACCACGCCCACGCTGATGCTGGACGGTATCCCGAACAAGGCGTTCAAGGCCGTCGAGGGCGACGACGAGAAGTACGCGAAGTTCCTGGAGAAGCAGAACGACCAGGAACGCAAGGGCCAGAGCGGCCTCTTCGAGGTGGTCGTGGAGACGAAGGTCTCCAACACCGCCTTCGCCTCGGGTCTCCGCCGGATCATCGGAGCCCCGTCCGGCAACCTGCGGCAGGTGCATGCCCAGCAGGAGGCTTACGAGAAGTGGCGGGACGAGAAGGCGTACGTCCACGCTCGGCACATCGCCGACGCCTGGTGCGCCGCGTTCATGTGGCGCAAGACCAAGGACGCCCCGGCCCCCGTCACCCACGAGGTGTTCCAGGCCCTGCGGGACCCCGAGGCAGTCGGCTTCGAAGGCGACCCACGACGAGATCGACGAGCTACGCGACCTCTACCGCTTCTTCCACTGGCATCTGGAGTTCCCGGAGGTCTTCACGGTTCCGGAGCAGGCCGACGCGGCGACGGGCGACGCCGTGGACCCGGCCACGGGGTGGGCGGGCGGCTTCTCTTGTGTGGTGGGCAACCCGCCGTGGGACAAGGTCGACTTCGAGGACAAGAAGTACTTCAGCGTGGTCGAGCCGTCGATCGCGGCCATCGCGGGGACGGCACGGCGTACGCGGATCGCCGAGTGGGAGGCCGAGAACGAGGAGGCCGGGAACCCGGAGGCGGGGAGGCGCTACCGGACAGCGCGGCGGGCGGTGAAGTCCACGTTCCTGTTCGCGGGGGGCTCGGGGGCGTTCCCGCTGTGCGCGAAGGGGCTGACGGTCAAGGGGGTCAACTCTCTCCAGACCGACCAGTTGTTCGCGGAGCGCTTCGCGACGATCGCCGCACCCAGGAGCCGCTTCGGCTGCATCCTTCCGACGGCCATCGCGACCGGAGCGGGAGCGCAGTACCTGTTCAGCGACTTCACGCGCCGGGGCGCGGTGGCGGCGCTGTACGACTTCGAGAACCGCAAGCCGCTTTTCGTGGGAGTGCACGCCAGCTACAAGTTCTGCCTGCTCTCCCTGGCTGGCAGGGACCTTCGGGAGCCCGCGGCCCGCTTCGCGTTCTTCCTGGAGGACCCGGCGGATTTGGATGATGCGGAGCGGGTGTTCGCGCTCAGCCCCGAGGAGATCGCCCTGATCAATCCCAATACGGGGACGCTGCCGATCTTCCGGACGCGGCGGGATGCGGATCTTACGGCGGATATCTATCGGCGCATTCCGGTGCTGTGGAACGAGACGGAGCGGGGTGGCAATCCGTGGGGGATCCTTTTTAAGAACCACTTCAACATGACAGACGACTTCGACGTTTTCCGGACGCGTAGTGAGCTGGAGAAGGACGGGTGGGATTTGCGTGATAACGTTTTTACGCGTGGTGATCGGCGAATGCTGCCACTATATGAGGGGAAGATGGCCCATCTTTTCGATCATCGGTGGAACAGCTACTTCGGTGTGGGTGACACCGAGTACCAGACTGTGAGTATTACAGATAAGGAGTCTCCGAAGGCTGCAGCTAAGCCGCGTTATTGGGTAAAAGAGGCAGGTTCGATTTCTGTTGCTCGAAAAGGAAGGGAAGTGGAAATCCCGGGCGTGCGAGATCGTCTGATCGAGTCAAAATGGGATCGCGACTGGCTTGTGGGATCGCGTGACGTCTGTCGCACCACGGATGAGCGTACGGCTATTCCCGCCTTTCTTCCACTCACTGCCGTAAGCTATACCTTTCCTCTGATGCTACCCGTTGGTCAGTCGCCAGGTTTGGTGGCAACTCTTGTCTCTGTCCAGAGTTCCCTGGTGTATGACTTCGTGGCGCGTCAGAAAGTGGGAGGCATTCATATGAATCGAATGGTTGTAAAGCAGCTTCCGGTTCCCGGGCCGGATGCCCTTGAGCCTCACGTGCCTTTTGTTACCCCCCGTGTCCTGGAGCTAGTCGGCACGGCATGGGACATGGCAGCCCTTGCCCGTGACCTTGGCGATACCGGTGCTCCCTTCCGATGGGACGAGGCTCGCCGCCCCCAAATCCGTGCCGAGCTGGACGCGTATTTCTTTCACCTCTACGGGGTCAGCCGCGACGACGCGGAGTACATTCTGGAGTCCTTCCAGTCGCAGACGGGTGGCCTAAAGCACAACGAGATCGCCAAGTACGGCCACTACCGCACCAAGGATCTCGTCCTCGCCGAGTACGACCGCATGGCCGCAGTCGGCGTAAGCCTCACCGCGCCCCTCGTGGACGGCGAGAACTACACCTCCACGCTCACTCCGCCGCCCGGCCACGGCCCGCGTCACCCCGCTGAGCCTGCGATGTAGTCCGTTGGGCGCGGTTCTCGGCCACGGGGCGCGCTGGACATGCGAGCGCCCCGGCTCCGGAGGGGTGAAGCGGGGGCGCGGGACTCCTACCGCCATCCTTCGGGCGGCAAGGTCGTCTATGCGGTGATGCCTCTCGCGCGACCGACGGTGGCGATCGCGCGAGAGGTGGCCGGCGGATCCGGAGGCGTTGTCGAGCCGGACCCGCGAGCCGTGCGGCCGCTCTCGTCCACGAACTCACGGCGCCTGCCTACCGATTCACCGGGGCGGAACGGATGATCCATCGCCTGTCGCGAACTCCGTCGGCGCCGGACGCTGTCCCCGAGCGGGCGGCCTGACTCCGCACAGCTGATCCCGTCGGCGCCGCCCTCGACGTTCTGGTGCCCAGCAGCGCCTCCGGGCACCAGTCAGGCGAATGCGGCGGCCGACGGGATCAGTTGTCGTCCCGTCGCCGTTCGTCCGCACATGCGAGCCACAGCGCATAGGAGTGCCGCAGCTCAGTGAGGGCTTCCTCGTTCAGTGCCGGGTCGGAGACCGAGACGTTGGCCAGGCGCATGACGATCTCCGTCATGTGTTCGGTGACGACGGCTGAGCGGCGGGCGTGCGCGGCGGCGCGCTGGGCGGCGATCCTCTCCCGGGCGGCCATCATGTCGGTCAACGTGCCGTAGCCGGGCTGTTCGGCGTCGTACAGGGAGGGCACCCGAGGCAGCCCGGCCGCTGTGAGCGTGGGTACGGGATCGCGGTTGTCCGCCGGTGTCCGCGCGCCCTCTGTCCCAGCGTCCTCCATACCCAGGATGCGCAGAATGACCCGCCGTTCAGCCTCGGAAACGGCCACCTTGGCCGCCAGAGTGTCGAGTTCGTCGAGGAGGCCGGGCACGGCACCGGAGTCCCCCTGGGTGAGGTGGTCTTCGAGTTCCCGCGCAAGGGCGTGAGCACGCTCGGAGGCCGCGTCGAGCAGCGAGTTGCATGCGTCGATCTCGGCGAAGGCGCACTGGGCTGTCTGTAAGGCCATGTCGAGGACGTCGCCGGTCAGCATGCGGGTGTGGTGGAGCAGGGAGCGTACGTGTGTACGCGCCGTCTCCAGCGGATCGTGCTCCAGCTCTTCCTGCACCCCCTGCCATTCATCGGCCATGAGGTCTTCGGTCCCGTTCGGTCGGGTGGGCTGACTTGTTGACCCCTTCTCGTACTTCGGTTCAGGCGGGTTGCATTCGCGGGTTCCGGGCGAGTGGACCGCCTACGTGGCCACGCCGGGATCCACACCGTACACGTTTTCGAGTTTCTGGGCATCACGAAGTCTGTTGACATCGCCAACGTGTGTCATGGAAGATCGGAGGGTGAACAGCGCGGCGGTCCCGTCGTGCTCTCCGTCTGATCGTGCAAGGAGCACCGACATGACCGACGACACCCGTCTGCGTCAGCTGCTCGACGACCGCCTCACCGCGGGGCTCGCCGCGTCCGAACTGGCCCCGGAGGCCGCCGACCTGCTGCGCGGGATGCTTCCCGAGCCGACGCCGGAGAGGACCGGACGCGCCGGCCCTGTGTACCTGCGCTCCATCACGGCGGCGGGCTGGCGGGGCGTCGGCCCCGAGACCACGCTCGACCTCCCGCCCGGCCCCGGGTTGACCGTTGTCGCGGGTCGCAACGGCACCGGCAAGTCGAGCTTCGCCGAAGCCGCCGAGATGGCGCTGACGGGCTTCAACGCCCGCTGGGACGGGAGCAACGGCAAGGCTCGTACGGCGGTGTGGAAGGAAGGGTGGCGCAACCTGCACGAATCCACGGTCCCGACCGTCTCCGTACGGCTCACCCTGGACGACACCGGCGACCCGGTCACCGTGCGCCGCACGTGGTACGGGGCGAAGGTGGACGAGGCGCGCACGACGGTGGAGCGGGCGGACGGCACGGAGCAGAAGCTGGAGGAGAGCATCGACGCCTCGACGCTCTCCCTCTACCGTCCGTTCCTGCCGTACAGCGAGCTGGGCTCGATGGTCGACGGGACGCTCAGCGCCCTGCACAACACCCTGGCCCGGTTCATCGGGCTCGGCCAGCTCGGCGACATCGATGACCGGCTCGCGGCCCGCATCAAGGAGTGCAAGGACGTCGAGAAGCGGCCCGGCGCCCTGAAGACCGCGGCCGTCGACGCTCTTACCGGACTCGACGACCAGCGTGCCGTCGAAGCTGCTCGGGCACTCGGCGGACGTACCCCTGATGCGGACGCCGTCCGCGCCCTGCTCGACCGGGACGCGGTCACTTACGCGGGTGCGGACGTCCGTCTCCGGGCACTCGCCACCCTGACCGGCCCCGACCAGCAGGAGGTGGCCGGGGCGCTGGCCCGGCTGCGGGAGGCGGCTGCCGCAGCCGAGGACGTACGGCATTCCGACGCTGAGGACGCGCGGCGGCTCGCCGGGCTGCTGGAGAGTGCTCTCGAACACCGTCGCCGCTCCCAGAACGCCGACTGCCCTGTCTGTGGCACCGCGGACCGCCTGGACCCGGCCTGGGCGGATGGCGCGCGGGCGGAGATCGAGCGGCTCCAGTCGGAGGCGGCCGGGGCCGAAGCGGCCCGCCGGGCGCTCGGCGCCGCGCAGCGTGCCGTCCACGACCTGGTGCAGCCGGTCCCTGACCTGCTGCGGGCGGAGGAGTCGGAACTGGCGGGCCTCTGGCGCGAATGGGCCCTGTGCCGGAGCCTGACCGACCCCGCCGAGCTGGCGAACCGCGTCGAACGCGTCGCCCCGACGCTGGGCGCGGCATGTCGGCAGGTCAGCGAGGAGGCCGCGCGCAGGCTCACCGACCGCAACACCGCCTGGCGGCCCGCGGCCGTGCGGCTCGCCGAGTGGCTTGGTGCGACGGAGAAGGCCGCGGAGGCGAAGGACCAGCGCAAGGAGGCCGAAGCGGCCCGCTCCTGGCTCAGGAAGCTGACGGACGAGCTGAGGGACGAGCGGATGGCGAAGTTCGTCAAGCAGTCGCAGGGCGTGTGGAAGAAGCTTTGCGAGAGCAGCAGCGTGTCGCTCGGGAACATCGAGCTGAAGGGCACGGCCCGGCAGGGGAGTGTGCAGCTCGGCGTCTCCGTGGACGCCCACGAGGCGCCCGCGTACAGCGTGATGAGCCAGGGCGAACTGCACTCGCTCGCCCTGTCGCTGTTCATTCCGCGTGCGACGCACGACGACAGTCCGTTCGGCTTCCTCGTCATCGACGATCCGGTGCAGTCGATGGACACGCAGAAGGTGGAAGGGCTGGCCACCGTCCTGAGCGAGTGCGCCCGCCACCGGCAGGTGGTCGTCTTCACCCACGACACCCGGCTGGAGCAGGCCATCTCCCACCTCGGCATCGAGGCGACGGTCCTCCACATCTCCCGCGAGAGCGACTCCGTCGTCACCGTCGAGAAGAGGAGCGATCCCGTCAAGCAGGCGTTCCAGGAGGCCCGTGACCTCTCCTACGATCAGCATCTGCCTCAGAGCGTCGCCGACCGGGTGATTCCGGCGATGTGCCGGCACGCACTGGAAGTCGCCTGCATGGAGACCGCGCGCCGTACGCTGCGGGACGACCATGGCCTTGGCCTCGCGGAGATCGAGGAGCGTATCTCCCCGCTGGTGCGTACCAAGGAGCATGTGGCCCTCGCCCTGCTCGGTGACTCTTCCGGGAGGCCGCAGACGGTGGTCGAGAGCCTGTACGCCGGGGGATGGGCGCTGATCAACGAGCTCAACGAGGGCTCTCACCCGGGGCTGCCGACCCTGGACGACCGCAAGCAGCTCGTGACGCGTACGGAGAGGCTGGCCGGGGCGATCCGGCGTGGCCGGGGAACGGTCGTGTCGCAGGGCGGTGCCCGATGACGGACAACGCCCGCGAACTCGTCTCCGCCGCCGAGGCCCTCCTGCGGCCTCCGGCGGGCACGCCGGGACCGCTCAGCCCCGGCGTACGGGCCCGCGCCGCCGCCGTGCTGCTGCGCCTCGCCCTCGACCAGCGGCTGGACGACTTCTGGCACAGGGTGGTCCCTGCCATGACGCGCAACGCCAAGCACCGCATGCTGTGCCTGGAGGCGTACACGGACCGGGGGACCGCCCGGCGCTGGCGCCTCACCTGGTCCGCGCTCAGCGGTGTCTGCCACCACCGCGTGCCCGAACTGCCTCCCATGCCCGCCGAGATCCAGGCGCGTCTGCTGGAGGTGAACGCCCTGCTCGACGCACTCGACGGGGCGCCCACCGCCACACCTGCCGTGGTCATCCCGGCTCCGGTCCCCCCGACCGGCCGGACCACGGCACTGGCCGCGACTCCCGCCGTGCCCCCGGCCGGGGACCCGCGGGCGGGCCACTCCGTACCGAAGCCCTGCCCGCCGCCGGGACGGCGGGTCGCGCCTCCGGTCGTCGGCGGTCCGTGAACGTACCGGGAGCCGTCCGCGTCGTCTGCGGCTACGACCGGACGAGATCCGGCAGCCAGCCGATGTGGCGCAGTGTCGGCGCGACCCGACTGAGCAGGAAGAACACGACCGGAGTCTCGTCATCGTCCTGCGGGAAGAAGAGAGCGTGCTGAACGGAATCCGTGTCCTGCGGCTCGTCCAGGTCGATGAGCAGCGGGTCCGGCCGCTCGAAGGCCACGTCGAGCACCACCCCGGGGCGATCGGTCAGCTCACGCAGATCGTCGAGACCGCACAGGTCGGCGAAGGCGGCAGTGGTGAACGTCTTCTTGAAGCTTGGGCGGTCGCCGGGGACGGCGACCCAGCCCATGATCCGCAGTTCCTCGTCGTATAGCTCGGACTCCTGGATACCGGCACGTCGCCGGTTGTGCAGGTTGGACAGCGGAGCAGGCATCTCCGGCACGACGGCGGGCTGGTACAGGACGAGATCACGCTCCCCGTTCTCCCACCGCGTGTCGTGGATCGTCAGACCGGGCCGGCCAGCCAACTGCACCCGCCACGCCCCTGGACTGCACACCGGAACACGTGGCCGCGTAGTCCTTCGGCGTCGTGCCGTCCCGTCGCAATGTGAGCTGATCCATGATGGTCACGGCGACTGTGTCCCTCCACCCGTGGGGTGACACACACCGTGCTCCCCTGGCGGGAGATTATGCGCTTAACTACGCCAAAAAATAGGGTTGTTGGGAAAGGCGGCAATGCCTGTGCCGCCCGGAACGGGGGAGCGGACATGACCGAGACCGAAGACGGGACTCCCGCCTCGGGGGAGCCGCCGCAGTTCCTGCTGCGACTGCCGGGGGCGAGCGGGGTCGACCGGGCACGTGGGGTGCTGCTGGACGAGGTGGGGACCAACGGAAGCCGGAAGTTCCGCATCCTGGCGGGCTCGCCCGCCCGAGACCGCGAGATGCCGTCCTTCTCCAAGCACTTCTCCGCCACGGCCGTCGCGCGGGAGACGATGAGGAACACGGGTGTGCTGCGCCCGTCCACTCGCTGGCCCGGGTGGCTGGAGTTGGCCCAGGACGTCGACTGCGGGTCCCCGTCCTTCGCCGCGGGCGTGCTGGTCGGGGCGCCGCGCAACGGCTGGGTGGACTGGAAGACGGAAGCGGGGGCGCCGCTCTCGGACTTCATGGAGGGGGTCTGGCCGGGTCCTGCCAGGGCCTGGCTCGTCCGAGGTTCCAATGTGGCCGGGGCCGATCTCGTCCAGAAGCTGTGGCTTCCCGAGGAGCGGGTCTCGCTCGCCGCCCCTCGCCTGCGCCAGGGGATCGGCCAGGGAACCAGCAAGGAGCGCCTGCGCACGGTTGTCGAGGAGGACTGGGGCACCACGGCCACGTACAACCAGAAGCTGGAACTCGTCGAGGAACTCCATGCGTTTCTGTCCCGGATGAAGCCCGGCGACACCGTGTGCACACTCTCCGGCGGACGGTTCTACGTCGGTGAGATCACCGGCCCCGCCGAGCAGACCGCCTCCGACAACGGCCGGTCCAATCTGCGGCGGCCCGTCGAGTGGCAGAGCACCGGCCACCCGTACGACGTGCTGCCCGAGGAGATCCAGCAGCGGCTGTCCGTCCAGCACGATGTCGTGGACCTCACCACGGTCCAGCCGCTCATCGAGGGGCTCGGCCTCTCCGACGAGGAACTGGCGGACGAGGCCGAGGCGATAGAGCGCGACCCCAGCGGCACGACACCCGCCCTCACCGCCCGGCGTGAGCTGGAACTCCCCGTGCCGGAACAGCACCTCGCCGACGAACTGCTGGTGCACGACGTGGCCTGGCTGCGGGACATCCGCGACCTGCTGTGGGACGAACGGCAGCTGATTCTCTATGGCCCGCCCGGAACCGGCAAGACGTACACGGCCCTCAAACTGGCCGAATACCTCGGCGGCGGGCCCGAGCAGGTGAAGCTCGTGCAGTTCCACCCCTCTTACGCCTACGAGGACTTCTTCGAGGGGTTCCGCCCTCGTGAGGACCCGGATACGAGGGAAGTCGCCTTCCGTCTCACCGCCGGCCCCCTGCGCGAGCTCGCAGACCTGGCGTCCCGCGAGGGCAACCGGCACATCCCGCACTTCCTGATCATCGACGAGATCAACCGGGCCAACCTGGCCAAGGTCTTCGGCGAGCTGTACTTCCTCCTGGAGTACCGCAACAAGTCGGTACGTCTCACCTACTCCGGCGACGACTTCGCGCTCCCGCCGAACCTCTTCGTCATCGGCACGATGAACACCGCCGACCGGTCGATCGCCCTGGTGGACGCGGCGATGCGCCGGCGCTTCGCCTTCGTCGAGCTGTCACCCCGCACCGAGCCCACCAGTGGCCTGCTACGGCGCTGGCTCGACCGGGAGGGGTTCGACACCCGGGCCGCGGACCTTCTGGACGCGCTCAACTCCCGTATCGAAGAAGCGGACTTCCGTATCGGTCCCTCCTACCTGATGAAGAAGGGGGCACACCGGCAGGGCGGTCTGGAGCGCACCTGGCGGACCAAGATCCTGCCGCTGCTGGAGGAGCATCACTACGGGGAGTCCTTCGACATCGAGAAGCGCTACGGACTCGATGCGCTGGCCCGGTCCATCGGCGACGGCGAATCGTACGAGCCTTCGCCGTGACGACTGTCGAGTTGGCCGAGTACGGGCCGCCCGTCACTGTGCCTCTCCCGGACGAAGTCGGGCGCTCGCTCGCTGCCTCCAGGATCGTCGAGGCCGCACCCGATCCCTACCGGTCGGGCTGCTGGCGGCTGCGCGCCGGCGGCAAGGTCGGCGCGGTGGCCCTGAGGTCACCGGGGCACAGCGCCGTCACCCTCCGCATCGCCCCCAAGGTGCCGGTGGCGCGGCTGTTCTTCCTCATCGGTTACGCAATGAACCCCCACATCCACCGGGACGGGGAGGTGAGCGTTGCCGAGCAGGACGAGCTGCTTCCCGCACTGGCGCAGGGATTCGAGAGATCCCTCGAACGTGCCCTGCGCCAGGGAGTGCTCCAGGGATACCGACACACGGAAGAGACCGCACCGGTCGTCCGAGGACGTATCAGGGAAGCGGATCAGGTCCGGCGACACCATGGGCGGGCGTTCCCGGTCGAGGTCGCCTACGACGACTACGGGACCGACATCGCGGAGAACCGGCTCCTGCGCGCTGCCACGGAGCGGCTGCTGACCCTGCCCAGGGTGCCCGATAGTGTACGCCGTCGGCTGCGCCACCACCGTGGCCGGTTGCTGGACGCACAGCCGCTGATTCCCGGAAGCCGTGATCTGCCGCAGTGGAGGGCGAGTCGGCTCAACCTCCGCTACCAGCCCGCGCTACGGCTGGCCGAGACGGTACTGCGCGGCTTGTCCGTAGAGCACATGGACGGGCGGATCACCGTCGACGGGTACCTCTTCGACACGCACAAGATCTTCGAGGACTTCGTCTGCACCGCACTGCGCGAGGCGCTGGCGCAGTATGGGGGGCGCAGCGCACTTCAGGCGCAGGGCGTGCACCTCGATGAGGCCGAGGCTGTTCGGATGCGTCCGGACCTGGTCTGGTACGGCAACCATGGCACCCCACGAGCTGTCGCGGACGCCAAGTACAAGGCGGAGAAGCCCGAAGGATTTCCGGACGCCGACCTTTATCAGATGCTCGCCTACTGCACGGCGCTCGGACTCCGCGACGGTCATCTCGTCTATGCGAGGGGCTACGAGCCGAGCGCGACGCATCGGGTGCGGCACGCGGGAGTCCGTATCCACCAGCACGCCTTGGCCCTGGAACAGTCGCCCGACGAGCTGCTGGCCGCGATCACGTCCATCGCCCGCTCGATGGTCGAAGGCGCGGTCGCGACGTGACCTACCCAGGAATCCGTCAGACACCGTCCTTGGGAGGCAGAAGTGCCCCGTTGGTGAGGCCGTCACGGGCAAGAGCGCTGACTTGTTCTGCCAGCCGGGTCACTTCGCCGATGTGCTCCTCGAACTCTTTGAGCGCACGGAAGGCGGCACCGTAACGGCGTTGCTCTTCCACGGCCATCTGCGGGATGCGCGCTCCCTTGACGTCGAGGCGATAGGAGCCGCTGCCACTCGTTGAACGACGATTGTTTGAAGCGCTGCGCAGGAACCCCCGTAGATACTCGGTGTCCAATTGCTCACTGGTAGAGGTTGGTTCAGCATCGGCGAGGTCGACGAGCCCAGCACGGGAGAGATCGGTCAGACTGATCGTCGCGCTGTCCAGTGTTCCCGGTCCTTCGCCCGCTGTGAGGGCGGGCAGCAATGCGGCCAGTCGGTTGAGCCGCTCCTCGATGCCCCGTTGCAAGGCGCGGTACTCGGCGGGGAAGTCCTTCCGGGAAGCGTTCACGTGCACGCTGGGTGTGAGGTCGACAGAGTCGTTCAGGAGATCGATGAGCGGTACGTCGGCGACTTGCTCGGCTGTGGGCTCCATGGGGCCGTCGGGTGCATTGGCGGTGAGATCCACCATCCGCACTGAGGCCGCGCTGTCAGAGGGGCCGCTTGGGCGGTGCAGCATCCACAGATGCACCGGTTGAGCGTGTGATGCCACCATGCCGGGCGGCAGTGCGATGATCTCAGTAAGGAGGCCGCGCCGGACGATTTCGGCCCGGATGCGCCTGCCTGCCTTGCGATAGGCCACGGAAGCAGGCATGACGACGATGGCCCGACCGCCTGGAGCGGTATGGGCATAGCAGTGCTGGAGCCAGGCCAGATCCCCCTCTGCTTTGGAAGGCGTGCCCAGTTCCCAACGGGCATCGAGGAGCAGCTCCTCTCGGCCCCATTCCGGGCCGGCGGCCGGGGGATCGCACAGGACAAGGTCGGCGCGCAGATCGGGCCAGCGGTCCTCGCGGAGAGAGTCCCCTGCCTCGATGACGGTGTCCTGTGGCCCTGCGAGCTCGGCTCGCGCCTGTGCCAGTTCCCCGGCTGCTGGATCGATCTCCTGCCCCCGGCGTACAGGGCCCTCGGTGAGGCCGACGGAGAGGAGCAGCGTGCCGATACCGCAGGCCGGATCGAGGATGACGGAGTCGTCGGGTACTGGTCCCACGAAGTGACTCACGGCCCTGACAAGCCACAACGACGTGACCTGGTCGGAGCCGGCACGTCGCGAGGAGTCCAGAAAGCGTTCGACCAGCTGGTCGATGACTTGGGCTGCTGATTCCTTCGCCGCCGACCTCGCAGCCAGATCGGTCAGGTTGTCGTCCAGCCTGGAAACGTCATCGTGTGTGAGGAACCGGGCAACGCCCGCGATGCCTGCGACTATGTCGTCGCCGAAGGCGCCCCGCAGTGCTTGCCACAGGCGGACGTCGTCTGAAAGATCGGTGCCCTTCTGCTGCTTGGCCAGCCAGGAACGGACCTCGGTCAGCGAAAAGAGGGGCGTGCTCGCTCCACCGTCGGCAGGTGCTGGGAAGTCGCTGTACCGCCGCCTCCAGTTGGAGACAGCGGCACGTGTCACTCCCGCCAGCCTGGCAATCTCTGCACCAGTGATCAGTGAGTCGGAAGCCGGGGGAGTCGATTCCTTCATAGCTCCACCGTACACGCAATCGCGATAGAATTCGATAGCGCATGCGTTGGCGATGTCAACAAAACCCATGGGGTAGCTGGATAGGCGGGCGCTCGGCTCCCTGGCGCGACTTGCGGCCCGCGTGACCCCTCTTCGTCAGTTCCACCGGGTCTCTTCGGTTCATCCATCCCCAGGCCCCCGAAGGGGCTCGACAGAGAGAACTCCCGCTGGCGGGCGACCGTCAGGGCATGTTCGAGATCGAACTCGGCCATCCTGATCAGATCGACGAGCCGAGATCGCTTCGAGGCGAGCACGTCACGCGTGCTGAGGCCAAGCGGCCCCTGGTCAAGCCCTTGTTCCTGGCGCCACCCCTTGTTCCAGGTAGGCGGTCAGGCCGGCTGAGCGGGCCTGGATCCCTGCGGTGATCCGGCGTACGAGGCGGGGGATAGTGAGCTCTGGCAGCTGCTCGGCGTGGTGGAAGTCGTAGCTGCGGAGCTCGTCGGCTTGCAGCGCGATCTGCTGGCGCTGGTCTGCGCTGAGACGGCCACCGTCGAAGAGGTAGAGGACCTTGTCTCCCTCTCCCGGATTCGGCGCCCAGTCCACGACGAGCAGGCGGCCGATGTGAGGCTTGATACCCAGCTCTTCGTGGACTTCGCGCATGCAGGCTTGTCGCGGAGACTCACCGTGCTCGACGTATCCGCCGGGGATGTCGCGGTAGTCCTTGTACGAGGGTTCGACGAGCAGGACTCGGTCGGCGTCGTCGAAGAAGAGCGCGCCAGCTGCCATGCGCGGGTGGGCCATCTTCGCTTCGTGCTCGTTCTCGCTCACGGGACGGACTCTAACCGCCGACGACGCTGAGCCTGCGTGCCAGGTCTGCCACCGGCCGGGACGGGCGGCCTCGGTTACCTCGGATCCAGCCGATGACCAGTTCCCGGCTCAGGTAATGGTGGCGCACCTGCTCGGGGGCGGCCTGTTCGGCGTCCAGCAGGGTGGCCAGGGCTTCGTCGGTCCGGTTCCAGGCGCTGAGTGCTCGAGCGACTTCCAGGTTGTGCCTCACGCGGCGTTCCACCGGCAAGCCGCTGGTGTCGATGCGTTGGCCGAGGTCCGCGGCTATCTGAATGTCTCCGAGCTCTCCGGCGGTGGCGACGCAGTGGATGGCCACGTTGGTCGGGCCGAAGGCCGTCCACAGGTGGTTGGCGTCGGCGCCCAACCGCTGCGCGGCTTCGTCGGCTTCTCGGAGGAAGGTTTGCGTCGTCGCCCGGTCCTCCGCTCGGGCGGCCGCCATGGCACCGGCGAGGAAGAGAGTGCCGTAGACCGAGAGGTATGCGTCGTTCGCGGTGCCTAAGCCGGGCTGCATCACGGCCGCCGCATCGTTCACCAGCTGGACCGCCGGGGTGAAGCGCCCGGTGGCCAGCAGGCAGTGTGTGACCGCCCGGAAGAGCGAGCCCGTCACCGAGCTCTGGCCGCTGTGCTGCGCGGCCGCCAGGCCGCGGTCGGCGGCGATCCATGCCAGCTCCGACTCCCCGACCTTGCCCAGCACCATGGCCGCGCCTTGGTAGGTCAGGGCGAGTAAGGCATGAGCTTCCTCCCTCTTGCGCCCCGAGTACCCGCGGGATGCGGCGAGGGCATCGGCCAGTACGAAGGGAAGGCGTCGTGTGGCGAAGTCGTATCGAGACGCCTGATAGGCGTCGAGGATCTCCTTCACGTTGGCCCGAAGGTCCTTCAACCCGGGCGGTTCGTCATCGGGCGGAGGCCCCAGCAGCGGCGTGAGCTGCTTGTAGTCCATGAGGGCTTCGCGCAGGGCGGGGACCGTGCGGCGGCCGCTGTCGTTCGACCACTCCACGAGGGTCGGTTCGGCGAGCAGGTCTCCGAGGGAGACGTCGAGGGCCTCGGCGAGTGAGGTGATCACCGAGAGCCGGTCGAGCTCGATCCGATTGTTCTCCGCTTTGCTCAGCCAGTCCGTGGTTCGTCCGACAAGACCGGCCAGGACTTCTTGGGAAAGGCCGCGTCGGCGCCGGTACCAGGCGACGCGCTCGCCGATGGTCAGGTTCTCTGTCATCCCTCGCATGTCCTGAGCATCACCTCGTGGCCGGAATCGACCCCGGAAGGATTTTCCGGGGTGCTGCGGGGTGCCGTACCTACTGTCGCAGTAGATCGAAAAAGCCGCCGGGCAATGTGGTCAACTCCCTCCGCTTCGGCTGGCTTTGGTGATCGGTCCTGCTTCTCAAATGGGAGCAGGGCACGGCTCGCTGATACGGACCGGAGGTGTGGAGGGTGCGCAGCACGAAGACGGCGGAGCCGTGGACCGAGCAGGGTCTCGGCCCGTTCGGCCCGGCAGCTCTCAAGCCGTACTCCAGAACGCGGTTCGCCACGGACGGCAGCGCCTTGCTGAAGATCTACGTGGGCATCGACCCCGAGGGTCGGCGCCAGCGTGAGGTCGCGACGATCGAGCGCGCTGCCCCGTGGGGTATCTCGGTCCCGGCCGTCTTGGCCACGGGAAACGATGAGGCCGAGTCTTGGACGGTATTCCGGGCGGTGGATGGGACGCCGTGCTCGGTAAGCACGCACTCAGCGGTTGAGGAGTACATAGGTTACGTCGTGGCTGTGAGCGGCAGGCTGCACCGGCCTATCGCTGGCGCTACTCCCGGCTCCGGCTGGGAGGCACGGCGAGCCAGTGTCGTTTCCCCGCGCCAGTTCCTGCTCGATCAGCTCTCTCCTCGCTGCCGGTCGCTGCCCTGGTGGGCGGTGCTGAGTGAAGCCCTCCAACCGATCGATTCCCATCCGGTGGTTCGCCTGCATGGTGATCTCAAGCCCGAGCACCTCCTCATCGACGGTGAGCGCCTGCACGTCGTCGACTGGGAGGCGAGCGCCTGCGGACCGGCCGTACTCGACTACAGCGACGTGGTGTTCCACCTCGTACGCGACCTGCTGTACGGGGGCATGCCGCCCGGACGCATCCTGGTCGATCTCCTGACCCGGTTGCCGTTCAGCGGGCCGGTCCTGGCCTGGCGCCTCCTCCTCTGGCTCGATCGCCGTCGGACGCGGGACATCGACCTCATCACCGCCCACGACGTCTATCGCCTCGCTGCCGAGGAACAGGCTGCCTTCGCGTACCGGTCGCTTGCTCAGTCGGTCGCGCTCCTCCGCGCTGCCGGCGTCCCTCGCTGAATCCTCCGCTCCACCGCTCGTCCAGGCGTGCTGACGCCTGCGCTCACCCCTTCTACCCACCCCTGAACGGGAGTTCGTGATGCCTCGTACGAGCACGACCATCGACAACAGCCACATCGTCATCGACACCGGCATGGCCCAGCCGGACGCGACGACCATCGTGGAACGCAAGGGCCTCGGCCATCCGGACACCCTGGCCGACCATCTCGCCGAGCGGTTGTCCCGCGCCTACAGCCGCTACACCGTTCAGCACTTCGGCGCCGTACTGCACCACAACTTCGACAAGCTCGCCCTCCTCGGTGGAGCCAGCGAGGTGCGGTACGGCGCCGGCCGGATGACATCGCCGGTGCGGGCCCTGGTCAATGGGAGGGCCGCGCCGTTGTGCGGCGGCGAGCGGATACCGGTCGAGGACATAGTGGAGGCCGAGGTTCGGGCGTTCTTCGCCGAGCGACTGCCCGAGGTCTCGGCCCACCTCGACATCGTCTTCAACATCACCAGCAATTCGAGCCCGGGTGCTGTACTCACCGGCGACGGGGTGCCCGACCGCACCCGCTGGTTCAACCCGCGCTCCGTCGAAGATCTCCGCGAGCGGCGGGTGCGGCTCTCCAACGACACGTCCCTCGGCACCGGCTGGGCGCCGGAGAACCCCTTCGAGTCGTTCGTACGGGAACTGGTGGACCACTTCTCCGGGAAGAGCGAGTTCACGCTCGCCCACGATTGGTGCGGCTCGGACGTCAAACTCATGGGCTACTGGGACGGAGCCCAGGCCGACATCGTGTTGTGCGTCCCCCAGAAGTCGCGTCACGTCGCCAGCCGGGCGGAGTACGTCCGCAACGCGGAGACGGTCCTCGCCGAGTGCCACCGCCTCGCCGGACTCCGGTTGCCCGGAGCCGGGGCCCGCTTCCGGCTGAATGCCCGCGACGTGCCGGAGAAGGACGAGCTGTACCTCACCTACACCGGCAGCTCGATCGAGTCGGGTGACGAAGGCGTCGTGGGGCGAGGCAACCGGGTCAACGGGCTGATCACACCGCTGCGGCCGATGAACCTTGAAGGCGCCAACGGCAAGAACCCCGTCTACCACGTCGGCAAGCTGTACAACGTGGCCGCGCAGCGACTCGCCCACCGGCTCCACGAAGCCACCGAGGGGCACGCCGAGGTTCACCTGGTAAGCACGACCGGGCAGCGGCTCGATCAGCCCTGGCGCATCCTCGTCCGCCTGTCGTCCCCCGACGCCGAGGTGGACAAGGTGCAGGCCCTGGTCGCCGAGGCTCTCGGCGAGTTCCCGGCCCTGACGGACGAGTTGGTTTCCGACGGGATCGTGCTGAGCTGATGGCGACGCGGACGCTCGGAGAGGTTCCCGCAGGGTGCAGGCAGCGACTACTCGCGCACTACGGGCCGGAAGCCCAGGCGTGGCTGGACGCAGCACCGGGCCTGCTGGAACAGGCCTCCGAACGCTGGAAGTTGTCCCTCGGCGACTACTACGACGCCGGACACGCCTCGGTGATCGCGACAGCGACCGCCCTTGACGGGCGTCCGCTGCTCCTCAAGGCATGGACCGACCCCGCCCGGTATCGCCACGAAGTCAGTGCGCTGCGGCTGTGGGCAGGCGGACCGACGGCCGACGTCGTCGAGGCCGCTGACGACCTGGCAGTGGCCGCCCTGGAGCTGGTGGGAGGGCGCCCTGGTGGCGCCGAGCGGCCAGAGCACGAGCTTCAGATGGTGGCCGCCGCCCTTCAGGGGCTGCACGCCCTTGGCCGGCGCCGAAGGCGACCGAACAGCTTCCCGCTGCTCGCCGACCACCTCAGTACGGAGATGCTGCCGCGGATCCGGCGACGCATGGAGACGCTCGACACCGGCGCACGGCATCTCCTCCTCGACGCCGCGCCCCCGGCACTCGCCGGACTGCAGGAAGACGGAGACAGGACGACTGTCCTGCACGCGGACCTGTATCGGGAGAACGTGCCATTCGACCGGCTGGGGCACCCTCGCCTGCTCGATCCGCTGCCCATGCTGGGCGACGCGGCATTCGACTGGGCCTTCTGGACCGTCTATTACGACCTTGGGCACGGGACCGACGGACGGCTGGCCACTGCCGCCCGGATCTCTCGGATCCCCGTCCCTGTGCTCGCGCCGTGGTGCAGAGCACTGGCCCTCGACGGACTCCTTTACTACCTGGAGGCCAGAGACCCGAGAGCGCCGCAGATGACGGAAGTGCTCGCCGGCCTCTCCGCGTCGACCCCGAGGAGCGGCTCGTGACCACCTACGTCCTCCGTCACGGTCAGACGAACTACAGCAAGCGGTACCTCGTCAACAGCGACCCGTCCCAACCCATCCACCTGACCGAAGAGGGGCGGCAATCGCTGAGCCTGGGCTGGTCCATCCTCCCCCTCCACACCGTACGGACGTGGCTGACCAGCGAGTTCCCGCGTGCCCAGCAGACAGCTTCTCTGCTGATGTGAGTTCCGGCGGCGGAGCTCGTCATCGACCCTCGCCTGAACGAACTCGACTACGGAGAGTTTGAGGGCCGCCCGTTTCTGGAGTACGCGGTCTGGCTCGACGGCCAGGGCCCGAACGACCGGCCGCCGGGTGGCACCGAGTCCCAGCGCGACGGCATCCGGAGGATGCTCACCGGATTGCTCGCCGCCCTGGAGCGCCCCGGTCCCCGCGTTCTCGTAGGCCACGGTCTTCTGGCCTCCGTGCTCCTCTGGCATCAGAGCCGATCTCCGAAGGAGGCCATACCGCTCTTCTTCCCGGAGGCGCCGTACGTCGAGCCGATCGCCATACCTGACGACGAGCTGCCGGACTGGATCACGGCGCTGATGAGTGATCTCGACACGGACGTTCCCGGACGTCGCGCCGACCGCGGTGGCGCGGACATATTCGGGATCGGTGAGGGCTCGGCGGTTGCTACGGTCGATTCCGTATCCCACCAGCCGGATCAAAAGGATCTTCCTCATGCATGATGCCCGCGCCCTAATCGAAATGGGTGCCGAAGCGGTTCGTCGGCTCACTCGTCGCGGTTACTCTCTGGACCTGTCCGAGCTGGAGTCCCTCCAGTCTCGGCGCAACCAGAGCATCCGCTCGGCCGACGAGCTGCGGGCTGAGTCCAAGCGGGTGGCGAGTGAGGTCCAGCAGACGGCCAAGCAGGGCGGCGACATCTCCAAGCTGAAGGAGCGCGCCCGCGAGCTGAAGGACCAGATCCGGGACATCGAGGCCGGGCAGGTGCAGGTCGAGGAGCAGCTCCGCGACCTCCTCCTCAGCATCCCGAACCTGCCGGACGACGCGGCCCCGGACGGCGATTCCGAGGACTTCGCGGTCGAGATCCGGCGGGTCGGCACTCCGCCGGCCTTCCCGTTCGAGCCGAAGGACCACGTCGACCTCGGTGAAGCCATCGGCATCCTCGACTTCGCTCGGGCGACGAAGCTGTCCGGCCCGCGCTTCGCGGTCTCGCGCGGCGCTGGAGCAGCGCTGGAGCGTGCCCTGGCCACACTCTTCCTCGACCTGCACACCCGTCGTCACGGATACGTCGAGCACGCGGTCCCGTACCTGGTCACCCGCAAGACGATGACCGGCACGGGGCAGCTGCCGAAGTTCGAGGAGGACCTGTTCAAGACCGGCGTCGCCGACCGCGAGCTGTTCCTGATCCCGACGGCCGAGGTGCCGCTGACCAACCTCTACGCCGACGAGATCATCCCGCCGGCTGAGCTGCCGGTGGCGCTCACCGCCCACACGCCGTGCTTCCGGTCCGAAGCCGGGTCGTACGGCCGCGACACCAGGGGCCTGATTCGTCAGCACCAGTTCGCCAAGGTGGAGATCGTCCAGATGGTCGACCCCGCGGACGCGGACACCACGCTGGAGACGATGGTCGGCCACGCCGAGGCGTGCCTGAAGGAACTCGGCCTCGCCTACCGCGTCGTCAAGTTGGCAGCTGGTGACACGGGCTTCTCCGCTCAGCTGACGTACGACATCGAGGTCTGGATCCCGAGCCAGAACACGTACCGAGAGATCTCCTCGGTCTCCAACTTCGGCACCTTCCAGGCCCGCCGGGCGAACATCCGGACCCGCGGTGAGGGCGGCAAGCCCAAGCTCGTCGCCACGCTCAACGGCTCCGGTCTCCCCGTCGGCCGCACCCTGGCCGCTCTCCTTGAGCAGTGCCAGCAGCAGGACGGCTCCATCGTCCTGCCCGAATCGCTCGTCCCGTACCTCGGCTTCCGCCGGATCTCGGCGGACGGAACACCGGAGGCATAACGTGCTCGTCGGCGTCTGCGACTTCCCTGGTAGCTACGCCTTTCCACCCGCCGGCTACGGCGGGATCGAACGATGGCTGTGGGCGGTCGCCGTAGGCGCCCGAGCCGCAGGCGCCGACGTACACCTTCTTGGGCCGGGCTGGCTCACGGACCTGGAGAACGACTGGGTTCGTCGGCCGGTCCGCCTGGAGGACATCACCGCCGGATCGCTCGCCGAGCGCGAGCTTCGCGACACTGGATACGACCTCCTGGTCGTGGGGCACGAATACCCGTCCCTGCCGGCCTGGACGCGCAAGTGGAACGAGCTGGACTGTGACGTCGCCACCTTCCAGCACTCGCCCGTCTTCCAGCACGCCGACGCGGCCTTCGATGGCAGGCGGTCACGGCTCTACTGTTATTCGCCCGAGATGATCGAGCGGTACGCGGAGCACCAGCCGATCACCGAACTCGCCGTTCACCTCGGCCTGGATGAGGAGGAGCCGTCGGCCGTTGCTGGCAGCGACCTTGTGTGGCTTGGCCGAATCGACGAGGAGAAGGCACCGCACCTCGCTGTCCGAGCAGCCCAGATCCTTGGCCGCCGGATACGGGTAGTCGGCCCCGTCTTCGACGAGGCATACGTACGACGCCATGAACGTCTCTTCAGTGCGGACCACGTGAAGTGGATCGGCGAACTCGGCGGCCCGGCCAAGACCGCCGCCATCCGTGACGCATCCGTCTTCGTCTACACCTACGCCCGTACGTACGTGGAAGCCGGCGCAGCCGTCTTCGGTGAGTCCCTCCGCGCCGGTACCCCAATAGCCGCGCTCACTTGGCGCGAAGGGACCTGCGCCGAGGCGGCCCTGTGCGATCGGACGGGCGTGGTCACGGTGGCTGATCCCGCAGAGGACGACGAGACAGTAGCGGAGCTTCTCGCCCTCGCGATCGAGCAGGCCCAGGATCTCAACCACAAAGAGGTCCAGGAGACCGGGATGCATCGCTTCGATCCAGCCCGCCACTTCACGGCGATGTCGACCCGGTCATGCTGAGTAGCCCCGGGGAACTCGTGCTCGGGACTTCGTCCCATTCGGAAGCCCGCCTACTTGCAGCCCTCCGTCAAGCCATTGGATCCCACTGGGAGTTCACTGTTTCCGAGGGGAGGGTCGCGATCGAGCATCCCCACAGGGCGTCGCCGTACTCTCCGCCTCGTCGGTCCCCGTCCTGGGAGGAACTGCTGGTGGGGCTCAAGGTGGGTTTCGCGGCCCAAGGCGCCCCACAGGAGCCCTGCCTGCCAGTTCGGTGGGGCCGTGAGACCGAGCTGACGATCTCGGCCGTCCAAGCCCTTGACCCCTTCCTCAAGGACGGGCGTCCGGTGACCTACCGCAGTGGCTTCCTGCCCCAGCCTGTTGTCCGTTTCACCGGGCAACGTGACGCAACGGGCGATCTCCGGGAAGGGTTTCTGACCTCGTTCGTCAACGTCTCCCGCGTCCAGCCGATTCAGTGCATCGACGAGTACGGGGGGATCCTGGACGGCTGGCTCAGCGTGCTGTCGCGACTGGGTTTCCACGCGCGCCACATCAGCATCAACGGCAAGCTGGCAGCATGGCGGCGCCGCCAAGTCGAAGGCATCACCCTTCGCTTCAACCACCTCGATCTGCCTCTCGGCGACATCGTCCTTCTTTGGAATGCCGACAACCCCGCGCGCATGGCCGTAGACCTCGGCACCGGGCTGGAACGGCTGGCCTGGGCGAGGACGAGGCTGAGGTGGAGGGAGCTCGTCTTCGGCCAGTTCGCGTCCCTGGCGCCCCCGCCGACCCTGGACGCCGTCCGCACGGCCACTCTCCTCCTTGCACACGGTGTCCGTCCCGCAGCGCGCGGAGCCGGCGGGATCACCCGCCGGGTGATCGGAACGATCGATCCGGGTGCGGCGAGGCTGGGCGTCAGCTCCCTGGTTCGCGCGTCGTACCGCTATTGGCGACTGTTCGGTGAACCGAAGGTCCCATGGCCAGCCGTGACGATGGCGATCGAGGAGGAACTGGGCATCTGAAGGAAGACCTCCAGTGAGTCGAGTCCGCTTACCGGGGCAAATCTGTCCTTCGCCAGTTGTTCCCGGACAGCGGTCAGTCCAGCGGAACGCCGTGACCTGCGCGGACTCACTTCACTGGCAACGCGGTTGCGTGGCACCGCCCGCCTTGCGAGTGCTGCGACCTGCGGCGACTGGATTGGATCTGAGTTCGCTGTCGACGGACACCAGTTGTCCGTCGACAGCGAACCCAGTCGTTTTGCCATCGAACTGAGTCGTGCCGCATCCGGCGTGACCAGAACCACGAAACGAACGAGGGCCGACGGCAAGCCGTCGGTCCTCTGGTCAGCTATCCCACAGCACAGCACAGCACATCACGCCCTGCAGCTCATCAGCCGCCGAGAGTCCCCATGCACGTCATGCACCGGCTCGTCGCCCGCAGCTGCGCGTTCCCCTCAGCGGCGATGGCTGGGCTGCTTTCGCTGATACGGCCCCAATCTCCGGGGGACGGATCGAGAATCCAACCCCACTTCGGAGGCCGCACCTCGTCTTCTGTCATGTGATCGCAGGCGCCTGGAACGTGCGCCTTACAATTCTGTTTGATCAAGATGGCGTTGCCGGGGAACCGCCGCCACTCCTGTCGAACACACCTTTCCTCCGGGTGCGCCTTGGGCACGCTGCCATCAGGAGGGCAGGCGCACCCCATGCCGATGATGTTGTCGCATCGCTCGCAGCGCACCTCTTTCATGTGACCAAGTGTCCGAGAGCGTGCAGCTCACGCGTAACGGCATGGCGGCGGTGTCCATTGCGGCGACACCGAGAGATCACCGCGATTCGACTGGGTTGGATGGCAAAGCGGCTGACTTCGTTGATGTAGGTTCTCACTTTCGGCGTCATGTGCCGACGCTGCGACCTGGACGTTCCCCCTCAGTCTCACGACATGTCGGCAGGCGGCTGTCTCAGAGCGGTGTCATTTCCTCAGGCTGTCCAGCCGCCTCCACCCGGTTCAGGGCGTCACGAACCTGCATCGGCAACCATCCGTTCCGCCCACTCATGCACCTTCACTGCTCGCTCGATGCGGCTGAGGATGTCCTTCTTGGACGCCGTGTCCCAAGGTCTCCGGGATCTTGTCGAAGGTGTCGGGAAGAACGTTGAGGAGACCCCAGATCTGTTCGCCGGTGCTGACGGTCAGCAGTTGCTGGCACCTCCACTGCAGCGGCGTCTCGGGCCGGTGCGTGAGCCACTGCACGAGTGTCGGGAACAGGTAGTGCGTCGCATCTGCGGCGAGGTGCTCTCGAAGCCAGTCGACCGGGAGCCGCTGGCTGAAGCCGTGCATGGCGGCCTCCTGGGCCAGGTCCAGGAGCTGAGCGGTGTCGACGGCTCGGACGGTGCGGGGAAGGGTCGGGGGCATGCCGAGATGATCCCAAGAAGCCTCCGCGGCGCCGAGAGGTCAGATTGGCCGGGATGCGATCTGCGGATGGGCAGAAGCCCAGACTTCCTCGAACTCCTCGGAGGCGAGTTGTTCGGGGTCGTGGCCTTCCCATTCCGAAACGGGCAGCTCGGCTGTGATCCCGAACCTGCTGTCGTACTCACCGAGGCGGCCTGCGTCGCGGGCCCGCTGCCACTCGGCGAGGGAGGCAGCTGTGATCGGGATCAGCTCAGGCCCTTCGAGTTCGACCGCCGAGTCACCCGCGGGTGTCCGTGCCGGGCCAGGGCCGCACGGGAGGAACAGTAGGGCCGGGCTCGGACATCGCCGAGTCGCTGCCGTCGGTGTCGTCCGGGTACAGGCGGCGGTTGAGGAGGCGGCCGAGCGTGTGCACGGCGGTCTGGATCGCCAGGCGGTCGGCGGCCGTGAGCTGGGGGCCCAGCTGCGGGTGGTCGCTGCTCACGGCGGTCCATCCGGCGGGCTCGAAGGGATCGGGGTCGAACCTGACGCTGAAGGTCTCTCGGGAGACTGACAGGCCGAGGGTCAGCTCGACGCCGTGGATCACGGCCTGGCCCTCGCCCCCGACGGGGACGGCGGTCCGAAACGCCGTCAGATGCTCTTTGTGGGGGGTGTCCAGTTCCGCCCAGTGCTTCTGCGCGGCCTCCTGGGCAGCAGCCAGTAGCGCGAGGAGGCTCTCGCCCGCGTCCACCTTCCGGTCGGGGTTGGTGGAGTCCTCCAGCAGGATGCCGATGCGGTCCAGGGCGATGCTCAGGTGCCAGGCGGCCCAAGTCGCCCAGTCGGGCCGGCAGGTGAGCATCGCGGGCCGGACCAGGGACCATGCGAGCTGGGCGAGTTCCCGCACGGGCTCGGCGGTGAGCGGTGCGTAGGGCGGAAGGATGCCGACGCCTTCGGCTGTCTTGTCGGTGGGTTCGACGCCGCGGGCGCGCAGGTCGTCGTAGACGGTGTCGCGGGAGACGTCGGCGGCGCGGGCGAGTTCGGCGACGGTGCGGGTGCCCGCCCACCAGGCGGCGGCCATCAAGTCGGCGCGGTTGTCGGCGAGGCGGTCGCGGCGGGTGGCCCAGCCGCGCAGAGCGGCCAGCGCCGCGCCGCGCACGTCTGTCGGTTCGGTGTCGAGTGGGTCGACAGTGGAATCCATGCCCCTCACGGTATGTCGAGCGATTCGACATGTCGACTGGTTCGACGCTTTCGGGGCTTTTCCGGGAAGCAGAGTTGACGATTCGTGACCTGTCTCACCGGAGTTGGGCCGTGTCTCACTGAAGATGGACGGAGGCTGGTCCGTCTCACCGAAGGTGGACAGCAAGCGCGCGACCAGCTCGAAAGTGGAAGGGCCAGAGTGCCCTCGTCTGGGGAAAGCGCCGTCCGTGCGGTACGTGTCGCGCTACTGTCACCACTTTGCGGCACTGACATGTTGGGAGATGACGATGGACCGGACAGAGCTAAAGGCCAAGATCGACGAGCTGATGCGCCAGTACGACGAGGAGGAGATTGACGGCGCAACCTACGCCCAGGCGATGATGGAGTTGACCACCTCCGCCCAGGAGTGATGACCGGTCCGCAGTGGATCCCCTCGTCATAGGTGAGCAGCCGACCCATCTCACCGAAGGTGTACAGATGCGCGGTAGCGCTGGTCACGCCTGATCTATCGAGTACTTGGCCAGAGCCTCGGCGTCAGCGCGAGGCTACGGTCGTCTCACCGGCAGGCGCCTCTCCGGCGTCGGCGCACCATCGACGGTGAGTTCCGACTCCGGCTCCACTTTCGAGTTGGTCGCGCGCCTGCTGTCCACCTTCGGTGAGACGGACCAGCCTCCGTCCATCTTCAGTAAGACACGGCCCACCTCCGGTGAGACAGGTCAATTCGCGGCCGGTCGAGATCAGTTAAGAAGACCTGCGTCAAGAGCAAATGGTGGATCGCAGCACGGACATGAGGTTCAGAACGATCCGGCAGACACTCCATGGCCTGCCTTAGAACAAGCCCATCGACATCCGCATCACGCAGCTCTTCCAGAATCTCAGGGCTGACCAGCCAATCCCTGCGGTAACCCGCGAGGAACCGGATGTTCTCCAGCTCTGCGGCCGGAGGCTCGCTCCAGACCTCGTACTTCCATCCCCGTGATTCCACTGCCCTCCGGGTCCAGTCGAAGGTGACGCCACCTCAGGCTTGGACAACCGATGCAACGGCTTGACGTCGACCACCACCGGCACCTACCCGGTGAAAAGGAGATAGTCCGGAATGTGTCGACGCACCCTCGCCTCCAGCACCGTCTGTAGCAGAAGGGGCTGGGCCACGATGGCGGGTACGGACGGATCAAAGTCGGCGAAGAGCAAACGCGACAGCTCAAGTCGTGACTCGTAGATCACGTGCTCGCGCATCGTCGCCGACCAGTAGGTGCCCGAGTAGTGCTTCTGGTCCCTGTACCAACGGAACGTTCGCCACGGGTGAGCCGTCTGCAGCAACACCGGTGCCACAGACGCTCAGGAACACTCTTCAACCCCGCCACCGTGCCCACGAAAGCTGACGGTCACTTCCATCCCCACTCCCGAGTTGGAGGTACCCCCGGCAGCACGATGCTCCCGCCCAAGACGCCGACAGGAGCACACCCGCAACGCTTCCACTCGAATTAGGTGCAGCAGCGACCTGCGAATCTCATCTCGGTGTCGGATTCGACTTCCATCCGACATCGACCGTGAGATTCCGACACGAAATTTGAGACCCTACAGTTGACAACAGACACCAGTTCGCCGGGGGCAGACAGGAAAGATCCCGAAAGGACTGGTGCCCTGCGGCACGGCATGTCAACGTACAACGCCTGCCGGAAGAACTGACGTCCGAGCCCACGGAGGCGCCCCTGCACCCGCACCACCCCAGTGACCCTACTCGTTCCGACTTGCCGGACCCGATGTACTGGGTCACTCCGTGCCACCTGGCCGGTGACGACGGCGCGCTCGCCGAGCGGATCGGCGACACCCTGACCGGCCTCGGCTGGCATATGTGGCCCACCTCCCGCCACACCCTGCTGTATGTGAGCCCGGAAGGGCTGCGCGGCGCCGAGTGGATCCTCGCGGCCTACCCGTTCGAGCTGGGCGGACTGCCCGTTGCTTGGCAGCTGAGTGCCCGCCCGCATGCTGCCTCCGCGATGACGGAGTGGAACGCGTACTTCACTGCTGGCGTCCCGTACGAGGCCCTCGCTGATCTCATCGTCGCGCTCGACGCCCGTGAGGTGCCGGACGCTGGCTTCGAAGGGCCAGAGACGGTCCTCAACGCAGTCGGTGCCCAAAGCTGGATCCGTGACGTGGACTGCCCCCACACCACCGCCATGGACCCCGGGTTCTCCGCCACCGTCTCCCTGGGACTGCAGCCGCCGCTTGTCCAGGACGCGGATCCGCACCCTGACTTGATGGGGTGGCAGGCGTGGGCGGAACCCGTTCTCGGCGCCCCATATCTGTGGTGCGCCAGCTTCAGTGCCAGCGTCCCCCATGACCTGGTCGCGGCATTCGCGTCCTCGCTCGCCTCACCGGTCCCGGTGCCCCGCCGCACCGTGCCCAAGAGCGCGGAGGGTCGGCTCGACTTCGTCCGCCGCAGCTGACGATCCGCGCCCTGCAGTGCTTGTTGTGCTGTTCGTCGCCAATTCCCCTGAGTACACGTTCCCCTGTGTCCGTCAGATGACGAGATGGAGACCGCATGTTCCGACGACGTGCTCGCGCAGACCGCGAGTTCCGTGAGGCCCAACGTGAGGCATTCGCGCTGCTGCAGATGCATGCACACGAGCTTCTGCCATTCGACATCGTCCGTGCCGAGGCGCCGATGTCGACCGGATCGGCCTCGGTGACCATGATGCCGGATTTCCCACCAGCCGACCTGCGGGCGCCGTCCCGACAGGACGTCGAGGGAGCGATGATGCGGTGGATGCAGCCGCTCGTCATCGACGGTGTGATCCGCGCGTGCCCGACGTGCGGCGCGTACCGGGACTGGATCGTCTTCTGCCTTCGCGACGACTCGGTGTGGCCGCACTGCCGGGCCGGCCACCAAGTGCTGGAGCCCCGTCTGGACGCGGCCTGGTACAACCGCAACTCCGGTCCGGTCGACCACTGGCACCCCACCCTTGAGGACGGGTTGCGCCACCTCGGCCACTGACCCCCGAAACCTCACTCCCTACCCCTGCATTTCGCCGGCGCCGGAGGCCCGGCTGGTCAGACCGTTCGTTCCGTAGCGATTTTGGGGTTCCGCATGCGCCTTCACACCACGACCGTTCGCAGCCTGAGCGCCCTCGCCGTCCTGGCCCTGGCGGGCTGCACCACAGGCAGCATGCCCGCCCACGATCCGGCCTCCTCCGCCTCCGCGCCCACACAGCAGGAGGGCAAGCACTCCCCGGTGCCCGAGCTGTTGTCCTCGGCGGCGCTGAGCAAGCGCCTCTTGGATGAGAGCGATCTTGGCGAGGGTTACACCCGCAAGCCGCAGCAGCCCAGGCCGCAGGACGATGTCGTCGTTTCCGGTTGCCCGGCGCTGGAGAAGCTCGGCGGTGACGCGGCTGTCGGCGACAGCCTCGCCTTCCCCCGCAGGGCGAAGGCGTCCTTCACCTATACGGGCGGCAGTGACTCGGAGGTGGCTGAGGAGCTGTACAGCGATTCCGCCGCGAAGCTGTCCAGGGGCGTGAGCCGGATCTTCGACGCGATGGTCTCCTGCCCCACGTACCCGGTCTTCGTAGGCAGCACCTCCGTCGACATGGGCACCGAGGAGGTGGCCGCGCCGCCTCTCGGCGACGAGCAGTGGAGCCAGCTGCTCACCTATTCCGTCGGCCGACAGCGCAGCGTTGTCCAGCAGACGGCGATCCGCATCGCCAACGTGCTGGTGGTCGTTTCCGGCTCGCCGGGTGTTGTCGACGCGCACTTGGCGAAGGCCGTTGACAAAGTACAGCGCACACGGTGACTGCAAGGGACGCGAAGGGGGCCGGTGACCGGGATGGTTTCCCGGTCACCGGCCCCCTTCCTCATCTGGGGGTGCGGTCGGCGCCGTCGTCTGTCAGAAGGTGTACGGGGTGAACGGACGGACCGGTTCGGCCGCCGCGTTGACCAGCCGCTGGAGCTTCAACCGCTCGTTCTTGTTCATATTGTCGATGGCCTTGCCGAAGGACTGCTCGTCGAGCTGGTCCAGGAAGGGGGCGAGAAAGCGGTCCAGGACCTCGGGGGCTTCGAGCCAGGTCTGCAGGTACTCGTGATACCGGTCAATCTGCTTCTTCGCCTCTTTGACCTCGTTGATGGTGGGCGCGATGGCGGCGGCCTGTTCCGCCTTGGTGAAGGGGCCTCCATCGTCGTGGCGCCAGGTCTTGGTGCTGGCGTGGTACTTGAAGTACGCGCCGCACAGCTGAGCGACGACGTGTCGGCGGGGTTCGATGAGCAGGATGCGGGTGCTCCTTGTTGAGGGGTGGGGCGGTGGGGCAACACACAGGGGTCCGGAGAATCCCCGGTTTCGGTAACCGGGGATGTGCAGCTACAGTCCGTCGGCTTCGTGCCGGTCCGTGGCTGCGCGTGGTGTCGTTTCTCGTGGCCCGCGCCAGGGGCTCCGGCTCAGCGGGACCGTCCGGCGTGGGATGTAGGCGGCGTGTACGCGCCCGGGAGCCCGGGATCGGTCTGCGGGGCGGTCTGAGCGGGAAGGCGGCGGGCCTGCGCGGCTCGTGCGCCGGGGCCGGGTGCATGCCGGTCGCCGAGGCGTTGGATGCGCCAGACGAGGACCTCGGATGCTGACTTCGCGTCGTCCAAGGGGCGGTGCTGGGCTGCCTGCTGGAGGACGGTGGCCGGGTTGTGGCCAGCGGCTTCGGCGGCGGCGAGGGCGGCGGTGAGGGCGGACCAGGCGTTCTCCGTGAGGATCTGTTTGGCGTGGCGGGGCAGGACCTCGTGCAGGCGCGGACGTACCGGTGCACGGTGTTGTCGGAGGGATAGTGCCTGCCGAGTTCAGTGAGGCTGGTGGGGGCTATCTGGTCGTAGGCGGCTTGCAGGTAGGTGAGCGTCTGACGGGCGGCGGCCACCTGCCGGTCGTGGTGGTGTAGTGCGCTGCGGCGCTGGACTGCGAGGACGACGAGGATGGCGGCATCCAAGAGCATGGCCAGCCCGGTGTGGTCCGCAGGCTGGTAGCGCATGGCCTTGAGCGCGCCCCGTAGTGCGCGGGCGTGCTGGTGGTCGGCGCGGGCGCGGGTGTGGGCGGCATGTTCGAAGGCGGCAGCCGCACGGTGGAGTTCGGCCTGGAGTCGGGCAGGGGCGTGGGCGGGTAGCGCGTACAGGGCTTCACCGAAGACGGTGAGGTGGGCCTGGACGGCGCCGTCGTCGGCGTGGGCGAAGTGGTGGGGGATGCGTTCGGCGGCAGCGGTGGCCACGTGCCATGGGTTGGGGCGGTGCCGACGAGCTGATGAGGCTGCGGTGGGCTGTGTCTCGGTGGCGGCCAGGCGCTGTCGGATCTGGGGGAGGGACAGGTCGGTGGCGAGGCTGGAGCCGGAGTACCAGATGGGTGTGCTGTCGTCGGACAGGGCGACCTTGTAGCCGCCGAGGTCGCCGGAGGGCAGTGTGCGGGTCTCGACCTGAAGGCCGGCATCGGCGAGCAGGTTAAAGAACTCCTCCAGATCCTTCGCGTGGGACAGCGCGGTACGCACGATGTGCCGCAGCCGCTCACGCGCGGTCTTGTCGTGGCCCCGTCGCTTAGCCTTCTCCTCCTCGGCCCGGGTGGAGCGCTTCACCGCCGAGGTGCCGGCAGCAGCTTCGGGGCCACGTGCAACCCGGGTGAGACCGAAGTCCTCCTCGACAGCTGTGAGTTCGTTCATGGCGCGGCGGTAGTCGTTCCAGTTCCGCGGCGGGCGCAGATCACCGCGCACCTTGGTGGCGACGATGTGGATATGGTCCTCCGCGTGACGCACAGCAACCCAGCGGCAGCCGTCCGGATCGCCGTCGGGTGCGATGCCGGTCGCGTGCACCATGCGCCGGGCGATGGTGGCCCACTCGGCGTCGGTGAGGAAGCGGTCCTCGGGCGCGGCGCGGATCGAGCAGTGCCACACGTGCCCCTCCGGTGCCTTGTCGCCAGCTTGCTTGACCCGCAGGTCCAGGGCCTGGGTGAGCTGGCCGAGCCGTTGCTTGTGGCCAGGGCTGTCCCAGGGGCCGGGCTCGGGGATGAAGTCGTCCCAGGAGGCGACGATGTGCTGGTCGGTGTGTTCGTTGGCGCGGCCTTTGTCGAAGAGGTAAGCCAGCACGCCGTAGGTCTTGTTGCCCGGCTTGACGATGTTCGCGATCACCTCAGACCGCCCACTTCTGCTCGGCTGCCCGGAAGGCGGCGTCGTCGATCGCCCGGACTGCGTCGTGGGCTGTGGCGAGCAGGCGGTCCGCCCGGTGAAGGATCGCGGCGTCCACAGGGTGTGGATCGCCGTCCGCGTTGAGGCGGCGGGCGATCTGGTTGACGTTGTTACCGATGCGGGCGATCTGCGCCCGCATCGCAGCGAGCTCGTCGACCGCATCGTCGTAGACCGTGCGCTCGGCGGCGACGGTGATCTCACCGCAGACGCGGGCCATGGTGGCGTCGGCAATGTAGCGGGCCATGGTCACGTGAGCGGTCTTCGCTGACGACTGGATGTCGTGCTTCTCGTGCGGCGCGAAGCGCGCGGTGACGTGCTCGGAGCGCTGCGCATCGAGGTTCGCGCGGCGGTACGGCGCGCGCTGCGTGGCCCCAACGGAGGGATCGGGCGGCTGCTCGCCGGCGCCCACCCGCTCCTGCTCCGGCACGCCCTCGTGGCGGAGCTGCTCCTCCGCCACCCCCGGGGCGGAGGAGTCCGCGATGGACCGGCCTATGGACGGTCCATCGCCATTGCTTGCTGCGCTGCCGAGGTCGGTGATCATCTCCTCCTGGGAGGTGGGGAGTTCGCGGTGCGATTCGTGCATTGAGTGGTTTTCTCTGGGCGTTGGGGGTGGTCTCAGTGCGGGTGGCCGACGGGCGCCGTGGGCAGCTCGACCTTGATGGTGCGGACCACCTCGCCGGCGGTGTCGCTGGCCACGCTGTAGCCGTCCTTGCGTACGGCCACCTCCAACAGGTCGCGGGAGAGACGTCCGTGCTCGCGGAAGAGGTCACGGGCGTATTCGTTGAGGAGGTCCCGTGTAGCGCGCGGTTTGGAGCTCGGGCGCTTCGACTCCGCCCGTGAGGCGGTGCGTGGGTCGTTGCCCGGCGTTTCCCCGCCCGGTTTTGGTTCCGGGCCGACGGTGGTGCGGGCGGGCTGTTGCGGGCGGTTTTCGGGCAGGGGGCGGGCTGCCCGGTCGGCGGCGTCATCGCCCGCGACCTTGTGGGGCGGGAGGCCCGAACTTTCTGCCCGCTCTCTTGCCGTAGCCCGCGGGCGGGCCGTTGCGGAGCCGCCCCTCGTGCGTGCGGCGGCGTCGGGCCAGCGCGCGGGCAATGACCTGGAGGCCAAAACATTGACCTGTTGGCGGGTGGCGAGCTTGCGCAGCAGCAGCTCGTCCTGGCGTTCGTCGCGGTCGACGTCAGCCTGCTCCAGGGCCTGGTGCAGGCGGCGGGTGAGGCGTCGGCCTCGCCACTTGGTGCGCTTGTCGGCTGTCATGGTCTCTGCCCGGAGGATCAGCGTGACGGCCCGGTCGAGGGCGCGGTCGCGGATGATCCGGGCGGCATCCGCGTCCCGGTCGGCAATCCCCAGACGAGCCAGCATCCGTTCGCGTGCCTGTCGGGTGAGGAGGGCGGCCAGGCTGCGGGAGTCGACGTGCGGGCTGCAGTGGGAGGCGGCACTCGACACCCGCCTGGCGATGAGCCCCACGTCACCCGTGCGCGTACTCGATGATCTCCTACGTGCGCGCAGGGAATCACGTAAGCCTGCGGAGTCCCAGCGGTGACTGCTGCTGCACCTCTGGTGGTCACCACCAGAGGCACAGCCGTCTCCGGCGACACCTTGCGGGGGCAGCGTCAACCTCGTGGAGGTCACCTCGCTCCGAAGGTTATGGCAAACGCCCGGTGAGAGGGCCAAGGGACCTGGCTCAATAGGCACATGGAGATTGGCGAGCACTGGGCGTACCGCGCGAGGCCGAAGGACCTGGGTAGCGAGGTCCGCCAGGTCGAGGTCGTACGCGTGGGCAGCTCCGGCAGGTCTGGCTGGATCCACGTGCGGTTTCTCGAAGGCGATGCCGCTGGCCTGCAGGAGTGGGTCAGTTCCGGCTCTCTCGTAGCGCCGTGGGCGGATGTTGATACGTTCCGCGCGGATGACGCGGCGGAGCTGGCGCTGGCGGAGTCCTCTCGCCACGTCCGGGGCAGCACGGATTTCGAGGCCGCCCGCATGATCCTCGGCTTCGTCCGTCCGAAGAACAGGCTCCGCCTGCGCCGAACAGTGGCCGACGCCGGGGTCCTGGAGCTGAGCCGCCTCGACGAGACGGCACCGCTCATCGGCATCGACGCAGCTGAACTCCGCGGTGACGCCATATTGTACGAGAACCGCCACGGCATGTGTCTGGCTGGGTGGCCGGTCACCGAGCGCGTCGCCCGCCAGGTGGCCGGCCGTCTCGCCGACGAGATCCTTCCGGAGGTGGACCGCAAGCAGCAGGGCATCGAGCAGGAGCGTGCCCAGTCCTCCTGGTACTCCTACAGCCGGCGGGACGACCGGAAGCTGGACGCGGAGGCAGCTGTCCTGCGAACCGTCCGGGCCAGGTGTGGCGAAGACAAGGCCGACCGCTACGACGAGTTGGTCGCCCTGCGCGCCGAGGTCATCCGGCTCGGAGAACTCGTCGACAAGGCGGTCAAGGCCCTACGCGACCGAGGTCATGGCGTCATCGCCTCCACCATTGAGCGCGACCTTGGTGTCCATATCGCCACCCTTGATCCTGATGTGCGTCGATGACGCCGCGCCACGGGTCTGGCTCCGGCTTGGGAGGCGTTGGCTGAGCCGGAGGCTCCTTCTCCGGCCGGTCCGGCCGCCAGCCGTCGAGGAACGGTCGCAGCTGCTTCTTCGTCGGCTCCACGTTGAAGTCACGGGCGGCCAGACCCCTGCCATTCGTCGTGGGGTCGAGCTGATCAGCCTCTGTGTTCCCCCAAGCCGACCACTCGCGCAGCCTCTCAACTTCGAGGGCGTCCTCCGATGCGGCGGCGACGTCATCCAACGCAGCACAGAAGGCCCGGATCTCACCGGCGGCCCGCCACTGCTCCAGGGCCGTGCCGAAGTGCTCGGCCCGTACCGCGTGAACCGCCTTGACCGAGGCCGCACTTACCGCGGCCTCCCACTCCCGCCGCTCGCGTTCCTCCCGCTCCGCTGCAAGTCGTCGGCGCTCGGCCTCCTGGTGCTCCCGTTCCTCTCGCAGACGCCGTTGCTCGGCCTCTCGTTCCAGCCGGGCCCGCTCCTGCTCCTCCGCGCGTGCTTTCAACGCCCGGAAAATTGAGGTGATCTGCTCCTCCAACGGCTTCTTGGCCGTGTCGGCCCATTCCTTCTTCCAACCGTAGTTGTAGCTGTAACCCGAGTTCTCGCTGACCAGCAGCTCCAGTTCGCCGGACGGCTCGAACTTGTGGGCCGGCGTGACCCGCTGCCAGTCGTACGTGCGCCGACCTGGTTGCTTGGAGACGTAGCGGACCTGCCTTCTGCCGCTCACGGAAGCCGACCTCGTACGTCCTGCCGTGGACAGTGAGCAGCGGCCTCGGCTGCCTGCGCTTCTTGGACACCGCGATCTCGCCGTACCGCGCGAGGGCCTGTTCGGCGAGCAGCCGGAGCAGCGCGAGCACCCTCGGTAGGACCTCGTCGGAGATCTCGAAGGCGCTGTGGTCCTTGGTGACCGCGGCGAGCACGTCCTCGACATCGGTGATCACTCGGCTTCGCGCCAGTCGGATTCGGTTCCACTCGGTGTCGTCCTCGCCAGACACCCTCAGCAGACCGAGGAAGAAGTCCCCCTTCGCCCGCCCGCTGTACTTCAGGTGGTACCCATCCGGAGCGCACTGCCGGGCTGCGTCGAACGCCCTGCGATACCGGGCCCGTTCCTCCGCGCTGGGGTCAGGGATCCGAAGAAATCGTCCGGCCTCCTGCACCTGCGCGATGAGCGCCGGCCCGACAGCTGCTGGCGACGGGCGCGGAGGTTTCACAGCCCGTTTCGGGGCGGGCTTTGTCTCGGTCGGAGGATCGGCATCCTGCGACGGACCAGCGGCAACGGGCGCCCCGGCTTCAGACGCCGCCGCGCGAGGCTTGCGTGGAGCCAACTCCGGACGGTCGGGATGATGCCCGTGCTCCAGGTAGAAGCGTCCCACGTCAGTGATCTCCGCCTGCCACCTCCCCTTCTTCCTGGGCATGGTCACCAAGCCCCGGTCCCTGAGCGCGCGAGCCGTGACGGCGAGCTCGGGGCTGTTGGACGTGACGGGGTCGGCTCCGCCCCCGATGCGGGTGAGGAGTGCGAGCTGCCGGTCATTTAACGGAGACCAAGGGTGCATGGCGATCGTCGTACCGTCTGTGGTCTCTCCAGCACAAGCCCACGACTCGCTGGAACCGGTGCACACCGAAGCGGCGTGCTGGTGCTCTGGAGCTAAGCGGCGCTTTCCTCCTGAACCACGTCAGCGATCTGCTGCGCGATCTCCTCGATGGAGTAGTCGCTGGTGCTCATCGCCACTTTGTCTGCGAGGGAGGGGCTGTAGCGCCGGACGTCTTCTGCACTCAGGTTGTGCCAGATTGGCAGGAGTGATTGCTCCCCGGCCACATTACGGGTGACGAGTCCGTCGAGTTCGTGGTTGGTCCAACCCTTGGCGAAGAAGGGGGCCGAGAGCACTACGATGCCGAAGCGGCTCGCCCTGATCCCTTCATCGATCTTGCGGCGGAGGCTGTGGCCGATCCGCATCTGGGCTTCGTCGAGCCAGACAGTCACACCCAGCTTGGTAAGCGCGTCTCGAAGGGGGCGGGCAACAGCTCCTTTGTCCTCGGACGCGTGGGAGATGAAGACGTCCCAGGTCTGGCCACCAAGTATGTCGCCAGTAGGCTCCTCCGGTTCATGGACCGCGACGGAGCGGGCCGGACTGCCCTGTGGGTCGCGGGCCGGGGGCAGGAAGCCCCGCGGAGGTGGCTGGACTTGGACAGACGCAGAGATGCGACCGGAATAGCCGCCAAGGTCGATGGCCACGACCCACTGTCCGTTACTGGGGATGGTGATCTGGTGAGGCGAGCGAGTGACGCGACCGCCCAGGTACCGGTATCTCTTCCCCGACTTGTATTTGCTGTACTCGCTGCGCGTCATCACCTGGACGTTGGCTTGGTTGCGCAGGGTGACGATGACCGTGGAACCTCTCTTGAGGTTGCCGAGGTCTTTGTAGAAGTAGTCCACGGGTGCTCCTGGAGATGTGCGGCCGAGCACGTCTCAGAGTAAGGACTGCCACTGACAATCGGAGGCGACGATGTCTGAAGCGGGGTGGAAGCCCACGTCGGCTGGACGCTCGTCTCTCCCCTGGCGCTAGGACTCGGGGAGCCGTCCGGGAGCCGCTCACTGAGGTCGGCTCCCAAATGGCTCCCAAACTGGGCCCACAAAGCAAATCAGGCCCGGTTCTGATCTCTCAGAACCGGGCCTGACCTGGTGTTTCAGCTGTCGGGGTGGCGGGATTTGAACCCACGACCTCTTCGTCCCGAACGAAGCGCGCTACCAAGCTGCGCCACACCCCGATCGTCGCTGCTCGTCGCGGCGACGTCGTTTACTTTAGCCCACCGGTGGCCGGAGGCGAAATCCGATTCAGCGGTGGCGGTGGGGCGGGGCCGGGCGGAGGTGGTCCAGGGCGATGAGGAGGACGGCCAGGGCGTACAGGGCGAGGCCGAGCAGGAGCGCGTTGCCGAGGACGCCCTTGTAACCGTGCTGGTCCACGTCGAGGAAGGGGTAGAGGTAGCGGTCCTCGGTGCCGGGCAGGAGCAGCTCGCCGCGGGCCAGGGAGAAGGCCAGGTAGGCCAGGGGGTAGAGGAGCCACAGCGGGGCCTGGCGCAGGTGGAGTCGGCCGGGGGCGGTGAGGAGGAGCCAGTCCAGGGCCGCCGCGACCGGGAGCGCCGTGTGGAGCAGGGTGGTCGCCACCGACTGCCATCCCGTCGTGCCCGTTCCCGCGCCCGCCGGCAGCAGGTGGTGGACGAGGCCCGCGGCGACGACGTACAGCAGCGCCGCGCCCGTGACCGCGCCCGGCAGGGGATGGCGGGCCGACCACGCGCGCCGCGCCGACGCCAGCATGACCAGCGTCAGCAGGATGCCGCTCTGGACCGTGAAGTGGCTCAGCGTCCTCGTGACCGCACCGCCCGCCAGCAGCTCGATCGTCACCCCCGTCAGCGCCAGGAGTGCCGTCAGTACGCGGTACGTCGCGACCAGGGGACGGCGTACGGGGGTGATCACCGCCCTCGCCGGGACGGGGGAGGGCAGCAGCGTGGGCGGGGCCGGGACCGCGGGGAGGTTCGGGATGTCCCTCGGGAGCGGGGGTATCGGGGCTGTCATGGCCCCAAGGTAGGGAGAGGGGACATGTCGGGCGAGGTGGGTGGGCCGGGTGGGTGAGCCGGGTGGGGCCCCGGGGAGTCCCACGTTCCCGGATCCGGACCCTTGCCCGGACCTCCGTCCCGCTACCCCTCCCCGCCCACCAGCGTCAGCAGCGTCGCCTCCGGCGGGCACGCGAAGCGCACCGGCGTGTAGCGGTTCGTGCCGCAGCCCGCCGAGACGTGGAGGTAGGACGTACGCCCCTCCGACGTGTGCGTGGACAGGCCCTTCACCCGGTCAGTGTCCAGGTCGCAGTTGGTGACCAGGGCGCCGTAGAAGGGGACGCACAACTGCCCCCCGTGCGTGTGCCCGGCGAGGACCAGCGGGTAGCCGTCGGCCGTGTAGGAGTCCAGGACGCGCAGGTACGGCGCGTGCACCACCCCCATCGAGAAATCCGCCGTCCCCGACGGACCGCCCGCCACCTCCGCGTACCGGTCCCGCTTGATGTGCGGGTCGTCCAGTCCCGTCAGCTCGACGGACACGCCCTCGACCTTCAGCGTGCCCCGCGTGTTGGTGAGGTTCTGCCAGCCGGCGGCGTCGAAGCCGTCGCGCAGGTCCTCCCAGGGGTTGTGGACGGCGCCGACGGCGGGGGCGTTGCCGTTGAGGCCGTGGCGGCCCTGGACCTTCTCGAACAGGTACCGGGCGGGGTTGCGGAGCTTGGGGCCGTAGTAGTCGTTGGAGCCGAAGACGTAGGCGCCCGGGAACTCCATCAGCGGGCCCAGCGCGTCCAAAACCTCCGGAACGCCCTCCGGGTCGGACAGGTTGTCGCCGGTGTTGATCACGAAGTCGGGGCGCAGGCCGGCCAGCGAGCGCAGCCAGCGCTGCTTCTTGCGCTGGCCGCCGACCATGTGGATGTCGGAGACCTGGAGCACGCGCAGCGGACGCATCCCGGCGGGCAGGACAGGGACCGTCACCCGTCGCAGGCGGAACGAGCGGGCCTCGAAGCCCGCCGCGTAGACCAGTCCGGCGGCGCCAACCGCCGTGATTCCCAGGGGTACTCCGTATCGCGCGCGCATACCTCCATCGTGTCAGAAGCGGAGGAGGGAGGGAGGGGGTGGGCGGTCGGCCGGGGGCGCGTACGAGGCAAGCGCCGCGTACGCGCCCCGTACGCGTCCCGGCCCTGCCCCGTACGCGTCCCGGCCCTGCCCCGTACGCGTCCCGGCCCCGCCCCGTACGCGTCCCGGCCCTGCCCCGCACGTGGTCGCGCGCCCCGCGAAATCGGCAGGCACCCTTCCCGCCGTACCTGCGACAATCAGGTCATGACCACGCTCAAGTCGAAGCTGCACGACGACCTCAACGCCTCGATCAAGGAGCGCGACGAGCTGCGCTCCTCCACGCTGCGCCTGACCCTCGCCGCGATCACCAAGGAGGAGGTCGCCGGCAAGGAGAAGCGGACGCTCTCCGACGACGAGGTGCAGAAGGTGATCACCCGCGAGGCGAAGAAGCGCCGCGAGGCCGCCGACGCCTTCGCCCAGGGCGGGCGGCCCGAGCAGGCCGAGCGGGAGAAGGCGGAGGGCGAGGTGCTCGCCGCCTACCTGCCCAAGCAGCTGTCCGACGACGAGCTGAAGGCGATCGTCGCCCAGGCCGTCGAGGAGGCGAAGGCGGCCGGGGCCGAGGGGCCGCGGGCGATGGGTGCCGTCATGAAGATCGTGAACCCCAGGGTTGCCGGACAGGCCGAGGGCGGCCGCGTCGCCGCGATCGTCAAGCAGCAGCTCCAGGGCTAGGGCCAGGCAGGGCCAAGGCCACGGCGGCCGTCCGCGGCCCGGGGCATCCTCGCTCCCGCGCATCACCCCGCCCGAAGCCGAGGGCCGGCCCCGCGACGAACGCGGAGCCGGCCCTCGGTCACGGGTGAGTGGACCCGGCGATCTACCGGTGTCCCTCGAACGGGTTGCCCGGACGGTCGCCGCCCCCCGTGCCGCCGTCGATCAGACCGCCGATGAAGCCGCCGCCGCCGTCGCCACTGCCACCGTCACCGCCGTCACCGCCGCCACCGCCGCCGCCGTTGCCGCCGCCGTCGTCGCCGTTGTTCCCGTCGTCGTGGCCGCCGCCGGGGACCCTGTCCTGGTCGGCGTCCGTCTCCTTCTCGGGGTCCGGGATGTCCACCAGGTTGAAGCCCGGGGCCGGCTTGCCGTCCAGGGCGCCGGTCATCATGTCCCGCCAGATCGGGCCGGGGACGCCACCACCGAAGACCTTGTCGTACGGGGTGCCGCCGATGGTGATGTCGACCATCCGCCGATCGTGCGCCGGGTCGCCGACCCACACCGCGCCGGCGAGGTTCGGCGTGTAGCCCACGAACCAGGCCGCGTAGCGCTCGTCCGACGTACCGGTCTTACCGGCACTGGGACGGCTGCCGAGGCCGGCCTCCGTACCCGTACCGTCCTCGACGACGCCCTTGAGCAGGGTGCTGATGGTGTCGGCGGTGGTCTCCGACATGGCGCGAGAGCAGGTGGACTTCGGCACGTCGAGCGACTTGCTCTTGTTGCCGATCCGCTGGCTGATCGACTCGATGGCGACCGGCGTGCAGTACATGCCGCGCGAGGCGAAGGTGGCGTACGCGCCCGCCATCGTCAGCGGCGACATCTCGGCGACGCCGAGCGCGAGGGACGGCGTGTGCTCCAGCTTGTTGCCGTTGGCCCGTTCGACGCCCATCTTTTTCGCCATCTCCGTCACCGGGCAGATGCCGACGTCGCTGATGAGCTGCACGAAGTAGGTGTTGACCGACTTCGCGGTCGCCTCCTTCATGCCGTACGGGCCCTTCTCCGTCTCGTTCTCGTTCTCGACGGTGGCGGGATCGTCCGGGTCGTTCACCCAGTTCTTGCCGTTGCAGTCGGCGACCGGGCTCGGGTACTCCATCTCGTACGGCGAGGAGTACGACTTGGTCGCGGGGACGCCGCCCTCGATCGCGGCGGCGGCCAGGATCGGCTTGAACGTCGAACCGGGCTGATAACCCGCGCCGCCGCCCAGTGCCGCGTCGACGGACAGGTTGATCGTCGTCTCGCCGTTCTTGACGTCGATGCCGTACGGGCGGGACTGGCCCATGCCGAGGATCTTGCCGGTGCCGGGCTGGACGATGGTCGCCGCGGTCGCCACCTCGTCGCTCTTGTAGACGTGGTCCTTGATCGACTGCTGGACCGACTCCTGGGCCTGCGGGTCCATCGTCGTACGGATCGTCAGACCGCCCTGGTTCCAGATCTTCGCCCGGGCCTCCTTGGTCTTGCCGAAGACCGGGTCGCTCAGGAACACCGCGCGGACGTAGTCGCAGAAGAAGCCCGCGCCCTTGACGGCCGTGATGCAGCCGTTCTTGGGCCGGCTGACCTTCAGCCCGAGCGGCGACTGCTTCGCCTTGTCGGCCTCCGACTGGGAGATGTCGCCGACCTGGGCCATGCGGGTGAGGACCACGTTGCGCCGCTTGGTGGCCTCCGCCTCGTCGTTGACCGGGTCGAAGCGGCTGGGCGACTGGACGATGCCGGCCAGGAGGGCGGCCTCCTGGACGTTGAGGTCCTTGGCGTGCTTGGAGAAGTACCGCTGGGAGGCCGCCTCGACGCCGTACGCCTGCTGGCCGAAGAACGTGATGTTCAGGTAGTTCTCCAGGATCTTCTTCTTGCCCAGCTCCTCCTCGACCTGGATCGCGAGTTTCAGCTCCTGGATCTTGCGGCCGATGGTCTGCTGGGTGGCCTGGGCGACCTTCGTCGGGTCGTCGCCGGCCTCCTCCACGAAGACGTTCTTGACGTACTGCTGCGTCAGCGTGGACGCGCCCTCGGAGACCCCGCCGCTGCGCGCGTTCTTGTTCACCGCGCGCAGGACGCCCTTGAGGTCGATCGCGCCGTGCTCGTAGAACCGCGAGTCCTCGATCGCGACGATCGCCTTCTGCATGTACGGCGAGATGTCCTTCAGCGCGACCACCGTGCGGTCACGCGAGTAGACGGTCGCGATGGTGCCGCCCTCGGCGTCGAGGATGGCGGTGCGCTGGCTCAGCGGGGGAGTCTTCAGGCTGGCCGGGAGGGCGTCGAAGCTCTCCACCGACCCCTTCGCGGCCAGCCCCAGCGCGCCCACGGCGGGCAACGCGATACCGGCCAGCACTGCTCCCGCGAGCACACTGACACCGAGGAATTTGGCAGCCTGCTGCGTTGACGACAGACCACCGCCCGAGCGCTTCTTTGGCATGGAGGCAGCCTACGTTCTCATTCGCCGGACACGCGTATATGCCTTGGCCTAAGCTGCACCCGACTGTCACAGCAGTGCGGCCACGTATCAATACGCCCGGCGACCCCGAATCGTTCCGGGCCCGCTCGATTTTTTTCCGAGAGGCCCTGCTGGGGGGCGCGTTGGAGTGTTCCGGCGCGAACCACGGCGTGTGGGGTGCGTGTCCGAATACGCCTCGTGTGTCAATCGGTGTCCGTTGTGGCGCAACAGAGATGACCTGAATGCCGGGATCGTCACGCATGTCGCCCGCTCACTCCCCCGGGTGATCTGTCGCTTACCCATAGTCCGTTCGGGCCATTCAAGATTGGGCCCGAAGGGGGTGTTGCGCTGTGCCCACCTTCCGTAACGTCCTCAACTGGCGGCGGTGAATATGCCGCTGCCGCCGTGGGGGAGCCTCGATTCGGGAGAGGACGGCGCCGGTATGGGCTGGGTAACCGACTGGAGTGCGCAGGCCGCCTGCCGCACTACCGATCCGGACGAACTGTTCGTTCAGGGAGCAGCGCAGAACAGGGCCAAGGCGGTGTGCACCGGGTGCCCGGTGCGGACCGAGTGCCTGGCCGACGCGCTCGACAACCGCGTCGAGTTCGGCGTGTGGGGAGGCATGACGGAACGGGAACGCCGCGCACTGCTGCGCCGACGGCCCACCGTGACCTCCTGGCGCCGACTCCTGGAGACGGCGCGGACGGAGTACGAACGAGGGGCCGGCATCCTGCCCCTCGACGACGACGAGATCTACGAGGACTACGCGGCCGTGGGCTGAACAGGCCGCGGACCCCTCGAACACCCGGGCCTGACGCGTCCGGGCCGAACCCCGGGGCGCACGCGGCCCGGTCACATGCCAGAGGCGTACGCCACCGGCTCTCGCGCGGCCCTCGCGCGGCTCGCGGCCGGGTCAGGCGCCCGTCTCGGGCAGCTCGGGGCGGCCCGTCGCGAGCCGGACGCCGATGTCCCGCAGGCCCGCGAGGTCGTGCACGTCACCGGGCAGCGCGGCCACTTCGGTGACCGCCACCTCGGGATGGCGCGCGGTGAAGCGGTCGCGCGTGCGCTGCTCGCGGGCGAGCAGGTGCATCCGCTCCGCGTGCAGCCGCAGCAGGCCGGCGGTGAGCTGGTCGACGGATCGCTCCGGCGTGCCGTCCGCCGTGTCGGGGGCCGTGGGGGCGGGCCCGGACTCGGCGGAGGACGCCGTGGAGCTCTCCGCGGTTTCTGAACTGCCGTACGTGTCGGGAGAGTTACGAACTCCAGCTTTCCCGTCGCTCTGATCCACAATGCGAGGATCCTCAAGATTTTCCCCGAGCTCCTCCGCCGCGGCGAGCGCGCGTTCGGCGGACAGCCGGTCGGCGCCGCTGCCGTGGACCCGGTTGAGCACCAGTCCGGCGAGCGGCATGTCCTCGGCCGCCAGCCGCTCCACGAAGTACGCCGCCTCGCGCAGCGCGTCCCGCTCCGGGGCCGCGACGACGAGGAACGCCGTCCCGGGCGCCTGGAGCAGCTTGTACGTCGCGTCCGCGCGCGTGCGGAAGCCGCCGAACATGGAGTCCATGGCGGCCACGAAGGTCTGCACGTCCTTCAGGAACTGCCCCCCCAGCACCTTCCCGAGGACGCCGGTCATCATCGACATCCCGACGTTCAGGAACTTCATGCCGGCCCGCCCGCCGACCTTCGCCGGGGCAAGGAGGACACGGATCAGCTTGCCGTCCAGGAAGGAACCGAGGCGCTTGGGGGCGTCCAGGAAGTCCAGCGCCGAACGCGACGGCGGCGTGTCGACGACGATCAGGTCCCACTCGTCCTTCGCGCGCAGCTGCCCCAGCTTCTCCATCGCCATGTACTCCTGCGTGCCCGCGAAGCCCGCCGAGAGCGACTGGTAGAAGGGGTTGCCCAGGATCGCCGCCGCCCGGCCGGGATCCGCGTGCGCCTCGACGATCTCGTCGAAGGTGCGCTTCATGTCGAGCATCATGGCGTGCAGTTCGCCGCCGGACGCGTCGTCGACGCCCTTCACCCGGCGCGGGGTGTTGTCCAGCGAGTCGATGTCCATGGACTGCGCCAGCCGGCGGGCCGGGTCGATGGTGAGGACGACCACCTTGCGCCCGCGCTCGGCCGCGCGGAGCCCGAGGGCCGCCGCGGTGGTCGTCTTGCCGACCCCGCCCGAGCCGCAGCACACCACGATGCGCGTCTTCGGGTCCTCCAGGAGCGCGTCGACGTCGAGCACCCGCGCGGGGGCGAGGCGCCGGGCGCCCTCCTGGTGCCGGGCCGGGTCCCCACTCATGCGATCCCCTGCTTCCGCAGCTCGGTGGCGAGTTCGTACAGGCCCGCCAGGTCCATGCCCTCGGCGAGCAGCGGGAGTTCGTGCAGCGGCAGGTCCAGGCCGGTCAGTACGGCCCGCTGCTCCTGCTCCAGCGCGAACCGCTCGGCGTACTCCTCGGCCTGCGCCAGCAGCGGGTCCACCAGCCGCTCGGCGTGCCCGCCGCGCCGCGCCCCGCCGAGCCCGGCCCCGGACAGCGACCGCGCGAGCGCCGCACGCGGCGTGCTCCGTACGGCGTCCAGGGCGGCCGTGTCCAGGACGGCCGGCCGGACCATGTTGACCACGACCCGGCCCACCGGGAGCCGGGCGGCGCGCAGCTCGGCGATGCCGTCGGCGGTCTCCTGGACCGGCATCTCCTCCAGCAGCGTCACCAGGTGCACGGCGGTCTCCCGGGACTTCAGGACCCGCATCACGGCCTGCGCCTGATTGTGTATGGGGCCGACCTTGGCGAGCCCGGCCACCTCGTCGTTGACGTTGAGGAAGCGGGTGATGCGGCCGGTCGGCGGGGCGTCCATCACGACGTAGTCGTAGACGAACCGCCCGCTGCGGTCCTTGCGCCGCACCGCCTCGCAGGCCTTGCCGGTCAGCAGGACGTCCCGGACACCGGGCGCGATGGTGGTCGCGAAGTCGATCGCGCCGAGTTTCCTCAGGGCGCGTCCGGCGCTGCCGAGTTTGTAGAACATCTGGAGGTAGTCCAGCAGCGCCAGTTCGGCGTCGATGGCGAGGGCGTACACCTCCCCGCCCCCGGGAGCGACGGCGATCTTCCGCTCCTCATAAGGCAGCGCCTCCGTTTCGAAGAGCTGCGCGATGCCCTGGCGACCCTCGACCTCGACGAGAAGCGCGCGCTTCCCCTCGGTGGCCAGGGCCAGCGCGAGGGCAGCGGCCACCGTGGTCTTGCCGGTACCGCCCTTGCCACTGACGACCTGGAGCCTGCTCACGTATTCGAGCGTAACCAGTCCGCGCGCCGAGTACTCCGGAGGCTGTGGACAACGTCGCCGCCGAAGGCCCGCCGAGGGGCCCCGGGCAGCGGCCGAGGGGGTGCCGGGCAGCGGCTAGAGTCGGCCGCATGACCAAGTGGGAATACGCAACCGTGCCGCTGCTCGTCCATGCCACGAAGCAGATCCTGGACACCTGGGGCGAGGACGGCTGGGAGCTCGTCCAGGTGGTGCCCGGGCCGAACAACCCGGAGCAGCTCGTCGCCTACCTGAAGCGCGAGAAGCAGGCGTGAGCGCCGTCGAGGCGAGGCTCGCCGAGCTGGGGCTGACCCTGCCCAAGGTCGTCCCTCCGCTGGCCGCGTACCAGCCCGCCGTGCAGTCCGGCCCGTACGTCTACACCTCCGGCCAGCTGCCGATGGTGGAGGGCAAGCTTCCGGTCACCGGCAAGGTGGGCGCCGAGGTCACGGCCGAGGAGGCCAAGGAGCTGGCGCGGACCTGCGCGCTGAACGCCCTGGCCGCCGTGAAGTCCGTCGCCGGTGACCTCGACCGCGTCGCGCGCGTGGTGAAGGTCGTCGGCTTCGTCGCCTCCGCGACCGACTTCACCGGCCAGCCCGGTGTGATCAACGGCGCCAGCGAACTCCTCGGCGAGGTCCTGGGCGACAAGGGCGTCCACGCCCGCAGCGCGGTCGGCGTGGCGGTCCTGCCGCTGGACGCGCCGGTGGAGGTCGAGATCCAGGTGGAGCTGGTCCAGGCGTAGCGGTCCCGCGCGCGGGGGACCGGTGCGTGGTGGGCGCGCGTGGCGGCCGGGGGACGCGTGTTGCCGTAGTGGCAACAAAGCTCGCCCCGGCCGCTCGGGCCCCCGCAGGATCGCTCCGGGCGGCCCGTCCCGGCCCGTTGACCCGTTCGGGCGACGGTCCGGCCATCGGACCGATCGCCGGACCGTCACCGGACCGCCCGCAGGACCGGCCGAGCGCGCAGGAGGACCCATGACCCAGCCCACCGCCCCCCAGCTCACCGCCCCTCAGCCCACCGCCCCCCAGCCCACCGCCCCCCAGCCCACCGCCCCTCAGCCCACCGCCCCCCAGCCCATCGCCACCGCCCCGCACGGCCTCGTACGCCGTCTGGTGCCGTCGCCCGCCGGCCGGATCCACCTCGTGGAGCAGGGCAGCGGTCCGCTCGTCCTCCTGGTGCACGGTTTCCCCGAGTCCTGGTACTCCTGGCGCCACCAGCTGCCCGCGCTGGCCGCCGCCGGGTTCCGCGCCGCCGCGATCGACGTACGCGGATACGGGCGCTCCTCGCGGCCGGACGCGGTCGACGCGTACCGGATGACGGAGCTGGTCGCGGACAACGTGGCCGTGGTCGAGGCCCTCGGCGAGCGGTCGGCGGTGATCGTCGGCCACGACTGGGGGTCCAGCATCGCGGCGTACTCGGCGTTGCTGCGGCCCGACGTGTTCCGCGCGGTGGGCCTGCTGAGCGTGCCGTACACCCCGCCGGGCGGCCCGAGGCCCACCGATGTCTTCGCCGGTATGAGCGCTCCCGGCGGGCCGTTCGCCGGGCAGGAGTTCTACGTCTCGTACTTCCAGGAGCCCGGCCGCGCGGAGGCGGAGATCGAACCCGACGTACGTGGCTGGCTCGCCGGCCTCTACGCCGCCCTGTCCGCCGACACCATGCCCTCCGCCGACGCCCCCGACCCGCACCTCGTCGCCCCCGGCGGCAGGATGCGCGACCGGTTCCCGGCCGACGGACGGCTGCCGGGCTGGCTCACCGAGGCGGAGCTGGACGTCTACGCGGGCGAGTTCGAGCGCACCGGGCTGACCGGCGCCCTCAACCGGTACCGCAACATGGACCGCGACTGGGCCGACCTCGCCGCGCACGAGGGCGCCCCGGTCACCCAGCCGTCCCTGTTCCTCGGCGGCGCCCTGGACGCGTCCACGACCTGGCTCGCCGACGCGATCGAGGCATATCCCGTCACCCTGCCCGGACTGAGCGCCTCGCACCTGCTCGACGGCTGCGGCCACTGGCTCCAGCAGGAGCGCCCCGAGGAGACGAACCGGCTGCTCACCGAGTGGCTTACCGGCCTGCCCTCCTGAAGCACGCCCCTCCCGGGGGCCCCTCGAACATCCGCCCGTCACCGGATAGCCTCCGGACATGGCGCATGGTCAGGCGGACGGGCAGACGAACGGCCGGGCGGAGGGCCCCGTGGGCGGCCAGTGGTACCCCTCGGAGTGGCCCGACCGCATCCGCGCGCTCGCGGACGGCACCATCGAGCCGGTCGCCCCCAGGCGCGCGGCCACCGTCATGCTCCTCAGAGACACCGGAGACACCGGAGACACCGGAGACACCGGAGGCACCGGACACTCCGGAAAGACGGGCCCCGCCGTCCACATGCTGAGGCGCCGTACGTCGATGGCGTTCGCCGGCGGCGCGTACGCCTATCCGGGCGGCGGTGTCGACCCGCGCGACGACGACCGCGCCGTCGGCTGGGCGGGCCCCACGCGCGCGTGGTGGGCCGAACGACTCGGCACCGACGAGGCGGGCGCCCAGGCCATCGTCTGCGCGGCCGTACGGGAGACGTACGAGGAGGCGGGCGTCCTGCTGGCCGGTCCGACCGGTGACTCGGTGGTCGGCGACCCGACCGGCGCGGACTGGGAGGCGGACCGGGCCGCCCTGGTCGCCCACGAGCTGTCGTTCGCGGAGTTCCTGGACCGGCGGGGCCTCGTCCTGCGCTCCGACCTGCTGGGCGCCTGGGCCCGCTGGATCACCCCTGAGTTCGAGTCCCGGCGCTACGACACCTGGTTCTTCGTGGCCGCCCTCCCCGAGGGCCAGCGCACCCGCAACGCCTCCACGGAGGCCGACCGCACGGTGTGGACCACGCCCGCGGCGGCGGCCGCCGGGTACGACCGGGGCGAGCTGCTGATGATGCCGCCCACCATCGCGACCCTGCGCGCGCTGACGGCGTACGGCACGGTGGCCGAGGCGCTCGCGGCGGCCCCCGGGCGCGACATGACCCCCGTGCTGGCCAGGGCCCGGCTCGTCGACGGCGAGATCGTGCTCTCCTGGCCGGGGCACGACGAGTTCACCAAGCACGTCCCGAGTACGGCGCCGGCGCCGGCGGAACCGTCCGCACCGGCACCGTCCGCACCGACACCGCCCGCACCGACACCGTCCGAACCGACCGGGGGAGCCGCCACATGACGGACGCCGCAGCACTGCCCGGACAGCCGCGCGGCGGCGTCCTCTCCGGCCCGGCGACCACCCGCGCGGTGAACGTCCTCGCCCCCAACGCCTCCGCGATGACCCTGGACGGCACCAACACCTGGATCCTCGCCGAGCCTGACTCCGACCTGGCCGTCGTCGTCGACCCGGGCCCCCTCGACGACGTCCACCTACGGCGTGTCGTCGACACGGCCGAGCGCGCGGGCAAGCGCGTCGCGCTCACGCTCCTGACGCACGGGCACCCCGACCACGCGGAGGGCGCCGCGCGCTTCGCCGAGCTGACGCGCACGAAGGTACGGGCCCTGGACCCGGCGCTGCGGCTGGGCGACGAGGGCCTCGCCGCCGGGGACGTCATCACGACCGGCGGCCTGGAGCTGAGGGTCGTACCGACCCCCGGGCACACGGCCGACTCCCTGTGCTTCCATCTCCCGGCCGACCGGGCGGTCCTGACGGGCGACACGATCCTCGGCCGGGGCACGACGGTGGTGGCCCACCCCGACGGCCGTCTCGGCGACTACCTGGACTCGCTGCGCCGGCTCAGGTCGCTCACGGCCGACGACGGGGTGCACACGGTGCTGCCGGGCCACGGCCCCGTCCTGGAGGACGCGCAGGGCGCCGTGGAGTTCTACCTCGCCCACCGCGCCCACCGGCTCGCCCAGGTCGAGACGGCCGTGGAGGACGGGTACCGCACGCCGGGCGAGGTCGTCGCCCGCGTGTACGCGGACGTCGACCGTTCCCTGTGGCCGGCGGCGGAGATATCGGTACGGGCGCAGATGGACTACCTGGGCGAGCACGGGCTCATCCAGCTGCCCGAGTAGGGCAACGGGTCAGCGGGAGCGCTTGGCGAGCCGCTCGACGTCCAGCAGGATCACCGCGCGGGCCTCCAGGCGCAGCCAGCCGCGCTGGGCGAAGTCGGCGAGCGCCTTGTTGACCGTCTCGCGGGACGCGCCGACCAGTTGGGCCAGCTCCTCCTGCGTCAGGTCGTGCACGACGTGGATGCCCTCCTCGGACTGCACGCCGAAGCGGCGGGAGAGGTCGAGCAGCGCGCGGGCGACGCGCCCGGGGACGTCCGAGAAGACCAGGTCCGACATGGCGTCGTTGGTCTTGCGCAGGCGCCGCGCGACGGCGCGCAGCAGCGCGGTGGCCACCTCGGGGCGCACGTTCAGCCAGGGCTGGAGGTCGCCGTGGCCGAGGGCGAGCAGCTTGACCTCGGTCAGGGCGGTGGCGGTCGCGGTGCGCGGGCCCGGGTCGAACAGCGACAGCTCACCGATCAGCTCGCTGGGACCGACCACGGCCAGCATGTTCTCGCGGCCGTCCGGGGAGGTGCGGTGGAGCTTGACCTTGCCCTCCGTGACCACGTAGAGGCGGTCTCCGGGGTCGCCTTCGTGGAACAGCGAGTCACCGCGGGCGAGGGTCACCTCACTCATGGAGGCGCGGAGCTCCGCGGATTGCTCGTCGTCGAGCGCCGCGAAGAGCGGGTTGCGCCGCAGAACGTCGTCCACGAGTTCTCTCCTTGTCGACCGGCTCAGAGGATCTTGTTCCCCCGGTGTACCAGGGGTCCGTGGTGCCCATTTTGCCGGACAGTCCAAACAGTGTGATCTGTCACAAGGATGCCGCACCGGTGTCCGGGGGTACGCGGCAGGGGTCCAATTGGACGCCGATCTTCAGGGTCCGGGACGGATGTCGGTGCCGGGCCGTAGGCTGGCCGGGTGTCCAAATCGCCGGTGAGAGCACAGGCCGAGGGGGCTGCGCGGGTGAGTGCAGGTCGCGATTCCGCCGTGGGCGAACAGGGTCCCGATGGCGGCAGGAAGACGGCGAAAGCGACAAAGAAGGCGGCGCCCGGCAAGCGGGTGACCGCGAAGAAGGGTGCCGTGACCGAGAAGAGCACACCGGGCGCCGGCAAGAGCGCGCCGGCCGGTGAGAAGGCCGCCTCGGCCGCGAAGCCCGCCAGGAGGCAGGCCCCGGTCAAGAAGCAGGCCCCCGCCAAGAAACCCCCCGTCGCCGCCGAGAAGACCACCGTCGCCGTCAAGGGCGCCGCCCCCGCCAGAACCGTCGCCCCGAAGTCACCGCGCGACGAGTCCCGTACCGCCCTGGTCCGCCGCGCCCGCCGGATCAACCGCGAACTGGCCGAGGTCTATCCGTACGCACACCCGGAGCTGGACTTCGAGAACCCGTTCCAGCTGGTCGTGGCCACCGTGCTGTCGGCGCAGACCACCGACCTGCGGGTCAACCAGACGACGCCCGCCCTGTTCGCCAAGTACCCCACGCCCGAGGACCTGGCCGCCGCCGACCCCGAGGAGGTCGAGGAGATCCTGCGCCCGACCGGCTTCTTCCGGGCCAAGACCAGGTCGGTCATAGGGCTCTCCAAGGCGCTCGCGGAGGACTTCGGCGGCGAGGTCCCCGGCCGCCTCGAAGACCTCGTCAAGCTGCCCGGCGTCGGCCGCAAGACCGCCTTCGTGGTGCTCGGCAACGCGTTCGGCCGCCCCGGCATCACCGTGGACACGCACTTCCAGCGCCTGGTGCGCCGCTGGCAGTGGACCGCCGAGACCGACCCGGACAAGATCGAGGCCGCCGTCGGCGCGCTCTTCCCCAAGAGCGACTGGACCGACCTCTCCCACCACGTGATCTGGCACGGCCGCCGCATCTGCCACGCCCGCAAGCCCGCCTGCGGCGCCTGCCCCATCGCCCCGCTCTGCCCGGCGTACGGCGAGGGCGAGACGGACCCGGAGAAGGCGAAGAAGCTGCTCAAGTACGAGAAGGGCGGCTACCCGGGCCAGCGGCTGAACCCTCCGCGGGCCTACCTGGACGCGGGCGGCACCCCGGCGCCGCCGCTGGGGGCCGGGTGACGGAACGATCTCGGGGGCGTCGGGCGTTGGTAGTGGCAGAACGGGGGTGGCGATGACTCGGGCGAGCGACACACGGGGCGGGGTCCTCAGCAAGGAGGGCCTGCCCGGCTGGCTGGAGCCGGTGGCGCGGGTGGCCGAGACGGTGCGGCCGACCGAGCTGAGCCGCTTCCTGCCGCCGGAGGACGGGGCCGGGCGCCAGTCCGCCGTCCTGATCCTCTTCGGCGACGGCGACGGCCGGCGGAACGAGGGTGGTCCCGGTCTGGGCGGCGGCCGCCCCGAGCTGCTCCTCATGGAGCGCGCCGGCTCCCTGCGCTCCCACCCCGGCCAGCCGGCCTTCCCCGGCGGCGCCCTCGACCCCGAGGACGGCGATCCGCTGGGCGACGGCCCGCTGCGCGCCGCCCTGCGCGAGGCCGAGGAGGAGACCGGGCTCGACCCGGCCGGCGTGCAGCCCTTCGGCGTCCTGCCCAAGCTGTACATCCCGGTCAGCGGCTTCGTCGTGACCCCGGTACTGGCCTGGTGGCGCGAGCCCACCCCCGTCGGCGTCGTCGACCCCAACGAGACGGCGCGGGTCTTCACGGTCCCCGTGGCGGATCTCACCGACCCCGCCAACCGGGTGACGGCCATGCACCCCAGCGGGTACCGGGGCCCGGCGTTCCTGGTCCAGGAGGCCCTCGTGTGGGGCTTCACCGCCGGCCTCATCGACCGGCTGCTGCACTTCGCCGGCTGGGAGCGGCCCTGGGACAGGGAGAAGCAGGTCCCGCTGGACTGGCGCGCATGACAGGCTTGCCCCGCGCACCGAAGACGACGAGGCGAGGCCCGAAACAGTGAACGTGCTGGACATCCTGCTGCTGCTGGCCGCCGTCTGGTTCGCGATCGTCGGGTTCCGCCAGGGCTTCGTCGTCGGCATCCTGTCCGTGATCGGCTTCCTCGGCGGCGGCCTCGTCGCCGTCTATCTGCTGCCGGTCGTGTGGGAGCTGATCACCGACGAGGCCGAGGTGAGCACGACCGCCGCCGTCGTCGCGGTCGTCGTCGTCATCGTCTGCGCCTCCGTCGGCCAGGCCCTCACCACCCACCTGGGCAACAAGCTGCGCCGCTACATCACCTGGTCCCCGGCCCGCGCCCTGGACGCCACCGGCGGCGCCCTGGTCAACGTACTGGCGATGCTCCTGGTCGCCTGGCTGATCGGCTCCGCCCTCGCCCGCACCACGATGCCGACGGTCGGCAAGGAGGTCCGCCAGTCCAAGGTGCTGCTCGGCGTCCAGGAGGTGCTGCCCGCGCAGGCCGACACCTGGTTCGACGACTTCACCTCCGTCCTCGCGCAGAACGGCTTCCCGCAGGTCTTCAGCCCCTTCTCCAACGAGCCGATCCCCGAGGTCCAGCCGCCCGACCCGGCGCTCGCGGGCAGTCCCGTCGCCGAGCGGGCCAAGCGCTCCATCGTCAAGGTCATGGGCACCGCACCCGACTGCGGCAAGGTCCTGGAGGGCAGCGGCTTCGTCTTCGGCGACCGGCGCGTCATGACCAACGCCCATGTCGTGGGCGGCGTCGACGAGCCCACGGTGCAGATCGGCGGCGAGGGCCGCAAGTACGACGCGACGGTCGTCCTCTACGACTGGCGGCGCGACATCGCGGTACTGGACGTGCCCGACCTCGAGGCGCCCGCGCTGCGGTTCACCGACGACGACGCCGACCGGGACGACAGCGCGATCGTCGCGGGCTTCCCGGAGAACGGCGCGTACGACGTCCGCTCGGCGCGCGTGCGCGGGCGCATCATGGCCAACGGCCCGGACATCTACCACCGCGACACCGTCCGCCGCGACGTCTACTCGCTGTACGCGACCGTCCGTCAGGGCAACTCCGGCGGACCGCTGTTGACCCCCGAGGGCGAGGTGTACGGCGTGGTCTTCGCCAAGTCCCTGGACGACCCCGACACCGGGTACGCGCTCACCGTGGACGAGATCCGCGAGGACATCACCAAGGGCCGCACCGCCAACCAGCAGGTGGACAGCGACAGCTGCGCGCTCTAGGACGGGGTCGGCGGCGGGGCTTCTCAGCCGCGCGGATGGCGCAGGCGTACGGAGACCCAGCGGGCCCGGCGGCGCAGGATGCGTGGGATTCCCACCCGTGGATCGGCAACCGCCAGTTGCGGGGTGCCCCCACGCCGGTGGATGCTCACGCCGCTCGTGGAGCGGCCGTCGCGTGCTACGTCACTGTAGTCGTGCGTCCAGCCCATACCCGGACGTGTGCCCCCGCCCGAAGGTCGATAACCGCTCTCGGAGGCCCCAATTGGCCTATGCGCCAGGCAAGTGGCCGTTCATAGGACAAGCGTTCCGGTTCGAGCACCAGGTGCGACCATTCGGTCACCGATCGAGGCCATGTCCTACCGTTCGGGATCGTCCGTCATCGGTCGGGATCGTCCGTCACCGGTCTGGCTCGGGATCCTTCAGCCAGTTGATCAGCTCGGTCGAGAAGGCCACCGGGTCCTCCTCGTGCGGGAAGTGCCCGAGACCGTCGAACAGCCGCCAGCGGTAGGGCGCTTCGACGTACTGCCCGGAACCCGCCGCGCTCCGGGTGCGCAGCACGGGGTCCAGCGAGCCGTGCAGATGCAGCGTCGGCACCCGCACCGGCCGCTTCATCCGCCGGTAGAACTGGATGCCGTCCGGCCGCGCCAGCGAGCGCACCATCCAGCGGTACGGCTCGACCGAGCAGTGGGCCGTGGAGGGGATGCACATGGCGCGGCGGTAGACCTCCACCGCCTCCTCGTCCAGCGGCCGCGGTCCCGACCACTCGTGGATCAGCCGGCCGACCAGCGCGCCGTTGTCGGCGGTCAGCCGGCGCTCCGGGATCCAGGGGCGCTGGAAGCCCCAGATGTAGGAGCCCGCCCGGGTCTGGCGGACGTCTCCGAGCATGGCCGAACGCCAGCGCCGCGGGTGCGGCATCGAGGAGACCGCGAGCCGCCGTACGAGCTTGGGGCGCATCGCGGCGGCCGTCCAGGCCAGGTAGCCGCCCAGGTCGTGGCCGACCAGCGCCGCGTCCGGCTCGCCGAGCGAGCGGATCACGCCGGTGATGTCGAGGGCGAGACCTGCGGGGTCGTAGCCGCGCGGGGTGCGGTCGCTGCCGCCGACACCGCGCAGGTCCATCGCGACCGCGCGGAAACCGGCGTCCGCGAGCGCCACCAGCTGGTGCCGCCACGTCCACCAGTACTGGGGGAAGCCGTGCAGCAGGAGCACCAGCGGTCCGTCACCCAGCTCGGCGATGTGGAAGCGGGCCCCGTTGGCGGCGACGTCCCGGTGCGACACCTCGCGCCCGCCGGGGACCTCCCGGCGTACGACCGAGGTGGGGTGCTGCGCCGAGGGGGTGGCGGGATCCGTCATGAGGACGAGCGTGCCACAGCCTCGATGGCTTCGGGGGACCGGTCCGCGAGCAGTTCCGGACGCGGGTGCGGCTTGGCGTGCTGCAGGACGCCCGCCGACTCCTTCACCGAGGCGGCGACCTTCTGGGGGCCCTTGCCCTTCTTGGCCTTCTTCGCGAAGACGACGCCGATCAGCGCGAGGACGCCCGCGACGAGGACGTTGGCCGCGAAGGAGAGCAGGAAGCAGACCGCGAGGTTCCAGTGGCTCCAGGTGCGGATGCCGTAGGCCAGCGCGAAGCTCAGCATCGGCAGCGAGAACACCAGCAGCAGGCCCGCGGCGGAGAACGCGCCGCCGCTGGTCGCCCCGCGCTTGACGTCCTGCCTCAGCTGCGCCTTGGCCAGTGCGATCTCGTCGTGCACGAGCGCCGACATTTCGGTGGTCGCCGAGGCGAACAGCTGGCCGATGCTGCGTTCGGTGCCGACCGGGCTGCCGTCGGGTGCGCTCATCGCGGTCTCCCTCTTCTGCTGGCTCATCTGCGTACGGTTCCGTGGCGTCGTCCCCGGTCCGGTTCGCTCCGGTCCGGAGGCGTACGGTCCCGTCTTTTGTACCGTCTCGTCAGATCATGCCGGACCGTCGCCCTCATCGCCTGCCCCGCCCGGCACTTCGGCAAGCCGTGCCGCCCGCATCTCCTCGGCGATCCGGCGGTGCTCGGCGGCCTTCTTCTCGTACAGCGCGGCGACACGCAGGTGGTACGCCGGGTCGTCCTCCTCGTAGACGTCCGGTACGCCGCTGAGGTCGTCGTCGCGCTCCTCCTCGGCGATCATCCGCCGGTACCTGCCGTTCCGGATCCGCAGCAGCACCGTGGCCAGGGCCGCCGCGATGAGCGAGCCGGTCAGCACGGCGGCCTTCACCTGGTCCGTCATCGCGGCGTCGCCGTCGAAGGCCAGCTCGCCGATGAGCAGCGACACGGTGAAGCCGATCCCGGCCAGGGTCGCCACGGCGAACACGTCGGCCCACCGGAGGTCGTCGCTGAGCGAGGCCCGGGTGAAACGCGAGGTCAGCCAGGTGCCGCCGAAGATGCCCACCGTCTTGCCCACGACGAGCCCCAGCACGACACCGAGGGTCTCCGGCTGGGTGAACACGTCGGCCAGCGCCCCGCCCGAGACGGTCACGCCGGCGCTGAACAGCGCGAACAGCGGTACGGCCAGGCCCGCCGACAGGGGACGCACCAGGTGCTCGATGCGCTCGCCGGGGGAGTGGGCCTCGCCCTTGCGGGTGTGGCAGCGCAGCATCAGGCCCATCGCGACACCGGCGATGGTGGCGTGGACGCCGCTGTTGTACATCAGCGCCCAGATCACGACGCCGAGCGGGACGTACACGTACCAGCCGCGCACCCCCTTGCGCAGCAGCAGCCAGAAGACGACGAGGCCGGCGGCGGCGCCGCCGAGCGCGGCGAAGTTCAGGCCGTCGGTGAAGAAGACCGCGATGACCAGGATCGCGAAGAGGTCGTCCACGACGGCGAGCGTCAGCAGGAAGGCGCGCAGGGCGCTGGGCAGGGACGTGCCGATGACGGCGAGGACGGCGAGCGCGAAGGCGATGTCGGTGGCGGTGGGGACCGCCCATCCGGCCAGCGAGCCGCCGCCGGCCGTGTTGGTGAGGGTGTAGACGAGGGCCGGTACGGCCATGCCGCAGAGCGCCGCGATCACGGGGAGCGCGGCGGCCTTCGGGTCCTTCAGGTCACCGGCGACCAGTTCGCGTTTGAGCTCGATGCCGGCGACGAAGAAGAACACGGCGAGGAGTCCGTCGGCGGCCCAGTGCGCCACCGAGAGGTTCAGGCCGAGGGCGCCGGGGCCGAAGTGGAAGTGGCTGACGCTCTCGTAGCTGTCGTGCAGGGTGGGGATGTTCGCCCAGACCAGGGCGGCGACGGCGGCGGCGAGGAGCAGCACCCCGCCGACGGTCTCGGTGCGCAGCGCCTCCGCGACGTAGTTCCGCTCGGGCAGGGACAGGCGTCCGAAGGCCTTGCGGGAAGCGCGGGGGGTGTGGGGGGCGCGGGGCGCGGTCACGGGCGGAACCTCCGGAGGGTGGGCAGCACGCGGCACATGCCGACCAGACTTCCCGGCGCACCAAGGGGGTCCCGTGGGACTCCCGTATGCCGTTCAGCTTACCCAGAGGGCGGCCGGAGCCGCCTTTCCGCCGGAGCCGCCTGCCTGCCGGCGCCGCCTGCCCGCCGGACGCGGGAAGGGCACCCGGCGCTGTTCTCGCCGGGTGCCCTGCGCACACGCGCTGGTGGTGAGCCGGTGGCTCAGTCCTCGCTGGACGCCGCCGGGAGCTGCGTCTGGATGAGGTCCATCACGGTGGAGTCGGTCAGCGTGGTGACGTCACCGAGCTGCCGGTTCTCCGCCACGTCGCGCAGCAGACGGCGCATGATCTTGCCGGAGCGGGTCTTCGGCAGCTCCGCCACCGGCAGGACGCGCTTCGGCTTGGCGATCGGGCCGAGGGTGGCGCCGACGTGGTTGCGCAGGTCGGCGACCAGGTCCTCGGTCTGCTCGGCCGAGCCCCGCAGGATCACGAAGGCGACGATGGCCTGTCCGGTGGTCTCGTCGGCGGCGCCGACCACGGCGGCCTCGGCGACCGAGGGGTGGGAGACGAGGGCCGACTCGACCTCGGTGGTGGAGATGTTGTGCCCGGACACGAGCATCACGTCGTCCACGCGGCCGAGCAGCCAGATGTCGCCGTCGTCGTCCTTCTTGGCGCCGTCGCCCGCGAAGTACTTGCCCTCGAAACGCGACCAGTACGTGTCGATGAACCGCTGGTCGTCACCCCAGATGGTGCGCAGCATCGAGGGCCACGGCTCGGTGAGGACGAGGTAGCCGCCCCCGCCGTTCGGCACCTCGTTGGCCTCGTCGTCCACGACGGTGGCGGAGATGCCGGGCAGCGGGCGCTGGGCGGAACCGGGCTTGGCCTCGGTGACACCCGGCAGCGGCGTGATCATCATCGAGCCGGTCTCGGTCTGCCACCAGGTGTCCACGACCGGGGTGGCGTCCGCGCCGATGTTCTTGCGGTACCAGACCCACGCCTCGGGGTTGATCGGCTCGCCGACCGAGCCGAGGACGCGCAGGGAGGACAGGTCGAACTTGGCGGGGATGTCGTCGCCCCACTTCATGAACGTCCGGATCGCGGTCGGCGCGGTGTAGAGGATGGAGACCTTGTACTTCTGCACGATCTCCCAGAACCGCCCCTGGTGCGGGGTGTCCGGCGTGCCCTCGTACATGATCTGCGTCGCGCCGTTCGCGAGCGGGCCGTAGACGATGTACGAGTGCCCGGTCACCCAGCCGACGTCGGCCGTGCACCAGAAGACGTCGGTCTCCGGCTTGAGGTCGAAGACGGCCCAGTGCGTGTACGCGGTCTGCGTGAGGTAGCCGCCGGAGGTGTGCAGGATGCCCTTGGGCTTCCCCGTCGTGCCGGACGTGTACAGGATGAACAGCGGGTGCTCGGCGTCGAAGGCCTGCGGCGTGTGCTCGGCGGACTGGCGGTCGACGGTCTCGTGCCACCACTTGTCGCGGGCGTCGTCCCAGGCCACCTCCTGGCCGGTGCGGCGGACGACGAGCACGTGTTCGACGATCCCGGCGCGCTCGACCGCGTCGTCGACGGCGGGCTTGAGCGCGGACGGCTTGCCGCGCCGGTAGCCGCCGTCGGAGGTGATGACGACCCGGGCGTCGGCGTCCTGGATACGGGTCGCGAGGGCGTCGGCGGAGAAGCCGCCGAAGACCACCGAGTGGGCGGCGCCGATCCGGGCGCAGGCCAGCATCGCGACCGCCGTCTCCGGGATCATCGGCATGTAGATCGCGACCCGGTCGCCCTTGGCCACACCCAGCTCCAGCAGGGCGTTGGCGGCCTTGGAGACCTCGTCCTTGAGCTGGGCGTAGGTGATCGCGCGGCTGTCGCCGGGCTCGCCCTCGAAGTGGATGGCGACGCGGTCGCCGTGGCCGGCCTCGACGTGGCGGTCGACGCAGTTGTAGGCGACGTTCAGCTCGCCGTCCGCGAACCACTTGGCGAACGGGGGGTTCGACCAGTCCAGCGTCTCGGTCGGCTCCTTCGCCCAGCTCAGCCGGCGGGCCTGCTCGGCCCAGAAACCGAGCCGGTCGGCCTTGGCCCGTTCGTACGCCTCCGCCGTGACGTTGGCGTTCGCGGCCAGGTCGGCGGGGGGTGCGAACCTGCGCTCTTCCTTGAGCAGGTTGGAGAGGGAAGAATTCTCGCTCATCGTCCCGTCTCCTCCCTGAGCAGGTTGGCCAAGGAATCGTTGCTCACGACATCTCCCTTTCTCAGGGTTGTCCGTTGTGTCCCAGGCCACAGCTCATCAGACCCGGGGGGCCGGTGACAAGGGCCGACGGGCAATTGGTTTAGACCTGTCCGGCGACCGGTGGCAGACGGTCGGCGGTACGCGCATGCCCCCTCGGTCAGGAGTCACGCGGTCAGGAGTCATCCGTACCCACGGACGCCGACGACGCGGGGTTCAGTGTCTGTAACGCCGCTCACACTGCCCCGCGCCTCGGCCCTTGTCACGCCCGGGTGCTCAGACGGTCAGGCCGGTCTCCCTGACCCGCGCGAACACCTCGCCCCCGGCGTCCTTGGAGAGGAGATACGCCTGGGCCTCGCCCACGTGGAAGTACATGCCGTGCAGCTCCAGGTCCCCGGCGTCCAGGGCCCGGGACACCGCCTCGTGGGCGCGCAGGTGCTCCAGCTGCTGGACCACGTTGGCCAGGCAGAGCTGCTCGGCCACATCGGCGGGCGCCCGCCCGGCCAGGCGGGGCCGGGCGAGTCCGCCCGTGTCGTCCGCCCCGGAGCCGCCCTCGCCGCGGGGCACCCGCGCCAGGCTCGGCAGCCCGTGCCGCAGCCAGCGCTTGAGCGGCGTCCGCGCACCGCCCGGCTCGGAGCTGAGCAACGCCTGCATGGCCCCGCACCCGGAGTGCCCGCACACCGTGATGGACCGCACCTTGAGCACGTCCACCGCGTACTCGATCGCGGCGGCCACCGAGTCGTCGCCGTTCTCCTCGCCGGGCAGCGGGACGAGGTTGCCCACATTGCGCACGACGAAGAGGTCGCCGGGGCCGCTGGAGGTGATCATCGAGGTGACCACCCGCGAGTCGGCGCAGGTCAGGAAGAGCTGGGAGGGCTGCTGCCCCTCGCGGGCGAGTCTGGCCAGCTCGCCGCGGACCAGGGGGGCGGTGTTGCGCTGGAACGCGCTGATGCCGCGCGCCAGTTGCCGCCCGCTGGAGCCGTCGGTCCCGTCGGTCCCGGCCGTGGCGGCCGTGGCGGTCCGGGTGGCGTTCCCGTCGGTGCCCGACAGGGGTGCGGTGGGGGCGGAGGTCGGCGGGCGCTCGCACTGGTGGTTGCGCCAGGCCGTCCAGGGGCGGCAGCGGCAGCCGTCCCCCTCGGTCGGTTCGGAGAGGCGGATGCCGGGACGGCGGCCGCTGATGTCGACGGCGCCGCCCTGCGAGGTGTGCGTCTTCTGCCAGTCCTGGAGCGCCTCGTACGCCGCGTGGTCCATGAACGACCCGTCCAGCTCCACGACCGCGTCCGCCCCGTGGGGCACCTGGTGCAGGACCCGGCTGAGTCTGGGCACGGCGAGGAAGGTCAACTGCCCGCGCACATGGACGTGGTGGACTCCTTCCGTCTCCTTGTGGGTGATGCGGGTGCGGGTCAGGCGGTGCAGGGCGACGCCGACGGCGACGGCGATGCCGAGCGCGACGCCCTCCAGGACGCCGAAGAACACCACCCCGGCGGTGGTCACCGCGTACACCAGCACCTCGCGGTGGCGGGTCACCGTGCGGATGTGGTTCAGCGAGACCATCTTGGCGCCGACGGCCATGACCAGGGCCGCGAGCGAGGCGAGCGGGATCCGCTCCAGGGCCGGGACCATCGCCAGCGTGGCGATCAACACGAGAACGCCGTGCAGCATGGTGGAGTTCCGGCTGACGGCACCGGCCGCCACGTTCGCGGTGCTGCGCACGGCCACACCGGCGATGGGCAGCCCGCCGAGCGAACCGGAGACGATGTTGGCGGCGCCCTGGCCGAGCAGTTCGCGGTCGAGGTCGGAGCGCTTGACGCGGCCGGTCAGCTCGGCGCGTCCGGCGACCAGCTTGTCCACGGCGACGGCGCCGAGCAGGGACTGCACGCTGCACACCAGCGTGGTGGTGAGGACCGCGGCGACGAGTCCGAGCACCGGGCCCTCGGGCAGCCCGGCCAGGGCGTGGCTGCTCCAGGAGGGCAGGTCGACCTTGGGCAGGCGGAGCCCGGTGACGACGGCGACCGCGGTGGCGCCGGCGACCGCGATCAGGGCGGCGGGAACCTTGCCGAGGAGCCGGCCCGCGCGGCCCGGGAGGCGCGGCCAGAGCGTCAGCAAGGTCAGCGTCAGCACGCTCACCGCGAGGTCGGCCGGTCTGAGGTTGGCCAACTGGGCGGGCAGCGCGCTCAGGTTGTCGGGGACGGAACTCTGCGGGGTGCCGCCGAGGACGATGTGCAGCTGGGCGACGGCGATGGTGACGCCGATGCCGGCGAGCATGCCGTGCACGATGGCAGGGCTCACGGCGAGCGCCGAGCGGGCCACGCGCAGGCAGCCCAGACCGAGTTGGGCGAGCCCGGCGACGACGGTGATGAAGCAGGTCGTACGCCATCCGTAGCGCTGGATGAGGTCGGCGGTGACCACGGTGAGGCCGGCGGCGGGGCCGCTGACCTGGAGCGGGCAGCCGCCGATGCGTCCGGCGACGATCCCGCCCACGGCGGCCGCGACGAGGCCGGCCTGGAGGGGGGCGCCGGTGGCGAGGGCGATGCCCAGGGACAGGGGCAGGGCGATCAGGAAGACCGCGATCGCGGCCGACACGTCGGCACCCGCGACGCGGAAGCGCCGGGGACCGCGGGACGGCGGACTGTGAGCGGGGTGGACGTGCTGGGTGCGGGCCGAGTCGGCATCGGTACGGGCGGGGACGCAGGCTGACATTTCCCGTCTCCTACAGCGGCGGGATACCGGGCGCCCGGCGGACGCTCGGTGCGTACGTGATGAGCGGATAGGTACTGGTGAGCGCATTTCGATTGCGCTCGGTAAACAGATCGTAATTCAGAGTAAAGAAGAGGCATAGACTTTTCGCGCAAATGGAGTAAAGGGCCGCTCGCATGAGTGAATCGGGCATTTTATCGGCTTGTCGTATTAATTCCTTCTCGTCTTCGTGCCACCTTGACGGCGCTGAGGAGCACGTCCCGGCTCAGCACCCGACATCGCCTCGTCTGCGTGGGCCCGAGAGAAGGAAGAAGGTGGGCGGACATGGCCGCCACCCCCAGGATGGCCACCCACAGGGTGGCCGTGCGCGCCGTGATCGCCGCGGTCTGCGCCGCGGCGCTCGCCGGTTGCGCGATCGACAGCGGCACCGGTTCCGGCGGAGGGGCGCAAGGCTCGCAGAAGGAGAAGGGGAAAGCGGCCCCGGCACCCAAGAACGCGGTCCGGCTGATCGGCGACGGCTCCACCGCGTACACCGGCGCCCAGCCCCACCTGCCCCGGCCCGAACGCCTCAAGCCAGGCGAAAAGCCCCCTCAATTCGTCGTCTTCTCCTGGGACGGCGCGGGCGAGGACGGCCAGAAGCTGTTCTCCCACTTCCGCGAGGTGGCCAAGGAGAACAACGCCAAGATGACGTACTTCCTCAGCGGCGTGTACCTGCTGCCGGAGGAGAAGCGGGACCTGTACCAGCCGCCGCAGCACTCCCCGGGCCGCTCCGACATCGGCTTCAACGACGAGCAGGGCATCGCCGACACCGTCGAGCAGCTGCGGCTGGCGTGGACCGAGGGCAACGAGATCGGCACCCACTTCAACGGCCATTTCTGCGGCGCCGGCGGCGGCGTCGGCGAGTGGTCCGTCGAGGAGTGGAAGGACGAGATCAGCCAGGCCAAGCAGTTCGTGAGGTCCTGGAAGACCAACACCGGCACGAAGAACGCGGCGCCCCTGCCCTTCGACTACGACAAGGAGCTGATCGGCGCCCGCACCCCGTGTCTCGAAGGCCAGAGGAACTTCATGAAGGCCGCGAGCCAGATGGGCTTCCGCTACGACAGCAGCGGCGTCAACAACCAGGTCTGGCCCGCCAAGAAGGAGGGCCTGTGGGACCTGTCGATGCAGCTCGTACCCTTCCCCGGCCACACCTACGAGCAACTGAGCATGGACTACAACTACATGGTCAACCAGTCGGGCACGGCCACCCAGGGCGACCCCGCCAAGCGGGAGTTCTGGGGCGACCAGATGCGTGACAGCCTGCTCCAGGGGTTCGATCGCGCCTACGACGGCAACCGTGCCCCCCTGATCATCGGCAACCACTTCGAGTCCTGGAACGGCGGCACCTACATGCGCGCCGTCGAGGAGGTCGTCGAGCAGGTGTGCACCAAGAAGGAGGTGCGCTGCGTCTCCTTCCGCCAGCTGGCGGACTGGCTGGACGCCCAGGACCCGAAGGTTCTGAAGAAGCTGCGCACCCTCGGCGTCGGCGAGGCCCCGGAGAAGGGCTGGGCGTCCTTCCTGTCGGCCGCGCCCGCACCGGCGCCCAAGGGCGTCCCCGGGGCGCCGGCCGCCAAGCCGTAACAGTCGCCGCCCGCACGGTCTCAGGCCGGGGCGGTGATCTCCTCGCCGAGCACGAAACCGGGGTCGACCTGCGCCGCCAGGTCGGCCCCGGTCCGCTCGTTGCCCCAGCTCTCGGCGTTCTTCAGATGGAAGTGGACCATCTGCCGCGTGTAGCGCTCCCAGTCGCGCACCTCGTACGTCGCGTCGACGGCCGTGTGCAAGGCGGTCAGCGCACGGCGGTTGACCTCCTCCAGGAGCTCGAACCGGGGCGGCCGGCCCTTCTCCATGGCGCGCACCCAGTCCGAGTGCCCGACGGTGACCAGCAGGTCGTCCCCGACCTGCTCGCGCAGGAAGTCGAGGTCGTCCGGCCCCTGCACCTTGTTGCCGACGACCTTGAGCGCCACGCCGAAGTCGCGGGCGTACTCCTTGTACTGGCGGTAGACGGAGACTCCCTTGCGGGTGGGCTCGGCGACCAGGAACGTGAGGTCGAAGCGGGTGAACATGCCGGAGGCGAACGAGTCCGAACCCGCCGTCATGTCGACCACGACGTACTCGTCACGGCCGTCGACCAGGTGATTTAGACACAGCTCCACCGCGCCCGTCTTGGAGTGGTAGCAGGCCACCCCGAGGTCGGCGTCCGTGAAGGGCCCGGTGACCATCAGGCGGACGGCCCCGCCGTCGAGTTCCACCGGCCGGGCACAGGCGTCGTAGACCGGGTTGTCATCGCGCACCCGCAGCAGGCGCGAGCCCTCGCCGGGCGGCGTCGTCTTGATCATCTTTTCGACGGAGGCGATGCGCGGGTTGCTGCCGCGCAGGTGCTCCTTGATCAGCGGGAGGTGCTCGCCCAGCGCGGGCAGCGCGGCCGCCTCGGCCTCGTCCAGGCCCAGCGCGGCCCCCAGGTGCTGGTTGATGTCGGCGTCGACGGCGACGACGGGCGCGCCAGTGGCGGCGAGATGACGGATGAACAGGGAGGACAGGGTGGTCTTGCCGCTGCCGCCCTTCCCGACGAAAGCAATTTTCATGTTCACCAAGCGTAGTGGATCGATAGCTGTAAGTGGCATGTGAGCTGGGCGGTACGTGAAGAAGACCACTCATTCGTGGGGTCCGGCGCCGAGATGCGTAGGGTCGTACTCATGAGTACGACAGGCGCGACCGCCGATCCGCTCGCGGCCCTGGGCGCACTGCCCGGCGTGGCCGAGTCCGTGGAGTCCGTGCGCAAGGCCGTGGACCGGGTCTACGGCCACCGGATCATGCGGCGCCGCAGCAACGAGATCACCTCCGAGGCGGCCCTGCGCGGCGCCCGGGGCTCGGCGGCGCTAGCCGGGGCGGACTGGGCCCTGGAGGAGGTGCGCAGGCGCTCCGACTTCGGTGGCGACGACGAGGCGCGCGCGGTGGGCGCGGCGCTGCGGCTGACCGCCGAGGCGGGGCAGCTGCTGTCCGTCTGGCGCCAGTCGCCCCTGCGGGTGCTGGCCCGGCTGCACCTGGTGGCGGCCGGTGGCGCGGGGGGCCGGGCGGACCAGGCCGGTCAGGCGGATCAGGTGGACCAGGTGGGCCGGGTGGACCAGGTGGGGCGCCCGCGTCAGGCGGGCGAGCCGGTCGACGAACCGCTCGTCGAGCTGCCGCTGCCCGACGCCGCGGAGGCGCACGGCAGGCTGGACGGCCTGGCCGGGCTGGTGCGGGCGGGCGGTTCCGCGCCGGCGCTGGTGACGGCCGCCGTGGTGCACGGCGAGCTGCTGGCGCTGCGCCCCTTCACCTCGCGCAACGGTCTGATCGCGCGCGCGGCCGAGCGCATCGTCCTCATCGGCAGCGGCCTCGACCCCAAGTCGGTCTGCCCGGCCGAGGTCGGCCATGCCGAACTGGGCCGCACGGCCTACCTCGCGGCGCTCGACGGCTATGTCTCCGGCACCCCCGAGGGCATGGCCGCCTGGATCGACCACTGCGGCAAGGCGGTCGCCCTGGGGGCACGCGAGTCGACGGCGGTGTGCGAGGCCCTCCAGCGGGGCGCGGCGTAAGAGAGAGCGCACTGGGCGAAGGAGCCGCGCGGAGGCGGTCGCCCGGCGCCGGCACGTAAATGCGGCGGTACGAGTACTCGTACCGCCGCTGGCATGGCCACCGAGTTACCAAGCGTCCTCGATATGTTGCCCATCAGGTCGGGTTCTTTGCCCGTCACCTGGTGCGGCTGGCCCGTAATCGACGGGTCGACGTCGCGTGGGTGCCCGATGTCCATGCTCGGTCCGTGGGGCCAAATGCGTTTCTAAGGTGATCCTCTCGGATGTCCTTGGTCTCGCGGGCCGTCGACTCCTTTGTACTCCCGGCGCCCAACAAGCGGAAGGGGCCGCCGCACTTCTTTACTTTTTGCGCTCATACGCACGTAAAGGGGTGTCGCGGCGAGCCCTCGGGAATCACGCCGCCGGGACGCGCCGCCGGCTCGCGTACCAGACGAGCCCCGCCGTGGCCGCGGCCGCCCCTACCGCTGCGGCGACGACGAGCGCCGGGCGCGGCGGTACGGAGAAGCCCCGGATCCGCTTCTTGAGCCGTACCGGACGGTGGAAATCGAGAATCGGCCACTCGCGCGCGAGTGCCTCGCGGCGCAGCACCCGGTCCGGGTTGACCGCGTGGGGGTGGCCGACGGACTCCAGCATCGGCAGGTCGGTCGCCGAATCGCTGTAGGCGTAACAGCGGGACAGGTCGTACCCCTCGGACTCGGCCAGCTCCCGTACCGCCTCCGCCTTGGTCGGGCCGTACGCGTAGTACTCCACCTCGCCGGTGAAGCAGCCGTCGTCGCCGACGACCATGCGGGTGGCCACCACCCGGTCGGCGCCGAGCAGTTCACCGATCGGCTCGACGACCTCGGCGCCCGACGTGGACACGATCACGACGTCGCGTCCGGCGGTGTGGTGCTCCTCGATCAGGGAGGCGGCCTCGTCGTAGATGATCGGGTCGATCAGGTCGTGCAGGGTCTCGGCGACGAGTTCCTTGACCAACTGGACGTTCCAGCCGCGGCAGAGGGCGGAGAGGTACTGGCGCATCCGCTCCATCTGGTCGTGATCGGCGCCGCCGGCGAGGAAGACGAACTGGGCATACGCGGTACGCAACACGGCCCTGCGGTTGATCAGCCCGCCTTGGTAGAACGACTTGCTGAAGGTGAGCGTGCTCGACTTCGCAATGACCGTCTTGTCCAGGTCGAAGAAGGCCGCCGTGCGGGGCATGGAGGGGCGCGAGGAGTGGTTTTCCACGACCCTGAGCATAGGCGCAGCCCATTCGGCGTAAGCTGGGGCGCGTGGGTTTGCCTGAGAGGGCTCTCGGGTACACCATTGAAGTCACGGATCGTTCGCGACCGTGCTAACCCGGTCCGACTCCTCCCCCCCCGAGTCGGCCGTGGAGACGACCCCCGCTCTCCCCCCCGGCGGGGGTCGTCGCATGTCCGGGTGGGTTTTTGCTCCCCTGCGATCAGTGCCGGGTGCTGTCGGCGGCACGGAGTGCTGGTTTTGCCATGCCTTGATCGGTAACGCAGGGTAGTCGTCACGCTGCTCTGCGGGAGTAGCACGCGGGCGTGGAAGGGGAGGGCGGGCGGCACGGTCCGGGTGGGGGCGGAGGCAGTCTGGGGCGGGTCGGGACTCACCGGTTCGGGTGACGGCGATATTCACAGGCCTTTGAGTTGTCCACAGATTCCGACCAAGATCCACATGGTTTTCCGGATCCGCGCATCGTGATTCCCACGCGTCCGGGCCGCGCCCACTTCTACGGCGGGGCCTTTTCCCAGACGCCTCTTGTCGGCAGTAGCGACGAACGGGGAAGCAGCCATGACCGGAACCATTACTCACGACCCGCCGCCCGCCTCCGGAGGACGGCCCGGCGGCCCGCTGATCGTCACCGAGGACACCGACCTCCTCGACGATCTGCTGCGCCTGTGCGCGGCGGCCGGGGCCACGCCGGAGGTACGGCATTCGGTGCCGGCGGCGTCCACGGGCTCCGGGGCCTACGGGGCTTCTGGGACCTCTGGAGTCTCGGGGGCGGCCTCGGCCTCTTCCTTGCCAGCCCGGCGGACGGGCTGGGAGACGGCGCCTCTCGTGCTCGTCGGGGACGACGCGGCGCGGCGGATGCGCGGGGCCGTGCGGAGGCGGGGCGTGGTCCTCGTGGGCCGCGACCAGGACGACTCGGGCGTCTGGCAACGGGCCGTCGAGATCGGCGCCGACCACGTCCTGATGCTGCCCGACGGCGAGCAGTGGCTGGTCGACCGCATCGCCGACGTCGTCGAAGGCGTCGGCCGGCCCGCTCTCACCGTGGGCGTCATCGGCGGCCGGGGCGGCGCGGGCGCGTCCACGCTGGCCTGCGCGCTCGCCGTCACCTCTGCCCGGGAGGGGCAGCGCAGCCTCCTGGTGGACGCCGATCCGCTGGGCGGCGGCCTCGACGTCCTGCTCGGCGGTGAGACGGCCGACGGGCTGAGGTGGCCGGCGTTCGCGGCCTCGCGGGGCCGGGTCGGCGGCGGCGCCCTGGAGGAGTCCCTGCCCGAGCTGCATTCGCTGCGCGTACTGAGCTGGGACCGGGGCGACTGCGTCGCGGTACCGCCGCCCGCCGTACGGGCGGTGCTCGCGGCGGCGCGGCGCAGGGGCGGCACCGTCGTCGTCGACCTGCCGCGCCGGATCGACGACGGGGCCGCCGAGGTGCTCGCCCAGCTCGACATGGGGCTCCTCGTCGTCCCGGCCGAACTGCGTGCCGTCGCCGCGGCGGCCCGGGTGGCGGCCGCGGTCGGCATGGTCCTGCGCGACCTCCGGGTGGCGGTACGCGGGCCGTACACCTCCGGGCTCGACGACCGCGAGGTGGCCCGCCTGCTCGGACTGCCCCTGGCCGGAGAGGTGCCGGTCGAACCCGGGCTCCTGCGCGCCACGGAGAACAGACGCCCACCGGGATCATCCGCCCGCGGTCCGCTGGCGCGCTTCTGCCGCGAGTTCTGGGAGCGGGCGCTGGCGGAGACGGAGGGGGCGACGTGAGGGCGTCGGCGGCGGATCGCGTGACGGCGCTGGCCGGTGGTGTGGCTGAGGGGGTCGGCGGTGCCGTGCAGGTGGTCGGGGGTGTGGCGGAGGGGGTTGGCGGTGGCGTGCAGGTGGTCGGTGGTGTGGCTGAGACGGTCGGTGGTGTGGCCGAGGTGGTCGGTGGTGGCGTGCAGGTGGCCGGTGGTGTGGCGCAGGTGATCGGAGGGAGGAGGCGGCTCGGGGTGGGTGCGGTGTCGGTGAAGGAGCCCGGTGGGGTGCTTGCGGTGCCGGTGGGGCGTGCCCGGGACGATCGTGGGCCGGTGAGCGCGCTCACCGTCCCGGGCTGGGCGGGTCGTACGTCTGCCGGGGCGGTACCGGCCCCGGCTCCCAGGACGGCAGGCTCCGTCGTGCGAAGTCCGAGGGGTGCGGATCCTCCGCCCGGCTCCGGGATGCTCGACGGTGTGCGGCGGTGGCTCGCCGAGAGCGGGGCGGAACCGACACCCGCGCGGGTGGCGCAGGCGCTGCGGGAGCAGGGCCGGGTGCTCGGGGACGCTGAGATCCTGGGCGCCGCCGAGCAGCTCAGATCGGAACTCGTCGGCAGCGGGCCCCTGGAACCGCTGCTCGCCGACCCGTCGGTGACGGACGTCCTGGTGTCCGCTCCGGACCGGGTCTGGGTGGACCGGGGCGGCGGCCTGGAGCTGTCGTCGGTGTCCTTCCCGGACGCGGGGGCGGTACGGCGGCTCGCGCAGCGCCTCGCCACCGTCGCCGGGCGGCGGCTGGACGACGCCCGGCCGTGGGTGGACGCCAGGCTCCCCGACGGCACCCGGCTGCACGCGGTGCTGCCTCCGGTCGCCGTGGGCTGCACCTGCCTGTCCCTGCGTGTCGTACGGCCGCGCGCGTTCACGCTCGACGAGCTGACGGCGGCGGGCACCATGCCGCCGGGCGGCGACCGGGTGCTGCGCGCCCTGCTGCGGGCCCGCCTGTCCTTCCTGGTCAGCGGCGGTACCGGCACCGGCAAGACGACACTGCTCAGCGCGCTGCTCGGGCTCGTCGGGCCGGCCGAGCGCATCGTACTGGCCGAGGATTCGGCGGAACTGCGCCCGGACCATCCGCATGTGGTCCGCCTGGAGACCAGACCCGCCAACCAGGAGGGCGCCGGGCTGGTCACCCTGGAGGACCTGGTGCGCCAGGCGCTGCGCATGCGCCCGGACCGGCTGGTCGTGGGCGAGGTGCGCGGCCCCGAGGTGGTCCATCTCCTCGCGGCGCTGAACACCGGCCACGAGGGCGGCTGCGGGACGGTGCACGCCAACGCCGCCGCCGATGTGCCGGCCCGGTTGGAGGCGCTCGGTACGGCCGCGGGGCTGGACCGCGCCGCCCTGCACAGCCAGCTCGCGGCGGCGCTCTCGGTGGTCCTGCACCTGGTGCGCGACCGGACGGGACGGCGCCGTATCGCCGAGGTGCACGTCCTGGAACGGGACCCCTCGGGGCTGGTGCGGACGGTGCCGGCGCTGCGGTGGGGTGCGCGGGCCTTCGTGGCGGAGCGCGGATGGGAGCGGTTGCGGGAGCTGCTGCGCGGTGACGGGTTCGAGGCGCGAACCGTGGCAGGGGAGGCGGGCGGGTGAGCGGGACCGAGCTGCTGACGGGCATGGCGCTCGGGTGCCTGGGGGCGGCGGCGTGGCTCGCGGGCGGCTGGCACTCCGGCGTACGGCGGGCGCGGCTGGTGCTCGCCGGGAGCGGGACGGCCGGTACCGGTCCGCCCTCCCCGGCGCGCCGGGTGACCGACGGACTGCGGCGACTCCGCGGCCGGGTGAGGGCGGAGTGGTGGGCGCCGGTCGCCGGGCTGGTGCTGGCCCTGCTGGGGCAGTCCGTGCTGCCGCTCCTCGCGGGCGCGGCCGGCGTGCCGGTGCTGCGGCGGACGCGGCTGGCGGCGCGGGCGGGACGGGACCGGGATCGCCGTCAGGACGCCGTGATCGCGCTGTGCGGGACGCTCGCCGGTGAGGTACGGGCGGGGCGCCAGCCGGGCGAGGCGCTGCTGTGCGCCGCGCACGACTCCGCGGGGCTCGGCGACGCGCAGGCGACGGTGCTGGCGGCGGCCCGGTTCGGCGGGGACGTCCCGGGGGCGCTCGCGGTGGCCGCACGGCAGCCGGGTGCCGAGGGCTTGAGAGGGCTCGCCGCGTGCTGGCGGGTCGCCGTCGACCAGGGCGCGGGGCTCGCGGCGGGGCTCGACCGGTTGGAGGGCGCGCTGCGTGCCGAGCGGGACCAGCGTGCCGACCTGCGGGCCCAGTTGGCGGGTGCGCGTGCCACGGCGGTGATGCTCGCCGGCCTGCCGGCCCTCGGGCTCCTGCTCGGTGTCGCCCTCGGGGCCGACCCGCTGCACGTGCTGCTGCACACCGGAGCCGGGCTGGGCTGCCTGCTGGCCGGCGGAGTCCTGGAGGCCCTGGGCGTGTGGTGGGTGACGCGGATCGTGCGGGGAGCGGAGGCGGTGTCGTGAACGGGGACGTCGTCCACAGGCTGGGGGCAGTGGTGGGGGCGGTACTGGTCGTCGGCTGGCTGGCGCGGGGGACGGGAGCCGCGCGGCGGCAGCGGACGGTGCGCAGACGCCTCACCGGGCTGCTCGCGCCGCCGGACCCTGCCGGTACCGGTGCCGGTGCTGGTGCCGGTGCCGGTGCCGGCCCGGGCCGGGCCGAAGTCCTGGGCGCCGTACGGGATTGGCTGCCCCTGGTGGGCACGGTGGGTGCCGGGTGGGCACTGATCGGGGGCGTTGCCGGGGTCGTGGCGGGGGTGGCGGGCGCGGCCGCGCTGTGGCGCTGGCGTACCCGGCGCTCGGCCGCCGGTACGGACGCGGCGGCGAGCGCCGCGGCGGAAGCGGCAGGCCAACTCCCGCTGGCCGCGGATCTGCTGGCCGCCTGCATCGCGGCCGGCGCGAGTCCGGTGGCCGCGGCGCACGCGGTGGGCGATGCCCTGGGCGGGCCCGTCGGAGAGGCGCTGGAACGCGGGGCGGCGGAGGTACGCCTCGGCGGCGAACCGGACGGAGCCTGGCGCCGGTTGGCCGTGATCCCGGGCGCCGGACCCTTGGCGCGGCTGCTGGAACGGGCCGACGTGTCCGGCCTCCCGGCCGCCGGTCCGGTCGCCCGGCTCGCCGCCCAGGCCCGCGCAGACCGGTCCCGTACGACGACGGCCCGGGCCCGCCGGGCGGGCGTCATGGTCACCGCCCCGGTGGGGCTGTGCTTCCTGCCCGCGTTCATCGCGGTGGGCGTCCTGCCGGTCGTCATCGGGCTCGCCGGCGGGGTGCTGGGAGACGGGGGAGGAGGTGGTGGCTGATGCGCGCGGAGTGATCGATCCAGAGACCAGCAGTGAGTGGCGGAAGCAAGTGACGGAAGCGGACCTTACGGGGGTTGCGATGTATCAGGTGGTACGGGCACGGCTGTGTGCCCTGGTGTGCGGAGTGGGTACGGCACTGCGGCGACGGGCCGTGGGGCGGGACTCGGGAATGGTCACGTCGGAGTACGCGATGGGGATCGTGGCGGCGGTGGCGTTCGCCGTGGTGCTCTACAAGGTCGTGACGAGCGGGGCGGTCAACGCGGAGTTGCAGGGCATCGTGAAACGGGCCCTCGATGCGCGGATGTGAGCGGGGCGGGAGAGCCCGCGGCTGCCGCTCCGATCGCGGGTTCGTGACGGCGGAGACCGCTGTGGTGCTGCCGGTGCTGGTGTTGTTCGCGATGGCCCTGGTGTGGGGGCTGCTGGTGGTGGCCGCCCAGATCCAGTGCGTGGACGCGGCCCGGGCGGGTGCCCGTGCGGCGGCCCGCCAGGACTCGACCGACGCCGTCGAGGAGGTGGCGCGCGAGGCGGCACCGCGCGGGGCACGGGTGACGGTCGGCCGGGACGCGGATCTGGTCCGCGTGACCGTGGTGGCCGATCCTCCGGCACTGCACGGGCTGCCCTTCGAGGTACGGGAGGAGGCCGTGGCCTCGGCGGAACAAGCGGTGGGGCGAACGGCGGAACAGACGGTGGGGCAGCGGGCGGGCCAGGCGGCGGAGGTGGAGCCGTGATGCGGGGCGGGAGGCCCGGGTGGTGGCCTGCCGGGCGCGTCGGCCACGGCTTCGTCCGCCGACGGGCCACCGACGAGGGCTCGGCCACCGTCTGGAGCGTCGGCGCCATCGCCATGCTGTGTGTGGTGTTCGGCATCGTGCTGGCGCTGGGTCAGGCCGTCGTGGCCCGGCACCGGGCGGCCGGGGGCGCGGACCTGGCGGCGCTCGCGGCGGCCGACCACTGGGCGCGGGGCGGTATCGGGGCGTGTGCCACGGCGGACCGGGTCGCCCGGGCCCAGGGGGCGCGGCTGGTGCGGTGCGTGCTCACCGGGCAGGTCTCCGACGTGACGGCGGCCTCGGGCCGGGGGCCGTTCGCGGCGGAGGTCCGGGCGAGGGCGGGCCCGGCGGCGGACGTACCGGCGGGCACGGCCCCCGCGCCCCCCGCGCCGCCGCTTCCGGCACCCGTGCCCCCGGCGGCCGGGGCCGACCCCTCAAGCTGACGGACCTCCTGACGGATCCGCCGGCGGATCCCCCGAAGGCCCCGCCCCCTGCGCCGCCTCCGCCCCCCGCAGCAGCACCGTGAGCAGCCGCACCGCCCCCCGTTTGTGCAGCGGGTCGTTGCCGTTGCCGCACTTGGGGGACTGGATGCAGGACGGGCAGCCGGCGTCGCATTCGCAGGAGGCGATGGCCTCACGGGTGGCGGTGAGCCAGTCGCGGGCCGTGTGGAAGGCGCGCTCGGCGAAGCCCGCGCCGCCTGGGTGGCCGTCGTAGACGAAGACGGTCGGCAGGAGCGTGTCGGGGTGCAGGGGGACCGACACGCCGCCGATGTCCCAGCGGTCGCAGGTCGCGAAGAGCGGCAGCAAGCCGATGGAGGCGTGCTCGGCGGCGTGCAGGGCCCCGCCGAGGATCTCCGGGTTGATCCGGGCCGCGTCCAACTGGTCCTCGGTGACCGTCCACCACACCGCGCGGGTGCGCAGCGTACGCGGAGGGAGGTCGAGCTTCGTCTCGCCCAGGACCTCGCCGGTGATCAGGCGCCGGCGCAGGAAGGAGACCACTTGGTTGGTGACCTCGACGGAGCCGTAGCACAGGCGTCCGTCGCCCCAGGGGACCTCGATGTCGGTCTCCAGGACGGAGATCGCGGTCGTGTCGCGGGCGACCGTCGAGTAGGCGGGCGTCGCCTGCTCGACGAGGGCGACGGAGTCCTCCAGGTCCAGCGACCGGACGAGATAGGTGCGCCCCTGGTGGAGGTGGACGGCCCCCTCGTGGACGCTCGTATGGGCCGCACCGGCGTCCACCGTGCCCAGCAGGCGCCCCGTCCCGGCCTCGACGACCTGGACCGGACGCCCGCCCTCCCCGCGGATGTCGGTGAGGTCGGCGGCCCGTTCCCGGCGTGTCCAGTGCCAGGCCCGGGTCCGCCGGCGCAGCAGCCGCGCCGCCTCCAGCTGGGGCAGCAGCTCCTCGCAGGCGGGGCCGAAGAGCTTCAGGTCCTCCTCGGTCAGGGGCAGCTCGGCCGCCGCCGCGCACAGGTGCGGGGCGAGGACGTACGGGTTGTCGGGGTCGAGGACCGTGGACTCGACGGGCTGGTCGAACAGGGCCTCGGGGTGGTGGACCAGGAAGGTGTCCAAAGGGTCGTCGCGGGCGACCAGTACCGCGAGGGCGCCCTGGCCCGCGCGGCCCGCCCGGCCCGCCTGCTGCCACAGGGAGGCACGCGTGCCCGGGTAGCCGGCGATGACGACGGCGTCGAGGCCGGAGATGTCCAGGCCGAGTTCGAGGGCGTTGGTGGCGGCGAGGCCGAGGAGCTCGCCGGAGTGCAGCGCCCCTTCCAGGGCGCGGCGCTCCTCGGGGAGGTAGCCGCCCCGGTAGGCGGCCACCCGCCGGGGCAGGGAGCGGTCGACCTCGGCCAGGCGCTCCTGGGCGATCACCGAGATCAGCTCGGCGCCGCGCCGGGAGCGGACGAAGGTGATCGAACGCATGCCCTGCACGGTGAGGTCGGTGAGCAGGTCGGCGGCCTCGGCGGTGGCCGTGCGGCGGACCGGCGCGCCCTTCTCGCCCTCCAGCTCGGTCAGCGGCGGCTCCCACAGGGCGAACACCAGTTCACCGCGCGGCGAGGCGTCGTCGGCGACCTCGACCACCGGCAGCCCGGTGAGCCGGCGGGCGGCGACCGCGGGCTCGGCGGCGGTGGCGGAGGCGAGGAGGAAGACCGGCGACGCGCCGTAGCGGGCGCACAGCCGGCGCAGTCTGCGCAGCACCTGGGCGACATGGGAGCCGAAGACGCCGCGGTAGGTGTGGCACTCGTCGATGACGACGTACTTCAGCGCCTTCAGGAAGGGGGCCCAGCGGGGGTGGGAGGGCAGGATGCCGCGGTGCAGCATGTCCGGGTTGGTCAGGACGTAGGTGCCGTACTGGCGGATCCACTCGCGTTCCTCGACCGGCGTGTCGCCGTCGTACACCGCGGCTCGAACGGATGCGCCGAGAGGGTGCGCGAGTTCCTTCACGGCGCGGCACTGATCGGCCGCCAGCGCCTTGGTCGGGGCGAGGTAGAGGGCGGTCGCGCCCCGTCCGTTCGGGGCCTCGGAGCCGTCCACGAGCCGCGACAGCACCGGCACGAGGTACGCCAGGGACTTGCCGGACGCGGTGCCGGTGGCGACGACCACCGAGTCGCCGTCCAGGGCGTGCTCGGCGACGCGTGCCTGGTGGGACCAGGGGTGTTCGATGCCCGCCGTCCGCACCGCCGCGAGGACCTCCGGACGAATCCGGTCCGGCCAGAGGGCATGACGGCCCGCACGCGGGGGCAAGTGCTCCGTATGAGTGATGCGCGCAGCCCGGTTCGAACCCGAGGCGAGCCGGTCCAGGAGCATGCCCGGATCCGGCCGGGAGCCGGGCTCCGCCGGGGGTCGATCGGATCGGTGATTCTTGGCCATCGGCATCGAGTCTGTCACTGGCGTGACGGACAATGGGACCAAGGCGTCGTGCACGCCTGCCGGTAAGTGATTGAATGCCATCGCGGCTGGCGAACCGTCCCGGGGGCTTCAAGCCGAGGTGTCCCGATGGACGACCGCTCGATAGCAAGGTGCTGGAGGATCCGTGGACCTGTCCCTGTCGACCCGTACCGTCGGCGATCGTACGGTCGTCGAGGTCGGTGGCGAAATTGACGTATACACCGCGCCCAAGCTGCGTGAGCAGCTGGTCGAGCTCGTGAACGACGGGAGTTTCCACCTCGTCGTCGACATGGAGGGCGTGGACTTCCTCGACTCCACCGGGCTCGGCGTGCTGGTCGGCGGACTGAAGCGGGTGCGTGCCCACGAGGGCTCGCTGCGCCTGGTCTGCAACCAGGAGCGCATTCTCAAGATCTTCCGTATCACCGGCCTCACCAAGGTGTTCCCGATCCACACCTCGGTCGAGGAAGCGGTGGCGGCCACCGACTGACGACCGGTTCCGGGCCCGCGGGCCCGGAACGGCGATAGAGCATGGGGGGTCCGGGCTGTCGGCGGCCCGGACCCCCGACAGTACGTCCGTAGTTGTGGAGGGGATGCATGGCCACCGTCGAGCTCCGCTTCAGCGCGCTGCCCGAGCATGTCCGCACCGCCCGTCTGGTGGCGGCCGCGGTGGCGCGCAGGGCCGGAGTGGACGAGGCCGTCCTCGACGAGGTCAGGCTCGCCGTCGGCGAGGCCTGCACCCGGGCCGTGGGCCTGCATCAGCACGTCGGCATCACGGCGCCGGTCAAGGTGTCGCTGATCGAGGAGGAGAAGCAGTTCTCCATCGAGGTCGGCGACGAGGCGCCGCACGCCGTCCCCGGGGTCCGGACCTCGGCGGACGCCGCCGACGACCCGGACGCCGAGGAGGACGAGATGGGCCTCGCGGTCATCAGCGGCCTCGTCGACGACGTGGAGGTGAAGGCCGGCGAGGACGGCGGACTCATCCGCATGACCTGGCCGACCGCGCCGGCGGTGCTGCCGCCCGTCTGACCCCCACCCGAACCACTCGCGTCACCCGAAGGGCCCCGTCGCACGGGGCCCTTTGTCATGTGCGGACATACAGTGGTGCCGTGCAATGCCGTGCAATGCCGTGCGGGTCTCAAGTGAATTCATTCACGATCAATCGCGTGAATAAAGGGATCACGGTCGGTGTCACGAAAACGATCACGCATTAATGCCGGAAGGGCATTACTACGCCCCACGCCCTTCCGGTTGACAGGCTATTTCCTTTTGGCGTGCACTGTTTTGATCGGGTTCCGGTCCCTACAATCCCGTCCACATCTTGAGCTCAGCCCAAGCGTCAAGGAGGACGAATGGCGGAGCTTTCCACCTCTCATCAGATCCTGGCCGCCGCCGAACTGGCCGACGGGAACCGCGCGCTCGTCGGGGCCATCGCCGCCGTCGCGCTGGCCGCGCTGGTCCTCGCCGGCATCCTGGTGCGCCAGGTGCTCGCGGCGGGCGAGGGGACCGACAGCATGAAGAAGATCGCGGCGGCCGTCCAGGAAGGTGCCAACGCCTATCTGGCCAGGCAACTGCGCACGCTCGGCGTATTCGCCGTCGTCGTGTTCTTTCTGCTCATGCTGCTGCCCGCGGACGACTGGAATCAGCGTGCCGGACGATCGATCTTCTTCCTGATCGGCGCGGGGTTCTCGGCAGCCACCGGATATATCGGCATGTGGCTCGCCGTACGCAGCAATGTGCGCGTCGCCGCGGCGGCGCGGGAAGCGACGCCGGCCCCGGGAGAACCGGAAAAGGATCTCACCCTCGTCTCGCACCGGGCGACGAAGATCGCATTCCGCACGGGTGGCGTGGTCGGCATGTTCACGGTGGGGCTCGGCCTGCTGGGCGCCTGCTGCGTGGTGCTGGTCTACGCGGCCGACGCGCCGAAGGTGCTGGAGGGATTCGGCCTCGGTGCCGCGCTGATCGCGATGTTCATGCGGGTCGGCGGCGGCATCTTCACCAAGGCCGCGGACGTCGGCGCCGACCTGGTCGGCAAGGTCGAACAGGGCATCCCGGAGGACGATCCGCGCAATGCCGCGACCATCGCGGACAACGTGGGCGACAACGTCGGCGACTGCGCGGGCATGGCCGCCGACCTCTTCGAGTCGTACGCCGTGACGCTGGTGGCCGCGCTGATCCTCGGCAAGGTGGCCTTCGGTGACGCCGGGCTGGCGTTCCCGCTGCTGGTCCCGGCGATCGGCGTGCTCACCGCCATGATCGGCATCTTCGCGGTGGCGCCCCGCCGGTCCGACCGCAGCGGCATGAGCGCGATCAACCGGGGCTTCTTCCTCTCCGCGGTGATCTCGCTGGTGCTGGTGGCGGTGGCCGTCTTCGTCTACCTGCCGGGCAAGTACTCCGAGCTGGACGGCGTCACCGACGCCGCGATCGCCGCCAAGAGCGGTGACCCGCGGATCCTCGCGCTGGTCGCGGTGGCCATCGGCATCGTGCTCGCCGCCCTGATCCAGCAGCTCACCGGCTACTTCACCGAGACCACCCGGCGCCCCGTCAGGGACATCGGCAAGTCCTCGCTCACCGGCCCCGCCACCGTCGTCCTCGCCGGTATCTCGCTCGGCCTCGAATCCGCCGTCTACACCGCCCTGCTGATCGGCCTCGGCGTCTACGGCGCCTTCCTGCTCGGCGGCGCCTCCATCATGCTGGCGCTGTTCGCGGTGGCGCTGGCCGGCACCGGACTGCTCACCACGGTCGGCGTCATCGTCGCGATGGACACCTTCGGCCCGGTCTCCGACAACGCGCAGGGCATCGCCGAGATGTCCGGCGACGTCGAGGGCGCCGGTGCCCAGGTACTCACCGACCTCGACGCGGTCGGCAACACCACCAAGGCCATCACCAAGGGCATCGCCATCGCCACCGCCGTCCTCGCGGCCGCCGCCCTCTTCGGGTCGTACCGCGACGCCATCACCACCGGCGCGGCGGACGTGGGCGAGAAGCTCAGCGGCGAGGGCGCGCCGATGAGCCTGATGATGGACATCTCGCAGCCCAACAACCTCGTCGGCCTCATCGCCGGCGCGGCGGTCGTCTTCCTCTTCTCGGGGCTGGCGATCAACGCGGTGTCGCGGTCGGCGGGTGCCGTGGTCCACGAGGTGCGGCGGCAGTTCCGGGAAAAACCCGGGATCATGGACTACAGCGAGAAACCCGAGTACGGCAAGGTCGTCGACATCTGCACGAGGGACGCCCTGCGGGAACTCGCCACGCCCGGGCTGCTCGCCGTGCTCGCGCCCGTCTTCATCGGGTTCACGCTCGGCGTCGGCGCGCTCGGCGCGTTCCTGGCGGGCGCGATCGGCGCGGGCACGCTGATGGCCGTGTTCCTCGCCAACTCCGGCGGCGCCTGGGACAACGCCAAGAAACTGGTCGAGGACGGCCACTACGGCGGCAAGGGCAGCGAGGCGCACGAGGCCACCGTCATCGGCGACACGGTCGGCGACCCCTTCAAGGACACCGCCGGCCCCGCGATCAACCCCCTGCTGAAGGTCATGAACCTGGTCGCGCTGCTCATCGCACCGGCCGTCATCAAGTTCTCCTACGGCCCCGACGAGAGCGTCGGCACAAGGGTGCTGATCGCGGTCGTCGCGTTCCTGATCATCGCGGCCGCGGTCTACGTCTCCAAGCGGCGCGGCATCGCGATGGGCGACGAGGACGACGACGACCGGGAGCCCAAGTCGACCGACCCGGCGGTGGTTTCGTAGCGGGACCGCCGGGAAGCACCACGGTCCCGTGAGGACCGCAGCTCAAGAGGCGGGCGGACGGTGCGTGTTGGCGTGTCGGCCGCCCGCCCCGGGCGTATCCGGTCCCTTCACCGTGAGCCTTCTCTCTCTTGGTGCAAATGGCTGCAATACGGTCCTAATGGATGTTCGTCCGGTGGATGTCCCCCATCCGGCGTGTATGTTCCGGGGCCGAGAGCCATGGAAGGGACCAATCCGGTGAACAAGAAGCTCGCGGCCGCACTGTCCGGCGGTGCGGTACTGGTACTGGCGCTGACGGGATGCAGCAGCAGCAGCGACGACGGCGAGAAGCTGGACTCCTGGGCGAAGCAGGTCTGCGAGGGCGTACAGCCGCAGGCCAAGAAGATCGAGGCGGCCAACGCGGCGATCCAGGAGGAGACCTCGGACAACAGCACGCCGGCCGAGGTCCAGAAGACCGACGCGAAGGCGTTCCAGGACATGTCCGACGCCTACAGGGTGATGGGCTCCACCGTCCAGAAGGCCGGCGCCCCGGACGTCGAGGACGGCGAGAAGAAGCAGAAGGACGCCGTCACCGAACTGAACGGCCTCTCCTCCTCGTACGCCTCCCTGCGCAAGCAGGTGGAGGACCTCGACACCGACGACCAGGCGAAGTTCGCCGACGGCCTCAAGGACATCGCCACCGAGCTGAACAAGCTCGGCAGGAGCGGCAGCGACGCGCTCAAGACCCTGGAGGAGGGCGAGGTCGGCCAGGCGATGGCGAAGCAGGAGAGCTGCAAGGCGGCCTCCGTGACGCCGTCGGCCACGGCCGGCTGACGGTCCCCCACGCGGACGCGGGGCGGGGGCCGGACGACGGGGCCACAATGGGGGAGTGAGTAACGCCAGCCTGTCCCCCCTGCCGTCCGCCCTGCCCGCCGCCGACCGCCCCGACGTCACCGCCCGGCTGCGGGACGCGGTGCTCGGCGCGTCCTTCACCGCCGACGGACTGCTGGAGCTGCTGGGCGCCCCCGCCTACGCGGCGCTGTCGCGCAGCGAGACCGTGCCCGCGCTCCGGGCCACGCGCGGCGACACGCCGCTCGAACTGCTCGTACGGCTCTTCCTGCTCCAGCAACCCGTGCTCCACGCGCGTGTGACGGACGTTCTGCCCGTGGACGCCTGCCTGGACAGCGGCTGGCTCGTCCGCGCGGGCGACGACGAGGTGGCGGCCACCGTGGACGTACGGCCGTACGGCGGACCCGGCGGCGAGGACTGGTTCATCGCCTCCGACCTCGGCTGCGCGGTCGGCGGCGCCGGCGGCATCGGCAACCACGCCGAGGGCGTCGTCCTCGGCGTCGGCGGCGCCTCCACGACGCTGGCCGGCCTCACCGTCCGCACCCCCGTCTCCGCCGCCCTCGACATCGGCACCGGATCCGGCGTCCAGGCCCTGCACGCCGCCGCGCACGCCACGCGCGTGACGGCGACCGACGTGAACCCGCGCGCGCTGCACATCACGGCCCTCACCCTCGCCCTGTCCGGGGCGCCCGCCGCCGACCTGCGCGAGGGCTCGCTGTACGCGCCGGTGCGCGAGGACGAGACGTACGACCTGATCGTGTCCAACCCGCCGTTCGTCATCTCGCCCGGCGCCCGGCTCACCTACCGCGACGGCGGGATGGGCGGGGACGATCTGTGCCGCTCGCTCGTTCAGCAGACGGGGGAGCGCCTGAGCGAGGGCGGGTTCGCGCACTTCCTCGCCAACTGGCAGCACGTGGAGGGGGAGGACTGGACGGACCGGCTGCGCTCCTGGGTGCCGCGCGGCTGCGACGCCTGGATCGTGCAGCGCGAGGTGCAGGACGTCACGCAGTACGCCGAGCTGTGGCTCAGGGACGCGGGCGACCACCGGGGCGACCCGGCCGCCTACCAGGCGCGGTACGACGCGTGGCTGGACGAGTTCGAGGCGCGCAAGGTGCGCGGCGTCGGCTTCGGCTGGATCACGCTGCGCCGCACCGGGGCCGCCGAGCCGTCGGTCGTCGCCGAGGAGTGGCCGCACCCGATCGAGCAGCCGCTCGGCGAGACCGTGCGCGCGCACTTCGACCGCGTCGACTACCTGCGCGCCCACGACGACGCCGCCCTGCTGGAGGCGTACTTCACGCTGGCCGGCGAGGTCGTCCAGGAGCAGGTCGGGCTGCCCGGCGCCGAGGACCCCGAGCACGTCGTGCTGCGCCAGAACCGCGGCATGCGCCGGGCCACCCGGGTCGACACGGTCGGTGCCGGCTTCGCGGGCGTCTGCGACGGCACCATGAGCGCCGGCCGCATCCTGGACGCCATCGCCCAGCTCGTCGGCGAGGACCCGGTGGCGCTGCGCGACCGCACGCCCGCCCAGATCCGGCTGCTGGTGGAGCAGGGATTCCTCGAACCTGCGTAGAGAAGCCGGGGTGAAGCCCGGGTGATTTCCGCCTCCCCCGCCCCCACCGCCGTACCGGAAACGGAGTCACCGGCGGCGGGCGGGGCCGGGGCGGCGGCTCGCCGTTCACCTCGGGTTCGCCTGCCCGCCGCGCGCGCGTGCCAGCCTCCCGGAGGCCGGGAAGTCGGGGGATGGCGAAAAGGGGCACGGGGGCATGGAGAGCGGGCCGGCGGTCTTCGCGGGATTGGTGTTCGCCCTGTTCGGGGCCGGTCTGCTGGTGTGGACCACGACGCGCGTACGGCACGGCCGGCCCGTCGCGCACGGTGTGAGCCCCGTCGCATCGGCGACCATCGCGAGCGTCGCCGCGGTGGTCTCGCTGACCCTCGGGGCGTGGTGCCTGGCGCAGGTGTGAGCGGCCGGTTCCGGACCGGTGCCGCAGCTTCCTCGGGGTGATCGGGGGATCGCGCTCCGGATATCCGGGTCGGGGCCGGTCCGCACTCCGGGCGGCAGGAACCGGGTTCGTCGGGTTACCGTTCGAGTGGCCGTTGCGGGCTTTTCCCGTTTGACACGGGGGCGGGAGGTACCGTCACACTCCGCAGCGTCACGATCGAAACACAGAACGACCCGACCCCGGGACCACGGCCTGGGGAGGCCCAGCGTCGACCGGAGAGAAGAGCGAAGTTGTCCCCGACCAGCGAGACCGCGAACGGCGGCCGCCGACTCGTCATCGTCGAGTCGCCTGCCAAGGCGAAGACGATCAAGGGCTATCTCGGCCCTGGCTACGTCGTCGAGGCGAGCGTCGGGCACATCCGCGACCTTCCCAGCGGCGCCGCCGAGGTGCCTGAGAAGTACACCGGTGAGGTCCGCCGCCTCGGTGTGGACGTCGAACACGACTTCCAGCCGATCTATGTGGTCAACGCCGACAAGAAGGCGCAGGTCAGGAAGCTCAAGGACCTGCTGAAGGACTCCGACGAACTCTTCCTCGCCACCGATGAGGACCGCGAGGGCGAGGCCATCGCCTGGCACCTCCAGGAAGTCCTCAAACCGAAGATCCCGGTCAAGCGCATGGTGTTCCACGAGATCACCAAGGACGCGATCCGCGCCGCCGTCGCCAACCCGCGCCAGCTCAACCAGAAGCTCGTCGACGCCCAGGAGACCCGACGCATCCTCGACCGCCTCTACGGCTACGAGGTCTCGCCGGTCCTGTGGAAGAAGGTCATGCCGAAGCTGTCGGCGGGCCGCGTCCAGTCCGTCGCCACCCGTCTCGTCGTCGAGCGGGAACGCGAGCGCATCGCCTTCCGCTCCGCCGAGTACTGGGACCTGACGGGCACCTTCGCCACGGGCCGTGCGGGAGACGCCTCCGACCCGTCGTCCCTGGTCGCGCGCCTCCAGAGCGTCGACGGACGGCGTGTCGCGCAGGGCCGCGACTTCGACTCCCTGGGGCAGCTCAAGAGCGCGAACACCCTCCACCTCGACGAGGCGAACGCCCGCGCGCTCGCCGCCGCGCTGGAGAACACGCGCTTCGCGGTCCGCTCGGTCGAGTCCAAGCCGTACCGCCGCTCGCCGTACGCCCCGTTCCGTACGACGACGCTGCAGCAGGAAGCCTCCAGGAAGCTGGGCTTCGGCGCCAAGGCGACCATGCAGGTCGCCCAGAAGCTGTACGAGAACGGCTACATCACCTACATGCGTACGGACTCGACGACCCTGAGCGACACGGCGATCACCGCCGCCCGCGCCCAGGTCACGCAGCTGTACGGCGCCGACTACCTGCCCGCGCAGCCGCGGACGTACGCCGGCAAGGTCAAGAACGCGCAGGAGGCGCACGAGGCGATCCGGCCCTCGGGTGATCGTTTCCGCACGCCCGCCGAGACCGGCCTGACCGGCGACCAGTTCAAGCTGTACGAGCTGATCTGGAAGCGGACCGTCGCCTCCCAGATGAAGGACGCGACCGGCAACAGCGTCACCGTCAAGATCGGCGGCACCGCCTCCGACGGCCGGGACGCCGAGTTCAGCGCCTCCGGCAAGACCATCACGTTCCACGGCTTCCTCAAGGCGTACGTCGAGGGCGCCGACGACCCCAACGCCGAGCTGGACGACCGCGAGCGCCGCCTGCCCCAGGTCGCCGAGGGCGACGCGCTGAGCGCCGAGCAGGTCACGGTCGACGGGCACGCCACCAAGCCCCCGGCCCGCTACACCGAGGCCTCGCTGGTCAAGGAGCTGGAGGAGCGCGAGATCGGCCGCCCGTCGACGTACGCGTCGATCCTCGGCACCATCCTGGACCGCGGCTACGTCTTCAAGAAGGGCACCGCCCTCGTCCCGTCCTTCCTCTCCTTCGCCGTCGTCAACCTCCTGGAGAAGCACTTCGGGCGGCTCGTCGACTACGACTTCACCGCCAAGATGGAGGACGACCTCGACGCCATCGCGCGCGGCGAGGCCCAGTCGGTGCCGTGGCTGCGCCGCTTCTACTTCGGTGAGGGCGCGGGCGGCGCCGGCGGCGCGGCCGACGCGGGCAACGGCGACGGGGACCACCTCGGCGGCCTCAAGGAGCTGGTGACCGACCTCGGCGCGATCGACGCGCGCGAGGTGTCCTCCTTCCCCGTCGGCAACGACATCGTGCTGCGCGTCGGGCGCTACGGCCCCTACGTCGAGCGCGGCGAGAAGGACGCCGAGAACCACCAGCGCGCCGACGTCCCCGAGGACCTGGCCCCCGACGAGCTCTCCGTCGAGCTGGCCGAGGAACTCCTCGCCAAGCCCAGCGGCGACTTCGAGCTGGGCACCGACCCGGCCACCGGCCACGCCATCGTCGCCAAGGACGGCCGCTACGGGCCGTACGTCACCGAGGTGCTCCCCGAGGGCACCCCGAAGACCGGCAAGAACGCCGTGAAGCCGCGGACGGCCTCGCTGTTCAAGTCGATGTCCCTGGACACGGTCACCCTGGACGACGCCCTGAAGCTGATGTCGCTGCCGCGTGTCGTCGGCACCGACGCGGAGGGCGTCGAGATCACCGCGCAGAACGGCCGTTACGGTCCGTACCTGAAGAAGGGCACGGACTCGCGGTCGCTCACCTCCGAGGAGCAGCTCTTCTCGATCACGCTGGAGGAGGCGCTGGCGATCTACGCCCAGCCCAAGCAGCGCGGCCGGGCCGCGGCCAAGCCGCCGCTGAAGGAGCTGGGCACCGACCCGGTCAGCGAGAAGCCCGTCGTCGTCAAGGACGGCCGCTTCGGGCCGTACGTCACCGACGGCGAGACCAACGCGACCCTGCGCTCCGGCGACAGCGTCGAGGAGATCACGCCCGAGCGCGGCTACGAGCTGCTCGCCGAGAAGCGCGCCAAGGGGCCCGCCAAGAAGACGGCGAAGAAGGCCGCCAAGAAGGCCCCGGCCAAGAAGGCGGCGGCGACGAAGAAGACGGCGGCCGCCAAGACGACCACCGCCGCGGCCAGGAAGGCGACGGCCGCCAAGAAGACGGCGACGGCGGCGAAGAAGGCCATCGCGGCGAAGACCTCGGAGGAGTGAGACCAGCCCGCGGCCTCCTGGGGCTGAGCCCCGCTCAGAAGCCGCGGCGTGCCCCGCGCGCGCTTCGCGAAACGAACGCCCCGGCATCGATTCGGTGTCGGGGCGTGCGTACGTTCGGCCGGGCGCGCCGGACTGTCGGTGGCGACCGATAGGCTGAACGCATGACGCGAGCCGAGCAGCCAACGGCCCCTCACCCCGCCCCGGACGACGCCCTGGTCGCGGACTCCCGCGAGCGCGCCGTCCGCGCCCTGCTGCGCCGGCCGCAGCTGAGGCGGTTGTGGAGCGCACAGCTCGTGGGGGGTGTCGGCGACTATCTCGCCCTGCTGGTGCTGGTCCTGCTCGTCGTCCAGGCCGCGATCGGCGTGGGCTCCTTCGGCGGCGGGTACCGGGGCGTGGCGTTCGCAGTGGCGATCGTCTTCGGCGTCCGCATCCTGGCGACGGTGCTCTTCGGCGCCGTGCTGCTCGGGCCGCTCACCTCGCTCACCTCGCAGGGCGGCCCGCTCGACCGGCGCTGGACGATGGTCGGCGCCGACGGGCTGCGCGCCGCGCTGCTGATCGTCGCCCCCCTGTGGATCGACTGGACGCCGGACGACGCGACCGCCTACCTCCTGGTGACCGTCTTCGTCACGGGCGTCGCCGAGCGCTTCTGGACGGTGTGCCGGGAGAGCGCGGCCCCCGCGCTGCTGCCCGCCCCGCCCCTGGAGGGCGCGACGGTACGGCCGCTGCCGGACCACATGGACGCCCTGCGCCGCCTGTCGCTGCGTACGGGCTTCGTCGCGATCCCCCTGGCCGGCGTGGTGCTGGTGGTCGCCGGGCTGCTGAACAACCTGCTGGGCGCCGGCGTCGACTGGTTCGCCCAGCACCAGGCCGCCCTCGGCTCGTACGTCGCGGCCGGACTGTTCGCCGCGTCGCTGTCCGTGGTGACGTTCCTGGAACTGCCCGCGATGCGCACCCCGCGCGCGCGGTCGCCGCTGGAGGGACTGAGGCGCCCCAGGAGCGGCGGCGAGACCGACAAGGGCCGCACCGGCGCCCTGCCCCTGCTGGTCCTCGCCTGCGCGGCCGTGGCCGCCGTGGTGGCCGCCGCGGTCGCCGTGGCCGTGCTGCACGCCAAGGACCTCGGCGGCGGCCCCGTCCTGTACGGGCTGATGGTGGCCGCGCTGACCGGCGGAGTCGTCGTCGGCATCCGTACGGCCCCCGCCCTGCTGCCGTCCCTGTCGCGCCGCCGGCTGCTCGCCCTGTCGATCGCCTTCGTGGGCGTCGCCCTGCTGGCCGCCGGTCTCGTCCCGGACGACACCACCGTGCTGCTGCTCCTGGCGCTGGCCGGCGTCTGCGCGGGCGTGGCCGCGAACACCGGGCACGCGCTGCTCGACCAGGAGACCGAGAGCGCCCGCCGCGCGCGGACCACCGAGCACCTGCACGCGGTCGCCCGGGTCGGCGTGGCGCTCGGCGCGGTCCTCGCGCCCGTGGTGGCCGCGGCGATCGGGCCGCACCGCCTGGAGAGCGGCAAGTTCGTCTTCGCCCACGGCGGCGCCGCCTTCGTGCTGATGCTGATCGGCGCCCTGCTGCTGCCGGTGGCCGCGCTGGTGCTGGCCAAGGTCGACGACCGCTCCGGGGTGCCGTTGCGGCACGACCTGCGGGACGCGCTGCTCGGCGGCGACGACCCGGTGCCCGCGACCGCGGCGAACGGCTTCTTCATCGCCCTGGAGGGCGGCGACGGCGCCGGCAAGTCCACCCAGGCCGAGGCCCTCGCCGAGTGGATCCGCGGCAAGGGGCACGAGGTCGTGCTCACCCGCGAACCGGGCGCCACGCCGGTCGGCAAGCGCCTGCGCTCCATCCTGCTGGACGTCTCCAGCGCCGGACTGTCGCACCGCGCGGAGGCGCTGCTGTACGCCGCCGACCGAGCCGAGCACGTCGACACCGTCGTGCGGCCCGCGCTGGAGCGGGGCGCCGTCGTCATCTCCGACCGCTACATCGACTCCTCGGTGGCCTACCAGGGCGCCGGGCGCGACCTGTCGCCGACCGAGATCGCCCGTATCAACCGCTGGGCGACCGCCGGGCTCGTACCGCACCTGACCGTCCTGCTGGACGTGGAGCCGGAGACCGCGCGCGAGCGGTTCACCGAGGCGCCGGACCGGCTGGAGTCGGAGCCCGCCGAGTTCCACGCGCGCGTGCGCTCCGGTTTCCTCACCCTGGCCGCCGCCGACCCCGGGCGCTACCTCGTCGTGGACGCCGGCCAGGAGGCCGAGGCCGTCGCCACCGTCGTACGCCACCGGCTCGACCAGGTGCTGCCGCTGTCCGAGGCCGAGATCAAGGCCCGGGAGGAGGCCCGCCGCAAGGCGGAGGAGGAAGCGCGCCGCAAGGCCGAGGAAGAAGCCGCGCGCAAGGCCGAGGAGGAGCGCCTGGAGCGCGAGCGCCTCGAACAGCTGGAGCGGCTGCGCGCCGAGGAGGAGGAGCGCAGGCGGCGCGAGCTGGAGGAGGCGCAGCGGCGCGAGGCCGAGCGGCAGGCCGAGGAGGCCCGGCAGCGGGCGGAGGAGGCCGCGCGCAGGGCCGAGGAGGAGCGGGTACGCCTGCTCGCCGAGGAGAAGGCACGCGCCGAGGAGGAGGCCCGGCGGCGCGCCGAGGAGGAGCGGCGCCGCAAGGAGGCCGAGGAGCAGGAACGGCTGCGCGCCGAGGCCGAGGCCCGGCGCCTGGAGAAGCAGCGCAAGGCGGAGGAGGCCCTGCTGCGGGCCGAGGAGGCGCGCCGCGCGGCGGAGCAGGCGGCGGCCGCGGCCGCGGCGGGCCCCCGTCCGACGGCTCCGCCCGCGGCCGGCGCCCCCCGGCCCCGGCCGGCCGCGGCGCCCCCGGCCCCTTCCGACACGGCGACCGTGCCGACGCCGATCGCGACCCCGGCCAACGCCTCCGGTGGACCGGTGGAGGACACGGCGGTACTGCGTCCGGTACGGGAGGACGAGGGCCCGGACGGGTCCCGGGACGACGCCCGGCACGCGCGCGGCGACGGTTCCCGGCGGGCGGCCGGTGAATCCGAGTCCGAGTCCGAGGTGACGACCGAGCTGCCCGTGCCGCCGGTCCCGCCGGGCGCGGCGGACGAGACGGCGGTGCTGCCGGCGGTGGAGCCGAGGGACGTCGAGGAGACCGCGGTCCTGCCGCCCGTGACGCCGGGTGCGACGCCTGGTGCCGCCGACGAGACGGCGGTGCTGCCGCCCGTACGGGGGGACGAGCCGCCCGGACGCGGGGGCGGTCCGGCCGGCAGGGTGCCGCCGGGTTACTTCCGGGAGGACGGCCCGGACGCCGGTGCCGACCGGGGCGGGGAACGCCTGGACAGTACGCGCGAGCTGCCGCGCATCGATCCCGATCAGGCCCCGCCGCCGCGCAGGCGCCGCTCCGACTGGGCCGAGGAGACCCCGCTGGACGACCTGCCGACGCTGGCGGACGAGCTGCTCGGACCGCACGGGGACGAGGGCGATGACCGCCGGGACGGCGGAGATGGCCGGGACGGCGGTGATGGCCGGGACGGTGGGGACGGGCGTCGGGGCAGGGGCCGGGGCCGGCGCTGACAGTTCCGGCGCTGACCGGCCCGGCTGCCGGGGGCTGTCCGCGTTGTCAGTGCCGCCCCGCACAATGGAGGCGCTGACGCCGTCGGCGCCCCCGGCGGGCGGCGCGACGGGACGGCGGTGCAGGACGCGGAGTACGACGGAAGGACGGCGTGACCCATGAGCGTGTGGGACGACCTCGTCGGGCAGGAGAAGGTGAGCGAGCAGCTCGCCGCCGCCGCCCGGGACGCCGACGCGTTCGTCACCGCCGTGGCGGCCGACGGCCCGCTCCCGGAGGCGTCGAGCATGACGCATGCCTGGCTCTTCACCGGCCCGCCCGGCGCCGGGGTGACCCGGACGGCGCGGGCCTTCGCCGCCGCCCTCCAGTGCGTCAGCCCCGACCGCGCCCTCGGCGGCGTCCCCGGCTGCGGCTTCTGCGACGGCTGCCACACGGCGCTGGTCGGCACCCACGCCGACGTCAGCACGGTGGCCGCGGTGGGCGCCGAGATCAGGGTCGGGGACATGCGGGACACCGTCCGCAAGTCGTTCACCTCGCCGGCGAACGGCCGCTGGCAGATCATCCTCGTCGAGGACGCCGAGCGGCTGAACGAGAAGTCGGCGAACGCCGTCCTCAAGGCCGTCGAGGAACCCGCCCCCCGCACCGTGTGGATGCTGTGCGCCCCCTCCGTCGAGGACGTCCTGCCCACGATCCGCTCCCGCTGCCGCCACCTGAACCTGCGCACGCCGTCGGTCGAGGCCGTCGCCGACATGCTCGTACGCCGCGAGGGCGTCGAACCCGCCGTCGCCGCCGCCGCGGCCCGCGCCACCCAGGGCCACATCGAGCGCGCCCGCCGCCTGGCCACCGACCCGGCCGCCCGCGAGCGCAGAGCGGCGGTACTGAAACTGCCGCTGCGCGTGGACGACGTCGGCAGTGCGCTCAAGGCGGCCCAGGAGCTGGTCGACGCGGCGGCCGAGGACGCCAAGCAGCTCGCCGAGGAGACGGACGCCAGGGAGACCGAGGAGCTGAAGGCCGCGCTGGGGGCGGTCCAGGGCGGGCGCCTCCCTCGCGGCACCGCCGGTGTGATCAAGGACCTGGAGGCGGACCAGAAGCGCCGCAGGACGCGTACGCAGCGGGACAGCCTCGACCTCGCCCTGTCCGAGCTGACCGCGTTCTACCGCGACGTCCTCGCCCTCCAGTTGGGCTCCCGCGTGGCGATCGCCAACGCGGACGCCGAGGACACCCTGGACCGCCTCGCGCGCGGCAGCTCGCCCGAGTCCACGCTCCGCCGCATCGAGGCCGTCGCCGCCTGCGGGGACGCCCTGGACCGCAATGTGCCGCCGCTGCTGGCGGTGGAGGCGATGACGATGGCGCTCAGAGCGGGCTGAGCGGCTGAGCGGTTGAGCGGCTGACCGGATGAGTGGCTGAGTGGCTGAGTGGCTGAGTAAGGGAACACGGGTTCACGGTTGACGGCGTAACTCGTACGAGGCACGTGAACCACGCAGCGCATCCAGGCGATCGCTGAGAGTTACGCTCGCTGAATGGACTCAAGGCGTACTCACCGCAGGACCAGGACCCGCATCGGCGGCACCCGTATCCGAGCCGCGCTCCTCGCCGCCGCGCTGCTCACCACCGCCTGCTCGGCGCAGGGCGCGTCGACGTCGGCTGGTGCGCAGGCCGAGGCGGCGGGCCCGACGGAGGCGGCAAGCGAGTCGCTGGCCCCGCTGCCGAAGGCCACGCCGGCTGCGCTGACGCCGTACTACGAGCAGAAGCTCAAGTGGCGCGACTGCGGTGTCCCCGGCTTCCGGTGCGCCACGATGAAGGCCCCGCTCGACTACGCGAAACCGGCCGACGGCGACGTCCGGCTCGCCGTCGCCCGCAAGAAGGCCACCGGTCCCGGCAAGCGGCTCGGGTCGCTGCTGGTGAACCCGGGCGGCCCGGGCGGCTCGGCGGTCGGCTACCTCCAGCAGTACGCGGGGATCGGCTACCCGGCGAAGGTCCGCGCCCAGTACGACATGGTGGCGGTCGACCCGCGGGGCGTGGCCCGCAGCGAGCCCGTCGAGTGCCTCGACGGCCGCGAGATGGACGCGTACACGCAGACCGACGTCACCCCGGACGACCAGGGGGAGACGGACGAGCTGGTCGACGCGTACAAGGGCTTCGCCGAGGGGTGCGGCGCCGACGCGCCCAAGCTGCTGCGGCACGTCTCGACGGTCGAGGCGGCCCGGGACATGGACGTACTGCGGGCCGTCCTCGGCGACGAGAAGCTGACCTACGTCGGCGCCTCGTACGGCACGCTGCTCGGGGCCACGTATGCGGGGCTGTTCCCGGACCGGGCGGGCCGCCTGGTGCTGGACGGCGCGATGGACCCGACGCTGCCCGCGCGCCGGATGAACCTGGAGCAGACGGCGGGCTTCGAGACCGCCTTCCTGTCCTTCGCGAAGGACTGCGCGAGCCGCGCCGACTGCCCCCTCGGCGCCAAGGGCACCGCGCCCTCCCGGATCGGCGAGAACCTGAAGGCGTTCTTCGAGACCCTGGACTCCCAGCCCCTCCCCGCCGGTGACGCCGACGGCCGCAAGCTCACCGAGTCCCTCGCCACCACCGGCGTGATCGCGGCGATGTACGACGAGGGCGCCTGGCAGCAACTGCGCGAGTCGCTGACCTCGGCGATGAAGGAGAAGGACGGCGCCGGGCTGCTGATCCTCTCCGACAGCTACTACGAGCGCGAGGCCGACGGCGGCTACAGCAACCTGATGTTCGCCAACGCGGCCGTGAACTGCCTCGACCTCCCCGCTGCCTTCTCCTCCCCCGACGAGGTGCGCGACGCCCTCCCCGACTTCGAGAAGGCGTCCCCGGTCTTCGGCGAGGGCCTCGCCTGGTCCTCCCTGAACTGCGCGTACTGGCCGGTGCAGCCCACGGGCGAGCCCCACCGCATCGAGGCCGCCGGCGCCACCCCGATCGTCGTGGTCGGCACCACCCGCGACCCGGCCACCCCGTACCGCTGGGCCGAGGCCCTGGCCGACCAGCTCTCCTCCGGCCGGCTCCTCACCTACGAGGGCGACGGCCACACCGCCTACGGCCGCGGCAGCACGTGCGTCGACTCCGCGATCGACACGTACCTCCTGCGCGGCACCCCGCCGAAGGACGGCACCCGCTGCTCCTGACCGCCCCGCACCCGTCCCCCGGGGCGGGTGCGAAGCACCCCCTGAAACTGTGTAGACTTACGGCGTTGCTGATCGCACAGTGGTGCACAGCGCGCCGCCTTAGCTCAGATGGCCAGAGCAACGCACTCGTAATGCGTAGGTCTCGGGTTCGAATCCCGAAGGCGGCTCTGTAGTGAACCCCAGGTCGATCCTTTGACCTGGGGTTTCTCGTTGCGGTTGGCCTCGGGATTCGAGCCCGTCGGTTCCTGAAGACAGTCGGTGGGTGAGGCCGGGCCCGGCCTCCCCCCCCCACGACTGCCTCACCATGCCATGGCTGAGGCAGTGTGCCGCCTGCGGATCACGCTTGCGGCACACGATCCAAGGGTCCGCCCGACCGGCGGGGCCGGGTCTCAGCCGGCGGCCCGGCGGGCGAGGATTCCGACCGCGGCACGGCCCAAGGTGCGGTCCTGCACGTCGAGCGTGACATCCCCGAAGCCGGCCGTCACCAGCTCGTCGTGCAGCTGTTCCGGCGTGGTGTTCATGGTGTGCCGGTGGTGCACGATCACCAGGCGGCCACCGGGCGCAGTACGCGTTGCAGCTCCGTGTAGGCCGCGGGTCGGTCCCACAGGGTCACGTTGTTGACGGAGAGCGCGGCCGACACGGACGCGTCAGGCAGCCCAGTGGCCTCGGCGGTGCCCTCCCGGAGCGAGGCGTGGCCGACGGCGAGGTGCAGGGCGCACCGCTGCCGGGCCATGGCCCGCATCGTGGCCGACGGGTCCACCCCGATCGCCCGGCCGCCCGGCGCAACCGCCTAGGCGGCCAGCGGGAGCCCGATGCCGGGACCCGGTCCCACCTCAAGGACCTGGTCCCCGGGCTTGAGGTCGGCCTGTCCGACCGCCCACGCCTCCTGTTCGGCGTTTCCGCGCTGCGTGATCGCGCCTCCAATGAGCCCTGGAATCCCGCTGGGACGTCCGAAGATCGGCCCGAGGACCGCCAGTAGGAGCGAGTTCATTCGGTCGGCTTCCCCATCTCTGTGAGTGACGTCCCCGGTGTGCACCTGGTGCCCGGGACCGTCCTGCATCGGCAAAAGCCCTGCTGGAGGGCCGGGGCCAGAGCGTCGGAGGCGGGACTCGAGGATGGCGGCCGGGGGTCTGGCGGTCACACCGGCCGACACCGACCCGCTCACCGGTGATCCCGCGTTCGCGCCGCCGGCCGAGGGGCGCGGGGCCGGGCCCGGTGATCATCTGGCGTGGGTGGCACTGGCCCGCGGGCCAGGGGGGCGCGGGGGTTCGAGGTGCCGGCCGGCGGGGCCGTGGAGTGTGCGGCGATCCTGTCGGCGCGCGGCCTGGGCGGGGCCCGGCATCCGTTCGGCGCGGCGGTGCCCGATCCGGACGGTGATGTGCGGCTGGCCACGGCGGCCCTGATCACGATGGACCCGGTCTCCCATGTGGTCTGCGACTTCCTGCTGACCAACACCCGCGTCCACGCGCTGTACGAGCGAGTGCCGTTCCCGGGGGAGCGGTACGCCGCGTTCTCGTACGCCGTCCCCGTCGCCCCTCGCACGCCCGGCTCCTGGCACCGGCTCTCGGTCCGGTACGAGGCGGGTGGCACCCGTGTGGTGTGGCGCGTCGAGGGCGTGGAGGTGTACCGGGTGGACCGCCCGGGGCTGCGGCCCGCTGACCGGGGCGGGCTGCTGCTGGACCACGGCAGGGAGGAGGGCGGGCCGGTGCGGTTGGGCCGGATGGTTCCGGCGCTCGGGCTGCTCACCCTGCTGGACGGCGCGGGCCCCGACGGACGGGGTCTGGTCCGGCCGGACGCGCGGAAGGGGACCTGGTTCGCGCCGCGCGAGGGCGCCCCGCGACGACAGAAGTTCGTGGGCGACGACGAGCTGCTGAAGCAGTCGGCGTGGCGGCCGGGAGCCGTGCTCGGGGCGCGCCGGGTGACGGTGCTGGCGGAGGTTGACAGCGAGGTGAGGGGATCCTAGATTCAGAATTAGATTTGCTTTCAAAGCAAATAAAACGTCCCTGTGCCGGCACCCGGCAGTTTCGACGGAGACTCTCATGAATGAAGAGCAGGCAGACAGCGGTCTGAGCTGGAACGAGCGGGTCATCCAGGAGTTCCGGGCGAACAACGGCCGGGTGGGCGGCATGTTCGAGGGCGCACCCATGGTGGTGCTGACCACGATGGGCCGGAAGACCGGAAAACCCCATGTGAATCCCGCGATCTACCACAAGGACGGCGACCGCTACCTGGTCTTCGCCTCCAACGCCGGACGCGGGAAGAACCCGGACTGGTACCACAACCTGCTGGACAGCCCGCAGGTGACGATGGAGATCGGCACGGACGAGGGCGCCGTACGGCCCTACGCCACCCGCGCCCAGGTCCTGGAGGGCCAGGAGCGAGACCGGTACTGGGAGCTCCAGTGCTCCCTCGACCCGGCGTTCCGGGAGTACGAGGAGAAGGCGGGCCGGGCCATTCCCGTGGTCGCCCTGTATCCACTCGACCTCAGTGTGATCACCGAGCGCAGCCGAATGATCGGCACCCAACTGCTCAAGCATCACGCCGACTTGAGGGCCGAGCTGGCGCGGGTGCGCGCGGCCGTCGAGGAGACGCTCACCGCCGGCGGCGCCGACCCCCGATCCACGGCGGACCTCTCGGAACAGCTGCGCAAGCACTGCCTGACGTACTGCTACGGACTCCAGATGCACCACATCCGCGAGGACGGTTCGTTCTCCGCCTTCGAGAAGCGCTTCCCGCACCTCGTCCCGGCGATCACCCGGCTGCGCGACGAGCACAAGGTGGTGGAGGCGGCGCTGGCCGAGTTCGAGGAACTGCTCGACAAGGGCGGCTTGCAGAGCCCGGACGACGTGGCGCGGCTGCGCGCGGAGCTGGACCGGGTGGTCGGCGGCCTGGAGGACCACTTCCGCTACGAGGAAGAGACCCTGTTGCCGGCGCTGGAGGTCTGAGCGATGACCGAGATGCGCTACCGCGTGCTCGGCAAGACGGGCTTACGCGTCTCCGAACTCGTCCTGGGCACCATGACGTTCGGCGACGACTGGGCGCTGCCCGAGGGTCGCGCCGCCCGGCTCCTCGACCTGTTCGCCGAGGCCGGCGGCAACGTCATCGACACCTCCAACGAGTACGGGCGCGGCAGCGCCGAGTCCACGCTGGGCGAGCTGCTGACCGGCCGCCGCGACTCCTTCCTGCTCACCACGAAGTACACCCTCCAGATCCGCCCGGGCGACGCGAACGCCGCCGGCAACCACCGCAAGAACCTCGTGGTCTCGCTGGAGGACAGCCTGCGCAGGCTGCGCACCGACCACCTCGACATCCTGTGGGTGCACGCCCGCGACACCCTCACCCCGGTCGCCGAGGTCATGCGGGCCCTGGACGACCAGGTGCGGGCGGGCAAAGTGCTCTACGCCGGCGTCTCCAACTGGCCCGCCTGGGAGATCGCCCAGGCCAACACGCCCGCGGAGGAGCGGGGTTGGAGTCCCTTCGCGGCCATGCAGGTGCACTGCAACCTGCTGGACCGCGCCGTGGAGAACGAGTTCCTGCCGATGGCGCACGCCTTCGACCTCCCCGCGTTCGTCTGGGGACCGCTCGCCGACGGCCGCCTCACCGGCAAGTACCTCCGGGGCGAGGAGGGGCGGCTCGACAAGGTCGCGTGGGGCAGGGCGCGCGGCGCCGGTGACGACGTGGTGCGTGAAGTGGTGCGGATCGCCGAGGAGGTGGACCGGCCGCCCGCCCAGGTCGCCCTCGCCTGGCTGCGCTCGCGCCCCGGCACCGTGATTCCGGTGATCGGCGCCACCACGGAGGAGCAGCTGCGGCAGAACCTCGGCAGCGTCGACCTCCAGCTCGGCCCGGCCCACCTCGCCGACCTGGACAAGGCCACCGCGGTGCCCGCCGGCTACCCCCATCTGTTCCTGCGTTTCCCGGCGATGACCCGCATGATCTACGGCGAGCACTGGGAGCGCGTGGACGACCGCCGTACGACCACCCGGCGCGCGGTCACCGACGACCTCTTCTCGACCCGGGACTGAGCCCCCACCGCAGCACGTCGAACACAGCGCCCGGCCGGGAGGTCCCGGCCGGGCGCCGTCCGTCGTACGCGGCTAGCTCGACGGCGTGCTCACTGCGACGTCGTGATGCTGAACGACCTCACCTTCAGCGTCACGCCCTGCCCCCAGAGTCGGTTGCTGAGCAGGCTCCTGTCATCGTGGAACTTCTGCGGGGCGGGGGCGCCCTCGGCCGGGTCGTAGTAGAAGTCCGGGCTGTCCTCCAGGCGTACCAGGCCCGCCTTGTCGCGGTCGTTCGCGCCGCCGCCGCCGTCCAGGAGGTTGCCGGTGGCGATGCCGCACTGCACGGAGGTGGCCGTGACCTGCTCGTCCGGGCCCTCGTGCTCGATGCGCAGGTACCGGCGGTCGAAGGCGTGCGTGCCGATCTTGTTCGTCGACAGCACGGTCTGGCCGTTCACCAGCCAGCTGACCCGCTTGCCGCCCTGGTCGTAGCGGATGCGCAGCTTCACCGGCTGGCCCGCGGTCCGTTTGAACACCGGCACCGAGTAGTATAACGCGGCGTACTCTCCGCTCTCCACCGGGAGGCGCTGGTAGACGGCGTGCACCTCGTGGTTGGTCACCGAGAAGTTGGCCACCGTGTGGGAGGCGTGGTCGACGGTGATCACGGTGGCGCTGGCCAGCCGCGGGTCGGACTGCGGGTCGCTGCCCGTCGGTACGACGGCGATGCCCCGGGCGTGGGAGGTGATCACGCCGTCGCCCTGCGCCAGCTCGCCGTCGGGGGTGTTGGAGGAGCCGAGCAGCCAGGTCTGCTGCGCGTCGAAGCCCTTGCTGATGTCGTCCGCGAACAGGATCTTCTCGGAGTGCGAGGCCCCGGCCCGCTCGGCGGCACCGGCGCCCGGGGTGAGCGTGAGGGCCGAGCACACGGTGGCCGCGGCCACCAGGGTCACGGCGGTGCGGCGGGAGCGGACCAGGGGACGGGTGCTGTGACCAGCCGCTGCGGGCATGGGGTCTTCTTCGTACATCGGTACGTCGACTTCACGCATCGGTACGTCGGCCGTCGTCAGCGCGGACCCGGTCGGACCGCGCGGCAGCACCGTGCTCACCACCCCTCGATTTCCACTCGAAGCACACCCGTGCCCGCGACGCCGGATCGGGCCTTCGACTTCCTGTTCACCAACAAGCACGTGTACGCCTTCTACGGCCGCACCAACTTCTCCCGCCGGCCGTGTCGGCGCGGTGGGTTCAGTCGGTCGTCCGGCGGGAGGCGAGGGAACCGGAGGTGGCGTCGTCGTCCGGGGAGGCCGCGCCGCCCTCCTCACCCTTGCCGTCGCTCTCGTCGGCCGGGCCCGCCTGCTGCGGGGGCTTGGCGTTGCCCGCTGCGGCGAACATCAGGCGGCCCGGGGGCAGGATGAGCGCGGCCGGGGAGGCCAGCAGATAGAGGATGACGACGGTCAGCAGACCGGCCCCGGCGGCGTCCACGGCCTTGCCGTCGTCGTCCAGGGAGCCGAAGAAGACCGTGCCCACCACGGCGATGCCGACGGCCACTCCGACCTGGATCGCGGTGTTGACCAGCGCGGCGGCGGAACCGGCCAGCCGGCCCGGGGTCTTGGCCAGCACCGTGGCGATGAGTACCCCGGAGGTCATGGAGACGCCGAAGCCCGTGACGAGCATCCCGGGCACGAGCTGCCAGGAGTGCAGGTCCTCGCCCGCGGAGCGGACGGCGAGCAGGTTGCCGGCCATGCCGATCGCGGCGAGCAGCGAGCCGACGACGGCCACGGGCCTGCCGTACGGCCGGATCTTCGGCGCGAAGGGGCTGAAGAGCCCGACTCCGACGGCGAACGGGACCATGGTCAGCGCGGTGTGCAGGGGGCTGTAGCCGAGGCCGGACTGGAGGTGGACGGTGATGACCAGGGTGTAGCCGGTGCCCGCGAAGAACAGCACGGCCACCGAGAGGCCGCCCATCGGCGCGCGCTCCTGCAGCAGCCCGGGGTCGATGAGCGGGGCGTGACCGCGCCGGACGACCGTCTTCTCGTACCGCCCGAAGAGCCACAGCAGGACGGGGCAGGCGGCCATCAGGGTCCAGGTCCACCACGGCCAGCCCATGGTGCGGCCCTCCACCAGGGGGTAGAGCAGGGCCAGTACGGCGAAGGTGGCGATGGCGAGGCCGCGGACGTCGGTGGTGGCGGCTTGCCGGGCGCGGGAGTCGCGGCACAGGACGAACGTGCCGGTCAGGGCGGCGATGCCGATGGGGACGTTGATGAAGAAGATCGGCCGCCAGTCGAGGTCGAACAGGTCGGCGTTGAGGATCACACCGCCGATGAGCGGGCCCGCGACGCCGCCGATCGAGAAGTTGAGGCCGAAGAGGGTGGCGGCCTTGTGCTGCTCCTCCGGGGGAAACTCGACCCGGAGCATGGCCAGCACCTGCGGCACCATCATCGCCGCGGACGCGCCCTGGGCGACACGGGCGGCGACCAGCATCTCGGCGTTGACGGCGAAGCCGGTGAGCGCGGAGGTCACCACGAACGCGGTGAGGCCTGCCTGGAAGACGCGTAACCGTCCGAAGCGGTCGCCCAGCCGGCCCGCGGTGATCACCCCGGCCGCGAAGGCCATGACGTAACCGGCCACGGCCCATTCGAGCTGGGTGCTGGAGGCGTCCAAGTCGCGGCGGAGGGAGGGGAGTGCGACGTTGATCACCGTGGTGTCGACCAGGTCCATGAAGACCGCGGACAGCGTGACGACGAACGCCGCCCAGCGCCGTGGGTTGTATGTGGTCATGTCCGGTGCGGGTGGGGCGGAGAATGACATCGGCCGTCCCTTTCCTGATCAGTTCCGGAGCGGGGGTGTCCGGTATCGTGGAGGACGGAGAGATGATTTGCTTTGAAAGCAAAGATATTGGGGGTTGTGGCTGATGTCAACGCAGCGCGGGGCGCGGCGCGCCGCCGAGGGTGACGGGCCCAAGGGCGCCGAGGAGACCGCGGGCGGCGCCGCCGGTGACGAGGAGATGAGCCGGGACGACGCCGTGCGCGCGATGCTCGTCCTGATGCCCCGCGTGGCCCAGCGGCTGAAGAAGACGACCGTCCCCGAGCGGCTGAGGTCGCTCAACCTCGCGCCCCGGCATCTGTCGCTCCTGTCGCACCTGGTCTTCGACGGCCCGGCGCTGGTGAACGAGCTGGCCGCCCGGCTCCAGGTGGCGCCGACGACGGTGAGCCTGATGGTCGCGGACCTCAGCCGCCAGGGAGTGGTCGAGCGCAAGCCGGACCCGGCCGACCGGCGCCGCACGATCGTCTCCATCTCGGACGACCCCGAGACCCAGGAGGCGATCAACGGCTGGCTGGCCCGCGGCGCGAGCTCCTGGGGCAGGGCCCTCGAACCGTTGACCCCCCGGGAGCGGGCGGTGTTCGTACGGACCATGGAGGCATACGAGCGCGGCGCCTCCGCCGAACCGGCGAGCTGACGCCCGGGAGACGACCACGACCCTTCGAGCCTGCTCTGCGGATCGGGCCGCGCGGGCCTGAGTGGTCCTGGAGTGTTCTTCGAGTGAGGGCTGGTGCGCTGCGCGTCGGCGGCGGGCGACTGCGCCCGCCGCGCACCCCGGAAGGATGCGCATGCCCGAGACCGTGCTCGTCACCGGCGCCACCGGAACGGTGGGACGCCGCCTCGTCAAGGCGCTGCGCGGCCGGCGACCGACCGTCCGCGCCCTGGTCCGCGACCCCGCGCGGCTGACCGGGCCGCCACCGACGGCGGACGAGACCGTCCCCGGTGCCCAGGGCGGTGGCGAGGACGGCCACGTTGATCACGCCGAAGAGCACGTACGACAGCCTGCTGCGCAGCAGCACGGTACAGGCCCCGGCGAGAAAGCCGGCCAGAGCGCCCGACTGACGCCCGAGGAGCAGCACCGGGCTGAGGGAGAGCAAGGCATGGAGGGCCAGCGTCCAGGGGAAGCGCCGGTTGATGACCTGGAGGCGGTCGCGGGCCGCAGGCGAACAGTGCGCCATCTGTAGGACGTGACAGCGACTCACGATGGCGGAGGCGAGGGTGCTCGGGGCGCATGCGCGGCTCACTTCACGCTGTGGTGGCACAGGGGCACCGAGCCGTGATCGCCCACGACGACGCCGGCGGCGACGAGCGCGGGCCGCCAGGCGTGGACGGGCGGCATCAGGCGTCGTACGCGTACGCGTTACGCGTGCCCGTGCCCGTGCCCGGTAACCAACTCCCCGTCTGCCACGGGAGCCACAGCCGTCTCACTTCGCGTCCGCGTAGCACTCCACCACCGCCGTGGTGAACGGGATGCGGACCGGGGTCGGGCCGAAGGTCAGGCGGCCCGCCAGGTCCGACGCCTCCCGGATCGCCGCGACGACCGCGGGCGCCTCCTCCTCGGGGCAGTGCACGATCACCTCGTCGTGCTGGAAGAAGACCAGCTCCGCGGCCAGGTCCGCGCAGGTCCGGCGGAGGGCGGCGAGCATGAGGAGCGCCCAGTCGGCGGCGCTGCCCTGGACGACGAAGTTACGGGCGAAGCGGCCCCGCGCGCGGGCGCCGGTGGAGGCGTGGCCCGGCGCCCGGTCGTCGGGGTCGGCGTCCTGGGGGAGGCCCGCCTCCTCGGCGCCGTCGGCCCCGCCGGCCGCGGGCGGGCAGGTACGGCCCAGCCAGGTGCGTACCAGCCGGCCCTCCTCGCCCGCGCGGGCCGCGTCGTCGACGTAGGCGACCGCCTTCGGGAAGCGGCGTCTGAGGGCGGCGAGGTTCTTGAGGCCGTCGCCGGAGGTCTGGCCGTACACCGCGCCGAGTACGGCGAGTTTGGCCTGCGCGCGGTCGCCGGAGAAGGCGCGGTCGGACACCGACTGGTAGAGGTCGGTCTCGCGGCCGGCGACCTCCATCAGGCCGGGGTCGCGGGAGATGGCCGCCAGTACGCGGGGCTCCATCTGGTCGGCGTCCGCCACGACCAGCCGCCAGCCCGGGTCGGCGACCACGGCGCGCCGGATCACCTTGGGGATCTGGAGGCCGCCTCCGCCGTTGGTCACCCAGCGGCCGGTGACCGTGCCGCCCGCAATGAACTCCGGGCGGAAGCGGCCGTCGCGCACCCAGTCGTGCAGCCAGGACCAGCCGTGGGCGACCCAGATCCGGTACAGCTTCTTGTACTCGATCAGCGGCTTCACGGCCGGGTGGTCGACGGACTCCAACTCCCAGCGGCGGGTGGAGCCGACCTTGACGCCGGCCTGCGCGAACGCCTTGATCACGTCGGCGGGGAGGTCGGGGCGTACGCGGCGGCCGAACGCCGCCGAGATCTCGTCGGTCAGTTCGGCCAGGCGGCGCGGTTCGCCACCGCCCGCGTACCGCTCGCCGAGCAGGTCGTGCAGCACCGCGCGGTGGACGTCCGCCCGCCAGGGCAGACCGGTGCGGTTCATCTCGGCGGCGACCAGCATCCCCGCCGACTCGGCCGCCGTCAGCAGCCGCATCCGGTCGGGGTGCCCGGCCCGGTCGTGGCGGCGCTGCTGCTCGGCGTAGACGTCGAGCAGGTCGGAGAGGGGGAGGCGGTCGGACGGGGGCTCGAAGAGGGAGGGCTGCGCGCCCGGTTCGGCGGAACGCTGGGGTGGGTCGGGCGGTACGGGGCCGCCGCGCAGCCGGGCCAGCGCCGCCGCCGCCGAGCGGGGCTCGCCGTACCGGCCCTCGTGGCCGAGGAGGAGGGTCTCGGCGGCCTCCACGTCATAGCACCGCTCCACCCGCACGCCGGCGGCGAGCAGGTGCGGGGCGACCTCGGCCGTGGACCGCCACACCCAGCGCGCGATGTCGGGGCGGCTCCGCACGGCCTCGGCGAGGTCGCCCTCCCGCCGCACCGGCCCGGCGGGCAGCCCACCAGGACCGAGGGGGGCGACCTCCACACCACCACCCTCGGCCACGGCAAGCGCCCACCGATCGGCCATGTCGCGAGTGTCGCAGGGAGGTCTGACAATCGCCGGTCGGGCGGGGGCTGCGGCGCCCGGCCCGCCAGGCCGCCCTCGGCCTCCAGCACTGCCGTCGGGCCCGCCCTGACCGTTCGGGCTCCATTGCCGCCGGCGCTGACGCACAGCCGTCGACCTCGTTCTCGGCCGCACGGCGTCCGAGAGGGGACAGTTCCTCCCGGCGGCACGCCGTCTGCAGGGGCGTGTCGCCTGGGCGGAACTGCCCCATCCCGACCGGCCTCGGATTCCTACCCCTCCGGACCCGACTCCGCCCCCGCCCCCGGCGTCAGCTGGGCCAGTACCTCCGTGAGGTACCGCTCCGCCGGTTCCTTGCCCAGGCCCAGGTCGCTCAGTACGCCGGCCCCGTTCTCGTGCTCCAGGAGGGCGAGGAGGATGTGCTCGGTGCCGATGTAGTTGTGGCCGAGGCGGAGGGCCTCGCGGAAGGTGAGTTCCAGGACCTTCTTGGCGGCGGGGCCGTAGGGCACCAGCTCCGGTGCCTCGTCGGCGGCCGGCGGGAGCTTCGCCGACGCCGCCGCGCGGATCGCGTCGAGGGGGACGCCCTGCGCGGTGATCGCCTTGGCGGCGAGGCCCTCGCGTTCGGTGAGGAGGCCGAGGACGAGGTGCTCGGGCAGCCCCTCCGCGGCACCCGCGGCGACCGCCTCGTCGTGCGCGGCCATCACGACGTTCTGCGCGCGCGGCGTGTAGCGGCTGAAGCCCTGGCTCGCGTCCAGGTCGGCCGACTCCTTGGGCACGAAGCGCTTCTGCGCCGCCTGCCGCGTGACGCCCATGCTGCGGCCGATGTCCGTCCAGGACGCGCCCGAGCGCCGGGCCTGGTCCACGAAGTGGCCGATGAGGTGGTCGGCCACCTCGCCGAGGTGCTCGCCCGCGAGGACGGCGTCCTGGAGCTGCTCCAGGGGCTGCTCGTGCACCTTCTTGATCGCGGTGATCAGGTCGTCGAGCCGCACGGATGCCGTGACGGAGGACTTCTTGTCCGGGGTGGGGTTCGAGGTGGGTGGAGTCATGTGTCAACCGTAGGTTGCGCCCCCGGATGGCGTCAACCCTTGGTTGACAGACCTGCTCGCGCTACTTCGGCGACGCCATCAGCAACCGCACCGCCAGCCCCGTGAACACCGTCCCGGACAGGAGGTTGAGCCGGCGGCCCAGCCGCGCGTTCCGCCGCAGCAGACCCGCCAGCCGTCCCGAGAGGAGCCCCACGGAGCCGTCCCACAGCAGGCCCATCACCACGAGCGTGCCGCCGAGCAGCAGGAGCTGGCCGGGGACGTGGCCGAGCGCCGGGTCGACGAACTGGGGCAGGAACGCCACGTTGAAGAGGATCACCTTGGGGTTCAGCAGATTGGTGATCGCGCCCTGCCAGAAGGCCCGCCGCATCCCGGCACCGCCCCGCCCCGCCCCCGCGTCCTCCTCGCCCGGCACCGAGCGGTCCCGGAACGCCTTCACCGCCAGGTACAGCAGATACGCGGCGCCCGCCCAGCGCAGCACGTGGTACAGCGTCGGCAGCGACGTGAAGAGGGCCGACAGTCCGAGCGCCGCGGCGACCGCGTGCACCAGCATCGCGCAGGCCACCCCGCACGCCGCCAGCACACCCGCCGCCGGGCCGCCCCGCCCGCCCATCGCCACGATGAACATCATGTCGGGCCCCGGAGTGACGCACAGCGCGAGCGCGGCGACGAGGAACGCCGTGTAGAGAGTCATGTCCACCATGCGCGCCATCGTCGGCGCCCGCGCGGGCCGCATCCCTCGAATTCCGCGGAGTGAGACGCGCCCGGCGGCCGTGGCACCATCGCCTGGTGAGTACGCCCCGCACCGTCGACCGTGCCTTCGAGACCGCCCTGTACGACACCGCCGACGACGTCCTCGACACCGCGGCCTCCCTGCTCGCGGCCGATCCGGCGGCGGATGCGGAACTGGCCCGGCGCGGCGAGGAGTTCGTCGCCGCGGCCTGGCGGCGCGGCTGGCAGCCCGCCGACCTCGTACGGTTCGTGCGGCGCGAACTGGACGACGTCCATGTGCGGCTGGTGGCGGAGCTCGTCCGGGCCCAGGCGCTGAACGACCGCCCGCGCGGGGCGCGCTGGGCCGCGCAGCTCGACGCCGTGACCGACGACGCCGTACCCGCCGGGTCGGCACCGCCCCGCACCGACCGCTTCTCGCACGCCACCGCCGTACTGGAGCTGTACCGGCTGCTGCTGCGCCTGCCCGCGCTGGAACCCCTGGAGGAGGCGAACGGCACCCCGCGCGGGAGACGCGAGGACCGGCCCGGGTCGCGCGCCCTCGCCCGGATCCGCGCGCTGCTCGCCAAGGCGGAGGCGACCGGGTACCCCGAGGAGGCGGAGGCGCTCAGCGCCAAGGCGCAGGAACTGATGGCCCGGCACAGCGTCGACGAGGCGCTGCTCGCCGCGCGGGCGCACCCGGCCTCGCCCGACACGCCCGGCGCCTGCCGGATCGGCGTGGAGGCGCCGTACGAGCAGGCCAAGGCGGTACTGCTGGACGCGGTGGCCGACGCCAACCACTGCCGGGCCGTGTGGAACGAACCCCTCGGCTTCACCACCGTCGTCGGCTTCGAGGCCGACCTGGAGGCCGTCGAACTCCTCTACACCTCGCTGCTCGTGCAGGCCGAGGGCGCGATGGCCAAGGCGGAGGCCGCCCAGCGGGCCGGCGGACGCAAGCGGACCAAGACCTTCCGGCAGTCGTTCCTCGCCGCGTACGCGCACCGCGCGGGGACGCGGCTGCGGGCGGCCGCCGAGCAGGCCACCGCCGAGAGCGGTACGGCGGCGGAGGTGGACCTGCTGCCGGTGCTCGCCTCGCGCGAGGTCGCCGTCACCGACCGCATGGAGCGCATGTTCCCGGAGACGACCACGACCCGCCTGCGCGGCGTCAGCGACGCGGCCGGCTGGACGGAGGGCACCCGCGCGGCCGACGACGCCCAGGTCGGCCGCCGACGCCCGCTGCGGTAGCCCGGCGGGCAGAGCCCCGGGGTCGCCTGGGCTCAGGATCCGGGGCCTCACCCCCGGCGTGCGGTCCCAGCATCCGAGGCCCGAGCACCCGGGGGCCGAGGTTCAGTTTCCGAGACCCGAGACCCGGGCTGCGAGGCTCAGGACCCGAGGCCCGAGCACCCGGGGGCCGAGGTTCAGTTTCCGAGACCCGAGACCCGGGCTCCGAGGCTCAGGACCCGAGACCCGCCGTCGGCAGCCCCGGCGGCAGCGACCCGCCCTCCGACCTGGTGTACGTCTCCTCGCCCGCCGCGCCCTCCCAGGCGACCTTGAGCGAGGTGCCGTCGACCGACGCGACGGTGCCCTTGGCCCGGTCCTCGTTGCCGTCGGTGCACTTCAACCGGATGACACGGCTGCCGGCGTCCTCGCCGGTGGTGCCGCTGCACACGGTGCCGCCGGTGGCGAAGAGGGCGGCCTTGTCGCCGGTGACCATCAGGGCGACGGCCTGGCCGTCCTTCGTGGCCAGCCAGCTGCCCTCCAGCTCGTTCGCGGCGGCCGAGGAACCCCCGGTGCCCGCGCCGGCGGAGGCGCTCACCGACGCGCTCGGCGCGGCCGACGACATGTCACCGCCGCCCGAGCCGCCCGCCGAGCCGCCCCCGGAGCCGTCCCCCGAGGCGTCGTCGGAACCGCTGCACGCCGTCAGCGCCAGCGCGCCCACCAGGCCCAGGGCCACGACCAGGGCACGCCCGCGACGCGGGCCACTCCCACGCGCCGTACTTTCCGCGGACACCCGCGGCACCCGCGTAACCCGCGTCGTCGACGTCACCCACGTCACCGCAAGCTCCAAGCTGTAGCCGGACGGCCGGGACGGCCCAGGACAGCCCGCAAGCTACCAGGACGACTTGCGCACCCCGGGAAGATGACCGGCGTGCGCCTGCGCGCGCAGGTTCACCCGGGAGAGCCCGGAGAACCGGAAGTAACCGCGCGGGCGCCGGTCGACCTGGTCGCGGTTGCGCACGCGCGTGGGGCTCGCGTCGCAGGGCTGGCGGGGCAGTTCCCGCTGGGCGGCGAGCCGTTCGGCCTCCGTGGAGGACGGCCGGCGCACGATCTCCTTCAGCTCGGCCCGCCGCGCGGCGTACCGCGCGACGGTCTCGCGCCGGCGCGCGTTCTTCGCGATCTTGCTCTTCTTCGCCATCAGATCCGCACCCCCCGCGCGCGGATGTGCGCCACCGCCGCCTCGACGCCGATCGCGTCGACCGTCCTGATCGCCTTCGTGCTCAGCCGCAGCCGCAGCCGTACGTGCCGGGCCTCACTCGGCTGCGGTCGCCGAAGCCCGGCTGTGCGCCGGTCAGCATGCAGTGGGCGGACACGGTGACGTACCTCTCCTCCGGACCCGGCAGGGATCGGCTACACGTACGTCACCCGCAAGAACCGCCGCAACGACCCGGACCGGCCGGTCCTGCGCCAGTACGACCCGACGGCCGGGCGGCACGTCGACTTCCGAGAGGAGCGCTGACTTGCCACGCGCAAGGGAATCCACCCCGGTAGCGCCCGGTCGTCTTCCGCGACCGTGCCGCCGGGTACGCCGCCGGGCAGGCCGCCTGGGGACGGCTGCCGCCCGCCTTCCACCCCCTCCTCCTCCGCCGCCCGCTGACCGGCAGCCCGCCCCCGCCCCCGGCCCCCGTCGCCCCCGCGCCCAACCCCTCCGCACCCCCCGACGGTCCCGCTCCCCCGAGCGGCAGGGACCATCGGGGGGCGCGGTACGTCCGGGGCGCGCGGTGCCGCATGTTCTTCTCATTCCAGGGCAGGCGGGGAACGTCTTTCCCGGGACGGGCGTCCATGAAGGCAAGAGCTCGGTAAAGCAGTCGTCAAAGCTGTAATCACGGGACCACCGCGCGTGCACGTGCATTTGCTCATGCATCGGTACGTGAACAGGGTTATGATCCGGATCAGTTGACCACTGCATCAATGGCCACATCAGCCAGTGCACCACCGGGGAGCGACCTGTGGACCACGACGTGTACGACGTGTACGCCGCTGACGACGCGTCCGGCGTGTTCAACGGTATGGCCGCCACACAACTGCACGACGTGGCCTGGCAGAAGAGCCGGCACAGCAACTCGCAGGGGTCCTGCGTGGAGTTCGCGAGGCTGCCCGACGGCGGCGTCGCGGTGCGCAACTCCCGCTTTCCCGACGGCCCCGCGCTCGTCTACACCCGGGCCGAGATCGAGGCCATGCTGCTCGGCGTCAAGGACGGCGAGTTCGACCACCTGATCGCGGGCTGACCGCCTCCGCCCGCACCCGGGGTGACACGCGTAGAGACCCCCCGTGCGCGAGCACCGCGCACGTCATTCGCCGTGCTTCCCGAGCAGGAACAGCGCCCAGACCACCTTGCCGTCGAGCGTCCCGGCGAGCGGGTGCCAGCCCCAGCCGTCGCTGAAGGAGTCGACCAGGAACAGGCCCCGGCCCGACTCCGCCGAGAAGTCGCCGGTCCCGCGGGCCACCGGACTGTCGTGGCTGGGATCGCGCACCGCGCACACCAACCGCCCGGTCCAGCGCATCAGATGCAGCCGCACCGGCCCGTGGTGGTGCTCCTGCCGCGAGGAGTCCGCCGGCAGGGCGTGCCGCAGCGCGTTGGTGACGAGTTCGGAGACCACCAGGCATATGTCGTCGAACCGGTCACCCGTGTCCCAGCCGTCGAGGGTTCTGCGGGTGAATCGCCGGGCCTCGCGCACCGCCTCGAAGCGGGGCGGCAGGGCACAGGAGGCGGCGTTGGACACGGCCGCGGGATCGAGTGGCGGAAGGCCCTGCCGCAACGGCTCGAGCATGGTCGATCCATTCGTCCCCATGCGAGGCACTCCCGGGAGTTCGCGGTGACAGCGATGCGGCGCGGTGGTGCGGGACCATGCTTTCGGATGCGTACCGCAGATGCAAGGGCAGATGCACGTGCACGTGACCGAAATGCACCTGCCCGTACCGCTTGTTGGGCAATTTTCCGTCACCCTCGCCCCCTCTCCGCCTTCGGCCCTGACGCGTTCCGAGCCGTCCGTGCATGATTCCGAGCCGCCCTGGACATGCTCCCGCGCACATCCCGTGCGCCTTCTTCGGCTCGATTCCGTTTCCGTAACCGGACGAGTACTGCTCGGAGTGTTTTAGTGGCAGACTGCGGCCCTTGAAGACGTTGGGGAGGCTGGCGAACGTGAGCGCGGGAGAGCCCGGATCGGTGGTGCGGCGCATGCTGCTCGGATCACAACTCAGGCGACTGCGTGAGACGCGGGGCATCACGCGGGAGGCCGCGGGCTACTCGATCCGCGCCTCCGAATCGAAGATCAGCCGGATGGAGTTGGGCCGGGTGAGCTTCAAGACCCGCGACGTCGAAGACCTGTTGACGCTGTACGGCATCACGGACGAGCAGGAGCGCGCCTCCCTGCTCTCCCTCGCCAAGGAGGCCAACGTCGCCGGCTGGTGGCACAGCTACTCCGACGTCCTGCCCAGCTGGTTCCCGACCTACGTCGGCCTGGAGGGCGCCGCCTCGCTGATCCGCGTCTACGAGGTGCAGTTCGTCCACGGCCTCCTCCAGACCGAGGAGTACGCCCGCGCGGTGGTCCGGCGCGGCATGAAGGGCGCCGGCGAGGAGGACGTCGAGCGGCGGGTGGCGCTGCGCCTGGAGCGGCAGAAGCACCTCGTCGCCGAGAACGCCCCCGAGTTCCACATCGTCCTGGACGAGGCCGCCCTGCGCCGCCCGTACGGCGACCGCGCGGTGATGCGCGGGCAGCTCCAGCACCTGATCGAGATGTCCGAGCGCCCCCATGTACGGCTCCAGGTCATGCCGTTCGGCTTCGGCGGGCACTCCGGCGAGAGTGGCGCGTTCACGATCCTCAGCTTCCCTGAGTCCGACCTCTCCGACGTCGTCTACCTGGAGCAGCTCACCAGCGCGCTGTACCTCGACAAGCCCGAGGACGTCACCCAGTACGAGGCGGCGCTCAAGGAACTCCAGCAGGACAGCCCCGGACCGGACGAGAGCCGGGACCTCCTGCGCGGACTCCTCCAGCTCATCTAGGGCTCTCCCTCGGCCAGGGCCCTCCCCCCCCGGCCCCTCCAGGGCTCCCTCTCCGAGTAGTCCGGAGCGCCGGTAACCGACGTGACGCATCAGTACGATGACGTCCAGTCAGGTGCGGTCGCGCGCGGCGGCTGCGGCAGCCAGGGGATTGCCAGGGGATTGAGGGATCACATGTCGTCGTACTTCACCGACCTCGCCCAGCAGTACATCGGCGGTGAGTGGCGCCCGGGCACCGGCTCCTGGGACATCATCGACTTCAACCCGTACGACGGCGAGAAGCTGGCCTCGATCACCATAGCCACCGCCGACGAGGTCGACGCCGCCTACCGGGCCGCCGAGCGCGCGCAGCGCGGATGGGCGGAGACGAACCCGTACGCGCGCCGCGCGGTGGTCGAGAAGGCGCTGCGCCTGGTGGAGGAGCGCGAGGACGAGATCGCCGAGGCGATCGTCGCCGAACTGGGCGGCACCCGCCTGAAGGCCGCCTTCGAGCTGCATCTCGCCAAGGAGTTCCTGCGCGAGGCGGCGCACCTGGCGCTCAGCCCCGAGGGCCGGATCATCCCCTCGCCGGCCGACGGCAAGGAGAACCGCGTCTACCGGGTGCCCGTCGGGGTCGTCGGCGTCATCAGCCCCTTCAACTTCCCCTTCCTGCTCGCCCTCAAGTCCGTCGCCCCCGCGCTCGCCCTGGGCAACGGTGTCGTCCTCAAGCCGCACCAGGACACACCGGTCGTCGGCGGCTCCCTGATCGCGAGGATCTTCGAGGACGCGGGTCTGCCCGGCGGTCTGCTGAACGTCGTCATCACCGACATCGCCGAGATCGGCGACGCCTTCATCGAGCACCCCGTGCCCAAGGTGATCTCCTTCACCGGCTCGGACGAGGTCGGCCGCCACGTGGCCACGGTCTGCGCCGCGCACTTCAAGCGCTCGGTCCTCGAACTCGGCGGCAACAGCGCCCTGGTGGTCCTGGACGACGCCGACGTGGACTACGCGGTCGACGCCGCCGTCTTCAGCCGCTTCGTCCACCAGGGCCAGGTCTGCATGGCCGCCAACCGCGTCCTCGTCGACCGCGCGGTGGCCGACGAGTTCACCGAGAAGTTCGTCGCCAAGGTGGCCTCCCTCAAGGTGGGCGACCCGCGCGACCCGGGGACCGCCATCGGTCCGGTGATCAACTCCTCGCAGGCCGACGCGCTGTCCGCCGTGGTCGAGCAGGCGCTCGCCGCGGGCGCCACCGCCCTGGTGCGCGGCGCCACCACGGACAACCTGGTCGAGCCGTCCGTCCTGACCGGTCTGCCCGCCGACTCCCCGCTGCTGCGCCAGGAGGTCTTCGGCCCCGTCGCCTTCCTCGTCCCCTTCGACGGCGAGGAGGAGGCCGTACGCCTGGTCAACGACACGCCCTACGGGCTGAGCGGCGCCGTGCACACGGCGGACGTCGAGCGGGGCATCGCGTTCGCGAAGCGGATCGACACCGGCATGTTCCACGTGAACGACGGCACCGTGCACGACGAGCCGATCGTGCCCTTCGGTGGCGAGAAGCACTCCGGCGTCGGCCGCCTGGGCGGCGACAGCACGCTGGACGCCTTCACCACCCAGAAGTGGATCTCCGTCCAGCACGGCCGCAGCGCCTTCCCGTTCTGACCCGCCCCGGCCCCCCACCGGGTCCGGCGGGCCGGGACACGGCGGACCGGAGCCATACTCTGGTCCCCATGTCAACGATCCGTCTCCTCGTGCTCGGTGCCGTCCGCCAGCACGGGCGGGCCCACGGCTACCAGGTGCGCAACGACCTGGAGTACTGGGGCGCGCACGAGTGGTCCAACGCCAAGCCCGGCTCGATCTACCACGCGCTCAAGCAGATGGCCAAGGAAGGGCTGCTGCTCGCGCACGAGATCGCGCCGTCCACGGCGGGCGGCCCGCCGCGCGTGGAGTACGAGGTCACCGAGCGGGGCACCGAGGAGTACCTCGCCCTGCTGCGCTCCTCCCTCACCGCCCATGACCAGCGCCCCGACGTGCTCGCCGCGGCCCTCGGCCTCATGGTCGACCTCCCGCGCGGGGAGGCCCTCGCGCTGCTGGAGGAACGGGTGCGCCGGATCGCGGAGTGGCGGGCCGCCGTCACCGAGTACTACACGCCCGAGGAGGGGCCCGGTCAGCTCGGGCACATCGGCGAGATCATGAACTTCTGGGTCCACTCCGCCGACAGCGGCGCCGACTGGACCCGCGGCCTCATCGAGCGCGTCCGGTCCGGCGCGTACACCTTCGCGGGCGAGGGCGCCCCGTTCGTCGGCGTCCTGGCGGAGGGCCAGGAGAACCCGTACGCGACGGGTCGGCCGCATACGGGAGACGCCTGCTAGTCAGGGTCGCCGCCCGGACCCGCACCGACCCTGACGTCCGTGTACACGCGCAGACGGGCACCCCTGCTCTCCGCGATACGGCACACGTCGGTCAGGGACTCGTTCATGCGGGCGAGGAAGTAGCGGAGCTGGACGGCGGTCACCTGCTCGTCGTCGAGCAGGTCGTCGAGATGGGCGAGCAGATCGCCGGTCATGTCGAGCTGGATGCTCTCGGCGACGTCGGCTGCCCGGGAGAGACGCCCGCTGCCGTCGGTCAGGAGGTAACACGGCTTGCCTTCGGGGCCGGGCCAGGGCAGGAGGCGGGCGGGGGTGAGGGCGTTGTGCGTCATGCGGTCGGTCCCATGCAGTGCGTCGGGTGGGGGCGCGGGAGCAGGTGGATGCCGCGCGGGGCGATCAGCAGGGAGCGACGCCGGACTTGACGTCGGCTTCCCTGTTCTCGGCGCTCATGTGCGACGAGGTAGGGGCGTACGAGGCTGTGGTCCTCGCCGCGCAGAGGGCGCGCGCCGAACTGACGCGGGGCGGGGCCCTCCGCGGGCGGGGGGTCGTAGCAGTCCCGCGCGTCGAGTCGGCGTCGTCCAGTGCCGGGAGCGACGCTGCGGAGCAGTGGTTCGAGGAGGCGGGCGATGAAGCCGAGCATGGGTGACTCCGTGGTCGATGTCGCTTTCTGTAGCGATCGACATACAGAGTGAGACGGTCGGCGTTAGGCTCGCCAGGGGGTTGGAGGTGACAGAGCATTTGTCACAGAGGAGTTGATCTCGTGGGCACCAACTACGGCGAATGGCTCAGGGAGCAGCGCGAGGCGGCAGGACTGACGCAGCAGCAACTGGCCGAGGTGGCGGTCATGACTCGCACGCACATCGCGCACATCGAGGCGGGGCGCAGGGTGCCGTCGAAGGAGGACGCGCGGCGGCTGGACAACGCGCTGAACACGGGAAATGTGCTGAGCCGGTTTCTGCCGCAGGAGGAAGCAGCCGTCGCCGGCTACTTCGAGGCGGCTCGCCAGCTCGAACAACAGGCGGTGATGATCAGGGAGTTCGCGCTGTCGTTCGTGCCAGGCATCCTCCAGACGGAAAGGTACGCGCGTGCGGTTCTGAGCACGTCGTTCCCTCGGGTGAGTGAAGAGGAATGTGACCGGCTCGTTGTCACACGGCTGGAGCGGGCCAGAATCCTGGACGACCCGGTCACGCCCGTAGTGTGGGCGCTGCTCGACGAGGCGGTACTGCGGCGGGTCGTGGGCGGGCCAGGTGTCATGGCGGAGCAGCTCAACTACCTTGTGAAGCTTGCCGAGATGGGTCGGATCCAGGTGCATGTCCTGCCGTTTGCTCTGGGGACTCACCCACTCTTGAGCAATGCTCACGTTGATGTGGTTCGAGGATCAGCCGCCGGTGGCCTACGGTGAGGGGCTGTGGATGGGGCGGGTCCACGATTCCCCGTCCATCGTCCAGGAGATCCAGCATCGCTACGATTTCGCGCTGGGCAACGCCCTACCTCTGAAGGAATCCCTGGCGCTGCTCAGGGCGACAGCAAGGGACTGCGAACGCCATGACCGACCGAGTCATACAGAGCACGGCGGGGCTGGAGGGGTGGCGTAAGTCCTCCTACAGCAACGACCAGGGAGGCAGCTGTATCGAGGTCCTCGACCGCTATCGCAGAGGCATCCCCGTACGCGACTCGAAGTACCCCCACGGCCCCGCGGTGATCGTCCCCGACGCGGCGTGGTCGACGTTCGTCACGGCGGTCAGGCGGGGAGACTTCCGCTCCTGACCGCCGTTGACCTCAGTGGTGGAACCCCGTCGCCGCACCCTTGTCACGCGTGCGCGGATGCGGCTGGCGGCGCAGGTCCGGCAGCAGGCGTTCCAGTTGCTCCAGCAGCAGGTCCGCCATGTCCGCCGAGAAGCCGTTGCGGCACACCACGCGGAGGACGGAGAGGTCCTCCCGGTGCGGCGGGAAGGTGTACGCCGGCACCAGCCAGCCGCCCTCCCGCAGCCGCCGCGACACGTCGAAGACGTCGTACGCCGTGACGTCGTCGGCCGTCGTGAACGCGAACACCGGCAACTGGTCGCCGCGCGTCAGCAGCCGGAAGTCGCCGAGTGCCTCCACCCGTTCGGCGAGACCCCGGGCGATGTCCCGCGAGGTCTGCTGCACCGCCCGGTAGCCCTCCCGGCCCAGCCGCAGGAAGGTGTAGTACTGCGCGACCACCTGCGCGCCGGGCCGGGAGAAGTTCAGCGCGAACGTCGGCATCTCGCCGCCCAGGTAGTTCACCCGGAAGACCAGCTCCTCGGGCAGCGCCGTGGAGTCCCGCCACAGGGCCCAGCCGACGCCCGGGTAGACCAGCCCGTACTTGTGGCCCGAGGTGTTGATGGAGGCCACCCTCGGCAGCCGGAAGTCCCACACCAGGTCCTCGTCCAGGAAGGGCGCGACCATGCCGCCCGAGGCCCCGTCCACGTGCACGGGGATGTCGAGGCCGGTGCGCTCCTGGAGGGCGTCCAGGGCCGCGCACAGCTCGGCGACCGGCTCGTAGGAGCCGTCGAAGGTGGAGCCGAGGATGCCGACGACCCCGATGGTGTTCTCGTCGCACAGCTCGGCCGCCGCCTGCGGATCGAGGTGGAAGCGGTCGCCCTCCATCGGCACCTGCCGGGCCTCCACCTCCCAGAAATTGCAGAACTTCTCCCAGCAGACCTGCACGTTCACACCCATGACGAGATTCGGCCGGGCGCCCGCCGGATACCGGTCGGCGTTCCGCCTCGCCCAGCGCCGCTTCATCGCCATCCCGGCGAGCATGCACGCCTCGCTCGACCCGGTCGTCGAACAGCCCACCACCGCCGACGGGTCCGGCGCGTGCCACAGGTCGGCGAGCATCGCCACACAGCGCCGCTCCAGCTCGGCGGTGCGCGGGTACTCGTCCTTGTCGATCATGTTCTTGTCGCGGCACTCACCCATCAGCTGCCCGGCCTGCGGCTCCATCCAGGTGGTGACGAAGGTGGCCAGGTTCAGGCGCGCGTTGCCGTCCAGCATCAGCTCGTCGTGGACCAGCCGGTACGCCGTGGACGGCGGCAGCGGGGCGTCGGGGAGGCGGTGCGTGGGCGGCGCCTCGGTCATCCCGCTGGTCGGGTCGGCCTCACCGTGCAAGGGGTTCACGGCGAGTCTGCGCCGGTCCTGGTCGTCGTCGCGCGCCGCGGACGGTCCGTTGTGCAGTGGCATGCCACCGACGGTAGGTCCGCGCCCGGGACCCCGCACCCGGGCGCGGCCCGCGTCTCACTCCCGGGTCACGACCACCGCCGTCCCGTACGCGCACACCTCGGTGCCCACGTCCGCGGCCTCCGTCACGTCGAAGCGGAACGCCAGTACCGCGTTGGCGCCCCGCGCGCTTGCCTGTTCGACGAGCCGTTCCATCGCCTGGTTGCGGGTCTCCACCAGCGTCTTGGTGAGCCCGCGCAGCTCACCGCCGACCAGTGACTTCAGCCCGGCACCGATCTGGCTGCCCACATGGCGGGAGCGCACGGTCAGCCCGAAGACCTCGCCGAGCACCTCCTGCACCCGGTGGCCGGGCAGATCGTTCGTGGTCACGACGAGCACCTCGGGCCGGGGGCCCTGTCCGCCGCCGTATTCTTCAATACCCATGCCTTCCGGGTTACCCGGCCAAGGTCACCGTGCACCCCCGGCGCCCCCGTGGAACCCGGACCGACACGGCCGCGTTGTACGTTTGGGCCGCCAGGTCCAGCCCGCCTCCCCCAGCAGCAGGAGCCGCAATCCCGTGACCACCCTTGCGCTCGGTCCCGAGTGGATCAGTCCGGACTATCTGATCGAGACGTTCAGCCTGCCCGGCATCCTGCTCATCGTCTTCGCCGAGTCCGGACTCTTCGCGTTCCTGCCCGGTGACTCGCTGCTGTTCACCGCGGGCCTCTTCGTCGCCCAGGGCCAGTACATCAGCCAGCCGCTCTGGCTGGTCTGCGCCCTGATCGTGGCCGCCGCCGTCCTCGGCGACCAAGTCGGCTACATGATCGGCAAGGTCTTCGGTCCCAGGCTCTTCAGCCGCCCCAACTCCAAGCTCTTCAAACAGGAGAACCTGGAGAAGGCGCACGAGTTCATGGAGAAGTTCGGCCCGAAGGCGATCGTCCTGGCCCGCTTCGTGCCGATCGTGCGTACCTTCGCCCCCATCGTGGCGGGCGCCGGCCGCATGAAGTACCGCACCTTCCTCACGTACAACGTCATCGGCGGCGTCGCCTGGGGCACGGGCGTCACCCTCGCGGGCTACTGGCTCGGCCAGATCGAGCTGATCCGCAGCAACGTCGAGGCCATCCTCGTCCTGATCGTCCTGGTCTCGGTCGTACCGATCATCATCGAGTACCTGCGGGAACGCGGCAGGAAGAAGCGCGCGGCGGCCTCCGCGCCGGCCCCGGCGCCCCACCAGCCCCAGCAGCAGGCCGCGTATCCCTACCCGCCGATGGACGACGCGACGACCCAGCTCCGCCGCATCGACCCGTACGACCAGCCGCAGCAGCAGCAGTACCAGCAGCAGCCCCCGCAGCAGCAGTACGACCAGGGGTACGGCAACCAGTCCCACGGGCAGCAGCAGCCCTACGCCCAGCAGTACCCGCAGCAGCAGTACCCGCAGCAGCAGTACGGCGACCAGCAGGGCGGGCAGTACCCGTACAACCAGGGCAACTGACCCGCCGAGGGCCGCGGGGGCGCCTCAGAACCCTCGGGTCCGCTTCGCGGCCCGGCGTCCCGCTGCCTCGCCTCCCGGCACCCGCAGGAACAGCCGCGAGATCTCCCCGCCGAGGTTCACCCCGATCGCGATCGCCATCGCCAGCGCCACCGCCGTGGACAGCGACACCAGCCCCCGGTCCACCTCGCTCTGCGCGATCGCGAGCAGCCCGAAGTACGTCGCGGAACCCGGCAGCAGCGGCCCGATCGCCGCCGTCGTGTACGGCAGCGCCGACGCGAACCGGTACCGGGACATCAGCTGCCCGAACAGCCCCACCAGCCCCGCCGCCGCGGCCGTGGAGGCCACCGGCGAGATGTCGCCCGCGATGTGCATCGCGCCGTACACGCTCCAGGCGATGCCCCCGTTGACCGTCACGGCGAGCACGGTGGCGCGCTCCTGCTGGAGCAGGATGGCGAAGGCCAGCGACAGCAGCATCGACGCGCCGATCTGCACGAGCGGCTGGTCGCCCGTGCCGAGCGCCGCGTCCGGGTTCAGCTCGGCGCCGAACTGGACGCCGAAGTACAGCACCACCAGTACCCCGGCGACGATGGAGACGAAGAAGTACATGACCTCCAGCAACCGCGCGGAGGCGGTGATGTAGAAGCCCGTCAGCCCGTCCTGCACCCCCGCCACCAGCGCCCGCCCCGGCAGCAGCGCGAACAGGCCACCGGTGATGACCGCGGACGCCTTCACGTCGACGTGGGCGAGGGTGAGCGCGATGCCCATCGCGGCCGGCGGCATCGCGGCCACCGCGAACTGGTAGAACTCCGGCAGCCCGCGCCCCGCGCACAGCCACGCCAGCCGGTCGCCGAGCATCGAGCCCAGCATGGCCGCGAAGAACACCGTCACCCCGCCGCCGACCAGCACGGAGGCCGCGCCCGCCAGCAGACCGCTGGCCGTGGTCAGCACCCAGGTGGGGTACGGGTGCCGGTTGCGGCGGATCTCCGCGAGGCGCCGGTAGGCATCCTCCAGAGAGATGTGCGCGTCCGGGTCGCTGAGGTCGTGCACCAGCTGGAACACGGCCGCGAGCCGCGTGTAGTCGGTGCCCCGGCGGCGTACCGTCCGCGAGGCCGTCACCGGGTCCTCGACCAGGGAGGGCTGGTGGGAGACCGACAGCAGGGTGAAGGTGACGTTCGGCTCGCAGCGGTCCAGGCCGTAGGACCGGCAGACGGCGAACATCGCCGCCTCCACGTCCTCGGCGCCCTCGCCGCCCGCCAGCAGCAGCTCCCCGATACGCAGCGTCAGGTCGAGCACGCGCGGCACGGCCGGGCCGGTCTCGTCGTCGTGCCGGTGCGAGGTCTCCGGCGCGGGCCGCTCGGCCACCGGCATGCGCAGCATCGCCCGCATCCGGTCCTGCCAGGGCACGTCCTTGGTCAGGCTGATCAGCGGCACACCGCTCGCCGGGGTGAACGCCGTCGGCGCCGTCCACGCGCTGTGCGTGCTCGGCATGCTGAACGCCGACCCCTCGGTCTCCGCCGCCGGGGCCGAGGGCGCCTCCAGCCCGTCCGGCAGGGCGAACTCCGAGGTGGTCTCCGACTCCGTGGCCGGAGGCCGGGGGACGGCGAGCCCCTGCGGGATCTCGAACTCGGATGTCGTCGACGCCTCGTTGTCGGCCGCCGCCGCGATCCCACCGGGCTGCCGGAAGGCGCTGCGGGCCTCGTCCGACTGCGGTTTGCGGTCCTCCGCCTCCGTCACCTGCGCAACGCTCCCTGGTTCGAACACACCCTCCTGTAACCCTCAGTATGCGTATCCAAACGCGAACGGGCCGCACGCGCGGGTGCGTGCGGCCCGTTACAGGAGGGAACGGTGCTCAGTGACCGCCCGACTCCTTGAAGCGCTTGTAGGACCGCTCGATCTCGATCTCCGCGTCGGTCCGGCCCACCCAGTTGGCGCCCTCGACGGACTTGCCGGGCTCCAGGTCCTTGTAGACCTCGAAGAAGTGCTGGATCTCCAGACGGTCGAACTCCGACACGTGGTGGATGTCCCGCAGGTGCTCCACGCGCGGGTCGGTCGACGGCACGCACAGCAGCTTGTCGTCGCCGCCGGCCTCGTCCGTCATCCGGAACATGCCGATCGCGCGGCAGCGGATGAGGCAGCCCGGGAAGGTCGGCTCGTCCAGGATGACCAGCGCGTCCAGCGGGTCGCCGTCCTCGCCGAGGGTGTTCTCGACGAAGCCGTAGTCGGTCGGGTAGGCGGTCGAGGTGAACAGGCGGCGGTCCAGGCGGATACGACCGGTCTCGTGGTCCACCTCGTACTTGTTCCGCGAACCCTTCGGGATCTCGATCGTGACGTCGAACTCCACCGGACGCTCCTCCATGATCAGCACATAGTTCTGGTGGTTAAGTGTCCCTCACGCCGGTGTGTGATCGCGAAAGGGGCTGGTGATAGTGCCAGAGCTGAGGCCTTGGCGGGCCGCGAGACCGCACGTGATGCGTGCCGCGGGCGTCGTACGACCGCGTCTCGCCCGTGCCGCGCGGGCCGCCGGACCGCGGATCGCGCGGTTCGCCCGGGCCGCGGAACCGCAGCTCGCCAGGGTCGTCACCAGGCCGAGGACCTGGCAGTACGCCGCCGGCGCCACCACCGCCGGGCTGGCACTCGCCGCCGGTGTGGTGACCGCCGCCGGCCCCTGGGACTCCACGGGTCAGCGTACGGCCGAGCGGGAGCAGGCCGTCGCCCTGGACCGCACGGGTGGCGCAGATCACGGCCGCGGATCCGGGGCTTTTGGTACGCCGTCCGGAACCCCGCGCCCCGCACCCAGCGCCGCCGCCGTCCTGGCCGGCCTCGGCGCCGGCACCCAGCCCGGCGGCGTCCAGGCCGCCCCGGGCACCAAGGCCCTCGCGGACGCCCTGGAGCCCCTCCTGGACGACCCGGCGCTCGGCGGGGAGCGCGCGGGCAGCGTCGTCGACCTCACCGCCGGCAAGCGCCTCTACGGCCGCGACGGCGACCTGCCGCTCACCCCGGCCTCCGTCACCAAGATCGCCACCTCCGTCGCCGCGCTGAGCGCCCTCGGCCCGGACCACCGCCTCACCACCCGCACCGCCCTGGAGGGCGACACCGGCGAACTCGTCCTGGTCGGCGGCGGCGACCCCACCCTCACCGCCCGCGAGAGGCCCGGTGACCTCGCGAGCCTCCGCACCCTCGCCGCACACACCGCCACGGCCCTCGGACAGCGGAACGTGCGCAAGGTGACGCTGTCCTACGACACGACGCTGTACGCCGGCGCCGAGATGCACCCGATCGGGGTCAACGAGAACCTCGCCCCCGTCACCGCCCTGATGGCCGACGAGGGCCGCACCGACGACTCCACCAGCGGCCCCGCCCCCCGAGCGGCCGACCCCGCCGCCGAGGCCGCCCGCGCCTTCGCCGGCTTCCTGGAGCAGGAGGGCATCACCGCGTCGGCGCCCGGCCCCTCCAAGGCCACACGCCGCGCCGAGACCCTGGCCAGCGTCTCCTCGCCGCCGCTGTCGGCGCTGGTCGAGCGGATGCTGACCAACAGCGACAACGACCTCGCCGAGGCCCTGGCCCGCCACACCGCCCTCGCCACCGGCAAGCCCGCCGACTTCCACGGCGTCTCCGCCGCCCTCGGGGTGCGCCTGAAGGAACTCGGCCTGCCGGTGCGCGGCGCCCGGTTCCACGACGGCAGCGGCCTGGACCGCAGCGACCTGCTCACCGCCGACCTGCTCACCGCGCTGCTCACCAAGGCCGCCGACCCGGCCCACCCCGAGCTGCGCCCGATCCTCACCGGGCTGCCCGTCGCCGGCTTCACCGGCACGCTGACCGACCGCTACACCGACGGCGCCGCCGGCCTCGTCCGCGCCAAGACCGGCACCCTGACCGGCGTCAACACCCTCGCCGGCACGGTCGCCACCCCCGACGGCCGCCTCCTGGGCTTCGCCTTCCTGGCCCACGACACGACAGACCCGCGGGCAGCCCAGTCAGTCCTGGACGAGGCAGCGACAACCCTGGCGACGCCCTCCACATGACCGCGGGCAGCCTCCGCCCCAGCCGCGGGCAGCCTCCGCCCCAGCCGCGGGCAGTCGTGCCTCCCCCAGTGCCTGGACGGCCTGGGAGGTGCCCCCCGGGCGGCACGGGTGGTCGCAGCGGCACCGGCACGGCTACCGCTACCGGCCCCGGAAGCCCACGACCTGCCCCCAGCGCCGACGCTCCCGTACCGTTGACGCATGACGAGCATCGGCGCTAATTCCGGCATGGTCGACTGGAACCTCGCGGTGGCGACCGCGACCCGGCTCGTACGCCCGGGCCCCGAGGTGAGCCGCGACGAGGCCAGGGCCGTCGTCGCGGAACTCCGTCGCCATGCCAAGGCCTCCGAGGAGCACGTCCGGGGCTTCACCCGGATGGCCACCGACGAGGCGCACGACACCCCCGTCCTGGTCGTCGACCGCCCCGGCTGGGTCCGGGCCAACGTCGCCGGCTTCCGCGAGCTCCTCAAACCCCTGCTGGAGAAGATGCAGGAACGGCGCGGCGACGGCGCGGGCAACGCCGTACTCGGCGCCGTCGGCGGCAAGGTCACCGGCGTGGAGCTGGGCATGCTCCTGTCGTTCATGTCCTCCCGCGTCCTCGGCCAGTACGAGACCTTCGCCCCGGCCAGCCGCGAGCTGCCCGCGGGCGCGAACGGCGGCGGCCGCCTCCTCCTCGTCGCCCCCAACATCGTCCACGTCGAGCGCGAACTCGACGTCCAGCCCCACGACTTCCGCCTCTGGGTGACCCTGCACGAGGAGACGCACCGCACGCAGTTCACCGCCGTGCCCTGGCTGCGCGACCATCTGGAGGGCGAGATCCAGTCGTTTCTCGCGGAGACCGACGTCGACCCCATGACCCTCCTCGAGCGCGTCCGCGAGGCCGCCCAGACCCTCGCCGGAGGCCGCCCCGAGGGCGAGGAGGACGACGGCGGCCGGTCGCTGGTCGAACTGGTGCAGAGCCCGGCGCAGCGCGAGGTCCTCGGCCGGCTCACCGCCGTGATGTCCCTCCTGGAGGGCCACGCCGACTTCGTGATGGACGGCGTCGGCCCGGCGGTCGTGCCGAGCGTCGGCGAGATCCGCGAGAAGTTCCAGCAGCGCCGCGCCAAGGGCGCCTCCCGCCTTGACATGGCGCTGCGCAAACTCCTCGGCCTGGACGCCAAGCTGCGCCAGTACCGCGACGGTGAGCGCTTCGTGCGGGCCGTGGTCGAGGAGTGCGGCATGGACGGCTTCAACCGCGTCTGGACCTCGCCCAACACCCTCCCCACCAAGTCGGAGATCGCCAAACCGGCGGACTGGATCGCGCGGGTGCACCGCAAGCCCGAGGCGTGAGCCCCCTGCCCGAATCGTGCGGCACCACGCCCCGGGTGTGCGACGAATCCGGCCTGCGGCGGGCGAACGACCCCGCAATCACCCGTCCGAGGGACCGTGGGCCCACGGCAGGCGTGCGATGCTCGGGGAACGGCCCGTTTCTGTCACCATCTACACACTCTGCGTGACCGAACCTCGGGCTCCCCCCCGACAACTTCATGAAGGGCACCGGACATGGGTCCCCATCCTGCGGTCGCGGCGATACGCCTGGCGGTCCGCCGCGTCCTCCACGACATCCTCACCGAACTGAACACCCCGGCCGGCGTCCACGCCGCGACGGCCGGCGGACCGGCGCCCGAGCGCCCGCCGTCCCCGCTCGTGCTCGTGGCCTGCTCCGGCGGCGCCGACTCGATGGCGCTCGCCTCCGCCCTCGCCTTCGAGGCCCCCCGCCTCGGCGTCCGCGCCGGCGGGATCACCGTCGACCACGGCCTCCAGAGCGGCTCCGACCTGCGCGCCGAAGAGGTGGTCCTGCGCCTGCGCGAACTGGGCCTCGACCCCGTGGAGGCCACCGCCGTCAGCGTCGGCCGCGCCGGCGGGCCCGAAGCCGCCGCCCGCGACGCACGGTACGCCGCTCTGGACGCCGCCGCCGCCCGGCACGGCGCCGCCGCCGTCCTGCTCGGCCACACCCGCGACGACCAGGCCGAGACCGTCCTGCTGGGCCTCGCCCGCGGCTCCGGCATCCGCTCCCTTTCGGGCATGGCCGCGGTCTCGGGGGCCGGCGGCCGTTACCGGCGCCCCTTCCTCCAGGTCGACCGGCAGACCGCCCGCAAGGCATGCATGGTCCAGTCCCTGCCCGTCTGGGACGACCCGCACAACGCCGACCCCGCCTACACCCGCTCCCGGCTGCGCCACGAGGGCCTGCCCGCCCTGGAGAAGGCCCTCGGCAAGGGCGTCGTCGAGGCACTCGCCCGGACGGCCCAGCTCTCCCGGGACGACGCCGACGCCCTCGACACCTGGGCCCGCCAGGCCGAGGCCGGCGTGCGCGACGCCACCGGCGTACTGGAATGCGCCAAGCTCTACGCCCTGCCGCCCGCCGTACGCCGCCGGATCCTGCGCCGCGCCGCCATCGAGGCCGGCGCGCCCGCCGGTGCGCTCTTCGCCCGGCACATCGAGGAGGTCGACCGGCTGATCACCGGCTGGCGCGGCCAGGGGGCCATCAACCTCCCGGGCAGAGTCGTCGCCCAGCGGCAGGGTGGCAGACTGGTGATTCGGCAAGGCTGAATGCGGACCCTCCCACCGATCCTCGTACGGATCGCCGGGGCGGCCCGGACAGGCCGGTGGGACGACCGAAAGTGATGCGGGTGGACGCGAACGACATGGGTGCCGACCTCGAGAAGGTACTCATCACCAAAGAAGAGATCGACGCGAAGCTGGCCGAGCTGGCCGCGAAGATCGACGCGGAGTACGCGGGCAAGGACCTGCTCATCGTCGGCGTCCTCAAGGGCGCGGTGATGGTCATGGCCGACCTCGCCCGGTCGCTGTCCACCCCCGTCACGATGGACTGGATGGCCGTCTCCTCGTACGGCGCGGGCACCCAGTCCTCCGGCGTGGTGCGGATCCTCAAGGACCTCGACACCGACATCAAGGGCAAGCACGTCCTGATCGTCGAGGACATCATCGACTCCGGGCTGACCCTGTCCTGGCTGATCTCCAACCTCGGCTCGCGCGAGCCCGCCTCCCTCAAGGTGTGCACGCTGCTGCGCAAGCCCGACGCGGCGAAGGTCGCCATCGACGTGCAGTGGGTCGGCTTCGACATCCCCAACGAGTTCGTCGTCGGTTACGGCCTGGACTACGCCGAGAAGTACCGCAACCTCCCGTTCGTCGGTACGCTCGCGCCCCACGTGTACGGCGGCTGACCCGGCCGTGTAGCGCATGTCACGGCGTTCGGGGGGCCTGCCGGGAACCCCGGGGCGCTTCGCGCCGTTGGAGCATGCAGACGGGGCGCCAGCTCTTCCGTGCGGCTGAGGGCCGCCGCGCTGGGGTACCGTCAGAAGAACTGTCTTATCAAACTCACTATGGCAGGAGGGACGGGGCGGCACCGCTCCGTGTGGATGGACGTGAAGCGATACTTCCGTGGGCCGGTCATGTGGATCGTGCTGGCCGTCCTTGCCGTGGTCGTGTTGATGCAGGTCGTCGGCTCGTCCGGCGGCTACAAGACGGTGGACACAGGCCAGGTCGTCCAAGCGATCAACGACAACAGGGTCGAGTCGGCCAAGCTGACCACCGGTGACGAGCAGACCATCAAGGTCGAGCTCAAGGACGGCCAGAAGGTCGAGGGCAGCTCGAAGATCCAGGCGAGCTACATCGGCGATCAGGGCGTGACCCTCGCCAGCACTCTTCAGAACAAGTACCAGGACAAGCAGATCCCCGACGGCTACACCGTGTCGCCGACCAAGCAGAACGCGTTCGTCGGCATCCTGCTGTCTCTGCTCCCGTTCGTCCTGATCGTGGTCGTCTTCCTGTTCCTGATGAATCAGATGCAGGGCGGCGGCTCCCGGGTCATGAACTTCGGGAAGTCCAAGGCGAAGCTCATCACCAAGGACACCCCGAAGACGACGTTCTCGGACGTCGCCGGTTCGGACGAGGCGGTCGAGGAACTCCACGAGATCAAGGAGTTCCTCCAGGAACCGGCCAAGTTCCAGGCCGTCGGCGCCAAGATCCCCAAGGGCGTGCTGCTGTACGGCCCGCCCGGCACGGGCAAGACCCTGCTCGCGCGTGCCGTCGCGGGCGAGGCGGGCGTGCCGTTCTACTCGATCTCGGGTTCCGACTTCGTCGAGATGTTCGTCGGTGTCGGTGCCTCCCGGGTGCGCGACCTGTTCGAGCAGGCCAAGGCGAACGCGCCGGCCATCGTCTTCGTCGACGAGATCGACGCGGTCGGCCGCCACCGCGGCGCCGGCCTCGGCGGCGGTCACGACGAGCGCGAGCAGACCCTGAACCAGCTGCTCGTCGAGATGGACGGCTTCGACGTCAAGGGCGGCGTGATCCTCATCGCCGCGACGAACCGGCCCGACATCCTCGACCCGGCGCTGCTGCGCCCGGGCCGCTTCGACCGGCAGATCGCCGTCGACCGCCCGGACATGCAGGGCCGGCTGGAGATCCTCAAGGTCCACCAGAAGGGCAAGCCGGTCGCCCCGGACGTCGACCTGTCGGCCGTCGCCCGCCGCACCCCCGGCATGACCGGTGCCGATCTGGCCAACGTGCTGAACGAGGCCGCCCTGCTGACGGCCCGCAGCGACCGGAAGCTGATCGACAACCACATGCTGGACGAGGCGATCGACCGCGTGGTCGCGGGCCCGCAGAAGCGGACCCGGATCATGTCGGACAAGGAGAAGAAGATCACCGCGTACCACGAGGGCGGACACGCCCTGGTCGCGGCGGCCTCGCCGAACTCCGACCCGGTCCACAAGATCACGATCCTGTCGCGCGGCCGGGCCCTCGGTTACACGATGGTGCTCCCGGACGAGGACAAGTACTCGACCACGCGCAACGAGATGCTCGACCAGCTCGCCTACATGCTGGGCGGGCGCGCGGCCGAGGAACTGGTCTTCCACGACCCGACGACGGGCGCCGCCAACGACATCGAGAAGGCCACCGGCCTCGCTCGCGCCATGGTCACGCAGTACGGCATGACCGAGCGCCTCGGTGCGATCAAGTTCGGCGGCGACAACACCGAGCCCTTCCTCGGCCGTGAGATGGCCCACCAGCGCGACTACTCGGAAGAGGTCGCCGCGCTGGTCGACGAGGAGGTCAAGAAGCTCATCGAGACGGCGCACAACGAGGCCTGGGAGATCCTGGTCGAGAACCGCGACGTCCTCGACAACCTCGTCCTCGCGCTGCTGGAGAAGGAGACGCTGGGCAAGGAGGAGATCGCCGAGGTCTTCTCCCAGATCGTCAAGCGCCCGGCCCGGCCCGCCTGGACCGGCTCCTCCCGCCGTACGCCCTCGACCCGTCCGCCGGTGCTCTCCCCCAAGGAGCTGGCCCTGACGAACGGTGCGAACGGCGCGACGGCCGCGATCTCCACCGTCAAGAGCACCACGGTGGAGCCCGCCCCGGCTCCGGAACGCGCCCCGGAGGACCGCCCGGAGAGCTGACCACCGGGCCCGGAATGCGAGCCGCACCCCCCAAGGTTCTAGCCTTGGGGGGTGCGGCGTTCTCGCTTCCGTGCGCGCCGGCCACAGCACAGGACAGGAACGAGGCACCAGATGACCGACCCCGTGACGCTGGACGGCGAGGGCCAGATCGGCGAGTTCGACGAGAAGCGCGCCGAGAACGCCGTACGCGAACTCCTGATCGCGGTCGGCGAGGACCCGGACCGCGAGGGCCTGCGCGAGACCCCGGGACGGGTGGCGCGGGCGTACAGGGAGCTGTTGGCGGGAGGTACGCAGGAGCCCGAGGACGTACTGACGACGACGTTCGACATCGGGCACGACGAGATGGTCCTGGTGAAGGACATCGAAATCGTCAGTCTGTGCGAGCACCACATGTTGCCGTTCCACGGTGTGGCCCACATCGGATACATTCCGGCGGCGAGCGGCAAGATCACGGGCCTGTCGAAGCTGGCACGGCTGGTCGAGGTCTTCGCCCGTCGTCTCCAGGTGCAGGAACGACTCACCACGCAGGTCGCCGACTCTCTCATGCGCATACTCGAGGCCCGGGGCGTGATCGTCGTCGTGGAGGCCGAGCACATGTGCATGTCGGTACGCGGGGTGCGTAAGCCGGGTGCGAAGACCACCACATCGGCGGTGCGAGGTCAGCTCCGGGACGCCACGACCCGAGCCGAGGCGATGAGCCTGATCATGGCACGCTGACCGATGGTCAGTGGTGCCCGCAAGCAGACGGTGAACGCTGTCGAGGCCCCTACCGGCGCGAGGTGGACGCAGGCTCGCTAGCTGTGCCGCACGCGGCTGGTCGTCGAGCCGGGGTATGAGCTGGGCTGTTCGCCATGCGTCACGCCGCCTGCCTCACGGCTGCTACCGGGCCGGCCGCGCGGCTGGAGGCCGTGACGCGGCCGTCCGGTTACCTTGAGCGGGACGTTCCCGGCTCGGTGACGGCTACCGCTCCGGGGCCTGGTCCGGGCGCCTGCTCGGCAGCGGGAACGTGCCGTTCCTCACATCTGGTCGTGGCCGGCAGCCGGCCCTCACGAGGCGTGTTCCAGGCCGAGGAGTATCCGTTGCGACTCCGGGAGTCCTCGTGCGCCCAGGTCCACGAGGTGCGGTTGCGGACCACCGCGGACAAGCCGTTCACCCTGGAGCCGTTCACCCTGTAGACGTATCGCCTTGAGCCACACCCCGGCTTCCTGGTCGACGGGCACCTGGCCCGCCGGCCCTGGTGAGTCAGGCAGGTCAGGCCGCTGAGGCGGTGCCCGGGTGGTTGTCGTCCTCGTCGTCGGGGAGTTTGCAGACGCGTTCCATGAAGAGGGCGGCCGCTATCACCGCGATGCCCGTGACGACCGAGGCGCCCGCGTAGATGGCCTGGTCGCGGCGGGCCGGGATGTCCAGGGACTCCAGGAGGAAGACGCCCGTGCCGCCGTACAGGCCGGCGACGAGGGCGGCCACCAGGGCGCTGGCCTGGGCGAAGACCACCGCGCGGGCCGCCATCATCGGGTCGACGCCCTTGGCGCCGGGCACGCGCTCGCGCTGGGCCTTGAGCCGGGCGCGGATCGACAGCGCCGTGGCCAGCAGGATCACCGCGATCAGGGCGAGGACGACGGGGGCGGCCAGCGGGACGCTGGGGAGGGTCCCCACCGAGTTCCACAGGCGGGCGCCGGCCCAGGAGAGGATTCCGGCGACGACGAACACGCCGGCCAGCACCCTGATGCGCAGCTGTTTCACGGTGTCCCGGTGTCCCTTCGGTTCCCCTGCGTGGCCGTCTTCGTGGTCGTCGTCGCGGACGTCCGTGTGATCGTCCTGACCCCGTCGACCTTAACGACTATTCGGGCAGCCGGAGTTCCAGGTCGGCGCGGGGCGCGACGCCGTCGCGGGTGACGGTGTCCAGGAGCTCGGCGACGGGGCCCTGTCCGGGCAGGGTCGCCTCGGGGTCCACGTCCAGCCAGGGCGCGAGCACGAAGGCGCGTTCGTGGGCGCGCGGGTGGGGGAGCGTGAGTCGCGGGTCGTCGGAGACGACCTCGGCGTACGCCACGATGTCGACGTCCAGGGTGCGCGGGCCCCAGCGCTCGTCGCGGACGCGGTGGAAGGCCTCCTCGACCGCGTGCGCCCGCTCCAGGAGGGAGGACGGGGGCAGTGTTGTCTTCAGGACCACGACCGCGTTGAAGTACGACGGCTGGCTGCCCGGGTCGACGCCCCACGGCTCCGTCTCGTACACCCGCGAGACCCCTTTGACGCGCACGCCGGGCGTGTCCTCCAGGGCGTCGATGGCGCCCTGGAGGGTCTCCAGGCGGTTGCCCAGGTTGGCGCCGAGGGCGATCACGGCGCGCTTCGGGTTGGACAGGGTGGTGTCCGCCGCGTCGACCTGTTCGATGACGGAGGCGGGCACCGGCTGGACGGTCGGGTCGCTGGGACCCTCGGCGAAGGGGGCGCTCATACACGGCTCCGTTCGATGGTGACGGTCACGTCGTCGAAGGGCACGGTGATCGGCGCGTCCGGCTTGTGGACGCAGACCTCGACCTCCTCGACCCCTTCGTGCTTCAGGCAGACCTGGGCGATGCGTTCGGCGAGGGTCTCGACGAGGTTGACCGGCTCGCCCTCGACGACGGCCACGACCTCCTCGGCCACGATGCCGTAGTGCACGGTCTTCGCCAGGTTGTCGTCGGCCGCGGCCGGGCGGGTGTCCAGGCCCAGGACGATGTCCACGAGGAAGGTCTGGCCGTCCTCGCGTTCCTTGGGGAACACACCGTGGTGCCCGCGGGCCTTCAGGCCGCGCAGCGCGACACGATCCACGCGAATCACTCCTGCTGTCGTCGGTCTCGGCCGGTCCCCACCGCGTGCGGGCGGTACGGCGGCCTTGGTCGAATCTACCCGCGGGCACCGGCACCGCCGGTCCGCGGGGGTGGGGCGCCGGGCGGGGGACGGCAGGTTTCGCCGCGCGTTCTCCCTGGCGGTGCCGGTGGATCACGGGTTGGTAGCCGCACTTACCCGGTGGTTCGTGATCCCAACCACTTCTCGGGGCGGCGGGTCAGGGGGACGGCTCCTCGGTGTCGTCCTCCTCGGTCTCGGCGAGGACCGGGGAGGCGTGGTGGGACCAGAGCTTCCAGCCCGCCGGGGTGCGGTGGAAGACGTTGGTGGCGACCACCAGCTGGCCGACCAGGGGCCCCAGTTCCTCGTCGCCGTCGGGGGCCGGGCCGCCGCTCAGGATGTTCTCCGTGCAGGTCACGAGGGCGGTGTCGCCGGTGACGGAGACGTGCACGTCGGTCAGGAAGAACTGGATGTAGTCCGTGTTCGCCATGATCAGGGCGTAGGAGCGCAGCACTTCGCCGCGGCCGGCGAGGACCGGCCAGCCGGGGTGCACGCAGGAGACCACGCCGGCGTCGGCCGGGTCGTGGTACGACTCGTCGACGCCCAGGTCGGACGGGGTGAGCCAGAACTCGGAGACCTTCTCGAAGTCGCCCTGCTCCAGCGCCTCGTAGAAGGCCGTGTTGGCGGCCTCGACCTGCTCGACGTCGAGGTGGGGCGCGTTCACCGGGCTCCTTCGACGGCACGGGCGACGCGGACGGCGTCCGCCGTGGCGCGGACCTCGTGCACACGCACCGCCCACGCGCCGGCGTGCGCCGCGAGGGCGGAGACGGCGGCGGTGGCGGCGTCGCGCTCCCGCGCGGGGGGCGGGGCGGATCCCGGGCCCGCGAGGACGCGGCCGAGGAAGCGTTTGCGGGAGGCGGCGACCAGGAGGGGGTGGCCGAGGCCGAGGAGGCGGTCGAGGTGGGCGAGGAGGACGAGGTCGTGCTCGGCGCCCTTGGAGAAGCCGAGGCCGGGGTCGACGACGACACGGTCCTCGGCGACGCCGCCCGCGAGGACGGCCTCCACGCGCGCGCGCAGTTCGTCCACGACCTCGGTGACCACGTCGTCGTAGACGCCCTTGACGTTGCCGGGCTCCAGCAGGCCGCGCCAGTGCATGACGACGAACGGGGCGCCGGCGTCGGCCACGGCCGGGATCATCCGGGGGTCGGCCAGGCCGCCGCTGACGTCGTTGACGAGAGCGGCGCCGGCGGCGAGGGCCTCGGCGGCGACGGAGGCGCGCATCGTGTCGACGGAGACCGTGACGCCTTCGGAGGCGAGGCCCCGTACGACGGGGACGACGCGCCGCAGTTCCTCGTCCTCATCGACGCGGGTGGCGCCGGGGCGGGTGGACTCGCCGCCGACGTCCACGAGGTCGGCGCCCTCGGAGACCAGGTCGAGGCCGTGCTTGATCGCCGAGGTGGTGTCGAAGAAGCGGCCGCCGTCGGAGAAGGAGTCGGGGGTGACGTTGACGACCCCCATGACGGCGCAACGGTCCCATGCGGTCAGCCCCGCCAGGGGGCGGCGGCGCCCGGTCTGCTTGCTCATGCCTTCAGCCTAGGCCCAGCCACCCCACCCGGGCCGCGGGCGTCGTCGCCCGCAGCCCAGCTGCGGGCAGTCGCGACTCCTCCGTACTCGAACGGCCTGGGAGGTACCCCCGGGCGGCACGGGCGGGCGGTGGGGGTACCCCCTGTGGGGGAGGCACCCGGCACGCGCCGGCCCGCGTCACCCCCCGGCCCGCCCCACCGCCGGGCGCCGGCTGGACGGCGGCTCACTACGCCGCCGTACGCACCCCACCGTGCGCGCGCGGCCGCGCGGCACGAGCGGGCCGCAGCCCCCGCGGCACCGCCACCGTCACGAACCCCTCCGCCTGCATCGCCGCGAACCCGATCCGAGGCAGGTCGGCGGAGGCCCGGTACACCACGAACCGCGGCTCCCACCGGGGCCGGAACTTCGCGTTGAACCTGTACAGCGACTCGATCTGGAACCACCGGGACAGAAACACCAGCAGCCCCCGCCACGCCCGCAGCACCGGCCCCGCCCCGATCTTCTCCCCGCGCGCGAGCGCCGCCCGGAACATCGCGAAGTTCAGGGAGACCCGCGTGATCCCCAGCCTCGGCGCCGCCTGGAGCGCCGCGACGATCAGCAGTTCGTTCATGCCGGGGTCGGCGGCCCGGTCGCGCCGCATCAGGTCGAGGGACACCCCGTCGGCACCCCACGGCACGAAGTGCAGGACCGCCTTCAGCTCCCCGTCCTTGTGCGCCGTGGCCAGCAGGCACGCCCCGTCGGCCGGGTCGCCGATCCGCCCCAGGGCCATCGAGAAGCCGCGCTCGGTGTCCGTACCGCGCCAGGCGTCCGCCGCGCGGCGCACGCGCTCCAGTTCGGCGTCGGAGAGGTCAGCCACGCGCCGTACCCGGGTCTCGTAACCGGCGCGCTCGATGCGCTTGACCATCTGGCGCACATTGCGCATCGGGCGGCCGGCGAGGGAGAAATCCGCCACGTCCACCACCGCCTCGTCGCCCAGTTCGAGGGCGTCGAGTCCCGTCTCGCGGGTCCAGACCTCGCCGCCCGTCTCGGAGCAGCCCATGACGGCGGGCGTCCAGGAGTGGGCGCGGGCCTCGTCCATGAAGCGTTCGATGGCGCCCGGCCACGCCTCCACGTCGCCGATCGGGTCGCCGCTGGCCAGCATCACGCCCGAGACCACCCGGTAGGTGACGGCGGCCTTACCGCTGGGGGAGAAGACCACGGCCTTGTCGCGGCGCAGCGCGAAGTGGCCGAGGGAGTCGCGGCCGCCGTGCCGGGCGAGGAGCGTGCGCAGGCGGGCCTCGTCGTCCTCGGTGAGCCGCGCGGCCGGGTGTTCGGGGCGCAGGGCCAGGTAGATGGTGGTGACGGCGGTGAGCAGGCCGAGCGCGCCGAGCGAGTAGGCCACCGTCCAGGAGGTGTCGCCCCGGTAGCCGATGGGTCCCTCGACGCCGAACAGGCCGTACAGGACGTGGGTCAGACGGTCCGCCAGGCTCGGGCGGCCGAGCATGCGGTGCGGGTGGGCGTTGACGATGACCAGGCCCAGGGCGAGCGAACCGGCGCCCATCAGCACGAGGTTGGCCAGGGCCTGCCAGCGGCTGCGCGGGTCGGGCAGGGCCGCGAACTGGTCGCGGTGGAGCAGCAGCGGCGCGAGCAGCGCGAGGGAGAGCAGGACGCCGAGGAGCGAGTGCCGGTACGTGAACTGGGCGGCGGCGCCCAGGGGGAGCAGGGCCACCGCGGCGCGCCACGCCCGGCGCTTGCGGCGGCGCAGGCCGTGCGCGAGGAGGAGGAGCAGGACCCCGGCGCTGAGGGAGAGCGCCGCCGCGAACGGGCCGCACGCGCCCGGCAGTACCTCGGCCAGGGCGTGCATACGGCTGTGGCGGAAGCGGGGGAAGACTCCGGCGGCGATGTCCAGCAGGCCGACGAGCGTACCGGCCCGGCCGGCGAGGAGGGGCACGTTCTCGGGGCGGGGGGCGTGCGGCAGTCGACGTACGCTGGTGGGCCGTGGCGGAACCCCACCCGACATTTCGTCATCTGTCCTGGCAGACATCGCACCTGTAGTTCTGCGAGAGGGCGTGGGTCCGGGCCCGTTCCGGGCATCCGGCGACATTGCGCCCTTTAGGACGGTGTCTCGGAGGGAGAGGTTCACTCCCTGGATCGGAAAGCCCGGAGCCGTCACCGGCGGGCGGGTGGAAAGTACCGGCGGGTGCAAGGGCATGGGTCTCACGAGCGGCAAGGTGCTGGTGCTGGCGGTGGTGGCGGGGGTGCTGTTGTTCGCCGGCACGGTGGGGGTGTGGCCCCGGCTGGCCCGGCGGAGCGCGGCGGCGGTGGTGGGGCGCGTCGCGCTGCTGCTCGCCACACAGGTGGCGGTCTTCGTCGCCGTCGGGCTGCTCGCCAACCAGTCGTTCGGGTTCTACGGCAGCTGGGCCGATCTCTTCGGGCGCGAGGACGGGGAGGGCGTCGTCGTCGACCACTCGCGCGGGCAGAGCGGGGGCAGCGGTGGGTCGGTGCGCGTGGTGGGGGCGCGGTCGGTGACCGGGGCCGGGAGCGAACGGGCCGAGGCCGTCGGGCGGGTGGAGGAGATACGGGTGGTGGGGCGGTCCACCGGGATCGCCACCGCCGCGTACGTCTATCTGCCGCCCGAGTACTTCCGGGCGGCCGACCGGGGGCGGTCCTTTCCGGCCGCCGTCGTGCTGACCGGATATCCGGGGACCGCGGAGGCATTGGTCGACAAGCTGCGTTATCCGCGCACGGCGCTGGAATCGGTGCGGGCGGGGCGGATGCGGCCGATGGTGCTGGTGATGCTGCGGCCGACCGTGGCGCCGCCGCGCGACACCGAGTGCGTGGACGTGCCGGGCGGACCGCGGGCGGAGTCGTTCTTCGCGCGCGATCTGCCCGAGGCCGTGGCCGGGCATTACCGGGTGCGGTCGGGGACCGGGAGCTGGGGTGTCGTCGGCGACTCGACCGGCGGGTACTGCGCGCTGAAGCTCGCGCTGCACCACCCGGACGTGTACGGCGCCGGGGCCGGGCTCTCCGCCTACTACGACGCGGCCGACGATCCCACCACGGGCGACCTCTTCCAGGGCGACGAGGACCGGCGGAACCGCGCCGACCTGTGGTGGTGTCTGCAACATCTGGACGCGCCCGACACCTCGCTGCTCGTCACCAGCAGCAGGACCGGCGAGACGGACTACCGCGACACGATGAAGTTCATCGAGCGTGTGAAGGACAGGGAACCGACCCGGATCTCGTCGATCATCCTGGAAAAGGGCGGGCACAATTTCAACACCTGGCGGCGCGAGATTCCCGCGACCCTGCGGTGGCTCGACGAGCGGCTCGGTGACCGGTGACCGGCCCCGTCCTGAAATGATCTTGAAGTAATTCGGGCCCTTGTGGGCATGTGGATTCCCGGGGCCCTGTGAACGCGCCCGGGATGGCGGTGTTTTTACGGGGCGGGGCGCCAACATTCGCCTACGCGCGGTAAGTTTCTGGCCATGCCACGTGGACGTCACCGCCATTCCCCGCCTCTGCACCGGCTGCTTCCTCCGTCGGCGATCGCAGGCGTCTCCGTCGTCTGCGCCATCGGGCCCTGGGTGTTCGGCGAGACCGCGGTCCTGCGCGCCCTCGCCGCGGCCGCCGCGGTGACGACCGTCGTCGGCGCGGTCGTCATGCGGCACTGGGACGCGCAGGCCGGACGGCGTGTCGCCGACCTCATGCGCGCGCGGGCGAGCGACGAGTGGCGCTTCGAGGAGCGGGTCGCCGAACTGGAGTCCGACTTGGACGAGTCGCGCGGACTGCGCCAGAAACTGGAGCAGCGGCTGCGGGCCAAGCGCGCCGAACTGGCGGGGCTGCGCAACGAGCACGCGGCGCTGCTGCGGCGCTACGCCACGGCGGAGACCGAGCGGGCCAGCGCGCTGGAGGGGCGCCGGCTGCTGGAGATCGAGGCCGTACCGCAGACCCCCGCGCTGCCCGCCGCCCGACCGGCTCCCGTGACGGAGACGGTCGTGGAGGAAACGGCTGTCGAAGAGACGGTCGCGGAGGAAACGGTCGTGGAGGACGTGGACGCGGGCGTTCCGGAGGAAGCTGCCGAGGAGGCGCCCGACGTCTTCTCGCCCGCCGGGTCGCGCCTGTTCCTGCGGGCCGGGACGGCGCTGGCGCGGTTCGAGAAGGACGCGGACGGCGGCTCGGGCGCCCGGGACGACGGCGCCCGCGGTGAGTCCGAGGGCGACGACGGGGACGGCGACGGCGGCGGGGACGGCGGCGGCGGCGGGGACGGCGGCGGCGGGGGCGAGCGCCTGGCGGCGGACGAGGCCGCGCCGGAGGGCGAGCAGGGCGAGCGGACCGAGGGCCGGTCCGAGGACATCGACGGCCACGAACGCCCCGCGGCCTCACCCGCGCCGCCCCCGGCCGACGAGCGGCCCGCGCAGTCGGACCGGCCCACCCGGCAGGCCACCGGGCACTTCACGGTGCCGGCCGCCGTGGCGGTCGTACCGGCGGCTCCGGTACGGCGCCCCGTCGTGCAGGGCGGATTCGACTTCTTCGGTACGAACGAGGGCGGGGAGGCCGGGGAGGCCGGGCTCGGCTCCCTGGACAACGTACAGAACGAGGACCTCGCCGACGTCGTCGGCCAGGAGGCGCTCGCGCTGCACAAGGCCGAGGCGGAGGCGGCCTTCAGGCCGGCCGGTGAGGAGTCCCGGGGGGTGGGCCAGGTGATCGACCTGACCGCCCACGACGAGACCGAGCAGATCGACGTACAGGGCCTGCGCCGCGCCGTGTCCTGACGCGCCGGGCGGCCGTCAGGCCATCCAGCGGTCCGGGAGGGCGTCCCGGCGGCCGGTGCGGGAGCGTTCCGCCTGGGCGCGCAGCAGTCCCGCGGCCTCGTCGGCGTCGCGCAGCCGCGCGGTGACGGTCTTGTTCGCGCCGGTGTCCACCCGTACGTCGGCCAGCCGCAGCGCCCGCTGCCAGGGCCCCTGGGTGCGGCGGACGCTCTGCACCTTGGCGTGCGGGACCAGCGCCAGGCTGCGTCGCAGCAGCCCGTACCGGGCGGCGAAGACCGTGTCGGTGACGGCGAGGCCGTAGCCGCGCCACCACAGGGGCCGGCACCGCGCCGCCCGGCGCGGCGGGCGGGCCAGGGCGGTGACGGCGGGCACCGCCACCCCGGGCAGCACGCGCGCGACGACCGACTCGGCGATCTCGCGCGGGGCGACGGGGAGCAGCACGGAGTTCGAGGAGCCGGCCACGTCCAGCTCCACCCGGACCCAGCCGCGCCGCCGCCACAGCAGCGGTTCCACGATCCGCACGGTCTGCACGCGGCCCGGCGGGACCGTCTCGTGGGCGCGGTCCAGCAGGCCGTGGTCGAGGCGGAGCCCGTCCGGGGACTCGGCCACCGTCCAGTCGTACTCGCCGACGAAGCGGCCCGCGCTGCTCGCGCCCGCGGCGCCCAGCAGCGGGAGGGCGGTCGCCAGCACCGTCCACAGGTTGTGGGTGGCGAGCCACAGCAGGGTCGGTACGGCGACGGCGGCCAGCAGCGTGCCCCAGGTGGCGCCGGTCAGCAGCAGGGACACGGCGAGCACGCCGGGCGGTACGCGCAGCAGTCGCCGGGCGGGGGCCTCGCCGACCTCGTGCGCGGTCTCGGGGGCGAACCCGGCGGCGCGGGCGAGGAGTTCGGCGCGCAGGGCGCGGGCCTCGCCGGCGCCGAGGAAGGCCAGTTCGTCCTTCTTGCCGGTGCCTATGACGTCGAGTTTGAGCTTGGCGACGCCGGCGACGCGGGCCAGCAGGGGCTGGGTGACGTCGACGGCCTGGATGCGTTCGAGGCGGATGTGCGCGGTGCGGCGGAAGAACAGGCCGGTCCGGATGCGCAGTTCGGTGTCGGTCACCGCGAAGTGGGTGAACCACCAGGTCAGAAAGCCGTAGAGGGCCGCGGCCGGGATCAGGACGGCGAGGCCGATCAGCAGGTGGGTGGTGGTCAGCCGGGTCAGCTGGCGCTGCGCCTGATCGGGGTCGTGCACAGCCCAGCCGACCAGGACGGCGACCGGCGCCCAGGCGCGGCGCAGCGGTGTGACGGGGTGCAGGCGGCGTTCGGTCACGCCGTCGGCCGGGTTCGCGGGCGGGGGCGCCGGTGCGGCCGGCTGCGGGTCCCCCTTGGTGCCCGGGCCGGTCACAGCCCCGCCGATCGGGCCTCGCCCAGCTCGGTGAGGCGGTCGCGCAGGCGTTCCGCCTCGGCCGGGTCGAGGCCGGGGATGGTCGCGTCGGTCGCGGCGGCGGCCGTGTGCAGCTGCACGCTGGCCAGGCCGAAGTGCCGCTCGACCGGGCCGGAGGTGACCTCCACCAGCTGCATGCGCCCGTAGGGGACGACGGTCTCCTCCCGCCACAGGACGCCCCGGCTGATCAGCAGGTCGTCGGCGCGCTCGGCGTACCGCCAGGAGCGCCAGTTGCGCTCCAGCATCGCCCAGCCCCAGGCCAGCAGGGCCGGCGGCAGCAGGGCCAGTGCGGCCCAGGCGGGCGCCAGGAACAGGGCGGGCAGCAGGGCCGCGGCGAGGGTCAGCAGACCCAGCCACACCACCAGCAGCAGGCGTCGCATGCGCAGCAGGCCCGGCGGCAGGCCGGTCCACACCGGCTCGCCCGGTGCCGCCTCGGTGGTGCCCGTGCCGTCCGGGCTGCCCGTCTCCATGAGGCCAAGCGTACGTAGGGCTCAGCCGTAGGGGAGACTGGGCGCATGACTCCCACGACGCAGACCACGGTCGGCATCGGCGGCGCCGCGGAGAGCACCGACATGGTGCTCAACATCGGACCGCAGCACCCGTCCACGCACGGTGTGCTGCGGCTGCGGCTGGTCCTGGACGGCGAGCGGATCACGAGCGCGGAGCCCGTGATCGGCTATATGCACCGGGGCGCGGAGAAGCTGTTCGAGGCCCGTGACTACCGTCAGATCATCGTGCTCGCCAACCGCCATGACTGGCTGTCGGCGTTCTCCAACGAGTTGGGCGTCGTCATCGCCGTCGAGCGGATGCTCGGCATGGAGGTCCCCCCGCGCGCGGTGTGGACGCGCACGCTCCTCGCGGAGCTGAACCGGGTGCTCAACCACCTGATGTTCCTGGGCTCGTACCCGCTGGAGCTGGGCGGGATCACGCCGGTCTTCTACGCCTTCCGGGAGCGGGAGATCCTCCAGAACGTCATGGAGGAGGTCTCCGGCGGGCGGATGCACTACATGTTCAACCGCGTCGGCGGCCTCAAGGAGGACCTCCCGGCCGGCTGGGCCACCCGCGCGCGGGAGGCCGTCTCCGCGGTGCGCTCGCGGATGGACGTCTTCGACGACCTGGTGCTCGGCAACGAGATCTTCCGGGGGCGTACGCGGGGCGTGGGCGCCCTGTCCGCCGAGGCCGTGCACGCCTACGGCGTCAGCGGGCCCATCGCGCGCGCGTCCGGCGTCGACTTCGACCTGCGCCGCGACGAGCCGTACCTGGCCTACGGCGAGCTCCAGGACACGCTGAGGGTCGTCACCCGCACCGACGGGGACTGCCTGGCCCGCTTCGAGGTCCTGCTGGAGCAGACCCACAACGCCCTCGACCTCGCCGACGCCTGCCTGGACCGCCTGGCCGAGCTGCCGCCCGGGCCGGTCAACCAGCGGCTCCCCAAGGTGCTGAAGGCACCCGAGGGGCACACGTACGCCTGGACCGAGAACCCGCTCGGCATCAACGGCTACTACCTGGTCAGCAAGGGCGAGAAGACGCCGTACCGGCTCAAGCTGCGGTCGGCCTCGTACAACAACATCCAGGCGCTCGCCGAGCTGCTGCCGGGGACGCTGGTCGCGGACATGGTGGCGATCCTGGGGTCACTGTTCTTCGTGGTCGGGGACATCGACAAGTAGCGCGGCGGCGTCCAGAGCGGCGTCCGGTTTACCCACCGGCTGGAGCAGCCAGGTGAAGTCGCCCAGCCCGCCGGGCGCGGTCAGCTCGGCGGCCTCGGAGGCGCGCGCGAGGGCGCGGACGTAGCCCGCGGGGTCGGTGGAGGCGAGCGCGAGCGGGGGGCGCGCGCCGGTGACCCCCAGGGCGCGGAGGGCTTCGCGCTGCGGGCGCAGGAGCGCGGGGTGCCCGGCAGCGGGCTCCGGCTTCGTGTACGCCGCCGCGCACGCGTCCAGCGCGACGTGGGCCGTGAGATCGCACGTCCCGTCCGGTACCGGTGGCGTCCGACTGCCCGCCCGGAAGCCGGTGAGCGTGCCGAAGGGCGGGCGGGCGGCCGCGGTGTGGGCGTAGTCGGCGGCGACCGCTAGCCCGGCGGCCAGCGTGGACACGGCGGACGCCCACGCCTCGTCGCGCGGGAGCCCGATCTCCGCCCGCGCCCCCTCCTCGGCGGGCAGCGGCCACCAGCGCGCCAGCCACGCCGCGTCCGCCCCCGTCACCGGCTCCCCGAGCCGCTCGGTGCCGTCGTCCCGGACGAGGACCCGCCGGGGCACGCCCGCCGCGTCCACCTGCGCCACGTCCACCGGTACGTTGTCCAGCCACTCGTTGGCGAAGAGGAGCCCGGTGCCGCCGTCCGGGGGCTCGGGGAGCCAGGTGACCCGGGGGTCCAGTCCCTCGGGGCGTACGGCGATCTCGACGGCGTACGCCCGCGTGCGGCCGGCGACCTCGCGCGGGAGCGCGGCGAGCACGCCGGTGACCAGTTCGCCGCGCCCCGCCGCCATGTCCACGAAGTCCAGCGGATCGGCGTGCCCCAGCGCAGCGTCGACCCGGCACAGCAGCCGCGCCACGGCCGCCGCGAACAGGGGCGACGCGTGCACCGACGTACGGAAGTGCCCGGCCGGGCCCTCGGGTGGGGAGCGGTAGAAGCCGTCCGGTCCGTAGAGGGCCTCGTGGGCGGCTTCCCGCCAGCCCCTCCAGTCCCCCTGGAGATCTGGCGCCTCTGAAGTCCCACTGGTCTCAGGTGTTTCCGGTGTCACAGGGCCAGGCTAGGGGCACAGGAGAACGGAGCCTCCACCTTCCGGAGTATGCGCCGGGGGCGCGGATCGGCCCTCCGGTTGACCCCTGCACCTAGTGCGCTTCCCTACGCTGGATCACGTGCAGCGCCTCTACGATTTCCTCCGCCGACACCCGACCGGGGTCGACTGTTTCTGGGCCCTTGTCGCGCTCGGCATCTCCGTGGTGTCTGCGGCGACCCCGGGGAAGCGGGCGGACGGGACGGACGACCTGGCGCTGATCCTGCCCTTCGCGGTGCTGCTCGCCGCCGTCATGGCGCTGCGCCGGCGGATGCCGGAGCGGATGCTGCTGCTGGGCGTCGCGCTGGGCGTGGGGCAGTTGCTGTTCGACGTGGCGACGATGCCCGCCGACTTCGCGTTCCTGGTGATCATCTACACCGTGGCCGCGACCGGCGCCCGCTGGGCCTCCCGGACCGCGCTGGCCACGGGTCTGTGCGCGGCGCCGCTGGCCGGGTTGCGCTGGTCCGACAGCCAGCTGAGCCTCGGGACCACCGTCGCCGTGACCGTCTTCCAGACGGTGCCCTTCGTGCTCGCCTGGGTGCTCGGCGACTCCATCCGCACCCGCCGCGCCTATTTCGCGCAGTTGGAGGAGCGGGCCGCCCGGCTGGAGAAGGAGCGCGAGGCGCAGGCCAAGGTCGCGGTCGCCGCCGAGCGCGCCCGCATCGCCCGGGAGCTGCACGACGTCGTCGCGCACAACGTGTCCGTGATGGTGGTGCAGGCCGACGGCGCCGCGTATGTCCTGGACACGGCCCCCGACCAGGCGAGGAAGGCCCTGGAGACCATCTCCTCCACCGGCCGCCAGGCGCTCGCCGAGATGCGCCGCCTGCTCGGGGTGCTGCGCACCGGCGAGCACAAGGAGGCCGGTGAGTACGTCCCGCAGCCCGACGTCCAGCAGATCGAGGACCTGGTGGAGCAGTGCCGTACCTCCGGGCTGCCGGTCGACTTCAAGGTCGAGGGCACGCCCCGGCAGCTGCCCAGCGGCGTGGAGCTGACCGCGTACCGCATCGTGCAGGAGGCGCTGACCAACACGCGCAAGCACGGCGGGCCGGACGCGGGCGCGAGCGTGCGCCTGGTCTACTTCGACGACGGTCTCGGGCTGCTCATCGAGGACGACGGCAAGGGCGCGCCGCACGAGCTGTACGAGGACGGCGGGTTCGACGGCCACGGCCACGGACTGATCGGGATGCGGGAGCGGATCGGCATGGTCGGCGGCACCCTGGACGCCGGACCGCGTCCGGGCGGAGGATTCCGCATCAGCGCGCTGCTGCCGCTCAGACCCGCACACTGACGACCGCCCCCTCTTCGCGCACGTCGCGCGTCGAAACCCCGTTTCTGGAATGAGGCTCCCGATGGCGATCCGCGTCATGCTCGTCGACGACCAGGTGCTGCTGCGCACCGGGTTCCGGATGGTGCTGGCGGCCCAGCCGGACATGGAGGTCGTCGCGGAGGCGGGTGACGGCGTCGAGGCCCTCCAGGTGCTGCGCGGGACCGCCGTGGACGTCGTGCTGATGGACGTGCGCATGCCCAAGCTCGACGGTGTCGAGGCGACCGCCCGGATCTGCGGGGAGCCGGGCGCGCCGAAGGTGCTGATCCTGACCACCTTCGACCTCGACGAGTACGCCTTCTCGGCGCTCAAGGCGGGCGCCTCCGGTTTCATGCTCAAGGACGTGCCGCCCGGCGAGCTGCTCGCCGCGATCCGCTCCGTGCACAGCGGTGACGCGGTGGTCGCGCCCTCCACGACCCGCCGCCTCCTGGACCGCTTCGCGCCGATGCTGCCGGCCACCGGCCAGGAGCCCCGGCACAAGGAGCTCCAGCGGCTCACCGGCCGCGAGCGCGAGGTGATGGTGCTGGTCGCCCAGGGCCTCTCCAACGGCGAGATCGCGGCCCGCCTCGTCCTGTCGGAGGCGACCGTGAAGACCCACGTCGGCCGCATCCTGACCAAGCTGGGCCTGCGGGACCGGGTCCAGGTGGTGGTCCTGGCGTACGAGACGGGGCTGGTCCGGGCGGGCGGCACCGGCCAGGGCTGACCCGCGCGCCGGGGCGTGGCCGGACGCCGGCGCGCGCCCCACGCCGCGCGCCCCCGCCGGGGGCCGACGGCGCGGGCGTCGGTGACGTCGGCGCACGCCGGTGCCGCGGCGGCGGCAGGCCCGCGCCGGGGATCCGGACCGTACGGCGGCTCGACCACGCCCTGGGACGGTGCCGCGAACCGGGGTTCGCCGAGCACCGCGTCCACCGCGACGGCCCCCGGCGGAGGCGGCACGCACCCCCCTTGCCGAGCCCGCGCCGTGGTCGTGGCGGGTCGCCGGGTGCGCCGCCGGGCGCGGGTCCGGGTGTGGCGGGGCGTGGGGGTACGCGCCCGGTGCGGGTGCGGGGTATGGCGGGGTGTGGGGGTACGCGCCCGGTGCGGGTGCGGGGTATGGGGCGGGTTGCCGAAGGACGTCCCTGGGTGTCGCTGCGGGCGCGGGTCCGGGGCATGGCGGGGGGTGGGGGTACGCCCCCGGCGCGGGCTCGGTCAGCGGAGTACGCCCTCCAGGAAGTCGCTGCCCAGGCGGGCCACCACGGTGACGTCCAGTTGGTGCAGGACGTAGCGGCCGCGGCGGCGGGTGGTGATCAGGCCCGCCTTCTTCAGGACGCCCAGGTGCCGGGATATCTCCGGGGCCGTCACGCCGTGGACCTGCGCCAGTTCGCTCGTGGTGTACGCGCTGCGGGCCAGGTTCCGGCAGATCCGCATCCGGACGGGGTGGGACAGCGCGGTCATCCGCAGGGTCAGCTGCTCGACCGAGGGCGGTGCGGCCGGCTCGGGGGAGCCGACCGGATAGTGCAGCACCGGCTGCCAGGCGTGCCGGTGGAGCACCATCAGGTGGGGCCAGCCGAGGCTGGTCGGGACGAGCAGGAGGCCGCCGTCCGCGGTGGCGGTGCGGCCGTCGCCCAGCTTGTCGACGGTGATCCGCGCGGCGTCCTCGTCCAGCGTCACCGCCGAGGACACGGCGCCCAGCGCCTCGGCCAGGCCCTTGCGGCGCAGCAGCTCCGTCTTGTGGCGGGCGTCCGCCGCGAGCTGGTGCCGCAGCCGGGTCCAGGCCTCCGCGAAGAACGCCTCGTCGCAGTCGTACGCGAACTGCCGCAGCCAGTCCCGGATGCGCGGCGGGTCGGCCAGCAGCCGCTCGCTGAACCGCAGTTGCTGGGGCCCGCGCGCGGCGGCCAGGTCCAGCGCCCGCCGGCGCAGCACGGGGGAGCTGAGCGCGGTCTCCCCGGCGGTGCTGTACGGAAGTGCGCAGGTGAACTCCAGGGCCGCGTCCACGAACTGCTCGTCGGAGAGCTTGTCGAGCAGGTCCAGGTCGTCGGCGAGGGTGGCGCCGGGCAGCGTGTCGCGGCCCGGCACACCGGCGTACGGCAGGAACAGGTCCGAGAACGTCGTCCGCCACAGGAAGTCCGCCTCGCACATCCGGTCCGCCAGATGCGAGTCGAGCCGGGCCGTCACCCCCGTCACCCAGCCCTGGAGGCCCGGGTGGTGCGCGGGCTCGGACAGCGCGTGCAGCGCCATGCCCAGCTCGGTCAGGGGCGAGGGGACGACGGCGATCCTCTCCGGACGCAGCCCCGTGATGTCGATACGGACGCTCATGCCCTCATGGTGCACCCCGCCACCGACGACGCCGCCGCCGATTGACCGCGGTGGTCAATCGACGCGACGGCGCGGCGGCGGCGGCGGCGGCGGCGCACTGTGAGGCCCATGAGCATCACGCAGGAGTACCTCCTCGCCGCCTACCGCGCCCGGCGGCTCGGCGAGCCCGAGCCCCCGGCACCCGGCCGCCACGAGTGGCAGGTCGTCCGCGAGTGGGGCGATCGCCGGCAGTTCCGGGCGGTCCTGGCCGGCCGCCCGGCGCACGGGCCGCTACGGCGGGCCCTGCGCCGGTGGCGTCCGTCACGGCCGGCGCCTTGAACCGGCCCGGAGGCGGCGGGGCGGTGCACCCGGCGCACCCGGCGCACCCGGCGCACCCGGCGCACCCGGCGCACCCGGCGCACCCGGCGCACCCGGCGCACCCGGCGCACCCGGCGCACCCGGCGCACCCGGCGCACCCGGCGCACCCGGCGCACCGGGCGCACCGGGTCAGCGCGGCAGCCGTGCCGCGAAGTCGGCGACCGCCGCCCGCACGTCGTCGGCCGTCCACTCCAGGCCCGCCGCCTCCACCCCGACCTCGGTGAAGGCGATGCCCGGAACGCGCGAGGACCAGGCCCGGGAGAAGAGCAGCGTCCCCGTCTCCTCGGCCTGCGCCAGCGCCGCCTCGCCGACCGCGTCGGCGTCGTACGGCAGCCAGACCTGGAACTCGTGGGTGTGCGGCACCTCGGGGTGCACCCGCGCCCACGGCAGCCCGGCCGCCGCGAAGCCCTCGCGCAGCCCGTCGGCCACCACGCGCGCGTGGGCGACGTACTCCGGCAGCCGGGGCAGCTCCCGCTCCAGTCCCGCCAGCGCCGTCAGCGCGGTGGGGAACTGCTGGAAGACCATGCCGCCGTACCGGTGCCGCCAGGCCCTCGCCTCCTCGACCAGCGTCCGGGGGCCGGCGAGCGCGGCGCCGCCGTAGCCCTTGAGGGACTTGTAGAACGAGACGTACACGCTGTCCGCGAGGCCCGCGATCTCGGCCAGGGGGCGGCCGAAGTGGACGGTGCACTCCCACAGGCGGGCCCCGTCGAAGTGGACCACCGCGTCGCGCTCCCGCGCGGCGTCGACGGTGTCGGTGAGTTCCTCCCAGGTGGGCAGCACATAGCCGGCGTCCCGGAGCGGCAGCTCCAGCATCAGCGCCCCGAAGGGCTCCTCGAAGCCGCGCACCTCGTCGGCGGTCGGCGGCCGGGGCGCGTCGGTCAGGTGGACCGGGCGCAGTCCGCTGACCCGGCTGAGCGCGTCGCGCTCGTGCACCTCGGGGTGGCCGAGCCCGTGCAGGGCGACGACCGGGCTGCCGGTACGTCCCGCCCAGCAGCGCAGGGCCACCTGCTGGGCCATCGTGCCGGTCGGGAAGAACGCGGCGGCCTCCTTGCCGAGCAGCCCGGCGACCTTGTCCTCCAGGGCCTCGACGACGCCGTTGCCGTACATGTCGGACGGCCCGTCGAGGTCGTACAGCTCCTCGGCGCCGTCCAGCAGGGCGAGGCGCTCGCGCAGGGTGGTGACGTAGCCGGGGCGCGCCAGGACACGCCGTGCGCCGCGATGGGCGGCCACGCGGCGCGCACGCGTGCGTGCCCACCGTTCGTCCTCGGTGGGTTCGTCTGCCTGGTCTGGCTGGTCTGCCTGATTCGTCTGGTCCGTCCGGTCTGTCTGTTCGGCCGCCGCGTCGCTCATACGGGGATCATGCCGCGCGGGCGTCGCGACGGGCACCCGGGTGCCCCACGAACCGACACCCGCGCGCGTGGGTGGGCCCCGCACCCGCACGGAAACCCACAGCCTGTGGACGACCGGACGCCGTCCGAACCGATCGCGTTAACATGACGAGAAATCGTCCGGTACCCCGAGCGGACTGGAACGGGAAGGCCGCCGTCGCGTGAACACCACCTCACAGCCAGATCCCAGGGACCGCCCCGCGCGGCTCACCGTAGGCGTCGTCGGCGCCGGTCGCGTGGGCCCCGCGCTGGCCGCGTCCCTCCAGCTCGCCGGGCACCGCCCGGTGGCCGTCTCCGGGGTCTCCGACGCCTCCAGACGCCGCGCCGCCGCGCTGCTGCCCGACGTGCCCCTGGTGCCGCCCGCCGAGGTCCTGCGGCGGGCCGAGCTGGTCCTGCTCACGGTCCCCGACGACACCCTGCCCGGCCTCGTCGCCGGACTCGCCGAGACCGGCGCGGTCCGGCCCGGCCAGCTCCTCGTGCACACCTCCGGGCGGTACGGCGCGCGCGTCCTGGACCCCGCCCTGCGCGCCGGCGCCCTGCCGCTCGCCCTGCACCCGGCGATGACCTTCACCGGCACGCCCGTCGACGTCCAGCGCCTGGTCGGCTGCTCCTTCGGCGTCACCGCGCCCGGGGAACTGCGGCTGGCCGCCGAGGCCCTCGTCGTGGAGATGGGCGGCGAGCCCGAGTGGATCGCCGAGGACATGCGCCCGCTCTACCACGCGGCGCTCGCCCTGGGCTCCAACCACCTGATCACCCTGGTCGCCCAGTCCCTGGAACTGCTGCGCGCGGCCGGCGTCCAGGCCCCCGACCGGATGCTCGGCCCCCTGCTCGGCGCCTCCCTCGACAACGCCCTGCGCTCCGGCGACGCGGCCCTCACCGGCCCCGTCGCGCGCGGGGACGCGGGCACGGTCGCCGCGCACCTGGCCGAACTGCGCGTACACGCCCCGCGGGCCGTCGCCGGCTACGTGGCGATGGCCCGCGCGACGGCGGACCGCGCGCTGGCCCAGGGGCTGCTCAAACCGGAGCTGGCCGAGGACCTGCTGGAGGCCCTGGCCCTGGCCCGCACCGACCCCGGCGGTCCCACCGACCCCACCACCCCCGACGAAGGCCCCCACGGAGACTCCCGATGACCCGCACCGTGCGCCCCGCACCCGACCTGCTGCGCACCGCCGACGAACTGCGCGCGCGCGTGCGCGCCGGCCGCCGGGCCGCCGTGATGACCATGGGCGCCCTGCACGAGGGCCACGCGACCCTGATCCGCGCGGCCCGCGACCTCGTGGGCCCCGACGGCGAGGTCGTCGCGACCGTCTTCGTGAACCCGCTCCAGTTCGGCGCCGGCGAGGACCTCGACCGCTACCCGCGCACCCTGGACGCCGACCTGGAGATCGCCGGCCGCGCGGGCGCCGACGCCGTCTTCGCGCCCTCCGTCGACGAGGTCTACCCGGGCGGCGAGCCCCGGGTGCGCGTCTCCGCGGGCCCCATGGGCGACCGCTTGGAGGGCGCCTCCCGCCCCGGCCACTTCGACGGCATGCTCACCGTCGTCGCCAAGCTGCTCCACCTCACCCGCCCCGACCTCGCCCTCTACGGGCAGAAGGACGCCCAGCAGCTCGCGCTGATCCGCCGCATGGTGCGCGACCTCGACTTCGGCGTGGAGATCGTCGGCGTCCCCACCGTGCGCGAGGAGGACGGCCTGGCCCTGTCCAGCCGCAACCGCTTCCTCTCCGCGCGGGAACGCCGCACCGCGCTCGCCCTCTCCCAGGCGCTGTTCGCCGGCCGCGACCGGCACGCCGCCCAGGAGGCGCTGCGCGCGCGAGCGCGCGAGGTGCCCGCCACGCAGGCGCGCGCGGAGGCGCTCAGCGCGCTGGGCGAGTCCCGCGCGGCGGCCGACGAGCACGCCGTCGCCACCTCCGTCCCGGGCGCCGCCACGGCCGTACGGGCCGCCGCCCGCCTGGTGCTGGACGACGCCACGCGCGCCGACCCGCCGCTGGAACTGGACTACCTGGCCCTGGTCGACCCGTCCGACTTCACCGAGATCGGCGACGACTTCACCGGCGAGGCGGTCCTCGCCGTCGCCGCCCGGGTCGGTGCGACCCGGCTCATCGACAACCTCCCCCTCACCTTCGGAGCCGCCTCGTGACCAGCACAGGCATACGTCTGCACGCCCCCGAGCCCGGCTGGGCCCTCGACGCTGACGTGGTGGTCGTCGGCTCCGGCGTCGCCGGGCTCACCGCGGCCCTGCGCTGCGAGGCGGCCGGGCTGCGGACGGTCGTCGTCACCAAGTCCCGCCTCGACGACGGCTCCACCCGCTGGGCGCAGGGCGGCGTCGCGGCGGCCCTCGGCGAGGGCGACACGCCGCAGCAGCACCTGGACGACACCCTGGTGGCCGGCGCGGGCCTGTGCGACGAGGAGGCGGTGCGCATCCTGGTCACCGAGGGCCCCGACGCCGTACGCCGCCTCATCGCGACCGGCGCGCACTTCGACGAGTCGACCGAGGGGGGCCTGGCCCTCACCCGCGAGGGCGGCCACCACCGCCGCCGCATCGTCCACGCGGGCGGCGACGCCACGGGCGCGGAGATCTCCCGCGCCCTGGTCGAGGCGGTCCGCGCCCGCGGCCTGCGCACCGTCGAGAACGCCCTCGTGCTGGACCTCCTCACGGACGCCGGGGGCCGTACGGCGGGCGTGACCCTGCACGTCATGGGCGAGGGCCAGCACGACGGCGTGGGGGCCGTCCACGCCCCCGCCGTGGTCCTCGCCACCGGCGGCATGGGCCAGGTCTTCTCGGCGACGACCAACCCGTCCGTCTCCACGGGCGACGGCGTGGCGCTCGCCCTGCGCGCGGGCGCCGAGGTCAGCGACCTGGAGTTCGTCCAGTTCCACCCCACGGTGCTCTTCCTGGGCCCGGACGCCGAGGGCCAGCAGCCCCTGGTCTCGGAGGCGGTACGCGGCGAGGGCGCCCACCTGGTGGACGCCGACGGCGTGCGCTTCATGGTGGGCCAGCACGAACTCGCCGAACTCGCCCCCCGGGACATCGTCGCCAAGGGCATCACGCGCCGCATGCAGGAGAAGGGCGCCGAGCACATGTACCTCGACGCCCGGCACTTCGGCGCCGAGATGTGGGAGCACCGCTTCCCCACGATCCTCGCCGCCTGCCGCGCCCACGGCATCGACCCGCTCACCGAGCCGATCCCGGTCGCCCCGGCCGCCCACCACGCCTCCGGCGGCGTCCGCACCGACGCCCGCGGCCGTACGACGGTCCCCGGCCTGTACGCGTGCGGCGAGGTCGCCTGCACCGGTGTGCACGGCGCCAACCGCCTGGCGTCCAACTCGCTCCTCGAGGGCCTGGTCTACGCCGAACGCATCGTCGCCGACATCGAGGCGCGCCACGCGGCCGGCACCCTCCACGCGCGCGTGCCTGCACCCCTTCCGCGCCCCGCCCACCCCGCGCACCCGCTCCTGGCGCCCGAGGCCCGCTTCACGATCCAGCGGATCATGACCGAGGGTGCCGGCGTCCTGCGCTCGGCGGACTCCCTCACCCGGGCCGCCGGCCGGCTCCAGCGCCTGCACGCCGAGGCCCGCGAGGCCCTGCACGAGCACGGCAAGACCGCCGAGCCGGGCGTCGACGCCTGGGAGGCCACCAACCTCCTGTGCGTGGCCCGCGTCCTGGTGGCCGCCGCCGAGCGGCGCACGGAGACCCGCGGCTGCCACTGGCGCGAGGACCGCGCCGAGCGCGACGACACGGCGTGGCGCCGTCACATCGTCGTCACTCTGAACCCGGACCGATCCCTCGCCGTGCACACCACGGACACGCCAGAATTCCCCCCGACCGTCCACGGCGCCCAGCCGGCGCAGCGTCCCCAGGAGCAGTGACAGCAGTGAACCCCTCCGACCTTCCCCTCGCCCCCACCGGCGGTTGCGGCGACGGCTGCGCCTGCGGCGCGGAGACCGACGAAGACAGCTACCTGGAGTGCGGCCTCGACCCCGCGCTCGCGGCCCTCATGCTCGACTCCGGGCTCGACCCGGTGGAGGTCGAGGACATCGCGAACGTCGCCGTCCAGGAGGACCTCGCGGGCGGCGTGGACGTGACGACGGTCGCGACCATCCCCGAGGACGCCGTGGCCACCGCCGACTTCACCGCGCGCGAGGCGGGCGTCGTGGCGGGTCTCCGGGTCGCCGAGGCGGTCATGTCGATCGTCTGCACCGACGAGTTCGAGGTCGAGCGGCACGTCGAGGACGGCGACCGCGTGGAGGAGGGCCAGAAGCTCCTCTCGATCACCACCCGCACCCGCGACATCCTCACCGCTGAGCGCAGCGCGCTGAACCTGCTGTGCCGGATGTCGGGCATCGCGACCGCCACGCGCGCGTGGGCGGACGTCCTGGAGGGCACGAAGGCCAAGGTGCGCGACACCCGCAAGACCACGCCGGGGCTGCGCAGCCTGGAGAAGTACGCGGTCCGCTGCGGCGGCGGCGTCAACCACCGCATGTCCCTCTCGGACGCGGCCCTGGTCAAGGACAACCACGTGGTCGCCGCGGGCGGCGTCGCGCAGGCATTCCAGGCGGTCCGCGAGAGCTTCCCGGACCTCGCCATCGAGGTCGAGGTCGACACCCTGCACCAGCTGCGCGAGGTGCTCGACGCGGGCGCCGACCTGATCCTGCTGGACAACTTCACCCCCGCCGAGTGCGAGGAGGCCGTCGCCCTGGTCGCCGGCCGCGCCGCCCTGGAGGCGTCCGGCCGCCTCACCCTGCACAACGCCAAGGCGTACGCCGACACCGGCGTCGACTACCTCGCCGTGGGCGCCCTCACCCACAGCTCCCCGATCCTGGACATCGGCCTGGACCTGCGAGCGGCGGAGTAGACCCCATGCTGCTGACGATCGACGTAGGCAACACCCACACCGTCCTCGGCCTCTTCGACGGCGAGGACATCGTCGAGCACTGGCGCATCTCCACCGACTCGCGCCGCACGGCCGACGAGCTGGCGGTCCTGCTCCAGGGGCTCATGGGCATGCACCCGCTGCTCGGCGACGAGCTGGGCGACGGCATCGACGGCATCGCCATCTGCGCGACGGTCCCCTCCGTCCTGCACGAACTGCGCGAGGTGACGCGCCGGTACTACGGGGACGTCCCCGCCGTCCTGGTCGAACCCGGCGTCAAGACCGGCGTCCCGATCCTCACCGACCACCCCAAGGAGGTCGGCGCCGACCGCATCATCAACGCGGTCGCGGCCGTCGAGCTGTACGGCGGACCGGCGATCGTCGTGGACTTCGGTACGGCGACGACGTTCGACGCGGTGAGCGCGCGCGGGGAGTACGTCGGGGGTGTGATCGCGCCCGGCATCGAGATCTCCGTCGAGGCGCTCGGCGTCAAGGGGGCGCAGCTGCGGAAGATCGAGGTGGCCCGGCCCCGGAGCGTGATCGGCAAGAACACGGTGGAGGCGATGCAGTCGGGCATCGTCTACGGCTTCGCCGGGCAGGTCGACGGGGTGGTCGACCGGATGGCGCGGGAGCTGGCGAGCGATCCGGACGAGGTGACCGTCATCGCGACGGGCGGACTGGCGCCGATGGTGCTGGGGGAGGCGTCGGTGATCGACGAGCACGAGCCGTGGCTGACGTTGATCGGGCTGAGGCTGGTGTACGAGCGGAACGTGTCCCGTCTGTGACCGGCGTGGGGGCCGGGCGGGGAGGTACCTCCCCGGCCCACCCGTGCCGCCCGGGGGCACCTCCCAGACCGCTCAGGCACCGGGGGAGGCACGACTGCCCGCAGCTGGGGCGGCACGGCGGCTGCCCGCAGCCGGGACAGCGTGCCGCATACGGGTAAGGCCCCCGCGCCACACCCGCCCCCTATGCCCTGCTTGTCTGATTAGCGCGTATCGTCGGCGCATGCCCACGCCCTACGGATCCCGCGGCGGCATGGCGTTCGGTGAGCAGGAGCTGCGTGTGCTCCGGCGCGCCCTCGCCCTCGCCCTGAACCCCAGCCCCGTCCCGGCACAGGACGCCCACGACTGCCTCCGCCTCGCGGAGTCGCTCGACGAGGCGATGCGGGAGAGCGCCCGGCAGCGCGCCTTCCTCGTGGCCGACCTCGCCAGGTACCGCGCCGCGCTCCCCGGCACCGCCATCGGCTACCTCGCGCTCCTGGACGAGGCCCTGGGTGCCGGCCACCGCCCCGAGGCGAGCGACCTCGCCGCCCTGGGCGCCCTGCGCGGCAACCCCGCGGCGGCCGCCCTCCTCGCCCGCTGCGCCCCCACGCTCCCCGCCGCCCGCAGCCACCTCCAGGCCCTCCCCGGCGGCCGGGAGGGCGACAAGCGCCCCGACCAGAAGCCCGCCCCGAAGCCGGCCCCCCAGCCCGCCCCCGCCACCCCCAAGCGCCCCGTCCCCACCCCGGGCGAGGTCTTCCCCCGCCGCAAGCCGGCCCCGCCCGCCCCCGGTTCCCGGCACCACCTCGCGGCCGGCTGAACCGGCCTGGCTACCCTGGACTCATGGACTACGTCTCCGCGCTCGTGCCCCCGGCCGTCATGGCCGTGTTCTTCATCGGCCTGATCCGGGTGATCGTGAAGACCCAGGGCGGCGCCAACAAGGCCAAGGAGGACGCCGCCGTCGACGCCGTCCTCGCCCGCGCGGAGGGCGCCCGGCAGCCGTCCCCGCACTCCGAGGTCTGACCGGCGCGCGGCAGGCACCCCGCGTACGACTCCCCGCACTCCCGCGAGGGGTCGTACGCCCTTTTTGTGCCCGTTTGCCAGCGAATCTGCACGTCCGGCACGCCATCGCCCGGTTCTCCCACTATCGTGCAGAGCGTGCCTCGCCCATTGGGAGAACTCGAAGACGCGGTCATGACGAGGGTGTGGAAGTGGAACCGCCCCGTGACCGTTCGAGAAGTCCTGGAAGATCTGCAACAGGAACGGTCCATCGCCTACACCACGGTGATGACCGTTTTGGACAATCTCCATCAGAAGGGCTGGGTGCGCCGCGAGTCCGAAGGCCGCGCCTATCGATATGAGGCCGTCTCCACCCGCGCCGCCTACGCCGCCGCGCTGATGAACGAGGCCTGGACCCAGAGCGACAACGCCGCCGCCGCCCTCATCGCCTTCTTCGGCATGATGAGCGAGGAACAGCGCCAGGCACTCCAGGACGCCATCCGCATCGTGCAGGGGCCGGAAACCCCCGCCCCCAACCCCGGCTCGGTACCGGACGGCGGCGAGCGATAGCGTCCCTCCATGCCAAATGCCATCACCGTCCGGCGGGCCCGCACCAGGGATGTACCGGACGTACGCCGGCTCCTCGACACGTACGTCCGCGACCGCATCCTGCTCGACAAAGCGATGGTGACGCTTTACGAGAGCATCCAGGAGTTCTGGGTCGCGGAACGGGACGACAACGCCGAGGTGGTCGGCTGCGGCGCCCTGCACGTCATGTGGGAAGACCTCGCGGAAGTCCGCACTCTCGCCGTGAAGCCCGGCCTGAAGGGCGCGGGCGTCGGCCACCGGCTGCTGGAGAAGTTGCTGGACACCGCGCGCTGGCTCGGTGTTCGGCGCGTTTTCTGTCTCACCTTCGAAGTCGAGTTCTTCGGCAAGCACGGCTTCGTGGAGATCGGGGAGACGCCGGTCGACACGGATGTCTACGCGGAGCTGCTGCGTTCCTATGACGAGGGCGTAGCGGAGTTCCTCGGTCTCGAACGAGTGAAACCGAACACCTTGGGCAACAGCCGGATGCTTCTGCATCTGTGATCCGGTGATCCTCTGATCCGGGACGCCAGTAGGCATCCGCCGCCCTTCGCCAGGTTTATTCGGGCAAGGGGCCGTTCGCGGGTTCCCTTTGTCCGAATCGCTCCTGTTTCCGGCCCGAGGGCCGCCTACCGGTCTCCGCCGGGGGTTTGTGTTTTTCCGGCAAAAGCGGTTTGCTTTCCGTCGTAGTGCAGTACTGCATATAACAAGGGACGGCGATACGGCGGACGTCGGCGGAGCCCCGGCCCTCACGTTATCGATGAAAGGAAATCCAGTGGCACAGAAGGTTCAGGTCCTTCTTGTCGATGACCTCGACGGCGGCGAGGCGGACGAGACCGTGACGTTCGCTCTCGACGGCAAGACGTACGAGATCGATCTCACCACGGCCAATGCGGACAAGCTCCGGGGTCTTCTCGACCCTTACGTGAAGGGTGGCCGTCGTACCGGTGGCCGCGCCTCGGGCGGTCGCGGCAAGACGCGCGCCGCGTCCGGCGGCAGCCAGGACACCGCGGCGATCCGCGCGTGGGCGAAGGAGAACGGTTACGACGTCAACGACCGCGGCCGGGTCCCGGCGATCATCCGCGAGGCGTACGAGAAGGCCAACGGCTGAGTCACCCGACCCCTGCCACGGGCCGTACGGGCGAGAGCCGCACCCGGTGGCACTGCGTCGCCAGCGTGTGGACCAGCCGGGCGAGATCGAGGGCGGTACCGGCACCGCCCAGGGCCGACAGCGCCGGCAGCGAGGACTCGACCTCGTCCTCCGGCTCAGGAGGCCGCAGCCAGCGGGCGGTCCCCGGCGGGCCGTCGCGACCCGGGGGACGCGACGGCGGGCCGGCGGAGCGGGCCGGCCACGGCCGCGCAGGCAGGGGCGCCTCGATGGTGCCGCCCGCGCCGACCGCCGTCAGACCGAGCGGCAGCGAGCCCCACTCCAGCCACTCCAGCAGCGCGGGCACCTCCTCGGCCGCGCCGGCCGCCACGAGCAGCAGCATCCGCTCCCCCCGCACGGCCACCGGGAACCCGGCCCGCGCCCCGAGCCGCTCCAGCGTCACGCGCCCGGCCTCGACCGGTACGCCGAGGACGTCGAACCGCACCCCCGTCCGCAGCCGTACCACGCCGTCCCCGGCGCCCGGCGGCACGGTCGGCCAGCCGAGCACCTCCTCGTACCACCACCGCACCCGCTCCCAGGAGCCCTCCACCTCCACGGAGCGGCGGGGCGAGGGCAGGGGAACCGGGGCGTCCGCGCCCACCATGCCTAGCGCAACAGCCGAAGAGCCGCCGGGGTCACGCTGAGTGGTGCGACGAATGCGCCGCGTGCCGGAATCGGGGGCGCGCGGGAGTGCGAGGGAGCACAAGGTTGTTCGCCCGTAGCGGAGGGAACCGGTGCGCGCGGCATGGAGTGCCCGTCCCAGCGGGTAAGACATCCCTAGTGGGAGGGGGCGACACGCAGCCCGGGCCGTCTCGCGTTCGCCATCGGCGTACTGGCGAGTGGGGTAAGTGCCTGGCCTGCGGGAACATCGTCTCGCACCATCGGGTTGTGGCAGATGTCGGCGTCAGGGGTCAGGAGGCCATCGACGGTGTCGGCAGTTGGAATGAGCGGTCCCCGCTTGCGGGACTAAGCTGCGGAAGGACAGGGAGGGGAAGTTCCCCTTACTGCCTGACCGCTCTGAGGAGCGATTAACGATGTTCGAGAGGTTCACCGACCGCGCGCGGCGGGTTGTCGTCCTGGCTCAGGAAGAAGCCCGGATGCTCAACCACAACTACATCGGCACCGAGCACATCCTCCTGGGCCTGATCCACGAGGGTGAGGGTGTCGCCGCCAAGGCCCTTGAGAGCCTCGGGATTTCGCTCGAGGCGGTCCGCCAGCAGGTGGAGGAGATCATCGGGCAGGGCCAGCAGGCCCCGTCGGGTCACATCCCCTTCACCCCCCGTGCCAAGAAGGTCCTGGAGCTGTCGCTCCGCGAGGCCCTCCAGCTGGGTCACAACTACATCGGCACGGAGCACATCCTGCTCGGCCTGATCCGCGAGGGCGAGGGCGTCGCCGCCCAGGTCCTGGTCAAGCTGGGCGCCGATCTCAACCGGGTGCGGCAGCAGGTCATCCAGCTGCTCTCCGGTTACCAGGGCAAGGAGACCGCCACCGCCGGCGGTCCTGCGGAGGGCACGCCCTCCACGTCCCTGGTCCTCGACCAGTTCGGCCGGAACCTCACCCAGGCCGCCCGTGAGTCCAAGCTCGACCCGGTCATCGGGCGCGAGAAGGAGATCGAGCGGGTCATGCAGGTGCTGTCCCGCCGCACCAAGAACAACCCGGTGCTCATCGGTGAGCCCGGTGTCGGCAAGACCGCCGTCGTCGAGGGCCTCGCGCAGGCCATCGTCAAGGGCGAGGTGCCCGAGACCCTCAAGGACAAGCACCTCTACACCCTGGACCTCGGCGCGCTGGTCGCCGGCTCCCGCTACCGCGGTGACTTCGAGGAGCGCCTGAAGAAGGTCCTCAAGGAGATCCGCACCCGCGGCGACATCATCCTGTTCATCGACGAGCTGCACACGCTGGTCGGTGCGGGTGCCGCCGAGGGCGCCATCGACGCCGCGAGCATCCTCAAGCCGATGCTGGCCCGCGGTGAACTCCAGACCATCGGCGCCACCACGCTCGACGAGTACCGCAAGCACCTGGAGAAGGACGCGGCCCTGGAGCGCCGCTTCCAGCCCATCCAGGTCGCGGAGCCGTCGCTGCCGCACACCATCGAGATCCTCAAGGGTCTGCGCGACCGCTACGAGGCCCACCACCGGGTCTCCATCACGGACGAGGCCCTCGTCCAGGCGGCCACGCTCGCCGACCGCTACATCTCGGACCGCTTCCTGCCGGACAAGGCGATCGACCTGATCGACGAGGCCGGTTCCCGGATGCGCATCCGCCGGATGACCGCGCCGCCGGACCTGCGCGAGTTCGACGAGAAGATCGCCGGCGTCCGCCGCGACAAGGAGTCCGCGATCGACTCGCAGGACTTCGAGAAGGCCGCGTCCCTGCGCGACAAGGAGAAGCAGCTCCTCGCCGCGAAGGCCAAGCGGGAGAAGGAGTGGAAGGCCGGCGACATGGACGTCGTCGCCGAGGTCGACGGCGAGCTGATCGCCGAGGTCCTCGCGACCGCCACCGGCATCCCGGTCTTCAAGCTCACGGAGGAGGAGTCCTCGCGCCTGCTGCGCATGGAGGACGAGCTCCACAAGCGGGTCATCGGCCAGGTCGACGCCGTCAAGGCGCTGTCCAAGGCGATCCGCCGTACCCGTGCCGGTCTGAAGGACCCGAAGCGTCCCGGCGGCTCGTTCATCTTCGCCGGTCCGTCCGGTGTCGGTAAGACCGAGCTGTCCAAGGCGCTGGCGGAGTTCCTCTTCGGCGACGAGGACGCGCTGATCTCCCTCGACATGTCGGAGTTCAGCGAGAAGCACACGGTGTCGCGTCTCTTCGGTTCGCCCCCCGGATACGTGGGCTACGAGGAGGGCGGCCAGCTGACGGAGAAGGTCCGCCGCAAGCCGTTCTCGGTGGTCCTCTTCGACGAGGTCGAGAAGGCCCACCCGGACATCTTCAACTCGCTGCTCCAGATCCTGGAGGACGGCCGTCTGACCGACTCCCAGGGCCGGGTCGTGGACTTCAAGAACACGGTCATCATCATGACGACCAACCTCGGCACGCGGGACATCTCCAAGGGCTTCAACCTCGGCTTCGCCGCCGCGGGTGACACGAAGACCAACTACGAGCGCATGAAGAACAAGGTCCAGGACGAGCTGAAGCAGCACTTCCGGCCCGAGTTCCTCAACCGCGTCGACGACGTGGTCGTCTTCCCGCAGCTCTCGCAGGCGGACATCCTGCGGATCGTCGACCTGATGATCGACAAGGTCGACGAGCGCCTCAAGGACCGGGACATGGGCATCGAGCTGTCCCAGTCCGCGAAGGAGCTGCTGTCCAAGAAGGGCTACGACCCGGTGCTGGGCGCGCGGCCGCTGCGCCGCACGATCCAGCGCGAGGTCGAGGACACGCTGTCGGAGAAGATCCTCTTCGGCGAGCTGCGTCCGGGCCACATCGTGGTCGTGGACACGGAGGGCGAGGGCGAGACCCAGACCTTCACCTTCCGCGGCGAGGAGAAGTCGGCCCTGCCCGACGTCCCCCCGATCGAGCAGGCGGCGGGCGGCGCGGGCCCGAACCTGAGCAAGGAGGCGTAGCCCTCCGGGGGTGAGCCGAGAAAGGGGCCACTCCGGGACTTCGGTCCCGGGGTGGCCCCTTTCGTCTGCTCGGTGTCAGGTCAGGGTGATCTTGACGTGGGGGAAGAGGTCGGCGAGGCGGCCGGCGTCGTCGGCCCGGGCGGCGTCCAGTTCCAGCCGGCGCAGGTGCGGCAGCCTGGACAGCTCCGCCAGATCGTCCGGGGTGGTCCGTAGACCAGGCAGGGTGAGACGTTCGAGCGTGGTCCAGTGCGACAGGCCCCTGAGACCGGTGGTCGCCGTGGCGCCGACGCCGAGGCGGAGCCATCGCAAGGGAGCCCCCGTCGGGAGGGAATCGGTCAAGCGGGCGCCTGGAAGTGGCTGATCGACGGACAGCCCTCGGAGACTCTCGAAGGCCCGTAGCGCGTCCAGGTCTGTCAGTCCGGGGTTGCCCGACACGACGAGTTCCTCGACCGCGCCCGGCTCCGGTACGTGGGTGAGGACGTCGGACATGGTGTGCGGGCCGCGGACCCAGAGGCGGTGCCACGGCCGCATCGCGGTGAGCGCCGCCAGCTGTGCCGGGGTCTCGCACGTCAGATACAGGCCCGTCCGGTCCAAGTGATCCAGTACGTCGACCGCGTACTCCCGCGTGTCGAACTCCAGGATGTGCAGGCAGGCCCACTCGGTCGCCGAGTCGAGGAAGTGGCCGGCGTCGGCGGAGAGGCCGTTCCCGGATCCCGGCCCCGCCGCCTGGCGCCGCAGCCGCGCGGCCAACTCGCCGTGGCCCAGCCGCACCGCCTGGACGTCGTCCATGTCGAGGTCGCCCAGGGCGAGCAGCCGCGTGGCGAGGGCGTCCGCGACGGCCTCGGTCTCGTCGTGCGGGAACGGCGGCTCGCCGGGGGAGCCCAGGGCCGCCTCGACCAGCCGCCCGGCGAGCCCCCGCACCTCCCGGTCGCCGAGGGCGCGCTTCTCGCCGCGGAAGGAGACGAGGTCCGTCAGCCGGACCGGCCGGTCGACCAGCCCGGCTCCGGGACCGCCCGTCGCGAACAGCTTCCTGACCAGCGGAGCGACCAGCGCGGACGCCAACTTCCCGCCGAGTACCGCCGGTTCCATGCGCACCCCCGTGGTCGGTCGACGGGGGGAGCCTACCGGGGCGCCGGGACAGCCGGCCGTCGTAGTCGGGGGCGCTCGGACCGCCGTGTCGGTGTGGCCTCGGACACGATCCGGGGAGGGTGAGCCGCCTTTCGGGAGGGCTCGGTCGGCCGGGAGGGGAGTAGCCCGGGTCACATTCGCCGCCCCCTCGGGACCGCCCGCCGGTGATGTGCCGCACAGGGGTTTGGGGCGGTACTACCGGGAATAGTGGAAGCCGCAAGAACTACGAAAACGGACATAACGGAACGGGGGTAAGAGGATGTCCCGGGGTTCTGAGCTGGTTTCGTCCAGAATGGGGGCTCTGTCAAGAGTCGGGAATTTGCGGGCTTAAGTACTACATAGGGTCGTAGGTCACACCTTTGTGCGGTTCGGGTCCGCCGGGTTACCAAGGTGGAGCCCGCCCGGTGAGCGCCTTGTGCGTCCCGCCGGAGGGGCATTCCTCTGTTCCCGTCCCCATGAGGTTCGAATGTTCTCGCGTGTCACGTCCCGTTCTTCCCGTACGACCCTCCGCACCCGCGCCGCGGTGATGGCCGCCGGCCTCGGAGCCTCGGTCGCACTGGGAGCCGGGGTCGCGGCCGCCACCGGCACCACGGCGGCAGACAGCACCACCACCGCGGCCACCGCCGTCCAGGCCCAGGCCGCGGCCCAGGCCAAGGCGGCGAAGGCCGAGCAGTCCGCCGCGGGCGCCAAGAAGACCGTCACCGCCACGAAGACGGCCACCAAGAAGAAGGCCGTCTCCTGGGTGGACCCGGTCAAGCGGTACGCGCTGAGCGCCAGTTTCAACCAGGCCGGCGGCATGTGGGCGCACAAGCACAGCGGCCAGGACTTCGCCGTGCCGATCGGCACCAACGTCGTCGCCGCCCACGGCGGCACCGTGGTCAAGGCCGGCGGCAACGGCGCCGGTGACGGCCCCGCCTACGGCAACGCGATCGTCATCAGGCACGGCAACGGCACGTACTCCCAGTACGCGCACCTGTCGAAGATCAACGTGAGGATCGGCCAGATCGTGAAGACCGGCCAGTCGATCGCCAAGTCCGGCAACACCGGCAACTCCAGCGGTCCCCACCTGCACTTCGAGATCCGCACGACCCCGAACTACGGCTCCGCCGTGGACCCGGTCGCCTTCCTGCGGGCCCACGGTGTAACCGTCTGACGGACCTGACCGTCTGCCGGACAGGCCTCACGCGCCCCCGTGCGCCTGGGTGATCAGATCGGTGGCGACCTCGAGAACGGCGGCCCGCTGTTCCTCGGGGTCGCCCTCGAGCTCGCGCAGGACGAACATCCCGGAGTGCAGCGTCACCAGCGCACTCACACAGCGGACCTGGTCGACCAGGTCCGCTTCGGGGTCGATCAGGATGTCCCGCAGGCCGAGCATGCGGTTCTTGAACATCTCCCCGATCCGCAGGTCCCGGACCGTCGCCTGGTTCTCCTGCATGAAGCGGAACAGCGGCGCGGCGCCCGCCAGAGCCTCGCTGTAGCGGCGGATGATCTCCTTCTTGGTCTCCAGGCCGAGCGGCTGCGTCCGGGCCCAGGCGATCAGGTCCTCCACCGGCCGCGTGAGGTCCTCGAAGCTGCTGACGAGGATCTCTTCCTTGGTCTTGAAGTGGTAGTACAGCGCCGCCTTGGTCACATCGAGGCGCTCGGCGATCTCGCGCAGCGAGGTCTTCTCGTATCCTTGTTCGGCGAAGAGCTCCAAGGCCACGTCCTGGATGCGCTGGCGGGTGTCCCCACGGCGTCGCTGCTGCCTGGTGCCGTTCATCATGCCGCCCATCCTTCTCCGCGCCTCCTGCTCCGCCCACTCTGCCCGCTCGGCGCGCTCCGGGAAAAACTTACTTGACGCCCGGCTAGTTACGCGGCTACTTTCCCGAGTGTAGTCAACTTGCCGGTCGGCAAGTAAGTGGGCAGCGGAACGCAGCGGGCAGCTGGGGGAGTGGGAGCGATGGCGGAGACAGCGGAAGTGGGGACGGCGGAGGCGGGGACCGGCGAAGCCGGTGCCGAGAAGCAGCCGAGGAGCGTGCGGGTCGTCCTGCTCGCCCTCATGATCGCGATGATGCTCGCGATGCTCGACAACATGATCATCGGTACGGCGATGCCGACGATCGTGGGTGAGCTGGGCGGTCTGGAGCACCTGGCCTGGGTGGTCACCGCCTACACCCTCGCCACCGCGGCCGCGACCCCGCTGTGGGGCAAGATCGGCGACATGTACGGGCGCAAGGGCTCGTTCATGGCGTCGATCGTGATCTTCCTGGTCGGTTCCGCGCTCAGCGGCATGGCCCAGGACATGGGCCAGCTCATCGGCTTCCGCGCGGTGCAGGGCCTGGGCGCCGGCGGTCTGATGGTCGGCGTCATGGCCATCATCGGCGACCTGATCCCGCCCCGGGAGCGCGGCAAGTACCAGGGCATGATGGCCGGCGTCATGGCGCTGGCGATGATCGGCGGCCCGCTGATCGGCGGCACCATCACCGACAACTGGGGCTGGCGCTGGTCCTTCTACATCAACCTGCCGCTCGGCGCGGTCGCGTTGATCGCCATCAGCATCGTCCTGCACCTGCCGAAGAAGCGCAGCGAGTCCCGGATCGACTACCTGGGCGCCCTGCTGCTGACCGTCGGCATCACCTCGATCGTCCTCGTCACCACCTGGGGCGGCACCGAGTACGCCTGGACCTCCGCGCGGATCATGGAGCTGATCGGCATCGGCGTCGCCGCGCTGATCGGATTCGTGTTCTGGCAGACCAGGGCGGCCGAGCCGATCCTGCCGCTGCACATCTTCCGCAGCCGCAACTTCACCCTGATGTCCGTCATCGGCTTCATCACCGGCTTCGTGATGTTCGGCGCCACCCTCTTCCTGCCGCTGTACCAGCAGGCGGTGCAGGGCGCGTCCGCCACCAACTCCGGGCTGCTGCTCCTGCCGATGCTGGGCGCGATGCTCGTCACGTCGATGGTCGCGGGGCGGATCACCACGAACACCGGGCGCTACAAGGTCTTCCCCGTCGCCGGCGGCGCGCTGATGGTGGTCGGGCTGTTCCTGCTGTCGATGATGGACACCGGCACCAGCCGTCTCACCTCCGGTCTGTTCATGGCCGTCGTCGGTCTCGGCATGGGCTGCCTGATGCAGATCACCATGCTGGTGGCGCAGAACAGCGTGGAGATGAAGGACATCGGCGTCGCGTCCTCGTCCGCCACCCTCTTCCGCACCCTCGGCTCCTCCTTCGGCGTCGCGATCATGGGCGCGCTGTTCAACCACCGCGTCCAGGACGTCATGGCCGAGCGGGCCGGCGCGATGGGCGCCAGGATGACCGAGCAGTCGGCGCAGCTGGACGCGGCGAGCCTGGCCAAGCTGCCGGCGGCGCTGCGGGAGGCGTACCAGCACGCGGTGTCCTCCGGTACCCACGCGGCGTTCCTGCTCGGTGCCGCCGTGGCGATCGTCGTGCTGGTCGCGTCGGTCTTCGTCAAGGAGGTCCCGCTCAAGGGCGCGGGCCCGAAGCCGGACGCCCCGGCCGACGGCGGCGACAACGGCGGTACGTCCCTGACGAAGGCGACGGTGGCGGAGTCGGTCTGACCGCACACGGCGGCGAGTGATACGGGCCCGGCCCGGGCCCGGCTCGACGGCCGTCCACGCGGCACGCCCGGCTGGGACACCCCGGCCGGGCGTCCGCATGAGCGGGCGCCGGGGCGAAGAGGTCTCCCGGCGTCACCGGCGTCACGGTGGTGGCTGTCCTCCCTGCCCTCACGGGCTCGCGGCGGCCTCCGTCTGCGCGCCCGCCCCCGGCAGCAGCCACACACCCGCCCAGCCGAAGGCCCGTACGACCGCTGCCGCGGCGATCGCCCACCCCACGCCCGCCACGCCGACGTCGCCCAGCCAGGTGACCAGGTACAGCCCAGCGTGTCCTCGGTCACGCCCACGACCCCCAGGACCAGGAGGAGCCGGGGAGCCTGGCGGGGGTCCCGGGGGGGCCCGGGGGGTCCCGGGGGGTCGACCAGATCGCCGTGGCGACACCCGCGAGGAGGAAGAAGGAGAGGAGACAGCCGCGCAGGGAGCTCCCGTCGGCGTCGGCGAGGGTGATGCCGGGGAGCGCCGCGGCCAGGGCGACGCCGGCCACCATGCCCACCTGCTGTCTTCCGGTGTCTTTCAAGATCCGGACTCTCGCAGGTGCCCTTTGCGGACGGAAGGGGCCCGGACCGCGCCGGCGAACCCCCGTCAGCTCCCGGCGCCGCCCGGCCGGCCCCCCGGTACCCGGTCCGGCAGCATCGGGTGGCTGCCCGTGTTGGTCGGGGCGTGTTCCGGGAGCCACAGGACGGCGACCGCGCCCTCGGCCGGGACGTGGGCGGGGGCGCCCGCCGGGCGGACGTTGCGGAAGGTGAGGCGGGCCCCCAGGACGCGGGCCTGACCGGCGGCGATGGTCAGCCCGAGCCCGTGTCCCCGGCCCGCGCGGTCCGCGCTGCCGGTGCGGAACCGGCTCGGCCCCTCGGCGAGCAGGGCCTCGGGGAAGCCCGGCCCGTGGTCGCGGACGCGGATCACCCGGCCCTCGACGCTGACCTCGACGGGCCCGCGGCCGTGCCGGGCGGCGTTGGCGAGGAGGTTGAACAGCACGCGCTCCAGGCGGCGCGGGTCGGTGGTGACCTCCGACTCGTGCACGACCCGTACGGAGACGTCCGGGTCCTTGGCGGCCACCCGCCGGGCCACGAAGTCGCCCAGCATGATGTCCTGCAGCTCGGCCCGCTCCGACGCCCCGTCCAGCCGCGCCACCTCCAGCACGTCCTCGACCAGCGTCCGCATCGCCTTCGCCCGGTCCAGCACCAGCTCGGTCGGCCGGCCCGGCGGCAGCAGCTCCGCGGCCGTGAGCAGCCCGGTCACCGGCGTCCGCAGCTCGTGTGCGATGTCGGCGGTGACCCGGCGCTCCGCCTCCAGCCGCTGCTGCAACGCGTCCGCCATCGCGTCCACCGCGCTCGCCAGGTCGTCGGTCTCGTCCCGTACGACCCCGCCGATGGCGTCCCGCACCCGTACGTCCGGCTCGCCGCCCGCGACCCGGTGCGCGGCGCCGGCGGCCTGGCGCAGCCGGTGCGAGAGCTGCCGTCCGATCAGCACGCCGAGCGCGCTGCCGCCGAGGACGACCGCGATGGACCCGATGACCAGAGCCTGGTCGAGGTCCTTGAGGATGTCCGCGCTGCGGTCGGTGAACCCGGAGTGCAGGGACATGACATGGCCGTCCTTGAGCGGTACGGCCGCCCAGATGTCCGTCACGCCGTCCGGTCGCTCGGCGACGTAGGTCGCCCGCCGTCCCGCCTCGACCTTGCGGCGCAGTTCGGCCGGGAGCCGGGGGTCGTCGATGAGGGCGTTGGGGAAGTTCAGCCGGCCGGACAGCTCGTAGTTGCGCTGGGCGATGAGCACCCGGTCGTCGGCGAGGTCGCGGGCGTTGTCGAGCATGGAGACCCGGGCCGCGTTGTGCACGACCAGGCTCAGCGCGACCGCCACCAGCGCGCCGACCAGCGCGATGGCCGCGCTGAGCTTCCAGCGCAGATTGGTGCGGATGCCGAGGGACCGGATGCCGGGTGTCCGGATGTCCGGTTCCGGGCGTCGTGCCGAGAACCCCCGCATATCCCTGTCCCCCGCGTCCCTCGCGCCGCTCTCGTCCCTGATGTCCCGCTCAGGCCTTCAACTTGTAGCCGAAGCCGCGGACCGTCTCGATCCGGTCCTGGCCGATCTTGGTGCGCAGCCGCTGCACATGGACGTCGACGACGCGGGTGTCCCCGCCCCAGCCGTAGTCCCACACGCGTTCCAGCAGCCGGTCGCGGGAGAGCACCGTGCCCGGCGCGGTGGAGAACTCCAGCAGCAGCCGCATCTCGGTCGGCGTGAGCGCCACCGGCCGCCCGGACCGCCGTACCTCCATGCCGTCGGTGTCGACCTCCAGCTCGCCGAAGGTGAGCACGCCCCCGGTGGCCCCCGCGCCGCCCGCCTCCGCCCGGTCGCCGCCGCCGGCGTGGCCGAAGCGGCGCAGCACGGCGCGGATGCGGGCGACCAGGACGGCGCCGTCGAACGGCTTGGTGACGTAGTCGTCGGCGCCGGCCTCCAGGCCGAGCACGACGTCGATGGAGTCGGCCCGCGCCGACAGCATGATGACCGGCACGGTGGACTCGTCCCGGATACGGCGGCACAGGCTCACGCCGTCGAGGCCGGGCAGCATGACGTCGAGGAGCGCGATGTCGGGCCGGTCGGCGCGGAAGGAGTCCAGGCCGGACACCCCGTCGGGCATCGCGGTGACCGCGAAGCCGTCCCGCTCCAGGGCGAGCTGGGTGGCCTCGCGGATGACGTCGTCGTCCTCGACGAACAGGACGTGGGTCTGGTCTGCCATCCCGGTGCTCTCAGTCCTCGTTGCGGTGGTCGCGATGGTCGGTGCGGACACGGTGGGGCGTCGCCGGGCGCGTCAGCCGTCCGGCTCGGGGACGGGGGTCGGCGCGTTGCCCACGGCGTTGCTGTAGTCGTTGTGGGTGCGGTACGCCTCGGTGAACCGGCCCGAGGTCCAGCGGTACGTGGTCACGTTCTCGCCGGACGGGCTGGAGACCGGGTCGCCGCGCTCGTAGACCTGCTTGGTCACCACCAGGTCGCCGCGGTCGATCTCCGCGTAGACCGGGGGCTCCTCGGCCTTGAACACGTTCCGGTACGCGCCGCCCGCCTCGTGGTAGACGTAACTGCCCACGCCCACCGCGTCACCGCAGGTCAGGACGTTGACGATGACGTCCTCGGACGAGCCGTCGGTCAGCTTCCCGTACGACACGTCGACGGGGTACTCGTCGGCGACGCACGGCTTCAGCTCGCGCTTGACCTCCGCGGAGACCTCCGGATCGGCCTTGACGAGCCGTACGGCGTCCACGCGGTCGGGGACCTTCGAGGGCGCGGCGGCGGGGGAGGAGGAGGCGGCGCCGCCCACCGCGTCCGCGTGGGCCGGGCCCTCGTCGCGGGCGCCGGTGCCGTTCGCCCCGCAGCCGCAGAGGGGGACGCCCACGCCGACGGCGACGAACACGGCCACCGCCGCACTCGTCGCCCGCGTGCTCCTCCGGGTCCCCCCGGGTGTCCGACCGACGGTCAGGCCGCGCAACGCTCCCGCTCCTCACGCTCCAGCGCCCGTGCGTCCAGATCGCGGGCGACCAGCTCCTCGCGGAGCCGGGCGAGCGCGCGGTGCAGCGTGCTCTTGACCGTTCCCGCCGACATGCCGAGGGCGGCGGCGGTCTCCTCCGTGGACATCTGCTCCCAGTGTCGCAGCACCACGACGCTGCGCTGCTTGGGGGCGAGCACCTTCATGACGTCCATCAGCAGGGCGCGGTCGGCGTGCTGCTCGGTGGCGTCGTCCACACAGGACTCGGGGAGCTGCTCGGTCGGCACCTCGTCGAGCTTGCGCGCCCGCCACCACTCGGTCCGCGTGTTGATCATGACACGGCGCAGATAGGCGTCGGCCAGCCGCTTGTCCTCGATGGTCGCCCAGCGGCGGTACGTCCGCACGAGCGCGGTCTGGAGCAGGTCCTGGGCGTCGACGGGGTCGGGGACCAGTCGCCGGGCGCTGCGCAGCAACGCGTCCTGCCGCGTGCGGACGTACTCCTCGAACTCGAGCACCTCGCCCTGCGTCATGGTCAACCGCCTTCCGATCCCCGTGGTCCTCTGTGCCGTCGGCACAGCAACGAAGGTAGGGAAGCGTTGTCACGGCGCTGTGCGGAGCAGCCTGCGGCGGGGCCTCGGCTGTCCGTCGGTTGTGTAACGGACGTAGGAACGGCCTCGACCGACAGCCGACTTGATGGCGCTATGGGGAGATTTGCCCCCAAGGGGGACCCTTCCCTCCCCGTCACGAAGCTGTGTGTCAGCTCAGGGGCAGCCGGTACAGACCGTCCGCGAGCGGCTCCACCAGACCGTCGGAGACGAGGCCGTCCAGGGCGCGGGCGCGCTGGACCGGTTCGTGCCAGACCTGGTCGAGGGCCGCCTGCGGCACGGGCCCGGGCGCGTCCCGCAGCACGGCGAGCAGCCGCCCGCGCACCTGCCGGTCGGTGCCCGCGTACGTCTGGCCGCGCCGCGGCGGTCCGTCGTGCGCGGGCTTGCCGGCCAGCCGCCACGCGCACCGGGCCGCGATCGGGCACCGGTGGCACGACTCGTTCTTCGCCGTGCACACCAGCGCGCCCAGCTCCATCGAGGCGGCGGCCCAGCGGGCGGCGCTCGCGTCGTCCTCGGGCAGCAGGGCCCGCGCGAGCTTGCGTTCGGCGGCGGTGGTCGCGTTCGGCGGGTACTGCGTGCCGGTGACCGCGCGGGCGAAGACGCGGCGGACGTTGGTGTCCAGTACGGCGTGGCGCTGGCCGTAGGCGAAGGAGGCGACCGCGGCGGCCGTGTACTCGCCGATGCCGGGCAGTGCGAGGAGCTGGGCGTGGTCGGCCGGTACGTCGCCGCCGTGCCGTTCCGTTATGGCCGCGGCGGCACCGTGCAGCCGCAGGGCGCGACGCGGGTACCCGAGCCGGCCCCAGGCGCGCACGGCCTCACCGGGTGCCTCGGCGGCGAGGTCGGCGGGGCGGGGCCAGCGGGCGAGCCACTGCTCGTAGACGGGCAGCACCCGGCTCACCGGCGTCTGCTGGAGCATGAACTCACTGACCATCACCCCCCACGCCCCGGCCTCGGTCCGCCGCCACGGCAGATCCCGGGCATGCTCGTCGAACCAGTCGATGACGGGGGAGTGCAGGTCCCTGCCGGGGGCGTCGCCGGTCGCCCTGTCGAGGGGGGCGGGGGCGTCGGGCCGGTTACCGAGCGGTGCGGGGGTGCCGGAGAGGCCGTCGGCGGGGGCGGAGGTGCCGCCGGCTGCGGTGGGGACGTCGCCGGCCGGCGCGGGTACGGCGGCCCGGCCGGCGGCGGTGCCTGGTGCGGGGGCGTCCGCTTCGGCCTGGCCGGCGGGTGCGGCACCCGTTGCCGGAACGTCGGCACGCGGTGCGGAGACGGCGGTGTCGTCCGTACCGGAGGCGGTGTCGTCCGTACCGGAGGCGCCGATGTCCGTACCGGAGGCGCCGGCGGACGGTGCCGCGACGGCGGCGTCGGCGGCGGCGTCGGCCGAGGGCGCGGTGGGGTCGGAGGGACCGTTGTGCGAGGACTTCGTGGGCACAGTCATGGCCCTCCGATCCTGCCACGGAAGCACCACCGCGCGGGCGCACCGCCACCCGGTGACGCCCCGGACACCTGACGATCGGCAGGGGCGCCGCCCTGCCCTGCGCTTGTAGCGTCGGCGAGGTGAAGGGAACCCGCACGGCCACCGCCCGCCGTCTCCACCTCTCCGCCCCAGCCGGGCACGTCCCGACCCGTCGTCCGGAGCGGCCCGGAAGACCGACGGCATGAATCCGACCCGCGACTCTCACCAGGGCCGGGCGGGCACCAGCGCCAGCGTCACCGCCGAGGCGCCCGCGAGGGTGGCGTGGTTGCTCGGGAAGGACCAGTCACCGGTCGGCGGGCACTCGGCGAGCGACGGCAGCGCGGCGGCGACCGCCCGGCACGGACGCTCCTCCGTGACACCGGACTTGAGCAGTTCACTGCACACGTACGCCACACCCGTGGCTACGGGTGCAAGGACCGCGATCGCGAACGCCCGCGCGTCGCCGCGCCGCGACCGCCACCACGCGAGCACGAACAGCGCCCCGAACACCAGGAGACCGGCCTCCGTCCACACCTCCGCCGCCTGCCGCACCCAGGCGGGGCTGTCGTGGGCGAAGTCGGTGACGGTGCGGTAGAGGGTGTCGTCGTCGTAGGTCATGGTGACGGACGGTAGGCGGTGGCCCGATCCGGTCACACCCTGCGATCGACACCCGGATCACCCGACGATCGTCAGGGGTCCGAGCGCCGCTCCGAAATGATGATCCGTAAAAGATGTGCGCCTAACGGCGGGTGGGACAGGGGAACGCGCGGATCTCTCGTACAGTTTGCGCCGTGGGATCTCTGCGCAATCCGGTCGGGCCGCTTCCCTCCACCATCTACTGGCGTCGGAGGGCCGTACTGCTGTCTCTGCTAGCCGTGTTGGCGCTGCTGATCACGTGGATCGTGGTCTCCGGCGACGGGGGCGGCGGCAAGGGGCACGACGACGGAGCCAACGGCAAGAATCCGGCCCCGTCGATCACTCCGGGCCCCTCGGACTCGGGCCCGGCGATCAGCCAGGCCCCCGGCGGCCGCGACGAGTCGGGCGGCGGCTCGGGCGACGGCGGCTCGGACGGGGACGGCTCCGGCGCGGGTGACGCGGCCAACGGCGGTTCCGGCAGCGGCGGTTCGGGCGGCGACGACTCGACCGGGGCCGGCGGAGCGGACGGCAACGGCAGCGGCTCCGGCGGATCGGGTTCGGGTTCCGGCTCGGGCGGTCAGGCGGGCGGCGCGGCCACCGGCGTGGGAGCGTCCGACGCCCTGCCGGCTGGTTCCGGCCTTCCCAACTGCACTCCGGGTGCCGTCAGGTTGAGCCTCCGCAGCGTCCGCAACAGCTACGCTCCCGGCCAGACACCTGCCTTCGAACTGACCGCGCGGAACACCTCCGGCAGCGACTGCAAGGTCGATCTCGGCCCGAAGAACGCGGTGTTCACCATCACGCCGGCCAGCGGCGACGACACGTACTGGGCCTCGGACGACTGCGTGAAGGGGGCGGGCAGCCTCCCGTACCGGGTGGCCGCGAACAGCGGCATCGCCTACACGGTGAAGTGGGACCGCAGGCCGAGCGCCCCCGAGTGCGCGACGCCCCCGGCCGGCACGGCCAAGCCGGGAACCTACCTGGTGGAGGCGAAGGCCCCCGGCTTCGAGAAGGTCCGCACGTCCTTCGTCCTCAAAAGCGACTAGGACGAAGCGTCATCCCGGGGATCATACGAACTTCCCGGGATCATACGAACTCCCGGGATCACCCGGACTCCCGGGGATCACCCGGAACCCTCGGGGATCACACGTACCGTTCGAGGATCGAGGACTCCGCGAGCCGCGACAGCCCCTCCCGCACGCTGCGGGCGCGCGCCTCGCCGACGCCGTCCACGGTCTGGAGGTCGTCGACGCTCGCGGCGAGCAGCTTCTGCAGGCTGCCGAAATGCTCGACCAGCCGGTCGATGATCGCGCCCGGCAGCCGCGGCACCTTGGCCAGCAGCCGGAACCCGCGCGGCGACACCGCCGAGTCCAGCGTCTCGGGGGAGCCGGTGTAGCCCAGCGCCCGCGCCACCGTGGACAGTTCGAGCAGCTCGGCGTGGCTGAGCTTGTCCAGCTCGGCGAGCGCCTCCTCGACCGTCCGGGACCGCTTGGCGGTCGGCTCCGGCACATAGTCCCGCACGACCAGCTCCCGCTCGGGCTCCACGCCCGCGATCAGCTCGTCCAGCTGGAGCGCCAGCAGCCGCCCGTCGGTGCCCAGCTCCACCACGTACTCGGCGATCTCGGTGGCGATCCGGCGCACCATCTCCAGCCGCTGCGAGACGGCGGACACGTCGCGGACGGTGACCAGGTCCTCGATCTCCAGGGCGGACAGCGTGCCCGCGACCTCGTCGAGCCGCAGCTTGTACCGCTCCAGCGTGGCCAGCGCCTGGTTGGCCCGGGACAGGATGGCGGCCGAGTCCTCCAGGACCCGGCGCTGCCCGTCGACGTACAGGGCGATCAGCCGCATCGACTGGGAGACGGAGACCACGGGGAAACCGACCTGCTTGCTGACCCGGTCCGCCGTGCGGTGCCGGGTGCCGGTCTCCTCGGTCGGGATGGTCGGGTCGGGCAGGAGCTGCACGCCCGCCCGCAGGATCTTCGAGAGGTCCGAGGAGAGCACGATGCCGCCGTCGAGCTTGCACAGCTCGCGCAGCCGGGTCGCGGTGAACTCCACGTCCAGCACGAAGCCGCCCGTGCACATCGACTCGACCGTCTTGTCCGAGCCCAGCACGATCAGACCGCCGGTGTTGCCGCGAAGGACGCGCTCCAGGCCGTCCCGCAGGGGCGTGCCGGGTGCCACCGCGCTCAGCGAGGCGCGCATGAGGCCATCGGCACCGGCACTCCCACCGGACTTTCCGGGAGCTGCTGCCCGGTCGTTGGCTGCCACTGCACTCCTCCGGTCGCAGGTTCTGGGCGCCCCCGTTTCGCGTACTCGGTTCGTACGGACGGGCGAGACCAGGGCAAAGTCTACCGGCGGTCCTCCTGCTCCCGTGGGGCCTCTCGCCGACGCGAGCGCGGAAGCACCCGCAGAGCCTCCCCCATGTCCGCGACTTCCAGGACCTTCATGCCGTCAGGGACCCTGCCCGGATCGGCCGGTACCAGGGCGTGCGTGAAACCGAGGCGGTGCGCCTCGGAGAGCCGGCGCTGCACGCCCGTGACCCGTCTCACCTCGCCGGCGAGCCCGACCTCACCGATCGCGACGAGGTTCTTCGGCAACGGGGTGTCGCTGGCCGCGCTGGCGAGGGCGAGCGCGATCGCGAGGTCGGCGGCCGGTTCGGACAGCTTCACGCCGCCGACCGTCGCGCTGTAGATGTCCCGCTTGCCCAGCGCGCTGATCCGGCCGCGCTGCTCCAGCACGGCCAGCATCATGGACACCCGGGAGGTCTCCAGCCCCGAGGTCGTGCGCCGGGGCGAGGGGATCTGGGAGTCGACGGTGAGCGCCTGCACCTCCGCCACCAGCGGGCGGCGCCCCTCCAGGGTGACGGTCAGACAGGTGCCGGGCACCGGCTCGGAGCGCCGGGTGAGGAAGAGCCCGCTGGGGTCGGCCAGGCCGGTGATGCCCTCGTCGTGCAGTTCGAAGCAGCCGACCTCGTCGGTGGTGCCGTACCGGTTCTTGACGCCGCGCACCAGGCGCAGCCGGGCGTGGCGGTCGCCCTCGAAGTGCAGCACGACGTCCACGAGGTGCTCCAGCAGCCGGGGGCCGGCGATGGCGCCGTCCTTGGTGACGTGGCCCACCAGCAGGGTGGACATCCCGCGGTCCTTGGAGGCGCGGATGAGCGCCCCGGCGACCTCGCGCACCTGCGCCATGCCGCCCGGGGCGCCGTCGATCTCGGGGGAGGCCACGGTCTGCACCGAGTCGAGGACGAGCAGCGAGGGCTTGACGGCGTCGAGGTGCCCGAGCACGGCGGAGAGGTCGGTCTCGGCGGCCAGGTACAGGTGGTCGTCGATCGCCTTGATGCGGTCGGCGCGCAGGCGGACCTGGCTGGCGGACTCCTCACCGGTGACATAGAGGGTGCGGTGCTCCTCGCTCGCGGACTTGGCGGCCACGTCGAGCAGGAGGGTGGACTTGCCGACGCCGGGCTCTCCGGCGACCAGCACCACGGCGCCGGGCACGAGGCCGCCGCCGAGCACCCGGTCCAGCTCGGGCACGCCGGTGGAGCGCGCGGTGGCCTGCCGGCCGTCGACCTGGCCGATGGGCACGGCGGAGGTGGTGACGCGGCCCGGTGTCGTCGTACGGACCGCGGGCGCGCCGTACTCCTCGACGGTGCCCCAGGCATGGCATTCGGGGCAGCGGCCGAGCCACTTGGCCGTCTGCCAGCCGCACTCGGTGCAGCGGTAGGACGGCCGTTCCTTGGTGGACTTCGTACGGGCAGCCATGCGTGAACGGTAACCGGCGCCACTGACAGCGCCCCCGCGGAGGGGTGGCGGGGCCCGGTGCGGAGGCGCACGGGACCCGGTGAGGAGGTGGGCGGGACCCGGTGCGGGGACGGCCGGAGCGGCGGAATGAAGGGTTCCTGTCCCCTTATGAGGGATCGTTTCACCCGTACGGATTAAAAGTGTCCAACGCGCCAGTCCGCGCCACCCATAGCCCCCTACGGTCGCCGGGTGATGAGGAGCAGTCCGGAGACCACGACCCGCACGACCGGCGCACACCGGGCGCACCGGGAGGCGCGCGACCGCACCGCCGCGCGCAACCTCGCGCACCGGCCTCCCACCCGCGTCGACGCGTACGACGCCTACCTGGACGGCCTGTTCACGTACTGCCTGTCCGTCCTGTGCGACCACGGGGCCGCCACCGCCGCCCTGGCCGACGCCCTCGCCCTCGCCGAACGCCGCGCCCACCGCGGCCCCGGCGCCGAGGGCGACCGCAGGGCCTGGCTGTACGCCCTGGCCCGCTGGGCGTGCCTGCGCAAGCTCGCCGAGGACAGGCAGAAACGTCCGGCCACGCACGCGGCGGGCCGCCCCGCCCCCACCGCCCCGGGCGGCTCCCGCGACCAACTCGCCCTCCTGGCCTGGCCGGAGGCCGCCGGCACCACCCCCGAGCAGCGCGAGGCCCTCGAACTCGCCGTCCGCCACCACCTCGCCCCGTCCGAGGTCGCCGCCGTGCTCGGCACGGACCTCGCCCCCACCCGGGAACTCCTCGCCTCCGCCGCCTGCGAGGTGGAACGCACCCGCGCCGCCCTGGCCGTCGTCCGGACCGGCACCTGCGCGGGCGTCTCCCGCCTCACCGGCGACAACCGCTACGTGCTGAGCGCCGCCCTGCGCCGCGAGCTGGTCCGGCACGTGGACGACTGCCCCCGCTGCCGCCGTACCGCCGAGCGCGCGATCCCCGGCCGCTGGCCCGGCACCAGCGTCACCCCCGCCGAACTCCCCGTCCTGCAGGCCCCCCGCGCGGCACTGCACCTCGCGGTGAGCCACCTCCCGCGCGCGCGGGTCACCGCGCCCCGCTTCGACCGGCGCGGCTTCCCGATGGACCCCAAGGACCGCGCGGCCCGCCGCGACCGCCTGCGCGCGCGTGCCGTCACCACGACGGTCGTCGCCACGGTCGTCGCGGCCCCGGTGCTCGCCCTGTGGGCGGCGTACCGCGGCACCCCGGTCGTCGAGGGCGAGGACGGCCGCTCGACCAGCGCCAGCGAGGCGCAGAGCCCCGACGGCCACGGCGGCCCGGCCGACCACGGCTACGAGAACGCCGGCAACGCGAGCACCACCCCCGGCACCGGCTTCGACGGCGAGGGCGGGGCGGACGTCTCCGTGGAGGTCGTCAGCGTCACCGGCGCCGGCGAGCAGGGCGCCGGCCACCTGAAGGTCACGGCCGCCCACCAGGGCGACACCACGCTGATCACCCTCACCGCGGCCGGCGACGCCCCCGTGCGCTGGTCCGCGTCGGCGGGCTCCGCCTGGCTCCGCCTCAGCCGGTCCGCCGGCACCCTGCGCCCCGGCCAGACCCAGACGATCCGGGTGTACGTCGACCACGCGCGCGAACCGGCCGGCCGGTGGAGCGCCCGCGTGGCCGTCTCACCCGCCGCCGCCGTCGTCACCATCCAGGGCCACGGCGCCACCGTCCCCGCCCCGACCCGCCCGGGCCCGCGCCCCGGCCCCCCGGACGACACGGCGTCCCCGTCCCACCCGGACCCGGACCCGACCACCTCGCAGCCCGGCGGGTCGGCCCCGCCCCCCGGCCCGACCCCCACGGACGACCCGCCGCCCACGACGCCGGACCCGGACCCGACCCCGCCTCCGACCGGCGGCACCGGGGACCCGCCCCCGTCCGGGACCGGCGAGCCGAGCCCGTCGGCGTCGTAGCGGTGCGGACCCCGGGAGAGGGCTCCGCACCGCGTACGGACGCGGGCTCAGCGCGCGGGGTCCGCCGGATGCGGGGCCACCAGCGGCAGCCCGGACGCCAGCCGCTCCTCGCACAGCTCGACCAGCCGGTCGTACCCCGCCTTGCCCATCAGCTCGGTCAGTTCCGGCCGGTAGGACACGTACACCGGGTCGCCCGCCCCGTGCGCCGAGGTCGCCGAGGTGCACCACCAGTGCAGGTCGTGCCCGCCCGGGCCCCAGCCGCGCCGGTCGTACTCACCGATCGACACCTGGAGCACGCGCGTGTCGTCGGGCCGGTCGATCCACTCGTACGTCCGCCGCACCGGCAGCTGCCAGCACACGTCCGGCTTGGTCTCCAGCGGCTCCCGGCCCTCCCTGAGCGCCAGGATGTGCAGCGAGCAGCCCGCGCCGCCCGCGAAACCGGGCCGGTTCTGGAAGACGCACGAGCCCTGGAAGGGCCGGGTCTGCCGGGAGCCCTCCTCGTCCTCGGAGACCCAGCCGTTGCCCGTGCCCTCGGCGTGGTGCTGCCAGATGTCCGGCGTGAGCCTCGCCACGTGCCCGGCGACCCGCTGCTCGTCGTCCTCGTCGGAGAAGTGCGCGCCCAGCGAGCAGCACCCGTCGTCCGCGCGCCCCGCCTGGATGCCCTGGCAGCCGCTGCCGAAGATGCAGTTCCAGCGGGAGGTCAGCCAGGTCAGATCGCACCGGAAGACCTGCTCGTCGTCGGCCGGGTCGGGAAACTCCACCCACGCGCGCGCGAAGTCGAGCCCCTGCTCGTCACCCGGCGGCGGCCCCTCCGCCTCGATCTGCACATCGACCACTTTGCGCTTCTTGTCGCTTCCGGCCGACTTCTCGTCCTTCGCCTTTTTCGTCTTTGGCACGGCTCCAGGGTAAGTCGCCCGGACCGGAAGACGGCACCACCGGGCGCACCGGTGCCCGCCCCGTCGGCAGTAGCGTTCCGTCCATGAGACTCGGTGTCCTCGACGTGGGTTCGAACACAGTGCATCTGCTGGTGGTGGACGCGCACCCCGGCGCGCACCCACTGCCCGCGCACTCGCACAAGGCGGAACTGCGCCTCGCCCAGCTCCTCGACCCGGACGGCGCGATCGGCCCCGACGGCGTCGACCGCCTCGTCGCCGTCGTCCGCGACGCCCTCCAGGCCGCCGAGGACAAGGGCGTCGAGGACCTGCTGCCGTTCGCCACCTCCGCCGTGCGCGAGGCGAGCAACGCCGACGACGTCCTCGCGCGCGTACGGGACGAGACCGGCGTCGAGCTGACCGTCCTGACCGGTGCCGAGGAGGCCCGCCTCACCTTCCTCGCCGTCCGCCGCTGGTTCGGCTGGTCGGCGGGCAAGCTGCTGGTCCTGGACATCGGCGGCGGCTCCCTGGAGATCGCGTACGGCATCGACGAGGAGCCGGACACCGCCGTGTCGCTGCCGCTCGGCGCGGGCCGGCTGACCGCCGCGCGGCTGCCCGGCGACCCGCCCCACCCGGACGACGTCAGGGCGCTGCGCCGCCATGTGCGTACGGAGATCGCCCGCACGGTCGGCGAGTTCAGCCGCTTCGGCGCCCCCGACCACGTCGTCGCCACGTCGAAGACCTTCCGGCAGCTGGCCCGCATCACCGGCGCCGCCCGCTCCGCCGAGGGCCTCTACGTGCAGCGCGAGCTGAAGCGGGCCTCGCTGGAGGCGTGGGTGCCGCGGCTGGCCGCGATGACCGCCGCGGAGCGCGCCGAACTCCCCGGGGTCTCCGAGGGCAGGGCGAACCAACTGGTGGCCGGCGCGCTGGTCGCCGAGGCGGCGATGGACCTGCTCCACGTGGAGAGCCTGGAGATCTGCCCGTGGGCACTGCGCGAGGGCGTGATCCTGCGCCGCCTGGACCACATGGGCCAGGGATGACACGCGCCCTATGGCACTCACCACAACGGCGAACCGGGGGCCCGCACCCACCGACCCCCACCCCGTAACCTGACCCCCGTGGCAAAACCAAGGGACGACGTCCGCAGCCCGGACGCGAAGGTCGCCCTGTCGACGGCGTCCGTCTACCCGGAGTCGACGGCGACGGCCTTCGAGATCGCCGCACGCCTCGGCTACGACGGCGTGGAGGTGATGGTCTGGACGGACCCGGTCAGCCAGGACATCGACGCGCTGCGCAGACTCAGCGACTACCACCGCATGCCGATACTCGCCGTGCACGCGCCCTGCCTGCTCATCACCCAGCGCGTCTGGTCCACCGACCCCTGGGTCAAACTGCAGCGCGCCCGCTCCGCCGCCGAGAGGCTCGGCGCGTCCACCGTCGTCGTGCACCCCCCGTTCCGCTGGCAGCGCCAGTACGCCCGCGACTTCGTGAACGGCGTCTGGCGGATGGCGAACGAGACGGACGTGCGGTTCGCCGTCGAGAACATGTACCCCTGGCGCTACCGCGACCGCGAGATGCAGGCGTACGCCCCCGACTGGGACGTCACCAAGGACGACTACCGCCACTTCACGATCGACCTCAGCCACGCCGCCACCTCCCGCACCGACGCCCTCGACATGGTCGACCGCATGGGCGACCGCCTCGGCCACGTCCACCTCGCCGACGGCAAGGGCTCCGCCAAGGACGAGCACCTGGTGCCCGGCCGCGGCAACCAGCCCTGCGCCGAGGTGCTGGAGCGCCTCGGGCACCTCGGCTTCGACGGCCACGTCGTCATCGAGGTCAACACCCGCCGCGCGATGTCCGGCGCCGAACGCGAGGCCGACCTCGCCGAGGCCCTGGCCTTCGCCCGCCGCCACCTGGCCACCGCACCGGCGGCGTCGGCCGCGCCGTCCTCGCCGTCCTCGCCGGCCTCCGGGGCGAAGGCGCCCCGCCGATGAGCGGCGCCGAGACGGAGGCGAGCGCCCCCCGCCGCCGCGGCCGCCCCCCGCGCACCGAGTCCGCCGGCACCCGCGACCGCATCCTCGCCACCGCCCGCGAGGAGTTCTCCGAGCGCGGCTACGAGAAGACGTCCATCCGCGGCATCGCCAAGGCCGCCGGCGTGGACCCGGCACTGGTGCACCACTACTTCGGCACCAAGGAGAAGGTCTTCGAGGCGGCGATCGAGGTGGCCTTCGCCCCCACCCAGGGGGCCCCACAAGCGCTCGAAGGCCCCCTCGGCGAGGTCGGCGAGCGGCTCACCCGCTTCTTCTTCGACCTCTGGGAGAACCCGGCCACCCGCGCCCCCATGCTGGCCATCCTGCGCTCCGCCCTGAACAACGAGACCGCCGCCGCCGTCTTCCGCCGGCTGATCGCCGGTCAGCTGCTGTACCGCATCGCCGGCCGCCTGGGCCGCGAGGACGCCGAACTGCGCGCCGAACTGGCCGCCGCCCAGCTGGTGGGCTGCGCCCTGCTCCGCTACGTGATCAAGGCGGAGCCGGTCGCCTCGGCGGACGCGGAGCAGATCGTCGCCGCCCTGGCACCGGTCGTGCAGAGCCACCTCACCGGCGCCTGAGCGCCCTCCCGTCCCCGTACGACGAGACGTACGTCCCGAATTCCGGACACCCTGTCCCGACCCCTGGATGACGGGCGTACGCTCGACGTCAGTCCTTACTCTCTCCACGAGTCAGAACTCCCCACAGAGTCCACTCTCCAACGAGTCCTACGAACGAGGCGAGCGACGATGCCCGAGCTGAGGTCCCGCACAGTCACCCACGGGCGCAACATGGCGGGCGCCCGCGCCCTTATGCGTGCCTCCGGTGTACCCGGCGCGGACATCGGCCGGAAGCCGATCATCGCCGTCGCCAACAGCTTCACGGAGTTCGTGCCGGGCCACACGCACCTGGCGCCGGTCGGCAGGATCGTCAGCGAGGCGGTCACCGCGGCCGGCGGCATCCCGCGCGAGTTCAACACGATCGCCGTGGACGACGGCATCGCGATGGGCCACGGCGGCATGCTCTACTCCCTGCCCTCCCGCGACCTGATCGCGGACAGCGTGGAGTACATGGTCGAGGCGCACTGCGCGGACGCCCTGATCTGCATCTCCAACTGCGACAAGATCACCCCGGGCATGCTCAACGCGGCGCTGCGCCTGAACATCCCGACGGTCTTCGTCTCCGGCGGCCCGATGGAGTCCGGCCGCGCCACCCTGGTCGACGGCACGGTCCGCACGCTGGACCTGGTCGACGCGATGTCGGAGGCGGTCAACGAGAAGATCTCCGACGAGGACATCCTCCGTATCGAGGAGAACGCCTGCCCGACCTGCGGCTCCTGTTCCGGCATGTTCACCGCCAACTCGATGAACTGCCTGACCGAGGCCATCGGCCTCTCGCTGCCCGGCAACGGCTCGGTCCTCGCCACCCACACCGCCCGCAAGGCGCTCTACGAGAACGCCGCCCGCACGGTCCTGGACCTGACCCGCCGCTACTACGAGCAGGACGACGAGTCGGTCCTGCCCCGCAACATCGCCACGCCCGCGGCCTTCGGGAACGCGATGGCGCTGGACATCGCGATGGGCGGCTCGACCAACACGATCCTGCACCTGCTGGCCGCCGCCCAGGAGGCGGGCGTCGCCTTCGGCCTCACCGAGATGGACGCCCTCTCGCGCCGCGTCCCCTGCCTGGCCAAGGTCGCGCCGAACGTCGCCAAGGACCGTACGTACTACATGGAGGACGTGCACCGCGCGGGCGGCATCCCCGCCCTCCTCGGCGAACTGCACCGCGGCGGCCTGCTCGACGAGGAAGTCCACTCCGTGCACAGCCCGTCCCTGGCCGACTGGCTGAAGACCTGGGACGTGCGCGGCGGCTCCCCGTCCGCCGAGGCGGTCGAGCTGTGGCACGCGGCGCCCGGCTGCGTCCGCTCCGCCGAGGCGTTCTCCCAGTCCGAGCGCTGGGACACCCTGGACGACGACGCCGAGGGCGGCTGCATCCGCTCCGTCGAGCACGCCTACTCCAAGGACGGCGGCCTCGCGGTCCTGCGCGGCAACCTGGCCGTCGACGGCTGCGTGGTCAAGACGGCCGGCGTGGACGAGTCGATCTGGACCTTCGAGGGACCGGCGGTCGTCTGCGAGTCGCAGGAGGAGGCCGTCCAGAAGATCCTCACCCAGCAGGTCAAGGAGGGCGACGTCGTCGTCATCCGCTACGAGGGCCCCAAGGGCGGCCCCGGCATGCAGGAGATGCTCTACCCGACCTCGTACCTCAAGGGCCGGGGCCTCGGGAAGACCTGCGCCCTGGTCACCGACGGCCGCTTCTCCGGCGGCACCTCGGGCCTGTCCATCGGCCACGCCTCCCCGGAGGCGGCGGCGGGCGGCACCATCGCCCTGGTCGAGGACGGCGACCGCGTCCGCATCGACATCCCGAACCGCTCCATCGAGCTGCTCGTGGACGACGCCGAACTGGCCCGCCGCGAGCAGGCCCTGAACGGCGTCTACGCCCCGAAGAACCGCGACCGCAAGGTCTCCGCGGCCCTGAAGGCGTACGCCGCGATGGCGACCAGCGCCGACAAGGGCGCCGTCCGCGACGTGAGCAAGCTGGGCTGACGCCCGCCGGCCCGGGACCTTCGGGGCGGGACCTGTGGGCCTACCAGGCCCCCGGGTCCCGTCCCGCCACCCCGAACACCGTCCCGTCCGGCGCCCCGGCGTACACGTACCCGCCCGCGAGCAGCGGCGCCGGCAGCGACGCGGGCACCTTGTCGGAGTCGGCGCCGAGCCGCGGCCGGGTCTGCCCGAGCAGCCGGCCCGCGCGGGCGTCGACGCCGAGGAGCCGCCCGTCGGGGGCGGTGACGTACACGTGCCGGCCGTCGGAGACCGGCGCCGAACCCCGGCTCACGCCCGTCTCCAGCCGCCACGCCTGCCTGCCCGCCGCCGTGTCGACGGCGACCAGCGAACCGCCCGCCCCCATCAGGTACACGGTGTCCCCGCGCACGCCCGCCGACGCCGACGCCTGCTCGACCGGGATCGGCAGCGTCACCCGGCGGACCGCCCCGGTGCCGGGCGTGTAGCGGACCACGGCCCGCACATCGCCGTAGGCCGCCCCCTCCGCGACGAGGAACACCGACCCGTCCGCCGCGCCGACCGGCGTCAGCGTCCCCGCCAGCTCCTCGTCCCAGCGCACGTCCCCGGTCGCCGGGTCCACCGCGGTCACCCGGGTCCGCTTCCCGTCCGCGCTCTGACTCGTCGCGTACGCCGCCGGCCGCCGCTCCCCGGCGAGCGAGGTGAAGTACGGCACCGCCTGCCCGGCGATCCGGTGCGCCCACCTCGTGCGCCCCGAGGCGCTGTCCACGCCGGTGACCATCCCGTCGGCGCGGGTCAGCAGCAGCATGTCGCCGACGGTCCGCATCCCGTCGTACGCGGGCATGTCCCCCTGCCACTCCGGCTCCCCGGTGGCGGGATCCAGCGCCTCCAGCGGGCCCAGCAGACCGACCTCGGGCTGCACGAGGCCGCCCGACACGACGGGCGGTTCGCTGCGCACGGCCTGGGCGACGGGGTGCCGCCACAGCGTGCTTCCGTCGGCCGGGTCGACCGTGAAGACGAGACCTGGCCGCGCGCACAGCAGCCGCCGGTCCGCGTACGAGCACTGCGGCATCCCGGTGCCCTGCTCCGCCGGCACCGCCTCCCACGCCCCGAAGGCACCGGGCGCGCTCTGCGCGGCGGGCGCCCGGCCCACCGGCTCGGTGCCGCCGGACGTCTGCACGGCCACGAGCCCGCCGACCACGGCGAGCCCCAACGCCCCGGCGGCCAGCCCCGACCGCTTCCCCAGCCGCCGCACGGCCCGCCGGGCGGGAGCTTCCGGAGCGGGATCCGCCCCCGAGTCCTGTTCCCGCGCGGCCGTCCCGCCCTCCTCTGCCCGGCCCTCCGCCCCCTGGCCCGGTACGAAGACCTGGGTGTCGTACGCCGCCGACACCGACCGCAGTTGCCGCATCAGCTCGTCCGGCGTGGGCCGGTCCTCGGGCTCCTTGGCCAGACACCGCAGCACCAGCGGCGCGAGCGACTCCGGCACGCCGGTCAGATCGGGCTCGTCGTGCACGACCTGGTAGGCGACGACGTAGGGGCTGTCGGAGTCGAACGGCCCGCGCCCGGTCGCCGCGTGCACCATGAGCGACCCGAGGGCGAACACGTCGGCGGCGGGCCCCACCTCGCGGGGCCGCCGGAACTGCTCGGGCGCCATGAAGGGCGGCGTACCGATCAACTTTCCGGTCTCGGTGCGCAGTTCGCTGTCCTTCGGCCGCGAGATGCCGAAGTCGATGACCTTCGGGCCGTCGTCGGCGAGCAGCACGTTGCTGGGCTTGAGGTCCCGGTGCACCACCCCGACGCGGTGGATGTCCCGCAGCGCCTCGGCGAGCCCGGCCATCAGCCGCCGCAACTGGTCCGGGCTCATGGGCCCGTTCCGCTTCACCTCTTCGGAGAGGGTCGGCCCGGGGATGTACAGCGTGGCCATCCAGGGCCGCCCGGCCTCCGGATCGGCGTCGACGACGGGCGCGGTGAAGGCCCCGCTGACCCGCCGGGCCGCGGCCACCTCCTGCCGGAAACGCCCCCTGAACTCGGGGTCCTTGGCATAGGAGGCGTGCACGACCTTCACCGCGACCCGCATCCCGGAGGTGGCGCGGGCCAGGTGGACGACGCCCATGCCGCCCGAGCCCAGGCAGGACTCCAGACGGTAGTGACCGGCGTACTCCGGAAGTTCCGCTTCCGCTCCCGCCCCGACGTCCCGCTGCGGCGCCACTGGAACCACCCCCGTGCTGTTCGTTCGCGCGAGCGACGCTCGGAGCCTAGTGGATGGTACGTAGGGGACCGAGGGGACGTACCGGCCCGTGGGCAATATGCGAACTGGTGTTTCGTCCCGTCCCCCACGGGAATCAACGGAGCCCCACGAACGCGTCGTGGGGTTTCAGTGGTGGATTTTCCACGGGGGAGGTTCTTTCATGTCTGTCGACGAGATCACGGATGTCGAGGGCGGGGACGATACGGCGAAGGCGACGGTGGCGGCGACGGCGGCGGCGACCTCGTATCCGGTCGCGCCGGGCTACCGGCTCAACGTCCGCAGCGGCCCGGGCACCAGCTACGCGCTGGTGCGGGTCCTGCCCGAGGGGGCCACGGTCACCATCAACTGCCAGCGTCCGGGCGAGACGGTCACCGGCCCGTACGGCACGTCGAACATCTGGGACAACATAGCCAGCGGCCAGTACGTCTCCGACACGTACCTGCTCACCGGCAGCGACGGCTACGTGGCCCCGCGCTGCTAGAGGGCGTCCTGCCCGGAGCCCGCGGGGGCGCCGGCGCCATAATCGTCCCGTGAGCGCAGAGAACGGTACGAACGGCAGCCCGGACACCCCCGCGGGCCCCCGCCCCGAGCCCCTCCGGTTCTACGGCACGACCTGGGTCGGCCACGACCACGGCTACGCCGCCCGCCGGGCCGGCCTCGCCGTCGGCTCCCTCGCCGCGGCGGCCGCCGCCTGCGTCGTGCTCCGCACCGCCTACCAGGGCCTCCAGATCGCCGAGATCGGCAGCTTCGTGACGCTGCTGGTGATCGTGATGTTCGCGGTGTGCAGCGCACTGGCCTTCGGCCACACCTGGTCCGCGTTCACCACCCGGCCCGACCCGGACCGCCAGGCCTCCCTGCGCGGCCTGCTGGCCATCGGCTTCGTCGGCTCCCTCCTCGCCTACTTCTTCCGCACCCTCACCGAGGCCCCCGGCGAAAAGCTCCACCGCACGGAGTACGAGAAGTCCCGCGAGGAGTACGAGAAGCGCACGACCCGCCGCTCGGGCAATCCGTCGAAGAAGCGACGCGACAAGTAACGAGGGCTCGCCGCCCACCGCGCCCACCCGGCCACCATGATGGCCGCATGACCCCACCCGAGACGCCGGCCCCGGCCACCTCCCACGCCGCCCGCGCCCACAGCTTCAACGCCGCCGCGGCCCAGTACGCCGCCAACCGCCCCTCCTACCCGCCCGCCCTCTTCGACGCGCTGGAGGAGCTGACCGGCCGCCCCCTCAAGGGCGCCCGCGTCGCGGACGTCGGCGCCGGTACGGGCCTCGCCACCGTCCGCCTGCGTGAGCGCGGCGCCGGCGTCATCGCCGTGGAACCGGGCGCCGGCATGGCCGCCGAGTTCCGCCGCACCCTCCCCGACGTCCCGGTGGTCCGCGGCAACGGCAACGCCCTCCCGCTGGCCGACCACAGCGTCGACCTCCTCACCTACGCCCAGGCCTGGCACTGGACCGACCCCGCCCTCGCGGTCCCGGAGGCCCTGCGCGTCCTGCGTCCCGGCGGCGCCCTCGCCCTGTGGTGGAACACCGGCGCCCTCGACGTGCCGTGGATCGCGGCGGCCGCCGACCGCGTCGACCGGCACTTCGGCAAGAGCCTCTCCGGGGAGCGCCGCAGCGCGGAGGCGGAGGTGGCCGACCCCGACGGCCGCCTCGGCCTCACCCGCCGCGAGATCCGCTGGAGCCGCCGCGTCCCCCTCGACACCCACCTGGCCAACCTCGGCAGCCACTCCGCCTTCCTCACCGACACCGAGGAACGCCGTGCCGCCTTCCTGACGGAAGAGCGCCGGCACCTCCTGGCCGTGTTCCCGGACGGAATCGTCGAGGAGACGTACGACACCCTCCTGCTCCACGCGCGCCCGGACGCTTGACGCCCGCCCCCGCCAGGAGGAATATTCATCACATGGTGAATTACTCCTCCCGACCCACCGGCGGGGCAGGACAGGGCGGCGGCGACCCGGTCCCGCCCGCCGTCCGCGCCGAGCACCTGACCGTCGTCCGAGGCCCCCGCACCGTCCTGCGCTGCCTCGGCTTCACCGTCCCGCGCGGTCAGATCACCGGCCTCCTCGGCCCCTCCGGCTGCGGCAAGTCCACCCTCATGCGCGCGATCGCCGGCACCCAGGCCAAGGTCACCGGCACCCTCGACGTCCTCGGCCACCCGGCCGGCCACCCCGCCCTGCGCACCCGCATCGGCTACGTCACCCAGGCCCCGTCCGTCTTCGACGACCTGACCGTCCGCCAGAACCTGGACTACTTCGCCGCGATCCTCGCCCCCGGCCGCGCCGCCGCCGGCCACCGCCGCGAGGACGTCACCCGCGCCATCGCCGACGTCGACCTCACCACCCACGCCGACGCCCTCGCCGGCACCCTCTCCGGGGGCCAGCGCAGCCGCGTCTCCCTCGCGGTGGCGCTCCTCGGCACCCCCGAACTCCTGGTCCTGGACGAACCTACGGTCGGCCTGGACCCCGTACTCCGCCGCGACCTGTGGAGCCTGTTCCACTCCCTGGCCACCGACCGCGGCGCCACCCTCCTCGTCTCCTCCCACGTCATGGACGAGGCCGAACGCTGCCACCGCCTGCTCCTCATGCGCGAGGGCGAGATCCTCGCCGACGACACCCCCGAAGCCCTGCGCACCCGCACCCGCACCGAGACGGTCGAGGAAGCCTTCCTGCACCTGGTCGACGCGGCGACGAAGGAGACCACCCGATGACCACGACAACCCCGGCCCCGAAGGCACCCTCCCGCCCCCTGAACCCCTCCCGCACCACCGCCACCGCGACCCGCGTCCTGCGCCAGCTCACCCACGACCTCCGCACGATCGCGCTGCTGCTCCTCGTCCCCTGCCTGATGCTGTTCCTGCTGCGCTACGTCTTCGACGGCAGCCCCCGCACCTTCGACGACATCGGCGCCTCGCTCCTCGGGATCTTCCCGCTGATCACGATGTTCCTCGTCACGTCCATCGCGACCCTGCGTGAACGCACCTCCGGCACCCTCGAACGCCTGCTCGCCATGCCCCTCGGCAAAGGCGACCTCATCGCCGGCTACGCCCTCGCCTTCGGCGCCCTGGCCGCCGTCCAGTCGGCCCTCGCGACCGGCCTGTCGCTCTGGCTCCTGGACCTGGACGTCACGGGCAGCCCCTGGCTCCTCCTCCTGGTCGCCCTGCTCGACGCCCTCCTCGGCACGGCGCTCGGCCTCTTCGTCTCGGCCTTCGCGGCCTCGGAGTTCCAGGCGGTCCAGTTCATGCCGGCGGTGATCTTCCCCCAGCTCCTCCTGTGCGGCCTCTTCGCCCCACGCGACACCATGCACCCCGTCCTGGAGGCCGTCTCCGACGTCCTGCCCATGTCGTACGCGGTGGACGGCATGAACGAGGTCCTCCACCACACCGACCTGACCACCACGTTCCTACGCGACATCCTGATCGTCGCGGGCTGCGCCGTACTGGTCCTGGCCTTGGGAGCAGCCACGTTGAAACGCCGCACGGTGTGACTCCCCGCCCGTCCGGTGTTTGAGGACGAGGCCGTCCAGGCCGAAAGCGGGGGTCTGGGGGCGGCAGCCCCCAGGGTCGGGGACGGGAAGGGGCGGCGGGGGCGAAACAAGTAGCCCCCACATCCCGCCCACTGGACGCCATCCCCTCCCCGGACCCCCGCGATGCGAGGATGACCAAGGCCAACGCGCACCCCCCGGAGGGCACCACCGCCATGACCCAGAAAGTCGCAGTCCTCGGCGCCGGCAAGATCGGCGAAGCCCTGCTCAGCGGCATGATCGGAGCCGGCTGGTCCCCCGCCGACCTCCTCGTCACCACCCGCCGCCAGGAACGCGCGGAAGAACTCCGCACCCGCCACGGCGTCACCCCCGTGACCAACGCCGAGGCCGCGAAGTCCGCGGACACCCTGATCCTCACGGTCAAGCCGCAGGACATGGGCACCCTCCTTAAGGAACTCGCCCCGCACGTCCCCGCGGACCGCCTGATCATCAGCGGCGCGGCCGGCATCCCCACCGCCTTCTTCGAGGAACGCCTCGCCCCCGGCACCCCGGTCGTCCGCGTCATGACCAACACCCCCGCCCTCGTCGACGAGGCGATGTCCGTCATCTCCGCCGGCACCCACGCCACCGAGGCCCACCTCGCCCACGCCGACGAGATCTTCGGCGCCGTCGGCAAGACCCTCCGCGTCCCCGAGTCCCAGCAGGACGCCTGCACGGCCCTCTCCGGCTCCGGACCGGCGTACTTCTTCTACCTGGTCGAGGCCATGACCGACGCCGGCATCCTCCTCGGCCTGCCCCGCGACAAGGCCCACGACCTGATCGTCCAGTCCGCGATCGGCGCCGCCAAGATGCTCCGCGACAGCGGCGAACACCCGGTCAAGCTCCGCGAGAACGTCACGTCACCGGCCGGCACCACCATCAACGCCATCCGCGAACTGGAGAACCACGGCGTCCGCGCCGCCCTCATCGCCGCCCTCGAAGCCGCCCGCGACCGCAGCCGCGAACTGGCCACCGGCACCAAGGACTGACCGCACCGAGGCCCGCGCCAGCTCCTCCGCGCTCTGCCGCCCTCCGAAGGGCCCCTCCAGCCCGAAGGTGTACGCCGCGTCGAACGCGAAGACCACGTCGTTACCCGAGGTTCCCGCCCCTCCGGGCCGTGGTCTCGACGCACATGTACGTCCGGACCCCGGCCAGCACGAGCTGCGAGATCCCCGCCTCCCACCTCGCCGCGAGCCCCCGTGCCTACCGCTTCGCGTTCAGTGACGAGGGCTGGGCCCACGAACCCGGATTTGACACGCCGGAGCCCCACTCGTAGTGTTCTCCGAGTTGTCCGACGTGAGCGCCGACTCCGGTCGGTCCCCGGGCAGCCATTCCGCAGTACCTACCACTCCTCGACGAACAGTCGCACTGTCGGCGTCGTCGCCGTATTGGCGCGGGTATTCACGGAATGAGGAATCCACGTTCGAAAGAACGCGGCCCCCGATTAGCTCGGGAGCCGGGAATCCGCTACAGTCTCACCTCGTCGGAACGGCCCAACAGCCGGGAAGGCAACCCCTTCTGACGGGGAATCAGAGCCCGAATGGATCTGATAGAGTCGGAATCGCCGGAAAGGGAAACGCGGAAGCGGGAACCTGGAAAGCACCGAGGAAATCGGATCGGAAAGATCTGGTAGAGTCGGAAACGCAAGACCGAAGGGAAAATGCCCGGAGGAAAGCCCGAGAGGGTGAG
>JAEBFB010000002.1:0-471713 GCA_049998335.1 Streptomyces sp. cmx-10-19
CCCAACCACCTCCTCAGCAGCCTCTACACCCACCTCCTCGACCTCATCGAATCCCACACCCTCTCCGTCCTGCCCACCAGCGACCAACCCCTCGCCGACTACATCACCCACCGCCACACCCTCCACCGCGACCTCGTCGACGCCCTCGACCACCGCGACCGCGACGAAGCCCTCCGCATCATCCACGAACACAACACGAGCCCGACCACCACACAGCCCCCGACCGCACCGCGCTGACCAGGGGTTCTCACCAGTGGGCGGCACTCCGACACGGCTCTGCCCCGTGTCCCGTGCTCACGTGCGCAGCCGATCCAGCTCGACGCCGATCGCGTCCCGCACCGTGTCGTGCCGCGGACCGAGCCGGGTCCGCTCGTCGTACCACCGTTCACGCGGATAGAGCCACACGGGCCCGCCCACCAGATCAGCCGGCTCCCACTCGAAGCGGGGCCACACATGCGCGTGCAGGAACGGGTCCGTGTTGCCCAGGATCTCCAGGTTGATCCGGCTGAAGGCGGGGTCCAGCCGCCGGCAGGCACGCTCCACCGCTTCACCGAGCCGGTCCATGTCCGACAGGAACGCCAGCCGCTTCGGTCTCGGCAGGTCCGACAGCCGCCGGACGTCCGGTTCGTCGACGAGCAGAACCGAGTAGCCCGGCAGGAACTGGACATCTCCGATCACCGCGAATCCGGCCGTCAGCCGCCGCAGCACGGTCGGGTTCGTGCCCCTGAGCGCGGCCCCGATCCGGTCCGTCCGCCAGTCGGCGTCCATGGCTACCGCGCCCGTCGGGTCTGGCGGCCGACGAGGATGCCCGGGGGGTCCGGTGGTGGGGGAGTGCCGCGTTTGAGGGGCCAGGCGAGGAGGAGGCCGAGGGGGGAGGACGTCGCACGGCTCGGCCGGGAGGCGGGGCGGCCGGTGACGCTGGACGAGGCGGCCGGCCACCGGCTGCGCTCCGTGCGGGGCGCGGCGCACGCCCGGCCCGCCGGGGAGCAGCCGCCCGCGGTGGCCGCGCACCCCTCCGCGACCGCGACCGCGAGCGCCCCGCGTCCGTGTCCTCGCTGCCGCCCCGGCCCCCGGCCGAGCAGGCGCGGCAGGCCAACGACCGGATCAACGGGTCGGAGCAGCGGCCCAGGGGCGGCGGCTCAGCCCTCGCGCTCCACCGCCCGCGCCGCCTTGCGGGCGGCCACCAGGACCGGGTCCCACACCGGCGAGAAGGGCGGCGCGTAGCCGAGGTCCAGGGCCGTCATCTGGTCCACCGTCATCCCGGCCGTGAGCGCCACCGCCGCGATGTCGACCCGCTTGCCCGCGCCCTCGCGGCCGACGATCTGGACGCCGAGCAGCTTGCCGGTGCGGCGCTCGGCGAGCATCTTGACCGTCATGGGCGACGCGTCCGGGTAGTAGCCCGCGCGGCTGGTCGACTCGATGGTGGCCGTCACGAACCGCAGCCCCGCCCGCAGCGCTTCCTTCTCACGCAGTCCGGTCCGCGCGATCTCCAGGTCGCACACCTTGCTGACCGCCGTGCCGACCACGCCCGGGAAGGTGGCGTAGCCGCCGCCCACGTTGGTGCCGATGACCTGCCCGTGCTTGTTGGCGTGCGTGCCGAGCGGAATGTGCCGCTGCTGCCCGGAGACCAGGTCGAGGACCTCCACGCAGTCGCCGCCGGCCCAGATGTCCTCGTGCCCGCGCACCCGCATCGCCCGGTCGGTCAGCAGCCCGCCGTGCTCGCCGACCGGCAGCCCCGCCGCCTCGGCGAGCGCGGTCTCGGGGCGTACGCCGATGCCGAGCACCACCACGTCCGCCGGGAACTCGGCGTCCTCCGTCGCCACCGCGCGGACCCGGCCGTCGTCGCCGGTGAGCAGCTTGGTGACCTCGGCGTCGTTCACCATCGTGACGCCGAGGCCCTCCATCGCCTCGCGCACCATGCGGCCCATGTCGGGGTCCAGTGTCGACATCGGCTCCCGGCCGCGGTTGACGACCGTCACCTCGTACCCGCGGTTGATCAGCGCCTCGGCCATCTCCACGCCGATGTACCCGGCGCCGACGACCACCGCGCGGCGGCCGCGCGTCCGGGACAGCGTGTCGATCAGCGCCTGCCCGTCGTCCAGCGTCTGCACCCCGTGCACGCCGGGCGCGTCCATCCCCGGCAGCTCCGGACGGATCGGCCGCGCACCCGTCCCGATCACCAGCTTGTCGTACGACGTCCAGGACTCGGTGCCCGCATCGAGGTCCCGCGTGCGCACCCGCCGCCCGGCGACGTCGATCTCCGTGACCTCGGTGCGCGTGCGCAGGTCGATGTCGCGCGCGCGGTGCTCCTCGGGTGTGCGGGCGATCAGCTGCTCCCGGTCGCTCACGTCGCCGCCGACCCAGTACGGGATGCCGCACGCGGAGTACGAACTGAAGTGGCCGCGCTCGAACGCCACGATCTCCAGTTCGTCCGGGCCTCTCAGGCGACGGGCCTGCGACGCCGCGGACATCCCCGCGGCGTCGCCACCGATCACGACCAGTCGTTCTCTCGTACCGCTGCCGGCGCTCATGCTCATGCGAACACGCTACGCGGGCGGGGCAATTCAGTCCTTCCCGCCCAGCTCCTCGTCGCGCGCGGCGTCGGGAGCGGCGGGGCGGGCGGAGGGCAGGGGCACGGAGGCGGCGGCGGGAGGGGTCGTCGGTGCGGGCGCAGGTGCCGGTGCCGGGGTCGGGCGGCGGGAGAGGAGGGGGCGTACGACGCGCAGCCACAGGAAGGCGAGCAGCGCCGCCACCACGGCGAACGGGAGGAGCGCGCCGAGGATCACGGCCAGCCAGCGGAGCATCGTCACGAAGGCGTCCCAGCCGCCGGCGAGGGCGTCCGTGAAGCCCGGGTCCTCCTCCTTCTTCGGTTCCGGCCGCTTCACCGGGGTCTCGGAGAGGGACAGGGTGATGGTGGCCAGGCTCGTACGGTCCCGGAGCGCCGACTGCTGGGCGAGCAGGGACTCCAACTGGGCCTGGCGCGTGCTCAGTTCGCCCTCCAGGGTGACGACGTCGCTGAGCCGGTCGGCGCGGTCCATCAGTTCGCGGACGCGGGCGACGCTGGCGCGCTGGGACTTGACGCGGCTGTCCACGTCAACGACCTGGTCGGTGACGTCCTCGGCCTTGGCGTCGCGGCGCATGAGCTTGCCGGCGCCCTCCAGGTCCTTCATGACGTCGTCGTAGCGGTCGACGGGGACGCGGAGGACGACCTCGGTGCTTTCGTGGCCGTCGGCGTCGCGGGTGGTGTTCTCGTCGCCCACGTAGCCGCCCGCGTTCTCGGTGGCGGTGCGGGCGGCGTTCAGGGCCTTCGCGGTGTCCTTGACCTGCACGGTGAGGTCGGCGGTGCGGATGATGTGGGTGGGGGCGAGCTCGGGGGGTGCGGCGGGGGCCGCGCCGGGGGCGGCCTCGCCTGCGGCGCCTGGCTCGGCGTCGGCCTGGGAGTCGTTCTGCCGCGGGGCGGCCGCCTTGGCGTTGCCGCCGTCGGCGTCGGAGGAGCCGGAGCCCGCGCCGCTGCACGCGGTGAGGGTGAGAGCGGTGGTGAGGAGGAGGGCGGCCAGGGCGCGGGTGCGGGTGTGGGCGGGTGGTGTGGAGCGGCGTGCTCGCATGCGGCTTACCCCCGAGGGTCGGGACGACTGATGCTTCTACGACGCCCGAGGTGGGGGCGGCGTTGACGCGGAACGATCCCGATGAGGTCACGGTCGGGACTCGCGGCCGGGGGTGGGTTTCGCAGCCCGGCGTGGTGGGGTGCCTCCCCCAGTGCCTGAACGGCCTGGGAGGTACCCCCAGCGCCCACCCGTGCCGCCCCAGCGGCACGGAAGCCCGCAGTCACAGGGGGCGGCTGCTCGCGGCTTCAGGGGTGAGACGCTGGGGGTATGTGTGCCTGGGAGACGTCGTCGGGGCGGGTTGTCGTGGTCGGGGGCGGGATTGCCGGGCTGGCCGCGGCCCATCGGATGGTGGGGCGTGGGTGGCGGGCGACCGTGGTGGAGGCCGGGGGGCGGGTCGGGGGGAAGCTGCTCGCCGGGGACGTGGGCGGGGTACGGGTCGACCTCGGGGCCGAGTCCATGCTGGCGCGACGGCCCGAGGCCGTCGGGCTCGCCCGTGAGGTGGGGCTCGGGGAGCGGCTCCAGCCGCCCGCCACCGCGTCGGCGTCGCTGTGGACGCGCGGGGCGCTGCGGCCCATGCCCAAGGGCCACGTCATGGGCGTCCCCGGCACCGCCGCCGCGCTCGCCGGCGTGCTCAGCGACGAGGGCCTCGCCCGCATCGAGCGCGACGCCGAACTGCCCCGTACCGAGGTCGGCGACGACGTGGCCGTCGGGGAGTACGTGGCGGCGCGCCTCGGGCGCGAGGTCGTCGACCGCCTCGTCGAACCGCTGCTCGGCGGCGTCTACGCGGGCGACGCGTACCGCATCTCGATGCGCTCGGCCGTGCCCCAGTTGTACGAGGCGGCCCGCACCCACACCTCCCTGACCGAGGCGGTCCGCGCCCTCCAGGGCCGTACCGCCACCTCACCCCCCGCCGGCCCGGTGTTCACGGGCATCGACGGCGGCATCGGCACCCTCCCGCCCGCGGTCGCCGAGGCGGTGCGCGCGCGGGGCGGCGAGATCCTCACCGGCGCGCCCGTCACCGAGCTGCGCCGCACCGGCCCCGACGGCTGGCGGGTCGTCGCCGGCGACCGGGTGCTGCACGCCGACGCGGTCGTCGTCGCCCTCCCCGCCGCCCCCGCCGCCGAACTGCTGCGCGCCGAGGCCCCCGCCGCCGCGGCCGAGCTGGCCGGCGTCGAGTACGCCTCGATGGCCCTGATCAGCCTCGCCTACCGCCGCTCCGACGCCACCGTGCTCCCGGAGGGCAGCGGCTTCCTCGTCCCGCCGGTCGACGGGCGCACCATCAAGGCGTCCACCTTCGCCTCCCGCAAGTGGGGCTGGATCGACGCCGGCGCCCCCGACCTGGTCGTTCTGCGCACCTCCGTGGGCCGGTACGGCGAGACGGAGATCCTCGGCCGCGACGACGAGGGCCTGGTCGCCGTCTCCCGGCACGACCTCGCCGAGGCCACCGGCCTGACCGCCGCGCCCGTCGCCACCCGCGTCACCCGCTGGCGTGACGGCCTGCCCCAGTACCCCGTCGGCCACCACGCGCGCGTGGCCCGTGTCCGCGAGCACGTCGCGAAACTCCCCGGCCTCGCGGTGTGCGGCGCCGCGTACGACGGCGTCGGCATCCCGGCGAGCATCGCGAGCGCGTACGCGGCGGCCGACCAGCTCGGCGGGGACCCGCGCGGTGTGGAGCGGCTCACCGCCCACCCGGTGCAGAGCCTGCACGGCGGAGCGGGAGAATAGGGCCATGAGTGACGACGCCTCCACCACCGCTGCCGACCGGATCCCCAACAAGGGCAAGCTGGCCAAGGACCTCAACGAGGTCATCCGCTACACCCTCTGGTCCGTCTTCAGGCTCAAGGACACGCTGCCCGAGGACCGCGCGGGCTACGCCGACGAGGTCCAGGAACTGTTCGACCAGCTCGCCGCGAAGGACGTGACGATCCGCGGCACCTACGACGTGTCGGGGCTGCGCGCCGACGCCGACCTCATGATCTGGTGGCACGCCGAGACCGCCGACCAGCTCCAGGAGGCGTACAACCTCTTCCGCCGCACGAAGCTCGGCCGCGCGCTGGAGCCGGTCTGGTCGAACATGGCGCTGCACCGCCCCGCCGAGTTCAACCGCTCGCACATCCCGGCCTTCCTCGCCGACGAGACGCCGCGCAACTACATCAGCGTCTACCCGTTCGTGCGCTCCTACGACTGGTACCTGCTGCCCGACGAGGACCGCCGCCGCATGCTCGCCGACCACGGCAAGATGGCCCGCGGCTACCCGGACGTGCGCGCCAACACCGTCGCCTCCTTCTCGCTGGGCGACTACGAGTGGATCCTCGCCTTCGAGGCCGATGAGCTGTACCGCATCGTCGACCTCATGCGTCACCTGCGCGCCTCCGAGGCCCGGATGCACGTCCGCGAGGAGGTCCCCTTCTACACGGGGCGGCGCAAGGACATCGGCGAGCTGGTGGCCGGCCTCGCCTGACCGATGGGCGGGGGTGCGGGGTCGGCCGGGGGTCCGGGGGTTGTCCCCCGGAGGATGCAGCACGGGGCGCCGTAAGGACATCGGAGAGCTGGTGGCCGGCCTCGCCTGACGGATGGGCGGGGGTGCGGGGTCGGCTGGGGGTTCGGGGGTTGTCCCCCGGAGGATGCAGCACGGGGCGCCGTAAGGACATCGGAGAGCTGGTGGCCGGCCTCGCCTGATCAGCCTGCCGGGCGGGGTTCCGGCTCCTCGCGCGGGGCGCACGACGCGTCCCGCGCCGGGAGGCGGCCGTCCAGGAGGTACGCCTCCAGGTGGGAGTTGACGCAGGCGTTCGGGCCGCCGGCGATGCCGTGCGTGCCCGCGTCGCGCTCGGTCACCAGCACCGAGCCCGCCAGCCGCCGCCGCAGCTCCAGCGCGCCGTCGTACGGCGTCGCCGCGTCCCGTTCGGCGGCCAGGATCAGCGTCGGCGCCAGCTCACCGGGCGCGGTGCGCACGTCGAGGGGCCGCTGCCGGGGCGCTCGCCAGTAGGCGCAGGGCAGGTTCGTCCACACGTTGTCCCAGGTCTCGAAGGGCGCCCGGCGCGCGAGACGCGTGTTGTCCCGGTCCCAGACCTCGAAGTCGGTCGGCCAGGGCGCGTCGTTGCACTCGACGGCCGTGTAGACGGCGTTGGAGTTCTCCGCCCCCTTCGCGCCCTCCTCGGTGCGGGTGGTGCCCGCCTGGTCGATCAGCGGCTGCGGATCGCCCTTCAGATACGCCGACAGCGCCTCGGCGCGGTGCGGCCAGTAGTCGTCGTAGTACCCGGCCCGCAGGAACGCCCCCTGCAACTGCGCGGGCCCCACCGTCCCGCCCGCGGGCGTCGCCGCCAGCCGGTCGCTCGCCTCCTCGTAGCTGTCCTGCACCTCCCTCGGCGTGTCGCCGAGCCCGTACACGGCGTCGTGGCGGGCGATCCACTTCTTGAAGTCCGTCCAGCGCCGCTCGAACGCCCGCGACTGGGCGAGGTTGTCGCGGTACCAGATCCCCTCGGGGTCCGGGTCCACCACCGAGTCGAACACCATCCGCCGCACGTGCGAGGGGAACAGCTCGGCGTACAGCGCCCCGAGATACGTGCCGTACGACGCCCCCATGAACGTCAGCTTCCGCTCGCCCAGCGCGGCCCGGAGGACCTCCAGGTCGCGGGCGTTGTTGAGGGAGTGGTAGTGCCGCAGCGCGTCCCCGGCCCGCTCGGCGCAGCCGCGCGCGTACGTCCTCGCCTCGGCGGCCCGCTCCCGCTTGTACCCGTCGGAAGGCTGGGTCGGGGCGGGCCGGGGGCCCTTGAAGAAGTCGCCGGGATCCTGGCAGGACAGCGGCGCGGACGGCGCCACCCCGCGCGGGGCGTAGCCGACGAGGTCGTAGGCGGCGGCGACGCGCTTCCACTCGGGCACCATGCCGGCCAGCGGGAAGTACAGCCCGGAGCCGCCGGGCCCGCCCGGGTTGTAGAGCAGGGCGCCCTGGCCGGGCACCTTGTGCCCGCTGCCGCCAGGGTCCTGGTGGGTGGCCCGCACCCGGCTGACGGTGAGACGGATGCGCTCGCCGTCGGGGTGCGCGTAGTCCAGGGGCACCTCGACCGTGCCGCAGCGCATCGCGGCCGGCAGCTCCTTCGCCCTCGGGCACCGGCCGAACACGATCCCGGCCGCCGCGGCGCGCCCGGCGGCCACGGCGGTACCGCGCGCCTCGGCGGCTCCGGGGTCCCGGGGAGCGGCAGGCGCCGGCGCGGCGGTGAGGCTGCTCAGCAGCAGGGCTCCGGCGGCCGAGTGGAGGACGGCAGCTCGCATCGCGTATCCCTTCGGTGCACGGCGTGACAGAAGGGATGTTTCGTGCGCCGGAGGCGGCAGGGCAAGCACCGTACGCGAGTGTCGCCCCCGAGTGCCTCCGCACGCCCCCGGCGCCCGGGACGGGCCGTCAGCCCCGGCGCCGTTCCTCGACCTGCTCCTCGCGATGCGCGAACGCCGCCCGCAGGTCCGGTTCGCCGATCGCGTGGACGCCGCGTACGGCGACCGAGGTGAGGTAGGTGCGGTCGTCCGCCGTGCCGTCGGCCTGCTGGACGAGGGCGCCGACGAGACGCTGGCCGGCCGGGGAGGCCCAACGCGAGTAGGGGTGGGCCTCCATGCGCGTGATGGCGAGGCAGCCGAGGGTCAGGGCGAGCGGCAGCGTGAACCACAGGGCGATCAGCAGGCGCGGCTCGTCCGAGGGGACGGGCAGGCTCAGCGCGACGGCACCCAGCGCGCCCACGGTGACCGCGGCGGCCCGCACCCGCCGCACCCCGGCGGCGATGCTCCCGGCGCCGCCGTCGGGCACCGCGAGACCCGCGCCGACCAGCCGGTCCGCCAGGTTGCGCACCGCGTCGGCGCCGGCCGCGACGGCCCGTACCGGCGCTATCCGGGACTGTCCCCCGGGGCCTATCGCCCCTATCACCGAGCGCTCCATCTCGTCCCGCCCGTGCGGGTCCACGACCGTCGCCCAGCCGGTGTGCGCGAGCAGCAGCCGGCGCTGGCGGGCCATCGAGACCAGCGTCAGATCGGCGACCCGCCGGGGCCCGCCGGACAGGAACGCCGCCTCGTACAGCGTCAGCGCGTGTTCACGGCGCGCGGCGCGCGGTTCGACGGCCGCCGCGCGTACGGCGGCCAGGCACAGCCGCAGACAGGCGGTGCCGGCGACGGCCCAGGCCGGCAGGAGGAACAGGACCCAGAACATGCCGTACTTCTATGCCGAAGGCTTTCGCCGGCGCCAGGCCTTGTTCGCATGTCGGGATGCGGTGGTGGCGGTATGTGACGTTCCGTTCGGCCGGGTTCAGTGGCGTGACAGGACCCGCCGGGTGGCGCGCGCCAGCCGGGTCCCGGGTCGCGGTGACCGGGGGGCCGGGCCCGACCGGTCCAGCCACCACTCCCGTATCCGACCCCGTACCCCTGCGTCCTGGAGCAGTTCCTCCCGCAGCAGGTGTTCGGCGAAGTCCAGCGCGTCGCGTCGGTAGCCGCCGGTCAGCGGGTGCCGTCGGGCGTAGGCCAGGAACGCCGGCCGGTACCCCGCGCCGAGGACCGCCGGCAGTTCCGGCGCGACCTTGGCGACCACGTCCGCCCGCTTCCCCGCCAGCGCCCGCGCCTGCACCCCGAGCCGCGCCCGGTCGAACCCCTCCGGCACCGGCGTCCCCGCGACCAGCGCGGACAGCAGCGCGGCCTGCGCGAGCCCGACCCGCTGCCGTACGGCCTCCCCGTCGCCGAAGGCGCGCATCGCGCCGCCGCGCGAGGCCGCCGTGGGCATCCCGCCCGCCGCGCGCCCCTTCGCGACGGCCTCGCGGATCGCCGCCACCTCCGCCTCCAGCTCGCCCGGCCCCGGGAAGTTCTCGTCGCGCTCCAGCAGGACGCCCGGCGGCGCCACCCGGGAGGCGAGGTCGGTGAGGATGTCCAGCACCGGCCGCGGCACGGGGTGGGCGTGGCTGTCGTGCCAGACGCCGTCCCGCTCGAAGCCGCCCGCGACGTGGACGTAGGCGACGGCCTCCAGCGGCAGTTCGCCGAGCGCCTCGGCCGGGTCCTCGCCCCGGTTGACGTGGTTGGTGTGCAGGTTCGCCACGTCGATCAGCAGCCGCACCCCCGTCCGGTCGGCCAGGTCGTACAGGAACTGCCCCTCCGTCATCTCCTCGCCCGGCCACGCGATGAGGGCGGCGATGTTCTCCACGGCGAGCGGCACGGGCAGGGCGTCCTGCGCGATGCGCACGTTCTCGCAGAGCACGTCGAGGGCGTCGCGGGTGCGCGGCACGGGCAGCAGGTGCCCCGCCTCCAGGTGCGGGGAGGCGGTCAGCGCGCCGCCCGCGCGGACGAAGGCGATGTGCTCGCTCACCAGCGGCGAGCCCAGTACCCCGGCCCGCTCGGCGAGCGCCGCCAGCCGTCCCGCGTCCGGCCGCTCCGCGCCGCCGAGCCCGAGCGAGACGCCGTGCGGCACGACGGTCACGCCCCGCTCGCGCAGCCGCAGCAGCGACTCGGGGAGATGGCCGGGGCAGAGGTTCTCCGACACGGCCTCGACCCAGTCGATGCCGGGCATCCGCTCCACGGTGTCCGCGATCTCCGGACGCCATCCGATACCGGTTCCGAGCCGTCGCATGGTTCAGCCCCCCTCTCCTGCGCACATGTCGGGGGTATCGCCCACCCGCCCGGCCGCCAACCCCGAGGGGGCGGTTCTCAGAGCAACATCTGAGGTTTCGCGGGGCGCTTGCGAGGCCGTAGCGGTTCAGCGGGGTGCTTGGGGGGAGCGTGTGCCGGACCCCGCGGGCGCCGGCGAGATCCGAACGGCGCCCCCTTAGCCGTGCCGGAGCGCCGGGTGGTCGGCCACCACCGTGCAGGAGCCCGGGGCGATCTCGGTGAAGCCGGCGTCGCGTACGACCGGCAGGCCGCTCGTGGTGAGGGCGGGCCAGCGGGCCGGGTCCGCGGTGCGTACCGCCAGCGGGTAGCCGGCCTCGCGCCAGGCGGTGCGTGCCGCGTCGTCCAGCTCCCACCAGGCGAGCTGCGCGCCGTGGCCGGCCTGCGCCATCGCCTTGCCGGCCGACATGTCCAGCTCGGGGCTCATCCAGAGCACCGGCGCCGACGGCTCGGCGGGGAGCGGCGGCTCCGGGTCGTCCAGGTCGGTGCCGGAGACCTGGAGGCGGGCCAGGTCCTTGGGCCAGCCGTCCAGCGGCACCGGCGGGAAGACCCGCACCTCCGCGCTCTTGCCGGTGACCGTGATGCCGGGCAGCGCCTCGGCCCGCCGCCACTCGGCGCCGCGCGCCCGCCGCACGACCTTGCGGATCCGGGCGTCCTGCCAGTCCCGCATCGCCTCCGCCCACTCGCCGTCGCCGGCGGACCGCTCGTCGCCGAGGATCACCAGCACCGCGCGGGCCGCGGTCTCCAACGCGTCGGTACGGGCCGGGGGCGCCGCCCGCTCGATACGGACGACCAGCGGCAGCACGAACTGCGGCGCCAGGTCGCGGTCCCCGGGCTCGGGGCGGAAGGGACTGTCGGGGACGGGAGTCGTCGGCTCGTTGCTCACGTCCCCAGTCTGCCAAGCCGCCCGCGCCTCACCCCGAGCAGGCCGTGCGCTGCGCCTCCTGCCACTCGCACCGCGGGCACAGGGTGATCCCCTTGTACGACTCCGGGTACTCGGTCGGCTCCCGGCACAGCACGCAGTCCGCGTACGGGGGGCCGTCGGCCTCGGGCGGCCGGGTCGCGTCGATCAGGCAGTAGCTCCCGTCGACGGCACCGCTCTCGTCGACACCACGCACGCTCTCGCCGGCGCCCGCGCTCTTGTCGCTGCTCATGCCTCCAGCGTAGATCGGTCAGTTCCGTTCGCCCGCCGCGCCGATCAGGTCGGAGACCTTCACGAAGCGGTAGCCCTGGCGGCGCAGTTCGGGCACGACGGTGCGGACCGCCTGCTCGGTCACGGGGGCGGCGCTGCGCGTGCAGTGCATGACGACCACCGACCCCGGCTTCACCCCGTCGAGCACCTGCCGGGCCACCGCGTCCGCGTCCGTCGCGAAGGCGTCGCCGCCGACCACGTCCCACTGCACGGCGGTGACACCGGTGGCCGCCAGCTCCTTGAGCACCGCCTGGTCGTAACAGCCGCCCGGGAAGCGGAAGTACGGCATCGCGTGGCGGACCCCGGCCTTCTCGAACGCCGTGTACGCCCGCTCCAGGTCGGAGCGCATCCGCTCCTTCGGCACGGTCGGCAGGCCGTAGCAGTCGTCGGTGTAGGCGTAGTGGCTGTAGGAGTGGTTGGCGATCTCGAACCCGGGGTCCCGGTCCAGCGCGCGGGCCTGGTCCGGGTACTCCTCGGCCCACCGGCCGGTCATGAAGACCGTGGCCGGCACCTTCAGCTTCCGCAGGGTCGCGATGAGCCGGGGATTGTCGAACCGCTCGCCCGAGGCCGCCCGGGGCCCCTCGTCGGCGGTCATGTCGGCGTCGAAGGTGAGGGCGACGGTCTTGCCGTCCGCCGCCCGCCCGGCCGTGCGCGGGCCGTGCTCGAAGACGGGCGTCAGACCGGCGGGGCCGGGGGCCAGCGTCGGCGGCCCGGAGGGGGCGGGACTCGACGGGGCCGCGGAGGACGCGGACGGTGCCGGGCGGGGGGCCTGCGGCGGTTCCGCGCTCCCACAGGCCGCGAGGGCGGCGCCCAGGGCGCACAAGGCAGCGGTACGGCGTACGAGAGTGATCATCGTACGAACGTATGAGTATGTTGTTCGTTATGTACGAATATGAGATGTGACGGGCCCGGAGAGTCACCCCTCCGGGCCCACCGGGGCCGCGGTCAGATGTCCCGCCGCTCCAGCGGCCTGGTCGCCGGGCCCTCGATCACCTTGCCGTCCGTGCCGAAGCGGGAGCCGTGGCACGGGCACTCCCAGGCGCGCTCGGCCGCGTTGAAGTCGACGAAGCAGCCGAGGTGGGTGCAGCGCGGCGACACCGCGTGCAGGGCGCCCGCCTCGTCGCGGTAGACGGCGAGCCGGTCGCCGCCGACCCGGACCACGGCGCCCTCGCCGGGCGGCAGCGAGTCCACCGGGGGCGCCGGACGCAGCCGGTCGCCGACGAAGTGCCGGGCCACCTCGGCCTGCGTCCTCAGCAGCGCCGGCGCCTCCCGCACCGCCGTGAGCAGCCGGCGCGGGTCGTACAGCCCGCTCCACGCGCACTCCTCGCCGGTGATCTGCGCGGTCAGCAGCCGGCCCGCCATGATGCCGCCGCTCAGCCCCCAGCCGCCGAAGCCGGTGGCGACGTACGTGTGCCGGGCGCCCGCGTGCAGCGGGCCCACCATCGGCACGGTGTCGGTGGGGTCGATGTCCTGCGTCGCCCAGGCGTAGGTGAGGTCCACGCCGGGGAAGTGCTCGCGCGCCCAGGCGCCCAGGCGGTCGAAGCGCTCCCGGGTGTCGCCGGTGCCGGGCGTGAAGTGCTCCCCGGTGACGACCAGCAGCCGGCGGCCCGCCTCGTCCAGCGGCGCCGTACGCACCGAGCGGGTGTTCTGCTCCGGCGTGATGTACATGCCGTCGACGTCCCGGTCCGCCTCGACGCTCCCGGCGACGACCAGCTCGCGGCGCGGGGAGAGGCGGGCGAAGAGCAGCGCCCGGTCGAAGATCGGGTAGTGCGTGGCGACGACGACGTCCCGCGCGGTCACCGTCGCCCCGCCCTCGGCCGACACCCGGCACGGGCTGCCCTCGCCCAGGCCGTGGACGGTGGTGTCCTCGAAGATCAGTCCGCCGCGCGCCTCCAGGTCCGCGGCGAGGGCCAGCAGGTACTTGCGCGGATGGAACTGCGCCTGTCCGGTCACCCGCACAGCGCCCGCGACCTCGAACGGCAGCCCCGTCCCGGTCACGAACGACGCCGGCAGTCCCGCCTCCTCGGCCGCCTCCGCCTCGGCCCGCAGCTCCTCCACGCGGCTCCGGTCCCGGACGTACGTGTACGCGTCCCGGGTCTCCCAGTCGCAGTCGATGCCCAGCTCGGCGACGATGCCGGCCGCGTGCTCGATCGCCTCGGACTGCGAGCGGGCGTACAGGCGGGCGCCCTCGGCGCCACGGGTGCGGCGCAGCTTGTCGTAGATCAGGGTGTGCAGGACGGTCAGCTTGGCGCTGGTGTACCCGGTGACGCCGGCGGCGATCCGCCCGGCCTCCAGCACCGCCACGCTGCGTCCCGCCCGGGTCAGCTCCCAGGCCGCGCTCAGTCCGGCCATGCCGCCGCCGATCACGGCGACGTCGACCTCGATGTCCTCGGCGAGGGCGGGGCGCGGGGCGCCGCCAGGTGCCGTCTGAAGCCAGTACGAGCCGCCGACCTGCACGTTCTCCGTCATGCGGCCCCGAGTACCCCTGGTCGCGGGTCTCGACCACGCGAAAAGACGCGGGCCCGGACGGCAGGGCGGCCGGGCCCGCGTTCTCATCCGCCGGAGGTCAGCGGGCCATCAGCGCGAAGACCCCCCAGCCCAGGAATTCGCGCTGGTAGCGCGTGTAGCGGGCGGGCTCGGCGGTCAGCTCCTCGCGCACCTCGGCGGCCGGCTCGTCGTCCGGGTGGGCGTCGAGCCAGCGGCGGAGGCTGAGCCACTGGGCCGCCTGGTACCGGTCCCAGCTGTCCTGGGAGGCGAGCACCATCTCCACGACGTCGTAGCCGAGGCCGCCGAACCGCTCGACCAGCTCCGGCAGGGACTGGAAGTCGTCCCTGCCGCGGGCGTGGCAGGCGCGGGCGGTCTCCTCGTCCGGCACCTCCCGGCGCCAGTACGGCTCGCCGATCAGCATCAGGCCGCCGGGGCGGAGACTGCGGGCCAGCAGTGCGGCGGTGCCGGCCACGCCGTCGCCGATCCAGGTGGCGCCGACGCACGCGGCGACGTCGACCGGCTCGCCCGCGACATGGCCGGCCGCGTCGCCGTGCACGAACGCGACCCGGTCGGCGACGCCGAGTTCGACGGCGCGGGCGCGGGCCTTCTCGGTGAACAGGGTGCCGATGTCACGCCGGTCCCGGTGACGCCGTGGTCGCGGGCCCAGGTGCACGGCATCTCGCCCGAACCGCTGGCGAGGTCGAGCACGCGCACCCCGGGGGCCAGGCGCAGGGCCTGTCCCAGGGTGGCGAGCTGCTCCGCGGTCAACGGGTTGTGGATGCGGTGGTCACCCTTGCGCAGGGTGAAGATGCGGGGCAGATCCACGAGAGGTGTTCCTTCGGTTCGATGAGGCCGGGGCGTCGGGGAAGGACAGCCGACCGGAGTCGGCAGCCGCTGCGCGGACCGTCATCGAGCACACCTCGTTCCGTACACGGAGATCGCCGGCGGAGTCGCCGACCCGGTGACCCTAGGTGCTGCGGGCCGGCGACTCCACCGGTTTTCGACGTGCGGCCACGTCACCCGCGCCAAGGCCCCGTCACCGCGAACGTCGTGCCGGGGGTGTAGCAGTTGACGTACATCGTGTCGCCGTCGGGGGAGAAGGTGACCCCGGCGAACTCGCCCCACTCCGGCTCCTCCGCCGTCCCGATGTTCTGGGCGCCCCGGGCCATCGCGTACACCTCGCCCCGCCGGGTCACGCCGAAGACGTGCTGGGCCCCGTTGCCGTCCTCGCAGACCATGAGGCCGCCGCCGGGCGCCAGGCAGATGTTGTCGGGGGACTCGCCGGGGAGCCGGACGTCGGTGTCGGGGCCGAAGACGATCACCAGGGTGAGCCGGCGCCGCTCGGGGTCGTAGCGCCAGATCTGCCCGAAGTGGTCGGCGGCCGAGCCCGCGGCGCTGTGCGCGAAGGACGACACGAAGTACACGCTGCGCCCGCCCCAGTAGCAGCCCTCCAGCTTCTGCGCGTGGGTGATGCCGCCCCGCCCGAAGTCCTGGAAGCGGATCGGCGTCTCCGTGGCCAGCGGGTCGGGTACGTCGACCCACTCGATGCCGTCGAAGTGGGCGCCCGTCTCCTGGAGGGTGGAGAGGTCGGGGACGCCGGGCACGCGCATCGCCTGGAGCCGGCCGCCCGCGCGCAGCGAGCCCCGGCCGCCGAGCGGCTTCTCGGGCAGGAAGCGGTAGAAGAGGCCGAAGGGCCGCTCGAAGGCGTCCTCCGTCTCGTAGACGACTCCGCGCCGCGGGTCCACCGCGATCGCCTCGTGCTGGAAGCGGCCCATCGCGGTCAGCGGCACCGCGCCCGTGCGGTGCGGGTCGGCGGGGTCGACCTCGAAGATGAAGCCGTGGTCCCTGGTGTAGCCGTTGGTCCCGGCCTTGTCCTCGGTCTCCTCGCAGGTCAGCCAGGTGTGCCAGGGGGTGGGCCCGCCCGCGCAGTTGACCGCCGTACCGGCGATCGCGACCCGCTCGGACAGCACCCGGTTGCCGGAGTCCAGCTCCAGCGCCGTACACCCGCCCTTGCCCTCCGGGTCGTACGTCAGGCCCTCGACCGTGGGGACCGGGACCCGGCCGTCGGCGCGGTTCTCGTGGTTGCGGACGAGGTGGACCGTGCGGTCCCGGCCCGAGCCGCGCCCGGGGAAGGCCGACATGCCGTCGTGGTTGGAGGGCACCGGGCCCTCGCCGCTGCGCAGCCGGTCGCCCTCGCGGGACAGCACCCGGTAGCGGAAGCCCTTCGGCAGGTCGAGCAGGCCGTCGGGGTCGGGGACCAGCGGGCCGTACCCGGTGTGGCCGAGGGGCTGGGCGGCGGCACTGCCGGCGAAGAGTTCGGAGAGAGCGCCGGTGAAGGCGATGCCTGCGCCCAGGGCTCCGGTGCGGGCGAGGACCTGGCGTCGGGTTGCGGACATGTGGGAGTGACCTTCCTGCTGGCGGACAGGATCGCGACCCCGCCGTGTCTACCACCTGCCAGGAGTCCCGGGAACCACGCGCGTAGCCCGTGTCACGGCTCGGCCGGATGCTCCCGCGCCCGCTCCAGGAACCGCAGCAGCTCCACCGGGAAGGGCAGGACCAGGGTGGAGTTCTTCTCGGCGGCCACCGCCACCACCGTCTGGAGCAGGCGCAGTTGTAGTGCGGCGGGCGTCTCGGACATCTCCCGTGCCGCCTCCGCCAGCACCTTCGACGCCTGGAGTTCGGCGTCCGCGTTGATGACCCGGGCCCGGCGCTCCCGGTCCGCCTCCGCCTGGCGGGCCATCGAGCGCTTCATGGTGTCCGGCAGGGAGACGTCCTTGATCTCCACCCGGTCGATCTGCACGCCCCAGCCCACCGCCGGGCTGTCGATCATCAGCTCCAACCCCTGGTTGAGCTTCTCCCGGTCCGACAGCAGGTCGTCCAGGTCGCTCTTGCCGATGATCGAACGCAGCGAGGTCTGCGCCATCTGCGAGACGGCGAACCGGTAGTCCTCCACCCGCACCAGCGCGTGGGCCGCGTCGACCACCCGGAAGTACACGACCGCGTCCACCCGCACCGTCACGTTGTCGCGGGTGATGCCCTCCTGGGCGGGGACGGGCAGTGTCACGATCTGCATGTTCACCTTGTGCAGCCGGTCCACGCCCGGCACCACCATCGTGAACCCAGGCTCCCGCACCGCACCGGCGAGCCGCCCGAGCCGGAAGACCACCCCGCGCTCGTACTGCTTGACGACCCGCGCGGCCGCCGCGACGTAGACCACCCCGGCGCCGCCGGTGGCGGCGACGGCGGTCAGAAGCTCCTGGAGCATGGCGGCCTCCTCACCCAGAGGTCCGGAACGCCGGTACGCCCCCCTCTACGGCGTTATGCCCGCTTCATCCGGACTTACCACCGCGTACCGCCGCCGCGTTCCGTGCCGACTGCAACTGCTCGAAGGCGTCGGTGCCGGGGCGGTGGGCGCGCATGGTTCCGGTGTGGATCTCGTACCAGCCGCGGGTGCGCAGGCTGCCGTCCGCGAGGCGGCGTTCGGCGCAGGGGCAGGTGCGCAGGCGCAGCAGTTGGGCGAGGACGTGGTGCTGTACGGCGGCGGCGACGTCGCGTACGGCGGGTACGGCGGTGAGGTCGTCGCCGCGCACCAGGGCGCCGACGGCGCCGCAGTGCGAGTGGCCGCAGACCACGATCTCCGAGACGCCGAGCACCTCGACGGCGTACTCGATGGTGGCCGCCTCGCCGGACGGGGACCCGGCGCCGCAGGGCGGGACGAAATCGCCGGCGGTGCGCAGCTCGAAGAGCCGGCCGGGCCGCGCGCCGGTGATCCGCGCCGGTACGACCCGGGAGTCGGAGCCGGTGACGCACAGGATCTCGGGCGCCTGGCCGGCCGCGAGCCCGGCGAGATCCTGCGGACGCTGTCCGAACGCACGGGCGTGGTCGATCAAGGGCTGCACACGGGGGTCCTCCTGGCGCGCACGGGCGTCACCCGGTCAGGGCGAGGTCGACGACAGGTCAGGGGAGGTCGAGAGAACGCACCCGGTCAGGGTGTGTCGACCAGCCGCGCCGCGTCACGGGCCAGCGCGGTCAGCCGGGAGATCGCCCGGAAGTACTTCTTGCGGTACCCGCCCTTCAGCATCTCCTCGCTGAACAGCTTGTCGAACGGCAGTCCCGACGCCAGCACCGGCACCTCGCGGTCGTAGAGCCGGTCGGCGAGGACCACCAGGCGCAGCGCCGTCGACTGGTCCGGCACCGGGCGCACGCCGGTGAGGCACACGGCCGCGACGCCGTCGGTCAGGGCGCCGTAGCGGCTGGGGTGGACGCGGGCGAGGTGGTCGAGGAGCGCGGGGAAGCCGTCCAGGGACGCGCCCTCGGTGGCGTGGGCGGCGCGGCTGACCTGCTCGTCGGAGTACGGCGCCGGGGCCTCGGGCAGGCCGCGGTGGCGGTAGTCCTCGCCGTCGATGCGCAGGGCGCGGAAGTGGGCCGACAGGCCCTGGATCTCGCGCAGGAAGTCGACCGCCGCGAAACGGCCCTCGCCGAGCTTGCCGGGCAGCGTGTTGGAGGTGGCGGCCAGCGCCACGCCCGCCTCGACGAGCCGGGCGAGCAGGCTGGAGACGAGGACGGTGTCGCCGGGGTCGTCCAGCTCGAACTCGTCGATGCACAGGAGACGGTGCCCGGAGAGGGTCCGCACGGTCTGCTGGAAGCCGAGGGCGCCGACGAGGTTGGTCAGCTCCACGAAGGTGCCGAACGCCTTGTGGGAGGGCTCGGCGGGGGTGGCGTGCCACAGGGAGGCCAGCAGGTGGGTCTTGCCGACGCCGTACCCGCCGTCGAGGTACACGCCCCGGGGGCCGGCGGGGGCCTTCGGCGCCCTGCTCCGCCCGAACCCGAGGAAGCCGCGCCTGCCGGCGTCGGCGGGGCGCCCGTCCAGCCCGGCCGCGAAGCCCTCCAGCACCCCTACGGCCTCGTGCTGGCTGGGCTGGTTCGGGTCCGGGATGTACGTACCGAACCGGACCGAGTCGAACCGCGGCGGCGGCACCATCTCGGCGACGAGCCGGTCCGCGGGCACATGGGGCTCCCGCGCACACAGGGACAACGGCGACGGCGACGCGGCAGCCGCCCCGACTATCGGGGAGGGGCCGGGGGCGGGGGAGGAGGACGACACGGTGGTCCATGGTAGGGGGTGCGCGGCGGCCGCCGAGCTGCGGGCAGTCGTGCCGCCGGGGCGGCACCGGTGGGTGCTGGGAGTACTCCCGGGCCGTTCAGGCACTGGGGGAGGCACCGGCCGGCGCCGCGAGCGCCACCCACCCCCGGCTTCACCGCCCGCACGGTTCGGCTCAACCGCGCGTGGAACACTGCACCGCATGCGACGCCTGTTCCCCGCCCCCGACCCGACCGCGACCACCGACGCGACCGACCGCGCGTGGACCCTCCCCGAGCTGGCCGCCGCCTACGCGTACCCCGAGCGCACCCCCTGGCTCCGCGCCAACATGGTCTCCACCCTCGACGGCGCCGCCCAGCACGACGGCCGTTCCCAGCCCATCTCCAGCGCCGCCGACATGCGCGTCTTCGGCACCCTCCGCGCCCTCGCCGACGTGGTGATCGCCGGCGCCGAGACCGTACGGCAGGAGGGGTACCGCCCCGCACGCGTCCGGGCGGAGTTCGAGGAGCCGAGGCGCGCCGCGGGCCAGACCCCCGTACCGGCCGTCGCCGTGGTCACCGCGAGTCTCGACCTGGACTTCGACCTCCCCCTGTACACCTCCCCCCGGGTCCCCACCCTGATCCTCACCGGCGCCTCCGCCGCCCCCGACCGCATCGCGGCCGCGGAGAAGGCCGGCGCCCGCGTGGTGATCGCCGGCGACGGCGTCGGCGTCGACCCGGTCCGCGCCGTCCGCGCGCTCGCCGATCTCGGCCACACCCGTCTGCTCACGGAGGGCGGCCCGCGCCTGCTGGGCCAGTTCGTCGCGGCCGGTGTGCTCGACGAGCTGTGCCTGACCGTCTCCCCGATGCTCACCGCAGGCGGCGCGCAGCGCATCGCGGGCGGTCCCGCCGTCGAGATGCCGCAGCGTTTCGCCCTCGTCTCCCTCCTGGAGGAGGAAGGTTTCCTCTTCAGCGGCTACCGGCGCGCTTAGCGCACTCCCGCCACCCCGGCCCCCCTCGCGATCGGGCGTACGTTCGACCGTTACCGCAGTCCTGGTAACCGGCGGAATCTGCCGTTCCGTTTAGCGGGCGCCGGGCACACTGAATCCGGCAGTACCCGTGCTATCACGGGGCAGGATGGTTTCCGCAGGGTCTGGCACGGCCTACGGAGGGTGGGCCCGGAAAGGCCCTCCAAGGAGAAGGGGCGCCTGGTGTTCAGTAGCGTTTTGATGATCGAGAAGGCCCTGACGTCCGCCGACGTGGAGTTCGTCACTACCTTGCACGGTGATGAAGAGGTCGCCTTCCACGTACTGCTCCAGCCGCGCGGCGATCAGGCCGACCGCCTGCTGCGGGCCATCGACGACGTCGCGCTCGGCGAGCTGGACGACGCCGTCCGCGAGGGGGAGACGCCCGAGGGCGAGGAGGCGCAGAGCGTGGGGCAGCGGGCCCTGGAGGTGTCCCTCACCGCGCTGCGCGCGTCCGGCGCCCGGGCCGAGGGCCGGCTGATCGGGAACCACCCGCTGGACGAGCTGAAGTCCCTGGTCATGGAGACCGGGGCCGACGAGGTGATCGTCCTGACCGACCCGCACTACGTGGAGGAGTTCTTCCACCGGGACTGGGCCTCGCGGGCGCGGCACAAGGTCGGCGTACCGGTCCTGAAACTGTTCTCCCACAGCAAGGCATAGGCTGGGGCCGCGCTCCGGGCCCCGGGCCCCTGGCCCGCCCGGGCGCGCCCACCAGCACGCAGCACGCACCGTACTTCTGGGGAGAACAACGCATGGCACCCGGCCTTCCTACCGGCATGGACCGACCGCACTTCATCGGGATCGGCGGGGCCGGGATGTCGGGCATCGCCAAGATCCTCGCCCAGCGCGGTGCCGCGGTCGCGGGCAGCGACGCCAAGGAGTCCGCGACCGCCGAGGCCCTGCGCGCGCAGGGCGCGACCGTGCACATCGGGCACGCGGCGGAGCACCTCGCCGACGACGCGAGCTGTGTGGTCGTCTCCTCGGCGATCCGCGCCGACAATCCGGAGCTGGTCCGCGCCGCCGAGCTGGGCGTGCCGGTCGTGCACCGCTCCGACGCCCTCGCCGCCCTGATGGATGGCCTGCGCCCGATCGCCGTCGCCGGCACCCACGGCAAGACCACCACCACCTCGATGCTGGCGGTCTCCCTGTCCGAGCTGGGCCTGGACCCCTCGTACGCCATCGGCGGCGACCTGGACGAGCCCGGCTCCAACGCCCTGCACGGCAAGGGAGAGATCTTCGTCGCCGAGGCGGACGAAAGCGACCGGAGCTTCCACAAGTACGCCCCCGAGGTCGCCATCGTCCTCAACGTCGAACTCGACCACCACGCCAACTACGCGTCGATGGACGAGATCCACGAGTCCTTCGAGACCTTCGCCGGCAAGATCGTCCCCGGCGGCACCCTGGTGATCGCCGCCGACCACGAGGGCGCCCGCGAGCTGACCCGGCGCCTGGCCGGCACGGTGCGGACGGTGACGTACGGCGAGTCCGCCGACGCCGACGTGCGCATCCTCTCCGTCGTCCCGCAGGGCCTCAAGAGCGAGGTCACCGTCGTCCTCGACGGCACCGAGCTGACCTTCACGGTCTCCGTCCCCGGCCGCCACTACGCCCACAACGCGGTCGCCGCCCTCGCCGCCGGCGCCGCCCTCGGCGTCCCCGCCGCCGAGCTGGCCCCCGCGCTGGGCGCGTACACCGGCGTGAAGCGCCGCCTCCAGCTCAAGGGCGAGGCGGCCGGCGTCCAGGTCGTCGACTCCTACGCACACCACCCCACCGAGATGACCGCCGACCTGGAGGCCATGCGCGCCGCCGTCGGGGACGCCCGCATCCTCGTCCTCTTCCAGCCCCACCTCTTCTCCCGCACCCGGGAACTGGGCAAGGAGATGGGCCGGGCCCTCACGCTCGCCGACGCCTCCGTCGTCCTCGACATCTACCCGGCCCGCGAGGACCCCGTCCCGGGCGTCACCAGCGCCCTGATCACCGAGGCCGCCCGCGCCGCCGGCGCCGACGTCACCCCCGTCCACGACAAGGACGCCGCCCCGGCCGTGGTCGCGGGAATGGCGAAGGCCGGTGATCTCGTTCTCACGATGGGCGCGGGCGACGTCACCGACCTCGGACCCCGCATCCTGGACGAACTGCCGAACCACGCGAAGTAAGGGGCTGAGACTCATGTCGTACGACGTCGAGAAGCCGGACGAGCAGTGGCGGGCGGAGCTGGCCCCGGCCGAGTACGCCGTGCTGCGCCAGGCCGCCACCGAGCCCGCCTTCACCGGTGAGTACACCGACACCAAGACCGAGGGCGTCTACTCCTGCCGCGCCTGCGGAGCGGAGCTGTTCACCTCGACCACCAAGTTCGAGTCCCACTGCGGCTGGCCGTCCTTCTACGACCCGAAGGACACCGACGCGGTCGAACTGATCGAGGACCGCACCCACGGCATGGTCCGCACCGAGGTCCGCTGCGCCCGCTGCGGCTCCCACCTGGGCCACGTCTTCGAGGGCGAGGGCTACGCCACCCCGACCGACCAGCGGTACTGCATCAACAGCATCTCGCTCCGCCTGGACCCGACGGCGGGCTGAGCCGGCCGGGCCGGGACTGGGGGGCGAGATGGAAGCGGAGCTGGCGGCGCTGGCCGCGTCCGGGGCCACCACGCTCGTGGGGCTCATGGTGTCGGAGACCTGGGAGCAGGCGCGGGACCGGCTGACCCGGTTCCTCGCCCGGGGCGGCGACGAAGAGGCCGTGGATGAGGAGCTGAGCCTCGCGCGCGGCGACCTCGTGGCGGCCGGCGAGGCGGAGGACCCGCAGGCGGCGGCGGACATCGAGGCGGACTGGCGCGCCCGGCTCCGCCGCGCCCTGCTCGCCGACCCGTCCGCCGCGGAGGAACTCCGTTCCCTGCTGGCCGAGTTGGCCCCGGACGCCGGTGCGAGGCCGTCCGGGTCGGTGCACAACACCGTCAGCGGGGGCGTGGTGCACGGGCCGGTGATCCAGGGCGGGACGTTCTCGGGGCTGACCTTCCAGGGCGGGGTTCCGGGAGAGTCCGAGCAGGATTCCGGATAGCGGTGTCCCGAAGATCGACGGGTGCTTTCGAAAGGGCTTCGCAGGGACGGGTGTGCGAGTAGGTTTGCCGTGCCGCCCCGCTGCCTGGGGCGGCACGGCACAAGCACGTCCGCTAGGAGAAACGTGAAGTACAAGCTGTTCGCCGCTGCCCTCCACGTCCTGGGTTTCGCCCTCGCGGCGCCGGTGGTGTCCCGCTGGATGTGGTGACCCCCGCTCACGACCCCGTAGACCGGTGTCGTGCCAGAAACCCCGCCAGTTCCGCCGCCTCCGCTTCCGCGCCCAGCGCACGGTAGAGGGCGACCGCCCGTTCGCCGTACGGGTCGGGGCGGCGGGACAGAGCGGCGGTCCGGGCGAGTCCCGCCAGGGCCTGGGCGGAGCCCCGGGGGAAGTTGATCCGCTCCGCCACTTCCAGTGCCCGCTCGTACCCCTCGGCCGCCAGGTCGAGCCGCCCCGCCTCACGCTGGACGTCCGCCGCGGCGACCGTCGCGCGCAGCCCCTCGTACGGGTTGTCGATGGCGGCGGCGACCTGTTCCGCCATGTGCAGGTGCAACAGGGCCTCGCCCCGGCGGCCCGACTGTGCGTAGGCGGTCCCGGTGCGGATCAGCGCGTCCGCCTCACCCAGCGTGTCGCCGACGGCGCGGTGGGCGTCGAGGGCCCGTCCGAAGTGGGTGAGGGCTTGATCCGTCTCGCCCAGGGCCTGGTGCACGGCGCCCATGTTCGTCGACAACGTGGCCAAGTCGGCCCGTCCGCCGTGCGCGCGCATCAACTCCAGTGACTTCGCGTAGCAGTCGCGGGCGTCGTTGTAGCGTCCCTGGAGGAAGTGCAATTCGCCCCGGTTGTTGAGTGCCTGGGCCAGTCCATAGGGTTCGGGCAGATCCTCGTAGATGGCCTCCATCTGCTGCACCTTGTGCAGCGCCTCCTCGTAGCGGCCCGCGTAATACAGCACCACCCCCTGCACGTTGAGGCACTCGGCCTCGCCCGCGCGGTCGCCGACCTCCCGGTACAGCGCCAACGCCTGTTCCAGGGCGGGCGGTGCCGCGTCGCCGTGGCCCGCCGCGAGGTGGGCGCGGCCGGACTGGAACAGGGCGTCGGCCCGGCCGTGGGCGTCGCGCAGGTCCTCGTAGAGGGACAGTGCCTCGGTCGCGCACCGCAGGGCCGCGGCGTGGTTCCGCTGGGCCAGCAGATCGGCGTGGTCCGTCAACGTCCGCGCGAGCAGGGAGCGTTCACCGGAGGCGCGCAGCAGGGGTACGGCCGCCTCGAAGAGTTCCGAGGCGACGCCCCACGCGCCCCACAGCTTCAGGGACCGCGCCAGGACGCGCGGGAACAGCACGGCGTACCGCGGGTGCCGAGCCGTGGCCGTGCGGGCGGCCGCCAGGAGGTTGGCGCGTTCCACCGTCAGCCACACCGAGGCCTCGTCGGCGTCGGCGAACAGCGGCGTGCGCGGCGGCCCCGCCTGTGCGGGCGGCGGCAGGGGCAGGCCCCGGCGGTGGGGGTGGGCGAGCCGGTCGGCGCGGTACGCGGCGGTGACGTAGTGGGCGACGAGGCGGCCGCTCGCCGTGTGCCGGGCCGCTTCGGTGTCGGTGCGCAGGCCGATCTCCGCGGCGTAGGAACGGGTGAGGTCGTGCAGCCGGTAGCGTCCCCGGACCGGCTCCTCCAGGAGACCGGCGTCGAGCAGTTCCTCCACGCACCGCTCCAGCAGCCCCGGGTCCCCGCCGAGGTCCGGGCCGGCCAGCGCGGCGGCCGCCGTCAGGGTGATGTCGGGTCCGGCGTGCAGGGCGAGGAGCCGGAAGAGGGTCTGCGCGGGGGCGCCGAGTTCCGCGTACGAGAACGTGAAGACGGCGCTGATCAGCGTGTCGTCGAACTCCTGGAGCGGACGGGTCGCCCCCGCCAGCCGGTCGAGAAGGTACGGCAGGTCCCACGCGTCCCGGTGGCGGAAGCGGCTCGCCAGCACCTGGACGGCCAAGGGGTGGCAGGCGCACGCCTCCGCGATCCGCCGCAGGTTCTCCGCCTCGGCGGCCACCCGTGAGGCGCCGACGATCCGGGTGAACAGGGTCGCCGCCTCCTGGCCGGACAGGGTGTCCAGGAACAGGGACGTGGCGCCGTCCAGCCCGGTGAGCCGGTTCCGTGTCGTCACCAGGACCCGGCAGGTGGGGGAGCCGGGCAGCAGCGGGCCGATCTGGGCGGCGTCCCGCGCGTTGTCGAGGACCACGAGCGCACGCCGCCGGGCGGTCCACTCCCGCCAGCGGGTCGCCCGTTCGTCCAGTGTGGCCGGCAACTCGCCGTGCCAGCCGGCCGTGTGCAGCAGACTGGCTAGGGCGTCCGCCGGGTCGAGCGGCGGCTGGCCGCTGTAGCCGCGCAGGTCCACGTAGAACTGCGAGTCGGGGTAGGCGCCGGCCAACTGGTGTGCGGCGTGCACCGCGAGTGCCGTCTTGCCGATGCCGGGCATACCGTGGATCACGGTCACCGGCAGCGCCGTGGCCGCACCGTCCCCGGTCTCCGCGCCCGTGAGCAGCAGGCGCAGTTCGCCCGTGCGGCCGGTGAAGTCCGGGATGTCGCGGGGCAGGCAGTTGCGGGGCTCCGGCACGGCCGCCGCCGGGGCGGGTGCCGGCACAGCGGGCTCCGGCATCAGCAGGCTGCGGTCCTGCTCCAGCATGCGCAGATGCAACTCCTGCAGTTCCGCGGTCGGTTCGATGCCCTGGGTGCGGTGCAGCCGCGTATGGGTGTCGCGGTACACGGAGAGCGCCTCGTCGTGGCGTCCGGAGCGGTACAGGGCCAGCATCAGGGAGCCGATCACCTTCTGCGCGAAGGGGTTCTGCGAGGCCAGTTCCTGGAGTTCGCCCACCAGGTCCGCGTGCCGGCCCAGCTCCATCTCCAGACCGATCCGCTCCTCCCGTACCCGGCGGTGGTCCTCGATCAGCCGGGTACGGGCCGACCGCGCCCAGGCATTGCCGGGGAACTCGGTCAACGGCTCGCCGCGCCACAGGGCTTCGGCGGTGCGCAGCAGCCCGATGGCCAGCTCCCGCTCGCCCCGCCCGGCCGCCGCCAGTGCCTGCGACCGCAGCCGCTGGAAGCGCAGCAGGTCGATGTCGTCCGGATCGGCGCGCAGTTGGTACAGCCGGGTGCCGGGCCGGTCCACCCTGGCCAGGTCGTCGCCGACCGCCCGGCGCAGCCGTCCCCGCAGCCGGGAGAGGTAGGTGTGCAGGGTGTCCAGGGCCGTCGGCGGCGGTTCGCCGTCCCACACCCGGTCCATCAGCGTGTCCACGGTGACCGGCTCGCCGCGCGCGTGCAGGAGTACGGCCAGCACACATCGTTCCTTCAGCGATCCCAGCTCGTGCTGGTGCTGGTCGTGCCAGAGTTCGAGCGGTCCCAGAGCGAGAAGTTCCACCATCACCCCCGACGGGTGCGCTTCTTCCCACGGTCGTCGGCGGCGTCCCCGGAGCCGTGCCGCCCGCACCACCGCGGACCTGTGTGAGGCGAACCACTGTTCTCCCGCCGCCCCCCGCAGTCAGGGGTGGCTCCGCAGGCGCACGGGGGCAGTGACGGGGCGCACGCCCACCGGCGTGCCGGGCCGCCCACAGGAGTGCAGGATTCCTGCAAGCCCGGCATCCAGCGGCGCGGGCATGCCCTCGGTGTCGGCCGCGAACAGGTCGCGGCCACGCACGACCACGGAGAAGAACCGGGGGACCTCAACGATGAGCGTGACAGTGCCGGAGCCGCACACGCGGCATGTACCGGTGCGTCTGGACGTCGAACGCTGGGCCACGCGCCGTACCCGCCGAAGGGTGCTGGTCGTGGTGCACACCGTGATCGCCGGCCAGCGACTGCTCGACGCGATGCGCCTGCTGGAGGGCGACATCAGGGTGCAGACCTTCTTCACCCAGGCACCCGACGTGTTCAGCAACGGGGTGGGCGACTTCCTCGACCGGCTGGGCGGACTGGTCCTGCCCTGGAGCCAGGCGGTGCAGACCCACTTCGACCTCGCGCTGGCCGCGAGCCACGGCAGCCTGCACGACCTGCAGGCGCCGGTGGTGGTGCTGCCGCACGGGGCCGGGCACAACAAGATCACACCGGTCGGGCCGCCCGGCCGGACGGTGGCGCACCGGGGCGCCTACGGGCTGAGCCGGCAGCGGCTGGTGCGGGACGGCGCGCTCGTCCCCGAGGCGATCGTGCTGGCCCACCACGAGGAGCTGACCCGCCTCGGCCACGAATGCCCCGAGGCCGTGCCGGTGGCCGAGGTGGTGGGCGACCCGTGTTTCGACCGCGTCGCCGCGAGCCTCCCCTCCCGGGCGCTGTACCGCGAGGCGCTGGGCGTGGGGGCGCGGCAGCGACTGGTCCTCGCCTGTTCCACCTGGGGGCCCGACTCCCTGCTGAGCCACGGCTGGAGCGCGCTGGAGCGGCTGGTCACCGAACTGCCCGCCGACGAGTACCGCACCGCGGCGCTCCTGCACCCGCACGTGTGGAACGCGCACGGCGCCTGGCAGGTGCGCGCCTGGCTCGCCGAACTGGCCCGCTCCGGCCTGGTCCTGGTCAGCCCGCACGGCGACTGGGCCGGCGCGGTCGTCGCCGCCGACCACATCGTGGGCGACCACGGCTCGGTCTCGCTCTACGGCGCGATGACCGGGGCGCCGGTGCTGATGGCGGGCCGTCCCGACGCCGCCGTGGACCCGGGTTCGCCGATGGCCGAGCTGATGTCCTTCGCGCCCCGGCTGCACGGGGACCGGCCGGTGTGGCAGCAGCTCAAGCGGGGCTCCGTACCGCACCGCGCGCACCGCTACGAGCGGGTCGCCGCCCGCATCACCTCCGAACCCGGCCGCTACGCGCGCCGGATGCGGGCGCTGCTTTACCGCAAGCTCCGGCTGCGGGCGCCCGCCGTACGCGGCGCGGTCACCGAACCGGCCCGCCTGCCACGGGCGGTGCGCTATGACGAGCCCGGCGGCGCGGTGACGGGATGACCTCTCTCGTGCTGGTCTCACAGCGGGCGGTGCCCTTGGCGAACGGGCCGGCCGGGCGCGTCCACCGGGTGCGGACGGTGCTGCTGGACCCGGTGTCCGGGGCGTCGGCCGTCGACGAGCACGTCAGGGTCCGGTACCCGGCGCCCCGGGGCCGCCCGGACCTCGCCGACGTGCTGACCGCGCCCGGCACCGGAGCGCCCCAGGCCGCGCGACTGGCGGCACGTCACCCGGGTGCCCTGGTCGTGGCGGTGTGCCACGGCCCCCGCTGCTGGATACGACCCGGCCCGGCGGGCCCGCCGCTCACGTTCACGGCCCACGCGACGGGAGCCCCGGCAGGGGTGTGGGACGCGCTCGCCTCGTTGGTCCACTCCTGTCTCGTGGCCGGGGTGTCCGCCCCGGACCTGGGGGCCACGGCCGTGCGGCTGCTGCGCGCTCAGCCCTGCGGCTCGCCGTTCTCCAGGCGGTGCAGACGGTGGCGGAGTGCCTCGGCCTCGTCCGAGCGGTCCCGGCCCACGGAGGTGTAGAGGTCCAGCGCCTCCCGGCAGCGGTCCCGGGCGAGGAGCGGCTGCCCGCGTCGTTCGGCGGCCTCGGCGAGGGCCCCGAGGACGCGGGCGGTCTCAAGGCCCGCCGCCAGGCCGCGCAGGGTGGCCAGCGCCGAGGACAGCAGCTCCTCGGCCTGGCCGAGCCGGTCCAGGGCGAGCTGGGCCCGGCCCAGGAGGGCGGTCGCGCGCGCCGCGTTGTACGGGTCACCGGCCTCGTGCAGCGCGGCGCGGGCGCCCTCGGCGGGGCGTACCGCCTCGTCGGCCCGGCCGGTGGTGAGGGCCACGTCGGCGAGGTTGAGCCCGGCCAGCGCACCGGCCCGGCGGTCCCCGTACGCCGGCAACTCCCCGGCGGCCCGCCGGAAGAACTCCGCCGCCTCGTCGGGGCGCCCGAGCCGGTGCAGGGCGAGTCCTCGGTAGTTGAGCGTGCGGGCGTGGCCGAGCCCGTCACCGGCGTCCGAGAACAGGCGCGCCGCGCCCTCGAACATCTCCAGCGCGCGGTCCGCGTGACCGGAACCGAGTTCGCCCAGCCCGCCCGAGGTGAGCATCCGGCACTCCGCCGCCCGGTCGCCCAGCTCCCGCGCCGCCGCCAGCCCCTCCCGGTGCGCGGCGCGCCAGTCGTCGTAGAACTTGCGGCGCAGGAAGAGCGGCCACAGGGCGTCGGCGAGCTGCCAGCACACGGTGGGGAAGCCGTGGGCGCGCGCCTGGCGCAGGACCGCCATCAGGTTCGGCAGCTCCCGCTCCAGCCAGTCCAGGGCGGTCTCGGGACCGTCACCCACGTCCGCGACGACCACGGGGGACGGCCCGTAGTCCCGGGCCATCGTGCGGTGCTGGGGGTCGACGATCTCCTCGGCGCGCGTCGCGCTCGCCAGATAGTGATCGGCGACGCGGCGCAGCGCCGCCGCCCGCTCCTGGGGCGACTCGTCCTGTGCCGCCTTCGCCGCGGCGTGCAGCCGCACGAGGTCGTGGAAGCGATGGCGCTCGCCCGGGGCGTCGGTGAGCAGGCTCGCGTCGTGGAGCGTGTCCAGCGCCCCGGGCGCGTCCCCCTCCCCGCCGCACAGCGCCTCGGCCGCCGGCGCGTCGAACTCCCGGCCGGGGTGCAGCCCCAGCAGCCGGTAGAGCCGGGCGGCCGCCGGCGGCAGGGACCGGTACGACACGTCCAGCGTCGCCGTGACGTTGTGGTCGCCGTCGAGGGCCAGCAGCTCCAGCCGCCGGTGCTCCTCGGCGAGGGCGCGGACCATCGTGCCGATCCGCCGCCCGGGACGCGTCGCGAGCCGGGCGCCCGCCACCCGCACGGCCAGCGGCAGCCCGGCGCACAGCTCCACCAGGCTGCGGGCGTCCTCGGGCTGCTCGGCCACCCTCCCGTCCGCCAGGGTGTCCGAGAGCAGCTCGACCGCCGCCTCAGGGGCGAGCGGGTCCAAATGCAGCGGATAGCAGCCGTCGACGGTCAGCCCCGGCAGCCGGCGCCGACTGGTCACCGCGGTCACGTTCGCCCCCGCCGGCAGGAGCGGCCGTACCTGGGCCGCCGTCGCCGCGTCGTCCAGCAGCACCACCAGCCGCCGCTGCGCCGTCAGCGACCGGTACAGCGCCGAGCGCTCCGCCAGCCGCGCGGGGACCTGCGGCGCGGGAACGCCCAGCGCGCGCAGGAACCGCCCGAGCACCTCCGCCGGGTGCGCGGGCCCGTCGGGGGACTGGGCACCGAGGTCGGCGTGGAGCTGGCCGCCCGGGAACCGGGGGCGCAGCGCGTACAGCCAGCGCAGCGCGACCGTGGTCTTGCCGACCCCGCCCAGCCCGGTCACCGCCGCCAGCGCCGGCCGGCCGTCGCGCGCGGCCCGGGCCCGGTGGCGTTCCAGCGCGGCCAGCTCCCGCGTCCGGTCCACCACCCGCACCAGCGGCGGAAGCTGCCAGGGCGGCGGCACGGGCGGCGCGGGCGGCGGGCCGAAGCGGATGCCGCCGTGCACGGTGCCCGCCTGGACCACCGGACCGTGCACGGTGCCGCCCAGCTCGTTGTGCGACTCACGTCCGTCCCCAGGCACCAGCGCCCCCCCCCGTGCACGTAAGTACCGAACCCGCGAAGGAATCCTTTCCGCCCGCCCGGCCGGATATCCCCGGGCGCCGCGCCGTATCGCCCCGAACCCGAGCCGGTCCATGTCGGCGGTGTGAACACCTCGCGAGTGGGCAGGAGGGCCCCGTCAAACCTCGGGGACTCGTACAACTGGCGTCTAGACTCGACCGGCGACGGCCCCATCGACCGTGGCCGGAGCGGGCAGCTTCTGCCAGACCGAAGGGCGTTCGGCGTTGTGATACGGATGGAATCAGTCACCAAGCGGTATCCGGACGGCACGGTGGCGGTCGACCGGCTGTCGCTGGAGATACCCGACCGCGCGATCACGGTCCTCGTCGGACCCTCGGGCTGCGGCAAGACGACGACCCTGCGGATGATCAACAGGATGGTCGAGCCCAGCGAGGGCACCATCAGCCTCGACGGCGACGACCTCTCCCGGCAGCCGGTCACCACGCTGCGCCGGTCGATGGGGTACGTCATCCAGAACGCCGGGCTCTTCCAGCACCGGACGATTTTCGACAACATCGCCACCGTGCCCCGCCTGCTCGGCTGGAGCAAGCAGAAGTCCCGTGAGCGGGCGGCCGAGCTGATGGAGCGGGTCGGCCTCGACGCCTCCCTCGGCAAGCGCTACCCGTACCAGCTCTCCGGCGGCCAGCAGCAGCGCGTCGGCGTGGCGCGGGCGCTCGCCGCCGACCCGCCGGTGCTGCTCATGGACGAGCCGTTCTCCGCCGTCGACCCCGTCGTCCGCAAGGGACTCCAGGACGAGCTGCTGCGCATCCAGGACGAGCTGGGCAAGACCATCGTCTTCGTCACGCACGACATCGACGAGGCCGTGAAGCTCGGCACCAAGGTCGCCGTGATGCGCACCGGCGGCCGGCTCGCCCAGTTCGCGCCGCCCGCCGAACTGCTCTCCGACCCCGCCGACGACTTCGTCGAGGACTTCCTCGGCGCCGACCGCGGCATCCGGCGGCTGTCCTTCTTCCCCTCCGCCGGGCTCGCCCTGACGACCGGACCCGTCGTGCGTATCGACGCCGGCGCCGAGCAGCTCGCCGCGTCCGACGCGCCGTACCTGCTGGTCACCGACCCGGACGGCCGACCGCTCGGCTGGGCCGGGCCGGGCGCGTTGACCGCCGGGGAGATCACCGCCGCGCGGCTGCTGCCGTACGGGCGGCCGTTCCGGCCCGGCACCGACTCGCTGCGGGCCGCCCTCGACTGCGCCGTCCTCTCGCCCACCGGCTGGGCCGTCGCCGTGGACGCCGACGGCCGGGTCACCGGCGTCGCCTCCCAGCAGACCATCGGCGAAGCGATCCGCACCGCCCACGGCGACACGGCCCGTGCGGAGCCGGTCAGCGTCACGAAGGCCGCCTCGTGAACTCTTTCTTCGACATCCCGAGCGACCTCGACAACACCTACTTCGGCCTGATCGGCCTGCACCTGCGCGAGGCGCTGCTGCCGGTGCTGGCCGGGCTGCTCGCCGCGCTGCCCCTCGCCCAGCTCTGCGTCCGCTTCCGCTGGCTCTACCCGCCCGTGCTCGGCGTGACCACCGTCTTCTACGCCGTCCCCTCGCTGGCCGTGTTCGTCGTCCTCATCGACTACACCGGCCAGACCGAGCTGACCGTGATGATCCCGCTGGCCGTCTACAGCCTCGTCGTGCTCGTCCCGGCCATCGTCGACGGCGTGCGCTCGGTGCCCGAGGAGACCCTGGCCGCCGCCACGGCCATGGGCCTGGGACCTGTACGCCGCTACCTCCAGGTGCAGTTGCCCATCGCCGTCCCCGCCATCCTCGCCGGGCTGCGGGTGGCCGTCTCCGCCAGCATCTCCCTGGTCAGCGTCGGCGCCCTGATCGGCAACCAGGGCGCCCTCGGCAACCTGCTCGCCGACGCCCAGAAGTACGGCCGGCCCGAACTCGCCGTCAACTCCGTCCTCACCACCGCCGTCCTGGCCGTCCTGTGCGACGCGCTCCTCGTCCTGGCCCGCAACCTGCTCACCCCGTGGATGCCGCGCGGCAAGGCATCGCGGCCCAAGGGGACGGCCGTACGGCAGGACATGTCCGAGCCCGAGGAGGCCGCGGCCCGGTGAACGTCCTCCACTTCGTCAGCGCCTTCTTCAGCGACAGCGCCCACTGGCACGGCTACGACGGCATCCCGCAACGCCTGCTGGAACACGTCCGGTACACGCTGCTCGCCCTCGGGATCGCCGCCGCCGTCGGCCTGCCCGTCGGGCTGCTCACCGGCCACACCGGACGCGGCGGCAACGCCGTCGCCTTCGTCGCCACCGCCGCCCGCGCCCTGCCCAGCTTCGGACTGCTGGTCCTCATCGCCGTCGGCATCGGCATCGGCCTGCTGCCCGTCATGGTCCCGCTCGTCGTCCTCGCCGTCCCGCCGATCCTCGTCACCACCTACGAGGCGGTCCGCTCCGTCGACCCCTCCCCGGTGGACGCCGCGCGCGGCATGGGCATGCGGGAGCGGGACATCCTCTTCCGCGTCGAACTGCCCGTCGCCCTCCCGCTGGTCCTCAGCGGACTGCGCTCCGCCGCCATCCAGGTCGTGTCGACGGCGACCATCGCCGCCTACGTCAGCCTCGGCGGCCTCGGCCGCTACATCATCGACGGGCTCTACCAGCGGGACTACGAGAAGGTCGTCGGCGGCGCCGCCCTGGTGGCCCTCCTGGCCCTCGTCACCCTCTCCCTGTTCTGGGCGGCGGGACGGTTCGTGGTCTCCCCGGGCGTGCGCCGGCGCTGACGTCCCGACATCCGCGTTATGGAAACCGTAATCAGGCCGGTCTTGACTGACCGACAACTGGCTCGTTTGGATCGACGAATGACTTTCACCGCGCAGAGCAGCAGGTCCAGGACCCGGAACACGAGCGTGGCCGCCGTCGCGCTCACCGCCGCGGCGGCGCTGCTCGCGGGCTGTTCCTCCTCCGACTCCGACGACACCTCCGACAACCCCCTGGCGGGCGAGAAGGCGAAGGCCGGCACCGTCGTCGTCGGCTCCAACAACTTCGCCGAGAGCACCCTGCTCGCCGACATCTACGGCGAGGCCCTCAAGGCCAAGGGCCTCAAGGTCACCTACAAGCACAACATAGGCAGCCGCGAGACCACGTACGGCCTCATGAAGAACGGCTCGGTCACGGTGCTGCCCGAGTACAACGGCTCGCTGCTCGCCTACCTCGACGCCAAGGCCGAGCAGACCTCCGCCGACGAGGTGAACACCGCCGCGAAGGCCAAGCTCGACCCCAAACTGACGCTGCTGGAGTCCTCGCCCGCCGAGGACAAGGACTCGGTCAGCGTCAACGCCGAGACCGCGAAGAAGTACAAGCTGACCGCCGACTCCACGCTCGCCGACCTCAAGGACGCGGCGCCCGAGCTGGTCATCGGCGGTTCGCCCGAGTTCCAGACCCGGCAGCAGGGCCTCAAGGGCCTGGAGTCGAAGTACGGTCTGAAGTTCAAGTCCTTCAAGGCGCTCGACGCGGGCGGCCCGCTGACCCAGGCGGCGCTGACCAAGAACGACGTGCAGGCCGCGGACATCTTCACCACCGACCCGACGATCGTGAAGGAGAAGTTCGTCGTCCTGAAGGACCCGGACAACTTCTTCGGCTTCGCCAACGTGACCCCGCTGGTCTACAAGGACGGCCTGCCCGAGGAAGGCGTGGACGCGCTCGACGCGGTCTCCGCCAAGCTGGACACCGAGACCCTCCTCGACCTCGACGCCCAGGTCCAGCTGGACAAGAAGGACCCGCTGGACGTCGCCCAGGAGTGGCTCAAGTCGGCCGGTCTCGCCTGACGTCCGGCCGACCCGGTCTACGGGTGTGACGACGCCGCGGCTCCGGCCGCGGCGTCGATCAGCTGGTCGATGAGCGCGACCAGCACGTCCCGGCTGGACGCCCGTTCCCGCGCGTCGCACAGCAGCACCTGCACATGCTCCGGCAGCGCCAGGGATTCCCTGATCTCCGCGACCGGATACGGATGCCGTCCGTGGAAGCCGTTGACGGCGACGACGAACGGGATGCCCCGCCGCTCGAAGAAGTCGATCGCCGCGAAGCTCGACTCGGGTCTGCGCACGTCGATCAGGACCACCGCCCCGAGGGCGCCGATCGCCAGGTCGTTCCACATGAACCAGAACCGCTGCTGACCCGGCGTACCGAACAGGTACAGCACCAGCTCCCGGTCGACGGTGATCCGGCCGAAGTCCAGCGCCACCGTCGTGGCCCGCTTCTCCTCGATGCCCGCGAGATCGTCGACGTCCAGGCCCGCCGCGGACAGCGGCTCCTCGGTGCGCAGCGGCGCGATCTCGCTCACCGACCCGACCAGGGTGGTCTTGCCGACGCCGAACCCGCCGGCGATCAGGATCTTCACCGCGTCGGGCGCGCCGGGTGCGGCGGGGCGTGCGGACGCGGTGGGCGTCTCGGTGACGCGCTCAGAGCCGGCCAAGTCCGTCCCTCACTTTCTTCAGCAGGTCCAGGTCCGGGGTGGTCCGGGAGACCAGATGCGGCTGCCGGACGGTGATCCGGCCCGCCTCCACCAGGTCCGAGAGCAGGATCACGACCACGCTCACCGGCAGGTCCAGCCGGGCCGCGACCTCCGCCACGGCGACCGGCTCGGCGCACAGCCGCAGGATGCGCAGGTGCTCGGGCTGCGGCCGCGGGGCCCCCGCGGGCTGCGGGTCCACCGCGGTCACCGTCGTGATGAGGGTGAAGTCGGCGCGGCTGGGGCGGGTCCGGCCGCCGGTCAGCGTGAACGGCCGGACGAGCCGGCCCGCCGCGTCGCCTCCGGTCACGTCACTCGCCGGGACCGGCGGCGGCCCGCGGCGCCGCGCTCAGGTGCTCGCCGATCTTCTTCACCAGCATGTTCATCTGGTACGCCACCACGCCGATGTCGGCGTTCGGTCCCGTCAGCACGACCAGGTGGGCGCCGGGGCCCGCGGAGGTCAGCACCAGATAGCCGTTGGCCATCTCGATGAGCGCCTGGCGCACCGGGCCGCCCCGGAAGTCCATGCTGACGCCCTTGCTGAGGCTCATCAGGCCCGACGCGGTCGCCGCGAGGCGCTCGGCGTCGTCGCGCGGGAAACCGGTGGACTTGCTGACGACCAGGCCGTCCTCGGAGAGCACCACGGCCTGGTTCACGTCGGCTACCCGCTCGACGAGTCCGGTGAGCAACTGGTCGAGTCCGGTGTGCGTGGCGGGGGAGGGTCGGGTCATCGGGAGTCCTTCGTCGGCGGTCGGCGGTCGGCGTGCGAAGTCGAGAGGGCGGCGGCGTCGTCGCCCGGGGCATCGGCGCAGCCGTCGTCAGGGCCGCCGGAGTCCGCGGAGTCGTCGGAGTCGTCGGCGTGCGCCCGGCGGGTGCCGCGCTGGAACCCGGCGAGGGAGGAGGCGGCGCGCTCGGCCGTGAAGGCGGCGTAGTCGTCGGGGGCTTCCTCCCCGCCCGCGCCGGGCTCCTCGTCGCGCAGCTCGGCGGCGAGGCTGGTCTGCGGCACCCGGCGGGGCAGCGGCGTCAGCCCGCCCGCGTCGGCGGGGGCCTCGGCGCAGGAGGCGGGCACGGGGCGGGGCGGGCGTACGGTGCTCTGCTCGGCGGCGGCGGCGGTGGCGGTGGCGGTGGCGGGGCGGGGACCGGCGCCGGCATCGGGCGTACGGGCCGGGGTGGGCGTACGGGCCGGATCGGCCCGCGGTTCGGCATCCGGGCCGGTTCCGGGGGCTTCCCCCGGGGTGTGCCCCAGGGCGTCCCCGGTCGTGCCGTGTGCCGGGCCGTCCGTGTCCTCGCCGCCGTCGAGCGGCTCCCGGACCACGATGTCGTGCGGGATGAGGACGATCGCCGTCGTGCCGCCGTACGGCGAGGGCCGCAGCGTCACCGTGATGCCGTGCCGGTGGGCGAGGCGGGCGACGACGAACATGCCGAGCCGCAGGTCGTCGGCGAGCGCCACCACGTCGAACTGCGGCTCCACCGCCAACTGGGCGTTGAACGAGACGTAGTCCTCCTCGGACAGCCCTAGCCCGCGGTCCTCGATCTCGACGGCCAGGCCCTTGGCCACCAGGGCCGCCCGCACCCCCACCGGATGGGGTGCGGGGGAGTACGCGGTGGCGTTGTCGATCAGCTCGGCGAGCAGGTGGATCACGTCGGCCACCGCGGGCGGCGCGAGGGCCACCTCCTCGTCGGTGTGCAGCTCGACGCGCTGGTACTCGGCGACCTCGCCGACGGCGCTGCGCAGGATGTCGACCAGGGAGACGGGTTCGCGCCAGGTGCGCCGGGGCTGCTCGCCGCTGATGATGACGAGGTTCTCCTCGTACCGGCGCAACTGGCTGGCCGTGGAGTCCAGTTCGTACAGGCCCTTGAGGACCTCGGGGTCGGTGTGCTCGCGTTCCAGGGCGTCCAGCTTGCCGAGCTGCATGTTGACGAGGTTCTGGCTCTGCCGGGCGATGCCTAGGATGATCTTCTGGAAGCCGCGCCGGGTGTCGGCGAGTTCGACGGCGGTGTGGACGGCTGTACGCTGGGCGGTGTTGAACGCCTGGGCGACCTGGCCGAGTTCGTCCCGCCCGTAGTCCAGCGGCGGGGCCGCCGAGTCCACGTCGATCTTCTCGCCCCGCTCCAGGCGGGCGACGACGTCGGGCAGCCGCTCCTCGGCGAGGCTGAGCGTGGCCAGCCGCAGCCCGCGCAGCCGCCGGGAGAGCGAGCGGGTGATCCGCCAGGACATGGCGACGCACAGCAGCAGGGCGAGCAGCCCGCCGGCGCTGAGCAGGGCGGCCGTGAGCAGCAGCGAGCGCGCCTCGTCGGCGCTGCGGTCCAGCAGCCCGTCGGTCTCCTGCCGGATCAGCGCCGCGTACCGGTCCGAGACCTTCGCCAGGGCCTCGGTCCACTGGCCGCGCGCGTCGGGCAGGGCGATCCGGTTCGCGCCGTCGGCCGCGCGGGCCGCGAGCACCCGCTCCTCGACGGCCTGGAGGTTCTGCCACTCGGGGCTGGTGAGGAGCCGCTCCGTCTGCGTCTTCGCGCCGCCGCTCACCGGGGGCTCGACCTGGTCCTGGACGAGCCAGCGCCGGGTGTGGACCAGTTGCGCGAACCGGTCCCACTCCTGCTCGTCCATGGCGCCGGACGGCCAGGCCAGGGTGAGCCGGGCGTCCTCCTGGGAGATCAGTTCCGCCGTGTGCTCCAGGGCGACCAGCGGGCCGGCCTGCGAGGTGAGGTCGCCGTCGTCGACCTGGGAGAGCTCCTCGAAGGCGTGGATCTGCTCGTCGATGATCGAGGTGTACTGGCCGAGGGCCTGGTCGGCGGTGATGTCGCTGAGGTCGTCCACCTGGTCGCGGTAGTACTCCAGGCTGCCCACCGAGCCGAGCACCGAGTACAGGCGCTCCGACACGCGGTCCGGGGCGCGCTCGATGGCGTCGGAGCGGCCGACCAGCCGTTCCACCGCGGCGTCGGTCCGGGCCCGCTGCGCGTCCAGGGCCGCCCGGTCGCCGGACCCGGCCAGTACGGCGGCCGACAGTCCGCGCTCCCGCTGCAGGGCGAGCGCCGCCTCGGTGCCCATCGCGCCGGTGTCGCGGCTCAACTGGGTCTGCTCACGCAGCCGCAGCCCCTCGGAGAACATCTGGATCGTCGTCACCCCCCACACGGCGGCGAGCGTGACGCCGGGCACCAGGGCCAGCAGGACCAGGGAGAGACGTATGGAGCCGAGGTGGCGCCGCCGGGCGCCCTTCCGTGCAGACATCGTCGTCCTAGGCGCTCAGGGGGAGACGGGCGGGGAGGCTGCGGCGCCGGTCGCCGCGGGGCCCGGTCACCGGGTGCCGCCCGCCGCGAACCGCGCGACCGCGTCGGCGTTCGTCCGGGTCACGAACGCGGGGCCGGTCAGGACGGGCGCCACCCCGCCGCCGCTGACGTTGCCGTTGGTGCGGTGCAGCCACAGCGCGTCCACCGCGAGATAGCCCTGGAGGTACGGCTGCTGGTCCACCGCGAACTGGACGTCGCCGCTCTTCACGGCGGCGACCAGGCCGTCGTCGAGGTCGAAGGTGGCGACATGGGCGCCGCTGCCCGCCGCGTCGGCCGACTCGACGGCGGTCAGGGCGAACGCGGCGCCGTTCGTGACGACCTCGTCGATGCTCCGGTCCTGCCGCAGCCGCGCGGTGACGGCGGCCCCGACGGCCTTCATGTCGGTGCCCTCGACGTAGAGCATCTCGGTCTCGCCCGCGAAGGTCTTCTTCACACCGGCGCAGCGGGCCTCCAGGGCGACGTTGCCACGCTCGTGGATGACGCACAGGGCGTGCCGGGCCTTCAGGTCGTTCAGCTTGTCGCCGACGGCCCGGCCCGCGACGCTCTCGTCCTGCCCGAAGTACGCCAGCAGCCCGGCCGAACGCCAGGCGTCGATCCCGGAGTTGAGGCCGACCACGGGGATCCCGGCGGCCCTGGCCTCGGCGACCGGCGCCTTCATCGCCTGCGGTTTGGCCAGGGTCACGGCGATGCCGTCGGCCCGGTCGCGCACCGCGTCCCGCACCAGGGCGGCCTGGCCGGCGGCGTCGGCGTCACCGGCGTAGGTGAGGTCGACGCCGTCCTTGGCGGCCGCCGCCTCGGCGCCCTTGCGCACCCGGTCCCAGAAGGCGTCGCCCTCGCCGCCGTGGGTGACCAGGACGATCCGCATCGGGTCGCCGGACCCGCGCGCGGCGTTCGCGGCGCCGTCCCCGGCGCCCTTCCCGTCGCCGCCCGCGGAACAGCCGGCCGCCAGCAGGCAGACGGCCGCGGTGAGGGCCGCCAGGGTGCGCAGACGTCCGGGGGAGGGGGCGGACGGAGAAGTGGTACGCATGGCGGTCGGAGCACCTCGCTGAGCGGCAGAGCAGGAGGAACAGGGCGAGGACGTCCGGAGCCGCGTGGTCGGTGCGCCAACCGGGTGAATCCCGCCTGGCCGGAGCAAACCGTGAGTGACGGCCGGTAGTCAAGTGACCCGCGACCACGTGCGAGTTGTCGGTGCCGCATCGTGATGAACGGGACCGGGTGGGTGAGCGCTCGCTTGGCGGGGTGGGTCGGGAGGGGGTGGTGCGGGTCGGGCGGGGCGGATCGGGTCGGGCGGGGTCGGCGGCACCCGGTTCCAAGGAGCGGGCCGCGTGTTCCTTCGGGGAGCGGGCGGCTCGGGCCGCCTTCCTGCGGCGCCTGCGCTCACGGCGCGACTCCTGGTCGGGCCGCCGGCCGAGGACCACGCAGCTGCCGGCGGCAACGCCGACTGCGGCTACGAGGCCCCGAGCCCGTCCGGCACCGCGAGCGACAACGCCCACCCCATCGCCTTCTCGGCCCAGCACTTCACCAAGGTCTCCGGCTCCGGCCTCCGCTTCGCCGACGGCTACTTCACCGCGACCTACGCGCCGGTGACGGACGGCGCCGGCACCGTGTCCGTCGACTGACGCGGCGTCACCCCGAACCGCCCGGACCGCCCCCTTTCCGGGGGCGGGCGGGGCACCTGCTCACGGGGGGGCGCAAAGTAGCCGATCTGACGGTGAGTTATCGTGTACGGGGGGTTAAGGCAGGCGGCACTGTCTGTTGAGTTCCAGCCCAGGAGAGTCCAGCCGATGCCGAGGCAGCTACGCGCCGAACAGACTCGCGCGACCATCATCGGTGCCGCCGCCGACCTGTTCGACCGGCACGGCTACGAGTCGACCAGCCTCAGCGAGATCGTGACCCACGCCGGGGTCACCAAAGGCGCCCTGTACTTCCACTTCGCGGCGAAGGAAGACCTCGCCCACGCCATCATGGAGATCCAGTCCAGAACCTCGCGCCGCCTGGCGAAGGACCTGGACGGGCGGGGCTACTCCTCCCTGGAGTCGCTGATGCGCCTCACCTTCGGCATGGCCCGGCTGTGCGAGGAGGGCCCGGTGCTGCGGGCCGGACTGCGGCTCGCCACCGGGGGAGTGCCGGTACGGCCGCCGCTGCCGCACCCGTTCACCGAGTGGCGGGAGATCGCCACGTCCCGGCTCCTCGACGCCGTCCGCCAGTCCGACCTCCACCCGGACATCGACGTGGACTCCGTCGCCCACACCCTCGTCTGCTCCATCGTCGGCACCCGCGTCGTCAGCGACACCCTGGAGCCCACCGGCCGCCACCCACGCCGCCTGGCCGAGATGTGGCACATCCTCATCCGCGGCATGGTCCCGGTCACCCGCCGGGCCCGCTACGTGACGCTCGCCGCACGGCTGGAACGGGAGACGGCGACGCCGGCCTAGGAGGCGCGGTGCGGTGGCCGGCGGCCCGGCGGTGCCCGCGCTCCCGGCCGCGGTGCCGCGCGGCGGCGGAGGACGAGCCGGCCTGCGCAGCGCCCCTCCCGGCGGGCGTGTCTCCGGCGGCGTCATTTCCGGCCCGTCGGGTGCGGTGCGCCGTCCGCGGCGTCGCGCGCCGGGCTGTGCGGCCGCGCGGCGGCCCCGGGCCCGGCGCCACCCGTGTGCCCCGCGCCGGGACGCGCCCCGTCCCACGGGCCGCCCCCGTGCCGCGCGATACGGTGAGCCGCATGCCCCGCACCCCCGCCGAACCGTCCCCGTCCGCCTCGTCCGCGGAGCCCGCCGGATCCGCTGAGCCCGTCGCGTCCGCTTCCGTCATCGTCGGCGGCGAGCCCGGGTCCTTCCCGTACGGCGTGCTGGCCGACCGGCATCCGGCCATCGTGCGGCAGGTGCGGGAGGCGTTCCCCCTCGGCCCCGAGCGGCGCCGCGCCCTCGACGCGCTGAGCGCGAGCTGCGCCGACGGGGTGGTCGAACCGCTGCCCGCCGACGCCGACCCCAGGGACCGCGAACGCTGGGCGGAGTGGGGGCTGGACGCGTACGCCGGCCGCTCCTGGTACGACGTGCCGTGGCTGTGGGCCGAGAGCCACTTCTACCGGCGCCTGCTGGACGCCGTCGGCTACTTCGGCCCCGGCCCCTGGCAGGGCGTCGACCCCTTCCGGCCCGCCAAGCTCGCCGAACTCGACGCCCCGGAGACCGACGAGGAACTCGCCGCGCTCGACGGCCTCACCGGCCTGCCCGACGACGAGCGCGCCCGCGCCCTGCTGCACGGCTCCCTGTGGGGCAACCGCGCCGACCTCGGCTTCCGCCTCTCCGGCAGCGGCACCGGCACCAAGGACACGGCGGACGCCCTCGTCGCCGACGACAGCGACGCCCTCTGGTCCCTGCTCCCACCCGGCGGAGCGGCCGCTTCCGGCCCGCGCACCCTGTGCCTGGTCGCCGACAACGCCGGCCGCGAACTCGTCCCCGACCTCCTCCTCGTCGCCCACCTCCTCGCCGAGGGCCGGATCGACCGGGCGGTCCTGCACGTCAAACCGCACCCGTACTACGTCTCCGACGCCACCCCCGCCGACGTACTCGACGCCCTGCGGCGGCTCGTCGCGGCGGGCGGCGCGGCGGCCTCGTACGGCGAGCGGCTGTGGAGCGCGCTGTCCGACGGCCGCGTCACCGTCCGCGCCCACCCCTTCTCCTGCGCACCGCTGCCGTACGCCGACATGCCCGGTGACCTGCGCGAGGAGTTCGCGGCGGCGACGGTCACCGTCCTCAAGGGCGACCTGAACTACCGCCGCCTGGTCGGCGACCGGTGGTGGCCGCCGACCACGCCCTTCGCCGACGTCACCGCGTACTTCCCCGGCCCCGTCGCCGCCCTGCGCACCCTGAAGTCCGACGTCGTCACCGGGCTGAGCGCGGCGACCGTGGCGGAGCTGGAGGCGAGCGGGGAGCCGCGCTGGCGCACGAGCGGTACCCACGCGCTGATCCAGGTCAGGAACTGACCCGGGGATCCGGATCAGGCACGCATCCGCTGATCCGGGTCAGGAACCGAGCCCGAATGTTCCCGGAACACGGGGCGATTCACGCGATGGTGTGATCATGTTCTGCCCGATGGATGTGCCCGGGAGGCCGTGGGTAGGGCCCGGCCATGACGCAACAGCCCTTCGAACTCCCGCACTTCTACATGCCGCATCCCGCGCGGCTCAACCCGCATCTCGACGAGGCCCGCGCCCACTCGACGACGTGGGCGCGCGAGATGGGCATGCTGGAGGGCTCCGGGGTCTGGGAGCAGTCCGACCTCGACGCACACGACTACGGCCTGCTCTGCGCCTACACGCACCCCGACTGCGACGGACCGGCGCTCTCCCTGATCACCGACTGGTACGTGTGGGTCTTCTTCTTCGACGACCACTTCCTGGAGAAGTTCAAGCGCTCCCAGGACCGCCTGGGCGGCAAGGCCCACCTGGACCGGCTCCCCCTGTTCATGCCGCTCGACCCGGCCGCCGAGACGCCCGAGCCCGAGAACCCCGTCGAGGCCGGCCTCGCCGACCTGTGGAAGCGCACGGTGCCCGCCATGTCGGCCGACTGGCGCCGCCGTTTCGCCGTCTCCACCGAGCACCTGCTCAACGAGTCCCTGTGGGAGCTGTCCAACATCAACGAGGGGCGGATCTCCAACCCCGTCGAGTACATCGAGATGCGCCGCAAGGTCGGCGGCGCCCCCTGGTCCGCCGGCCTCGTGGAGTACGCGACCGCCGAGGTGCCCGCCGCCGTCGCCGGGTCCCGGCCGCTGCGCGTGCTGATGGAGACCTTCTCCGACGCCGTCCACCTGCGCAACGACCTCTTCTCCTACCAGCGCGAGGTCGAGGACGAGGGCGAGCTGAGCAACGGCGTCCTGGTCCTGGAGACCTTCTTCGGCTGCACCACCCAGGAGGCCGCCGAGCTGGTCAACGACGTCCTCACCTCCCGCCTCCACCAGTTCGAGCACACCGCGTTCACCGAAGTGCCCGCCGTCGCCCTGGAGAACGGGCTGACCCCGCCCGAGGTCGCTGCCGTCGGCGCGTACACCAAGGGGCTCCAGGACTGGCAGTCCGGCGGCCACGAATGGCACCTGCGCTCCAGCCGGTACATGAACAAGGGCGCCCGGCCCCTCGCCGGCTGGCAGTCCCTGACCGGCCCCGGCACCTCCGCCGCCGACGTCTCCGCGCTGCTCGCCGGCGCCGTCGCCCAGCGGACCCGGCCCTACCGCTGGGTGCCCTTCCAGAAGGTCGGCCCGGCCGTCATCCCCGACATCCGCATGCCGTTCCCGCTGGAGCTGAGCGACGCCCTGGACGGCTCCCGGAGCCATCTGCTGGCGTGGTCGCACCGCATGGGGATCCTCAGCGAGGGCGTGTGGGACGAGGACAAGCTCGCCAGCTGCGACCTGCCCCTGTGCGCCGCCGGCCTCGACCCCGACGCCACCCAGGACCAGCTCGACCTCGCCTCCGACTGGCTCGCCTTCGGCACCTACGGCGACGACTACTACCCCCTCGTCTACGGCCACCGCCGCGACCTCGCCGCCGCCCGCCTGACCACCGCCCGCCTCTCCGCCTGCATGCCGCTGGACGCCGAACCGGTCCCGCCCCCGGCCAACGCGATGGAACGCTCCCTGATCGACCTGTGGGCGCGCACCACGGCCGGTATGACGCCCGAGGAGCGGCGCCCGCTGCGGACGGCCGTCGACAAGATGACCGAGGCGTGGGTGTGGGAGCTGGCCAACCAGATCCAGAACCGCGTCCCCGACCCCGTGGACTACCTGGAGATGCGGCGCGCCACCTTCGGCTCCGACCTCACCCTGGGCCTGTGCCGCGCCGGCCACGGCCCGGCCGTACCGCCCGAGGTCTACCGCAGCGGCCCCGTCCGCTCCTTGGAGAACGCCGCGATCGACTTCGCCTGCCTGCTCAACGACGTCTTCTCGTACCAGAAGGAGATCGAGTACGAGGGCGAGATCCACAACGCCGTCTTCGTCGTGCAGAACTTCTTCGGCGTCGACTACCCGGCCGCGCTCGGCGTCGTCGCGGACCTGATGAACCAGCGCATGCGCCAGTTCGAGCACGTCGCCCGGCACGAACTGCCCGTCGTCTACGACGATTTCCAGCTCTCGGACGAGGCCCGCACCGTCATGCGCGGGTACGTCACCGACCTGGAGAACTGGATGGCCGGCATCCTCAACTGGCACCACAGCGTCCCGCGTTACCGCGCCGAGTACCTGGCCGGACGCACCCACGGCTTCCTGCCCGACCGGGCCCCGGCCCTGCCGGTGCACTGACCGGCGCCGTCCAGTCTCACTCTTTCGTGGCTCGTCGCGTGCCGTTCCGCCGGGTAGAGCACCTGCCGGAGGCGATCCAGTGAAGGAACAGACAGCGTTGCGACCCAAGCCGATGCCGGGCCGGGAGCCGGGGACCTGCGCATCCACCTGCGCATCCACAAGCGCATCCGCATCCGATCCCGACCCGGCCCGGTGGCGGCGCAGCCCGCGCCGCCGCCGGCTCACCACCGTGCTGCTCGGCGTGCTCGCGGCTGCCCTCCTGCTCCTGGCGGGCGTCGGCCTCGCCACGGTGGGCGCCACGGTGACGGGCATGTCCGGGCCGGCCGAGCTGCGACGGCAGGCGGCCACGGTCCCACCCCCGGCTCCCAGGGCCGCTCCTGCCCCGTCCCCCACGCGTTCCTCCACCCTCGGCGTGGAGGCCGTGGACGACGAGGGACCCGGCGCCCTGGTGGTCGCCGTCCACGTCCCGGGCCCCGGCTACACGGCCGGTCTGGTCCGCGGCGACGTCCTCCTCGCCGTCGGCACCACCCGCGTCGACACCGCCACCGACCTCGCCCACGCCGTCTCCCGCACCCACCCGGGCCGGGAGATCAAACTGACCATCCGTCATGAGTCGGGCGCCTACCAGCAACTGACAGCGGTGCCGGGCGTCGTGACGTAGGCGTCGGTCTCCGTTCTCCTCTAACGTCTGTGGGGACGCGGACAGCCGAGAGACTCGGAGAAGTCGGGGAAGGGGAGCGGGCACTGCATGGAGGTGTCAGGACTCCGTCGTGCGGTCGAGGCGGGGCGGGCGACCGCCGCGGAACTGGGCCTGCAGGCCGACGACGTGCTCGTCGTCCACAACTCGGACCGCGTCGCACTGCGCCTGGTCCCGTCCGACGTCCTGGTGCGTGTCGCCCCTTGCGGGCACCGGGCCGATTCCGCGTTCGAGGTGGAGGTCGCCCGCCGCCTCGCCGCCGTCGACGCGCCGGTGGCCGAACTCGATCCCCGGGTCGACCCCCGCGTCCACTCCCGTGACGACTTCGCCCTCTCGTTCTGGACCTACTACGAGCCGGTGGGCCCGGAGACCGCCCCGGCCGACTACGCGGACGTCTTCCTGCGGCACCACGCCGCCCTGCGCCGGATCGAGCTGGACGCGCCGCACTTCACCGACCGGGTCACCGCGGCGCTGAGAGAGGTCGAGGACCCGCACAGGTCCCCCGAGCTGCCCGACGCCGACCGGCGATTCCTCGGCTCTACCCTGCGCGGCCTGGGCTCCTCGATCGGCGGCGACAGGACCCGCGACCAACTGCTGCACGGCGAACCTCATCCCGGCAATCTCCTGAACACCCGGAGAGGGCCGCTCTTCGTGGACCTCGCCACGTGCTGCCGTGGCCCGGTCGAGTTCGACCTCGCCCACGCGCCCGAGGAAGCGGCCGAGCACTACGAGGGCGCGGATCCCGAGCTGGTCCATCGATGCCGCGCCCTGAACTGGGCGCTGTTCTCCGCCTGGCGCTGGCGCCGGGACGACCAGATGCCGGACCGGGAGCACTGGAGAGCACAGGGGCTCGACCGCGTACGCGCCGCACTCGCCCGTCGTGGACCGGCCGCGCATGGCGGGCAGGGCGAACCCAGCGGGCAGGGCGAACCCAGCGGGCGGGGCTGACCGGCCGGGCGGCGCTGACCGGCCTCACCGGGGCGGACGTAGCGGCATCCCCGCCGATACGGCTCCCCGGACCCTCCCCATCCACTCGCGCCGCCCCCACCCGAGGGGCAGGATGCTGTTCGTGGCCCCGTCACTCGTCCGCAAAGGGAGGCCGCCCGGATGACCGCCAGTACGTCCGCCGCCGCGCAGTTCACCACCGCCGACTACCGCGCCCGCATGAGCCGCGCCGCCCAGGCCGCCGCCGACGCCGGGCTCGCCGGGCTCCTCGTCGCGCCCGGCCCCGATCTCGTCTGGCTCACCGGGTACGCCCCCACCGCCGCCACCGAACGCCTCACCCTGCTCATCCTCACTCCGGGCCACGACCCCGTCCTCGTCGTCCCCACCCTGGAGGCCCCCGACGCCGAGAAGGCCGTCGGCGCCCCCGCGCTGAGCCTGCGGGACTGGACCGACGGCAAGGACCCGTACGCCGTCACCGCCGCCCACCTCGACACCGCCGGACGCTTCGGCATCAGCGACAACGCCTGGGCCATGCACCTCCTCGCCCTCCAGCGCGCCCTGCCCGGCACCTCCTACGCCTCCCTCACCGAGGCGCTGCCCATGCTGCGCGCCGTCAAGGACGCGGCGGAACTGGAGCTGCTGGCGGCAGCCGGCGCCGCCGCGGACGCCGCCTTCGAGGAGATCCGGAACGTCCGCTTCGGCGGCCGCCGGGAGTCCGAGGTCGCCGCCGACCTCGCCGCCCTGCTGCGCCGCTTCGGGCACTCCCAGGTCGACTTCACCATCGTCGCCTCCGGCCCCAACGGCGCCAACCCGCACCACGAGGTCGGCGACCGCGTCATCGAGGACGGCGACATGATCGTCCTCGACTTCGGCGGCCTCAAGGACGGCTACGGCTCCGACACCTCCCGCACCGTCCACGTCGGTGAGCCCACCGAGGAGGAGCGCCGGGTCCACGATCTGGTCCGCGAGGCGCAGGAGGCCGGTTTCCGCGCCGTACGGCCCGGCGCCGCCTGCCAGGACGTCGACCGCGCCGCCCGCGCGGTCATCGCCGACGCCGGCTACGGGGCGTACTTCATCCACCGCACCGGGCACGGCATCGGCGTCACCACCCACGAGCCGCCCTACATGATCGAGGGCGAGGAGCAGCCGCTCGTGCCCGGCATGTGCTTCTCCGTGGAGCCCGGCGTCTATCTGCCCGGCCGGTTCGGGGTACGCATCGAGGACATCGTCGCCGTCACCGAGCACGGCGGACGGCGGCTCAACGACACCACCCGGGAGATGGTCGTAGTGGAGTGAGGAGTGACCGGTCAGCGCACCACCCCGAACGCACCGGCAGACCCGGAAGACGACGGCGCACCATGACCCAGGCACCGACCCCCACCGCGGACACCGTCCGCCGACTGGTCCGCTCGCTGCTGGGCGGCAGCACGGATCCCGACGTCCGGCCCGTCGCCGAGGGCCTCGACCCCGCCACCTGGTGGGTCGGCACCCGGCACGTGCTGCGACTGGCCCCCGACCGCGACAGCGCCGCACGCCAGCGGCGGGAACTGCGGCTGCGCGAGCTGGTCCGCCCCTACGTCCCCGTCGCCGTGCCGACCAGCGTGGCGCACGGCGAGTGGGCGCCGGGCCTGACCTACACCCTGGACGCCAAGGTGGCCGGCGGCTCGGGCGAGGACCACGACGTGTCGGCCCTCGGCGAGGCCGACCTCGCGGCCCTGCTCACGGGGATGCGGGAGGTGCCGGCCCGCCAGGCCGAGAACCTGGGCGTGCCCCGGACCGCCCCCCGCGCGCTGGAGGCCCTGCGGCAGACCGCCGAGCGGGCCGTACGGCGCCTGGCGGAGGCCGACGAGTTCGACCCGGCGCGCCCGGAACGGCTCACCCGCGAGGCCGCCGCCCAGCTCGGCGCCCAGCCGGGAGCGGCGGTCCTCGTCCACCACGGGCTGGCCGGCGAACACCTCGTCGTCGGCGTCGACGGCCGGGTGCGCGGCGTACTCGGCTGGACGGACGCGGTCCTCGGCGACCCGGCCGAGGACATCGCCGGACTCGCCCGCGCCGTCGGCTCCCCGGCCGCCGTCCGCGCCGCGACCCTCGCCGGCTACGGCGCCCGCCCGTGCCTGCGCGGCCTGTGGCTGGCCCGCTGCGACACGGCCACGGAACTCGCCGCCGCGGTCACCGGGCCCGACGGTGCCTCCCGGCTCCCGCTGCTGCGCACCCGCGTACGCCGCGCCTGGGAGCCGATCCTCCTGGAGCGGGTGACGGAACTCCGCGAGGACGAGGGGTCCCGCCGGTGATGCCGCTGGCCGGAACGCCTGGGGAATGATCGTGTTTCGGCGGTCCCGGTGGCGTCGCACCTCAGCCGCGGGGCAGCGCGCCCAGGAGCATCGCGGTCAGGGCCTGCTCCAAGTAGTCCTTCAGCTCCAGGTGGAGGCGGGCGAGGTCGGGCTCGGCCTGGTAGGCCGCCCGCAGGCTGGGCGGGGGTGTGCTGTACGCCGGCAGCGCGCCGGCCGTGAGCATGGTCTGCAGGCTGAACAGCGTCGCGTTCTCGCCCAGCTCCGGCAGGTATTTCAGGAGCAGGGCGGTCATGGTGGTCAGGCGGTCCAGGGAGGCGCGCTTGTAGCGTGCGACGACCTCGACGGAGACGTTGTGCTCCAGGACGCTGCTCTGCGCACCGAAGAGGTCGCACAGCACCACTCGGCCGGAGAGTGAGCGGCTGAGGATCCCGGCCACCGCCCCCGCTCGCTCGGGCATGGGCAGATTCTCGTTGGTGCCGGCGGCCAGCTCGCCTTCGAGTTCCGTCAGCCACTCCCGCAGGAAGCGGTCCAGCAGTTCCAGCAGCACCGCCTCGCGGGACTCGAAGTAGCGCAGCACGTTCGGCTTCGCCAGCCCTACCCGGCGGCTGAGCTCGTTCAGGGTGACCGCGGCCACGGGCATCTCGTCGAGCATCGCCGACGCCATGTCGAGGATCGCCTGTCGGCGGATCTCCCGCTGCTCCTCGGTGCGCGCCCGCTGGAAAGTCACGAGCGCCAGCCTAGCTTAGGTACCTGCGGTACGTTGACAATGTACCGGGAGTACTTTAACGTCGCCAACACAAGATACCTCCGGTACTTAACTAGGCGGGAGCCCGGCATGAGCGAAAAGTGGACGACGGCGAGAATTCCGGACCAGCGCGGGCGAATGGCCGTGGTGACCGGGGCCAACACCGGCCTGGGGTACGAGACCGCCAAGGCACTCGCCGAGCGCGGGGCCTCTGTCGTGCTCGGCGTGCGCGACGTCGAGAAGGGCGAGCGGGCCGCGGCCCGTATGACCGGCGACGTGTCCGTGCAGCAGCTGGACCTGACCTCGCTCGACTCCGTACGGACCGCGGCGGCGGCGCTGCGGTCCCGGCTCGGCCGGCTCGACCTGCTGATCAACAACGCCGGCGTGATGTACACCCCGAAGCAGGCCACCCGGGACGGCTTCGAGATGCAGTTCGGCACCAACCACCTCGGCCACTTCGCGCTCACCGGACTGCTGCTGGACCTGATGCTGCCGGTGCCCGGCTCGCGCGTGGTGACGGTCAGCAGCACCGGCCACCGCATCCGAGCCGCGATCCACTTCGACGACCTGCAAGGGGAGCGGTCGTACAGCCGGGCCGCGGCCTACGGTCAGTCCAAACTGGCCAACCTCATGTTCACCTACGAGCTGCAGCGCCGGCTCGCCACGCACGGCACCACCGTCGCGGTGGCCGCACACCCCGGCCTGGCCGGCACCGAGCTGGCCCGCAACAGCCCCGCGGCCCTCCGGCTTCCGCTCACCTGGCTGGCGCCGCTGATCACCCAGGTGCCGGCGATGGGCGCGCTGCCGACCCTGCGCGCCGCCACCGACCCCGCCGCGCTCGGCGGCCAGTACTACGGCCCCGGCGGACACTACGAGATCAAGGGCCACCCCCGGCTGGTCACCTCCAGCCCGCAGTCGTACGAGGCTGACGTCCAGCAGCGGCTGTGGGCCGTCTCCGAAGACCTCACCGGGGTACGGTTCCCCCTGGCCGAGTCCGGGCGGAGCCCGTCCCCCTTCGGATCGGCCACCACCGTGCGACCCGAGCCGGTAGCGGGCCCCGACCCGTCGCGGCGCCGCGGGTGACGCCGAGAACGACGAGGCGCACGCACTCCGCTTCGCGGGGGACCCTCCTCACTCCTGCGCCAACACCACACCCGACTCCCCCGGCACCCGCAGTATCCCGTCCGCCCCCGGGCCCTCCACCGGCTCCCACGCGGCCAGTACCCGGGCCGGGCGGCTGCCCAGTGGGATCAGGGCCGGTTCGCGGCCCAGGTTGACCGCCACGCGGATGTCGCCGCGCCGGAAGGCGAGCCAGCGGGCTGCGGAGTCGTAGGCCACCCGCGTGTCGGCGAGGTCGGGGTCGGTCAGGTCCGGCTGCTCGTGGCGCAGGGCGATCAGGCGGCGGTACCAGGCCAGTACGCGCGCGTGCGGTTCGCGGGCGGGCTCGGTCCAGTCGAGGCAGGAGCGGTCGCGCGTCGCCGGGTCCTGCGGGTCCGGCACGTCCTCCTCGCGCCAGCCGTGCGCGGCGAACTCCCGGCGCCGGCCCCGTCGTACCGCCTCCGCCAGTTCCGGGTCGGTGTGGTCGGTGAAGAACTGCCAGGGCGTGCCCGCCGCCCATTCCTCGCCCATGAACAGCATCGGTGTGAACGGCGCCGTCAGGGTCAGCGTCGCCGCGCAGGCCGCGAGGCCGGGGGAGACGAGGGCGGCGAGGCGGTCGCCCTGGGCGCGGTTGCCGATCTGGTCGTGGGTCTGGCTGTACCCGGTCAGCCGGTGCGCCGCCACGCGGCCCCGGTCCAACGGGCGGCCGTGGGAGCGGCCCCGGAAGCTGGAGTACGTGCCGTCGTGGAAGTAGCCCCGGGTGAGGGTCTTGGCGAGCGCCGCCAGGGGGTCGCGGGCGAAGTCGGCGTAGTAGCCCTGCCCCTCGCCGGTGAGCGCGGTGTGCAGGGCGTGGTGGAAGTCGTCGTTCCACTGGGCGTGCACGCCGAGGCCGCCCTCCGCGCGCGGAGTGATGATCCGGGGGTCGTTCAGGTCGGACTCGGCGATCAGGAACAGCGGGCGGCCCACGTCGGCGGCGAGTTCGTCCACGGCGGTCGAGAGCTGCTCCAGGAAGTGGTAGGCGCGCGTGTCGACCAGGGCGTGCACCGCGTCCAGGCGCAGCCCGTCGAGCCGGTAGTCCCGCAGCCACGCCAGCGCGCTGTCCACCAGGTAGGTCCGGACCTCGTCGGAGCCGGGCGCGTCCAGGTTGACGGCGACGCCCCACGGCGTGTGGTGGGTGTCGGTGAAGTAGGGGCCGAAGGCGGGCAGGTAGTTACCGGAGGGGCCCAGGTGGTTGTGGACCACGTCCAGGACCACGCCGAGGCCGAGCGCGTGGGCCCGGTCGACGAACCGTTTCAGCGCGTCGGGCCCGCCGTACGGCTCGTGCACCGCCCACAGCGAGACCCCCTCGTACCCCCAGCCGTGCCGGCCCGGGAAGGGGCACAGCGGCATCAACTCGACGTGCGTGACGCCGAGTCCGGCCAGGTGTTCGAGTCGCTCGGCGGCGGCGTCGAGGGTTCCCTCGGGCGTGTACGTGCCCACGTGCAGCTCGTACAGCACGGCACCCGGCAGCGGGCGCCCGCCCCATGCGGTGTGCCACGCGTACCGGCCGTGGTCGACGACCGCGCTGAGCCCGTCCGGCCCGTCCGGCTGGCGGCGCGAGCGCGGGTCGGGACGTACCGGACCGTCGTCCACCGCGAAGCCGTACCGCGAGCCGTCGCGCGCCTCGTTCTCCCCGCTCCACCATCCGGGCCGGTCCGGATCGCGCTCCAGCGCGCGCGTGGCGCCGTCGCACTCCAGCGTCACCCGGTCGGCCTGCGGTGCCCACACCTCGAACTGCACGGACGGTTCCCCTTCGTCTGCTCACCGTGATGTAGCCCGTTCATGGTCCAGTAAAAATGATCGGCCCGCTGGGGAATGTCCCTCCCGTTCGCTCGTTCCCCGGTTTTCTGGACAGTCCGGTCCGACTGGCCGACAATCAGCTGCGTGACGTCGTCCTTCGAGTTCCCCACGTACCCCGCGCGGGTGTCCGACGCGGAGCGGGACAAGGCGCTGAAGGCGCTGCGGGACGGGGTCGCCCTGGGGCGGCTGTCGCACGACACGTTCCTCCACCGGATGGAGCTGGCGCTCGCCGCCCGCGAACCGGCGCAGCTCGCCGCGCTCACCGCCGACCTGCCCACCGAGGGCCGGGTGTCGCGGATGGTGTTCGGCACCGTGGAGGCGGTCTCCGAATTCGGCGTACGGCTGCGCAGGGCCTGGCAGGCCGAGCGGCTGCCGAAGCTGCTGCTGCCGCACCCCGGTTGGGGGCATCCGCTGCGGATAGGGCGCGACCCGGCGAGCGGGCTGCGGCTGAACCACGAGACGGTCTCCCGGGTGCACGCGGAGCTCAGCCACCAGGGCGGCATGTGGGTGCTGCGCGACCTCGGCTCCACCAACGGTACGACGGTCAACGGACGGCGGGTCATCGGCGCGGCGGTCGTCCGCGAGGGGGACCATGTCGGCTTCGGCCGGATGTCCTTCCGGTTGGTGACGGGCTCCGTCTGACCCCACCTCTGGCCTGGGCTTCACTCGGTGTCCTGTCCCTGCTCGCACCGTAAATCCCTTTGCGTCTCGCGGTGTTGACGCGGCCGTCGACTCGTGACTCACTGTCCGTACACCGCGCACGTCAGGTGAACCGACGGCCCGCATCGTGGAGGTGTGCCCTGCCGCCCCTCCTGCGCTACCCGACCGTGGACGAGCTGGGCGCCCGGGCCGCCGCCCTCGCCGCCCGCCACCCGCGACACGCCCGGCTGCGCCGCGTGGGCACCTCCCGCGCGGGGACGCCGCTGCTGCTGCTCTCCGTCGGCCGCGGCAGCCGCCAGGTACTGATCGTCGGCGGACCCCACGCCAACGAACCCGTCGGCGGCGCCACCGTCCTGCGGCTGGCCGAGCGCACCGCGGCCGACCCCCGCCTCACCGAGGGCGCCGACGCCACCTGGAACCTGCTGCTGTGCGCCGACCCCGACGGACTGCGACGCAACGAGGGCTGGCTGTCCGGCCCGTACACCCTCGGCCGCTACGCCCGGAACTTCTTCCGGCCCGGCTTCCTGGAACAGCCCGAGTGGCTGCCCGACGGCCCCGACCGCGCCACCCTCCCGGAGACCCGCACCCTGCTCACCCTCCAGGAGGAGCTGCGGCCCTTCCTGCAGTGCTCGCTGCACGGCGTGGACGTCGGCGGCGGCTTCGCCGAGCTGACCCACGACCTGCCCGGTCTCTCCCAGCGCATCGCCCACACCGCCGCCCGCCTCGGCATCCCCCGCGAACTCGGCGCCTACGACACCCTGTACTGGCCCGACCTCGGCCCCGCCGTCTACCGCATCCCGCCGCCCCGGCGCGGCGACCTCACCGCGGCCATCACCGAGGCCGCCGTCGACTCGACCTGGTGCAACCCCCGGCGGTACGGGACCGTCACCGCGGTCGTCGAGGCCCCCATGTGGGGCGTGGCCGCCGTGGGGGACGGCTCGGTCCCGGCCGACCGGGACGCGGTCCTGCGCGCCGTCAGCCTCGCCCTGCGCCAGGACACCCGGCGCCTGCACCGCGTCCTGGCCCGCGTACGGCCGCACCTCGCCGACGTGCCGGAGGCCGCGCACCTCCTCGCGCCGGTCGACGACTACCTGCTGGTCTGCCCCCGGCTCGCCGACGCGTGGGACCCCGACACCGACGACAGCTCGGGCCGCTCCCTGCCGCCGATGACCACCGCCCACCTGGTCGCCCTGCGCCTGGCCGGACGGCGCCTCGCGCTGCGCACCGCGGGCCTGCTGCACCAGCTCGTCACCCGCGCCGGCGGCGACCCCGCGGGCGTCCTGCCCGAGCTGGACCGGCTCGTCGACGAGGGCTGCGCCGACTACCGCGACGGCTGCGCCGCCCGCTGGATACCGGTCGCGCGCCAGGTGGAGTACCAGACCCGCATCGTTCTCGCCGCCTTCGAACTCGCCGTCCGCCGCCCCGCCGCCGGCCACCCGGCCGAGGCGGGCCGCAGCCCCGAGGCGGCGGTACCGGTGCACCGGGACTGACCCGAGGCCCCCGCGCCCGCTCATCCCACCCCGCCCTCCGGCGTTCCCACCCGCTCCAGCAGCGCCACCGGCGTGTCGGCGAACAGCTCCTCCACGCGCGCGTGCCCCTCGAACTCCCGGCCGCGCCCGAGCGTGTCGGTCCAGCGGCCCGGCGGCAGCGCGAGCGTCGTGCCGCGCCAGCCGCCCGCCTCCGCCAGCCGCAGCGACAGCCGCGTCACGGCGGCCAGCACGCGCCCCGAGCGCACGAACGCCACGCAGTGCTCGGCCGCCGCCCCCTCGGCGGGCAGCGCCTCGTACGTCGCCGTCTCGCCGAAGACCTCGGGATGCCGCGCACGCAGGGACAACGCCGCCCGGGTCACCGCCTCCTTCGACCCGGCGCTCCCGGCGTCCCCCGGGCCCCCGCCGGCCGGGAACTCCACCGGACGGCGGTTGTCGGGGTCGACCAGGGCCAGGTACTCGCGCTCGGTGCCCTGGTACACGTCCGGCACCCCCGGCATCGTCAGGTGCAGCAGGGCCGCGCCGAGCACGTTGGCCCGGATGTGCGGCTCCAGGGACGCGCGCAGGGCGGCCACCTCCAAGCCCGGCGCCCCGCACGGCCCCGCCGCCGCGAACCGGGCCACCGCCTCCTCGTACGACGGCTCCTGCTCCGTCCAGCTGGTGTGCGTCCCGGCCTCGCGCACATGCTTCAGCAGCGCCTCCCGCACGCGCTCGCCGTCGGCCGGGCCCAGCCCGAACACCGTCTGCCAGGCCGCCCAGGCCAGCGGACCGTCCGGTGCCTGTTCGCCCGTACGGGTGAGGTGCGCGACGACGTCGGCCCACCGCGCGGGGCACTGCGTGAGCACCGTCAGCGCGGCGCGCACGTCGGCGCTGCGCTTGGTGTCGTGGGTCGAGACGACCGTCCCCGTCGTCGGCCAGTCGCGCTGCACGCGCGCGCAGTACGTGTGGAACTCCTCCGGCGACAGCGCGGGACGCCCCGGGTCCCCGCCCACCTCGGTCGCCGACAGCAGCGGCACATAGCGGTAGAAGGCCGTGTCCTCGACGGACTTGGCCCGCAGCGCCGACGCCGTCTGCGCGAACCGCGTCCGGAACTCCACCCGGTCCGCCCCGTCCCCGTAACGCCCCAGCACCAGATCCCGTACCACGTCCACCGCGCCGGCCTCCTCCGGCACCGCGAACGCGCGCCGCGCCTCGGCGGCCGCCTCCCCGGTGACGACGGACGCCGCGTCGGCCGTCCCGTACGGGCGGTACACCTCCAGCCGCACCAGCAGCTCGACCAGGGCGGTGCGCAGCGCCCAGGGCGCCCGGTCGCGCAGCACGGCCTCCGGGGCGCCGGCGCACAGGCGGTGCGTGAGGCGGGTCAGGCGGTCCAGCTCGGTGGCCAGCTCGTGCGTGAGCACCCTGTACGCCGCCCGCCGCACCGTCCCCGCCCAGTCGCCGCCCCGGTCGGGCTGCGGGGCGGCGAAGCGGCGGTAGTGGCCGAGGAGTTCCCCGTACCCGGCCGGGTCGGTGAGGAGCCCGTCGACGTGGCGCAGGGCGTCGTAGCCGGTGGTGCCGGCGACGGGCCAGGCGGCCGGCAGCCGCTCCCCGTCGGCGAGGATCTTCTCCACCACCGTCCAGCGCCCGCCGCTCGCCTCGTGCAGCCGCCGCAGGTACGTGCCGGGGTCGGCGAGCCCGTCCGGGTGGTCGACGCGGAGCCCGTCGATCACGCCCTCGCGCAGCAGCCGCAGGATCGTGGCGTGGGTGGCCTCGAAGACCTCCGGGTCCTCCACGCGGACGCCGATCAGCTCGGAGATGCTGAAGAATCGCCGGTAGTTCAGCTCGGTCCGGGCCAGCCGCCACCACACCGGGCGGTACCACTGGGCGTCCAGGAGCTGCGGCAGCGGCAGGTCCGCGGTGCCGTCGCGCAGCGGGAAGGCGTGCTCGTGGTAGCGCAGGACGTCCCCGTCGACCCGGAGCTGGTCCAGCACCTCGCCTAGCGGCGCGCCGAGCACCGGCACCAGCAGCTGGCCGCCCCCCGCCTCCCAGTCGATGTCGAACCACCGTGCGTAGGGTGATTTCGGGCCCTCGCGCAGTACTTCCCACAGGGCGTGGTTGTGGCGCGGCGACATCGCCATGTGGTTGGGCACGATGTCGACGATCAGGCCGAGACCGTGCTCCCGCGCGGTGCGCGCCAGCGCCCGCAGCCCCTCCTCGCCGCCGAGTTCACCGCGTACGCGCGCGGGGTCCACGACGTCGTAGCCGTGGAGCGAGCCCGGGACCGCCTCCAGGACGGGGGAGAGGTGCAGGTGCGACACGCCGAGCGAGGCCAGGTACGGCACGGCGGCGGCCGCGGCGTCGAAGGGGAAGTCCGGCTGGAGCTGGAGCCGGTAGGTGGCCGTGGGGACGGCGGAGGCGGGGGAGGGGGAGGGCACCGGGTCGGGTCGCTCAGGTGTCATGGAGAGCTACGTACCCGCCCCGGCGCGTTTCGTGTCACCGGCCCCCTGCACGGATGCAGGGCGACTCTCGCGCGGGTGCGTGGGCGGCTCCCGCACGGGAAGCCGCCCCGCGCGCCCTACACCGGCCGCCGCAGCACCGTCAGGCTCCGGTCGACCAGCGTCAGCACGTCCCCCGCCTGCACTTTCGCGCCCGTGTCGGCCGGCACCCCCTCCGGGAGGGCGGTGTCCACGATGACCTCCCACTGCGGGCCGTGGTCGACCGGCACCACGAAGTCCAGCGGCTTCGGCGAGGCGTTGAACATCAGCAGGAACGAGTCGTCGCCGATGTGCTCCCCGCGCGCGCCGGGCTCGGAGATCGCGTTGCCGTTCAGGAACACGGTGAGCGCGGACGCCCGGGCGGAGTTCCAGTCCCGCTCGGCCATCTCCGCGCCCTCGGGGGTGAACCAGGCGACGTCGGACAGCTCGTCGTGCGTGCCCTGCACGGGCCGCCCGTGGAAGAAGCGGCGCCTGCGGAAGACCGGGTGGTCCTTGCGCAGCCACACCATCGCGCGGGTGAACTCCAGCAGCCCGCTGCCGGCCCCCTCCTCGCCCTCGGGCCAGGTCACCCACGACAGCTCGTTGTCCTGGCAGTAGGCGTTGTTGTTGCCCCGCTGGGTGCGGGCGAACTCGTCGCCGTGGCTGATCATCGGGACGCCCTGGGACAGCAGCAGGGTGGCGATGAAGTTCCGCATCTGCCGGGCCCGCAGCTCCAGCACCGCCGGATCGTCGGTGTCACCCTCGACACCGCAGTTCCAGGACCGGTTGTGGCTCTCGCCGTCCCGGTTGTCCTCGCCGTTGGCCGCGTTGTGCTTGTCGTTGTACGACACCATGTCGTGCAGGGTGAAGCCGTCGTGGCAGGTCACGAAGTTGATCGAGGCCAGCGGACGGCGGCCGTCGTGCTGGTAGAGGTCCGAGGACCCGGTCAGCCGGGACGCGAACTCCGCGAGCGTGCGCTGCTCGCCGCGCCACAGGTCACGCACCGTGTCCCGGTACTTGCCGTTCCACTCGGTCCACAGCGGCGGGAAGTTGCCCACCTGGTAGCCGCCCTCGCCGACGTCCCAGGGCTCGGCGATCAGCTTCACCTGCGAGACCACCGGGTCCTGCTGCACCAGGTCGAAGAACGACGACAGCCGGTCCACCTCGTGGAACTGCCGGGCCAGGGTGGCCGCGAGGTCGAAGCGGAACCCGTCGACATGCATCTCGGTGACCCAGTACCGCAGCGAGTCCATGATCATCTGGAGGACGTGCGGGGACCGCATCAGCAGCGAGTTCCCGGTGCCCGTGGTGTCCATGTAGTACTGCGGGTCGTCGGCCAGCCGGTAGTACGAGGGGTTGTCGAGGCCCTTGAAGGACAGGGTCGGACCCAGGTGGTTGCCCTCGGCGGTGTGGTTGTAGACCACGTCGAGGATGACCTCGATGCCCGCCTCGTGCAGAGCCTTGACCGCCGACTTGAACTCCAGCACCTGCTGGCCCCGGTCGCCCCAGGACGCGTACGTGTTGTGCGGGGCGAAGAAGCCGATGGTGTTGTAGCCCCAGTAGTTGGTCAGGCCCATGTCGGCCAGCCGGTGGTCGTTGACGAACTGGTGCACCGGCATCAGCTCCAGCGCCGTCACCCCCAGCTCGGTCAGGTGCTCGATGACCGCCGGGTGCGCCAGCGCGGCGTAGGTGCCCCGCAGCTCCTCGGGCAGGCCGGGGTGCTTCATCGTCAGGCCCTTCACATGGGCCTCGTAGATCACCGTGTGGTGGTATTCCGTCCGGGGGCGGCGGTCGTCGCCCCAGTCGAAGTAGGGGTTGACCACGACCGACGTCATCGTGTGGGGCGCCGAGTCCAGGTCGTTGCGCCGTTCGGGTTCGCCGAAGTGGTAGCCGTACACCTCCTCCCCCCACTGGATCGAGCCGCTGATCGCACGCGCGTACGGGTCGAGGAGCAGCTTGGCGCTGTTGCAGCGCAGCCCGCGCTCCGGGGCGTACGGGCCGTGCACGCGGTACCCGTACCGCTGCCCCGGCATCACCCCCGGCAGGTACGCGTGCCGCACGAACGCGTCGCTCTCGCGCAGTTCGATCGCGGTCTCCGAGCCGTCGTCGTGCAGCAGACACAGCTCTACTCGGTCCGCGGCCTCCGTGAAGACCGCGAAGTTGGTGCCGGCGCCGTCGTACGTGGCACCGAGTGGATACGCCTCTCCAGGCCAGACCTGCATGAACACGACTCTTTCAGGTGTGGGGCGCCGGTGCGGACGCCTTGGCTCCGAGTCTGCCGGAAGTCTCCCCGAAAGTGAGACGACCACCCGAGGGCCCCTCCGGGCGGGCCCTCGCACGTACGTCCTCCTACCCATCCGTCGGCGTTGTCCTTCCCACCCTTCCCGGATGGGTGTGCGTCGATCCTTCCCTGTACCCCGCCACGTCACCGCTATGAATCCGCTCACTCCCCCGAGTGCGGACGGGCGGAACCCGCTTGTGGATCGGTGAGGTTGGGAAAGCCGGCCCCGCGATCGGGCTGCACCGCGCACCTGTCCCGGAGTACCCTTCCTTGATCGTTGGGCAGGGGAGCGCGGAAGGCGGTACACGGGTGGGCTCGGGAGGGCTGGAGCTGCCTCCTGGTGACGACGGTCACCAGGGGGACTCCACGGACGTCCCGCCCGGTGCGGTGTCCCTGGCGCGGCCGATGAACGCCGGTGCCATCGGTCCGGAACTGGACTGGGGCGCCGACGCCTGGCACGAGGTACGCACCCGCGCCCAGCGGGCGGGCCGCGCCTACATCTGGCTCAATCTCGTCGAACAGCGGCTGCGCGCCGTCGTGGCCGCCGTCCTGCGCCCCGTCTACGAACCCGTCCACGGCGACGACTGGGTGGTCGCCGCCGCCGGGCCCGCCGGACAGGAGTGGGTCCAGCGCGCCGTCGCCGTCCGCGAGGTCAGCCGCCGCAAGGGCTACCTCCTCGACCCGGCCGACGACAACGTCCTCAGCTTCCTCACCCTGCCCCAGCTGCGCGAGCTGATGGTCCAGCACTGGCCCTGCTTCGAGCCCTACGTGGACGAGCGCCGCGACGTCGAACTCGCCCTGGACGAGCTGGAGGTCACCCGCAACGTCGTCTCCCGCAACCGCGCCCTGTCCGAGGCCGTCCTGGGCCAGGCCGAACGCGCCTCCGCACGGCTCCTGGAGGTCCTCGGCGCCGGCAGCGACGTGCCCTCCGCGCGCCGGCTGCCCGTCGACGCCGTCGAGGACCTGGTCGGCGACCGGTATGCCGACGTCGTCGCCGTGCACTCCGACCGGGTGCGGCTGCTGCGCCAGTTCCCCGCCGAGGACCTCTTCGGCAACGCCCGCCGCGTGGACGCCCTCGGCATCGGCCTCAACCTGCTCGTGCAGAACTTCTCCGGCCGCCGCCTGCTGCGCCTGGCCGAGGCCGGCGGCCGGGTGCGGCTGCTCTTCCTCAACCCGGCCTCCAGCGCCATCAAGCGCCGCGAGCGCGAACTCGGCATCAAGCGGGGCGAGCTGAGCCGCGCCGTGGAGATGAACATCCTGCACATGCGCCGGGTGCGGGCCCGGCTGCGGGACCCCGGGGCCTTCGAGATCCAGGTCTTCGACGAGACGCCCCGGTTCACCGCCTACCTGGTCGACGGGGACGGCGCCGACGGCATCGCGGTCGTCCAGTCCTACCTGCGCCGCTCCCGCGGCATGGAGGCGCCGGTCCTGGTCCTGCGCAACGGACGCAACGGCGGCAAGGTCGTCAAGGCGGAGAACCTCGACGAAGGCGGACTTTTCCCCACCTACCGTGAGGAGTTCGAGCTGATGTGGGCGGACGCGCGCCCGGTGTCGTGATCCCTGGTCCAGCGGCCCGGAGCGGGCACAAGCGGAAGGCGATCCTCTGATTGTCAGTGGCCCGTGCGAAGGTGGGAACCACTGGGGGAACGCACCACCGAGGAGGGGGACCGCCCATGAACTGGCACCGGGAGCTGCTGATCGGCTTCGACCTGGAGACGACGGGCACCGACCCGCGCGAGGCGCGCATCGTCACGGGCGCCGTGATCGAGGTCAGGGGCGGGGAGCCGCTGGGCCGCCGGGAATGGCTGGCCGACCCGGGCGTGGAGATCCCGGCCGACGCGGTCGCGGTGCACGGCATCACCAACGAGCACGCGGCCTCCGAGGGCCGCCCCGCCGACCAGGTCGCCGACGCCATAGCGGGCGTCCTCACGGACCACTGGCGCACGGGCGTCCCGGTCGTCGCCTACAACGCGGCCTTCGACCTCACCCTGCTCTCGGCCGAACTGCGCCGCCACGGGCTGCCGTCCCTGCGCGAGCGCCTCGGCGGAGCCGATCCCGCGCCGGTCGTCGACCCGTACACCATCGACCGCTCCGTCGACCGGTACCGCAGAGGCAAGCGCAATCTGGAGGCGGTCTGCCGGGAGTACGGCGTCCCGCTCGACGCCGCCCACGACGCCACCGCCGACGCGCTCGCCGCGGCCCGGCTGGCCTGCGCGATAGCCGGCCGCCACCCCAAGGTCGCGGCCCTCGGCCCGGCGGAGCTGCACCGCCGCCAGATCGAGTGGTACGCCGAGTGGGCGGCGGACTTCCAGAACTTCCTGCGCCGCAAGGGCGACGACACGGCCGTGGTCGACGGGACCTGGCCGGTGCGGGAGTCGGCCGGCTCGACGGTCTGACCGGCCGGACGGTCCGACCGGCCTCGCCAAGACGTCTCGGCGTCTCGGCGCCTCGGTGTCAGAAGGGGTACCAGCGCACCGTCGGGTCGCCGTCCCGCAGCGACGCGACCCTGCGCTCGAACTCGGCCAGCGCCTTGGGGTTGCTCGGCGCGTGCTGGGCCACCCAGGCGCAGCTCGCCGTCTCCCGGGCGCCCCGCAGCACCGCGCAGCCGTCCCACTCGCGCACGTCCCAGCCATAGGCCGCGGTGAAGGCGTCGTACGCCTCGGCGGGCAGCCCGTAGCGGTCGCGGCTGAGGGCGAGGACCACCAGGTCGTGCTCGCGCAGGTCGGCGGAGAAGGTCTCCAGGTCCACCAGGACCGGCCCGTCGGGACCGACGTGCACATTGCGGGGCAGCGCGTCGCCGTGGATCGGGCCCGGCGTCAGGTGCGGGGCGAGCGCGGCGGCGGCGTCCGCGAAGCCGTCCCGGCGCTCGCGGAGATACGCGGCGTCGGCGGGGTCGATCGCGTCGCCCGCGAGGCGCAGCCAGCGTTCCACACCGCCCAGCAGCTCGCGGGGCGGCAGTGCGAAGGAGGGGAGGGGCAGTTCGTGGACCAGCCGCAGCAGCACGGCCACGTCCCGGGGTTCGGCGGGCCGCACCGCCTCGGGCAGCCGCCGCCACACGGTCACCGGGTGCCCGTCGACGAGCCGCGCCACCGGACCGGCCGCCCGCACCGCCGGCACGCCGGTCTCCTCCAGCCAGAGGGCGACGGCCAGTTCCCGGCGGGCGCGGTCCAGGAGTTCCGCGTCGCGGCCCACCTTGACGACCAGGCCGCCGGCGGCGAACACCGCGTTCTCGCCGAGGGAGAGCAGCCGTGCCTCCCGCGCCGGGCCGGGCAGCACCTCCGCCGCGGCCAGCACCTCCCGCGCCCGTGCCTCGTCCATCGTCCGCGCCTCCGTGTCCGTGCCGTAGGCACCCACCGCGGTGCCCGCCGGCCAGTGTCGCATTCGTACAGGTGGGGGCGTGTGCGCAGGCCCTTGACGAGGCACCGCCCTGTCACGAGCATGACCAAGCTGCCGACCGGACCGGGCGAAAGGGGCTGATCGCGTGACGTCGGTGACCGAGCCGACCAGAGGGGCGGCGCGCCGCGCGCCCGGCGCGGACCGGCCACGGCTCGGGGCCGGCCACGGCGCCTGGCTCCTGGTGCTGCCCGCGCTGATCCCCATCCTGGTCCTCAGCGTCGGCCCCCTGCTCTACGGCATCCTGCTGGCCTTCACCGACGCCCAGTCCGGCCGCACCGAGCCCACCCGGTGGATCGGCACCCTCAACTTCCAGGACCTGCTGCACGACACGCTGTTCTGGGAGTCCTTCCGGATCGGCCTGGTGTGGGCCGTCGGCGTCACCGTGCCGCAGTTCCTGCTCGCCCTCGGCCTCGCCCTGCTGCTCAACCAGAACCTCCGTCTGCGCTGGGTGGCCCGCGCCCTCGCGATCGTGCCCTGGGCGATGCCCGAGGTCGTCGTCGGCGTCATGTGGCGCCTCGTCTACAACCCGGACGCCGGCATCCTCAACGAGACCCTGCGCGACCTCGGCCTCGGCGACGGACGGGACTGGCTCAGCGGCCTCGGCACCGCGCTGCCCGCCGTCATCGTCGTCGGCGTCTGGGCCGGCATGCCGCAGACGACGGTCGCCCTGCTCGCCGGACTCCAGAACACCCCGCGCGAACTGCACGAGGCCGCCGCCGTGGACGGTGCCGGGGCCTGGCGGCGCTTTCGCACGGTGACCTGGCCCGCCCTGAGACCCATCGCCGTCGCCATCACCGCGCTCAACCTCATCTGGAACTTCAACTCCTTCGCCCTGGTCTACGTGCTGACCAGCGGCGGCCCCGGCGGACGCACCCGGCTGCCCATGCTCTTCGCCTACGAAGAGGCCTTCCGCTACGGGCAGTTCGGCTACGCGGCGGCGATGGGCTGCGTCATGGTCGCCGTGATCGCGATCCTGCTGGCCGTCTTCCTCGCCGGCCGGCTCAAGGGAGGTGACGAGGCGTGAGGACCTCGACCGGAGCCCGCGTGGGCCAGTACGCGGCGCTGCTCGCGTACCTCGTCTTCCTGGCCTTTCCGCTGCTGTGGCTGCTGTCCACCGCGTTCAAGCCGCCGCGCGAGCTGGCGAGCCTGCACCCGACGTGGATCCCGAAGGACCCCACCCTCGACAACTTCCGGCAGGCATTCGACGAGCAGCCGCTGCTGCACGCCGCGCTCAACTCCCTGCTCGCCGCGCTCGGCGCCGCCGCGATCGCGGTGCTGATCGCCACGCCGATGGCGTACGTCATGGCCCGGCACCGGGGCCGGCTCACCAGGGCGGCCACCGGGTGGGTCGTGGTCAGCCAGGCGTTCCCCTTCGTCCTGCTGATCATCCCGCTCTTCCTGGTGCTGAAGAACCTGCGGCTGATCAACTCCGTCCCCGGGCTGGTGATGGTGTACGTCGTGTGGTCGCTGCCGTTCGCGCTGTGGATGCTCGCCGGGTACGTACGGGCCGTGCCGGCCGAGCTGGAGGAGGCGGCGGCGGTCGACGGCGCCGGGCGGCTGCGGATCCTGGTGTCGGTGACCGCCCCGCTGCTCGCGCCGGGGATCGTGGCGACGGCGCTGTTCGCGTTCATCACGGCGTGGAACGAGTTCTTCTTCGCGCTGGTGCTGCTGAAGACACCGGAGAAGCAGACCCTCCCCGTGGTCCTCACCCACTTCATCGGCGCCGAGGGCGTCGCCGACCTCGGGCCGCTCGCCGCGGCGGCCTTCCTCGCGACGCTGCCCTCGCTGGTGGTCTTCGCGCTCATCCAGCGGCGGATCACGGGCGGCATGCTCGCCGGGGCGGTGAAGAGCTGATGCGTACGAGGATCACGGCGGTGCTCGTCCTGTTCACCCTGCTGCTCGCCGGCTGCACCGGAGGCGGCGGCGACGGCGCCGACGGCGGCCGGATCACCCTCCGGTTCCAGTCGCTGGCCTGGCAGGAGGAGTCCGTACGGGCCAACAGGGAGCTGGTGCGGGAGTGGAACGCGGCCCACCCCGAGGTGCGGGTCGAGTACGTGCAGGGCAGCTGGGACAGCGTCCACGACCAGCTCCTCACCTCCTTCGAGGGCGGCGAGGCCCCCGACATCATCCACGACGCCTCCGACGACCTCGCGGACTTCGCCTACGGCGGCTACCTGGCCGACCTCACCGACCTGCTGCCCGGACGGCTGAAGTCGGACATCCCGCAGCGGAGTTGGGAGACGGTCGCCTTCGGCGACGGGGTCTACGGCGTGCCGTTCCTCCAGGAACCGCGCGTCCTCGTCGCCAACACGGCCCTGCTGAAGAAGTCCGGCGTCCGCCTCCCGACGCCCGAACGCCCCTGGACCTGGGACGAGTTCCGGGACGTCACCGCGCGACTGACCGGCGACGGGACGTACGGCGTGGCCTGGCCGCTCAAGGAGCCGGTCTCCGCCACGCTCAATCTCGCCCTGTCCACCGGCGGGCAGCTCTTCCACCGGGGCGCCGACGGCAAGGTCACCGTCCGCTTCGAGGCGGCCGACCGAGTCGTCCCCCGTACCATCCGCGACCAGGTGCGCACCGACCGCAGCGCCCCCGCCACCACCCTCGGCAGCGGCGGCTCCGACACCCTGCCCGGCTTCTTCGCGGGCACGTACGCGATGGTGCCGCTCGGCTTCTCCTACCGCCAGCAGATCGAGCAGCAGGCCCCCGACGGCTTCGACTGGCAGGTGCTGCCCGCCCCGGCCGGCGCCGACGGCAGCCTCACCCAGGGCGTCAGCCCGCAGACCCTCTCCATCGCCGAGGACTCCCCGCACAAGAAGGAGGCCGCCGCCTTCCTCGACTTCCTCCTCCAGCCGGACAACATGGTCCGCCTCGCCCTCGGCGACTGGATGCTCCCCACCGGCACCCAGGCCCTCGGCGCCCCCGCCCTGCACACCACCGACCACGGCTGGTCCGTCGGCACCGCCCTCGCCACCCACCTCCGTACCGCCCCCGCCCAGTCCGTCCGGGGCTACCCCGAATGGAAGGACAAGGTGGCGACCCCGGCGCTCCAGGAGTACTACAACGGCGCCATCGACTCGGACGAGTTGCGCGACCGCCTGGAGAAGGACGGCAACCTCGTCCTCGCCCGGTACCAGAGGTGACGGCGGCCCGGGGTGACGGTCGCTCGTCCAAGGGCCCCGCCCGAAAACCCGTTGCCCGCCCCGCCCGGCGCCCCCTACCGTCCCCTGCGTGGCAGCTTTCCACGCGATTTTCGACTCCGGTCTCGGCCGGGGCTGCACGTACTCCGTCAGGATGCGTCGCCGCCCCGGAGCCCTGACCGGCCCGGGGACCCCTCGCCGCTGACGCGCCCGGTGCGCGCACGGCGGGGCTGAGCCTCCGCATCCCCTTTTTCGCCTTCGTCTTCCGGTCAGGGCCCTCGGCTGCCCTCTTCCGCCCCTGTCACGGAAGCCAAAGGACCGCAGGCCATGGCCCGCCCCACCCAGCGTGCCCGCACGCTCTCGCAGAACTTCCTCGCCGACCGCGCCACCGCCGAGTACCTCGCCCGGCTCGCCGCCCCCGAGGACCGAAACCCTCCGCTCCTCCTCGAAGCCGGCGCCGGCCAAGGCGCCCTCACCGCGCCACTCGCCCGCCGCGCCCGGGAGTTGCCCGCCTACGAGCTCGACCCCCGGCTCGTCCCCGCGCTCCGCGCCCGTTTCGCGCGCACCCCGCACGTCCGCGTCGTCGCCGGGGACTTCCTGGCCGCGCGGCCACCGTGCACGCCGTTCGCCGTCGCCGGGAACGTGCCCTTCTCCCGCACCGCCGACATCGTCGACTGGTGCCTGACCGCACCCCACCTCACCGACGCCACCTTCCTCACCCAGTTGGAATACGCCCGCAAACGCACCGGCGACTACGGCCGCTGGACGCTGCTCACCGTCCGCACCTGGCCGTGGCACGCGTGGCGGCTGATGGGGCGGGTGGACCGGTACCGGTTCAGGCCCGCGCCCCGCGTGGACGCCGGAATCCTCCGCCTCGAACGCCGCCCCGCCCCCCTGCTCACCGACGCCGCCGCCCTCCGGAGCTGGGCGGATCTGGTCGAGCTGGGCTACACCGGCGTCGGCGGCTCACTGCACGCCTCCCTGCGCCGCGCGCACCCCCGGCGCCGGGTCGACGCGGCGTTCCGGGCCGCGCGGCTGGACCGGGACGTCCTCGTCGGCGAGGTGGCGCCGGACCGGTGGCTGCGGCTGCACGGGGAGCTGGCGGCGTGAGCGCAAAAGAGAACCCCGAAAGCAGGTTGCACGATACGTCTCGTCTCGTTTACGGTTCACGCATGACCTCGCCCGCGCATATCGCCATGTTCTCCATCGCCGCCCACGGCCACGTGAACCCCAGCCTGGAAGTGATCCGGGAGCTGGTGGCGCGGGGACACCGCGTGAGCTACGCGATCCCGCCCGCCCTCGCGCACAAGGCCGCCGAGGCCGGCGCCGAACCCAAGCTGTGGAACAGCACCCTGCCCGGCCCCGACGCCGACCCCGAGGCGTGGGGCAGCACCCTCCTCGACAACATGGAGCCCTTCCTGAACGACGCCGTCCAGGCCCTGCCCCAGCTCATCGAGGCCTTCGAGGGCGACGAACCCGACCTCGTCCTGCACGACATCGCCTCCTACCCCGCCCGCGTCCTCGCCCACCGCTGGGGCGTGCCCGCCATCTCCCTGTCGCCCTGCATGGTCGCCTGGGAGGGATACGACAAGGAGGTCGCCGAACCCATGTGGGAGGAGCCGCGCAGGACCGAGCGCGGCCAGGCGTACTACGCCCGCTTCCAGGCCTGGCTGGAGGAGAACGGGATCACCACGCACCCGGACCCCTTCACCGGCCGCCCCGACCGCTCCCTGGTCCTGATCCCCAAGGCGCTCCAGCTCAACGCCGACCGGGTGGACGAGAAGACGTACACCTTCGTCGGCGCCTGCCAGGGCGAGCGCGGCTCCGAGGGCACGTGGACGCGGCCCGAGGGCGCCGAGAAGGTCGTACTCGTCTCCCTCGGATCCGCCTTCACCAAGCAGCCCGCCTTCTACCGGGAGTGCGTCAAGGCATTCGGCGACCTGCCCGGCTGGCACGTGGTGCTCCAGGTCGGCAAGCACGTGGAGGCCGCCGACCTGGGCGACGTACCGGACAGCGTCGAAGTACGTTCCTGGGTGCCGCAGTTGGCGATCCTCCGGCAGGCCGACCTGTTCGTCACCCACGCGGGGGCGGGCGGCAGCCAGGAGGGCCTGGTCACGGCCACGCCGATGATCGCCGTACCGCAGGCGGCGGACCAGTTCGCCAACGCGGACATGCTGGAGGGTCTCGGCGTCGCCCGGAAGTTCCTGACCGAGGAAGCCACCGCCGAGGCGCTGCGCACCGCCGCCCTCGCCCTGGTCGACGACCCGGAGGTGGCCGGGCGCCTGAAGGAGGTCCAGGCGCAGACGGCCCGGGAGGGCGGCACCCGGCGCGCCGCCGACCTCATCGAGGCGGAGGTGGCGGCGGCCGCCGCGCGCACGGCCTGAGCGCATCGGCGAGAAGGGCCCGCCGGCCCCCGGGACGTTCCCCGAGGGCCGGCGGGCCCTGCCGTGCGCGCGCCGGTCAGACCCCGACCCGCTCACCCCGCTCCCCTCGCTCGCCGTCCCGGACCTGCGGCGCGATCGCCCCGGGCGACTCGTCGTGGGTGAGGTCCGGCAGCCGGTGCAGCCACTTCGGCAGATACCAGTTGCGCTCGCCGAGCAGCGACATCACGGCGGGCAGCAGCACCCCCCGGATGACCGTCGCGTCGATCAGCACCGCCGCGGCCAGGCCCACACCCATCTGCTTCATGGACTGCATGGACAGCGTCCCGAAGATCGCGAACACCGCGACCATGATGACGGCGGCGCTGGTGACGACCCCCGCCGTCGTGACCACGCCGTGCCGGATCGCGTCGGGCGTGCTGCGCCCGCGCAGCCGCGCCTCGCGGATCCTGGAGACCACGAACACGTGGTAGTCCATCGACAGCCCGAACAGGATCACGAAGAGGAACAGCGGCAGCCAGGTGACGATGGCGCCCACGCCCTCCGCGCCCACCAGCGAGGCGCCCCAGCCGTGCTGGAAGACGGCGACCAGGATGCCGTACGCGGCGCCCACCGACAGCAGGTTGAGCAGGATCGAGGTGACCGCGACCGTCAGCGAGCGGAAGGACAGCAGCATCAGCAGGAAGGCGAAGACCACCACGAAGGCGAAGACCGGCAGGACCGAGCCGATCAGCTGGTCGTTGAAGTCCTTGCTGCCGGCGACCTGACCGGTGATCGGCGCCTCCGCCCCGTCGATCTTCCCGAGCGTCGCGGGCCGTACGTCGTCCCGCAGTGTCGTCAGACTCTCGCCGGCCGTGTCCTGGTCGGAGCCGCCGACCAGCGGGACGGAGATCAGCGCGACGTTCTGCGCGGAGTGCACGGTGACGTCGACCGGGCCGCGCGAAGCGCCCGAACTGACCGCCCGTGCCCGGAAGTCGGCCAGCGCGGCCCGTACCTCGGGGGAGTCGATGTCGTCGGCCTTCACGACCACCTCGGCCGGGTCCGACCCGCCCGGGAACGCCTCGTTGACCCGGTCGTACGTCTGCACGAGGGGCAGCGAGTCCCCGAACTCCTGGTCCAGCGTGAGGTTCTGCGTCTTCATGCCGAGGGCGGGCGCGGCGACGGCCAGCAGCGCGCCGACGGCGACCACGGCGGCGAGCAGCGGCTTGGCGAGGACGCGGTTCAGGACCGCCGTCCAGAAGCGGCTGCCCTCGTCGGCACCGCGCGGACGGCGGCGGCGCAGGAAAGGCACCCTGCCCTTCTCCACCCGCTCGCCCAGCAGTGACAGCAGCGCCGGCAGCACCGTCACCGAGCCGACCATCGCGACCGCGACCACCATCAGCGAGGCCAAACCCATCGCCTCGAACTCGGCGATGCCGGTGAACAGCATGCCCGCCATCGCCACGCACACCGTGACACCGGAGACGACGATCGCGCGGCCACTGGTGGCGGCGGCGATCCGGAGCGCGGTCTGCGCGTCCCGCCCGGCGGCCCGCTCCTCGCGCTCACGGCGCAGATAGAACAGGCAGTAGTCGACGCCGACGGCCAGACCGACCAGCAGCATCACGGAGTTGGCGGTGTCGCTCATCGGCTGGAGATGGCTGACCAGGCCCATCAGGCCCATCGTCGCGGCGATCGCGGTGATCGCCAGCGCCACCGGCACCAGCGCCGCCACCAGCGCGCCGAACGCGACGAGCAGGATGCCGAGCGCCACCGGGACCGCCGAGTACTCGGCCTTCTTGAAATCGTCGCCGAACGCGTCGTCGAACGCCTTCATCATGCTGGCGCCGCCGATCTCCTCGATCCGCAGCGCCTCGTGCTCCTTCTGGACGTCCTGCACCGCGTTCAGCACCGGCTCGACCCGCTCGCCCGCGGTCTCCGCGTCACCGCGCATGTCGAACCGGACCAGCGCGCTGCGGCCGTCCTTCGAGACCGTCCCCGCCTCGTACGGCGAGGTCACCCCCGTGACCTTCCCGGTGCCCTCCACCGCCGTGACGACCGCGCCGACCGCCGCGCGGAAGCCGGCGTCCGTGGCCTTGAGGCCGCCGTCCTCCGACTGGATCAGCACCGTCTCGCTCGCCGGCTCGTCGATCCCGGCGTCCTCGACGATCCGGGCGGCGGTGTGCGTCTCGCCGCCCATCTGATCGCTCTCCTTGACGTCCACCCGGCCCGCCGCGGAACCGAGCCCCACCGCCAGGACGACGAACAGGATCCAGATCCCGACGGCGGCCCACCGGTGCCGGGCACTCCAGCCGCCGGCCCGCGCGGCTATGCCCCGCACCCGTGTCTCTCGGTTCCCCATGACGGGTCTCCGCCCCCTCGTGACCGGTGACGGCCCCCTGCCGCCACCTCGCCCTACGAAGGTATGGGCCGCGTAAGGACAGGTCGTCGTGCTCCTCGGTGAGGTACGGCGGCGCCGGGTCATCCCTCCGTACCGGCACCCGTCACCACTGAGGAGGACCGTGGCCCCCTACATCCACCGGGGTCGCGGGCGCCGCGCGTCAGGGTGCCGGGGCGTCCGCGCGGGGCCCCTCTAGGGTGGGCCCATGACGACGACGTACGCGGCGCTGCTGCGCGGGATCAACGTGGGCGGCGCGAAGAAGGTACCGATGGCCGATCTGCGCGCGCTCCTGGAAGAACTCGGGCACACGTCCGTCCGCAGCCATCTCCAGAGCGGCCAGGTGGTGTTCGCCTCCGGCCACGGCGACGAGGAGTCCCTGGCCGCCGGGTTGACGACGGCGATCGAGCGGCGCTTCGGCTTCCCCGTGGACGTGATCGTCCGCGACCACCCCTACCTCAAGGCCGTCGCCGACGACTGCCCGTTCCCCGCCGCCGACCTGGAGGCCAGGCAACTGCACGTCACCTACTTCTCCGCACCCGTCGACGAGGAGCGCTTCGCGGCGATCGACCGCGCCGCCTTCCGCCCCGAGGACTTCCGCCTCGGCGACCGCTGCCTCTACCTCTACGCCCCCGACGGCCTCGGCCGCTCCAAGCTCGCCCAGGCCCTCGCCAGGCCCCGCGTCAACAAGGGCGTGATCGCCACCAGCCGCAACTGGAACACGGTGACGAAACTCGTGGAACTGACGGGACCCTGACCGCGACCCGGCCACCCGCCCCGGCGGCGCCGGCCCGGCGTCAGGCCCCCACCGCCGCCAGCGCCGGCACCCGCGCCGCGCCGTACCGCTCCAGCAGCACCCGCGCCACCTCCGGCGCCGGACCGAGCACGTCCGCGAGATGGTCCGCCTCCGCCGCGCCCCGCGCGATGCGGTCCGGCAGGAAGCCGGGGGCCAGGACGTACGGGGCGACGGCGACGCGCTCACAGCCCAGCGCGCGCAGCTGCCGTACCGCGTCCTCGGTGCGGGGGAGGGATGCGGAGGCGAACGCAGGCCGCACGGCGCACCAACCGGTGTGCCGCCACTCCCGCGCGATATCAGCGATCACTGCGATCGCCTCCGGGTCCGAGGACCCCGCCGAGGCCAGCACGACCCCGGTCGAGGACTTGTCGGCGGGGGTCAGACCCGCCTCGTACAGCCGCCGCTCCAGCGCCGACAGGAGCAGCGGCGAGGGGCCGAGCACATCCGCCTGCCGGATCCTCAGCCGCGGCGGCGCCGACGCGAGGACCGCCGGGATGTCCGCCTTGGCGTGGAAGGCGCGGGTCAGCAGCAGCGGCAGCGCCACCACGTCCCGCACGCCCTCCGTCTCCAGCGACTCCAGCACGCCCCGCACGGAGGGCACGTTGAAGTCCAGGAAGCCGGTCTCCACCCGTACGTCCGGACGCAGCGCCCTGACCCGGCGGACCAGGGCGTGCACGGTCGCGGCGTGCCGCGCATCGCGGCTGCCGTGGGCGATGACGAGAAGCACCGGCGCGGACATGACCTGCCTCAGCTCTTGACCAGCAGACCGCGGCTGCGCAGCACCCACCGCTCCAGCGGGCTGAAGATCAGCAGGTCGATGGCGATACCGACGATGAGGATGAGCAGGATGGCCTCGAACACCATCGCCATGTCACTGGCGTTGCGGCCGTTCTCCAGCAACTGACCGAGCCCGACGCCGAGATCGGGGAAGGACGCGATGATCTCGGCGGCCATCAGCGAGCGCCAGGAGAACGCCCAGCCCTGCTTGAGACCGGCCACATAGCCGGGCAGCGCGGCCGGCAGCACGATGTGCCAAGTGCCTTTGAGCCCCGTCGCGCCCAGCGTGCGGCCCGCCCGCAGGAACAGCGGGGGCACCTGGTCGACGCCGGACACCAGGCCGTTGGCGATGGACGGGACGGCGCCGAGCAGGATGACGGCGTACATCATCGAGTTGTTCAGGCCCAGCCAGATCACGGCCGGCGGCACCCAGGCCACCGACGGCAGGGACTGGAGGCCGGACAGGATCGGGCCGATCGCCGCCCGCACGAACTTCACCCGCGCCACCAGCAGCCCCAGCGGGGTGCCGATCACCAGCGCGAAGCAGAAGCCGAGCAGACCGCGCGAGACGCTGGTCCAGATGTAGCCGAGCAGGTCGCCCTGGAGCCACGCCTGGCGGACGACGTCCCACACGTCCCCCGGGGCGGGCAGCTTCGAGGGGTCGTCGACGATCTTGAAGGAGACCAGCGCCTGCCACGCCGCCAGCACCAGCAGCACGGCGAGCGCGGGCGGCAGGATCTTCTCCACGAAGGTCTGCCGGAAGGGCTTGCGGCCCTGCTGCACCGTCTCCAGCGCGTCCAGGCCCGCCTCCAGGCCGGCGAGGTCCCCGCCGTCCTTCGGAGAGCCGTCCTTCGGAGAGGCGTCCTTCACGGTCCCCTTCTCCGCGTCGTCCGCGCCGGTCTCCTCGGCGGGACGCGACGTGTCAGTGCTGGCCATGTCGGCGGATCTCCCCACGCAGTTCTTCGGTGATCTCGACGGACAGCTCCGCCACGGCGGTGTCCTCGATGCGGCGCGGCTGCGGAATGCCCACCGTCCACTGACGGGCCACCCGGCCGGGACGCGAGGACAGCAGCACCACGCGCTCGGCGAGCCGGACGGCCTCGCGCACGTTGTGCGTGACGAACAGGACCGACACGCGCGTCTCGCGCCAGATCCGGGTCAGCTCGTCGTGCAGCACGTCCCGCGTGATGGCGTCCAGCGCCGCGAACGGCTCGTCCATCAGCAGCAGCTTGCTCTCCTGCGCCAGGGCGCGGGCGAGCGCGACGCGCTGGCGCATACCGCCCGACAGCTCGTGCACCCGCTTGCCGTACGCGCCTTTGAGCCGCACCAGTTCGAGCAGTTGCTCCGCGCGCTCGCGGCGCTCGTTCTTCTGTACGCCCCGCAGCTTCAGGGCGAGTTCGATGTTCTTGCCCGCCGTCAGCCACGGGAACAGCGCGTGCTCCTGGAACATCAGGGCCGGGCGCCCGTCGGTGCTGATCTCGCCGGCGCTGGGCCGGTCGAGGCCCGCCACCAGGTTGAGCAGCGTGGACTTGCCGCAGCCGGACGCCCCCAGGAGGGTGACGAACTCGCCCTGGGCGACATCGAGGGTGATGTCGTCCAGTACGAGCTGCTGCCCGGCGGGGCCCGCGAACGACTTCGAGACGTGCTCGATCCGTGCGGCGTGCGTGACCGACGCGGTGCCGTCGGCCGCCTTGGCGAGGGTCGTGGGCGTCGCCATGGTCGTCACCTCCTGGGGACGGTTCGGGTGCGGGCTTACTTCACGCCGAGACCGGCGTCGTCGACCGCGGGCTTGCCCTTGGCCTGGAGGATCTTGTTGAGGAGCGTGAGGTCGTAGATGCCGTCGAGGTTCGGCTTCTCCAGCAGACCGGCCTTCACCGCGTGGTCGGCCTGGGCGTGGAGGGTGGCGGCCAGCGGGTCGTCGATGATGTTGATCGACTTCCAGGCCGGGTCCAGGACGTCGGCGGGCAGCGCCTTGCCGCTGTCCTTCTCCAGCTGCTTGTTGGCCGCGGCCTTGGCCTCGTCGGGGTGGGCGGCGATCCACGCGTTGGTGTCGACGGAGGCGTTCAGCACCGCCTCCACGGCCTTCGGGTGCTCCTTGAGGAACTTCTGCGACACGATGATGTTCGTGATCACGAACTTCTTGCCGGGCCACAGGTCCGACTCGTCCAGGAGCACCTTGCCGCCCTCGGCGACCAGCTTGGACGCGGTCGGCTCGGGCACCCACGCGCCGTCCAGGGAACCGGACTTGTAGGCGTCGGGGGTCACCTTGTTGTCGCTGCGGACCACCGTGACGTCACCCTTGCCGCTCTGGGCGTCGACCTTCCAGCCCTGCTCGGCGATCCAGTTGAGGAACGCCACGTCCTGCGTGTTGCCGAGCTGCGGGGTCGCGATCCGCTTCCCCTTGACGTCGTCCAGTGTCTTGATCTTGTCCGGATTGACCACCAGCTTCACGCCACCGGACGCCGAACCGCCGATGATCCGCAGGTCCTTGCCGCCGGACTTGGTGTAGCCGTTGATCGACGGGGAGGGGCCGATCCAGCCGATGTCGATGGAACCGGAGTTCAGCGCCTCGATCTCGGACGGGCCCGCGTTGAAGATCGCGTACTTGGCCTGGGTGCCGCCCAGCGCCTTCTGGAAGAAGCCCTGCTGGTTGGCGACCAGCGGCGTGGCGTGGGTGATGTTGCCGAAGTAGCCGATCCGCACGGAGTCGAGACCGTCGATCTTCTCGGCGCCCGAGGCGGCTTTGGCGGTGTCGTCGTCCTTGGACTCGGAGCCGTACCCGCAGGCGGCCAGGGTCAGGAGCGGCAGGGCGGCTATGACCGCGAGCGTGCGGCGCAGAGCGGAGGTGGCAGGCACGGGAGGTGTTCCTCTCGTTGGCCCGGCGGTCACGCCTGTCGGTTCGTCCGAGGTGTCAGGTCGTGGCCGGGAGGTCGGCAGGTCTTCGGCTGTACGGGTGGGGGGTGCGGGCGCGCATGCGGTGCGCGTACGTCAACGCACACATCGCGCCACTCCGCCCTGCCCGCTGCCGAGTGCGCCGCTGCCTACGCGGCCGCCTTCCTTGGCGAACGTGGAGTAGAAGTCGGGGGAGTTCATGCTCAGAAGTCCCATCCGTCGTCGTCCGCCGCGTCCTTGACCGGCTCCGGCGCGGCGAAGGACTCGCCGACCATGCCGGCCGTCAGTGTGGTGCCGTCGGCGGGGTCGATGAGGATGAAGGAGCCGGTGCGCCGGGAGTCGGCGTAGGAGTCGGCGGGCAGCGGCTCGGCGGTACGGATCTTGACGCGGCCTATGTCGTTGGCGACGAGCTGCCCGGGGTGCGGGTGCAGGGACAGGTCGTCGAGGGTGAGGCGGGCCGGGATGTCCTTGACGATGGCCTTCACCGTGCGGGTGCCGTGCTTGAGCAGCACCCGGTGGCCGACCGTGAGGGGCGCGTCGGCGACGTGGCAGACGGTGGCCTCCACGTCCTGGGTGGTGTCCGGGGCGTCCTTGGCCGGCACGATCAGGTCACCGCGGGAGACGTCGACGTCGTCCTGAAGCAGCAGCGTCACCGACTGCGGCGTCCACGCCGCGTCGACCGGCGCGCCGAGCAGGTCGATCCCGGCGACCTTCGTCGTACGGCCCGAGGGGAGGATCTTGACCTCTTCGCCGACGTGGAAGGTGCCGGCGGCGATCTGCCCCGCGTAGCCCCGGTAGTCGGGGTGCTCGGCGCTCTGCGGCCGGATCACGTACTGCACCGGCAGCCGCGCGTGGCAGTGCGCCAGGTCGTGGCTGACCGGGACGGTCTCCAGGTGCTCCAGCACGGTCGGGCCGCCGTACCAGTCCATGACCGCCGACGGCTCCACCACATTGTCCCCGGTCAGCGCCGAGATCGGGATCGCGGTCACCTCGGGCACACCCAGCTCGGTCGCGTACGCCGTGAACTCCCGGGCGATCGCGGCGAAGACGGGCTCCTTGTAGTCGACCAGGTCCATCTTGTTCACGGCCAGCACCACGTGCGGCACCCGCAGCAGCGCGGCGATCGCGGCGTGCCGGCGGGTCTGCTCGACCACCCCGTTGCGGGCGTCGACCAGGATCACCGTCAGCTCGGCCGTGGACGCGCCGGTCACCATGTTCCGCGTGTACTGCACGTGCCCCGGGGTGTCGGCCAGGATGAACCGGCGGCGCGGGGTGGCGAAGTAGCGGTAGGCGACGTCGATCGTGATGCCCTGCTCCCGCTCGGCCCGCAGGCCGTCGGTGAGCAGCGCCAGGTCCGGGGCCTCCTGGCCGCGGCTGGCGGAGGCGCGCTCGACGGCCTCCAGCTGGTCGGTGAGGACCGACTTGGAGTCGTGCAGGAGCCGCCCGACCAGGGTGGACTTGCCGTCGTCGACGGACCCGGCGGTCGCGAACCGCAGCAGGGTCGTCTCGGAGAGGACTTCGGTGGTGGTGCTCATGGCTAGAAGTACCCCTCGCGCTTGCGGTCTTCCATCGCGGCCTCGGACATCTTGTCGTCGGCCCGCGTCGCGCCGCGCTCGGTCAGCCGGGACGCGGCGATCTCGGTGATCACCTTCTCGATGCTGTCGGCGTCGGAGTCGACGGCACCGGTGCAGGACATGTCCCCGACCGTGCGGTAGCGCACCCGGCGCTTGACGACGCTCTCCCCGTCCTTGGGACCGCCCCACTCGCCGGCGGTCAGCCACATCCCGGCACGGGCGAAGACCTCCCGCTCGTGCGCGTAGTAGATGGCGGGCAGCTCGATGCCCTCGCGGGCGATGTACTGCCACACGTCCAGCTCGGTCCAGTTCGACAGGGGGAACACGCGGACGTGCTCACCGGGGGCGTGGCGGCCGTTGTAGAGGTTCCACAGCTCGGGGCGCTGGCGGCGCGGGTCCCACTGCGAGAACTCGTCCCGCAGACTGAACACCCGCTCCTTGGCCCTGGCCTTCTCCTCGTCCCGGCGCCCGCCGCCGAAGACCGCGTCGAACCGCTCGGCCTGGATCTTCTCCGTCAGCGGCAGCGTCTGCAGCGGATTGCGCGTCCCGTCCGGGCGCTCCTTGAGCACCCCCCGGTCGATGTAGTCCTGCACCGAGGCGACGTGCAGCCGCAGCCCGTGCCGCTCGACCGTGCGGTCCCGGTACTCCAGGACCTCGGGGAAGTTGTGCCCGGTGTCCACGTGCAGCAGCGAGAACGGCACCGGCGCCGGCGCGAACGCCTTCAGCGCCAGGTGCAGCATGAGGATCGAGTCCTTGCCGCCGGAGAAGAGGATCACCGGTCGCTCGAACTCACCCGCCACCTCGCGGAAGATGTGCACCGCCTCGGACTCGAGGGCGTCGAGGTGGGAGAGGGCGTACGGGCCGGCCGTACCCTCCTGGACCGCGGCAACGGTCGTCGTCATGCCAGTCCCCTTTCGGTGAGCAGCGCGTGGACCGCCGCGGCGGACTCCTGGACGGTCTGGTCCTGCGACTCGATGCGCAGGTCGGGCTTGACGGGCTCCTCGTACGGGTCGTCCACCCCGGTGAGTCCCGTCAGCTCACCCGCGGCCTGCTTGGCGTACAGGCCCTTCACGTCGCGCACCGAGCACACCTCGACCGGGGTCGCCACGTGCACCTCCACGTACGCCGTGCCGTTCGCCTCGTGGCGCTCGCGGACCGCGTCCCGGCTGTCCGCGTACGGGGCGATGACCGGGACCAGCGCGGTGACGCCGTTGCGGGCGAGCAGTTCGGCGACGAAGCCGATGCGCTGCACGTTGGTGTGCCGGTCGGCGCGGTCGAAGCCGAGGCCCGCCGAGAGGAACTCGCGGATCTCGTCGCCGTCGAGCAGCTCGACCCGGCGGCCCTCCTCGCGCAGCCGCGTGGCGAGTTCGCGGGCGATGGTGGTCTTGCCGGCGCTGGGCAGACCCGTGAGCCAGACGGTGGCTCCGGTCGTCACGTGGTTCTCCTGGGTCTCGGTGGGGGAAGTCCGGGTCCTGGTGGGCGTCGTCCGCATCTCGGTGGGGGTGGGGGTCGTCATGTCAGCCGTGCAGTCCGCACTCGGTCTTGGCGCGGCCCGCCCAGCGGCCGGCGCGGGCGTCCTCGCCCTCCAGCACCCTGCGGGTGCAGGGCGCGCAGCCCACGGAGGCGTAGCCGTCCATCAGCAGCGGGTTGGTGAGGACCCCGTGCTCGTCGACGTACGCTTGCACATCTTCCTGTGACCACTTGGCGATGGGGGAGACCTTCACCTTGCCCCGCTTCTCGTCCCAGCCGACGACCGGCGTGTTCGCCCGGGTCTCCGACTCGTCGCGGCGCAGCCCGGTCGCCCACGCCTGGTAGGCGGTCAGGCCCTCCTCCAGCGGCTTGACCTTGCGCAGCGCGCAGCACAGGTCGGGGTCCCGGTCGTGCAGCTTCGCGCCGTACTCGGCGTCCTGCTCGGCGACGCTCTGGCGCGGGGTGAGCGTGATGACGTTGACGTCCATCACGGCCTCCACCGCGTCCCGGGTTCCGATGGTCTCCGGGAAGTGGTAGCCGGTGTCGAGGAAGACCACGTCCACGCCGGGCAGCGCGCGCGAGGCGAGGTGGGCGACGACCGCGTCCTCCATCGAGGAGGTCACGCAGAACCGGCCGCCGAAGGTGTCGGCCGCCCAGCGCAGGATGTCCAGCGCGGAGGCGTCCTCCAGCTCGCGGCCCGCCCGCTCGGCCAGCGCCTTGAGCTCCTCGGTCGTACGCTCTTCCTGAATCGCCGTCATGTCGTCGCTTCCCCTCCCGTGGAGTTGGGCTGAAGACCCCGGGCGAGCAGCCCGAGGAACTTCAACTGGAATGCGCGGTTGCACGCCGCGCATTCCCACGCGCCGTGACCTTCCTCGTGAGGGCGCAGGTCCTCGTCGCCGCAGTAGGGGCAGTAGAAGGGCGCGGCACGCTCGCTCACGACAGCGCCTCCTCGGTGGCGCGGGCCGCCCAGGTGGCGAACCGCTCGCCGTCCTCGCGCTCCGCCTGGTAGCGGGTCAGGACGCGCTCCACGTAGTCCGGCAGCTCCTCCGCCGTGACCTTCAGACCGCGCACCTTGCGGCCGAAGCCGGGCTCCAGGCCCAGCGCGCCGCCCAGGTGCACCTGGTAGCCCTCGACCTGCTCGCCCTTGCCGTTCAGTACCAGCTGGCCCTTGAGGCCGATGTCCGCGGTCTGGATGCGGGCGCAGGCGTTGGGGCAGCCGTTGAGGTTGATGGTCAGCGGCTCGTCGAAGTCCGGGAGGCGGCGCTCCAGTTCGTCGATCAGCGAGGCGCCGCGCGCCTTGGTCTCGACGATGGCGAGCTTGCAGAACTCGATGCCGGTGCAGGCCATCGTGCCGCGCCGGAAGGTGGAGGGCCGGGCGGTGAGGTCCAGCGCCTCCAGGGACTCGACCAGCGAGTCGACCTGCCCCTCCTCGACGTCCAGGACGATCATCTTCTGCTCGACCGTGGTGCGCACCCGCTGCGAGCCGTGCGCCTCGGCGAGGTCGGCGACCTTGGTCAGGACGGTGCCGTCGACGCGGCCGACGCGCGGGGCGAAGCCGACGTAGAAGCGGCCGTCCTTCTGCCGGTGCACGCCGATGTGGTCGCGCCAGCGGCTGGTGGGCTCGGCGGGCGCGGGGCCGTCGGTGAGCTTCCGCTTCAGGTACTCGTCCTCCAGCACCTGGCGGAACTTCTCCGCGCCCCAGTCGGCGACCAGGAACTTCAGGCGGGCGCGGTTGCGCAGCCGCCGGTATCCGTAGTCGCGGAAGATGGAGATGACGCCCTCGTAGACGTCCGGGACGTCCTCGATGGCGACCCAGGCGCCGAGCCGTACGCCCAGCTTCGGGTTGGTGGACAGGCCGCCGCCCACCCACAGGTCGAAGCCCGGTCCGTGCTCGGGGTGTTCGACGCCGACGAACGCCACGTCGTTGATCTCGTGCACCACGTCCAAGACCGGCGAGCCGGAGATCGCGGTCTTGAACTTGCGCGGGAGGTTCGAGTACGCCGGGTTGTTCAGGACCCGGCGCTTGATCTCCTCCAGGGCCGGCGTGCCGTCGATGATCTCGTCCTCGGCGATGCCCGCGACGGGGGAGCCGATCATCACGCGGGGCGTGTCGCCGCAGGCGGTGACGGTGGAGAGGCCGACGCCCTCCAGGCGGTTCCAGATCTCGGGGACGTCCTCGACGCGGATCCAGTGGTACTGGACGTTCTGCCGGTCGGTGATGTCGGCGGTGCCGCGCGCGAACTCCTGCGAGATCTCGCCGATGACGCGGAGCTGGGCGGTGGTCAGCGCGCCGCCGTCGATACGGACGCGGAGCATGAAGTAGCTGTCGTCCAGCTCCTCCGGCTCCAGGATGGCCGTCTTGCCGCCGTCGATGCCCTGCTTGCGCTGGGTGTACAGCCCCCACCAGCGCATACGGCCGCGCAGATCGCCGGGGTCGATCGAGTCGAAGCCCCGCTTGGAGTAGATCGTCTCAATGCGTGTCCGCACATTGAGACCGTCGTCGTCCTTCTTGGTCTGCTCGTTGCCGTTGAGCGGCGTGAAGTGGCCCATCGCCCACTGACCCTCGCCGCGGTGACGGCTCACCTTGCGGCGGGGGGTCGCGGCAGCGGGCTTCTCCGGGGTGGCGGCCATGGTTGTTATGTCCTTCAAGGCAGCGAGTGATGGGGTCGGCGCGGAGCGCCGTCGATGAGGGGTGGCGGTCGGGTGACGGGAGGGAGGCTCTGAACTGCGGGTACGGCGCACGGCATCATTGCGCTTCGGCGCGCGTCGTTGCGCGGGGACGAGGCGAGGCGGGAAATCCGGTGGTGCTGGAGGGTGCTCTCAGCGGACCGGACAGATGGCGCTGGACATGCGGCCGAGGTCGACGTGCCGCCGACTCACCAAGGCAATCCCAGTTCCAGACATGACGGAAGCGTGGCACGGCGATCTGGAGGCAGTCCAGCTTAATCCACGATGCGGACACCCTTGTCTCGCTCTGCGAGACGGGGGTGGTGTTGGTCACACGGCCGGAAACGGTCGTGTCGACGCAGGTCAGGAGGGGAAGGCGCCCGGCCACGGTCCGGGGGCGGCGACGTCCGCCTCCTCCTCGACCTCGGTGTCGAACAGGCGGAACCCGCGGCGCTGGTAGTTGGCCATCGCGTGCTCGCCGTCCTTGCTGCACGTGTGCAGCCACACCCGCTTGGTCTCGGCCAGTCCCGGCCAACGCTCGGCGAGGTCCCAGGCGCGGGCGGTGCCGTACGCGAGCAGGTGCCCGCCGATGCCGCGGCCCCGGAACGCCGGGAGCAGCCCGAAGTACTCGATCTCCACGACCCCGTCGTCCCCGGCCGCCAGCTCCACGTACCCGGCGGGCGTGCCGCGGTCGTAGGCGACCCAGGTCTCCACGCCCGGCCGCTCCAGGTGCTCCCGCCACCGCGCGTGACTCCAGCCGAGCCGGTCCGTCCACCGGATGTCGCCGCCCACCGAGGCGTACAGGAAGCGGCTGAACTCGGGGGAGGGCACCTCGGAACGGACGACCCGGACGTCCCCCTCCGGCGCGGCGGCCGGCAGCAGATCACCCGGCGCGGTCTGCTCCAACGACCAGGTGGTCACGGCGATGCGGTTCATGCGGGCCAGGGAATCATCCGGGCCGGGCGTCTGTCGATCCGGAGACCCGGGCGCCGGGTGCGGCGCTGCGGGCGGACTTCGGAGCCGGAGGGAGATCGGACCGTTCCTCCCACACGGCACGCCGCTGGGACGGCGTGTCGCCGGGAGGAAGGGTCCGGTCTCCGACGCCGCGTGCTCCCCCTGCCGGGTGCCCCGCTGGGTTCGCGTCCGGTCCCGCCCGCCGCCGGAGAGGCCCCGGCAGGGCGGTGGCTAGCCGGTCGCGTTCTCCAGTGAGGTCAGGGGCAGTGCGAAGAGCATGCGGTCGGACTGGGACCAGACCTCGCCGGTGCTGGGCCAGTAGGAGAGGGAGCCCGCAGGGCCGCTCCAGCAGCGCTGGGAGCGGTCCGCGCCGCACTCCGCCGCGTGGGCGCCCGCCGCGTTCTGGCGCCACAGGGTGCCGCGCCCGCCCTGCCCGCCGGACGCGCGGCCCAGGTACCACTCGGGGCGGGCCGCGCCGGCCGGGCGGTGGGAGAGTACGCCGCCGACCTCGGCCGCGCCGGTCCGGTACGCCTCCACCGGGTCCACCCGCCCGGCGCGGTCCGCGGCCGGCAGGCCGGTGCGTGCCGGGTCCGTGCTCAGGGCGTAGCGCCACAGCCGGGTGGGACGGTCGCCGTCCGCGTCGACCCGCTCGCTCGCCACCAGGCTGGCGGGGACCGTCCCCCGGTCCAGGGAGAGCGCGCCGGGCCGCGCCGCGCCGGGCGTGTCCGGCAACCGGTACGAGGCGACGGCGGGCAGCACGTACCGGTGGCCGCCCGCGGCCCAGCCGCCGGGGACGCGCCCGACGGTCCGCGCGGTGGTGGTGGCCCGCTGCACGCGGTCCAGGTCGTACGCGTACAGCGCGTCGCGGTCCCCGGCGGCGGTGGTGACCAGCAGCTTGTCCTGGTACCAGACCATGCCGGAGACGGGGGAGGCCAGTGCCCGGTAGTCGTGGCCGCCGTCGACGGGGACGGCGAGCAGCGCGGAGGTGTAGCGGAGCCGGCCGAGGTCGTCGGCGTCGACGAAGGAGACCCGGGCGAGGCCCCCCTCGTGGGCGCCGTCGTCGCGGGACCAGGCGGAGAGGATGACGCGGTGGGCGCCCCAGCGGCCGTCGGCCTCGGCGTCCCCGGACGTGGTGACCGCGCCCGGCCGCCAGCCGTCGGTGTCGGCGTCGTCCCAGCAGTAGGCACGGGTCGCCGCGGGCGACAGGGGCAGCGCCTCGCGCTCACCGGCCGTGCAGTCGGCGCCGTCACGCAGCGTGTGGTCGGCCGACCCGAGTACGGCGTCCACGCCGGCCGGTTCGCCCATCGAGGCGGACAGCCGCTCCAGCCAGGCCCCCGGCACCCGGTGCTCGGTCAGCCGCAGCGCGCCGGTCTCGGCGGCGGAGGTGAGCGGTTTGAGCGCGCCGGGATCGTCGGCGACCGTGGCCTGCGACGCGCTGATCAGCGTGGCCGCACCGGTCAGTGCCAGCGCCGCCCCGGTCAGGGCCGCGCGCAGCGCCCTGCCCCGACTCCGCCGGCGATGTCTGCCGCGCTGCCTCATCCGAAACCTCCACGGACACCGCCGCAACTGCGCTCGGCGGGCATGGCGTTGACCGGGGAGCGGTGGGGACGGTCCGAAGAGGATGCTACGGCAGCGGACCCCCGCACCGGACGCGGACGCCGCAGATATGCGAATTCACCACGTCTTCGACGCACGTCCTCGACCCACGTCCCCGAGCCATGCCTTCGACGTGGCCTCACCCCATGTCCACCCCGGGCCGGGGCTTCGGCACCGACGAGTGCGGCAGCAGGTCGCGCGGGTCGGCGGGGAGCAGCAGTTCGACCTCCGCCGTGTCGCAGAAACGATACGGCCGATGCTGGAGGTACGCCCCGAGGTACCGCCGGACCCGGGACATCTCCGCCCGTACCGTCACCGTCCGCGCCGGATCGCCGAACACGTCCTCCGCCAGTTCCGCCGCACTGCGCCCGCCCCGGTGGACGGCGAGGAGGTACAGCAACTCGGCGTGCCGGGGGCTCAGTTCCCGGCACCAGTCCTCCGCACCGCCCAGCACCCGCACCGTCCACCGGCGCGGATGCGCGAGGTCCAGCACGATCCGCGCGGCGCCCGGCGGCACCGGCTCGGCGGAGGCCCGTACCAGCCAGCCCTCGGCCAGCGGCTCCAGCGTGCACGCCCCCAGCGCCGGCAGCCACCGCGCCCCCGCCTGCGGAGACTTGGGCAGCGCCACCCGGTCCACGTACGGCATCCCCGTCACCGCCGCCGTCCAGCCGTGCCGGTCGGTCACCAGCGCCCGCCCCTCCAGCCGGGCCAGCACCGGCGCGGCCACCGCCCGCAACCGCTCCAGGGACTGCGCGTGCCGCTCCCGCAGCCGCGCCTCGGCCAGCTTGGCCACCGAGTCCACCCACGCCAGCGTCGCCGGATGCATCGTCTCCAGCGGCCCGCTCACGTCGACCACCCCGAGCAGCCGCCCGTCGCGCGGGTCGGTGATCGGCGCCCCGGCGCAGGTCCAGGAGGCCTGGGACCGGACGAAGTGCTCGGAGGCGAAGACCTGTACGGGCCGCCGGGCCACGGCCGGGGTCCCGACGCCGTTGGTGCCGACCACCTCCTCCCGCCAGTCCGCGCCGAGTTCGAAGCCGAGCCCGTCGGCCCGGCGCAGCACCGGCGAGCTGCCCTCCCGCCACAGCACCCGGCCCTCCTCGTCGGCGACGACCATGATGTGGTGGGCGACGTCCGCGACGGACAGCAGCCCCTCCCGCAGCACCGGCAGCACATGCCGCAGCGCCGAGCACTCCCGGCGGCGCCGCACCTCGTCCAGCGACAGCAGCCGGGAGCGCACGTCGCGGTCGGGATCGACGCCGCTGCGCAGCATCCGCGCCCAGGACTGCTCGATCACCGGACGCGGCGGGACCGGGCCCCGCCCGCCCGTCAGCCGCGCGGAGCGGACCTCGCTGAGCATCCGCGCCGCCCGCGCCGTGTCGACGGCGGCGAGCTGCGTCACGTCCATCGGCGAGAGCGCCACTGGTCCTCAGTCCTCCCCAAAGCCGCATGTTCGTCTCATACTGACCGCTTGCCCGTGCCCGAAGGACACAGTCCGCACACAACCGACGACAAGTTGCAACCCCTTGCAACCCTGGTGGGTCCCCTGTCGAGTGTTCAAACTTGAACCACGCCGTCCCGAGCGGCGTACGCGGCCTGAAAAGGCCCGTGTGGCGGGGGTGGTGCCGTGTCGGCGCAGCACCACCCCCGGCCACGCTCGGGAACCCGGTCACCGCCCGGCCACGCCGGAGGGGTCAGGCCACCGGCCGACCACACCGCAGATTTCAGGCCACCGGTCCGGCCCGCTCCACCACCGACGCCAGGTCCAGCGTCGGCGGCAGCGTCCCGAAAACCGCGCCCCCGTCCCCGCCCAGTCGCGCCGCGCAGAACGCGTCGGCGACCTCCGGCGGCGCGTACCGCACCAGCAGCGAGCCCTGGAGCACCAGCGCCAGCCGCTCCACCAGCCGCCGCGCCCGCCCCTCGGCCGCGTCCAGGTCGGCCAGGTCGGTCAGCAGGCCCCGGATCGCCCCGTCCAGCCGGTGATCGGCGCCCCGCGCCAGTCCGACCTCCGTCAGATACGCGTCCATCGCCAGCGGCTCGCGCGCGAGGGCCCGCAGCACGTCCAGCGCCTGGACGTTGCCCGCGCCCTCCCAGATCGAGTTCAGCGGCGACTCGCGCACCAGCCGGGGCATCCCGGACTCCTCGACGTACCCGTTGCCGCCCAGGCACTCGGCGGCCTCCACCGCCACCGGCGCGCACCGCTTGGTCACCCAGTACTTCGCCGCCGGCACCGCCAGCCGCAGCAGCGCCCGCTCCCGCTCGTCGCCGGCGCCCGCCGCGTCGTACGCCGCCGCGAGCCGCAGCCCCAGCGTCGTCGCCGCCTCCGACTCGATCGCCAGGTCGGCGAGGACGTTGCGCATCAGCGGCTTGTCGATCAGCCGGCCGCCGAACGCCTCGCGGTACGCGCAGTGGTGCACGGCCTGCGCCACCGCCTGCCGCATCAGCCCCGCAGAGCCCAGTACGCAGTCCAGCCGGGTCGCCGCCACCATGTCGATGATGGTCGCCACCCCGCGCCCCTCCTCGCCGACCCGGCGCGCCCAGGTCCCGGCGAACTCGACCTCGGCGGAGGCGTTGGAGCGGTTGCCCAGCTTGTCCTTGAGCCGCTGGATCAGGAACACGTTGCGCGTGCCGTCCGCCAGCACGCGCGGCACCAGGAAGCAGGTCAGCCCTCCCGGCGCCTGCGCCAGCACCAGGAACCCGTCGGACATGGGCGCCGAGCAGAACCACTTGTGCCCGGTCAGCTCGTAGGTGCCGTCCTCGGCCAGCGGCCGCGCCCCGGTGGTGTTGGCCCGGACGTCGCTGCCGCCCTGCTTCTCCGTCATCCCCATCCCGAACAGCACCCCGGCCTTCAGGTGCGCGGGCCGCAGTTCCCGGTCGTACACCTGCGAGGTCAGCCGGGGCTCCCACTCGGCGGCGAGGGCCGGGTCGGCGCGCAGGGCGGGCACCGCCGCGTGGGTCATGGACAGCGGACAGCAGTTGCCCGCCTCCACCTGCGTCCACATCAGGAACGCCGCCGCGCGCCGCACGTGCCCGCCGGGCCGGGACCAGGCCGCCGTCAGGCCCGCCGAGACGCCCTTGCCGAGCAGCCGGTGCCAGGCCGGGTGGAAGTCGACCTCGTCGACGCGGTGGCCGTACCGGTCGTGGCTGCGCAGGACCGGTGGGTTCTCGTTGGCCTGCGCACCCCATTCCTGGGTCTGGAGCGCACCGCAACTGCTGCCCAGGCCCGACAGTTCCGCCCGCGCCTCCTCCCGCAGTTCCGGCGCCAGATGCCGGTCGACGGCGGCCGTGAGGGCCCGGTCGGTGGTGAAGACGTCGTGGCCGACCAGCGGCGGCGCCTGATTGGTCACGGTGTGGGTGCTGCCTGCCATGACGGTGAACCTACCGTGCCGGCGCCCGGCGGTGAGCCGGGACGGCCCCGGCGGGCGTCCGCGGATGAGTGCCGCCCCCCGCGGCGGATACCTTTAGGTCGTGCAGCCAGCGAGTGAATTCCCCGAACGGCCCTCCGGCCGGCTCCACCGCGCCCGGGTCCTGTACCGGAACGTGTCCAAACGCAGGACCGCCTGGCTGCTGCTCAAGGACACGGTCAACTCGTGCATGGAGTACCGCATCCTCGGCCTCGCCGCCGAGGCCGCGTTCTTCACGCTGCTGTCGGTGCCGCCGCTGCTCCTGAGCGTCCTCGGCCTGCTCGGCTACGTCGACGCGTGGATCGGCGCCGACACCACCGAGAGCCTGCGCGCCAACATCCTGGACGCCTCCCGCGCGGTGCTCTCCGAGCGCGGCGTCAAGCAGATCACCGAGCCCATCCTCGACGACGTCACCAAGGGCGGCAGACCCGACGTCATCTCCATCGGATTCCTGTTCGCCCTGTGGTCGGGCTCCCGAGCGGTGAACGTCTTCATCGAGACCATCACCGTCATGTACGGCCTCGACGGCGTCCGGGGCATCGTCAAGACCCGGCTGATGGCGTTCGCGCTGTTCATCGTGGCCCTGCTGATCGGCTCGATCGCACTGCCCCTGATGGTGGCCGGGCCGGACGCCGTGGTGCGGGTCGTGCCCTGGTCGGCGACGGTCGTGCAGGTCCTGTACTGGCCGGTCGTCATCGTCCTGTCCGTGGCCTTCCTGACCACGCTCTACCACGTGTCCGTGCCGGTGCGTTCGCCGTGGATCGAGGACGTGCCCGGCGCGCTGGTCGCCCTCGCCATGTGGGTGGTGGGCAGCTTCCTGCTGCGCATCTACCTCACCAGCACCGTCGAGGGCCCCACCATCTACGGCTCGCTCGCCGCGCCCGTCGCCGTGCTGCTGTGGATCGGTGTGTCCGCGTTCGCGGTGCTCGTCGGCGCCGCCGTCAACGCGGCCATCGACCGGGTCTGGCCGGCCGCCGCCACCGCCGCCGCCCGCGAGGCCAACGAGCGGCTGCGCCAGGCCCAGGTCGCCGAGTACGTCGCCCGCGCCGCCGCGAGCGGCGACAGCGACCCCGACATGCCCTCCGAGTTCCCGGAACGCTGGTCCCGCTTCCTGCCCCCCGAGGACGTCACGGCCCGCCTGCGCACGCAGCCGAAGAACACCCCGCCGAGCAACCAGAACAGCAGCGGCCAGAACTCCGGCGGCAAGAACGGCCACAACCAGAACGGCAACAACCAGGGCAACCACGGCCAAGGCCCCTACGGGCAGGGCAGCTACGGCCCGAACGGCAACCAGCCGGGCGCCTACGGTCAAGGCGGCGACGGCTGGAACGCCCCCCACCCACACGGCCACCCGCACGGCCACGGCCAGGACAAGCCCGATACCTTCTAGCACCGTGGACGCGCTGGCGGACTGCTGGAGGGCCCCCGGGCCCGGGGCGCCTTCATGATCCGCGCCTGCCTCGACCCGCCCTGGGCGGTGCGCGTCGAGGACGGGGCGCCGCTGACGGTGACGCTGATGGTGCGCGGCGACGCCTGGATCGTGCCGGACCCGGGCGAGCGGCTGCGGCTGCGCACCGGCGACCTCGCCATCGCGCGCGGCCCCGACCCGTACACCTGCGCCGACGATCCCGCCACCGCGCCCCAGGCCGTGATCCTGCCGGGCGGCGCGTGCGGCCACCCCGACGGACGCCCCCTCAACGGCTCGATGGACCTCGGCGTACGCACCTGGGGCGACCGCGCCGACGGTGACGCGGTGCTGCTGGTCGGCACCTGTCTGGTGCGGGGCGAGATCGGCGGCCGGCTCCTGGACGCCCTGCCCCCGCTGCCGTCCCTGACCGCCGACGGCTGGGACAACCCGCTGACGCCGCTGCTGATGACGGAGGTCACCCGGGACGAACCGGGACAGGAGGTCGTCCTCGGCCGGCTGCTGGACCTGCTGGTCATCGCCGCGCCGCGGGCCTGGTTCGCCGGGCCGTCGGCCGAGCCGCCCGCCTGGTACCGCGCCCTGGGCGATCTCGTCGTGTGCCGGGTGCTGCGTCTGTTCCGGGACGGCCCGGCCCGCCCCTGGACCGTCGCGTCCCTCGCGACCGAGGCCGGCGTCTCCCGCGCCGCCCTGGCCCGCCGCTTCACCGACCTGGCGGGCGAACCGCCGATGGCCTACCTCACCGGCTGGCGCCCCGCCCTGGCCGCCGACCGGCTCCGCGACACCGACGACACACCCGGCGCGATCGCCCGCCGGGTCGGTTACGGCAGCGCGTTCTCCCTGTCCGCCGCGTTCAAACGGGTGTACGGCGTCAGCCCGCAGGAGTACCGGGCACCGGCGTAGCCTGGCACGCGTGTACACGGAACGGGCGTCCCGGCTGACCGGCGCGGTCGTGTGGACCAGCACCCCGGGCGGTCCCGGCCCTGGCCGCGTCCTGCCGGACGGCTGCATGGACCTGCTCTGGTACGACGGCCGCCTGCTGGTCGCCGGCCCCGACACCCGCGCCTACGTCACCGGCGGGGCCCCGGGCCCCTGGGCGGGGGTCCGCTTCTACCCCGGCACGGCGCCCGCCTTCCTCGGCGTACCGGCGAGCGAACTCCGCGACCGGCGCGTGCCCCTCACCGACCTCTGGCCGCCGGCCCGCGCCCACCGCCTGGCCGCCCGCGTGCACACGGCCCCCGACCCGGCGACCGGCCTGGAGGGCGCCGCCCTGTCCCTCGCCGCCGGCGCCGAACCTCCCGACCCGCTGCTGGCCCGCGTCGTGGCCGCCCTCGACGCGGGCCGTCCGGTCGCCGCCACCGCCGACGCCCTCGGCATCGGCGCCCGCCGGCTCCACCGCCGCTCCCTGACCGCCTTCGGCTACGGCCCCAAGACCCTGGCCCGCGTCCTGCGCCTCCAACGCGCCCTCACCCTGGCCCGCCACGGCACCTCCCTCGCCGACACGGCCACCCGCACCGGCTACGCCGACCAGGCCCATCTCGCGCGGGAGGTAAGGGCGTTGGCGGGCCTGCCGCCGGGTGAGCTGCTCGGCCGGGCGTAGACCTCGGGGGCGACGGGGATGGGTCGGGTCGCGGCCCGGGTTCAAGTGGATCGGGCGGTTCGCGGGCCAAGCTCAACCGCGGGGGTCGGGTCGCGGCCCGGGTTCAAGCGGATGGGGCGGGTCGCGGGCCAAGCTCAAGCGGAAGGGGCGGCCGCCGTCCGGGCTCTGGCGAACGGGGCGGCCGCCGCCTCTCTCAGGCGGAGCCCGAGGGGGCCGCCTTCGGTGCGGCGGGTCCGTGGGCGGGCGCGGTTCCGGGGCGGACGGCCCAGTTCTTGAGGAACGCGGCGGCGGCGACCGCCATGAGCACGGACAGGCCGGTGGCGACGTACGCGCTCGCGGCCAGCCCCTCGCCGAGGGCGGCCGTGGCGGCCCGGCCCACCGACGGGATCCGGTCGCCGAAGCCCGATCCGACGATGGCCACGGCTCCGCCGTCGTCGTTGACGCCGGTCACCGGGCCGAGGGCCGACGGCGGAAGGTGCAGGCCCGGCAGCCGCGAGGCCAGCCCCGACTGGGCCCGGGAGAAGAGGATCCCGCCGAGGACCGCGAGGCCGAGGGGCCCGCCGAAGACCCGCAGTACCTCCTGGGTGGCCGCCGCGGTGGACTCGAGCCGGGCGGGGACCGAGTTCACGGCGGCCGTGGTGATGCCGGCCGTGGTCATGGCCTGGGACATCGCCAGGAAGATCACATAGCCGAGCATCGACAGGAACGAGCGGTCCTCGATAGGGGTCAGGGCCAGCCAGACGTTCGCGGCGGCCAGGAACACCAGCCCCACCACGACCAGGACCCGCACGCTCGCGTGCCGGGCCAGCATGCGCCGGCACGCGAAGCCCGTGATGCTCGCGAGGACGCCTTCGAGGATGAGCCCCGCGGCGGCGAACTGGGGCGTGTGCCCCTGCGCGACGGTGAGCCGGATCGCCCAGAGGTAGGCGCTGCCGATGAAGACGAACCAGACGCCCAGGATCAGCACCGCCGACAGCGAGAAGGCGGGGATGCGGAAGACGGACATGTCGAGCATGGCGCCCGGCCGCCGCTCCATGACGACGAAGCCGGCCAGGGCCGCCGCCGCGACGAGGAAGGCCACGACGACCGGCGCCTCCCCCCCAGCGGGAGCCGGCCCCCTGGATCACCGCGTAGAGCAGGGCGGTGAGCGTGACGACGAGGAACGCCTGCCCCTTCGGGTCGACGGGCCTCGGCTGCTCGGCGCGGGACTCGGCCCCGCACGCCGCGATGACCACCATGCCCACCGTGGCCGCGACGGCCATGGCGAGGAACGCGCCCCGGTAGCTGCTCTCCGTGGCGAAGAGGGCGGAGAAGCCGGCGGAGGCGATCACGCCCATCGAGAGGCTGCCGGCGAAGGCGGCCATGTACCGGGGGCGCCGGTTGCCGCTGCGGCTCGCGAGAGCGACCACGGCCAGCGAGACCGAGCCCAGGCCGCCGACGCCGATGCCCGCGAGCACCTGGCCGATGATCAGGGTGGTGAGCGAGCCGGAGAACGCCGCGATCAGCAGACCGGCCGCGTTGATGCCGGCGCTCGCCGTGAGGACCAGTCTGCGGCCCAGCCGGTCCGCCAGCGAACCGAACAGATAGGCGGCCAGGGCCGCCCCCAGTCCGGAGGTGGAGGCGGCCCAGTTCAGCTCGGTACCGCTGATGCCGAGCCGGACCGCGATGGAGCCGGTGATGTTGCCGACGAGGGAGGGGGTGGCCATCGCCAGGAAGATGGCCACGCATCCGGCGATCAGTGAACCGATGCCGCCGCGGAAGGCGTGCGGATTCCCTTCACCGTCGCGTGGTTCGGAGAGCGGGTACGGGCGTGTGCGCATGCGGAAACCACACTTTCATATATGTGATAACCGCGGAGGCTCTGGAGTCCCAGGCGGCCGGAACGGAAGTACGGGCGCCTGTCTCAGAGATCGAGGACGAGTCCGCCCCCGGAGCAGCGCGACACGCAGACCATCATGGACGCGTTCGCCTGTCGCTCTTCGGGAGTCAGGACCGAGTCACGGTGCTCGGGGGCACCGTCCAGCACCGCGGTCTCGCAGGTGCCGCACACGCCGGCCCGGCAGGAGGACAGGAGGGTGATCCCGTTCTCCTCCAGGACGTCCAGGATCGACCTGTCCGGCGGCACGGAGAGGCTGAGCCCGCTCTGTGCGAGCCTGACCTCGAAGCCCTCGTCGGGTGAGGCGGGGGCGAGCGCGCCGGGCGCGAAGCGTTCCATGTGCAGGGCGCCGGGGTCCCAGCCGGCGCACTTCTTCTCGACCGCGTCGAGCAGGGACGCGGGTCCGCAGCAGTAGACCTGGCGGCCGGGGACCGGGGTGCCGAGCAGCCGGTCCAGGTCGAGCCGGCCGGCCTCGTCCTCGGCGAAGAACCGCACGCGGTCGCCGTACCGCTCCAGTTCGGCGCGGAAGGCCATCGTCGACCGGGCGCGGCCGCCGTACGCCAGCCGCCAGTCGGCGCCCCTGGCCGCGACGGTCCGGATCATCGGCAGCAGGGGGGTGATGCCGATGCCGCCGGCGAGGAACAGGTAGCTGTCGGCGTCCCGCAGGGGGAAGTGGTTGCGGGGTCCCCGCACCTCCAGCCGCGTGCCCACGTCGAGAAAGTCGTGGACGTACGCCGAGCCGCCCCGGCCGCGCGGGGCCGGTTCGCGCAGGACCGCGATCCGCCACCCGTCGTGGTCGTCCGGGTCGCCGCACAGGGAGTACTGGCGGGTGAGGCCGTTCGTGAGGAGTACGTCGATGTGCGCGCCCGGTTCCCAGGCGGGCAGCGGCCCGTGGTCCGCGCGGCGGAGGGTGAGGACGGCGACGGCGTCACCGTCCCTGTGCTTGCCCGCCACGACGACCGGGACGGTGGCCTCGCCGGCGGTCACCTCGCGAGACGTGTGCTCACTCACCGGTCGGCATGGTCGAGCGAGGCGCTCGGGTGCCACGTGACGTGCAGCTGCGGCGGACCGTGGAAGGGCCAGCCGATGGCGGCCGCCGTCTCGGCGGGGTCGAGGGCGATGTCCGGGAAGGCCGCGAACAGCTCCTCCAGGGCGACCCGGGCGATCTGCGGGGCGAGCGCGCTCCCCACACAGCTGTGCCGGCCGTCACCGAACGCCAGGTGGGCGTGGGCCGGACGGTCGATGTCGAACAGCTCTGGGTGGTCGAAGGCGTCGCCGTCGTGGTTCGCCGAACCGTAGACGAGCCGGACCACGTCGCCCCCGGACAGCGGCACCCCGTCGACGACGATGTCGTGGCGTGCGCTGCGCGTGGGACCGGCGTAGAGCGGGGCCATCCACCGCAGCCCTTCGGCGACCGCCTTCGGCAGCAGACGCGGATCGGCGATCACCCGGCGCAGCTGGTCCGGATCCGTGCTCAGCCCGAGGAAGGTGTTCCCCAGGGCGTGCCCGGGCTCCTGGAGCCCGCCGAGCAGGACGACGAGCATCGACGGGAGGATGAAGTCGATCGACCACTGGACACCGTCCGGGGCGTCGGAGCGCAGCCACCTGGCGATGACGCTGTCCGGGGCCTCCGGGTCGTCCTCCGCCCTGGTCTCCAGGTACGCCCGGATCTCGGACCGCGTACGGTCGGCTGCGTCGAACCCGGCCGGGTTGGCGAACGAACCGTCCTCGTTCGTCGCGGCGTTGATCGCCCCCGACTTGAGCGAGTGGAACCAGCGTCGCAGCGTGTCCGTATCGACGTCGAAGAACCCGTAGGAGTCGGCGACGCACCGCACGCTGATGGGCTCGAAGTAGTCCGCCATCAACTCGGCCCGGCCCTGGTCGCGCAGCTTCTCGATCAGGCCCCGTGCCGTCGGCCGCATGCGCGACTCGATCTGGGAGCGGATCGCGCGGGCGCTCACCGGATTGCCGAGAGCCTTGCGCAGGGTCGCGTGCAACTCCCCTTCGGTACTGAGGACATCGGGGGTGCCGAAGAGGCGTGCGGCCAGCGGGATGGCGACGCTCTCGAAGTTCTCCGCGTCGCCTGCGATCCGGTGGCACAGGTCCCAGCTCGTGGCGAGGCACATCCCGGCGGCCGGGACCCACGCCAGCGGGGCCTCCTTGCGCAGGCGGGCGGTGATCTCCTGCGGATGCAGCAGGTCCTCCGGCGTGATGTCCCGTATCCAGGCCGGCCCGGTGTCGGTCGCGGCCCGCTTCACTTCACTCATGGTGTCTCCGATCGTGCGTTCACTGCTCTTGCGGCTCGGGGGGAGCGGTCCCAGGGGGAGGGGGTGGGTCTCAGGGGAGCGAGATGGCGGCTTCAGGGGAGGTAGCGGTTCATCACCCGTGTCACGCCCCGGCGTACGGCGTCCACGTCCGCGATCCCGGCGGCCTTCTGCTGTTCCGCCCAGGCGGCCTGCACCTCGCGGTACCGGGTGGCGGTCTGCCAGCGCTCGACCTCGCCGGCCGTGAGGATCCGTACGTCCGCCCCGGCCTGCCGCAGCGCGTCGAGCTGCGTGTCGAAGCTGCGGTCCATCTCCGCGCCCAGGGTCCGGTACGCGCGTACGGTGGCCCGCTGGACGGCGAGCCGGTCGACGGGCGGCAGCGCGTCCCAGACGTCCCGGTTCACGGCGAGGACGTAGAGGTGGCCCAGCCACAGGTCCTTCGAGACCAGGACGTGCGGGGCGGCCCGGTGGGCGTCGAGCAGGTATCCGCTGTCGACGTTCACGACGAGGCCGTCCAGCTCACCCGTCGCCAGGGCGTCGAAGATCCCCGGCCCCCAGGGCATGGTCACGGGGGTCGCACCGGAGTGGGCCAGGAAGTCCCGGTGCCAGAAGCTGGCGGTCCGCCACCGGCCGCCCCGCAGGGCGTCGAGGCCGGGCATGGGGGCGGTGCTGTAGAACGCCAGGGGATATCCGGTCCCGAAGAACAGCGGGACGGTGTTGCTCCTGCGCAACTCGGCTTCCAGGGCGGGTACGTCCGCGTAGACGCGGCGGAAGAAGTCGACCTGCCGGGCGCCGGTCGGGCCCTTCGGGAAGCCCTTGAAGATCTGCTGGAGCGGCAGTTGCGCGGGAGCGTACTCCGGCACGACCGTGGCCAGATCCGTGACGTCACCGGCGCCGACCGCGCTCAGGGCGTCGTAGGAGATGGCGATCTCGCTGTTCCAGTGGGCCTCGATCCGCAGCCGGCCCTTCGATTCCCGCTCGATGGCGGGAAAGACCACGTCTTGGAGGAACCGGGTGCGCATACCGCCCAGTGGCTCGTGGTCGCTGAACCTGAGTACGCGCGGTGTCGTCGTCGCCGTCCCCTTCGCCTGAGCGGCTCCGCTGGGCAGGAGGACGGCGGAGGCGGCGGCTGACGCCGCTGCCAGGAGCGTCCGCCGGCCGATGGAGCCGTGTGACCTGTCGCTGTTCTTCGTCATGGGGGTGCCCTCTCCGCATGCCGTCGTCGGCAGCCTTCCGGAGCTCGGTGGGCCCGACCATACCTGAAGGATCCTTCAGTTCAATAGGGTCGGAACCGAAACCGCGCGGGCGCCGGATGGGCGATGATGAAGCCGCGGCGGGCTGGGCACCGCCGCCATGACGGCATACGGCTGGATGACGAGGGTGTGGGCATGACGAAGGGGACCGAACAGACCGTCCCGCAGAGTCTGGGGCGGCGGAGGAAGCCGACGAGGGCGCGGGCGGGGGCGACGGTCGAGACGATATTCGAGGCGACGATCCAGGTGCTGCTCGCCGAGGGGCCGGGCCGGCTGACCACCACCCGCGTCACCGAGTACGCCGGGGTGTCGGTGGGCACGCTGTACCAGTACTTCCCGAACAAGCACGCCCTGCTGTTCGCGATCGTGGAGCGTCACTTCGACGAGCTGGCGCGCGGCTTCGAGGAGTTGGCGGAGACCCTCGAAGCCCAGGGCTCCCGGCAGCCGGTCGCGGAACTGGCGGCGCGCCTCGCTGACAGCTACGTCCGCGTGAAGGTGGCCGAGCCGGAGAAGACGAAGGCGCTGTACGCCGTCATGGGGAGCATCGACCGGGGCGACCTGACCACCACCCTCCACCAGCGGCTGCGCGCGGCGTCGGCCCGGGTGCTGGCCCACGCGGGCGACGCGGCCTTCCCCGACCCCGACGCGGCGGTCTTCACCCTCCTCGCCGCCGTGTCCGGCCTGGTACGGGCGACCTTCGAGATCCCGGCAGCGGGAGAGGCGGCCTTGGCCCGCCTCCGCGACGAGGCGATCCTGCTGTCCCGCGCCTACCTGACGGCCGCCGCGGAACCGGCTTCGGCGTAACGGAGCGGCAGGTGCGCAGGTGCGTGCAGGTGCCGGTGCCGGTGCCGGTGCCGCACATCTTCCTCAGAAGGTCGCCCGGTCGCTGGAGAACGCCTCGTCCTGCTGCTTGATTGTCCGTGCCGGCTCTACCGCACGGGGCAGGCATGGGGGAGAGCTGGATGAGGCGTTCCTCTCTCGCATGGGCCGTCACTGCGGTGGCCATCGCTTCGGTCGCCGGTTGCACCGTCGGCGACGAGGAGGCGACATCATCGGGCCGTGCCAAGGCGTCCGATGCGCTACCGGGGGTTTCCGAGTCCGGCGCGTCCCCGGCCGCACAGCCTTCCGTCGCGGATGTGCCGGAACTCGACGGTACCGAGCGGCTCGCCGGGCAGAAGGGCGAGACGCGGGGCAGTGCGAGCTTCGGTTACCGGCGAGGTGCACGCGGGGACGAGTTGATCGTCGCCGTCAGGTGTGAGGGTGACGGCATCATGCGGGTCAGGCTGACCTCCGCCGGCGTCTCGTTCCCCCTCGTCTGCCGGCCCGGTGAGACGGGGACGACGTACCACCGGCTCGGTGTCCACGGCGTGGAGAACGCGGGCGCGGTGCACGTCACCGCGCCGACGACGGTGACCTGGTCGATGACGATAGGCCGGGGACGTCCCGTCGCCGCCGAGCGGTAGCGCGCACCGGGCCGGCGGCGGTCACAAGGTGGCGAAGAGGTCCACGCCGTGGCCGTCCGGGTCGTGGAGGACCGCGTAGCGCTGGCCCCACGGGGCGTCCCACGGCTTGGTCTCGCCGTGGCAGCCGGCGGCGGTCAGGTCGGCGTAGAGGGTGTCGACCTCGGCCGGGGTGTCGCAGAGGAGGGCGAGGGAGTGGCGGCCGCCTCCGGCGGGGGGTTCCCAGCCCGGGGTGAAGGAGCGGACGGAGTCCTCGGTGTCCAGCAGCAGCCGGGTGCCGCCGGGGAGCCCGGCCTCGGCGTGCGGCGCGTCCTGCGAGCCCTCGGGGAACGCGAAACCGAGCCGTCGGTAGAAGGCCACGGAGGCGGACATGTCGGAGACGATGATGCTGATGGCGTCGAATCGTGCGGTCATGACGCCACCGTAGGCAGGGCACGCGCGCCGCGTCTTGAAGGAAACGGACATGAGGAGCCACTCCTCGCGCGCCACCCTCAGAAGGGCCTCAAGTCCCTTGCCGCGCACGGCGCTCCGCACCGACGATCGGCCCCATGATCGGACGCCTCGCCCCACCGGAGCTCAACGTCCTCGTCCTGCGCGACACGGACGTCACCGTCCACGCCCTGCGCGAGGCCCTCGCCGCGGCGACGCCCGAGGCGCGCCCCGGGCTGGAGCGCGCTGTCGCCCTCGCCGAGCAGGCCGCCGCCGTCCCCGACGGGGAACTGCGCGCCCGCTGGGTCCACGAACGCCTCGCCGACGCCGGATACGACGGCGCCGTCGACTCCGTCCACGGGGTCAGGGCCCTGCGCGAGGCCGTCCCCGGACTCGGCCTGCGCCAGGCCGTCCAGCTCACCAAGGAGGCCGCCGCGCACCCGGCACGTTCATGAGACCGCGGGACGATGGAACACCCGTGCGGCAGGATGGCCCCATGATTCGTCACGCGCGCCTCCTGCCGGCGCTGCTGCTGGCCCCGCTGCTGCTCACCGCCTGCGGCACGGAGCAGGCCGGCTCCGACGCGCCGGCCACCGCGACGCCGGCCGCCGCCGCCACCCCGGCCGCCGCCGCACCCGAGCCCGACCCGGCCGAACTCGCCGCCCGCGCCCAGGCCTTGGGCGTCGCACCCGAGCTGGTGTACGTCACGAAGGCCCCCGGCTTCACCCTCGCCCAGCAGTCCGTCGGCGTCCTCGGCGACGACGGCTTCTCCGCCACCTGGTTCGCCGCGGGCACCGGCGCCCTCCTGCGCCTCTCCGTCGAGCGGGGCTCGATCACCGCGGCCACCTGCACCAAGCAGCAGGTCGGCGACATGCCGAGCGACGACGTCACCTGCGCGCGCGACGGCGACGCCTGGTACCGCACCGGCGCCGGACAGCACGAGTACGCCGTCCCCGAGGACGGCCACGTCGTACGGGTCACCGCCGACCAGGGCGCCGTCTCCCGCGACGTCCTGCACGCCGCCGCCCGCGCCGCGCACCGCCCCGACGCCGCCGAGGTCACCGACCTGCTGCCCTCCGCCGAACCCGCGCCCACCGCACCGATCCAGCGCGGCGACCTGCCCCCGAACGGTGACGGCGCCCCCGACAACCACGTAGGGACAGGCGGATGACCCTCCCGCGGACCCCCCGGCTCCTCGTCTACACCCGCACCGCCGACTACCGCCACGACTCCATCCCGGACGCCGTCGCCGCCGTCCGCACGCTGGGGGAGTACGCGGTCGACCACACCGAGGACCCGGCGGTCCCGGAACGCCCGCTCGACGCGTACGCCGCCGTCGTCTTCCTCTCCACCAGCGGCGAGGTGCTCACCCCCGCCGGACGCGACCGGCTCGCCGCCTACGTCGAGGCGGGCGGCGGCTTCGTCGGCGTGCACGCGGCGACCTGCACCGAGTACGACTGGCCGTACTACGGCGACCTGCTCGGCGCCCGCTTCGACCGCCACCCCGCCCACCAGCCGGGACGGGTCGTCGTGGAGGACCCGGACCACCCGGCGACCCGCCACCTGCCCGCCGTATGGCAGTTCACAGACGAGTGGTACGACTTCCGGTCCAACCCGCGCGGCAGGGTCCACGTCCTCGCCCGCGCCGACGAGACCTCGTACGAGGGCGGCGGCATGGGCGAGGACCACCCGCTGGTCTGGTGCCGCGAGCAGGACGCGGGCCGCGTCTTCTACACGGCCCTCGGCCACGCCTGCGAGGCGTACGCCGACCCGGACTTCCGCGCCCACCTGCGCGGCGGCATCGACTGGGCGGCGCGCATCCAGAAGTGACCGGCGCTCAGGCCGTGAAGGTGGCGGCCGCGTCGAGACCGGCCTGCCGCAGCGTCCGGTGCACGGCGGGACGCGCGCCCCGGACCGTCAGCCCGACCGGCTCCGCCCGCGTCACCGTCCGCAGCAGCGCGTACGCGCAGGCCAGGTCGATGTGCTCCAGGTCCGACATCTCCAGGGTCCAGGTCCCCGGCTGCCGCAGCCGGGGGTCGAGGAGGAGTTCCTCCAGCACGCCGAGCGCGGCGGCGTCCAGGGTCCCCGAGAAGGCCAGCACGGCGTGCCGGCCGTCGGCCTCGGCGATCCTGACGGGCGCGTTCGCGTACGCGCGGGGGCGATGAGGGTCGAAGGTCACGACGGCCTCCTCGGCGGAGCGGGTGCGGGCGGGCGGGCGTGTGAGTACGTCCATTGTCCTCCAGCCCCGCCCTGGAACAGAGCGGAATAGATCAGGCCCCCACGGCGCTCTCAGATGAGCGGTACAACGGTGTGTCGAAGGACTGGTGCGCATGAGGGCAGGCCAGACGACTCCTGTGGTGAACACACCCCACGGGGCGGTACGCGGCGGATACGAGGACGGGATCGCCGTCTTCCGGGGCATCCCGTACGCCGCACCCCCCTTCGGCCCCCGCCGGTTCCGCCCGCCCGTACCGCCCGAGCCCTGGGACGGCGTGCGCGACGCGGGCTCCTTCGGGCCGACGGCGCCGAAACCGCCGTACTCCGAGGCGTTCGCGCAGTACCTCTCCGACCCGGAGATCCCCGGCGACGACTGCCTCAACCTCAACGTCTGGACCCCCGAGCCCGGCCCCGGCGCCCGCCTGCCCGTGCTGGTCTGGCTGCACGGCGGCGCCCTGACCAGGGGTTCCTCGGCCGTTCCCGTCTACGACGGCCGCACCTTCGCCCGCGACGGCGTGGTCTGCGTGTCGGTCAACTACCGGCTGGGCGTCGAGGGCTACGGACTCTTCCCGGACGTCCCCGCCAACGCCGGACTGCGCGACCAGATCGCCGCGCTGACGTGGGTACGGGACTCCATCGCGGCCTTCGGCGGCGACCCCGACCGCGTCACCCTCGCCGGCCAGTCCGCCGGAGCCATCAGCACCGGCGCCCTCCTCGCCGCCCCGCGGGCCCGGGGCCTGTTCCGCAGGGCCGTGCTCCAGAGCGGGGCGCCCGAGGCGTCGGACCGCGACAAGGTGCGGCGCATGGTCCGCCGGATGGCCTCCCGCCTCACTCCGGCATCCTGCTCAGCGCGCTTGAGGGGCCGTCGGCCCTGGTCGATCGACGCGATCTGCTGCTCGCCGATGACGAAGCGTTCGCCGAGGGACCGTTGGGTGTGCCCGGCGGACTGGCGGTAGAGGGCGAGCAGTGCCCCCACCATCTTCATTGCGGAGGCGTTCCTCCGTGCGGTCGTGCCCATGAGGTCAAACTCCCCATCCGCGCGCGTACGTTCACCCTCGCGCACCCGTACAGACCGGATGTACGGCCATGCGCACTGTCCCATCATCGCCACGGAGCGTGACTCTCGTCACGTGAACAAGGAAACTAGCGAGTTGGCGACCAACGCGCTGGTGCACGGCGTACCCCCCGGCCGCGGCTTCCTCCTCCGCCTGCTGCCGTACGGCGACGGCGTACGCGTGGAGGTGCACGACAGCGGGGGCGGCGTGCCGGCCATGCCGCAGGCGTGCGGGAGGGAGCCTGGCGAGGGTGGCAGGGGACTGCTGCTGGTGTCGGAGCTGGCGGACAAGTGGGGGAGTGGCGGAGCGGGACCCCGGCAAGATCGTGTGGTGCGAGCTGGGCACGTGACCAGGATGGTGGACCAGCGCCGGGCGGGGGAACCGAGGCTTCCCAATGCCTCCCGGGCAGTGATATCAAATATCTCACCACTTCGGTCGAGCATCCGCCGAGCGTCCGTGGAGCACCCGCCGAACCTCTGGAGTCCCCGTGATCCTGGTAACCGCAGCAAGTGGCCGCACCGGCCGTAGCCTGATCCGCGCCCTGACGCGGGCGGGTAAGGAGGTGCGGGCCGCGGACATCGCGTCGTCGGTCCACGAGGTCCGCGACCTCGGCGCGGCCGAGACCGTCGTTGCCGACCTCCTGGAACCGTCCGACCTGCGCAAGGCGATGGACGGCGTGGAGTCGGTGATCCACATCGGCCCGCTCTTCCACCACCGGGAGGCCGACATCGGCCGCGCCGTCGTCGCGGAGGCGCGGCGTCACGACGTACAGCACTTCGTGCAGTTCTCCGTGGTGCACCCGCAGATCGAGCACTTGCTGAACCACCAGGCCAAGCTGGCGGTGGAGCGTGCGGTGATCGAGTCGCCGATCCCGTTCACGATCCTGCAGCCGATGCACTACCTCCAGAACATCGACGTGGCCGCCTCCGTCGCGTCCGGCGTCTACGCCAAGCCGCACTCGGCCGACTCCCGCCTGTCGCACGTCGACCTGGAGGACGTCACGGAGGTGGCGGCGCAGGTGGTGGGCGACCCGCACCACCACTGGGCGACGTACGAACTGTCGGGCGCCGACTACGTCACGGGCCACGAGATCGCCGAGGCCCTCGCCGAGCTGTCGGGCCGCCCGGTCGTCGCCGAGGTCCAGAAGCTGGAGGACCTCGTGAGCCCCGAGCGGCAGCGGCTGGCCGAGGCGGAGTTCCCGTACGACATCATGTACCGCCTCTTCGGGCACTACAGCCGCTACGGCATCACGGGCAACCCCAACGTTCTGACGTGGCTCCTCAACCGCCCCCCGACGACGCTCCGCGAGTACATCCGCCGCGAGCTGGACGCCGCCGGGGCCTGACACTCGGAGATTGGACAGCTCCTCCCAGCTCCGCCCTTGAGAACACCGGACCGTGGCTGGGAGGAACTGTCCCATCTCCCCGCCCTCCCGGTGGGGACGCGGCCCGTGTCGGCACCGGCAAGGGCGGCCGCGACGCGGTGCCGCCCCGCGCGATCCGGTGCAGTGCCAGCGCCAGTACGCCGATGACGACCGGCCCGCCGATCGGCAACCGCGCGACGGCGCCCCGCAGCCGCTCCTCACCGGACGACGGCGAGCGGCGACCGGCGCCGACCCTGGGCCGAAGCCGCTGGACGACCCGCACAACCCCGACGACCCAGGCGCCCACCCCCCCGACCACGACGACACCCCGCCGCCCGAACACCCCCACCCCGGACTCCAGCAACCCCTCAACGGGCCGCAACACGTAGGCGGCGCCACACCGGCCCCCCGGCCACCCCGAACGTCAGTTCCTCGCCATCCCGGCATACGCAATCGGAGCCCGGACGGCCACCGGGCAGCCGCCGGCCACCCACTGCGGCACGCTGCGTCCGGTCGCCGTCGACGGCCCGCCGAACCTCGGCGGCACGACCTGTGGTGGTCCGGCGGGCTCATTTCAGCCGACTATCACGCTCGCTTTTCGTGATGTCCGCTCTTGCTCGGTCGAGCGGCCTCCGGGTCCTGGTGACCCGCCGCTGGATCACGTGACGGCAGTAGGTGACGGCAACGTCATCGGACGAGGGCAGCGCAGGCTGGTGGTCGGGGTGTCGATGCCCGGCGTCGGTGGGGACCTGGGCGGTGGCGGATCACCCGGGCGTCAGAGCCGCCGCCACCCTCGTGATCGCCTCCGGTCCCACCCGGCAGCAGCCCCCGATCAACCGCGCCCCGGCGTCCCGCCACCCCGGTGTCTGGTCGGTCGGGAAGTGTGAAGGGCCTGTCCAGGTGTGGGTGTCGGCGTTCCAGAGTTCCCCGCTGTTGGGGTAGGCGACGACCGGCTTGCCGGTGGTTCGGGCGGCGGTTGCGATCGCGGCCGGGACGTCCTGCGGGTCGCAGCAGTTCACGCCGATCGCGATGATCTCCTCCGCGTCGGCGGCGAGGGCGAAGGCGTCGGCCAGGGGCTGCCCGGCGCGGGTGCGGTCGCCCGTGACGGTGTACGTCAGCCAGGCGGGTACGCCGAGCCCGCGCACCGCCCGCAGCAGCGCGGCCGCCTCGTGGGTGTCCGGCACCGTCTCCAGGGCGAGGACATCGGGCCGGGCGGCGGCCAGGGCTTCGAGGCGGGGACGGTGGAAGCGCTCCAACTCCCCGACGGTGAGCCCGTACCGGCCCCGGTACTCGGACCCGTCCGCGAGCATCGCACCGTACGGACCGGCCGACGCGGCCACCCACAGCGGACGCCCGACTCCCGCCCGGCGGGCGGCTCCCCGGGCCACCTCCACACTGAGGGACATGAGTTCGGTGGCCCGCCGTCGCCCGATCCCCGCTCTCGCGAAGCCCTCGAACGTCGCCTGGTAACTGGCCGTGATCGCCACATCCGCACCCGCCCGGAAGTACGCGAGATGCGCCCCGACCACCGCCTCCGGCGTCTCCGCGAGCAGCCGGGCCGACCACAGGGCGTCGCTCAGGTCGTGCCCGGCGGCCTCCAGCTGGTTGGACAGCCCGCCGTCGAGCACGAGCGTTCCGGAGGCGAGGGCGTCGGCGAAGTCGCTGGTCATGGGACGAGGCTAGGCGGTGCGCCCGGTCCCGGGTTCGGCTTGTCCCCCGGGCGGGCTACGGCCAGGCGTCCACCGTGAGGTGACGGTCTTCGGCGGCCGGCTCCATAGCGGCGAGCACAGCGCGGACCACCCCGGTCACGGGCCCGGAGCAGGGGGATTCCCGTGAGGTTCGGCTGGCAGTCCCTGGCCGTCCTGGCGATGTACGCCATCGCCGGCACTCGGTCAACGCGGTGAGGGACAACGACTGGCTCACCCTGGTCGTCGGCCTCGCGGCGGCCGCGTTCGCGGTGCTCGTGTACGGGTGGGTGGTATGCCGCACCGGGCACCGCCCGGCCCTGGACGTGGCCGGGGAGGGCGCCGCGACCAAGGCCGGCTGGGGCGTGGTGATCGGCGTCGGCATGTTCGGGGCGGTCATCGTCGACCTTGTCACCGCCGGGTACGCCACCATGTCGGGCCCGAAGGCGCTCGTCCAGCAAGCCGCGGCGGCGAGCATGAAGCCGGCCTCGCTGGCGATGGCGAGGGCGCCTACGACATCCACGGCTTGGGATCGGTGCAGGGCGCGCCGTCCCTGACCGGCCTCGTGTCCGGGCTCTCGCACCTGCCCAACGAGGACGCGACGCTGTGGGCAGCGTGTGGGCCGTGGGTTTCGGCGCGCTGCTGACGTTCGTCTTCCTCTGGCTGGCCCACCGGCGCGGCCGCATCGTGCCCTTCGGCGCCCGCCGTGCCGCACGTGCCACCTCCGTCGCTACGCTGCCCCGGTGACCGACCGCCGGCGGACCTCTCAGCTGTGGCACCGGCTTGACGTCACCGTCCGCGACCTGCCGCTCGGGGTGCTGCTCCTGGTCGCCTCCGTCCTGCCGGCGTTCCGCGGCAACGGCACGGAGATCGGAGGCCTGGCGACCCGCGGTGACGACGCGCTGACCGTGGTGGCGGCCGTCCTCCAGTGCCTGCCGCTCGTGGTGCGCCGACGGTGGCCGCCGGTCTGCCTCGCCCTGGTGTCGCTCGGCTTCGCCCTCGACCACCTGCGCGGCTACCACCTCATCGCCGGCACCGCGCTGCCCATCGCCCTGCTGAGCGCCGGGTCGCACCTGGAACGCTTCCGGCGCACCGTCCCCGCCGTCGCCACGGTGGTGTACGCCGTGCTGGCGGTGGCGCTGGACCGGAGCGGGCCGGGCCAGCCGGTCGCCGAGCTCGTGACGTTCTACCTGGCGCTCGGCCTGGCGTGGGGCATCGGGGCGTGGATGCGGTCCGCCCGCGCGGCAGAGGCGGAACGGCGGGAACGGGTCGCGGAGGAGGCCCGCGCCGTCGAACGCGGCCGTGATGCACGAGAGTTGCACGACGTCGTCACCCATCACGTGACGGCGATGGTCGTCCAGTCCGAGGCGGCCCGCTATCTCACCGCCGCGCCCGAGCGCCTCGACGAGACGCTGGCCACACCGGCCGCCGGGCCATCACCGACCTGCGCCACCTGCTCGACCCCGACCACGGCACGGCCGAGCCGAGGACGCCGCCGGTCGGCCGCGTGCTGACGCTTGTCGAGCAGACGCGGCGGGCGGGCCAGCCGGTGGAGTTCACCGAGGAGGGCACACCGGCGGCGTCGACCGGCAGCTCCGACCTCGTCGCGTACCGCGTGGTCCAGGAGGCCCTGACCAACGCCCTCAAGTACGACCACAGGAGCCGCACTTCGGTGTCGGTCAGGCACGGTGAACGCGACATCACGGTGGAGGTCGGCACCGACGGCTCGGGCACCGGGGCCGCGTCCCCCGGCGGCAGCGGGCGGGGTCTGGCCGGCCTGCGCGAACGGGTCGACGTCCTCGGCGGCGACTTCACCGCCGAACACTCGGCGCACGGCGGCTTCGTCGTCCGGGCCCGCATCCCTGGAGGGAACGTCTCGTGACCACCCCCACCCGGGTCCTGGTCTGCGACGACCAGGTCCTCATCCGCACGGGCCTGTCGACGATCATCGACACCCAGCCCGACCTGAAGGTCGCGGGCCAGTGCGGGGACGGTCGGGCCGCGGTGGACCTCGCCGCCGAACTCCGCCCGAACGTGGTGGTCATGGACGTCCGCATGCCGGTCCTCGACGGCATCGAAGCCACCCGCCTCCTGGCCGGTGCCGGCGTGCCCCACCCGGTGAGGGTCCTCGTTCGGTTGCCGTGGCGGGATTTCCGCACCCGCGGGGAGCATCACCGGAGGGGTGCGTGGACTGGGTTTCCTGTCGGTTCGGTGCCGCCTGGCAGGTGGCGGTGTCGGAGGCGGGTGAAGGCGGTGGGGATGGGGCGGTGGGGTAGGAAGTGCTTGATGTGCTGCGCGCACTCGCGTGGGGTTTCGGTGCTGGTGTCGCACTCCAGGTCGTAGTCGCCGTGGGCGTGGACCAGGTCGAATTGGTGGGCGGCGAGGCCTGCGGGGCGGTCTCCTCGGGCCTGCTCTCGGCGGGTGAGTTCGTTCAGCGGGCAGTGGACGCCGACGAACAGCACGTCCTCGGGGGGCAGGACCGTCAGGCAGTCGAGCAGGCGCCAGCGTTCGCTCAGGACATGGTCGACCACCACGTCGTTGCCCACCGAGGCCATGGCCGCGATCGACCGGTGGAAGCCCATTCTGGTGCGCCGCAGCGCGTCGTCCAGTTCCTCCGCGCCGAGCTCCCGCTTGCTGCGCATCGCGTTGAAGCCGTCGACCGCCAGGTGGAAGGAGACGCCGTCGTCGAGGATGTCCAGCAGCTCGCGGGCGATGCTCGACTTCCCCGAGCTGGAGGTGCCGTTGAGGAAGATGATCCGGCCGGGTGTCATGGCGACATGGTCACACGGGTTCACCCGGTGCCTGAGTTCGGTCGGCGCCGAACCATCCCGCGCCTAGCGTGCTGGCATGACCGACACCAACGTCACAGACGATCCCGCCGACGCCGTCACCGGCATGGTCGAGCACGTCCTCCGACTCGCCGCCACCTGGACCGTCTGGGACGGGAAAGTCGCGCGCATCGACGAGCGGGTCTATACGCCGCACAAGGCGATTCGGCGTGTCGCCGATCATCTGGTCGATCATCTCGCCGAGATGGAGGCGCGGTTGGCCGGGGAGGAGCCGTTGCCCGACCGATGGCATGCCTCCGGCAGTACCACCGTGGCGGATCTCGCGTCGTCCACCGTCGAGGATCTCGACGAGGCCCGGAGCCGGCTCACGCGGCTGGCGCGGATCTGGGCGGTGCGGCTGGGCGCGCTCACGGCTGAGCAGCTTGACGACTCGCCCGGGGCAGGGTGGAGCTTCCGGGAGTTGGCGGAGCATCTGGGAGCGTCCGTGTACTACGCCGACGCCGTCGGGGAACTGTCGTGAGCCGTGAGTTCGCCGCGTTGCATCGGGCCGGCGCGCCGCTGGTGCTGCCCTGTGCCTGGGATCACGCCTCCGCCTGTGCCCTCGCCCGGCAGGGCTTCGCGGCCGTCGGTACGACCAGTCTCGGGGTCGCCGCCGCGCACGGGCTGCCCGACGGGGCGGCGGTGACCCGGGACGAGACGCTCCGGCTGGCGCTCATCCTGGGGTCCCGGCCGTTTCTGCTGACGGTCGATGCCGAGGGCGGGTTCAGCGATGACCCCGGGGAAGTGGGCCGGTTCGCAGCGGAGCTGGTTGCCGTCGGGGCCGTCGGGATCAATGTGGAGGACGGGGTCGGGGCCACAGACCTCCACGTCGACAAGATCCGCGCCGTCAAGGCCGCCGCCCCGGGGCTCTTCGTCAACGCCCGTACGGACACCTACTGGTCGGGTGAGCGGGACTTCGGTGAGACCGTGCGGCGGCTGGAAGCCTATCGGGACGCCGGTGCCGACGGGCTCTTCGTGCCCGGGCTCGTCGAACCGGCCGCCCTCGCGGATCTCGTCGGCCACTTCGACCTGCCGGTCAATGTGCTCTACTCGCCCGCCGGGCCCTCCCTTGCGCACCTCACCGACCTCGGCGTACGCCGGGTCAGCCTCGGGTCGCTGCTCTACCGGCGGGCCCTCGGCGCCGCCCTGGAAGCGGCGGGCGACATCCGGGCGGGGGGCCGGCCCCGCGGCGCCACACCGGCGTACGACGAGGTGCGGGCGTTGAGCTGATCAGCGGCCGCCGGACAGGGCCGTGAAGGCGCGCATCTCGCTCGCGACCGTTTCCAGGTGGGTTTCCAGGAGGAAGTGGCCGCCGCCCGGCACCAGGCGGATGCGGGCGTCCGCCAGGTCCTTGGCGAAGGCGCGGGCCCCGTCGGGGCCGAAGATCTCGTCCTCCGCGCCCCACACGGCCAGCAGCGGCACCTGGGTCGAGCGGAAGTACGCGTGGAGGCGGGGGTAGAGCGGGCGGTTGGAGGCGTAGTCGGCGAAGAGGGCGAGCTGGGCGCGGTCGACGCCGGGGCGGGCGATCTCGCGGGCGTCGGCGGTCCAGTTGTCCGGGTCGACCAGGTCGGGTTCGGCGACGCCGTGCTCGTACTGCCAGCGGATGGCCTCCTCGCCCAGGGCCCCTCGCACACCGGGTTCCGTGGCCGGGCCGGGGGACTCGCCGTAGGCCCAGACCGGGGCCCAGAAGTCCGGGACGAAGCCCTCCTCGTAGGCGTTGCCGTTCTGGGAGACGATCGCGGTGACCGCGTCCGGGTGGCGCAGGGCGAGACGCCAGCCGATGGGGGCGCCGTAGTCCTGTACGTAGAGGGCGTAGCGGGCCACGCCCAGCTGGGCGAGGAGCGCCTCCGTGATGTCGGTGAGGGCGTCGAAGGTGTACGTGAACGCGTCGGCCGAGGGCGTGTCCGAGCGGCCGAAGCCCAGGTGGTCGGGGGCGATGACCCGGAACCGGTCGGCCAGCTCCGGGATCAGGCGGCGGAACATACGGGAGCTAGTCGGGTAGCCGTGCAGCAGGACCACGGCGGGGGCGTCGGCCGGGCCCGCCTCCCGGTAGAACACGCGGTGTCCCAGCACGGTCGCGTGGCGATGACGCACCACAGTCGTCATGAGTAACCCCTTTAGCTGCTTGAGGTGGTTAGTTTGTGGCTCCAGAGTGTGGCCTGACCGTGTAACCTGTCAAGTAGGTCATGGTGGTTGATCTGCGGGGAGAGGTCAGGTGGGGCGGCATGTCGGACGTGGCCGAGGGCGCGCTGCTCGACGTGCTCAACAGCACGCCCGTCGTGGGCGGGGTTCCCGTCGATCAGTGGCTCGACGACTCCGCCGTGAGCCGGTGGGCCGCCGGGTACGGGGGGAGCGGGGGAGTCGCGGAGCGCCGTGCGCTGCGGGCCGTGCGTGCTGCCTTGCAGACCGTGGCGCGGGGGGAGCGCGGCCCGGAGGCCCTCGCCGAGTTCCTCGTGGGCGTGCGCAAGGTGCCCCGGGTGGGGGAGCGCGGGGTCGAGTGGGTGCTGGAGGTCGAGCCCGAGCGGCGGGTGGCCGTCGAGCTCGTCCTCGTCTGGGCCCGGCTCCAGGAGGAGATGCCGGGCCGGCTGCGGCCGTGCGCCAACAGCGACTGCCGGCTCTTCCTCGTCGATCACAGCCGTGCCAACACCGCGCGCTGGTGCTCGATGAAGAGCTGCGGCAACCGGCTCAAGGCCCGGCGCCACCAGGAGCGGCAACGCCGGGGCGGAGACACCGCCTAGAGCAGGCCGCCGCGTAGCGCCGGTCACCGCTCGAGGGTCACCGACTGGGGCGGGTCACCGACTGGGACGGGTCGTGCCGCTCCCTCGGCCAGTTCGACAGCGTCATGTGCAGGGCCTCGATCGCCTTCTCCCACGAGGCCTGGACCTCGCGGGGCGCGCCGAAGCTCCCCGACGCCTCCAGGGCGCAGTAGCCGTGGAAGGTGCTGCGCAGCAGGCGTACCGCGTCCGTGAGGTCGGGCTCCGTGAAGCCGTAGGCGCGGAGCATGCCGTACGTGATCTCGGCGGTGCGGCGCATCGCGGGGGAGTCCGTCACCTCGGCCGACAGGGAGCCGTCGATGCGGATCTGCGTCGCGGCGTAGCGGCCGGGGTGGCGCAGCGCGTACGCCCGGTACGTGTCCGCGAACGCCGCCAGCGCGTCCTTTCCGGCCCGTCCCGCCACCGCGTCCGCGATCTCGTCGATCAGCTCGCCGCCCGCCAGCAGCGCCACCCGCACCCGCAGGTCCGCGAGGTTCCGTACGTGCGTGTACAGGCTCGCGTCCCGTACCCCGAAGTGCCGGGCCAGCGCGGAGACGGTGACGCTCTCGAAGCCCTTCTCGTCGGCGAGATCGGCGGCGGCCGCGACGACACGGTCGGTTGTAAGACCCGCTCGGGGCATGTGCCACCTTCCCGGCTTCCTGGGGTTCCCAGGGTTCATGCTAGATCCGGTGGGGCTCATCTCTGAGTCGTTCGGCGTTCACTCATCCCCTCGATCCTTCTCCGAGGCCGAGACCGCGCACAGCGGCGGCATCCGCGGGATCCAGGAGGGGCTTCATGGGACACGGGCACGGGCATCACCACTACGGACACCCGCATCCGCACGCGCACGATCACGGGGACGAGGCCCCGCGGGACCTCCCCGCCGCCTTCGACACCAGCGTCCCCGACGAGGCCCTCAGCCCCGAGCAGCAGTCCAGACGCGGGCTCCTGCGCCGCGCCGGGCTCCTCGGCGCCGGACTCGCCGCCGGCAGCGTCCTCGCCCCCGCGGCCACCGCTGCCGCCGCGCCCGCCGCCACCCACGGCCGCCGCGGCAAGGGCTTCCTCTGGCTCGCCGGCGACCACCACATCCACACCCAGTACAGCAGCGACGGCAAGTACCGCGTCGTCGACCAGGTCCGCCAGGGCGCCCGCAACGGCATGGACTGGCTGGTCATCACCGACCACGGCAGCACCGCCCACGCGAAGATCGGCGTGGAGAAGGTCAACCCGGACATCCGCGCGGCCCGCGCCGCCCACGAGGACACCCTCGTCTTCCAGGGCCTGGAGTGGAACATCCCGGCCGCCGAGCACGGCACCGTCTTCGTCCACCCCGGGCAGAACGAGGTCGCCGTCCTCAAGCGGTTCGAGACCGACTACGACGGCAGCGTCAGGAACGCCGGCGACTCCACCCCCGCCAACGAGGCCCTCGCCGTCGCCGGTCTGTCCTTCCTCGCCGACCAGGTCAAGCGGCGCGAGGTCAGGGACGCCCTGATGCTCGCCAACCACCCCGCGCGCAAGGGCATCGACTCCCCGCACGAGATCCGCGCCTGGCGCGACGCCACCTCCCGCGACCACCAGATCGCTGTCGGCTTCGAGGGCGCCCCCGGCCACCAGGCCGCCGGTCTGCCCAAGCCGCTCGGCCCCGGCGGCGGACGCGGCATCTACGACGGCAGCCCCGGCGCCAACTCCTTCGCCGGCTACCCGCTGGAGAGCTACCGCACCTGGGGCGGCTTCGACTGGATGACCGCCACCGTCGGCGGCCTGTGGGACAGCCTCCTCGCCGAGGGCCGCCCCTGGTGGATCACCGCCAACTCCGACTCCCACCAGGTGTACGCCGACACCGCCGCCCGCGGCGGCGGCGACTTCGAGGCCGACGGCCGCTACGGCGACCCCGTGTACGCCGGGAGCATCGACACCGGGCAGGGCGACTTCTGGCCCGGCCAGTACAGCCGTACGCACGTCGGCTCCGACGGCTTCTCCTACGCCGCCGTCATGGACGGCATCCGCGCCGGGCGCATCTGGGTCGACCACGGGCAGCTCGTCAGCGGCCTCGACGTACGGGTCTCCGGTGGCGGGAAGTGGGCCACGCTCGGCGGGGCGCTGCACGTGCGCAAGGGCACCCGCGTCACCCTGTCCGTCGACGTGGCGCTGGCCGGCGGTCCCAACTGGGTCGGGTTCACGCCGAAGCTGGCGCGCGTCGACGTGATCCGGGGCGACGTCACCGGGCTCGTCGCCGACAAGGACACCTTCACCGCGCCGACGGCCCGCGTCGTCAAGTCGTACGAGGTGAACAAGGACCGGGGGACGGTGCGGCTCAGCTACGACCTCGGGCGTGTCGACCGGCCCGTCTACCTGCGTACGCGCGGTACCGACGGCAACCGGTCCGCCGTCGGCGCGCACGGTGCCGAGGTCGACCCGGCGGGGCCCGCCATCGATGTCGTCGGCGACGCCGACCCCTGGCGCGACCTGTGGTTCTACTCCAACCCCGTGTGGGTCCTGCCGTCGTGACCCCGAAGCCCGCACCGGGTGCGGCCGACGTGACCCCGCGCCCCGCACCGGGTCCCGGCGCCGTGACCCCGCGCCCGGCGACCTCGTACGTCCTCGGCGTCGACACCGGCGCCAAAACCCTGCGTGAGGCCGATCACCTGCTCCAGGCGTTCGCGGCCGAACTCGCCCTCCCCGAGGGCGTGTTCGGCTGCACACACCTGGTGCGGGACGGCCGCCCCCACGTGGCCCTCTCCCTCGCCGCCGAGTCCGAGCCGGTCCTGCGCACCGCCCGGGACCGGCTCACCGAGCAGGGGTACGAGGTCGTCGAGGGCGCCCCGGACGAGGCCGGCCGCGCCGTCCTCTTCCCGGGCGCCGGCGCCCTCACCGGCACGCTGACCCTCGCCGAGCTGCTGGCCCGCACGGCGATCGACCGCGTGACCGTGCTGGGGACGCCGGAGGCGCCGGCGCCGGAGACCCGGCTCGTCACCCGGGACCACGTCCGCCCGCACTGGCAGGACGGCCGGCTCGTGCTGGCCGCCATGCCCGCCGCGGGCGGCACGCTGGTGCCGTTCGAGGACCCCGCCCCGACCCCCTGCTGCGCCGACCACTGACCACGGGCGGGGCGAGGGTCAGCCCGCCAGCACCTCCCGCACGAACGCGTTGGTGAACTTCCCCGCCGGGTCCAGTGCCTCCGTCAGCGAACGGAAGTCCGCCAGCCGGGGGTAGAGCGCGCGCAGCCCGTCCGCCGGGGTCGTGAAGACCTTGCCCCAGTGCGGACGGGCCGCGTACGGGGCCAGCGCCTCCTCCACGCGCCGCACCACCGGCAGGACCGCCGGCGTGTCCGCCACCCAGGTGAAGTGCGCCGCCACCGTGTCCCGCCCGTACGCCGGGCTCAGCCACTGCGCGTCGGCGGCGACCGTGCGGATCTCGCAGGTCTGGAGGACCGGCGCGACCGTCTCCCGGATCGTGTCCAGCGCGCGCAGCGCGGCCACCGCGTGCTCGCGCGGCATCAGGTACTCCGACTGCAGCTCCGCGCCGCTGCTCGGCGTGAACTCCGCGCGGAAGTGCGGCAGCCGCTCGTGCCAGGGCCCCGGTACCCCGAACTGCTCCGTGCAGTTCACCGCGGGCATGCCCGGCACCGGGTGCATCTTCTCCGTGGCCGGGGCGGCGTACGGGAAGCCGGGCAGCGGCCGGTCGGTGCGCCGCTTCAGCCACACCTGCCGGAAGCCCGGCGCGCGCCAGTCGGTGAACAGGCTCACGCTGTACGCCGCCGACATGATCGTCTCGAACGCCGCCGGGTCCAGCCCGTCGAGCGGCAGCTCGGTGAAGACGTGCTGCTCGACCTCGTAGGCCGGCTCCAGTTCGAGCGTGAGGGACGTCACCACGCCGAGCGCGCCCAGCGAGGTCACCGCGCCGCCGAAACGCTCGTCGCCCCGCGCGATCACCACCGTCGAGCCGTCCGCCGTGACCAGCTCCACCTCGCGCACCGCCGACCCCAGCGAGCCGTTGCCCACCCCGGAACCGTGGGTGCCGGTCGCCACCGACCCGGCGACCGAGATGTGCGGCAGCGACGCCATGTTCGCCAGCGCCAGCCCGTGCCGGTCCACGTGCCGGGCCAGATCGGCGTACCGCACCCCGCCGCCGACCCGCACCGTCCGGGCCGCCGCGTCCACGTCGATCACCGGGGGCAGGTCCGCCAGCGACAGCAGGACGCCCTCCGCACCCGGCTCGGCGATCTCGTTGAAGGAGTGCCCGCTGCCCAGGACCCGGACCCTGGCGCTGTCCGCGACCAGCGCCCGCAGCGCGTCCAGCGAATGCGGCCGCAGCAGTTCCTTGGCCGTGTACGTGATGTTGCCGGCCCAGTTGGTCACGGTGACGTCGCTCATACGACCGAAACCTACCCGGCGCGCCTGGGAGAGGCCCCGCCCGGGAAGACGCACCTGCGGGGGCATACCGTGAGAAGTCGAACGCCGGACCCGGGAGGAGACAACGGGATGGACAGCCGTACCGCGCTGGTCGAGGATCTGATGGAGCGGTTCCCGCACGTGCCGCGTGAGGCCGTCTTCAAGGAGGACCTCCTGCGGGGCGGTGTCGCCTTCGACCCCTCCGCGCTGAGCGACAACGAGGACGGCGAGGTCAAGCCGAAGTCGTACTTCATCTTCTCCTTCGACCACGGCACCCTGCCCGAGCTGGGCGAGGCCGCGCTGCGCCGGCCGCCCGAGGAGATCATCCTCACCGGCGGCCCCTACGACCTGCGCCGCACCGTCGTCTCCGTGCGCGTGAACCCGGCCTCGCCCTACCGCGTCGCCGCCGACGAACACGGACAGCTCGGGCTCTACCTGGACGGAAAGCGCATCGCGGACGTCGGGGTGCCGCCGATGCCCGAGTACTACCGGCACACCCTCTCCAACGGGAAGTCCGTCATGGAGGTCGCCCCCACCATCCAGTGGGGCTACCTGATCTACCTGACCGTCTTCCGCGTCTGCCAGTACTTCGGCGCCAAGGAGGAGTGCCAGTACTGCGACATCAACCACAACTGGCGCCAGCACAAGGCCGCCGGGCGCCCGTACACCGGCGTCAAGGACGTGGAGGAGGTGCTGGAGGCCCTGGAGATCATCGACCGGTACGACACGGCGAAGGCGTCCACCGCCTACACCCTCACCGGCGGCGCCATCACCAAGACGGTCTCCGGCCGCGACGAGGCCGACTTCTACGGCCACTACGCCAAGGCCATCGAGGAGCGCTTCCCCGGCCGCTGGATCGGCAAGGTCGTCGCCCAGGCCCTGCCCAAGGCGGACGTCCAGCGCTTCAAGGACTACGGCGTGCAGATCTACCACCCCAACTTCGAGGTGTGGGACGAGTACCTCTTCAAGATGTACTGCCCCGGCAAGGAGCGGTACGTCGGCCGCGACGAGTGGCACAGGCGCATCCTCGACTCCACCGAGGTCTTCGGCGCCCGCAACGTCATCCCCAACTTCGTCGCGGGCGTGGAGATGGCCGAGCCCTTCGGCTTCAAGACGGTCGACGAGGCCATCGCCTCCACCACCGAGGGCCTGCGCTTCTTCATGTCGCACGGCATCACGCCCCGCTTCACCACCTGGTGCCCCGAGCCCACCACCCCGCTCGGCAAGGCCAACCCGCAGGGCGCGCCGCTGGAGTACCACATCCGGCTCCTGGAGGCGTACCGCGCCACGATGGAGGAGTTCGGCCTGTCCTCGCCTCCCGGGTACGGGCTGCCCGGCGCCGGGCGTGCGGTCTTCTCCGTCAGCTCCTTCATGGACAGCCTGCCGGCGGACGAGCCGGTGGAGGTCTGAGCCCGCGTCGGCAGGCGGCTTGTCAGTCGCGGCGAGGACGTGCGAAGCTCTGCGCCTGCTCTTCGAGTCTCGGCTCAACTCTCGGTCCTTCGCGGTGAGTTGGGCCTGACCCGAGGGCGCAGCACAAGCAGTGGACGCAGTGGATGCAGGAGTCCGATGCCCGACCTGCCGAGCGCCCGGGACACCGCCGAGGCCGCGTTACGCGCCGAGAGCTGGGACACGGTGCTCTCCTACGCCGAGTTGTGCGCGACCGGCGCCGAGGCGGCCGCCCGCCTCGCCGGTGAGGCCCTCGCCCGCGCCGGCGCCCACCGTGCCGCCCGGCTGCCCCGCGTGCCGCTCCTCCTGACGGCCGTCCGCACCACCGCCGCCGTCTGGGAGGACACCGGGCGCGGCGAGGACCTCGACCCCGACCTGCGGCGCTGGCTGCGCTCCCCGCGCGCCGCCCGCCTGGCCGGACCCCCGCAGGGACGCCCGCTCGCCCTGCGCGCCCTCAAGGACATGCAGACACCGGACGCCGAACTGCTGTGGCTGGCCGACGTCGAGGCCCTCCCCCTACCGGTCGTCGCCCGCCGGCTCGGCCTCGACCCGGCCACCGCCTCCGCTCAACTCGCCCAGGTTCGCGCCCTGTTCCGGGACCGCTGCCGCCGCGCCCACCTCGCCGTGCCGCCCGCCCCCGAGTGCCGCCCCTACGCCCGCCTCCTGGACACGGCCGCCCGTACGCCCACCGCCCGTACGCCCGCCGCCGGGACGCCGGACGACCTCTCCCGGCACCTCGCCGGGTGCCCCGACTGCGCCGAGGCCGCCGCCTGCGTAAGCCCGGACGGCGAGGGGCTGCCCCCGGCCCTCGCCGCCGGGGTGATCGGGTGGGGCGGCCTCACCCACCTGCGGCTGCGCCGCCACGCCGCCGAGGCCCGGCTCGACGCCGTACGCCCCGCCCCGGCCGAGGACGACGCCCCCGAGGACGGCCCCCGCACCCGCGGTAGCCTCCTCGCCGTGGCCGGCCTCATCACCCTGCTGGCGCTCACCGTCACCCTCACCCCCCTCGGCAACGCCACCGAGGGCACTGCGGCCCCCGACCCCACGGCCCCGGCACCGGCCCGGCCACCGACGGCTTCCGGACGACCGTCAGCACCGTCGCCGGCACCACCGGTAGCGCCCTCGGCCCCCGGCGGCGTCCCCTCGGCCGGCGTCCATATGAGCAATAGCGCGCAAATCCTGCGCGTCATCGAGTGCCCGGGACCGCGCGTACGAGAGTGAGGCGATCTTCGTACCGCCTGCCCAGGAGAACGCTCGGAGCGCGTCCTGGCCGCCCGTTACGACGTCTCACGCGTCACGATGCGCTCGGCGCTGGGGGAGTTGGCGGCGCGCGGGGTGATCGAGCCGTCACCGGCGCGAGGCTGGTTCCTGACGGGTGCGGGGGAGGAAGGGGGAGCGGGGGCGGGGGCGGTGGAGACGGCTCCGGTGGCCCCGGCGGCCGCCCCGCCCGGCCGCTCCGTGCAGGACTTCGCCGACTACGCGCTGCGCCACGGCCTCTCCGTCCGCACCCGCGTGCCGGAGTCCGGCGTACGCCCCGCCTCCGTCGAGGACGCCGAGGAACTCCGCATCACCCCCGGCGCGGCCCTCTTCGAGCACAACCGGCTGCCCCGGGTCCTGTGCCCCGCCTGGCCGACACGGACTTCACCCACGCCTCCCTGTACGCCACCCTCCGCACAGCCGCCCCGGGCCAGTTCCCGCGCGTCGCCGACCCCTCGGTCGAGGCGCGCCGACCCACCGCGGAGGGACGGGACCTGCTGGAGATCTCCGACGTCACGCCGGTCCTGGTGGCGACCCAACTCGCGTACAAGCAGGACGCCCGGCCGCTGGAACGGACGGTGGCGATCTACCGGGGGGACCGGTACCGGGGGACCGGTACCGGTTCCGGGCGTCGATCACGGACTGAGGGGGCGTAGGGACTCAGTGGTCGGGCGGTCGCTCAGATACGCGAGTTGCGCAGCGACTGCCACACCGCGCCGGTCAGCGCACGCGTCGCCCGCGGCACCGACAGGTGCTCGTGCTCGCGGTACAGGGACCAGTTGTACTGCACGAGCGACAGCTTGTTGGAGGACAGCGACCCGGCCTGGTGGGCCCGGTACACCGCGAGCGGCTCGGCCAGGCCCCTGGCGTCGGCGCCGTCCCGCATGATCGACAGCCACAGGGCGTAGTCCTGGCGCTTGCGCATCTCCGGCATCAGCCGCGTGCCCAGCGCCTTGCGGTCGTACATGGCGGTGAGGGCGCCGATGTAGTCCCGGACCAGCATCGCGCGGTAGTCCACGTGCTCCCGCGCCCGGATCACCCGCCCGTTCGGGACCCAGTCGGTGCTCTCGCCGGAGTGGTCGGCGTCCATCTTGAAGTACGAGGTGAAGGTCAGCGGTGCGGTGCCCTCGGCGGCGAAGGCGAGCTGCTTCTCGGTCTTCTCCGGGAGCCACATGTCGTCGCTGTCGAGGAACGCGACGTAGTCCCCGCGGGCCCGGGCGATCGCGAGGTTACGGGCCCGGCCGGCCCCGCCCTGCTCGGGCGCCGACTCCGGCAGGACGCGCTCGTCCCGCTCGGCGAACTCACGGAGCAGGTCCATGGACCCGTCGGTCGAGCGGTCGTCGGTGATCAGCAGCTCCAGGTCGCTGTGCGTCTGGGTGAGCACCGACCGGACGGCCGCGCCGAGAGTGGCTGCCGAGTTGTACACGGGCATCACGACCGACACCAGGGGCACGGGGCTTCTCCTTGCAGGACCGGGGACGACGCCCCATTCAAGCATCGTGACCCTTGCGTGTGTCACGTGGACTCCAGCCGCCCCGGGGGATGACCGTCGGCGAGGACGGACCGGGCCGTCCGCCAGTAGCCGTGGTCCACCCCGGCCACGTGCCGGAGACAGGCGGGGGTGACCTGCTGGACGAGGGCGACCCGGCCGGGGCCCTCGTCGGTGGTCTCGGCCGCGGCCGGCGCCACTGCCCCGAAGCGGCGATCGACCGGGTCCGGGTGATCCGGGAGCTGTACGCCGCCGGGCTGTCCAGCAAGGCCATCGCCGAGCTGATCCCCTGCGTCGTCGACGGCCAGGCCACCCCCGGCTCCTCGACCGGCTGGCCGTGGAGCGCGACCACGTCGACCGGCACATCGCGGACCTCACCCGGGCCCGGACCCGGCTCGACTCGGTCAGCGCCGGCGCCTCCGCCACCATGCGCACCGGCCTCTCCTGCCGCCGGGACGCGACCGCGTAGAACCGGCGCGGCCGTCAGCCGTCATCGAGCAGTGCGAGCATCGCGCGGGCGACCTCCCCGGCGGCCGCAGCGGGCAGCGCCGTCGCGGCCCCGTCCAGGACGAGCAGCCGCGCGCCCGGGATCTCGCGGGCGAGGGCCTCGCCGTTGCCGACGGGGAAGAACCGGTCGTGGCGGCCGTGGACGACGAGCGCGGGCATCGCGATCCTGGGCAGACGCTCGCGCCAGCGGGGCGCGCAGTCGAGCCGGGAGAACACCGTGCCGAGCTGGCCGGCCAGCTGGACCGCGGGTGCGGCGCCGGGTGTGCGGTCCCAGATCCGGGCGGCCCTCGACCGCGCGGCGGCCGGGTCGTCGCCGAGGATCTCCGCGCCGCCGGTGGCGTACTCCGCGACCGCCGCCCGGTCACCCCAGTCGGGCATCGGACGCGCGAACAGCCGGCGCATCGTCGCCGGGTCGTGGTCGGGCAGGTCGCCGTCGGGCGGCCCGGGAGCGACCGCGCGCGTCCCGACGAGGGTCAGCGCGCTGAACGCCTCCGGGTGGTCGAGCGCGGCCACCTGGGCGACCATCCCCCCGACGCCGATCCCCGCGAGGTGCACGCCCCGGCCTCCACCGAGCACCCTGGCGAGAGCCGCCGCATCATCGCCGAGGGTACGCAGGGTGTACCCGGGCTCCTCCGGATCCACGACCGTCGACGCCCCGCAGTCCCGCAGGTCGTAACGCACCACCCGCCGCCCACCGGCGGCAAGCCCCTCACACAGTGCGTCGGGCCAGGAGAACATGGTCGTCCCACCCACGAGCAGCACGACGGGCGCGCCCGCGTCCCCGAACGACTCGATGCCCAGGGTGATCCCGCCGACAGCGGCGGTGCTGATGTATCCCATGCCGGGGTGGACCCGACCCGCCGCCCGAACTCATCGCTTCCACCCGTCACCCGTCCCGCTTGACATGGAGTGCGCTCGAAGTCATAGCGTCGAGAACGCAACGGAGCACGAGGCCGTCATGATCCAAGGGCCGCGTGCCGCCCGGAGGACGATCAAGAGCGCAAGGGAAGGCTGGGACACGCCATGCAGAAGCGCAGTCTGCGGGAATTGCAGGTATCGGCCATCGGCCTGGGGTGCATGGGCATGTCGGCCTTCTACGGAACCGCCGACGAGGAGGAGGGCATCGCGACGATCCGGCACGCCCTCGACCTCGGGGTGAACTTCCTCGACACCGCGCAGATGTACGGCCCGCTCACCAACGAGTCCCTGGTCGGCGAGGCCATCCGGGGGCGCCGCGACGAGTATGTGATCGCGACGAAGTTCAACTACCGGATGGACGATGCCGTACCGGGCGACATCAGCACGGTCGGCCCGCAGGACGGATCCGCCGAACACGTCCGCAGCTCCGTCCACGGCTCCCTGAAGCGTCTGGGAACCGACCACATCGACCTGTACTACCAGCACCGGGTCGACCCGGACGTACCCATCGAGGAGACGGTCGGCGCGCTGGGCGAACTGGTCGCCGAGGGCAAGGTGCGCGCCATCGGTCTGAGCGAGGCGAGCGCCGCGACCATCCGGCGCGCGCACGCCGAGCACCCGGTCACGGCCGTGCAGAGCGAGTACTCGCTGTGGTCGCGGGACGTGGAGGCCGAGGTGCTGCCGACCTGCCGGGAGCTGGGCATCGGCTTCGTACCGTACTCGCCCCTCGGCCGCGGCTTCCTCGCCGGGCGGTTCACCTCGCCGGACGACCTGAACGCCGACGACTGGCGCCGCCAGAACCCGCGCTTCCAGGACGCCAACCTGGAGGCGAACCTGCGGTTGGCGGCGAAGGTGAAGGAGATCGCCGCGGAGAAGGGCGTGACGCCCGCCCAGCTCGCCATCGCGTGGGTGCTGGCCCAGGGCGAGGACCTGGTGCCCATCCCGGGTACCAAGCGCCGGACCTACCTGGAGCAGAACACCGCCGCCGTCGACGTCGACCTGACGAAGGACGACCTGGCACGCATCGACGCGGAACTGCCCGAGGCGGCCGGCGAGCGCTACGACGAGGCGGGCATGCGGTCCGTCAACCGGTAGCCGGAGGAACACGGGGTGATCAGCGATCTCGGTCGCCCCGGTCGGCACCTCTCCTGCCGCAGGGAATGCGGCCGACCCCGTCGGAGGGGTGACCGGCACACCGGACGGCCCGGTGAAGGCCGGCCGCCTCGCCGACGCCATCGGGGAGCTGCCGTCGACTCCTCAGACGACCCTGGCACCCGTACGCGACGCCCGCCGGGGTCATGCTGAGCCAACTGCGTTGGGCCGGATGAGATCGAGGTCGAGTCCGGCGTCGACCTGGCGGCGCAGACAGCCGCAGTGATCACCGCAGCGGAGACAGGCTGCCACGTCACCGTCCGGATGGTGTGGGTGAGCTTGCCGAGTGGGCGGGTTCCGGCGCTCGTTCGTCGCGCACGAGACCGGAGAGATCCTGCTTGCCCGCCGATCAGTCCGCCGTGAGCTGGGCACGGAGACCGGCCATGTCCGCGATGGCCCAGTGCTCCACGTACCGGCCGTCGCGCAGCCGGATGACGTCCGTGACGGCGAACTCGACGGCCCTTCCCGTGGCGGGGACACCGAGGAAGTCGCCCTGATGGCCCGGTACGACTTGCGGGCGACGACAACCTTGTCGTCCTCCTGTCGGGTACTCATGCCGAGCGTTCCGCCGGGGTGGCGTCGATCATGGTGCCGACCAGCAGACACGGGCTCTCGGAGCGGTTGCTCCAGCCGTGGTTCACGCCCCGGACGACCACGGTGTCACCCGGCCGCATCAGGACTTCCCCGGTGTCGGTGATCAGGCTGCTCACGGTGCTCCTCCGGTGCCATGTCCGGCCAGAGTTCGAGGGTGCGGACCAGCATGCCGCCCGGGTGGGGCTCGCGCCGGGCCCCCACACCCTCGACCACGGACCGGTCGCCCTCGACGGTGTCGTCGACCGGGAGTTGAGCGCTGACGGGCGCCTACGACCCGCTGACCTTCGGCGTCACCGACCGCGCCGAACTCGCCGGCTTCGAGGCCGCCCACCGGCGCGGTGTACAGCCTGCCAGCAGGGTGCCGTCGGGGTCGTGGAAGCTGACGGCGTGACCCAGCCGGGCGGCGGGCGGTGGTGCAGCCCACTTGGACGCGGCCGACGTTTCCCACGGCCCCGTGACGTGCTCACCGCCTCCGGGGCCAGGCGCAGTTGCAGAGGGATGTCCAGGCCGGGCAGCGTGACGACCACCGAAAAGCGGTCGCCGGCGGGGTCGTGCTGGTCGAGGCCGGGGACCCGCGCGGCTCCCAGGACCGTGGTCTACCAGGCGGTGCCGGCTTCCTGTGCGCAGGCCGCCCTGCCCGTGCCGGGCTTCAGGGCGGGGTCGGAACCCCAGATCTCGGGGGCTCCGAAGCGGGTGGGGACGCGCCAGACGGTTCCGTGGGAGGAATCGGTCTGTAGAGGACTCCGGTCGTCCGGTTGACCGTGAGGCCGTTGAGGGCGACGCCGACGGGCAGTGCCGCGACGTGAAGCGCGGCCACGATCTCGTCGTCAGACACGCGGAGGGGTAGGCGCGGGTTCCCACTGCGCCACCGCCGAGGTTGCGGACCGCCCGCCCCGGGACGGCAGGTCCGGAGCTGTCGGGCCAGTGCCGTCCGACGTGCCTGGGCAAGAGGACGGGGCATCGACTCCGACGGACGATCGAGCCGTGCTCCCGTGGTGGCGACGCTCCGGCGATCGTGCTCGTAAATGGATGGTGAGGGGCGAGAGAGGTCGCTACGGTTCTGTTCCAGCGGCTGTTCCGCAGCTGCCATGCGCATACCTGACCTGGGAGGTGTCGACCGATGGCTGTCGTCGCGATGGGCGTTGCCCGCATCCGGAAGTTCGTCATCACGTCCATCTCCGTGGCCGCCGGCTGACCTCACCCTCTTCTTCCGCGTCCGTGGGCGCGGTGCCGGGGCCACCCCTGTGAAGGGTCACCCCTTGTCTTCCTCTTCTTCTCCTCAGGGCTCCGCTCCGTCGTCGCTGGCCGCTTACGGCTGGGACGAGGGCTGGGCCGACGCGTTCGCGCCGTACGCCGGTGAAGGGCTGCTGCCCGGCCGGGTCGTGCGGGTCGACCGCGGGCAGTGCGACCTCGTCACCGCCGACGGTGTGCTGCGGGCCGACACCGCGTTCGTCACGCCGCACGACCCCCTGCGGGTCATCTGCACCGGTGACTGGGCCGTCGTCGAGCCGGACGGCGATCCCCGGTACGTCCGGACGTATCTGCCGCGCCGGACCGCCTTCGTGCGGTCCACGTCCTCCAAGCGGTCCGAGGGGCAGATCCTCGCGGCCAACGTCGACCACGCCATCGTCGCCGTGTCCCTCGCCGTCGAGCTGGACCTCGCCCGCGTCGAACGGTTCCTCGCGCTGGCCTGGGAGTCCGGGGCGCGGCCCGTGGTCGTGCTGACCAAGGCCGACCTCGTGCCCGACCCGGTGACGCTGGCGTATCTCGTGCAGGACGTCGAGCACACCGCGCCGGGCGTGCCCGTGCTGACCGTCAGCGCGCAGCACGGCGAGGGGCTCGACGTGCTCGGTGCCGTCGTCGCCGGCGGCACCGCCGTGCTGCTCGGGCAGTCCGGCGCCGGCAAGTCCACCCTCGCCAACGCCCTGCTCGGCGAGGACGTCATGGACGTACGCGCCGCCCGGGACGTCGACGGCAAGGGCCGGCACACCACCACCACCCGCAACCTCCTCGCCCTGCCCGGCGGGGGCGTCCTCATCGACACCCCCGGACTGCGGGGCGTCGGCCTCTGGGACGCGAGCGGCGGTGTGGGCCAGGTCTTCGCCGAGATCGAGGAGCTGGCCCGCGACTGCCGGTTCCACGACTGCGCCCACGGGGCCGAACCGGGCTGCGCCGTCCTCGCCGCCCTCGACAGCGGCGCACTCTCCCAGCGGCGGCTGGAGAGCTACCGCAAGCTGCTGCGCGAGAACCAGCGCATCGTCGCCAAGACCGACGCCCGCCTGCGCTCCGAGATCCGCAAGGAGTGGAAGCGCCGGGGCGCCGAGGGCAAGGCGGCGATGGAGGCCAAGCGGGGCGGCATGCGGTAACCGCCCTCCACCGCGACACCGCGACACCGCGTCACCTCGACACCGTGATGTCCGATTTCCGCCAGCCCGGGTCTTCGGGGTGGCGGAGACTGGACGCGTGAGGAACGAGACCAGCACGCTCGAGGACAGCCGGTACGAGGCCGTACGCAGCCGGGACGCCCGGTTCGACGGCGCGTTCTTCTTCGCCGTCGAGACCACCGGCATCTACTGCCGGCCCAGCTGCCCGGCCGTCACGCCGAAGCGGCACAACGTGCGGTTCTTCCCGACGGCCGCCGCCGCGCAGGGCTCGGGTTTCCGGGCCTGCCGGCGGTGCCGCCCGGACGCCGTGCCCGGCTCGGCCGACTGGAACGTCCGCGCCGACGTCGTCGGCCGGGCCGTACGGCTCATCGGGGACGGCGTCGTCGACCGCGAGGGCGTCGCCGGACTCGCCGGCCGGCTCGGCTACAGCGCCCGCCAGGTGCAGCGCCAGCTCACCGCCGAACTGGGCGCCGGACCCGTCGCCCTCGCCCGCGCCCAGCGGGCGCACACGGCGCGTGTCCTGCTCCAGACCACCGGCCTGCCCGTCACCGAGATCGCCTTCGCGGCCGGTTTCGCCAGCGTCCGCCAGTTCAACGACACGATCCGGGCCGTGTACGCCGCCACCCCGAGCGCCCTGCGCGCCGCCGCCCCGGCCCGCGACCGCGCCGCCCGGAGCGCCGCCACCCCGACCGCCGGGGTACCGCTGCGGCTCGCCCACCGGGGCCCCTACCAGGCCGGACCCGTCTTCGACCTGCTCCAGCGCGAGGCCGTCACCGGCGTCGAGGAGGTCAGCGGCCCGCCCGGCCGCCGCCTCTACCGGCGCACCCTGCGCCTGCCCCACGGCACCGGGATCGTCGCCGTCGACGAACGGACCGGCACGCCCGGCACCGGCGGGGGCGGCTGGCTCGACGTCCGCCTCCACCTCACCGACCTGCGCGACCTGACCACCTCCGTCGGACGGCTGCGGCGCCTGTTCGACCTCGACGCCGACCCGTACGCCGTCGACGAACGCCTCGGCGCCGACCCCCGCCTCGCCCCCCTGGTCACCGCCCGCCCCGGACTCCGCTCTCCGGGCACCGCCGACCCCGACGAACTCGCCGTCCGCGCGCTGGTGGGCCCCACCGGGGCCGAACGGCTCGTCCAGCGGTACGGCAAGACGCTCGACGCGCCCTGCGGGAGCCTCACCCACCTCTTCCCCGAACCCGCGGCCCTGGCCGAGTCGGAACCCCGCGGCACCCTGCGCGCGCTCGCCGCCGCCCTCGCCGACGGCGCCGTACGCCTCGACCCCGGCGCCGACCGCGACGAGGCGGAGCGCGCGCTGCTCGCCGTCCCCGGCCTCGACGCCCGTACCGCCGCCGTCGTGCGCACCCGCGCCCTCGGCGACCCCGACGTCGCCCCGCCCGGAGCCGACGTCCCCGAGACCTGGCGCCCCTGGCGCTCGTACGCCCTGAACCACCTGCGCGCCGCAGGAGAGTGGGAGAACGACCGATGACCACCACGACCGGAACGACGAGGATGACCGGGACCACCGGGACGACGCACTGGCACGAGGTCGACAGCCCCGTCGGTCCCCTCCTGCTGACCGCCGCCCCGGACGGGGCGCTCACCTCGCTGTCCGTGCCCGGGCAGAAGGGCGGCCGGACCGTCCAGGACGGCTGGCGGCACGACCCCGCGCCCTTCCGGGCCGCGCGCGAGCAGCTCGCCGCCTACTTCGCCGGGGAGCTGACCGCGTTCCGGCTGCCGCTGCGCGCCGAGGGCACCGCCTTCCGCGAGCGCGTGTGGGCCGCCCTGGACGACATCCCCTACGGGACGACGGCGACGTACGGCGAGATCGCCGCCCGCGTCGGCGCCTCCCGGCCCGCCGTGCGCGCGGTGGGCGGGGCGATCGGGGCGAACCCGCTGCTGATCCTGCGGCCCTGCCACCGGGTGATCGGCTCCGACGGCTCGCTGACCGGGTACGCGGGTGGCCTGGAGCGCAAGACGCGGCTGCTGACGCTGGAGGGCGCCCCGCTCAGCCCCCCGCGCAGCCCCCCGCTCAGCCGGCCACGACCGCGCCCAGCCACGCGCCCGTGATCAGCAGGCAGGCGAACAGCTCCGTCAGCGTGTCGGCGCCGCCCGAGCGCATCGCCGTACGCAGCGCCGCCATCGCCTCGCCGTGCCGGCCCAGGCGGATGCGCTCGGCGAGGTAGATGCCGCCGAGGAAGCCGGGGATCGCGCCGAGCACGGGGATCAGGACGAAGCCGAGGAAGGCGCCGGCGCCCGCGTACACGGTGAGGCGGCGCATCGCCTCGTCGCGGCGGCGCCGATGGGTCGGCAGCGCCCAGCGCACCGCCTGGGAGAGCAGCAGGACGACGCTCGCGCCGACCAGTACCGCCCAGGACAGGGGCTCGGGGTCCTCCAGGGCCCACCACAGGACCCCGGCCCACACCAGCCATGATCCGGGCACGCCGGGCAGCAGGACGCCGCACAGCCCGAGCAGGATCACCAGGCCGGTCAGCAGGAGGTCCCACGCTCCCATCTGTCCAGGGTGCAGGAGTCCGGCGCGTTCCGCAGAGCGGAGGCGGGGGGTGGGGGGAGGGCACCGGACCGCCCCGCGCCGCCCGCTACCTCGGCGGCGCGATCAGCCGCCCCCGGTAGACCAGGGACGCGGCCTGCTTGAGGGTGCGCAGCCGGACGCTGACCGAGTAGCCGGTGATCCCGGGCACCGACGCGAGCCGGTGGCCCAGCCAGTCGTAGAAGTCGGCGGTGTCCGTGCACATGACGATCGCCATCAGGTTCTGGGCGCCGGAGGTGGCGGAGGCGAAGACGACCCGGGGGAGGGCCGCGACGGCCGAGCCCGTCTCGTGCAGCAGCGCGGGGGTGGTGGTCAGCCACAGCGCGGCGCTGAAGGGATAGCCCAGTTTGTCCACGGCCAGGTCCACGTCGTAGAGGAGCGTGCCCGAGCGCTCCAGCGCCTCCAGACGCCGTGCGACCCGCCCGGTGGTCCAGCCGGTGCGGTCGGCGAGCGCCGCCTGGCTCGCCCGGCCGTCCTCGGCGAGCGCGGTGAGCAGGGCGGCATCCTCCTCGTGCGGTTCGACCGGCGGACCCGTCGGCGTCGTACGCGGGTGGTGCTCGCGCAGGACCTCCACCGCCTCCTCGGGGAGCGAGGGGCCGAGCCGCCGCCAGTCGGCGCCGGGCGGGGAGTACATACGAAGGATCATCCGGGTGTCGGTCTTCAACACCCCCGGCGTGCGGGCGAGCTGACGCAGCACCTCCGGCAGCCGTCCCCCCTGGGGCGTCGCCATCGAGCACACGATCTCCGAGCCGCCGAACGAGATGGTCGCGAAGGACACTTCGGGCAGTCGCGTCAGCGCCTCGGCGCACACGTCGATCCGGTCGGGGCGCAACGAGATCCGGACCACGCTCGCCACCAGGCCCTGCACCGCCGGGTCGACGAGCCCCACCACCCGTACCGTCCCCGCGCGGCGCATCGTCCGGTAGCGCCGCGCGACGGTCTGCTCCGAGACGCCCACCACCTCCCCGACCAGTCGGAAGGGTGCCCGGGGCGCGACGTGGAGGGCGTGGAGGATGAGACTGTCCAGGGTGTCGAGCATGGAGGAAGTATGACTTCAATGGCGATCCGGTAGCGGTTCTCAACGGTCTTGCCCGCGACATTTGAGCGTAAGAAAGGCTCCGGTGGAGACTCGCAGAGGCTCGGCGTCGTGTGCTCGGGCCTGGTCCAGGCCGGCGATGCCCCGCAGCTCGAACCTCTCGTCCGTCCCTCGCACCTCTTGTCCGTCCTCCGCGCCGCGGACCGGCGCTCCGAAGGAGTCCAGTTGTCCCAGTCACCGCCCTCCGCCGTGCCCCGTCGCGGGGCGACCGTCGTCGTGGCCTGCCTCGGGGTGTTCGTCGCCTATCTGCCGGTGACCAGCGTCTCGGTGAGCCTGACCGCCATCCAGTCCGCGCTGTCCACGACGACCTCGCAGCTGGCCTGGGTGTCGGACGCCTTCGTGCTGCCGATGGCGGCCTTCATCCTCACCGCCGGCGTCTTCGGCGACGTACACGGCCGGCGCAAGGTCTTCCTCGCCGGGCTGCTGCTCTCCCTCGCCGGCGCGACGACGTCGCTCACCGCGCAGTCGGTCGGCCAGCTGTACGCCGGGCAGGCGCTGTCCGGGCTCGGCGCCGCCGCCCTGCTGCCCACCACGCTGGCCCTCATCAGCCACGCCGTGCCCGACCACCGGGAACGCGGGAAGTTCATCGGCATCTGGGCGATGTGCCTGCTGGGCGCGCTCGCCTTCGGCGGGGTGGTCGCCGGGTCGATCCTCAGCCACGTCGGCTGGCGCTGGATATTCCTCGTACCGCTGCCCTTCGCCCTCGCCGCCGTCGGCATCGCGCTGAAGTCCCTGCCCGAGTCCCGCTCGCCCCGCGCCGCCCGGCTCGACTGGCCCGGACAGATCACCGCCGCGCTCGCCATCACCGCGCTCGTCTACGGCGTCATCGAGGGCGGTGCCGGCTCGTTCGGCGAGACGCGGGTCGTCGTCGCGCTCGCCGTCGCCGTCGTCGGCGCCGTCCTCTTCGTCGTGGCCGAGCGGCGCTCCGCCCACCCGATGCTCGACCTCGCGCTCTTCCGCAGCCCGGGCTTCACCGCCACGACCCTCGTCGCCATGATCATGTTCCTCGGCATGATCGGCTTCTTCTTCGTGCTGAGCCTCTACTTCGGCATGGTCCAGCGGCTGGACACCCTCGACACCGCCTGGCGGCTGCTCGTGGTCACCGGCGCCGCGCTGGTCGTCAGCGGGGCCGCGGGACGCGTCATGCACAAGCTCTCCCCGCGCCTCATGATCACCACGGGTCTCCTCATGATGACGGCGGCCATGCTCACCATGCTCAGTGCCGACGCCGGCGCCTCCTTCGCCTCGCTGTCCTGGCGGCTGCTCCTCCTGGGCCTCGGCATGGGCCTGGTGACGACGCCGATGACGGCGACGGCCGTCGCCTCCGTACCGCACCCGCTCGCCGGCATGGCGGCCGCGGGCAACAACGCCTTCCGCCAGGTCGGCGCGGCGCTCGGCCCCGCCGTGCTCGGCGCCCTGCTCACGAGCCGTGCCGTCTCCTCCCTGCCCGGCCACCTCGCCGACGCGGGGGTGAAGGGCGCGCTGGCCGACCAGGTCTCCGCCGCGACCCGAGACGACGGCCTCGGCGCGGTGGGCTCGATGAACCTCGGCCCGCAGACCGGCCAGGTCCTCGGCGCGGTCGGCGACGCCTTCCTCGACGGCATGCGCCTGTGCCTGAGCGTGTCGGCGGGCCTCACGTTCCTGGCCGCGGTCCTCGCCTTCGTCCTCCTGCACCCGAACGTGGGGCGCGCGCGTACGGTGAGCGTCACCGCCGAGCCGGCCCGACCGGCGTCCGACGGCGCGGAGCGGCACGAGGCGGGCAGCGGAAGGTCCGTCTGACGGGGGATGCCCCCCGCCGGGCCGGTCACGGCTTCCTCGCCACCCACTCCCGTTCGTACGCGTGCCAGCCCAGTTGGAGGCGGGTGGTGACGCCGGTCAGTTCCATCAGGCGTTTCACGCGTCGCTGTACGGTGCGCAGGCCGAGGTCGAGCTGTTTGGCGACGCTCGCGTCGGTCAGGCCGGCCAGCAGCAGGGAGAGGATCTCCAGGTCGGTGCCGTCGGGCGCGTCCGGGCCGTGCCCGGTCACGCCGGACGCGCCCAGGCGCAGCGGCAGGGCCTCCCGCCACACCGACTCGAACAGCCCCGACAGCAGCTCCAGCAGGCCGCTGGCGTGCACGACCAGGGCCGCGGGCTCGGCGGTGTGCGCGGTGAGCGGTACGAGGGCCAGGGACCGGTCGGCGACGACCAGCTTGGTCGGCACCCGGTCCACGACCCGTACCTGCTCGTCGCGGTCGAGCGCGGCGGTCAGCTCGGTGATGCCGGTCGGCTGGTCCAGCACCGCCCGCTCCACCACGACGCGGTAGCGGACGCCCCGGCCGGCGGCCTGCTCCTCGGCGTCGTTCTCCACACCGGTGACGGCGACCGGCTTGCCGGTGACCAGGGCGCACACCTCCTCGGTCGCGCCCAGCTGAAGCTGGAGGAAGCGCCGGGCGACCGCTGCGGCGCCGGTCACCACCTCGACCAGGTCGTGGACGGCCGGTTCGGTGGTCGCCGCCCGGTACTCCTCCGCCAGCAGGGCCGCCGCCAGCTCCGCCTTCTCCAACTCGTGGCGCTGCTGCGTGAGGAGGGCGCCCAGTGCCACGCTCGGCGGCGCGGCGACCCAGCGGCCGGGGCGGGCCGACGACTGGGCCGCGAGCCCGTTCTGCTCCAGCCGCCGCAGCGCGCGCTCGGTGTCCCGCTCGCCGAGCGCCAGCCGCCGGGCCAGATCGGCGACGTCGGCGGCGCCCACGGACACGAGTGCGCGGTACGCCGACTCGTGCGCCTCCTCCAGCCCCAGCACTCCCAGCATCAGGTGTCGCCCCTCCCTGTCCGCCACCACCTGCGCGAAGTCCCGCCCGTGGCGGGAAACTGCCACGGCGCAAACCCGCCTCGGAACATCATCGCGGTACCGCCGGTCACTCTGCCAAGGTGGCGTCGCCGGGCGGTTCTCCCGTGAGGGGTGGGACCGCCCGGCCACTCGTTCGGTACGTCGGATTTTCCCGATGCCCCGTTTCCATCCGGCCCGGTCGGTGGACAATCGGGAGCATGAGTCAGCAGGGGGGAAAGCCCACCGGTCATGACGACTGGTGGAAAGAGCTGTACGACGACTCCACCGACGACACCGGCCCCACACCCACACCCGATTCCCTCGACGACCGCTTCGCCTCGGCGGCCCACACGGTGAGCGGCCCCCCGGCCACGCCTCCACAGCCGACGCCGGGCGACCCCGCTCAGGCCCCGGCCCCCGCGCCGGGCGACGGCACCGACCGGCACCTGCCCGCGCCGCCCGAGACCCGGCGGCCCCCCGGCCGCACCCCGGACGAGCCGTACGACATCCCCGGCCCCCGAGTCGGCCCCCCGCGCCCGGCCGACCCGCCCCGTCCCTGGTGGGAACCGGCGCCCACATCACCACCTGGCCCCGGCCCGGCTCCCTCGGCATCACCCGTGTCCGGCCCGCCGGAGCCGGGAGCCTCCGGCGGGGAGCGGCTGGTGTCCCCGGAGACCGGTGGCCCGATACCGGGAGGCCCGCGTCCAGGGGGCCCGCGTCCCGAAGACGGGCGTCCCGGAGGTCCGGCGGCGGGCGTGCCAGGTCCGGAGAGCGAGGTGGCGGCGAACCGGGGGCCTGGAGACCCGCACTCGCGGGGCCCGTACTCGCGGGACCCGCGCTCCGGGGACCCGCGTTCGGCGGTCCCGCGGGCGGGTGTTCCCCAGCCGGAAGACCGAAGGTCGGGCACTCCCCGCCCCGACACCCCGCCACGTCCCGCGCTCGGCCCCGAGAACCGGCCCCCCGCCGCCCCGACGCCGGCGTCGGCCACCCGGAACCCCGACACCCCCACCGCGCCCGGCCCGGGTGGCCCCTGGCCGCGCGGGCGGACCGTCTTCGGCAGGGGGCCCGGGGATCTCAGTGAGTCGGAGCCGCCGTCCTCGGGCCCGGCCGGGCTGCCGCCCTTGCCGCCGCCCTTCCTGCCCCTGGAGGGCGGTGGCGGGCGGGACTACGTGGGGTCCGGGCCGCCCACCTACGACCCCGAGCCGACCGCGTTGCCGGGGGCCGATCCGGACGGGCTCGACGATCTGGTTCCGGACACCGTGCTGGAAGGGGCCCGGTACGGGGCGTGCACCCTGCGGGCCGCGTCCGTGCGGGGGGACTCCGCGCGGTACCGGGGCGAGCCGCGCCGGGACGCGTTGCTCGTCGCCCGGTTCGGGGCGGGGGAGCAGGCGCTCGTGCTGGTCGCGATGGCCACCGGGGCTCGTGCCACCGCCGGGGCGCACCGCGCGGCGGCCGAGGTGTGCCGGTGGATCGGGTCGGCCGTGGGCCGCAGCCACGCCCGGCTCGCCGAGGACCTGCGGGCCGGGCGGCGCGGCGAGCTGAGGTCGGGGCTGCACCGCCTCACCGACCGCAGCCTCGGCCGCCTCCGCGCCGGCGCCGCCGAACAGGGGCTGCCGCCGGACGCGTACACCGCCACCCTGCGCTGTCTGCTGCTGCCCGCCGACCCCGCCTGCCGGACCCGCGTGTTCTTCGGCGTCGGCGCAGGCGGCCTGCTGCGGCTGCGGGACGGCGCCTGGCAGGACATGGAGCCCACCGCAGGCGACCTCACCGGCGGCCCGGTCCTCGGCGTCGGCGCCCCGGCGCGGGAGCCGCAGCCCGCACGGGCCCCCGACCGGCTCACCACGGACCTCGGCATCACCTCCCCGGCCCCCGAGCCGCCCCGTCGCCCGTTCCGCTTCCGTGCCTCGACGGCCCGCCCGGGTGATGTGCTCCTGATGTGCACCGCCGGCCTCGCCGAGCCGCTGCTGACCGAGCCCCGGCTGGGTGAACTCCTCGCCGGACGATGGGCGGACCCCGCCCCGCCGGGCCTCCCGGAGTTCCTCGCGGACAGCCGCGTCCGGGTCAAGGGCCACGCCGACGACCGCACGGCCGCCGCCGTCTGGGAGGCGTGACGCGCCCCCCTGTGCCTCCATGAAGCCAGAGGAGATCCACGCCGCCCGTCCACGCGTACGGGCCATCGAAGGGGCATACGTACCGCCATGGCCAAACAGAACGTCGCGGAACAGTTCGTCGACATCCTCACCCGCGCCGGAGTCGAACGTCTCTACGGAGTCGTCGGCGACAGCCTCAACCCGGTCGTGGACGCCGTGCGCCGCCACTCCGGCATCGAATGGGTGCACGTCCGCCACGAGGAGACCGCCGCCTTCGCCGCCGGCGCGGAGGCCCAGATCACCGGCAAGCTCGCCGCGTGCGCCGGCTCCTGCGGTCCCGGCAACCTGCATCTGATCAACGGGCTCTACGACGCCCACCGCTCGATGGCCCCCGTGCTCGCCCTCGCCTCGCAGATCCCGTCCAGCGAGATCGGTCTCGGCTACTTCCAGGAGACCCACCCCGACCAGCTGTTCCGGGAGTGCAGCCACTACAGCGAGCTGATCTCCAGCCCGAAGCAGATGCCGAGGCTGCTCCAGACCGCCATCCAGCACGCCGTCGGCCAGGGCGGCGTCAGCGTCGTCTCCCTGCCCGGCGACGTCGCCGACGAGCCCGCACCCGAGAAGGCCGTCGAGACCGCCCTCGTCACCTCCCGTCCCACCGTCCGCCCCGGCGACGAGGAGATCGACCGCCTCGTCCGCCTCATCGACGACGCCGACAAGGTCACCCTGTTCTGCGGCAGCGGCACGGCCGGCGCGCACGCCGAGGTCATGGAGTTCGCCGGGAAGATCAAGTCGCCGGTGGGGCACGCCCTGCGCGGCAAGGAATGGATCCAGTACGACAACCCGTACGACGTCGGGATGAGCGGGCTGCTCGGCTACGGCGCCGCCTACGAGGCCACCCACGAGTGCGATCTGCTGATCCTGATCGGCACCGACTTCCCGTACAACGCCTTCCTGCCCGACGACGTCAAGATCGCCCAGATCGACGTACGGCCCGAGCGCCTCGGCCGCCGCTCCAAGCTGGACCTCGCCGTGTGGGGCGACGCGCGGGAGACCCTGCGCTGTCTCATCCCCCGGGTGAAGGAGAAGAAGAGCCGCCGCTTCCTCGACCGGATGCTGAAGAAGCACGCCGACGCGCTGGAGGGGGTCGTCAAGGCGTACACCCGCAAGGTCGACAAGCACGTCCCGATCCACCCCGAGTACGTGGCGGCCGTGCTGGACGAAGTCGCCGACGACGACGCCGTGTTCACCGTCGACACCGGCATGTGCAACGTCTGGGCCGCCCGCTACATCACGCCCAACGGCCGCCGCCGCATCATCGGTTCCTTCTCCCACGGCTCGATGGCGAACGCGCTGCCGATGGCGATCGGCGCACAGTTCACCGACCGGCGCCGGCAGGTCGTCTCCATGTCGGGCGACGGCGGATTCACCATGCTCATGGGCGACTTCCTCACCCTCGTCCAGCACGACCTGCCGGTGAAGGTCGTCCTCTTCGACAACTCCTCGCTCGGCATGGTCGAGTTGGAGATGCTGGTCGCGGGCCTGCCCTCGCACGGCGTCGCCAACAGGAACCCCGACTTCGCCGCCGTGGCGGAGGCGTGCGGCGCGTTCGGGGTGCGGGTGGAGAAGCCCAAGGACCTGGCGGGGGCGCTGAAGGCGGCCTTCAAGCACAAGGGCCCGGCCCTCGTCGACATCGTCACGGACCCCAACGCGCTGTCCATCCCGCCGAAGATCAGCGCCGACATGGTGACCGGCTTCGCCCTGTCCGCCTCGAAGATCGTCCTGGACGGCGGGGTCGGACGCATGGTCCAGATGGCCCGCTCCAATCTGCGCAACGTGCCCCGCCCTTGACCGGATTCCGCTCGTACAGCGGCGGAATGACGTGTTCTCGGCGGATCCACAGGACTGGCCGGGGCCCGAACGGGCAAGGCTTCCCCCGTGAAGATGTTCGACGGAGGGGGAGGCGACATCAGTACGCGGACGGGGGACACGAGGAAGCAGGAGGCGCCGCAGCTCAGACGGCGGCTCGGCCGGGCCGACCTGCGGGCGGTGCCCGAGACCCGGCGGGCCCTGCGTGAGCTGCTGCGGCACTGGGGCGCACCCGGGCAGTCGGAGATCGCGGAACTGCTCACCAGCGAACTGGTCACCAACGCGCTCGTCCACACCGACGACGGCGCCGTCCTGACCGCCACGGTCGGCAGTGGCGTGCTCCGCGTGGAGGTGCGGGACTACGTCGGCGGGGTGCCCCGGCCGCGCGCCCCGGAGCGCGAGGAGCGGACCGGCGGGCGCGGGCTGGTCCTGGTGCAGTCCCTCGCCGACGACTGGGGCGTACGGCCCTGCGAGCGGGGCAAGTCGGTCTGGTTCGAACTGGACGCGGACGCGGAAGCGGCCTGACGCGGCGCCGGGAGTCCCGGCGCCGCGTCAGGCCGCGTCATGTGTCGCCCGGCCTCAGCCGAACTGCTGCTCCAGGTCCTTGAGCTTGCGCTCCAGGGAGTCCAGGCGCGGCAGGGCCTGGGTGTCGTCCTCCGCGGTGAGGTCCACGGTGATCGGGTCACTCGCGCCGCGCACGGGCTGCAGCGAGGGGCGCTGGCGCACGGGCAGCTGCTCCGGGGTCGACGACGCCGCTATGGCAGGCTCCGCGGTGGCGCGCTCGGTGCCCCGCTCCACCTGCTGCACGTCCACCTCGACCTCGACCTGGCGGCCACCGCCGCCACCGCCGCCGCCCCCGGGCAGACCCCGGTGGCCGTGGCCGCGGCTGATCGCCTTCAACTGCGCCCGCTCCAGCCGCTCCTGCTCGCGCCGACGCAGCTTCTTCTCCTCCTTCTGGCGCCGGTCGTCGCGCACCTCCTCGACGGCCTCGTCCAGGCTGCGGACACCCTCCAGGAGCATCAGCGACCAGGCGCGGTACGTCTCGCGGGGAGCGCGCAGCCAGCGGACCATGCGGATCTGCGGCAGTGGACGCGGCACCAGACCCTGCTCGCGCAGCGCGGCCCGGCGGGTCTGCTTCAGCGCCCGGTCGAACAGCACGGCCGCCGACAGGGACATGCCCGCGAAGAAGTGCGGCGCGCCCGCGTGACCGAGGCCGCGCGGCGCGTGCACCCAGTTGAACCAGGCCGCGGCGAACGCGAAGGTCCACACGAGTATGCGCGAACCGAGCGCCGCGTCACCGTGGCTGGCCTCGCGCACCGCGAGGACGGAGCAGAACATCGCCGCGCCGTCGAGCCCGAACGGCACCAGGTACTGCCAGCCGTCGCTCAGCCCGAGGTTCTGCTCGCCGAAGCCGACCAGACCGTGGAAGGAGAGGGCCGCGGCGACCGCGGCACAGCAGAAGAGCAGGACGTAGGAGAAGGTGCCGTAGAGGGCCTCCTTGCGCCGGCGGCGCTCCTCCATGCGCTCCCACGAGTCCTCGGCGCCCGCGTCCTTCCCCGAGGAGCGCTTGCCGCGCGCGAGCACCGCCACCGCCGCCAGCATGCCAAGGAGCAGCACGGCGCCCGGAAGCAGCCAGTTCAGCGATATGTCGGTCAATCTCATCTGGGGTCCCTTGCAGTGGGATAGGGCGTAACGCCCGACATAGTGGCCCACACCCGGCGGCCCTCAAGGGGGTTTCGGGGCAAGAGGCCGCCAAGGGGGTGCGGGAGATCGCCCTGGGCGGCCTTCTGCTCGAACTGCCGCTTGACGGGCGGGAGTTGAGTTCGAATAAGACTACCTGTACGAGTGGTTCCGCGGGAAATTTCCGCGGCGCGTGGGGGAGCTGTGGAACGACGTCGTGATCTTAGCCGACGCCGGGCCGTCCCCGGACCGGCTCAGCGATCGGTTCCGGACGGGCTCCGGACGGGTTCCCGGACCGGCTCCGCCGCTCGGCCCGGCGTGTTCAACCCGCCGTGGCGAGGAGCAGGTTGACGCGGTCGGCGTCGCACGTGCGCGGGCAGGTCGCGCAGGTGTCCTCGGGGCGCAGCGTGTAGAACATGCAGCAGCTCGCCCGGTCCCGGGTGTGCAGCGCCTCGCCGTCCGGCCCCGTCAGCTCCCGGAAGGCCGCGTCGCCGACGTACGGCCTGGTCGCGCCCGGCAGCAGCAGCTCCAGTGCGCGCCGCGCCCGCTCCTGCTCGCCGAGCAGCCGGGCGACGTACCACAGCCCCTCGACGACCTCGTCCGTCACCATGCCCCACAGGGCGCGCCCGCGCCGCCGCATCCGGGGGCCGAATCCGGCCAGAACGGGTTCCAGGTGCGCGGCGACCGAGACGCGCACCTCGGCGCGCAGGGCCTCCTCGTCGGCGACCACCCGGGCGCCGGGCAGGACGGCGGCCGGGTCGCCGGGCAGGCAGGCGAAGCCGGCGGGGCGTACGGCGAGGCGGCCCAGGCCGAACTCGGGGGCCGTACGGTCGTAGGCGACACCGGCGGTGGGAAGGCGGGGCACGCGGCGGTGCAGGAACCACGGCACGGTGATCAGCAGGCAGGCGGGCCACGCGTACCGGTGCAGTCCGAAGCTCGCGATCACGTCCGGGCGGGCCTGCTGTCCGTAGTCCCGGAGCACCTGGGCCTCGTCCCGGGCGAGGAACGCGTCCAGCTCCGCCCCGCCCGCCGCGAGCGCGTCGGCCGCCGTCCAGCCGTCCCCGCGCGGCAGCTCGCCCGCCGGGTCGAGTTCGGTCACGCCCAGGCCCGGGAGGACCTCGGACAGGCGTGCGTAGGCGTCCGTGAAGGCCGAGCCGGCGACAGGCATGCGAGACCACCGATCCACGTAGTTCCACGTCAGGGCGTACGGATGTACGAACAGTTTGAGGTAAGGCTTACCTTAGCCGCAATCCTCGGGATGTGAACTGGCGGCCCGGGCCCGTAGGGTGCTTGACGGGCAGGTGGCAACCCGCCGTAACGACCCCAAGAACCGACTCGTCCCACAGGAGGACCCGTGAAGCCCAGCGCGCAGGGTTCCGCCGGTGGCGGAGACGGTCTCGTGGACGCCGCCCGCGGGTCGGTACGGGTCCCGGCCCAGCCCTCCGCGGCGGACGCCGAACGGGCCCGGGTGGGCGCGCGGGAGCGGTCCCACGACGCCGCCGCGCGGGGCGAGCACACCCACGGCGAGCCTCCGGCGCCCCGCCAGCGCGCCCTCGTCCAGCGCTCCTCCGTACGCGGACAGGTCCTCGACGCCCTGCGTGCCGCCCTCGCCACCGGCGAGCTGCGGCCCGGCGAGGTCTACTCGGGCCCCGCGCTCGGCGAACGCTTCGGCGTCTCCGCCACGCCCGTGCGCGAGGCCATGCAGCAGCTGGTGCGCGAAGGCGCCGTCGAGGTCGTCCCCAACCGGGGCTTCCGGGTCGTCGAGCGCGGCGACCGCGAACTGGCCGAGCTGGCCGAGGTCCGGGCCCTGATCGAGGTCCCGGTCATGCTCCGGCTGGCCCGCACGGTGCCCGCCGAGCGCTGGGCGGAACTGCGCCCTCTCGCCGAGGCCACCGTCCGCGCCGCCTCCTCCGGCTGCCCGGCGACCTACGCCGACACCGACCGCGCCTTCCACCGCGCGGTCCTCGCCCTGGCCGGCAACGACCAGCTCGTCCGCATCGCCGACGACCTCCACCGCCGCGCCCAGTGGCCCCCGGTCCCCGCGCCCACCACTCGCGCCCGGGCCGACCTGATCGCCGACGCCCACGAGCACGCCGCCCTGCTGGACGCGCTGATCGCGGGCGACGCGGACGTGGTGCGGACGCTCGCGACGGAACACTTCACCGGCGCCCGCTGAACCCTGGTCCGGGAGACCTGGGAGACCCCCCTGCCGTTCCGCGCGGCCCGCCGGGACCCGCACCTTCGCCGCCCGGTCGGAGCGACGGCGCACCCCCTTGCCGACGCCGTGCAGCTCGATGGCGAGCGGTGAGGCCGTGACGACACCAGGCGGGTGGAGATCCGCCAGTTGCGCAGCGCTATTCGGGGGCCGGGGCCGGTCGAGCCCTTGGCCGGCTTCACGGGCGGCTGCTCGCCCGGCGCGGGCGAGCCCGCTTCCTCATGCTGTTGTCAAGCGGCTGTAGTCACTGGAGGTGTGACTTGGTAGCGCCGTCCGTCGCGGATCAGGGCCCACAGGACGTTGACGCGTCGGCGGGCCAGGGCGAGCACGGCTTGGACGTGCTTCTTCCCCTCAGCGCGTTTGCGGTCGTAGAACTTCCGCGAGTTCGGGTCGCATCGGACGCTGACCAGCGCGGAGGTATAGAAGACCCGCTGCAACCTGCGGTGGTAGGTGACCGGCCGGTGGAGGTTGCCGCTGACCTTGCCCGAGTCGCGTGGTGCGGGGGCGACGCCGGCGAAGGCCGCCAGGGCGTCCGGGGAGTCGAACTCGTCCAGGCCGCCGCCGACGGCAGCCAGGAACTCGGCGCCCAGCACGGGGCCGCCTGACCGGCGCGCTCCCCGCTCCCGCCCGACGTCGGTGCCTGGCCCGGGTTCTGGGCGTGCTGGGGCGAGGAGCCGACGGCCCCGGGGCCAGTCCCGCCGTGCGGCTCCGGCTCCGCCGAAGCGCTGCCATCCCTCTTGAAACGTCCCTGCACCAGCGTCGCAACCTCTGGACCAGGCGCCCCTCCGGGTGAAACGAGCAACTCCCCGTGACCCGCTGTCAGACCGGCCCACCCGGCGTCCGTCCGATCACTCGCGTCAGGACGACCCGGCGTCAGGCCGAAGCCGCCTCTGCCCCCGCCCCCGGCGGCACCAACTGCCCCGCCAGCCACGTCGGCACCCCGCCCAGCAACCGGAACAGCCGCCGCGCCTCCTCCCGCAACCGCGACGCCTGCGGCTCGGACTCCGCGTCCGCGAGCGACACCAGCGCGGGCGCCGTACCGACGAGATACCCCAGCTCCTCCCGCAGCCGCAGCGACTCGGCGAACCCGTGCCGCGCCTCGGCCAACTCCCCTTCCCGCAGAGCGAGACCGGCCAGATGCCGCCAGGTGAAGGAGAGCAGCAGCGGATCGGCGTACGCCGTGGCCCCCGCGTGCGCGCGCCGGTACGCCGCACGGGCGGCCTGCGGGGACCGGGTCAGGTTCTCCGCGAGCAGCCCGCGCCGGAAGTCCAGCAGCGCCCGCCCCCGCTCGCCCGGGGCGATGAGCGCCGCCGCCCGCCCCAGCGCGGCCCGCGCCTCGTCGGCCCGGTCCCGTACCCCGTGCACCGTGGCGGCGTACGCCAGCTGCCCCCGTTCGCAGGCCGCCGCCCCGCGCGCCGCGTCGGTGTCGGCCAGCGCCTCCGCGGTACGCAGCGCGTCCTCCGCCTGCGCCCACCCCTGCTCGGTGTACAGGCACCGCTCCACCAGCAGCGCGGTCCGCTGCAGGGCGGCCGCCGGGGTGACCGGCTCCAGCAGGGCCACCGCGTCCGCCCAGCAGGCGCGCGAGCGCAACCGCCATACGGCGGTCTGGAGCGGATCGTCACCGTCGGTCGTTCCCCAACCAGAACCGGCCACGGCGGAATGCGCCACGTCGCCCTCCCCTTAGCACGCCATCGAGCTGTCGAGTGGTGGGCGCATCTCAGCACGGATCCGGCGGCCCGGCCAAGAGGCCGGGTGAAAGATTTCACAAAGTCGTGGGACTTCCCGCTCCCCGGGTTCGGAACCGCCGGGGGCGGGTTCGTGACCGGTTCAGGGCCGGACAGGTGCCGGTTCGGGGCGCATTCCCCGTCCCGCGCCTCAGCTCATGCGCAGCGCCAGGAAGAAATCGAGCTTGTCCTCCAGCCGCGAGAGGTCCCGTCCCGTCAACTGCTCGATCCGCCCGACGCGGTAGCGCAGCGTGTTGACGTGCAGGTGGAGGCGGCCCGCGCAGCGCGTCCAGGAGCCGTCGCTGTCGAGGAACGCCTCCAGCGTCGGGATCAGCTCGGCGCGGTGGCGCCGGTCGTAGTCCCGCAGCGGGTCCAGGAGCCGCGCGGTGAAGGCGCGCCGGACGTCGTCGGGGACGAAGGGGAGCAGGAGGACGTGCGAGGCCAGTTCCTGGTGGCCGGCCGCGCAGACCCGGCCGGGGCGCGCCGCGGCGACCCGGCGGGCGTGCCGGGCCTCCTCCAGCGCTCCGCGCAGCCCCTCCGCCGAGTGCACGGCCGCGCTGACGCCGAGCGTGACCCGCCCGTCGCCGTCCAGTCCCGCCGACAGCGGCTCCCGTACGGACGCCAGCAGCGCCTCCGCCAGGACCCCGGCCTCGGAACCGTCGTGCTCGCTGGAGACGGCCGGCAGCGGTACGAGGGCGACGGCCTCGTCCCCGAGGTGCGCGACGGCGATCCGGTCGGTGTGCTCGGGGCCGGTGGCGCGCGGGTCGACGAGGACCTCCTCCAGCAGCGTCTGGGCGACCGCGCCGGTCTCCGCCGCGGCGTCGTCCTCCCACTCGACGCGGGCGACGACCACCTGCCAGTGCGGTGCGGCGCCGAGACCCGGCAGCAGCACCGGCGCGGCGACCCGCAGCCGGGCCGCGATCTCGGCGGGCGCGGCGCCCGTCTGCACCAGCTCCAGCACCTCCCGCGCGAGCCGCCGCCGCACGGTGCGCGCCGCCTCGCGCCGGTCGCGCTCGACGGCTATCAGCTGTGTGACGCCGTACAGCAGGTCGAGCCGCTCCTCGGCCCAGTCCCCGGCGTCCGCCTCCACCACCAGCAGCCAGTCCGACAGCACCGTCTCGCGCGCATTCCGCGCGTCCCGTACGCCGCCCGTCCCCTGCGGGCCCCGCGCGCCGCCGCGCACCGGGAAGAGGCTGTACGCCGTCCCGCCCACCGTCACCCGGTGCGGCGGGCGGCGCCCCGCGCGGGAGGCCGCCAGATGCTCCGCCGCCAGCTTCGCGCACACCCCGGCGGGCAGCGCGCCGTCGCCGTCGCCGGACCGGTCCGCGGCCTTCGGGCCCGCGACCGGCCGGCCCGTGGGGGAGAGCACCCAGGCCCGCAGGTCGAGGTCGGTGCCGAGCAGGTCGAGGACCACGTCGGGGCCGCCGCCCGCCGGGCCGGACGTCATCATCCGCCGGTGCCGGTCCACCACGGCGGCGAGATCCCCGGCCCGCTCCCCGGAGACCTGCCGTACGACATGCTCGGTGACGGTCGCGAACGCCACCGACTCGTGCACCGCGAACAGCGGCAGCCGGTGCCGCGCGCACGCGGTCACCAGGTCCTCCGGCACGCTCCCCAGCTCCGCCTCGCCGGCGGCCAGGGCGCTCACCCCCGCCTGCACCAGGAGGCGGACGAAGGGCTCGGAGTCGGCGGCGTCCCGGCGCCAGGCGAGGCCGGTGAGGACCAGTTCCCCGCCCGAGAGGTACCGGCTGGGGTCCCGCAGGTCGGTGGTCATGACGCCCCGGACCGAGCGGTCCAGCTCGCCCTCGCCGCCGAGCAGCTTGAGGCCCAGCGCATCGGTGTCCAGCAGTGCGCGCAGCCGCATTCTCGTCGCCGCCGTTCCTTGTCTCGAAGTGTTCCAGGTCACGCGGCTGTGTCGCCCGTTTCCGGAGGAAAACGAGGAGGTTACCGGGAACCTCCTTTCATACGAATCTACAAGATGCCCGCGCTGGCCAGCCAACTCCTTCATGGTTTCTGCGACTGACCCGGGTGGAGCACAGAGCGGTGTACTGAGGCCACTCCACGTGAACACCACATGAACGAGCCCGGCCCGCCGCACACGGATCGGCTCAATCTGCACGCCCCACAAGTAGACGGAGAAGAGAGCCGGTCATGGACTTCCTTCGCCCCGCCAGCTGGGAGGAGGCGCTCGCCGCGAAGGCCGAGCACCCCACCGCCGTGCCGATCGCGGGTGGCACCGACGTGATGGTCGAGATCAACTTCGACCACCGCAGGCCCGAGTACCTCATGGACCTCAACCGCATCGGCGACCTGACGGACTGGGAGGTCGGCGAGGACTCCGTACGGCTCGGCGCCTCCGTGCCGTACACGCGGATCATGGAGCATCTGCGCACCGAGCTGCCGGGCCTCGCCCTCGCCTCGCACACGGTCGCCTCGCCGCAGATCCGCAACCGAGGCGGCGTCGGCGGCAACCTCGGCACCGCCTCCCCGGCCGGGGACGCCCACCCGGCGCTGCTCGCCGCCGGTGCCGAGGTCGAGGTCGAGTCGGTGCGCGGCGCCCGCCGCATCCCCATCGACGCGTTCTACACGGGCGTCAAGCGCAACGCCCTGGAGCCCGACGAGCTGATCCGCGCCGTGCACGTCAAGAAGGCCGACGGCCCCCAGCAGTTCTCCAAGGTCGGCACCCGCAACGCGATGGTCATCGCCGTCTGCGCCTTCGGCCTCGCCCTGCATCCCGAGTCCCGCACCGTCCGTACCGGCATCGGCTCGGCCGCCCCCACGCCCGTACGGGCCACCGCCGCCGAGGAGTTCCTGGCCGCGGCGCTCGACGAGGGCGGCTTCTGGGGGAACGGGAAGATCATCACCCCGTCGGTCGCCAAGCAGTTCGCGGACCTGTGCTCCGCCGCCTGCAACCCCATCGACGACGTCCGGGGCACCGCGAACTACCGCCGCCACGCGGTCGGCGTCATGGCCCGCCGGACCCTGACCTGGACCTGGGAGTCGTACCGCGGCGCCCGCCACACCACCGAGGGAGCTGCGTGATGCGCGTCAACTTCACGGTCAACGGCCGGCCCCAGGAGGCCGACGACGTGTTGGAGGGCGAGTCCCTGCTGTACGTGCTGCGCGAGCGGCTCGGCCTGCCCGGCTCCAAGAACGCCTGCGAGCAGGGGGAGTGCGGCTCCTGCACGGTCCGCCTGGACGGCGTGCCGGTCTGCTCCTGCCTGGTCGCGGCCGGGCAGGCGGAGGGCCGCGAGGTCGTCACCGTGGAGGGCCTGGCGGAGTTCGCCAAGGACCGCGCGGGGGGACGTGCGGACGGCTGTGCCACCGGCGCGGGTGGCTCGGGCGAGGGCGCCTCGCTCGACGCGGCCAAGCGCCGGCAGGCCGGCGGCACCGACTCCCAGACCGGCGAGGGCATCGAACTCGCCCCCATCCAGCAGGCGTTCATCGAGGCCGGCGCCGTCCAGTGCGGCTTCTGCACCCCTGGACTCCTCGTCGCCGCCGACGAGATGCTGGAGCGCAACCCCAACCCCAGCGACGCGGACATCCGCGAGGCGCTGTCGGGCAACCTGTGCCGCTGCACGGGCTACGAGAAGATCATGGACGCGGTCCGCCTGGCGGCCGCCCGCCAGTCCGAGGGGGTCTGAGCATGGCCGCCAACGGCGCACCCACGAAAATCACCCAGGGATCCCAGACCAGGGGCGGCATCGGCGAGTCCACGCTCCGCCCCGACGGCACCCTCAAGGTCACCGGCGAGTTCGCGTACTCCTCCGACATGTGGCACGAGGACATGCTCTGGGGCCAGATCCTGCGCTCCACCGTCGCCCACGCCGAGATCATCTCGATCGACACCTCCGCGGCCCTCGCCCTGCCCGGCGTGTACGCCGTCATGACCTACGACGACCTGCCCACCGACGTACGCACCTACGGCCTGGAGATCCAGGACACCCCGGTCCTCGCCCACGGCAAGGTCCGCCACCACGGCGAGCCGGTCGCCATCGTCGCCGCCGACCACCCGGAGACCGCGCGCCGCGCCGCCGCCAGGATCAAGGTGGAGTACCGGGAGCTGCCCGTCATCACCGACGAGGCGTCCGCGACCGCCCCCGACGCGATCCTCGTCCACGACAACCGCGCCGACCTCCCCCTCTCGCCTCCGACAAGCTCCGGCGCCGGGGGGACCCCCGTCATCGGCCACGTCCCGCACCCCAACATCGTGCACCGCCAGCCGATCGTGCGCGGCGACGCCGCCGCGGCCGCCGGGCGCGCCGACGTGATCGTCAAGGGTGAGTACTACTTCGGCATGCAGGACCAGGCCTTCCTCGGCCCCGAGTCCGGCCTCGCCGTGCCCGGTGAGGACGGCGGCGTCGACCTCTACATCGCCACCCAGTGGCTCCACTCCGACCTGCGCCAGATCGCGCCCGTGCTCGGCCTGCCCGAGGACAAGGTGCGGATGACGCTGTCCGGCGTCGGCGGCGCGTTCGGCGGGCGCGAGGACCTGTCGATGCAGATCCACGCCTGCCTGCTCGCGCTCCGCACCGGCAAGCCCGTCAAGATCGTCTACAACCGCTTCGAGTCCTTCTTCGGCCACGTCCACCGCCACCCCGCCCGCCTCTTCTACGAGCACGGCGCCACCCGGGACGGCAAGCTGACCCACCTCAAGTGCCGCATCGTCCTCGACGGCGGCGCGTACGCCTCCGCCTCCCCGGCGGTCGTCGGCAACGCCTCCTCGCTCGCGGCCGGTCCGTACGTCGTCGAGGACGTGGACATCGAGGCCATCGCCCTCTACTCCAACAACCCGCCCTGCGGCGCGATGCGCGGCTTCGGCGCGGTCCAGGCGTGCTTCGCCTACGAGGCGCAGATGGACAAGGTGGCCAAGGAACTCGGCATGGACCCGGTGGAGTTCCGCCGGCTCAACGCGATGGAGCAGGGCACCCTCATGCCCACCGGCCAGCCCGTCGACTCCCCGGCCCCGGTCGCCGAACTCCTGCGCCGCGTCAAGGCGATGCCGATGCCTCCGGAGCGCCAGTGGGAGTCCAGCGAGGGCGCCGACGTACGGCAATTGCCCGGCGGCCTGTCCAACACCACGCACGGCGAGGGCGTCGTACGCGGCGTCGGCTACGCGGTCGGCATCAAGAACGTCGGTTTCTCCGAGGGCTTCGACGACTACTCCACCGCCAAGGTCCGCATGGAGGTCGTCGGCGGCGAACCGGTCGCCACCGTGCACACCGCGATGGCGGAGGTCGGCCAAGGCGGCGTCACCGTCCACGCGCAGATCGCCCGCACCGAGCTGGGCGTCGCGCAGGTCACCATCCACCCGGCCGACACCCAGGTCGGCTCGGCCGGCTCCACCTCGGCCTCCCGGCAGACCTACGTCACCGGCGGCGCCGTCAAGAACGCGTGCGAGATCGTCCGGGAGAAGGTCCTGGAGATCGGGCGCCGCAAGTTCGGTTCCTACCACCCCGCCTGGGCGACCGCCGAACTCCTCCTGGAGGCCGGCAAGGTCGTCACCGACGGCGGGGAGGTCCTCGCCCTCCTCGTGGACGTCCTGGAGGGCGAGGCCGTCGAGGTCGAGGAGGAGTGGCGGCACCGCCCCACCGAGGCGTTCGACCTGCGTACCGGGCAGGGCAACGGCCACGTCCAGTACTCCTTCGCCGCGCACCGCGCCGTGGTCGACGTCGACACCGAACTCGGCCTGGTCAAGGTCGTCGAACTGGCCTGCGCGCAGGACGTCGGCAAGGCCCTCAACCCGCTCTCCGTGGTCGGCCAGATCCAGGGCGGCACCACGCAGGGGCTGGGCATCGCCATCATGGAGGAGATCATCGTCGACCCGAAGACGGCCAAGGTGAAGAACCCGTCCTTCACGGACTACCTCCTCCCCACCATCCTCGACACCCCGACCATCCCGGTCGACGTCCTCGAACTCGCCGACCACCACGCCCCGTACGGCCTCCGCGGCATCGGCGAGGCCCCCACCCTCTCCTCCACCCCGGCCGTCCTGGCAGCCATCCGCAACGCCACCGGCCTCCCCCTGGACCGCACCCCGGTCCGCCCGGAACACCTGACGGGCACGGCGTAACGCCCTACTTGCCCCAGTTGCGGGCAATCGTGCCTCCCCGCAGTGCCTCAAGGGCCTGGGAGGCACCCCGACGCCGGGCGCCGGCCCCACCCACGGCCACCGTCCCGGCGCGGGGCAACCCATGAACTCCGGCACTCATCACCGAGGTGCCGGCAACCCAAGGTGCAGTCCCGGGCCGTCCCCCGATCTGACACCTCCCAAATCCCGGCCTTCGCCGAATTCGCCCGAAGGCACGGGGGCCCTGTGAACCTTGGGAGACGGCCCATGACCCACCAGTCCGTGGAGCCCAGGACCGCCGCCGAGGAAGCGGCCGCGGGCTCCCGCGTCCCCGCCGGCCGATCCTGGCTCGACCGGTACTTCCACATCACCCACCGAGGCTCCACCGTCGCCCGAGAGGTGCGCGGCGGCGTCACCACCTTCATGGCGATGGCGTACATCGTCCTGCTCAACCCCGTCATCCTGTCCGGCAAGGACGCGGCGGGAGACACCCTGGCCCAGAAAGCCCTGATCACGGCGACCGCGTTCGCGGCCGCCCTCACCACGACTGGGCCGACCGCGCCACCGCGATCCCGGTCTTCCTGACCGTCGTGCTGATGCCGTTCACGTACTCGATCACGGCGGGCGTCGCCGCCGGCGTCATCTCGTACGTCGCCATCAAGGCCGCCCAGGGCCGGGCCCGGGAGATCGGCGCGTTCATGTGGGCGCTGACGGTGGTCTTCGTCGTCTACTTCGCCCTGAACCCGATCGAGAGCTGGCTCGGCGTGCACTAGCGGCCGTACCGGGGAACCCGTCATCCACCACTCGCTCAAGGAGACCGATCAGATGCTGGACATCGCCGAAGAACTGCACCGGTGGGTCGAGCAGGGACGCGACTTCGCCGTGGCCACGGTGGTGGCCGTCGGCGGCAGTGCCCCGCGCCTGCCCGGCGCCGCCCTCGCGGTGGACGCCGGGGGCACGGCGATCGGCTCGGTCTCGGGCGGGTGCGTGGAGGGCGCGGTGTACGACCTGTGCCGGCAGGCGCTGGAGGACGGCGAGACGGTCCTGGAGCGCTTCGGCTACAGCGACGAGGACGCCTTCGCCGTGGGTCTGACCTGCGGCGGAGTCATCGACGTCCTGGTCGCACCGGTACGGGCGGCGGACCCCGCCCGCGCGGTGACGGCGGCGGCGCTGGCGTCCGCGGCGAAGGGCGGGGCGGTGGCACTGGCGAGGATCGTGGACGGCCCTGCCACCCTCCTGGGCCACGCCCTGGCAGTCCGTCCCTCCGGCGCTCCCCACCTCGGCGGCTTCGGAGCCCACCCGGAACTGGACCGCACGGTCGCCGCGGAAGCGAGGGCCTTCCTGGACGCGGGCCGCACCGGCACCCTGACTCTCGGAGAGCAGGGCTCACACTGCGGAGCACCGCTCACACTCCTCGTCGAGTCCTCGGTCCCGGCTCCCCGCATGATCGTCTTCGGGGCGATCGACTTCGCGTCGGCACTGGTCCGGGCCGGCAAGTTCCTCGGCTACCACGTCACGCTCTGCGACGCCCGCCCGGTCTTCGCGACCCGCACCCGCTTCCCCGACGCGGACGAGATCGTCGTGGAGTGGCCCCACGAGTACCTGGCCCGCACGGCGGTGGACGCCCGTACGGTCCTGTGCGTCCTGACCCACGACGCGAAGTTCGACGTACCCCTCCTGAAACTGGCCCTGCGCCTCCCGGTGGCCTACGTGGGCGCGATGGGCTCCCGCCGCACCCACCTGGACCGCAACACCCGCCTCCGCGAGGAAGGCGTGACGGACCTGGAACTGGCCCGCCTCCATTCCCCCATCGGCCTCGACCTCGGCGCCCGCACCCCGGAGGAGACGGCCCTGTCCATCGCCGCCGAGATCATCGCCACCCGCCGAGGCGGCACCGGCACCTCCCTGACCGGCGCCCACACCCCCATCCACCACGACGGCCCGACGGCCCGGGTGGACCGCATCGACTCGGTGGCCTGACCGGGCTTGTCTCAGGCGGCTTCACCGGTCGCCTCCTCACCCGCCCGACGCAGTAGCCCCGCGCCACTCCTCCTCGGCCCGGCCATGCAGCCGTGCGCGAAGATGAAGAGGGTGAAGAAGATGGCCTTCACGTCGTCCCCGACCGAGATGTGCCGGGTGCCGAGCAGCGGCGAGACGATGAGCGTCCCGCAGATCCCGCCGAGCGTGGGTCCGACCCACGCCTTGCCGACGAGGTAGCCGACGGCCAGGCAGAGGAAGATCGCGAGTTCGGGGCGATCGCGGATGATCCGCATCGCGCTCAACCGGGCTGTGGTTCGCAGGCGGAACCCGGCGTCGAACCCGGCGTCTCCTCCCTACCTGCCGAGGGGTACGTCCCTGCCGAGGGGCACGTCCCTGTCGAAGGTCACGTCCGCCACCACCGGCCGGTGGTCCGAGGCCAGGGGCTCGTCCGGGACGTACACGTCGCGCACGCGGACGCCCTTGCCGACGGTCACGTAGTCGATCCGCTTCTCCGGAGTCGCGGCCGGGTACGTGGGTGCGCCGGTCGGACCGGCGTCGCGCAACTCCCGCCACAGCGGCCCGAGTTCCGGGGCGGACGGCTCGGCGTTGAAGTCGCCGACGAGGATCTGCCGCGCCCTGGGCAGGGACGCCCGTTCGCGGGCCATGACGCGGCGGGTGTCGGCGACCTGGGCCACCCGGACCGCCGGGTCGGCCCGGTAGTCGAGGTGGGTGACGAAGACCTGGACCGGCACCCCGCGGACCTTGAGGGTGACTTCGCCGAAACCGGGGGCGGGGGCGGGGGCCGGGTTCGGGTTCTGCGTGGACAGGCGGGTGATCTCGTGGTTGGCCGCGGAGCGGACCGGGATGCGGGAGAGCACCGCCACGCCGTACTCGCGGCGCGGGCCCCCGGGGGTCACCGGGTCGAGGCTGTAGATCGGCGCGAAGGACACCCGCATGCCGAGCCGGCGGGCCAGCTCCCCGGCGACGTCCCGCCCCTCGCTGCGGGCGTCCCAGTGCACGTCGACCTCCTGGAGGCCGATCACGTCCGCGTCCAGGGCGCGCAGGGCGGCGGCCTGGCGGTCGAGGTCGAAGACGTTGTCCGACCCCGCTCCGGCGTGGATGTTGTAGGTGGCGATGCGCAGGGGGACGGCGGCCGGACCCGGACCGTGTCCGGAGGCGGAGGCGGGCTGCGCCGCCACGGCGGTCAGCGTCAACAGGACGCCGGTGACGGACAGTCGGGTGAGGGTGCGCGCGCTGGCAGACATGCGGGGCACGGTACGCCGCGCGGGCCCGCCGTGAGGCGTACGGCGCGGGATGGTCCGCGAGCCGTACGCCGGCGGTCATCCGTGGTTCACGGCCGGCGCAGCAGGTCGTTGACCGTGCGGCCGAAGACGTAGCGGCCGGAGCGGCTCAGTGCCCCGTCGAGGGAGGAGGGGAGGAGGGGGGTCGTCAGCTCCTCCCGCCAGAGGACCCGGCTACGGCCGCCGGGGCCCGGGTGGACCTCCAACTCCGCCCAGCCCCGGACCATCCGGCCGCGCTTCTCCAGGCGGCAGCGGCCCGGGGTGTCCTCCCCGGGCGGCTCCCACACGGTGACCTCCATCGGGTCGGTGAAGGCAAGCGGGCCCGCGCCCGTCCGGGCCACGATCACCGTGCCCGGGCCGGTGGGGCCGGGGGTGGTGACGGTGACCCGGGTCAGCGGCACGGTGTCGCCGTGGCGGTGCCAGGCCGTGAGCCGGCGCCATGCCTCGGCCATCGGGAGCGGGGCGGTGCGTTCGAGCGAGAAGGTGGCCACGCGACGATCGTAAGGAACGATCCGGTGGACCCGGTGGCAGACCGGGCCGAACCCGGCGGCGGACCTCGCCCGGACGGGAGCGGCGGATCCTGCCCGTACCTAGCGATAGGCCCTGCCCGTACCTGGCGGTAGGCCCTGCCCGTACCTGGCGGTAGGCCCTGCCCGTACCTGGCGGTAGGCCCTGCCCGTACCTGGCGGTAGGCCCTGCCCGTACCTGGCGGTAGGCCCTGCCCGTACCTAGCGGTAGGCCCTGCCCGTACCTAGCGGTACACCTTGCCGGGTTCGGCCTTTCCGGGGGCCAGGAGCTGAGGGACCGTCACGAAGGCGTAGCCGCGCTGCTTCAGGGCGTCGATGATGCCCGGCACGGCGGGCACGGTGCCGTCGTAGAGGTCGTGGAGCAGGATGATGCCGTCCCGGGACGCCTGGTCCAGTACGCGTTCGGTGATCAGGTCCGAGTCGTCGGTCTGGTAGTCCTTGGCGGTCACGGTCCACAGCACCTCCGCCAGCCCCAGCTCCTTGCAGATGCCGTGCACGGTGTCGTCCGTGCGGCCCTGCGGCGGGCGCATCAGGGTGGGGCGGTGGCCGGTCAGCCGCGCTATCTCCTCGTTCGGGCGCTCCAGTTCCCGGCGTATCCCGTCCGGTTCGGCGTCCGTGAGGATCTTGTGGGTCCAGGTGTGGCCGGCCACCTCGTGGCCCTCGTCGGCCATCCGCCGGACCAGCTCGGGATACCTGTCGATGTGCCGCTTGCCGAGCAGGAAGAAGGTCGCCGGGACCTGCTTCTCCTTGAGGATGTCGAGCAGCCGGGGCGAGTTCTCGCTGGGCCCCGCGTCGAAGGTCAGCGCGATGCACCTGACGCGGTCGCAGTCGACCGTGCCGAACGCGGCGCGGGCCTGGGAGCCCGCCGCTCTCCGCACGGTACCGGGTGAGGTCGTCTCCAGTTTCGTACAGCCGCTCAGCGTCAGTGCGGCGGCCGCCGCGACAGCCGCCGCGGCACGCGACCCGGTCCCCGTTTTCGTCATCTTCGTCCTCGTCCTCGTCCTCGTCCTGGTCAGCGAAGGAATGCGAGGAATATACACAGTGAGTATAGACGGGGTTCATAGTGAGGATTCCGAAAGGACGTTCGAGGTAGCGGGGGCGGCTCCCGGGTTACTCAGGCGGCACGTACATGGACGTCGAGAGAGAAGAGGACCCCGTGAACGGACGCGCCTGGCGGCGGGCCCTGGTGACCGGCGGAGCCGGATTCGTCGGGTCCCATCTGTGCGCCCGCCTCCTCGACGGCGGCACCGACGTCGTCTGCCTCGACAACCTCGCCACCGGCTCCCGCGCCAACGTCGCCGAGCTGGAACGGCGCCGCGGCTTCCGGTTCGTCCGGGCCGACGCCACCGACCCGGCCGCCCTGCGCGGCCTGCCCGGCCGGTTCGACCTCGTCCTGCACTTCGCCTGCCCCGCCTCGCCCGCCGACTACCTCCGGCTGCCCCTGGAGACCCTCGACGTCGGCAGCACCGGCACCCGCAACGCCCTGGAACGCGCCCGCGCCGACGGCGCGCGCTTCCTGCTCGCCTCCACCTCCGAGGTCTACGGCGACCCGCTGGAGCACCCGCAGCGCGAGACGTACTGGGGCAACGTCAACCCGATCGGCCCGCGCAGCGTCTACGACGAGTCCAAGCGCTTCGCCGAGGCCCTGGTCACCGCCCACCGGCAGGTCCACGGCACCGACACCGCCATCGTCCGCATCTTCAACACGTACGGCCCCCGCATGCGCACCGGCGACGGGCGCGCCGTCCCCACCTTCATCGCGCAGGCCCGGGACGGCATGCCGCTCACCGTCGCCGGCGACGGCGGGCAGACGCGCTCGCTGTGCTACGTCGACGACACCGTGGAGGGCGTCCTCGCGCTCGCCGCGTCCGGGGAGACCGGGCCGATGAACATCGGCGGCTCCGACGAGATCACCATGCTGGAACTGGCCCGCAGAGTCGTGGAACTCACCGGTTCCGGCTCCCGTATCCGCTTCGTGGAACGCCCCGTGGACGACCCCTGCCGGCGCCGGCCCGACACCACGCTGGCGCGGGAGCGGCTCGGGTGGCGTCCCCGGGTGGGCTGGAGCGAGGGGCTGGAGCGGACCATCGGCTGGTTCGCGCACTCCGTCGCCGCGTGAGCCGGCCGGCCGGGGGCCGGTGACCGGTCGCCCACGGCGCGCGTGCCGGTCGAGCGGGCCGCTCACACCGTGCCCGGCGCCCGTTCCGGTCACACAGAGTGATAAGTCGCTCTTGTCCGGAATTGACCTGTCTCCAAGTGTTTGAGGCAGCTCGGCCGCGGCACCCGCGAACCCGACCCACTCACCCACCACAGCAGCACCGATCGCACCGAGAGCCCCACCCACCGCGTCGGGCCAAGCCACGCGAGACCCACCCGTGACTCGGGACGGAGCATCCCATGCGCATCCTTGGTGTCAACGCCCTGTTCCACGACCCGGCCGCCGCGCTCGTCGTCGACGGCCGGACCGTCGCGGCCGCCGAGGAAGAGCGCTTCAGCCGCCGCAAGCACGGCAAGCGGCCGCTGCCCTTCTCGGCCTGGGAGATGCCGGAACGGTCGGCCCGGTGGTGCCTGGAGTACGCCGGGATACGCCCCGAGGAGCTCGACGCGGTCGCGTACTCCTTCGACCCCGCCCTCGCCCGGCCCGCCCGCGACCTCGGCCTGGACGACCCCTGGGACCCGCTGCGGCTCGAGTACGCCCGCCGAGCCCCGCGGTTCCTCGCCGACGCGCTGCCCGGACTCGACCCGGACCAGGTCGTCTTCGTCCCGCACCACGTGGCGCACGCCGCCTCCGCCGGACCGGCCTCGCCCCATCCCGACAGCGACGTCCTCGTGCTCGACGGGCGCGGCGAGAGCGCCTCCCACCTCGCCGGGCGCTACCGCGACGGCAAGCTCGACACCCTCGCCACCCAGGCGCTCCCGCACTCGCTGGGCTTCGTCTACGAGGAACTGACCGAGCACCTGGGCTTCCTGCGCAGCAGCGACGAGTACAAGGTGATGGCCCTCGCCTCCTACGGCACCCCCCGCCACCTCGACCGGCTGCGCGCCCGCATCCACGCCACCGGCGACGGCGGCTTCCGCGCCCACGGCGTCGACTGGGCGGCCCTCGCCCCGGCGCGCACCAGGGACGAGGAGTGGACCCGGGACCACGCCGACCTCGCCGCGAGCACCCAGGCCGTCCTGGAGGAACTGCTCCTCGACCTCGTCCACTGGCTGCACCGCGAGGCCGGCGGAGAGGCCCTGACGATGGCGGGCGGCGTCGCCCTCAACTGCGTCGCCAACTCGAAGATCGCCGCGCGCGGCCCGTACCGGCACGTGTGGGTGCAGCCCGCCGCCGGGGACGCGGGCACCGCGCTGGGCGGCGCCCTGCACGTGGCCGCCGTCCGGGAGGGCACCGCGCCCGAGCCGATGCCCGGCGCCGACCTGGGCCGGGGCTGGCGCGACGAGGAGCTCCGCGCCTGGCTGGAGACCGCCGCGATCCCCTACGAGGAGCCGGACGACATCGCCGAGACCGTCGCCGAGGAACTGGCCCGGGACGGGATCGTCGCCTGGTTCCAAGGCCGCAGCGAGTTCGGGCCGCGCGCCCTCGGCCACCGCTCCCTGATGGCCCACCCGGGCCGCGCGGAGAACCTGGAGCGGCTCAACCACGTCAAGGGCCGCGAGGAGTTCCGGCCGGTGGCGCCGATGGTGCTCGCCGACCGCGCCGCCGACCTGTTCACCGGGCCGCTGCCCAGCCCGTACATGCTCTTCGTGCACGATGTCGCCCCCGCCTGGCGCGACCGCATCCCCGCTGTCGTCCACGTCGACGGCACCGCCCGCATCCAGACCGTCGAGGAGCGCGGCGAGCCGCTGGTCGCGCGGATGCTGGCCGCCTTCGAACGGCGCACCGGGCTGCCCGTCGTCGTCAACACCAGCCTCAACACGGCGGGCCGGCCCATGGTCGACGACCCGCGCGACGCGCTGGAGTGCTTCGGCTCCGCGCCCGTGGACCTGCTGGCCATCGGGCCGTTCGCGGTACGGCGGGGGAGGGCGTTCGCATGACCGGCGCCCCCGCGCACGGCGGCCCCCGCACCGGATACGCCGTCGTCGTCCCCACCCTCGTCCGCGACACGCTGGCCGACTGCCTGGCCGCGCTGGTCGCCGCGACCGGCCCCGACCCCGACGAGATCGTCCTCGTGGACGACCGGCCCGAACCCGACGCCGACCCCGCCGCGCTGGAGCATCCGCTGAGCGTCCTCGGCGATCTGCGGGCCCGTACGGTGGTGCTGCGCAGCGGCGGGCGCGGTCCGGCCGCCGCCCGCAACACCGGTATCGGCGCGGTGACCTCACCCTGGACCGTGTTCCTGGACGACGACGTGCAGGTCGGCCCCCACTGGTGCGACCAGCTCGTCCAGGACCTCGCCGAGGCGGCCCCCGACACCGGCGCCGTGCAGGGCGTGATCGCCGTGCCGCTGCCCGGGGAGCGCCGGCCCACCGACTGGGAGCGCGGCACCGCCGGTCTCGCGCGGGCGCGTTGGATCACCGCCGACATGGCCTACCGCACCGACGTCCTCAAGCAGGTGCGCGGCTTCGACGAACGCTTCACCCGCGCCTTCCGCGAGGACGCCGACCTCGCGCTGCGCGTCCTCGACGCGGGCTGGCGCATCCGGCGCGGCCGCCGCACCACCCGGCACCCGGTGCGCTCCGCCTCCCGCTGGGTGTCGCTGAAGCAGCAGCGCGGCAACGCCGACGACGCCCTCATGCGGCGGCTGCACGGCCCCGACTGGTGGGCCAAGGCGGTCGCGCCCAAGGGCCGGATCCGCCGCCACGCCGCGATCACCGGCGCCGGCGCGGCCGCCCTCGCCCTCGCGGTCACCGGGCACCCCCGGGTCGCCGCCCTCACGGGGCTCGGCTGGGCCGCCGGCACCGCCGAGTTCGCGTGGGCCCGGATCGCGCCGGGGCCGCGTACCCGGCAGGAGGTCACCGGCATGGTCGTCACCAGCGTGCTCATCCCGCCCGCCGCCACCTGGCACCGGCTGAACGGGATCCGGCTCCACCGGGCCGCCCGCGCCTGGCGGGAGGTGGCCGCGTGAGCCCCGTCAAAGCCGTGCTGTTCGACCGCGACGGCACCCTCGTCCACGATGTCCCCTACAACGGCGACCCGGACCTCGTCCGCCCCGTCGACGGCGCCCGCGGGGCGGTCGCGCTGCTGCGGGAGCACGGCATCCGCGTCGGCGTCGTCACCAACCAGTCCGGCATCGCACGGGGATTGATCACCGACGGTGACGTGCGCCGCGTCAACCGGCGGATCGACGACCTCGTCGGCCCCTTCGACGTCTGGGAGGTCTGCCCGCACGGCCCCGACGACGGCTGCCACTGCCGCAAGCCCGAACCGGGCCTCATCCTCTGTGCGGCGGGCCGCGTCCGCACCGCCCCCGCCGACTGCGTCGTCATCGGCGACATCGCCGCCGACACCGAGGCCGCCGCCCGCGCGGGCGCCCACGGCATCCTCGTTCCCGTCGCCGCGACCCGCCCGGAGGAGACGGCGGCGGACCACGTCGCGCCGGACCTCCTGACCGCCGTACGGGCGGTGCTGACCGGGCTGCCCCGGGGGCGGGTCCTGGTGGACGAACGGCCCCTGGAGGCGGCGTTCTCCGGCGAACCGCCGTACCGCCCCGACACCCCCGGGAGCCCGAGATGAAGGCCCTCGTCACCCGGCTCGACAGCTTCGGCGACGTGCTGCTCGCCGGGCCCGCCGTACGGGCCGTGGCCGCCCGCGCCGACCACGTCACCCTGCTGTGCGGGCCGCGCGGGGCGCCCGCCGCGCGGCTGCTGCCCGGCGTGGACGACGTACTGGTGTGGGACGCTCCCTGGGGCGGGTTCGAGGCGCCCGAGGTCAGCCGGGACGACGTCGACGCCCTCGTGGACCGGATCGACGCCGACACGGCGCTGATCCTCACCTCCTTCCACCAGTCCCCGCTGCCCACCGCCCTGGTGCTGCGCCTCGCCGGGGTGCGGTACCTCGCCGCCGACAGCGAGGACTACCCCGGCACCCTGCTCGACCTGCGCCACCGGCGCGCCCCGCACGCCCACGAGGCCGAGGCCGCGCTCGACCTCGCCGAGGCCGCCGGATTCCCCCGCCCCGACGACGGCAGGCTGCGCGTACGGACCCCGCCCCGCACCGAGGCCTTCACCGGCCCCGGCCCCTACGTCGTCCTGCACCCCGGCGCCAGTGTCCCCGCCCGCGCCTGGAGCCCCGGGCGCGCCGCCGAGGCCGTCCGCGAACTCGCCGCCGCCGGGCACCGCGTGCTGGTCACCGGCGGCCCCGACGAACGCGATCTCACCGCGTACGTCGCCGGCGGCCACGGCACCGACCTCGGCGGGCGCACCGAGGCCCCCGAACTGTCCGGGGTCCTCGCGGGCGCGGCCGTCGTCGTCACCGGCAACACCGCGCCCGCGCACCTCGCCGCGGCCGTCGGCACCCCGGTCGTGTCCCTGTTCGCCCCCGTCGTACCGGCGGAGCGCTGGCGGCCCTACGGCGTGCCGTACGTGCTGCTCGGCGACCAGGACGCGCCCTGCGCCGACAGCAGGGCCCGGGAGTGCCCCGTCCCCGGCCACCCCTGCCTGGACACCGTCACGGCCACCGACGTGGCGGCCGCCGTCGAGAAACTGATGGGGGAGACATGAGGATCCTCGTCTGGCACGTGCACGGGTCGTGGACCACGGCCTTCGTGCAGGGCCCGCACACCTACCTCGTCCCCGTCACCCCCGACCGCGGACCCGACGGCCTCGGCCGCGCCCGCACCTGGGACTGGCCCGAGACGGTGGTCGAAGTACCGCCGGAGAAGCTGCGGGACGAGGACATCGACCTCGTCATCCTCCAGCGGCCCCACGAACTCGCCCTCGTCGACGAGTGGTTGGGGCACCGGCCGCCCCTGGTCTACCTGGAGCACAACGCCCCCCACGGCGACGTCCCCGACACCCGGCACCCCGCCGCGGACCTCCCCGGCACCACCCTCGTCCACGTCACCCACTTCAACCGGCTGATGTGGGACGCCGGTCCGGCGCCGACCGCCGTCATCGAGCACGGCGTCATCGACCCCGGCCCGCGCTGGACCGGCGAGCTGGACCGCGCCGCCGTCGTCGTCAACGAACCGATCCGGCGCGGCCGCACCACCGGCACCGACCTGCTGCCCGAGTTCGCGCGGGCCGCCCCGCTCGACGTGTTCGGCATGCGCACCGACGGCCTCGCCGAACACCTCGGCCTCGACCCCGCCCGCTGCCGCACCCGGGACGTCCCGCAGAGCGCCCTGCACACCGAGCTGGCCCGCCGCCGCGTCTACGTCCACCCAGTCCGCTGGACCTCCCTGGGCCTGTCCCTGCTGGAGGCCATGCACCTCGGCATGCCCGTCGTCGCCCTCGCCACCACCGAGGTCACCGAGGCCGTGCCGCCCGGCGCCGGGATCGTCTCGAACCGCATCGACGTACTGACCGACGCCGTACGCGACTTCCTCGCCGACCCGCTCCACGCGCGGACCGTCGGCGAGGGGGCCCGTGCGGCGGCCCTCGCCCGCTACGGGCTGACCCGCTTCCTGGACGACTGGGAGCGGCTGCTGAAGGAGGTGACCCGATGAGGATCGCCATGGTGTCCGAGCACGCCAGCCCCCTGGCCGCGCTCGGCGGCGTCGACGCCGGTGGACAGAACGTCTACGTGGCCCGTCTCACCGAGGAGCTGGCCAGGCGCGGCCACGACGTCACGGTCTACACCCGCCGCGACGCGACCGACCTGCCCGACCGGGTACCGCTGCCCGGCGGCGCCGTCGTCGAGCACGTACCGGCCGGGCCGCCCTCGGCCGTCCCCAAGGACGACCTCTTCCCGCACATGCCCGCGTTCGGCGCCCATCTGGCCCGCGCCTGGACGCGGGAGCGGCCCGACGTCGTGCACGCCCACTTCTGGATGTCCGGCATGGCCTCCCGGATCGGTGCCGGCCCGCACGGCGTGCCGCTCGTGCAGACCTTCCACGCCCTCGGCACCGTCAAGCGGCGCCACCAGGGCATGCGCGACACCAGCCCCTACGAGCGCATCGGCATCGAACGCCAACTCGGCCACGGCTGCGCGCGCGTGCTGGCCACCTGCACCGACGAGGTCGTCGAACTCGGCGACATGGGTGTGCCGCCCCGGCAGGTCTCCGTCGTCCCCTGCGGGGTCGACGCCGAGCACTTCCACCCCGCCGCCGACACCGGCCGCACCCCGGAACGACGGCAGCGGTACCGGCTGCTGTCCTGCGGACGGCTCGTCCCCCGCAAGGGCTACGACCAGGCCGTCCGCGCCCTCGCCCGCATCCCCGGCGCCGAACTCCTCATCGCCGGCGGCCCGCCCGCAGGGGCGGTGGAGGCCGAGCCCGAGGCGCGGCGCCTGACCGCCCTCGCCCACCGGGCCGGTGTCGCCGACCGGGTGCGGCTGCTGGGCGCCGTCGACCCCGACGACATGCCCGCCCTCCTGCGCAGCGCCGACCTCGTGCTGTGCACGCCGGTCTACGAGCCCTTCGGCATCGTGCCGCTGGAGGCGATGGCGTGCGGGGTGCCCGTCCTCGCCACCGACGTCGGCGGCCACCGCGACTCCGTCGCCGACGGCACCACCGGCCGCCTCGTCACCCCGCAGGACCCCGACGCGATCGCGGAGGCCGCCCGCGAACTCCTCGCCGACGAACGGCTGCGCCGCCAGTACGGGCGCAACGGCCGCGAACGCGTCCTGCGGCACTACACCTGGGCGCGGGTCGCCGACGGCGCCGAACAGGTGTACCGGCTGACCCTCGCCGGCCACGCCCTGTCCCAGGAGGTGGCGTGATGACCGTGCACCCGCCCGTCGTCGGGCACTGCGACGAACTCCAGGACGCGCTCGGGGCGTTCCGCGCCTCCGCGCACATCACCCAGCGCTGGGGCGACCGGCTCGCCGACGTCCTGTGCGGCGGCGGCCGGCTGCTCGCCGCGGGCAACGGCGGCAGCGCCGCCCAGGCCCAGCACCTGACCGCCGAGATCGTCGGCCGCTACCGCGACGACCGGCCGCCGTTCTCCGCGATCGCGCTGCACGCCGACACCTCCTCCACCACCGCCATCGCCAACGACTACGGCGTGGACGAGGTGTTCGCCCGCCAGGTCCGCGCCCACGGCCGCACCGGTGACGTCCTGATGCTGCTGTCCACCTCCGGCGCCAGCGCCAACCTGCTCTCCGCCGCGGACGCCGCGCGCGCCGTGGGTGTCCGGGTGTGGGCGCTCACCGGCTGCGCCCCCAACCCGCTGATGGCGGGCAGCGACGAGTCCCTGTGCGTACGGGCCGCGTCGAACGCCACCGTCCAGGAGATCCACCTGGTCGCCGTCCACATGATCTGCGCGGCCTTCGACGCGGCGGTGGCACGGGGCGTCCCGGGCGGAGGGCCGGCGCGGTGACCGGGCGCACCCCGGGCCGCCGTACGGCCGGCCGGACGCCCCTCGTCGTGGTCGGCGACGCGCTGCTCGACCGCGACCTCACCGGCTCCGCCGACCGGCTCGCGCCGGACGCGCCGGTGCCGGTGGTCACCGAGTGCGCCGAACGGGTACGGCCGGGAGGCGCCGCGCTCGCCGCGTACCTCGCCGCCCGCGACGGCCGCGAGGTCACGCTGATCACGGGCCTGGGCGACGACCCCGCCAGCGCCGTACTGCGCGAACTCCTCTCTCCCTGGCTGACCTTGGTGCCCATGCCCCTCACGGGCCCCCTGCCGGAGAAGACCCGCGTCCTCGCGCAGGACCGGCCCGTCGTCCGCCTCGACCGGGGCGGCGGCCGGACCCGCGAGGCCGGCGAGGAGGCCCGCGCGGCACTGCGCTCCGCCCGCGCCGTCCTGGTCTCCGACTACGGCCGGGGCGCGGCGGACGCCCTGCGCGACGTACTGGCCACGCGCCCGCCGCTGGTCTGGGACCCGCACCCGCGCGGAGGGCCACCGGTCCCCGGCACCCGGCTCGTGACGCCCGCCGAGAAGGAGGCCCACGCCTTCGCCCCGCGCGACGGCGCCCCCGCCGGCGGACTGCGCGCCGCCGCGCTCGACGCCGCGGCGCTGGTACGGGACTGGCGGGCGGCCGCCGTGGCCGTGACCCTCGGCCCGCGCGGTGCCCTCCTCTCCTACGGCGAGCACCCGCTGCTCGTCCCCGCGCCCGCCGCCCACCACGGCGACTCCTGCGGCGCCGGGGACCGGTTCGCCGCCACCGCCGCCGGACTGCTCGCCGACGGGACGCTGGTGGGGGAGGCCGTCGAGGGCGCGGTCGGCGCGGCGACGGCGTTCGTGGCGGCGGGCGGCGCGGGCGCCCTGCCCCCGGCCGAACCGGGCCCTGCGAGCGCCGTCGGGGATGCCCCCGCCGACCTGGACGACCCGCACACGCTGGCCGCCCGGGTCCGCGCCCAGCACGGCACGGTGGTCGCCGCGGGCGGCTGCTTCGACCTCCTGCACGCCGGGCACGTCGGCCTCCTCCAGGCCGCCCGGCGGCTCGGTGACTGCCTGGTCGTCTGCGTCAACTCCGACGCCTCCGTCCGGCGCCGCAAGGGCGACGGCCGGCCCGTCAACCCCCTCGCCGACCGCGTCCGCGTCCTGCACGCCCTCGCCTGCGTCGACGCGGTCGCCGTCTTCGACGAGGACACCCCCGAACGCCTCCTCGCCGACCTGCGCCCCGACGTCTGGGTCAAGGGCGGCGACTACGCGGGCGCGGACCTCCCGGAAGCGGCCCTCCTCCAGGAATGGGGCGGCCAGGCGGTCCTCCTGCCGTACCTGGACGGCCGCTCCTCGACCGCACTGCTGGCCCGGGCTGCGGAGGGGGTGCGATGAGGGGGCCGACGGATCAGGACGGCCTGCGGGGCGGCCCCGTGGGCCTTGCGACGGCAGGCGGTCCCGTGACGGGTGACCCCGTGCACCCGCCCTCGGCCGACCTGGCGCACCGGCCGTCCGCGCCGGACGCGCACCGCCCCCGCCTCCTCGTCCTGCGCGCCCTCGGCCTCGGGGACCTGCTCGCCGGTGTCCCCGCGCTGCGGGCCCTGCGGCGGGCGTATCCCCGGCACGAACTCGTGCTGGCCGGGCCCGCCGAACTCGCCCCCGTCGCCGCCGCGACCGGCGCCGTGGACCGGTTGCTGCCCGCCGCCGCGCCCGGCCGTGCCGTGCCCCGTGCCCTCGACTGGACCGGGCCGCCGCCCGAGATCGCCGTCGACCTGCACGGCAACGGCCCGCCCAGCCACCGCCTGCTGATGGATCTGCGCCCGCTGCAGCTCATGGCGTTCGCGCACCCCGAGACGCCGGAGGTGGAGGGGCCGGTCTGGTACGCCGAGGAGCACGAACGGGACCGCTGGTGCCGGCTGCTGCGCGCGTACGGCATCGACGCCGACCCCACCGACCTGCGGCTGCCCCGCCCCGGGGGCCCGTCCCCCGCACCCGGCGCCGTCGTGCTGCACCCGGGCGCCGGCGCCCCCTCCCGCTGCTGGCCCGTGGAGCGGTACGCGGCCGTGGCGGAGGCCCTGCGCGGGCAGGGGCTCCGCGTCGTCGTCACCGGGGGAGCGGACGAGGGCGACCTCGTGGCGCGGCTGGCGAAGCTCGCCGGCCTCCCCGACACGGACGCCTTCGGCGGCGGCCTACCCCACGACCGGCTCGCCGCCCTGGTCGCCGACGCCCGCGCCGTCGTCAGCGGCGACACCGGCATCGCCCACCTCGCCGTCGCCCACGCCGCCCCGACCGTCACCCTCTTCGGCCCGGTCCCGCCCAGTCGCTGGGGCCCACCGGACCACCCCCGCCACCGTGCCCTGTGGCACCCGTCCCCCGACGGCGACCCCCACGCCGATCACCCCGACCCGGCCCTGCTCAGCATCACCCCGACGGAGGTCCTGACCGCGCTGGATGCCGCCCTGGGGGAGACGCCATGAGCCACGCCCCCACCGGCCGCCCACCCCGTCACCGGTCCCGAATCGACCCGACCCGGCTCCGGATCACCCCCGCCGAGTCCCCGGCACCGCCGACCCTGGAGGGAGCGCCAGGCGTGACGCCACGACGTCCGCCCGCCCCCGGCGCCGGCCCGGTCCCGTTCCGGGTCGCCCCCGTCGAGGCCCCGCCCCGCCGGCCGCCGCCCTGGAGGAAGCGCCATGTGCCGCGCCCCAGCCGGTCACCCGCCCCCGGTGCCGGTCCCGGCCCGGTCCCGCTTCGGATCGCCTCCGCCGGGGTCCTGGCAGCGCGCGGCGTCCGCCATGCCGGGAGCGCCATGAGTGATGCCGCGAGGTCCGCCCGCCCCGGTGCCGGTCCCGGCCCGGCCCGGCTTCGGGTCGCCCCCGTCGAGGCCCCGCCTCACCGGCCGCCGCCCTGGAGGAAGCGCCATGTGCCGCGCCCCAGCCGGTCACCCGCCCCGGCGCCGGTCCCGGGCCGGCTCTGCGCCGGATCACCCCCGTCCCCGTCGGCCGCCGCCCCGCAGCGGATGCCATGAGCCGCGCCCCAGCCGGCCGCTCGCACAGCCGCGGCGCCGCCCCGGCCCGTCCCCCCACCGAGTCCCCCGCCGCCCCGGGAGAGGCATCATGAACCACGCCCCCGCGACGACCACCCGTCCCCGTCCCGAGCCCACCGCGCCCGCTCAGGTCGGCATCGTCATCGCCACCCGGAACCGCGCCGCGCGGCTCGCCGGTACCGTGCGGCGGTTGCTCGCGCTGCCCGAGCGGCCCGAGATCGTCGTCGTGGACAACGCCTCGACCGACGGCACGCGGGAGCTGCTGGCCCGGGACTTCCCCCAAGTGCGGGTGGTGGCCATGCCGTTCAACCGCGGGGCGCTCGCCCGCACCCACGGGGTCCGCGCCCTCGACACCCCGTACGTGGCGTTCAGCGACGACGACTCCTGGTGGGCGCCCGGTGCCCTGCGGGCCGCCGCCCGGCACTTCGACGCGCACCCCCGGCTGGGCCTGCTCGCCGCCCGCACCCTCGTCGGTCCCGGCGACGCCGCCGACCCCCTCAACGACCTGCTCGCCGGTTCCCCGCTCGGCACGGCCACCGACCTCCCCGGCATCCAGGTCCTCGGGTTCCTCGGCTGTGCCGCCGTCGCCCGCCGCGAGGCGTACCTGGACGCGGGCGGCTACCACCCCCTGCTCTTCTTCGGCGCCGAAGAGACCCTCCTCGCCTACGACCTCGCCGCGCGCGGCTGGGGCGTCACCCACTGCCCCGACGTCGTCGCCCACCACCACCCCGACCCCGGCCCCCGCACCGACCGCCCCGCCGTCGTACGCCGCAACGCCGTGCTCACCGCCTGGCTGCGCCGCCCCCTCCCGCACGCCCTGGCCCGCACCGGCGCCCTCGCCGCCGAGGCCCGCCGCGACCCGCACGCCCGCCACGCCCTGCGCGAGACCCTCACCCGCCTGCCCGCCGCCCTGCGCGCCCGCAGGCCCCTGCCCCCGCACGTGGAACGCGCCGCCCGCCTCCTCGACGCCGTGGACGGAGCGACGCCATGACGGACACCCGCACCGCCGTCGTCGTCATCACCCACAACCGCCGCCCCGAACTCCTGCGCACCCTGGACCACTTGGCCGCGCTCCCCGAACGGCCCCAGGTGATCGTCACCGACAACGGCTCCACCGACGACACGGCCGCCGCCGTCGCCCACCACCACCCCCGCGTACGGCTCCTGCGCCCCGGCCGCAACCTCGGCGCCGTCGGCCGGAACCTGGCGGTGCGTCACCTCCGCACGCCCTACGTCGCGTTCTGCGACGACGACTCGTGGTGGGCGCCCGGCTCCCTGTCCGGCGCTGCCGACCTGCTCGACCGCCACCCGGCGGTCGGCTCGGTCACCGCCCGCATCCTGGTCGAACCCGGCGGCGCCGAGGACCCGATCGTCAAGGAGCTGCGCGACTCTCCCGTTCCCCGCCCGCACTGGCTCCCCGGCCCCGCCCTCGGCTCCTTCCTCGCCGCCGCGACCGTCCTGCGCACCGACGCCTTCCGCGCCGCCGGCGGCTTCCACCCCCGGCTGTGGCTGGGCGGCGAGGAGGAGCTGCTCGCCGCCGACCTGGCCGCGAACGGCTGGTGGCTGACGTACGCCGACCACCTGACGATCCATCACCAGCCGTCCGAGGTACGGGATGCGACCCTCCGGCGAGCGCACGGCATCCGCAACACCCTGTGGTTCACCTGGCTGCGCCGCCCGGCCGGCACCGCCCTGCGCCGCACCCTGCACCTGGCCCGTACCGTCCCCCGCGACACCGCGTCCCTGCGCGCCTTCGCCGAGGCGACCGCCGCCCTGCCCTGGGTGCTGCGCGAACGCCGGGTGCTGCCGCCGGACGTCGAGGACCGCCTGCGCGCCCTGGAACCCGCCCAGCGCGGCTCCACGGCCCGCAGCTACATCGGCTGACGGCCTCCGCCGCCCCCGTAAGCGCCACCCGCCGCCTCCGCCAGCGCCGCCACCAGCCCCTCCGCCGCGTCCGCCACCGCGTCCCCCGCCCGGAACCCGGCGCCGATCCGCGCCGCCTCCGCCCGCCCGGCGCCCAGGCACCACCCCCACCAGCGCTCCAGCAGCTCCTCGGTGACCGACTCCGCCCCCACCACCGCCGGCCACCCGCAGGCCCGCGCCTGCGCCGTCACCTTCGCGCCGCCCGTCACCGGGTCCACCGCCAGCGCCGGGACCCCGGCCCGCAGGGCCAGCACCAGCCCGTGCAGCCGGTCGGTGACGACCAGGTCCAGCCGGGCCAGTACCGCCTCCAGCTGGGCCGGCGTCCCGCACAGCCACCAGTCGTGGGCGTCGAGCCGGGTCTCCAGCTCCAGGCGGGCGCAGTCCTTGCCGGCCAGCCAGCCCGTCAGCGAGGCGGCGACCTCCTCGTGCCGCCGCCGGCCCCCGTACTCGCGCTGCCCGTGGGTGAGCACCACCCCGGCCACCGGCACCCCCGGCAGCGCGGGGGCCCGCGCCGCGAGGTCCGGGGCCGGCGGCAGACCGGCGCCGTCGCGGGCCAGCACCCGGTGGAAGCCGGTGACGGCGGGGCAGCCGGGGTCGACCACGGAGACGCCGACCGCGACGCGTACGCAGTGCGCGAACCGCCGGTGCAGCTCCTCCACCTGCGGCCCGTGCACCGGCCCGCACACGAAGAGCAGCCGCGCGTACGCCGCCGGGTCCACGTCCGCGAAATGCCGCCCCCGCGCCCGGAACCCGGGGCTCCACACGACGTCGTACGCCAGCCCCGCGCCCCGCAGCACCTCCTCCACGCGGCGCAGCGCGAGGACGTCGCCGGCGGTCGCCTCCCCGTGCAGGAAGCTGAACCAGCCGGTCACCAGGATCGCGTCACGGGCGTGCACAGTGCCTGCGGGTGCCCCGGCGGACGGCCAGGCAACCCACCCGCCCGCCTCTCCCCTCCAGGACGGGATCCGTCCGCCATCCCCGCTAGCGTGCCGGGCATGACCTCCAAGGCATCCCCGGCCGCCCCCGGCCTCGGCACCCGTGCCCTCAACCGCGCCACTCTGGCCCGGCAGTCGCTGCTGACCCGTACGGCGATGTCCGCCGAGGCCGCCGTGGCGCACCTGGTCGGGCTCCAGGCGCAGAACGTGAAGCCGCCGTACCACGCGCTCGCCGCCCGCCTCGACGGCTTCATTCCCGAGGACCTGTCGACGGCGATGGCCGAGCGCCGGGTCGCCCGCCTGGTCACCCTGCGCTCCACCATCCACACCCACACCGCCGACGACTGCCTCACCCTGCGGCCCCTCGTCCAACCCGCCCGGGAGAGGGAGTTGGGGAACTTCCGCCAGGGGCTGGCCGGGGTGGACCTGGACCGGCTCGCCGCCCTCGCGCGGGAGCTGGTCGAGGAGGAGCCGCGCACGATGGGGCAGGTGCGCGAGGCCCTGCTCGCCGAGTGGCCCGACGCCGACCCGCAGTCCCTCTCCGTCGCCGCCCGCTGCCTGCTCCCGCTGGTGCAGGTGACGCCGCGCGGGCTGTGGGGCCGCAGCGGCCAGGTCAGGCTCACCACCGCCGAGCACTGGTTCGGCCGCCCCGCGCTGCCCGCGCCGGCCCCCGAGGACGCCGTACCGCGCTACCTGGCCGCCTTCGGTCCCGCCTCCGTGAAGGACATGCAGACCTGGGCGGGCCTGACCCGGCTGCGGGACGCCTTCGAGCGGCTCCGCCCCCGGCTCCTGACCTTCCGGGGCCCCGACGGCACCGAACTCTTCGACCTCCCCGACGCGCCGCGCCCCGACCCGGACACCCCGGCCCCGCCCCGCTTCCTGCCCGAGTTCGACAACCTGCTCCTCTCCCACGCCGACCGCACCCGGCTCGTCCCGCCGCGCCACAAGGGCCGTACCTGGGAGAAGAACCAGGCGTTCCGCGTCCTGCTCGTGGACGGTTTCGTCGCCGGGCTGTGGGCGTTCGAGGGGGAGGCCGCCGTCGTCGTGGAGCTGTTCGACGCCCTGCCGCGCGGCGAACGGGACGCGATCCTGGCCGAAGGGGAGCGGATGCTGGCGACGCTGCACCCGAAGACGGCGTACGACATCCGGTTCGGGTCCGTGCGCGGCTGAACGGCGGTGTGGAGAGGGGGCGTTGCGGGCCGCTCGTGGAGGCCCGCAACGCCCCCTGGTCGTGCGCCCGAGTCGTACTCAGGAGTCCGGTGCCGCGATCCGTGCCGGGAAGGGTGATCCCTGCCAGGACGCCCCCGGTGAAAGGGGGACCGCCGCTGTCGTCCTGGCAGGTGTCCGTACCGCCGGAGGAGGGGTCCGGCACGGCTCGTACCGCTGGGCGCGGGAGCCTTCGTGCGCGAAGCCGGACATGCGTCTCCTCGGGGTCGCCGGTGGGGGTCGCGCGGGCGTGGGGGGTGGTACGGGGGCCTCGGGACAGACCCCCGTATGCCCGGGCGAGCGGCATGTGCTCACGCTAGGACCGGCGGCGCGGGCGCCCAATGAGGGAACCCCCTAGGGGCGGCGGGGAGGGGAAACCCTCGGTGCGCCGCCGTAAACCCGCCCGTTTTCCCGCGCCGGGCCCGTTCGATTCCCCCGCGCCCGGCCCGCATGCCTTCCGCCCCCCCCCCGGGGCCCGCTGTTCACTCGCCGGGCCGGCCCGCCGCCAGTCGGACGAGGTCGACGCGGGAACGGATCCCGAGCTTGCGGTAGACCCTGGTCAGGGTCGCTTCCACGGTCTTGACGCTGACGAACAGCCGCGCGGCGATCTCGCGGTTGGTGGCGCCCTCCATGACCAGCGCGGCCACCTGGCGCTCCATCGCGGCGAGCCCCGCCAGCCCGTCCGGCGCCACCGCCCGCACCGGCCGCGCCTCCGCCGTCCGGGCCGCCCGGGCCTCCTCCACGCGCCGCAGCCACGGCAGCGCCCGGCAGCGCCGGAACAGCCGCGCCGCCTCGTCGTACGACGCCGTCCCCGGCGCCCGTCCCGGCCCCTCGGCGTGCAGCGTGGCCAGCGCGAACGCCGCCCGCGCCTCCTCCAGCCCGAACCCGAGCGCCGCGAGCCGCTCCCGCGCCGACGTCAACTGCGCGACAGCCGCCTGGTGTTCGCCCCGTGCCGCCCGCACCAGCGCCTCCGACCGGTCCAGCACCGCCAGCACACTGCCCCGGCCGAGCCGCAGCGCGTGCGCGCGGCTGGTCTCGATGACGTCGAGGGCCTCCGCCGGCTCCCCGGTCCGCACCAGCGCCTCCGCGAGGTCGCCCTGCCAGCGGCCGCGCGCCGGGTCGGTGATCCCCGCCCCCGCCTCCAGCTCCCGTACCCGGCGCAGCGCCCGCACCGCCGCCGGCGCGTCACCCGACACCAGGCTCGCGTGCCCCAGCGCGGCGAGCGCCCGCGACAGGTACACGGCGTCCCCGTCCTCCTCGGCCCGCCGCACCGCCTCCCGCGCCAGCTCCAGCGCCCGTACGGGGTCACCGCCGGCGGCCTCGGCGAGCGCCGCCTGCATGGCGCCCGCGCCCTCGCCGATGCCCGCGTCCCGGGCCAGCGTCAGGCTCTCCCGGGCCAGGTCCAGGGCCCGGCCGCAGTGCCCGGAGTGCAGCTCCGTCTCGGCGAGGAACCGCAGGTAGTGCACCTCGCTCTCGGCCATGCCGCGCCGGCGCACCTCGCGCAGCAGCGCCGTGACGGTGGAACGGGCCTCGGCCAGCCGGTCGCTCATCACCAGCCACCGGAAGCGGGTGGAGCCCGCCCCGTTGTGATGGCACGCCACCCGCGGGTCCTGCGGCTCCTCCAGCGCCTGCCGGATGGTCGCCGGGGCGTCCGGATGACCCATCAGCGTCTCCGCCTGCGCCTGGAACGCCAGCGCCAGCAGTTCGCTGCGCCGGTCACCCGCCCGCGCCGCCAGCCGCGCCGCGTGCGCCGCCTCCTCCCGGCCCTGCGCGAAGTCGCCCTGCACGACGAGGCCCCGCCACGCCAGCTGGTAGTGGACCAGCGCCAGCAGCCGGGGGTCGTCGCCCGCGTCGGCCAGGGCCTGCGGGAACACCGCGTCGACGTCGCCGATGGCCTGCCCGGCCGCCTCGATCACCACCATCCACGCCCGTACCCGCTCGCCGGGCGCGCTCGCCCGGGTGAGCACCTCGCGGGCGATGTCCCGGGCGAGGTCCGACTCGCCGGCGGTGATCGCGTCCTCGGCCGCCGTCAGCCGCCGCTCGTCCGGGCCCGGCGCACTGTCCGCCGGGGTGTGCCGGGCGGCCAGCAGCCCCAGCGACGCGGCCACCGACGGCGCCCCCCGGTCCCGGGCCAGCGCCGCGGCCTCGGCCAGCCGGGCGGCGACCTCCGGGTCCGTGCCGATGGTGGCCAGCGCGAGATGCCGGGCGCGTTCGATCGGGTCGGAGGCCGCCGTGGACAACGCCGCGTGCGCGGCCCGCCGCTCCGGCGCCGGGGCCTCGGCGTAGAGCGCGGCCGAGATCAGCGGATGCGCGAACCGTACGGCCGGACCGCCCGGGTCGGTCGCCAGCAGCCCGAGCGCCGCCGCCTGCGCCGTCTCCGCCTCGGCGTGCCCGCGGCCCGCCGCGTGCAGCAGGGCCGGAGTGGGGCGGGCCCCGGCGCTGGCCACCAGCAGGGTGCGGCGCGCCTCGTCGGACAGCATCTCCAGGCGGGACAGCACCAGCGCCCTGAGCGAGGTCGGCACCGGCAGCGGCTCGCCCGGCCGGGGCGGGGTGGGGCTCTCCGCGAGCGCCCGGCCCAGCTCCAGCGCGAACAGCGGGTTGCCGCCGCTGGTGCGGTGGATGTCGCGGACGGTGGAGCGGGGCAGGCCCGCGTAGCCGCGCTCGTCGAGCAGCGCCGACACCTGGTCCCGGGTCAGCGGACCGAGCCGGATCGCGCGGGTGTCGGGCGGGGAGGCGCGCAGGTACCGCCCGTACTCCGCGCCCTCCGTCTCCGGGCCCTCCGTGCGCACCGCGCACAGCAACTGCACCGGGGTGTCGCCCAGACGCCGGGCGGCGAAACCGAGCAGCTCGGCGCTGGCCGGGTCGAGCCACTGGAGGTCGTCGGCGACGACGAGCACGGGCCCCTCGACGGCCAGGGCCCGCAACGCGGACAGCACGGCCAGCCGCAGCGCCAGCCCGTCGCGCTGGAGCGTGGACTCCCCGCGCCCCGTGATCGCCGACTCCAGCGCGGTCCACTGGGCCGCGGGCAGCGCGTCCGACACCCCGTCCAGCACCAGGCCCAGCAGATCGGCCAGGGCGAGGAACGGCAGGTGGGACTCGGACTCGGTGGCCGAACAGCGCAGCACGGTGCGGGCGGTGCGGGCGTACTCCGCGGCCAGCGTCCGCAGCACGGTCGACTTCCCGATCCCGGCGGGCCCGTGCAGCAGCACGCTCCCACCCCGGGCGAGCTGCTCCCGCGCCGCGCCGAACGCCCCCTCCCGCCCGATGACCGGATCGGAGCGGCGTCCGGCAGACCCCGCGAAGTCCCCTCGCACGGTGACCGCTCCCCTCCGTATGGCGTGACCCGGCCAATCTTAGGCAGGAGGACGCGACGGGACGGAGGGGTGACGACGGGAGGAAGACAGGACGGCGACGTCGACCACGCCCGAAGACCGGCCCGACGCCACGGCGCCCACCCTTTCCGCCGCCGCGGCAGCCACCCGTTCCGGCGCGCTGCGGCGCCCATCCGTCCCGGAGCCACGGCGCTCACCCCTCCCGGCTCGCGCCCGTCCCGGGGCGCACACCCCCGTTCGGGGGTGGTGAGACACACATCGCGGATTAGACGATGGCAGCGAGCCGCCCGGCAAGGTCCGGCGCACGAAGGAGGACGCATGACGACGGCCACGGAGCAGTTCCGCAGCGCACGGGACTTCCTGCTGGAACACCGCACGGACTACACCGCCGCCTACGAGGGCTTCACCTGGCCCCGCCCCGAGCACTTCAACTGGGCGCTGGACTGGTTCGACGTGATCGCCGACGGCAACGAGCGCACCGCGCTGCACATCGTCGAGGAGGACGGCTCCGAGGTCCGGGTCTCCTTCGCCCAGATGGCCGCCCGGTCCGACCGGGTCGCCAACCGCCTGCGCGCCTGGGGCGTCGGTCCGGGGGACCGCGTCCTCGTGATGCTCGGCAACCAGGCCGAACTGTGGGAGACCGCCCTCGCCGCGATGAAGCTGCGCGCCGTCGTCATCCCGGCCACCCCGCTGCTCGGCCCCGCCGACCTGCGCGACCGCGTCGACCGCGGCCGGGTGCGGCACGTGATCGTGCGCTCCGAGGACACCGGCAAGTTCACCGGCGTCCCGGGCGACTACACGCGCATCGCGGTCGGCGGCGGCACGCCGGAGACCGGCTGGCTGCCGTACGAGGACGCCTACACCGCCTCCGACGCCTTCACCCCCGACGGCCCCACCGCCGCCGACGACCCGCTGATGCTGTACTTCACCTCCGGCACCACCGCCCGCCCCAAACTGGTCGAGCACACCCACGCCTCCTACCCGATCGGGCACCTGGCGACCATGTACTGGATCGGGCTGAAACCCGGCGACGTGCACCTCAACATCTCCTCGCCCGGCTGGGCCAAGCACGCCTGGTCCAACCTCTTCGCGCCCTGGAACGCCGAGGCGACCGTCTTCCTGCACAACTACACCCGGTTCGACGCGGCCCGCCTGATGGCCGAGATGGACCGGGCCGGCGTCACCACGTTCTGCGCCCCGCCCACCGTGTGGCGCATGCTCATCCAGGCCGACCTCACCCAGCTCGCCCACCGCCCGCGCGAGGTCGTCGCCGCCGGTGAGCCGCTGAACCCCGAGGTGATCGAGCAGGTCCGCCGCTCCTGGGGCGTCACCATCCGGGACGGCTTCGGGCAGACGGAGACCGCCGTCCAGGTCTCCAACAGTCCCGGCCAGCTCCTCAAGACCGGCTCGATGGGCCGCCCCAGCCCCGGCTACCGCGTCGAACTCCTCGACCCGGTCACCGGCGCCCCGGGTGCGGACGAGGGCGAGATCGCCCTGGACCTCGCCGCCCGCCCCGTCGGACTGATGACCGGCTACCACGGCGACCCCGACCGCACCGCCGAGGCGATGGCCGGCGGCTACTACCGCACCGGCGACATCGGCTCCCGCGACGCGGACGGCTACCTCACCTACGTGGGCCGAAGCGACGACGTGTTCAAGGCCTCCGACTACAAGATCTCCCCCTTCGAGCTGGAGAGCGCCCTGCTGGAGCACGAGGCGGTCGCCGAGGCCGCCGTCGTCCCCGCGCCGGACGCGCTGCGCCTCGCCGTGCCGAAGGCGTACGTCGTGCTGGCGGCGGGCTGGGAGCCGGGCCCCGACACCGCGAAGGCGCTGTTCGAGCACTCCCGCCGGACCCTCGCCCCCTACAAGCGGCTGCGCCGCCTGGAGTTCGGCGACCTGCCCAAGACCGTCTCGGGCAAGATCCGCCGCATCGAGCTGCGCGAGGCGACGGCGGCCGGTTCCGTAAGCGAGTACCGCGAGGAGGACTTCCGATGACGACCGCCCTCTCCTACGCCCACGGCACCAGCACCACCCCGCTCCTCGGCGACACCGTCGGCGCCAACCTGGACCGCGCGATCACCGCCCACCCCGGCCGCGAGGCCCTGGTCGACGTGCCGTCCGGACGGCGCTGGACCTACGCCGAGTTCGGCGCGGCCGTCGACGAGGTCGCGCGCGGCCTCCTCGCGAAGAGCGTCGGCTAGGGCGACCGGGTCGGCATCTGGGCCGTCAACTGCCCCGAGTGGGTCCTGGTCCAGTACGCCACGGCCCGCTTCGGCGCCGTCATGGTGAACGTCAACCCCGCTTACCGCGCCCATGAGCTGGAGTACGTCCTCCGCCAGTCCGGCATCACGCTGCTGATCGCGTCCCTCAGCCACAAGGGCAGCGACTACCGGGCGATCGTGGACGAGGTCCGCGACCGCTGCCCGGCGCTGCGCGAGACGGTGTACATCGGCGACCCGACCTGGGACGCCCTTGGGGGCGTCCTGCGCCGATGCTGTGGTAGGCCCAGACTGCGGCCTCGGCTGCTCAGGTGCTGGTTCGAGGCGGTCAGTGCGCTCACCAGGACTCCTCGTTGCGTTGCGTTGCGGTGCGGTGCGGATGGAAGGTGAAGGTGGAGGGGGCTCGCCTGCGGGTCCGTCGGCGGGGGCCGGTGTCACACCGGCGTGAGCGCCGGCCCCGGCGCCACTCGCCTGGCCGCGGTCGCGGCGGGGCGGGCCGGCCACGCCCGCTTGCTGCTCGGCCGCCTTCCTCGGCTCGCCGCCCGCGTCCAGACGGACGTGCTCGTCGTCGCCGCCCACTAGAGCCGGGCCGTGCTGGCCGCCGACGAGGAGGCGGACGCGGCGTTCGAGGAGGCACTCGCCGCCGACCTCGGCGACCGGCCCTTCCACCGCGCGCGCCTGCAACTGCACCTGGGCCGCCGCAAGCGCAGGCAGCGAAGGCTCACCGAAGCCCGCCCGCTCCTCCGTGCGGCATACGACACCTTCGACGCGCTGGGCGCCCGCCCCTGGTCGGAAATGGCGCAGGCGGAACCGCGGGCGGCGGGGGAGCCGGGCCCGCGCCGCGGCACCCCCGGCCGGGACCGCTTGCCGGCGCAGGAACTGCAGATCGCCGGCCTGGCCGCCCAGGGCCTCACCAACCGGCAGATCGCCGAGAAGCTCTACCTCTCCCCCGTACGGAGGTCACCAGCGGATCATCGGCAGCGGCGACAGCGGGTGCCGGCGTGCCCGGAGCGCGGCCTGGCGGAGTAGGAACGACTGGAAGCCGCGGTAGGGGAAGACCCGGGTCGCCACCCGCACCGGGACGCGGCCCGACCGAGGGCGGGGGAGGCCGCGCAGCACGTCCAGCAGGTCCGCGCGCCGGAATGCCTCGGTCTCGGGTTCCCGCGCGGGCCGGACCTTGTGGTGCAGCGCGATCATGGTGAGGACGTGCGGCAGATCCCGGACGCCGGCCTCCTCGGCGTGTGCGCGGGCCAGGTCCATCGACGGGCCGAGGTAGTCGAACGTCCCGGCCGTCCAGATGCCGAGGTCGTGAACGGCCCACGCCAGCGCCATCTCCGCGGTCGGCGTGCGCCGTTCCAGAAGGGCCAACTGGTAGTTGAGGCCCCGGTAGACGTGGTTGCGGTACGTGTGGAAGTCCGTTCCCAAAGCGGTGCGGTGCTGTTTGAGGACGCGCTCGACGACGTCGCTCTCGCGGACCGGGAGGGGCTTTTGTGACGGCATGTGCCGCAACCTAGCAGGGCCGGAGGAGAGGCCACGGCTCTTTGCGGGGCGCACCCCGGAGAGTTCAGTCGGCCGTGGCATCCAGTGCCACGGCCGACGTGTTGACCGGGTGGGGCACCCCCGTCGGGGTGAGGATGAAGAGGGGGACGTCCAGGAGGTCGGCGCGGCGCACGCCCCGGTGGCCCAGGCCGCGCAGCTACAGGACGGCCGCGGTGACCGCATCACGCGCGGTGCGGATGGGGACGGTGCGGATGGGGACGGTCCGGTGGGCCGGGGCGGGTGAACCGGGGGCGCGTCCGGAGCGGCCCGCGGCCGTGCGGTCCACCGGCACGCTCAGCACCGTCCCGCACGGGCAGCCCAGTTCGGGCCGCGGCCACGATGTCTCCGCCCCGCAGACCGCGCAGCGCACGCCGATCCACTCCTCGTCCCGCACCCGGCGGGTGACCTCGGTCGCCGTGCCCTCCGGATCGAGCACCGGGGCGACGGGCGCCCCGCACGCACAGGGATACGACGGTGCCGTGTACCGGTGCCGGCGCCCGCAGGCGGTGCAGCACACCGAGATGGTCCCGGACATGGCCCCCATCGTCCTCCCTTGACGGCCCCCGGCCACCCCCTTACATTACTTCCAGATCGTAGAAACTGAATTTCGCTATACGGAAGTTGCGACGGACGAAGCTCACCGCGGGGCGCGACGGGAGTGCGAATCCGACAGCCGGATCAGGAGTACTCGATGGCTCGTATGACCGCTGCCCGAGCGGCAGTCGAAATCCTCAAGCGCGAGGGCGTCACCGACGCGTTCGGTGTGCCGGGCGCGGCGATCAACCCCTTCTACGCGGCGCTCAAGGCGTCCGGCGGCGTCCAGCACACCCTCGCCCGCCATGTCGAGGGCGCCTCGCACATGGCCGAGGGCTACACCCGGACCCACCCCGGCAACATCGGCGTCTGCATCGGTACGTCCGGCCCGGCCGGAACCGACATGATCACCGGGCTGTACTCGGCGACCGGCGACTCCATCCCGATCCTGTGCATCACCGGCCAGGCGCCGACCGCGGTGATCCACAAGGAGGACTTCCAGGCCGTCGACATCGCCTCCATCGCCAAGCCGGTCACGAAGATGGCGGTCACCGTCCTGGAGGCCGCCCAAATCCCCGGCGTCTTCCAGCAGGCATTCCACCTCATGCGCTCCGGCCGCCCCGGCCCCGTCCTCATCGACCTGCCGATCGACGTCCAGCTCACCGAGATCGAGTTCGACCCGGACACCTACGAGCCGCTCCCTGTCTACAGGCCAGCCGCCACCCGCGCCCAGATCGAGAAGGCGATCGGCCTGCTCAACGCCTCCGAGCGCCCGCTCCTCGTGGCCGGCGGCGGCGTCATCAACGCCGACGCCGCCGACCTCCTCGTGGAGTTCGCCGAGCTGACCGGCACCCCGGTCGTGCCGACCCTGATGGGCTGGGGCGTCCTGCCCGACGACCACGAGCTGAACGCCGGCATGGTCGGCCTCCAGACCTCGCACCGCTACGGCAACGCGACCTTCCTGGAGTCCGACTTCGTCCTCGGCATCGGCAACCGCTGGGCCAACCGCCACACCGGCAAGCTCGACGTCTACACCGCCGGGCGGAAGTTCGTCCACGTCGACGTCGAACCCACCCAGATCGGCAGGATCTTCGCCCCGGACTACGGCATCGCCTCCGACGCCAAGGCCGCGCTCGTCCTCTTCGTCGAGGCCGCGAAGGAGCTGAAGGCGGCCGGGAAGCTGCCCGACCGCTCCGCCTGGGCCGCCGCCGCCCAGGAGCGCCGGGCCACCCTCCAGCGCCGCACGCACTTCGACGACATCCCCATCAAGCCGCAGCGCGTCTACGAGGAGATGAACAAGGCATTCGGCCCGGAGACCCGGTACGTCTCCACCATCGGCCTCTCGCAGATCGCCGGCGCCCAGATGCTGCACGTCTACCGCCCGCGGCACTGGATCAACTGCGGCCAGGCCGGGCCTCTCGGCTGGACCGTCCCGGCCGCGCTCGGCGTCGCCAAGGCCGACCCGGACGCGCAGGTCGTGGCGCTCTCCGGTGACTACGACTTCCAGTTCATGATCGAGGAACTGGCCGTCGGCGCGCAGCACAGGATCCCGTACGTCCATGTTCTGGTGAACAACTCCTACCTGGGGCTGATCCGCCAGGCGCAGCGCGCCTTCGACATCGACTTCCAGGTCAACCTGGAGTTCGAGAACCTCAACTCGCCCGAGCTGGGCGTCTACGGCGTCGACCACGTCAAGGTCGCCGAGGGCCTCGGTTGCAAGGCGATCCGGGTGACCGACCCGGGCGAGCTGGGCGCGGCCCTGGAGCAGGCCAAGAAGCTCGCCGCCGAGTACCGGGTGCCGGTCGTCGTCGAGGCGATCCTGGAGCGCGTCACCAACATCTCCATGTCGGGCACCAACGACATCTCCCACGTGGTGGAGTTCGAGGAGGTCGCCACCGAGCCGGGGCACGCGCCGACGGCCGTCCGGACGCTGAAGGTCTGACACCGGCGGCGAGCGTGAGGGAGCGGTCCGTCCATGCCGGGGCGGGCCGCTCCCTCGCATGTCCGGCCCGCTCAGTCGGAGCCGCCGCCACTCCCGCTGCCGCATGAGTACGCACCTCCGCCGCCCCCGCCCCCGCGCGGGGAGTGCTTCAGCAGACCCCTGTCCGCCGGCTCCACCCGCTCCACCAGCCCCGCCCGCAGCGCGAACCGGGGCAGCAGGACGCGCAGGGCGGCCTCGCCGTGCAGGGCGACGGCGAGCAGCCGTTCGTCGGCGGTCAGGCCCCGGCGGCTCGTGGGCGGCGGGTGCTCGTCCCGCAGCGCCCGCACCCGGCGCCGGGCGGCACGGGTCGGACCGAGCAGCGGGTGGCGCAGCAGGCCGGCCTCCGCCAGCGGGACCCGCATCAGGGCCACCGCCAGCCGCACCTCCGGGTCCCGGGCCAGCTTCCTCGGGGCGCACGGCTCCTCCAGGCACCACCGCACCGCCTCCGCCAGGTTCGGCAGCGGCGTCACCCCCGTCCCCGGCTCGGTCGGCCCTGCCCGGACGGTGCCTGCCGGGCCGGGCTCGACGGCACCCCGCAGATACAGGTCCACGACGGCGACCGTCACGGCGGCACGCGGGCCCCCGCGCAGCAGCGCGACCTCGTGCGGTACGAGCCAGTCCAAGCAGTCGTCCTCGACCATGACGCCACCCCCGTGTGCCCCGAGTCGTGCCCGGGTTGTGCCCGCCGGGGGCATCGCCTACGCGCGCTCGGGCGCCGCGGTGTCCGGGCAGCCCCGGCCAGTCGTCCGGGCCGCCGCCCTCCCACTCCCCGAGGTCGCTGTCCTCGACGCCGGTGACGTACAGGCCGGCCGCAGCAACTCGGTCACGTCGTCGGATCGGGAGGCGACGCCGAGGGTCTCGTCGCCGGAGGTGACCCGGCGGGAGCCTCCCCCACTGCCTTGAGGGTGGGGGTACCCCCATCCGCGCGGGGCGTGGACGACGATGTGCGGGTGCTCGGGCGGGTGTGCCATGCCTTCGGGCCGCTGGGCGGCGCGCCACCGCGATCCGCACCCCGAACGCGCGGCGGCGCCGGATGCGGGACCGTCCGCATCCCGGCGTCGTCCGGCCGGGGTGGTGTCCGTCCGGCGGCGCGAGGCTGGGCGCGACAGGTCGTTCGCGCCGCCGGACGGAGTCGGTGGGCCTGTTCCGGTGAGGCTCTTCCGGAAGGGGCGGGTGGTCGGGACCGCGGCGGTGCGACGGGTCAGAAGGCTTTTCCCCTCAGGTCGTAGGAGAAGCCCCGGGCCCTTCACCACCGCACTGGCTCGCAGCCGCCGCGGTCCTCGCCCTGCCCGCGCGGGCCCCGGGCACGCACCCCTCATCCGGGGTGCCCGGTGGCATGCGCGGGCCGCGCGCACGGTCCCGGCCTCCCCGCCGGGTACCGTGCGCGAGCCGGTGGGTCGGTCCTCGCGCAGGGCGCGGACCGCCTCCTCCACGCGCCGCCCGTACTCGGGGTCGGCGGCGTGGAGGTGCGCGAGGTTCTTCTCGACGACGTCGTCCCGGGAGACCTGGGAGAGGCCGCCGGCGATGTTCGCGACCAGCCGCTTCCGCTCGTCCTCGGTCATCACCCGGTACGGCTCGCCGGCCTGGAAGAAGTCGTCGTCCTTGGTGTGCAGGGGCGCCTCGCGGGTGCCGGTGTGCCCGGCGACCTCGGTGCGCCGGCCGACCGCGCTCAGGAAGTCGGCGCGGGAGGCACCCCTACTGGGATGCGCTCGCGGTCGAAGCGGGTGAGCGTCTCCAGCAGGTGCTGGTCCTGGAGGAGGAGCGGGCCGCCGATGCCGTCGGAGACGGAGTTCCGGTTGTCGGCGACCGGGGCGCCGGACGCTGTCGTGAGCACGCGCTGCGACATCGTGGACCTTCCGTGCGAGGGTTCATCGGATACATATTTCCGCATCGTGGAGCCCAAACATGGGGCGATAGCACGTCAATAGTTTGTTGACGTGGGTTCCGGGCGGTGCCGCCGCTCGGGCGCGACGGGACAGGTGTCAGCGGCGGCGTCGCCCGGAGATCGGGGGGACCCGGGGGTGTCGGGTCAGACCTGGGCGCCGGAGAGGCGCTCGACGGCGCGCAGCAGGGCGGAGTGGTCCAGGCCGCCGTCGCCCTGGGCGCGCAGCGAGGCCACCAGCTGGGCGACCACGGCGCCGACCGGCAGCGCGGCGCCGACGTTGCGGGCCGCGTCGGTGACGATGCCCATGTCCTTGTGGTGCAGGTCGATGCGGAAGCCCGGCTTGAAGTCGCGGGCCAGGAAGTTGTCCTTCTTGCGTGTCAGCACGGTCGAGCCGGCCAGCCCGCCGTTCAGGACGTCCAGCGCGGCCTTCAGGTCCACGCCGGACTTCTCCAGGAAGACCACGGCCTCGGCGCACGCCTGGATGTTGACGGCGACGATCAGCTGGTTGGCGGCCTTCACCGTCTGGCCCGAACCGTGCGGACCGCACAGCACGATGGTCTTGCCGAGTGCCTCGAGGAGCGGCTTCGCCTCGTCGAAGTCGGCCTGCTCGCCGCCGACCATGACGGACAGCACCGCCTCGACGGCCCCGGCCTCACCGCCGGACACGGGGGCGTCCAGGACGCGGACGCCCTTGTCCTTCGCGGCCTTCGCGAGGTCCACGGAGGTCTGCGGGGTGATGGAGGACATGTCGATCAGCAGCGCCCCGGACCGCGCGTTCTCCAGGATGCCGTCGGGGCCGTACGCGATGGCCTCGACCTGCGGGGACGCGGGCACCATCGTGATGACGACGTCGGCCTCGCGCACCGCCTCGGCGATCGAGCCGGCCGCGGTGCCGCCGGCGGCGGCCAGCCGGTCGAGCTTCTCCCGTTCCAGTGTGAAGCCGGTGACCTGGTAACCCGCTGTGATCAGGTTCTCCGACATGGGGGAGCCCATGATGCCGAGGCCGATCCAGGCGATCTTGGGAAGGGTGCTCATGATGCGGTGCCTCTCGGGAAGTGAGGGGAGTCAGGGGGGCCAGGGGGGCCAGGGGGGTGTCATCGGGCGGCGCGGTCCTCGCGGGGTAGCCAGTCGAAGGCGTCGGCGCTCGGGCGGTCACCGGGCTTGTACTCCAGGCCGACCCAGCCGTCGTACCCGGCTCTGCGCAGTCGGTCGAGCAGCTCCTCCAGCGGGAGGGTGCCGGTGCCGGGGGCGCCGCGGCCCGGGTTGTCGGCGATCTGGACGTGGCCGGTCCTCGCGGCGTACGCGTCGATCACCCGCGGCAGGTCCTCGCCGTTCATGGACAGGTGGTAGAGGTCCATGAGGAAGGCGGCGTTGCCCAGTCCGGTGGCCTCGTTGACCTTGTCGACGACGCCGGCGGCGGCCGGGGCCGACACCAGCGGGTACAGCGGCGACTCGGGCCGGTTGAGCGCCTCGACCAGCAGGACCGCGCCGATCCGGTCGGCCGCGCGGGCGGCGAGGGCCAGGTTCTCCAGTGCCAGCCGGTCCTGCTCGGCCGGGTCCACGCCCTCCATCCGGTTGCCGTACAGGGCGTTGAGGGCCGGGCAGCCCAGCGACCGCGCGAAGCCGGCGGCCACGTCGATGTTGGCGCGGAAGCGGTCCGACTCCTCGCCCGGCACCGACAGGGCGCCGCGGTCGGGGCCCGGCAGCCGGCCGGCGTAGAAGTTCAGCCCGGTGAGCCGTACGCCCGCGTCCTCGATCGCCCCGCGCAGCGCGTCGAGTACCGCCTGCTCGGGGGTGGGGGTGTCGATCCAGGGCCACCACAGCTCGACCGCGGTGAAGCCGGCCGCCGCGGCGGCCGCGGGGCGCTCCAGGAGCGGGAGTTCCGTGAAGAGGATCGACAGGTTGACGCTGAAGCGCCGGTCTGAGAATCCCATCGGATGCCACGCTCCCTTCCGTGTCGCTTGCTGCACTTCCATATTGCGGAAGTGTGTTTCTGCTTAACGGAAGACTGCCGCTGGCGCTCATGTGCTGTCAAGGGGTCCGGCGGGAACGGCCGGAAGGGAAGGCGTCCATGCGGAGCAAAATTCACTACTGTTCATTGAATTCATGATTGATGAAACCTAGTCTCGGATTCGAGGCGGTTCCGCACAGCCGCAGTTCCGCAGAACAGGAGAAGCACATGGCCCTCGACACCCACACCGGCCGGGTCGCCGTCGTCACCGGCGCGGCCGGTGGATTCGGTACGGCGATCTCCCTCGAACTGGCCCGTCGCGGTGCGGACATCGTCGCGGTGGACCTGGTCGCCGCCGACGAGACCGTCGCGGCCGTGCGGAAGACGGGCCGCAAGGCCGTGGCGCTCCGGGCGGACCTCTCCGACCCCGACCAGGTCGAGGCGCTCACCGCCGACCTGCTCGGCTTCGCCGGTCGGGTCGACATCCTGGTCAACAACGCCGGCGCCTTCCCCTTCCGGAACATCTGGGAGCTGGACTACGCCGAGTGGAAGCGCATCCAGGCCGTCAACCTCGACTCGCAGTTCCTCATGGCGAAGGCCGTGATGGGCTCCATGCGCGACCACGGGTGGGGCCGGATCGTCAACCTGGCCTCGAACTCGCTGGGCCTCGCCGTGCCGGACATGGTCCCGTACATGGCGGCCAAGGGCGGCGTGGTCGGCTTCACCCGCGCCCTGGCCACGGACCTCGCGCCGCATGGCATCACCGTCAACGCGGTCTGTCCCACGGCGTCCGGCACCCCGGGCGGCAAGAGCTTCATCGGCGACGAGGTGCTGAACCAGGTCGCGGGCTCCCAGGCGATCAAGCGGGTCGGTGCCGCCGGCGACATCGTGGGCACCGTCTGCTTCCTCTCCAGCGACGACAGCGCCTTCATGACCGGCCAGACCCTGGTCTGCGACGGCGGCCTCATGCGGGTCTGAGCCGCGCGACGACCCCCGCCGGTGCCCTCTCGTCGGGGAGACTGAGAAGGTGGCCGGATCAGCGCCGAACCGATGGGGGCACGATGCGATTGCGGGTGGAGTTCACGACCGAGCCCTTCGACCTCGACGAGGCACCCGCCCACGCGGTGGTGGCCCGCGAGGTCGTCGAGGCGGCCGCGCTGGACGCGGTCGACGTGGGCCCGTTCGGCAACACCGCCGAGGGCGGCGCCGACGAGGTGCTCGCCGCCGTGGACGCGCTGCTGCGCCGGACGCTGCGGGCCGGTGCCACCCGGATCTCGCTCCAGGTCAACGTGGTCGAGGAGGACGCGCGGTGACGGGAGCGGGGGAGGAGCCCATCGCCGCCGAGTCCTTCGTCGCGGCCGTCAAGCCTCTCGTCGACGCGATCGGCGGCGAGCTGCTCGCGCCGGACGCGGCCGGCCAGGACGACGTGGTGCTCTCCTGGGCGGGCGCCGACGTCGTCGCCGTACGCCTGCCGCAGCTCGCCGACTCCCTGGACCACATCCTCGCCGCCCTGGAGCGCCGCCAGGGCAAGCCGCTGGCCGAGCTGGACCGCAGGACCAAGCAGGAGATCGTACGGATGCTGGAGGCGCGCGGCGCCTTCTCCGTACGCCACGGGGTGGAGACCGTGGCGGGCGCGCTGGGCGTCAGCCGCTTCACCGTCTACAACTACCTCAACCGCGAGAAGGGCTCCTGACCCCCTCCGGACGGTAGGCGGCGGGCCCCCGAGCCGAAGGGTTCGGAGGCCCGCCGCCGTCGTCCGAGGCCGGTCGGAGGCCACCGTCGCGGGCGGCGAGTGACGTACACCGCCACGGCCGACGAGCCTCTGGCCGGTTCCGCCGGCCGCCGCGCCCGCCAGCCCCGAGCGGCGGAAGCCCCCGGCATCCCGGCCGGTGTCACGGCCCCGGCAGGCAGACCGGGCCGGTGGAGAGCCCCCCGCCGGACGCCCCGGTTTCGTAACGCCGAATTTTCAACAAAGCGTTGACGCCTTGTTCCTCAGGGCGTTAGCTGTCGGCACGCCCGTTCAGCCCAAGGCCACGGAGGCTCCCGTGACGTCCCCTACCGCGTCGGGCCTGGCCCGATTCAACGCGCTCCAGGAGTCCGCGGCACACGCCGTGCTCCACGAGGTGTGCGCCTCCACGGCATGGGCCCGGCACCTGCTCACCACCCGCCCCTTCACCACCGCCGAGGACCTGTACGCCGCGAGCGACGCCGCCACGGCCGCGCTCACCGGCGACGACCTCGCCGAGGCGATGGCCGGCCACCCGCCGATCGGCCGCCCCCGACCGGGCGACCCGACCTCCTCCCGCGAGCAGGCGGGCATGGCCGGTGCCGCCGACGCGCTCAAGGCGGAGATGCTCGAACTGAACCTGGCCTACCAGGAGCAGTTCGGCCACGTCTTCCTGATCTGCGCCACCGGCCGGACCGGTGAGCAGATGCGGGACGCGGTCAAGGAGCGGATCGGCAACGGGCCCGAGCAGGAGCGGGAGATCGTCCGCACCGAACTGGGGAGGATCAACCGCATCCGCCTGGCCCGACTCGTCGAACAGGACGCCTGAACCCATGAGCACCAGCACCACCGCCTCCGTGTCCACCCACATCCTGGACACCAGCGTCGGCCGTCCCGCCGGGGGCGTCACCGTCCACCTCAGCGCCCGCGCCGGGCGCGAGGCCGACTGGCAGGCGCTCGGCGCCTCCGCGACCGACGCCGACGGCCGGTGCGAGGAACTGCCGGCCCTGCCGGAGGGCACCACCCACGTACGGCTCGACTTCGCCGTCGAGGCGTACTTCGAGGCGTACTTCGAGACGTACTTCGAGACGGACTTCGAGGAAACCGCGAACGAGCAAGCCGATGCGCAGCAGGACGCCCCCGCGAATCGGGACAGCGGACGCGGCGTGTTCTTCCCGGAGGTGGCGATCACGTTCACCGTCGTCCCGGGCGAGCACTTCCACGTACCGCTGCTGCTCAACCCGTTCGGCTACTCCGTTTACCGAGGGAGCTAGCTCCATGCCCACCATCCTGGGACAGAACCAGTACGGCAAGGCCGAGAACCGGGTCGTCAAGATCACGCGGGACGGCGCCACCCACCACATCAAGGACCTCAGCGTCTCCGTCGCCCTGTCCGGCGACATGGAGGAGGTCCACTACTCCGGCTCCAACGCCAACGTCCTGCCGACCGACACCACCAAGAACACGGTGTTCGCCTTCGCCAAGGAACACGGCATCGAGTCCGCCGAGCAGTTCGGCATCCACCTCGCCCGGCACTTCGTCACCTCGCAGGAGCCGATCCACCGCGCCCGGATCCGCATCGAGGAGTACGCCTGGGAGCGGATCGCCACCTCCGACGCCCACTCGAAGTCCATCGGCGCCGACGAGGTCAAGCACTCCTTCGCCCGCAAGGGCCAGGAGGTCCGCACCGCCCAGATCACCTACGACGGCGAGAAGTGGGAGGTCGTCTCGGGTCTGAAGGACCTGACGGTGATGAACTCCACCGACTCCGAGTTCTGGGGCTACGTCAAGGACAAGTACACGACCCTCCCGGAGGCGTACGACCGCATCCTGGCGACCTCGGTCTCCGCCCGCTGGCGGTTCAACTGGACCGACGACGAGCAGCAGGCGCCCCACTGGGAGAAGTCCTACGAGCAGGTGAAGAGGCACATGCTCCAGGCCTTCGCCGAGACCTACTCGCTCTCGCTCCAGCAGACGCTGTACCAGATGGGCGCGCGGATCATCGACAACCGCGAGGAGATCGACGAGGTCCGCTTCTCCCTCCCCAACAGCCACCACTTCCTCGTGGACCTGGAGCCGTTCGGCCTCGAGAACGACAACGAGGTGTACTTTGCCGCCGACCGCCCCTACGGCCTGATCGAGGGCACCGTCCTGCGCGACGGCTGCGAGGCGCGCATCCCGGTCGACATGACCAACCTCTGACGCGGCAAGCGCGCCCCCGGCACCCGACGACCGGGGGTGCGCCACACCGGAGGGAACAACATGGCACTGCCTGCGAAAGGGCCCGCCACAGGCCCGAGTTCCACCCCGCCGGTGCACACGGAGGACACCGTCACGTCCGTGCACCCGGTCGACGAGAAGCTCCACCCCTCGCGGCTCGTCCCCGCCGCGCTCCAGCACATCGCCGCCATGTACGCGGGCGTCGTCACTCCGCCGCTCATCATCGGCCAGGCCTGCGGACTCGACCCGGAGGCCCGCACCCGGCTGATCGCCGCCTCGCTCCTGATCGCCGGCGTCGCCACCCTGCTCCAGACCCTCGGCGTCAAGGGCCTGGTCGGCAACCGGCTGCCGTTCGTCAACGCCGCCTCCTCGGCCGGCATCGCGCCCGTCCTCGCCGTCGCCGAGACCGACGGCGACGGCCACCAACTCCCCGCGGTCTACGGCGCGGTGATGGTCGCCGGCGTCTTCTGCCTCGCCGTCGGCCCGTTCTTCGGACGGCTGCTGCGGTTCTTCCCGCCGCTGGTCACCGGCGTCGTCATCGCCCTCATCGGCGTCACCCTGATGCCGGTCCCGGTCGGCTGGGCGCAGGGCGGCGACGAGAGCGCCGCCGACTTCGGCTCGACGCGCGACCTCGGCCTCGCCGCCTTCACCCTCGCCGTCATCCTCGTCGTGCAGCGCTTCGGCAGGGGCTTGTTGAAGCAGGTCGCCCTGCTCGTGGGCCTCGTCGTCGGCACCCTCGCCGCGATCCTCGCCGGGCTCGCCGACTCCGGCGCCCTGCACTCCGCGCCCGTCGCGGCGCTGCCCACGCCGTTCGCCTTCGGGACACCGCTTTTCCAGCCCGCCGCGATCCTGTCGCTGTGCATCGTGACGCTGGTCCTGATGACCGCGTCCAGCGCCGGCATGCTCGCCCTCGGCGAGATCTGCGACCGCCGCGCGGACGCCGGGACCCTCACCCGCGGCCTGCGCACCGACGGCCTCGCCACCCTGATCGGCCCCGTCTTCGGCGGCTTCCCCACCTCCGCCTTCGCCCGGAACGTCGGCGTCGTCTCCCTCACCCGGGTCCGCAGCCGCTACGTCGTCGCCGTCGCAGGCGCCACCCTGCTGGTCCTCGGCACCTTCCCGGTGCTCGGCGCGGTCGTCTCCCTGGTGCCGATGCCGGTCCTCGGCGGCGGGGGCATCGTCCTGTTCGGCTCCGTCGCGGTCAGCGGCATCCGTACCCTCTCCGAGGCCGGACTCGACGACAGCTCCCACATCATCCTGGTCGCCGTGGCGCTCGGCGCGGGCATCATCCCGCTGGCCGCGCCCGCGTCCCACGAGCGGTTCCCCGCCTGGGCGCAGACCGTCCTCGGCTCCGGCATCAGCGCCGGCGCCCTCGTCGCGGTCGCCCTCAACCTCTTCTTCCACCATCTCGGCACCCGGAGCCGCCACCCGGTCCCGGCACTCAAGTCCTCCTAGGGGGTGTTGTCCGGATCAGGCCGGCCCCGAGTCGCGGTGGCTCTTGGCCGACCTGAGCGGGGTCTGGTGCGTGCAGTTGCAAGGCGAAGGAGGCCGACAACGCGAGGGGGGTCCCCCGCGCGAGCGCAGCCGAGCGTGGGGGAGTCGGCAACCGACGACAACGCGGCAGACGTGCGTGCCAGGGCACGCGACGCCGGCAGGATCCAGACGACACCCCCTGGGGTCCTGCCGTGCCCTCCCCGTGGGCACCCGACCCGCCCACGGGCCGCACCAGAAGACAAGGAAGCAGCATGGCAGCAGCAACGGCAACCGAGCGCACGGTCATCGAGAACGCCGCGATCGCGACCGTCGACGCGGACGGCACCGAGTACGCCTCGGGCCACGTCGTGATCGCCGGCAACCGGATCGAGTCCGTCGGCGCCGGCCCGGCCCCGGAGGGCCTCGCCGGGGTCGTACGCCGCATCGACGCCACCGGGCACCTCGTCACCCCCGGCCTGATCAACACCCACCACCACTTCTACCAGTGGATCACCCGGGGTCTGGCCACCGACCACAACCTCTTCGACTGGCTGGTCGCGCTCTACCCGACCTGGGCGCGCATCGACGAGCCGATGGCGTACGCCGCCGCCCAGGGCTCCCTCGCCATGATGGCCCGCGGCGGCGTCACCACCGCGACGGACCACCACTACGTCTTCCCGCGCGGCGCCGGCGACCTGTCCGGCGCCATCATCCGCGCCGCCCGCGAGACAGGCGTCCGCTTCACCCTCGCCCGCGGCTCGATGGACCGCGGCGAGTCCGACGGCGGACTGCCGCCGGACTTCGCGGTGGAGAGCCCGGACGACGCGCTCGCCGCCACCGAGGCCACCGTCCGCGAGCACCACGACCCCTCCTTCGACGCCATGACCCAGGTCGCCGTCGCCCCCTGCTCGCCCTTCTCCGTCTCCACCGAACTCATGCGCCAGGGCGCCGAGTTGGCGCGTCACCTCGGAGTACGGCTGCACACGCACGGCTCGGAGACGATGGAGGAGGAGAAGTTCTGCCATGAGCTGTTCGGCATGGGCCCCACCGACTACTTCGAGTCCACCGGCTGGCTCGGCGACGACGTGTGGATGGCCCACTGCGTCCACCTGAACGACTCCGACATCGCCGCCTTCGCCCGCACCGGCACCGGCGTCGCCCACTGCCCCTCGTCCAACGCCCGCCTCGCCGCCGGCATCGCCCGCGTCCCCGACCTGCTCGCCGCCGGCGTCCCGGTCGGCCTCGGTGTCGACGGCACCGCCTCCAACGAGTCCGGCGAACTCCACACCGAACTGCGCAACGCCCTGCTCGTCAACCGCCTCGGCCCCCACCGCGAGTCCGCGCTGAACGCCCGCAAGGCGCTGCGCCTGGGCACGTACGGCGGCGCCCGCGTCCTCGGCCGGGCCGCCGAGACCGGCTCGTTGGAGGCGGGCAAGCTCGCCGACCTGGTCCTGTGGCGGATGGACACCCTCGCCCACTCCTCCATCGCCGACCCGGTCGCCGCCCTCGTCCTCGGCGCCGCCGCGCCGGTCACCGCCTCGTTCGTGAACGGCCGTCAGATCGTCGCGGACGGCCGCCTGCTCACCGTCGACGAGGACGCCATCGCCCGCTCCACCCGGGACGAGGCACGCCGGCTGGCCCGGATCGCGGCCGAGGGCTGAACCACGTCACACCCCATGACTCCGGCCGGGAGGGACGGCTCCCGGCCGGCGACCGTGTACCCGAGAACGCGAAGATCATCCTGGACTCCGGCATCTCCACCGGCTGCGTCGCCGCCGTCCTGCTCAACCTGGTCTTCAACCACATCGGCGGCAGCGAACGCGACGCGGAGGACGTCACCCATCCGATGGAGGCCGGGGAGGAGATCAAGGAAGCGTCGAGGCTGTAGCTCGCGGCTGTAGACGGGCGACGACGGGACACTTCCTCCCACGCGACACGCGGTGCAGACGGCGTGCCGTTGGGAGGAAGTGTCCCATCATCCCCTGTGGCGCCGCTCCCGCAGCACCACCGCCGCCACAGCCGCCGCGGCCACCGCGACGCCCACCGCCACCCGGAAGGCCAGCTGGTACCCCTCGGCCAGGGCCGCCACCGTCTCCGTACCCCCGCCGACCAGGTCCGCGGTCCGGCTCGCCGCCAGCGTCGACAGCACCGCCAGCCCCAGCGAACCACCCACCACCTGCGTCGTGTTGTACAGCCCGGACGCGAGCCCCGCGTCCTCCTCCCGCGCCCCCGACATCGCCAGCCCCGTCAGCGCGGGCGCCGCGGCGGCGAAGCCCACGGCCAGCAGCAGCATCGGCGGCAGCACGTCGGCGACGTAGGACCCGTCGGCCGGGGCCCGGCTCAGCAGCGCCATCCCGGCGACGATCAGCACCAGCCCGGCCACCAGCACCCGGTACGCCCCGAACCGGCCGACCGTACGGGCCGACAGTCCCAGCATCATCACCCCGATCGTCACCGGCGCCGGCAGGAACGCCGTACCGGTCGCCAACTCCCCGTACTCGAGGACCCGTTGCAGGTAGAGGGCGCCGATGAACTGGAAGCCGTACATCGTCGCGACCATCAGGAGCTGTACGGCGTTGGCGCCGGTCAGCAGTCGGGAGCGCAGCATCCCCGGCCGCAGCAGCGGACGTTCGGCGCGCGCCTGCCGCAGGGTGAACGCAGTGAACAGGACGAGGGCGGCGACCGCGAGGGCGACCGTCGTGCCGACGGCGCGGTCACCGGCGCCGACGATCGTGTACACCGTCAGCATCAGCGCGCCCGTGACCAGGGCCGCGCCCGGGTAGTCGGCGCCGCCGCGGAGGCCGGTGCCCCGGTCGGGGGCGAGGACGCGGGTCGCGGCGCACCAGGCGACCAGGCCGATCGGCAGGTTGATCAGGAAGATCCAGTGCCAGCTCAGCGCCTCGGTCAGCGCCCCGCCGAGGAAGGTGCCGAGTGCCGCGCCCGACGCGCCGACCGAGCTGAACACCGCGATCGCGCGGGCCCGTTCCCGTGGTGCGGGGAAGAGCCCGACCACCATGCCGAGCACCACGGCCATCGTCATCGCCCCGCCGACGCCCTGGACGGCCCGCGCCGCGATCAGCGCGCCCGGGGTGGTGGCCAGCCCGCACGCCACGGACGCCGCCGTGAACAGTGCGAGCCCGGAGGTGAACATCCGCTTCGGACCGACCAGGTCACCGAGCCGCCCCGCGAGCAGCAGCAGCCCGCCGAAGGGGATCAGGTACGCGTTGACGACCCAGGCCAGCCCGGCCGCGGTGAAACCGAGGTCGCCCTGGACGGCGGGCATGGCGACCGTGACGATGCTGCCGTCCAGGATCGTCATCAGCGCCCCCGCGCACAGGACCACCAGGGACGTCCAGGGCGAGTACGTCCCGCGCCGACGTGCTCCTCTCCGCCGTGCGCCCTCGGGGGACTCGACCGTGACCGTCATGGTGACGTGACCTCCGCTTCTCCGCGCCCCCTCATGGGGTACGACTTGTAACGGGGTCCATCGTGAGTAACCCTGGAGGCCGGCGTAAGGAGGCAGTCGGATGTCCCAGAGGAACACCGGTGTTACCCCGCAGGTCGTGAACGCGCACGCGTGCCCGGTCCGGGAGGTTCTTGACAGGGTCGCCGGGAAATGGAGCGTCCAGATCCTGGTCGCGGCGGCCCACGGACCGATCCGTTTCACCGAACTGGAGCGCGGCATCGAGGGCATCAGCCGCCGCATGCTGACCCTGACCCTGCGCAACCTGGAGCGCGACGGCCTTGTCACCCGCACCGTCCACCCGACGGTGCCGCCGAAGGTGGAGTACGCGCTGACGCCCGTCGCCCGCGAACTGCACGCCTCGCTGCAACTGCTGACCGACTGGGCCGAGCGCAACCGCCTCTACATCGCCGAGGCCCGCGCGGCCTACGACACCGAGCACCGGCCGGAGCTGGTGGACGTCTGACGAGGCCGTACCGGGACTCCGGTCGTCTACAGGCCGAACAGGCCGGGCTCCTGGGCGAGTTCCTTGAACCGCTGCCGGGGGTCGGCGATCAGCTTCCGCTCCCGCAGGTCCATCAGGCCGCCCACGCTGTCGACCTCGGCCGCGACCGTGCCGTCCGCCTTGCGGATGACCTGGGTGATCCTGAAGGTCTTGCCCTCGCCCCACTCGAAGGCACAGGTCACCTCCACCTCCTCGCCGGCGAGCAGCTCGCGCCGGAAGCGGAGGGTCGTCTCCAGGGCCACCGGGCCCACGCCCAGGGCCACGAGGTCGGCCTGGCGGATGCCCGCCGCCTGGAGCATGACCCAGCGAGCGTGCTCGGCGTAGTTCAGGTACACGGCCTGGTTGAGATGGCCCTGGGTGTCGGTCTCGTACCCGCGGACGGTCACCGGCACGGAAAACGGCTCGCTCACTGCTGCTGCCTCTCCTCATGGACGCATGGACGCATGGACGCATGGACGCATGGACGTGTTGACGTGTGGACGTGTGGACGTACGTGTCCGCCGCATCGTGGCACGGAGGGTCACACCTTCCGCGGGGAGGCCAGCAGATAGCGGGCCCGGGTACGCGGCTCGGTGTGCTCCCCGACCTGCCAGCCCGCCCGCTCCAGCGTCCGCGCGCACTGCCGCAGCGCGGTCCCGTCCGGTTCGTGCACGGCGACGGCCTCGGGCTGCGGCGTCGCCCGCACCCGGTACCCGCCCCCGCCCTCCGGACCGGCGGGTCGGTGCCCGGCCGCCTCCAGGGCGAGCGCGGCGGCCTGCACGAGATGCGTCCGCTCCCAGCCGCAGGGCCGGTCCGTGCTCCCGTCGGTGTGCGTCATCCGCCGCAGCTCCAGCAGCCCCTGCCAGGCGCCCCGCACCTCCCGCAGCCGCGCCGGGCCGCCGGCGTCGGGCACCTCCGGCTCACCGCCGACCCGGGCGGCGAACACGCCCTGCTCGGCGGGTGCGGCGGACGCCGGCACCGGCTCGGGCTCGGCCGGGGCCTCCCGTATCCGATGCCCCGCCGGGGTCAGGAAGTGGTCGTGCGGCGGCCGCGGGTGCCGGAAGGCGAGCCCGCGCTTCACCAGCGCCGCGAGCTGCGCGGGCGTCCCCCGCAGCCGTCCCGTGCCGGGGTCGGCGGCGTCGATGACGCGCCGCTGCGCGGCGGTGGGCGACAACGCCACGACACACCCCCTTTCCGGTCGGGCTCCCCCTTTTATGCTCTCGAAGCCTACGACGGGGGTCTGACATTCCAGGCGGCGATCACCGGCCGCCCGTGCTCCGTGCTCAGCCGGCACAGCGTGCCCGTGCCGAGCTGGAACAGGGCACCCTGCGAGGGCGGGAGCCCGAGGTGCCGGGCGGTGAGGACGCGCAGGAAGTGCCCGTGCGCCACCAGCACCACACACCCCTCGGTGTCGGCGAACGCCGCCTCCACCCGGGACAGCACCCGGTCCGCCCGGTCGCCGACCTGCTCCGGGGTCTCCCCGGGATGCTCCGGCGGCCCCGGCTCGACGCCGTCGGTGAACAGGAACCAGTCGGGGCGCTTCCGATGGATCTCGACCGTCGTGATCCCCTCGTAGGCACCGTAGTCCCACTCGTGCAGATCGGAGTCGACCCGCACCCCGTGCAGGCCGATCAGCTCGGCCGTCTCCCGCGCCCGCTGGAAGGGGCTGACGAACGCGGCCCCGATCCGGTGCGAGCGGATCAGCGGCACCAGGCTCCGCGCCTGGTCCCGCCCGTAGTCGGTCAGCGGTACGTCCGTCAGCCCCGTGTGCCGCCCGGACCGGGACCACTCGGTCTCCCCGTGCCGCACCAGAAAAAGATCACCCATACCCCCAGGTTACGGGCTGTCCTCGGTACCGGCCGTCCGGTGACCGGGGGCCACGGTGCCCGGCCGCCGGAGTACGGGACGGCCGGGAGGGGCGGGCCCCGCCGCCGGGTTCCGCTACTGCCGGTATCCGCTCAGGAAGCGGCCGATGCGGCCGATCGCCGCCTCCAGGTCCTCCGCGTGGGGAAGGGTGAGGATGCGGAAGTGGTCGGGGGAGGGCCAGTTGAAGCCGGTGCCCTGGACGACCTGGATCTTCTCGCGCAGGAGGAGGTCGAGGACGAACTTCTCGTCGTCGTGGATCGTGTGGACCTTCGGGTCGAGGCGCGCGAAGGCGTACAGGGCGCCCTTGGGCTTGACGCAGGAGACGCCGGGGATCTCGTTGAGCTTCTCCCAGGCCACGTTGCGCTGTTCGTACAGGCGGCCGCCCGGCACGGTGAGGTCGCGGATGGACTGGCGGCCGCCGAGCGCGGCCTGGATGGCGTACTGGGCGGGCGCGTTGGCGCACAGGCGCATGGAGGCCAGCATGGTGAGGCCCTCCAGGTAGTTCCGGGCGTGCTGCTTGGGGCCGGTCACCACCAGCCAGCCGGAGCGGAAGCCCGCCACCCGGTACGTCTTGGACAGGCCGCAGAAGGTCAGGACCACCAGGTCGGGGGCGAGGGCGGCGGCGGAGTGGTGGACCGCGTCGTCGTACAGGATCTGGTCGTAGATCTCGTCGGCGAAGACCATGAGGCCGTGTCGGCGGGCCAGGTCGAGGATGCCCTCGATGATCTCCTTCGGGTAGACCGCGCCGGTGGGGTTGTTGGGGTTGATGATGACGACCGCCTTGGTGCGGTCGGTGATCTTCGCCTCCATGTCGGCCAGGTCCGGGTACCACTCGGCCCGCTCGTCGCAGAGGTAGTGCACCGCCTTGCCGCCCGCGAGGGTCGTCACCGCCGTCCAGAGGGGGAAGTCGGGGGCGGGGATCAGCACCTCGTCGCCGTCCTCCAGCAGCGCCTGGACGGCCATACTGACCAGCTCCGAGACGCCGTTGCCGAGGAAGACGTCGTCCACGTCCACCTCCAGGCCGAGCGCCTGGTAGCGCTGGGCGACCGCCCGGCGGGCGGAGAGGACCCCGCGCGAGTCGGTGTAGCCGTGCGCCTGCGGCAGCATCCTGATCATGTCCTGGAGGATCTCCTCCGGCGCCTCGAAGCCGAAGAGCGCCGGGTTGCCGGTGTTCAGGCGCAGCACGCTGTGCCCCGCCTCCTCCAGCGCGTTGGCGTGCGCGATGACCGGGCCGCGGATCTCGTAACAGACCTCGCTCAGCTTGTTCGACTGCCGGAACTCCATGGCGGCGCTTCCCCTCCGGTATCTGGTGTTGCTTGGTTTTACCAAGTGAGAGCTTGGAAAGTCCAACAACTTGTCTAGACTGCGTCGCATGTCACCTCGCCGAAGCTACGACCAGTACTGTTCCGCCGCCCGCGCGCTCGACGCCGTCGGCGACCGCTGGACCCTGCTGATCGTCCGGGAGTTGCTCGCCGGTCCGCGCCGCTACACCGACCTGCACGCCGACCTCCCCGGCGTCAGCACCGACGTACTCGCCTCCCGGCTCAAGGACATGGAGCGCGAGGGGCTGACCACCCGGCGCAGGCTGCCGCCGCCTGGAGCGGCGTACGTCTATGAACTCACTGTGCGGGGGCGGGCGTTGCTGCCGGTGCTGGAGGCGCTCGGCGCGTGGGGCGCCGCCGAGCTGGGGGAGCGGCGGCCCACCGACGCCGTACGGGCGCACTGGTTCGCCCTGCCCCTGCTGCGGGCCCTGCGGGACGCGGGGGTGGGGGAGGGCACCGTCGAAGTGCGGTTGGAGGAAGGGGACTTCCACCTGTACGCCGGTGCGGGGGAGGGGCCGGTGTACGGCTACGGGGCCGCCCCCGGGGAAGCCGACGCGCGGCTGGAGCTGGACGCGGAGACGTGTGCCGCGCTCAGCCGGGGCGAGTTGGCGCTGCGGGACGCGGTGCGGGAAGGGCGGGTGCGGGTGAGCGGGGAGGGCACGCCGGCCAAGGCGCTGCGGGAGGTGTGAGACACGGCAGAGGGCCCGCCCCCGGAACGGCGGCGGACCCTCCCCTGCCCTTACGTGGACGTCACGCGCCCGGCGGCACCCGCGGCGGGCGTCCCGAGCCGCGCGTCAGCGCGTACCCGCCGATGCCCGCCAGCGCGGCCAGCACCGCGCCGATGCCGGTCCACACCCAGCGGTCGGACCACCAGCCCGAGGACCAGCCGTCCTCCGGCTCGATCGCGGACAGCACCGCACCCCGGTCCGTGTCCTCGGCGTCCGAGCCCGCGCCGGTCACCGCGATGCCCGGCACCAGGGCCTCGCCCAGCGAACCGTCCACCGCCGCCGCGCCGCCGATGTGCTCGGAGTCCACCCGCACCTCGGCACCGACCGGTACACCGAGGTCGGAGGTCGGCACCCGCACGGCGGTGAGCCGGACGTAGTACGTGCCCGGCAGCGGGTCGTTCGCCCACGGTTCCGACCAGGCGCGCACGGTGCGCAGCACGCAGGCCAGCTCCACCGAGGCGGCGCCCGCGGCGGCGGTGCGGGTCTGGGCGCCGTACTGGCAGGACTGGCGGCGCCGCAGACCGTCGTACACGTCGACCTGCCAGGTCTGGGCCGCGTGCGTCTCGGGCAGCTTCACCGTGGCCTGCACGGTCGGCCGCTCGCCGGCGTCCGCCGGGAACGACCAGTACAGGTAGTCGCCCGCGGCGCCGGAGGCCGTGGCGTCCTGCCCCTGCTCGATCTCCGCCGCCGTGCGGAAGGACGTACCCGCCGAGGTCGGCGCGCCGTCCTTGTCCGACGGGCTCGCGGACGGCGAGGAGTCGGCCGCGGCGGGCGCCGCGGCGAGGCCCAGCATCAGGAGCGCGGCACTCAGCGCCCGCCCGCTTCGCTTGCTTCGCATCAGTGGGTCCTCCAGACCGCGAACCGCCAGCGTGACAGCCAGCCCCACAGCAGACCGGCGAGGAAGCCGACGATCACCAGCAGCCCGAGCAACCACCAGCCGCGCCCCAGGCCGAAGGAGGCCACGTCGTCGGAGTCGGACGGGCCGTCCACGACGTCGACCGTCAGCTCCAGCGGCAGACCGGGCGTCGCCTTCACGCCGGACGCGGCGGAGAAGGAGTGGGTGACCTGGAGGCACACGGCCTCCGCGGCCGGCTTGCCGGCATCGTCGTCGTCGCGCTCCGGCTTCGGATACCGCAGGCCCGTCGAGAGCACGTCGGTACGGCCGTCGCCCGCCGCCTCACCGCGCACGATCTCCCGGCCGTGCACCGTCACCGCCCGCAGCAGCACGCCGTAGGACGGGTTCACGGCGCGGTCGGCACCCACGCTCACCGAGGCGCGCAGCTCCTGCCCCGGCAGCACGTCCACCCGGTACCAGCGCTGCCGCCCGAACTCCTCGCGGTCGGTGAAGAGCCCGGACTTCAGCGTCGGCGCCTTCGCGCACGCGTCCGCGCCCTCGGTGGCGACCGGCGTCACCACCGGATCCGCCGCCCGGTCCACCAACTGGTTCACCTTGTCGGTGAGTTCCTCGGTGTGCTCGACCGAGGTGTACGTCCCGCCGGTCGCCTCGGCGATGCAGCTGAGCTGCCGGCGCATCTTGGCGTTGGGGACCAGGCCGAGGGTGTCGATGGTCAGCCCGATGCCCTTGGCGGCGATCTCGCGGGCCACCTCGCACGGGTCGAGCGGGGCGCAGGTGTCCTCGCCGTCGCTGATCAGCACGATGCGCTTGGAGCCGGCGCCGCCGTCCAGGTCGTCGGCCGCCTTCAGCAGCGCGGGACCGATCGGCGTCCAGCCGGTCGGCGACAGGGTCGCCACCGCCGTCTTCGCCTCGGTGCGGTCCAGCGGGCCGACGGGGTAGAGCTGCGCGGTGTCCTTGCAGCCCGTCCTGCGGTCGTCGCCCGGGTAGTCCGCGCCCAGCGTCCGGATGCCGAGCCGCACCTCTTCCGGCGTCGCGTCGAGCACCTCGTTGAACGCCTGCTTCGCCGCGGCCATGCGTGTACCGCCGTCGATGTCCCGCGTCCGCATCGAACCGCTGACGTCGAGCACGAGGTCGACCTTCGGCGCGTCCTCGCCCGTGGGTTCACCGGCGTGCGCCCCGGCCGGGAACGCGAGCCCGGCCGTCAGCGCGGCGAGCAGGGCACAGGCACCCGCCGCCAGCCGTGTTCTTGTGATCATCGGCGGATCCTATTGACCCGGTGTCCCACCCTCCAAAACGAGACCGCGACGATGCCCCGACTTCACCTCCGGTCCAGCGGATTGGGCAGCCCCGTCCACAGGTCCCCCGTACTTCCCGGTGAAGTCCGCATCAGGGTCAGGGCCTTCACGGGAACCGGCTCCTCACGGAGCGCCAGCAGGTCGCCGGTGCGCGGCAGTTCGCGGACGGCCGAGTCCAGGTCCGCGCCCAGCGCCGGGGCCGAGCCCGCCGTCGCCGCCAGCGCGCCGCCCACCAGGGAGCCGAACAGCTTGCGGCGCAGGGCCACCGGATCGTCGGTGAGCATCCGCGCCGGCAGCTCCGGGGCGGCGATGCCGTGCCGGGCGAGGCGGGCGGGGCTGACGCGGATGTCGGCCAGGTCGCGGTAGACCAGCCGCAGCGGTGCGCCCGCCGCGTCCAGCACCACCAGCAGGTTCTGGCCGTGCGCCTCCAGGGCCACGCCCAGTTCCAGCAGCCGCAGCCCCACGGTCAGCGCCAGCCGTGCGAAATCCGCCCGCCACGCGGGCGAGTCCGGCAGCCCCGTGCTCCCCAACGCGGCCACCGGCACCACGTGTTCGCCCCGCCCCCGGTACACCTGCGGCGACTCCCGCAGGACCGCGGCGAGGTCGGGCGACCCGGCGGCCACCGCGCCCAGCGTGCGGGTGACGTGCAGCAGCCCGTCCAGGCACGCCGCCAGCGCCAGCCCGAAGTCGGACGCCTCGGCCGAGGCGCCGACCGAGGCGACCGAGATGTCCCGCACCGACGAGGTCAGCCGGGCGCTCAGCGCGGTCTTCACATGCGGCCCGCCGGGCACGGCCAGCGTCCGCAGCGACATCAGCGGATGCGCGGCGAGCCCCTCCTCGCACGGCCGCTTGAGCACGTGCGCGGCCTGCCAGGGATGCACCGGCACCAGCAGCCGCCCCTCCTCCCGCAGCCCGGCCGGCCACGCACCGGTCACCAGGCACTCGGCCGCCGGCACCGGCACCAGCCCGAGCCCCACCACCGGCCCGTGCTCGGGCCCGTACGCCAACTGCTCCGCCACCGAGAACCCCGGCCGCGAACGGCAGCCCGGGTGGTACGGATGCCCGTCGATCACCCGCCGCTCCCACCCCCAGTCGGTGTCCGGCCACCGGTCGCTGTCCGGCCACTCGTCCGGGTGATTGTCCGGCGCCCCGCCCGGGACCCCCGCCGCCTGCCCCGCCCGGGACAGCGCCAACGACGCCACGCTGTGCCCCAGTTCGGCGGCGAAGCCCGCGGAGTGCGGTACGGCGAGGTCGGTCACCAGCCTCGCCGGATCGTCGTACGCCGCCTCGGCCAGCCGCACGACGGACACGTACGCGTCCGTGCGGTACGGGTCGGCGGCCGGGCCCGTCAGCCGGCGCCCGTCGCGCAGCCGCAGGACCAGCGCGTCCCCGGCGCCCTCCCGGCCCGCGAGCCACGGCAGCGGCTCGTACGCGAGGGCACGCCACAGCCGGGTCAGCACAGCCGCGCGGGCACCGGGCAGAGCGGCCGCGTACCGGGCGGCCAGGGCGGGCCGGACGGCCGCCAGCTCCCCGGCGACCTCGGCCTCTGCGCTGCGGGGACGGTCCACGGGCGGTCTCCTCGGGGTACGACGTGGGTACGGGCCGGGTACGAAAGGGGCGTCACGGAACGGGGACGACGGCAGACATACTGATCGTCTCCGTCATCTCCGCCCAGGACAGACCGTAGAGAACGAGTGGAACGCGTGGATCTCCAGCCCCCGCCCGCCGGCGCCGACGCCGCCCCCCGGGACGGCGTCGCCGCACGCGCCGACGCCCTCGCGGCCGTACCGCTGCTGAACTGCCTGCTGCGCGAGGTGGCCGAACCCCTGCCGGGCCCGGGCCCTCGACCCGTGTACCGGCTGCCCGGCGGCCGGCTGCTGCGCGTGCGCCCCGGACGGCGCCCGTCCGAGCCCGAGATCGCCACGCCGGGCGGCGCGGGGAACGGCGTGGCAGACGGCGCGGCGAACGGCAACTGGCACCGCGTCGGCCACGCCGAGCTGGTGAAACTCGTCGCCGAGGAACTGCGCCGGCACACCGGCCTCGCCAACCACGACCTGCCCACCGAGATCACCGACAGCCGGGACGCGGTGGCCGCGCTGCTCACCGCCCGCGCGCAGGCGACCCCGCCCGAGGACCCGTATCTGCGCTCCGAGCAGTCTCTGCTGACCGGCCACACCCACCACCCCGCCCCCAAGGCGCGCGGCGGCGGACCGCACTCCGCCTGGCTGCCGTACGCGCCCGAGGCGCACGCCCGCTTCCCGCTGACGCTGCTCGCCGTGCGCGCGGACACCGTCGTCGACGAGGGCGACACCGCCGCCCTGGACGCCCTCGGCGAGGCCCCGCCCGGCTACCGGCTGCTGCCCGCCCACCCCTGGCAGCTCGATCTCACCGCCGACGCCCTCGCCCCCGCCTTCGCCGACGGCCGGCTGATCCGGATCGGCGCCACCGGCTTCCCGGTGTGGCCCACGGCCGCGATCCGCACGGTGTACGCCCCCGCGTGCGACCTCTTCCTCAAGTTCAGCCTGGACGTGCGCATCACCAACGACGTCCGGCGGCTGTGGCGCCACGACCTGCTGAAGCTGCGCCGCACCGACACCGCCGTGACCGAGGCGTTCGCCGCCCTCGGCCCCCCGGCGGCCTGGCTCGGCGACCGCGGCTACCGCACCGCCGACTTCGCCTTCGAGGAACTGGCCGTCGTCGTCCGCGACGGACTGCGCGACCACGTCCTGCCCGGTGCGACCCCGCTGCTGGCCGCCGCCCTCGTCGAGGACCTCCCCGGCAGCCCGGCCGCGACCGCCGCCGACCCGGCCGCCTGGTGGGAGACGTACCTCACCGCCGTCGTCCCGCCCGTGCTGACCGCCTTCGCCGACGACGGCGTGGTCCTGGAGGCGCACCTCCAGAACACCCTGGTCGCCGTGGACGCCGCCGGTACGCCCGTGCAGGCGCTGTTCCGGGACGCGGAGGGCGTCAAGCTGCTCCCGGACACCTCCCGCGCGGCCGGCTGGGAGCGGCTGGTGTACTGCCTGGTCGTCAACCACCTGTACGAGATCGCCGCCGTCCTGGCCGAGCACCACCCCGGCCTCGACCCCTGGCCCGCCGTCCGCCGCGCCCTGGCCCGGCACGACCTGCCCGAGATCCCCGCGCTGCTCGCCGCCCCCACCCTGCCGGGCAAGACCAACCTGCTGCTGCGCTGGACCGGCGCCGACGGCGCCGACGCCCGCTACCGTCCCGTGCCCAACCCGCTGCGCGAGGCGTAGGCGCCCCGCGTCAGCGGGCGTCCGCGGCCGGCATGGCGGCCGGGCTCCTGCGTGTCGCCCTGGAGGGTGTGGGCGTCGCCCGGGAGACCCCGCGCGAGGTCCGCGTGCAGTGGTCGACGGCCTCGGGGCCGATGTCTCACTCCGGGGGGCGCGCCCTGGAGGACGCGCTTGACCGGGACCTCCGGCTTCTTGCCGGTGCGCGTGTGCGGGACCGCCGGGACGGCGATCACCTCGTCCGGGACGTGGCGCGGGGAGGCGTGGGTGCGCAGCGCCGTGGTGATCTCCGTGCGCAGCGCGCCGTTCGTCGTGCTGGCCGGGCTCCAGCACGACCAGCACGACGAACGGCGCCGCAAGCCCCCGCAGCCCACCCACCCCCCACCCCCGGTCAACCGTGACGACCTCCCCACCGCATCCGACGACAGGGCGCGGTCCGGGTCGGCGTCGTGGGCGAGGAAATGGGCGTCGCGCAGCCGGGCCGCTGCCGGATCGGTCACGCCCCCAGGCGAACAAGGCGGGGTGCTGGCCGTCGACGCCCGGCCCGGCAAGCCGCTGCTGTTCCACCGGGGCGGCTGCAACGGCTCGGGGTCTGAGCGGACGGGGCGGACGGTGCCGCCCCGGGGATCGGGCGGCGCCACCGGAGATCCGGGCGGCCCCCGGGGGGATCAGGCGGCCGACACCCCGGCGTCCTGCGTGAACACCGCGCGCAGTGCCTGCGAGGTGCGGTCGATGTGCTTGCCGAGCAGGTCGGCCGCGGCGTCGGCGTCCCGGCGCAGTACGGCCTCGGCGATCGCCGCGTGCTCCCCGGCGACATCGCGCTCGGTGTCGTGCCCGACCGGGCGCGACCAGCAGCGGTACAGCGTGAAGGCGTCCCGCAGGGAGAGGGTGACGCCGAGCAGCCGGGCGTTGCCGCAGGCCGCGAGGATGGTCTGGTGGAAGTGCTCGTGGACGCCGAACCACTCGCTGTTCATCGTGCCGTCCGGGAGCACCGTCGTCATACCGGCCAGGTGGTGGTGGGCGGCGACCACGTCGGCCTCCCACTTGAGGTCGCCGCGCTCTATCGACCGGCGCAGGACCCGCGTCTCGATCTCGATGCGGGCCTCGGTCAGCTCGTCCACGTCCTTGAGGGAGACGGTGACCACGCTGAAGCCCTGCTGGGGGGTGGCGACCACGAGCCCCTGCTCCGACAGGCGGGTGAGGGCCTCACGTACCACGGACTGGCTCACCGAGAAGCGCTCGGCCAGCTCCACCAGGCGCAGGCGCTGGGCCGGCATGAGCGTCCCCTGGAAGATGTCCTCGCGGATCTGCGCATAGACGACGGCGCCTCGGGTTGCCTTCTTACCAGCCATGACAGGACACGGTAGCAGCAGAAACGACATCTAAAAAAATAACGTTAATGCATTGCTTCATCGAGATTTCGAGTTAAGACTGCCTCCCAGAGACACACATCCGAGGGTTACCCCCGTACGGCATGGAGGGCTTCATGCGCCTGGCACACATCGACGGACGACTGGTCGTCAAGGCACCCCAGGGCCACCTGGACGTCGCCGGGGTGAGCGAGGGACGCTTCGGCCCCGACCCGCAGGCCGCCCTGGCCGACTGGGAGTCCTTCAGCGCCTGGGCGCGGGAGTACCTGGCCTCGCCCGAGGCCGCCGCCGCGAGCCCGGTGAACGCGGGCGACGGCGCGGTGTGGGGCGCGCCCGTCCCGCGCCCCACCCAGATCTTCGCCGTGGGCCTCAACTACCGCGACCACATCACCGAGTCGAAGCTCGACGTGCCGGCCGAGCCGGCCGTCTTCACCAAGTTCGCCACGTCCCTGACCGGACACGAGCGCTCCGTCGAACTCCCCGAGCCCACCGTGGACTGGGAGGCCGAGCTGGTCGTCGTCATCGGCAAGGAGGCCCACCGCGCCACCCGCGAGAACGCCTGGTCCCACGTCGCCGGCCTCACCGTCGGCCAGGACCTCTCCGAGCGCAGGCTCCAGCTCACCGGCCCCGCGCCGCAGTTCTCCCTCGGCAAGTCCTACCCCGGCTTCGCCCCGCTCGGCCCCGAGCTGGTCAGCACCGACGAGTTCGAGAACCCGGACGACCTGGAGATCGGCTGCCGCCTCGAAGGCGGCGAGGTGCTCCAGAAGAGCCGCACCCGCCACATGGTCTTCGACGTCCCCGAGCTGATCGTCCGCCTGTCGGCCGTCTGCCCCCTGCTCCCCGGCGACGTGATCTTCACCGGCACCCCGGCCGGCGTCGGCGGCGCCCGCACTCCGCAGCAGTTCCTCGCCCCCGGCGACGTCCTGGTCACCTGGATCGAGGGCATCGGCACCCTGCGCACCCCGATGACCGCCGCCTCCTGACCCGATGACCGCCGCTTTCCCCTGACCCGATGACCGCCGCTTTCCCCTGACCCGATGACCGCCGCTTTCCCCTGACCCGATGACCGCCGTCGCCCGACCCGACGCCCGGACCGTACGCCCGGCCGCCCGCGAGGCCCTCGCCGCCGCCCCGCAGCACCACCGCGGAGGCGCCCGTAGCACCACCGCAAAGCGAAAGAGTCGCCACCATGTCCCTGCACCGACTGACCCACATCGTCATGGGCGTGCCGAACGTCGAGCAGACGGCCGCCTACTACGCCGACTTCGGCCTGAGCCCCGTCACGGAGGAGAGCGCCGCGCCCGGTACGCCGGCCGCGTTCGCCACCGTCGACGGCGGCGAGCAGCTGCGCCTCGTGCACACGCCGCGCCGCCGCCTGGTCGAACTCGGCGTGGGCGCCGAGGACCAGGACGACCTCGACCGGGTCGCGGCCTCCCTCGCCCGGCTGGGCGTACCCGTCGACCGCGCCCCGGGCAGCGTGAGCGCCGTCGACCCCGGCACCGAAGTCCTGGTCCGGGTGACCATCGCCCCCCGCATCGGCCAGGCCCCGGCCGCCGTCGCCCCGTACAACATCCCCGGCGTCGCCGCCCGGCTGCACGAGCGGGCCCCCGGCATCCTGCGCGAGGACCAGGTCCGTCCCCGCAAGCTCGGGCACGTGGTCCTCGGCTCCACCGACCAGGAGACCTCGCAGCGCTTCTTCCTCGAAGGCATCGGCTTCAAGGTCAGCGACCGGGTCAAGGGGCTCGCCGCGTTCATGCGCTGCTCCACCGACCACCACAACGTGCTGGTCCAGCAGGCGCCCGTGGCCTTCCTGCACCACACCTCCTGGCAGGTCGACGACATCGACGAGATCGGCCGCGGCGCCACCGCCATGCTGGAGGCCGACCCGGGCCGCCACACCTGGGGCCTGGGCCGCCACTACATCGGCTCCAACTTCTTCTGGTACCTGAAGGACCCGGCCGGGACCTTCTCCGAGTACTACTCCGACCTGGACTGCATCGTCGACGACGCCCTGTGGAAGCCGGGCGACTTCGAGGGCGCCAAGTCCCTGTGGGCCTGGGGCCCGCCGCCGCCCCCGTCCTTCCTCGCGCCCGAGGACCTGGCGGCCCTGATGACCGGCGCCCATACGCCGGACCAGTGAACGGAGACGAAGCGGTGAGCACGGCACAGACACCCCAGGGCACCGGCCAGCCACCCCAGGGCACCGACCAGACACCCCAGGGCACCGGCCAGCCAACCCAGGGCACCGACCAGACACCCCAGGGCACCGGCCAGCCAACCCAGGGCACCGGTCAGCGCACCGAACCGGTCTGGGTGCCCGACCCGGACCGGGCGGCGCGGTCGAACATCGCGCGGTTCACCGACTTCGTCGCCCGCCGCACCGGCATCGCCCACCCCGACTACACCTCCCTGTGGACGTGGTCGACGCAGGACCTGCCCGGTTTCTGGGCGGCCGTCGGCGAGTTCTTCGACCTGCGGACCACCGGCACCTGGGAGTGCGTCCTCGACGACGCCCCCATGCCCTCCACCCGCTGGTTCCCCGGCGCCCACCTCAACTACGCCGAGCACGCGCTGCGTTCGGGCGACCCGGACGCGACCGCGGTGATCTCGGCCGGCGAGGACGGCGCCACCACCCACACCACCTGGGCCGAACTGCGCGCCCAGGTCGGCGCTCTGGCCGCCTGGCTGCGCCGCCAGGGCGTCACCCCCGGCGACCGCGTCGTCGGCTACCTGCCCAACACCCCGCACACCGTCGTCGCCTTCCTCGCCTCGGCGAGCATCGGCGCGGTGTGGTCGGCCTGCGGGCAGGACTACGGCCCCGAGGGTGCCGCGGGCCGCTTCGGCCAGCTGGAACCGGTCGTCCTCTTCGCCGCCGACGGCTACCTCTGGAACGGCCGCCGCCACGACCGCACCGCCGAGACCGACGCCCTGCGCGCGTTGCTGCCGACCGTCCGCGTCACCGTACGGGTGCCCAACCTGGAGCCCGGCGGCGCCGTGGCCGAGGGCGTCGTCCGCTGGGAGGACACCCTCGCCGAGCCGGCCGACTGCGAGTTCGAGCAGGTCCCCTTCGACGCGCCGCTGTGGGTGCTGTTCTCCTCCGGCACCACCGGCACCCCCAAGGGCATCGTGCACGGCCACGGCGGCGTCCTCCTCGACCACCACAGACTCCTCGGCCTCCACCTCGACCTCGGGCCCGGCGACCGGTTCTGCTGGTACACCACGCCCAACTGGATGATGTGGAACATGGTCGTCTCCGGCCTGCTGGTCGGCGCCACGATCGTCCTCTACGACGGCAGCCCCACGTATCCCGGCCCGCAGCGCCTGTGGGAGCTGGCCGCCGAGCACCGCACCGCCGTCCTCGGCGTCAGCCCCGGCTACCTCCAGGCCGGCGCCAAGGCCGGCCTCGAACCCGGCCGCGACCTCGACCTGTCCGCACTGCGCGTCCTCGGCTCCACCGGCGCGCCCCTGCCCGCCGCCTCCTACCACTGGGTCCGCGACCACGTGGGCGCGCACGTCCAGACCTCCTCCACCAGCGGCGGCACGGACATCGTCAGCGGCTTCGCCGGCGGCGCGCCCACCGTCCCCGTGTGGCCCGGCGAGATCTCCGCCCCCTTCCTGGGCGTCGCCCTGCACGCCTACGACGCCCACGGCCGCCCCGTCACCGGCGAGGTCGGCGAGCTGGTCGTCACCCGGCCCATGCCCTCGATGCCGCTGTACTTCTGGAACGACCCCGACGGCAGCCGCTACCACCAGGCGTACTTCGCCTCGTACCCCGGCGTGTGGCGGCACGGCGACTGGATGACCCGCACCCCGCACGGCAGTGTCGTCGTCTCCGGCCGCTCCGACTCCACCCTGAACCGGCACGGCGTACGGCTCGGCAGCGCCGACATCTACGCCGTCGTCGACGAACTCCCCGGCATCCGCGAGAGCCTCGTCATCGGCGCCGAACTCGCCGACGGCGGCTACTGGATGCCCCTGTTCGTCGTCCTGGAACCCGGGCACGCGCTCACCGACGAACTGCGTGACACGATCGCCACCGCGATCCGTACGCACGCCTCGCCGCGGCACGTCCCGGACACCGTGATCGAGGTGCCCGCCCTGCCCCACACCCGCACCGGCAAGAAGCTCGAAGTGCCCGTCAAGCGCCTCCTCCAGGGCACCGACATCACCAAGGTCGCCGGTCGCGAGGCCGTCGACGACTTCGCCGCCCTGGAGTACTTCACCCGGTACGCCCGCCCGGCCGACGACCCGGAGCGCGCCTCCCCCTGAGCCCCGGGCCCGCGCGTCACGACGGGCCGGGCGGGCACGGCAGACCCGCACACTCTGCCGGCCGGGCACTCGAGGGTGTGTCCGGCCCGCTCGCCCCGGCCCGCGCCGGGCCCGGCGGTGTGCGGCGCCGCCACCCGCACGGCGGCGCCGCACACCCACCCCCCTTCCTGCCGGACGCCCACCCGCGCGTCGGCCCCACCCCGAACTGCCGAGGAACCATGTCTGACTTCGACCTGTACCGCCCGTTGGAGGAGCACGGCATGCTCCGGGACGCCGTCCGTTCGCTGGCCGAGGCGAAGATCGCGCCGTACGCCGCCGCGGTGGACGAGGAGGCGCGTTTCCCGAGGGAGGCGCTGGAGTCCCTGACCGCGAACGACCTGCACGCGGTGCACGTCCCCGAGGAGTACGGGGGCGCGGGAGCGGACGCGCTGGCCACGGTGATCGTGATCGAGGAGGTGGCGCGGGTGTGCGCATCCTCGTCGCTGATCCCGGCGGTGAACAAGCTGGGCTCCCTGCCGGTGATCCTGTCCGGCGGCGAGGAGCTGAAGAAGAAGTACCTGGGCCCGCTGGCGAGGGGCGAGGGCATGTTCTCGTACTGCCTCTCGGAGCCGGACGCGGGTTCGGACGCGGCGGGGATGAGGACGAAGGCGGTCCGCGACGGGGACTTCTGGGTCCTCGACGGGGTGAAGCGGTGGATCACCAACGCGGGCGAGTCGGAGTTCTACACGGTGATGGCCGTGACCGACCCCACCAAGCGGTCCAGGGGCATCTCCGCGTTCGTGGTGGAGAAGTCCGACGAGGGCGTCTCCTTCGGCGCGCCGGAGAAGAAGCTGGGCATCAAGGGCTCCCCGACGCGGGAGGTGTACCTCGACCACGTCCGCATCCCCGCGGACCGGATGATCGGCGAGGAGGTCACCGGCTTCGCGACGGCGATGAGGACGCTGGACCACACCCGGATCACCATCGCCGCCCAGGCCCTCGGCATCGCGCAGGGCGCGCTGGACTACGCGAAGGGGTATGTGAAGGAGCGCAGGCAGTTCGGGAAGCCGATCGGGGACTTCCAGGGCGTGCAGTTCATGCTCGCGGACATGGCGATGAAGATCGAGGCCGCCCGCCAGCTGACGTACGCGGCGGCCGCGAAGTCCGAGCGCGGGGACAGCGACCTCACCTTCCAGGGCGCGGCGGCGAAGTGCTTCGCCTCCGACGTGGCGATGGAGGTCACCACGGACGCGGTCCAGCTCCTGGGCGGCTACGGGTACACGCGGGACTACCCGGTGGAGCGGATGATGCGGGATGCGAAGATCACGCAGATCTACGAGGGCACCAACCAGGTCCAGCGCATCGTCATGGCCCGCAACCTCCCGGGCGGCACCCGATGAGCGACGTCACCACCGGGATCCGCGCCGTGGGCGTCGTCGGCTGCGGGCTGATGGGCTCCGGCATCGCCGAGGTCTGCGCCCGCGCCGGACTCGACACCCTCGTCCACGAGATCGACGGCACCGCCGTGGCGGCCGGCCGCACCCGCATCGAGGGCTCCCTCGAACGCGCCGTCGCCCGGGGCCGGCTCACCGCCGCCCGACGCGACGAGGCCCTCAGCCGGCTCGCCTTCACCACCAACCTCGCCGACTTCTCCGACCGCGACATCGCGATCGAGGCGGTCCCGGAGATCGAGGACCTCAAGCTGGAGGTCCTCGCCACCCTCGACCGCACCATGACCAGGCCCGGCGCGCTGCTCGCCACCAACATCTCCTCCATCCCCGTGATGAAGCTCGCCGCGGCCACCGGCCGACCCGGCAGGGTGATGGGCGCGCACTTCTTCAACCCGGTGCCGGTCCTCGACCTCGTCGAACTCGTCCCGACCCTCGTCACGGACGACGACGCGTGGAAGCGGATGCGCGAGTTCGTCGGCACCACCCTCGGCCGGCACGTGATCACCTCGCAGGACCGCGCCGGTTTCGTGGTCAACACCCTGCTGATCCCCTACCTGTTGTCGGCGATCCGCATGTTCGAGTCCGGGTTCGCCACCGCGGACGACATCGACAGCGGCATGGTGCGCGGCTGCGCCCACCCGATGGGCCCCCTCGCCCTCGCCGACCACATCGGCCTCGACACCACCCTGCACGTGGCCGAGTCCCTCTACGCCGAGTTCAGGGAAGCGCTCTACGCCCCGCCGCCGCTGCTCTCCCGCATGGTCGAGGCCGGCCACCTCGGCCGCAAGTCCGGCCAGGGCTTCTACCCGTACGAGCGGAAGCCCTCGGCGGCCTGACGTCCCGGAGGTGGGGCCGCCACCCGGGTCCTCCTCCCCACGGCCGCAGCTTCTCCGGGTTGCGGACCACCCGGATGCGGACGGCCCGGCCGTCGGCGACGTCGAGCGCGGCCACCGCCACCACGGTGCCGTCCCGCTGCGCCACCAGCCCCGGCATCCCGTTGACCGACCGCTCCAGGAACTCCGGTCCGGGTGCCCGGTCGGCGATGGCCACCATGTACGGGGCGATGCGCGCGCCGCCCTCGACCGGGCGGAGCACGGTGCCGACGAGGCCGCCGCCGTCGGCGGTCATCACGGCGGCCGGGTCGAGCAGGCCGACGGGGGCCGCGAGCTGCTTGCAGGCGGCGGGGGTCTCCGGTCGAGCACCTCGGCGATCTCGGCGAACGGGTACCGGAAGACGTCGTGCAGCACGAACGCCACCCGCTCCGCCGGCGTCATCGCCTCCAGGACGACGAGAAAGGCCATCGGCACCGACTCGTCCCGCACGATCTGGTCGGCGGGGTCGCCCGGTCCGGCGGGGGCGGTCCCCTCCCACTCGGCGCGCTCGGACAGCGGCTCCGGCAGCCTGGGAGGATGGGCCGGACAAGGCGACGGCGGTCCGAGGAAACCGGTGTGGATCCGGCGCGGTCCCGCCACTGTGATCGGTGAGCGATCCCCGTACACGGCCACGGCCCGGCAACCGGGCGGGAAGGCCGGGGTGAGCGTCGACCCGAGAGCCAGGAGACTCACGCGGTCGCCTCCTCGACGGACCACCGGGGCGGAGCTCCCCGGAAGAGAGGACCGATGACGTATGCCCGCCGACACCGCGCCGCGCGGCCGGGCCCCCGTTCCCTGCCGGGTCGTCGTGTGCCGTGACTGCTGCTGCGGCACCCCGAAGGTGACCGGCGTCGACCACGCGGCGCAGCTCGCCCGCCTGCGCGCCGAGGTGCCCGTACGGGTCTCCGACTGCCTCGACGTGTGCGAACAGGCCGACGCCGTCGTCGTACAGCCCTCCGCCGAGGGCCGGGCGGCCGGCGCCCGCCCCGTCTGGCTGGGCCTGGTCAACGACCCCGACGCCACGGAGGACATCATCACCTGGACCCGAGCGGGCGGCCCCGGCGTGGCCCCCCGCCCGGAGATCCTCGACCTGTACGCCATCGCACCGCCGCGACGGCGCCCGGGAAACCTCCCGTCCTGACCCCGCCGGCAGGCGGCCGCCGGGGTCGGACGGGGTCATGGGGTCACCCAGCGGAGTCCGCCGCGCCGCCGCTCGTGAAGGCGTCCAGGATGCGTTCCGCGGCCAGGGTGGCGGTCAACCCGCCCTCCCGTACCTGCTGTTCGAGTTTCGGGGCGAGGGCGCGGACCGTCGGGTCGGCGTGGAGGCGGCCGAGGAGTTCGTCGCGGACCATGCTCCACGTCCAGTCGACCTGCTGCGTACGGCGCTTGTCGGCGAGGCGCCCGGTGGAGTCCAGCAGCGTGCGGTGCTGCTCCAGGCGTTCCCACACGGTGTCGAGCCCGGCCGACTCCCGCGCGCTGCAACTGAGCACCGGCGGCGTCCAGAAGGCGTCCTTGCCGTGCATCAGCCGCAGTGCGCCCGCCAGTTCACGGGCGGCGGCGCGCGCGTCCCGTTCGTGCGGGCCGTCCGCCTTGTTGACGGCGATCACGTCGGCCAGCTCCAGGACGCCCTTCTTGATGCCCTGCAACTGGTCGCCGGTGCGGGCGAGGGTGAGCAGGAGGAAGGAGTCGACCATGTCGGCGACGGCGGTCTCCGACTGGCCGACGCCGACCGTCTCGACGAGGACCACGTCGTACCCGGCGGCCTCCATCACGACGATCGACTCGCGGGTGGCCTTCGCGACACCGCCGAGCGTCCCGGCGGTGGGGGAGGGGCGGACGAACGCCGCCGGGTCCACGCCGAGGCGCTCCATCCGCGTCTTGTCGCCGAGGATGGAGCCGCCGGTGCGGCTGGAGGACGGGTCGACCGCGAGGACGGCGACCCGGTGCCCCTGCCCGGTCAGCAGGGTGCCGAAGGCGTCGATGAACGTCGACTTGCCCACCCCCGGCACCCCGCTCACCCCGATCCGGCGGGCGCGCCCGCTGTGCGGCAGCAGCTCGGTCAGCAACCGCTGGGCGAGCACCCGGTGCTGGGGCCGGGTGGACTCCACGAGCGTGATCGCGCGGGCGACCACCGCCCGCTTCCCGTCCAGGACGCCCTTCACGTACGCGTCGAGGTCGAGGGTCATGTCACCGCTCGCCGTGTCCGAGGCCGGCCGCCAGCCGCTCCACCAGGTCGCGGGCCGCCTCCGGGATCACCGTCCCCGGCGGGAAGACGGCCGCCGCGCCCATCTCCAGCAGCTCGGGGACGTCCTGCGGAGGGATCACCCCGCCGACTACGACCATGATGTCCTCGCGCCCCTCCTCGGCCAGCGCCTCGCGCAGCGCCGGGACGAGGGTGAGGTGGCCGGCGGCCAGCGAGGACACCCCGACGATGTGCGTGTCGGCCTCGACGGCCTGCCGGGCGACCTCGGCGGGGGTCTGGAACAGCGGGCCGACGTCGACGTCGAAACCGAGGTCGGCGAAGGCGGTGGCGATCACCTTCTGGCCCCGGTCGTGCCCGTCCTGGCCCATCTTGGCGACCAGGATGCGCGGCCGGCGCCCCTCGGCCTCGGCGAAGGCGTCGACCACCGCACGCGTCTGCTCCACGGCCGGCGACTCACCCGTCTCGTTGCGGTACACACCGGAGATCGTACGGATCTGCCCGGCGTGCCGCCCGTACACCTTCTCCAGGGCGTCGCTGATCTCGCCGACGGTCGCCTTGGCGCGGGCCGCGTTCACCGCCAGCTCCAGCAGGTTGCCCTCGCCGCCCGCGGCCCGGGTGAGCGCGTCGAGCGCGTCGCGGCAGGCTGTCTCGTCCCGCTCCTCGCGCAGCCGCCGCAGCTTGGCGATCTGCTGGGCGCGCACGGAGGAGTTGTCGACCTTGAGCACGTCGATCTGCTCGTCGGAGTCCACCCGGTACTTGTTCACGCCGATCACCGGCTGCCGCCCGGAGTCGATGCGGGCCTGCGTACGGGCCGCCGCCTCCTCCACCCGGAGCTTGGGGATGCCGGCGTCGATGGCCTGCGCCATGCCGCCCGCGCCCTCCACCTCCTGGATGTGCTGCCAGGCCCGGCGCGCCAGGTCGTACGTCAGCTTCTCCACGTAGGCGCTGCCGCCCCACGGGTCGATGACCCGGGTGGTGCCGGACTCCTGCTGGATGAGGAGCTGGGTGTTGCGGGCGATGCGCGCCGAGAAGTCGGTGGGCAGCGCGAGCGCCTCGTCGAGGGCGTTGGTGTGCAGGGACTGCGTGTGGCCCTGCGTGGCCGCCATCGCCTCCACACAGGTGCGGGTGACGTTGTTGAAGACGTCCTGCGCGGTCAGAGACCAGCCCGAGGTCTGCGAATGCGTGCGCAGGGACAAGGACTTGGCGTTCTTCGGGTCGAACTGCCTCACCAGCTTGGCCCACAGCAGCCGGGCCGCGCGCAGCTTGGCGATCTCCATGAAGAAGTTCATGCCGATCGCCCAGAAGAACGACAGCCGGGGCGCGAACGCGTCCACGTCCAGGCCCGCTTCGCGCCCGGCCCGGATGTACTCCACCCCGTCGGCGAGGGTGTACGCCAGCTCCAGGTCGGCCGTCGCACCGGCCTCCTGGATGTGGTAGCCCGAGATGGAGATGGAGTTGTAACGGGGCATCCGCTGCGAGGTGAAGGCGAAGATGTCGGAGATGATCCGCATCGACGGCTTCGGCGGATAGATGTAGGTGTTGCGGACCATGAACTCCTTGAGGATGTCGTTCTGGATGGTCCCCGCCAGCTTCTCGGCCGGCACACCCTGCTCCTCGGCCGCCACGATGTACAGCGCCAGCACCGGCAGCACGGCGCCGTTCATCGTCATCGACACGGTCATCTTGTCCAGCGGGATGCCGTCGAAGAGCTGCCGCATGTCGTAGATGGAGTCGATCGCCACGCCCGCCATGCCGACGTCACCGGTGACGCGGGGGTGGTCGCTGTCGTAGCCGCGGTGCGTGGGCAGGTCGAAGGCGACCGACAGGCCCTTCTGGCCGGCGGCCAGGTTGCGGCGGTAGAAGGCGTTGGACTCCTCCGCCGTGGAGAAACCCGCGTACTGGCGGATCGTCCAGGGCTGGTTGACGTACATCGTCGGGTAGGGCCCGCGCAGATACGGCGCCATACCGGGATACGTGTCGAGGAAGTCCAGGCCCTCCAGGTCCCGCCCGGTGTACAGCGGCTTGACCCCGATGCCCTCCGGGGTCTCCCAGAGCAGGTCGCCACCGTCGGCGGCCCGCTTGACGGCCGTACGCCAGTCGTCGAGGCCGTCGGCGCCGGGCGACGGGGTCCCCAGCTCGATCGCCGAGAAGTCGGGGATGGACATCAGGACACTCCCATGCGGTCGAGGGCGGCGGAGAGCACGGCGACGGCGTCGCAGCCGGCGAAGACGTAGGTGTCCACACCGGTGTACTCACCCGGACGGCCCGCGAGGAACACGTGCTCGGCGCCGGCCTCGCGCAGCGCGGCGGCGGTGGACTCGGCCTGCTCCGCGTAGAGCGCGTCGCTGGAGCACAGGCACGCGTCGCGCGCGCCGCTCTCCTCGAAGGTGCCGGTGGTGACGGGCTCGATGCCGCCCGCCTGGAAGAGGTTGGCGGCGAAGCTGAGCCGGGCGGTGCTCGCGGCGGCCGGGCCGAGCGCGGCCAGGAACACCCGGGGGCGGGAGCCGGTCGCGGCCAGGTGGGCGTCGGAACGGGCCCGCAGCGCCTCGAACGCCTCGTCCCGGCGCACCCGGGGCAGGCCCCCGGACGGCGGCTCGGGCGCCGGTTCGCGTACCACCGGCTTCTGGGCCAGGTCGGGGAACTCGCTGACGCCGGTGACCGGTTCGCGCCGCTTGGCCAGCTTCGCGCTGCGCGCGGCCCAGGTCGCGGCCAGCCGCTCGCCGACCGTTCCGGAGCGCAGGGCCGCGGCCTGGCCGCCCTCGCGCTCGATCTCCTGGAAGAACTCCCAGGCGGCGCGGGCCAGTTCGTCGGTCAGCCGCTCCACGTACCAGGAGCCGCCCGCCGGGTCGATCACCCGGGACAGGTGCGACTCCTCGATCAGGATCGTGGAGGTGTTGCGGGCGATACGGCGGGAGAACGGGTCCGGCAGGCCGAGCGCGTCGTCGAACGGCAGCACCGTCACCGCGTCCGCGCCGCCCACCCCGGCGGCCAGCGCGGCGACCGTGGTGCGCAGCATGTTCACCCACGGGTCCCGGCGCGTCATCATCACCGGCGAGGTCACCGCGTGCTGCGTCTGCGCGCCCGCCTGCGGCGCCCCGCACACCTCGGCCACCCGCGCCCACAGCCGGCGCGCGGCACGCAGCTTGGCGATGGTGAGGAACTGGTCGGCAGTCGCCGCGTACCGGAACTCCAGCTGCGCCAGCGCGCGGGCCGTGTCCAGCCCGGCCGCGGTCAGCTCCCGCAGGTAGGCCAGGCCCGTCGCCAGGGAGCAGGCCAGCTCCTGCGCGGCCGAACCGCCCGCCTCGTGGTACGGCAGCGCGTCCACCGTCAGCGCCCGCAGCCCCGGGTACTCCTCGGCGCACCGGCGCGCGAGATCCGCCGCCGGCCCGGACTCCAGCGCCCGGCCGGTGCGGGCCTCGAAGCCCAGCGGATCGGCGCCGAGGTTGCCGCGCGCCGCCTCGGGGGCGACGCCCCGCTTCTCGTACAGGCGCAGCAGCTCCCGGGCGGCCTCCTCGAAGGCGTCGCCCGCGTCCAGGACGACGGGGGCCAGGTCGAGGTAGACGCCGTCGAGCGTGGTGTCCAGCGCGGAGACCGGCAGCCCCGACGACTCGCCGACGGTCAGCCACAGGGACGTGACACCGTTCTCCAGGTCCGCCAGCACGGTCGCCCCGTCGGCCACCGTGTGCCGCTGGCGCACGTCCCAGCCGCCCACCGTGTTGCCCGCCGGACGGGCCCCGCGCACGAAGGGCGGGAAGCCCGGAACGCCGCTCTCGGGCGCGGTGTCGCGCGCGGTGTAGAGAGGACGGACCCGCAGGTCGTCCTCCAGCGCAGTGGACAGAGCGTGTTCCACCTCGTCGTCCGGCAGCTCCCTGCCCGACTTGCGCAGCACACCGGCCACCAGGTGCTGCCACTGCTCATGTGTCGCGTGAGGGAACTCGGCCGCGAGGTCGAGCCCGTCGTCAGGCAGGAGCGTCATGCTCGGATGCTAGGACAGTCCGGCAGAAGAGCAGGAGAGGGAGCGCCTGTGACTTTCTTCTCGCCCCCCGTGTGACCTGCGCCGCTCACCCCGGCGAGTACGGTGGCCGGAAGATCGTCCCCGACCCGCGACTCCCCCCGCGCCCGGAAGGAACCGACGAGGACATGCACGTCATCGTGGCCCGTGATCTGACGGAGGCGTGCCGATGAGCGGCGCCGACGATGCCCCCGTCCTGCTGCACACCGCCGGACGTTCCGCCCGCCTCGTCCTCAACCGGCCCCGGGCACTGAACTCCCTCACCCGCGAGATGGTGCGCCGCCTCGACGAGGCGCTGACGGCGTGGGAGCGGGATCCGGACGTCGAGACCGTCGTCGTCACCGGCGCCGGGGAGCGCGGCCTGTGCGCGGGCGGCGACATCCGGGCCATCCACGACGACGCCCGCGACGGCGACGGCAGCGCCGCGGCGGAGTTCTGGCGCGAGGAGTACCGGCTCAACGCCCGCATCGCCCACTACCCCAAGCCCTACGTCGCGATCATGGACGGCATCGTCATGGGCGGCGGCGTCGGCGTCTCCGCGCACGGCGGCGTCCGGATCGTCACCGAGCGGTCCCTGATCGCGATGCCCGAGACCGGCATCGGCTTCGTCCCGGATGTCGGCGGTACCCATCTGCTCGCCCGCGCACCCGGCGAGCTGGGCACCCACCTCGCCCTGACCGGCGCGACGGCCGGTGCCGCCGACGCCCTCCTGTGCGGGCTGGCCGACCACCACGTACCCTCCGCCGCGCTGCCCGAACTCCTCGAGGACCTGGCCCGGTTGCCCGCCGCGGAAGCCGTCGACCGGCACGCCACGCCCCCGGCCCCCGGCGTCCTCGCCGCCCGGCGCGACTGGATCGACGCCTGCTACGCCGCCGACACCGTCGAGGAGGTGCTGCGGCGCCTGCTCGCCCACGACGACCCCGCCGCCGAGGAGGCCGCCGAAACCCTCCTCACCAGGTCGCCCACCGCCCTCAAGGTCACCCTCGCCGCCCTGCGCCGCGCACGCCGGCTCGGCACCCTGGAACGCGTCCTCGACCAGGAGTACCGCGTCTCCTGCGCGATGCTCACCGCCCCCGACCTCGTGGAGGGCGTCCGCGCCCAGATCATCGACAAGGACCGCCGGCCCCGCTGGTCGCCCGCGACCCTCGCCGAGGTCACCGACGCCGACGTACAGCGCCGCTTCACCCCGCTCGGCGACCGCGAACTCGGTCTCGCCCCGCCCGAGGGCGTTCGGGAATAAGCGTCGGGTAAGCGTTCGGTGAGAGCAGGGCCCCGGACCTCTGCCGGGACCCCCGCCCCGGGGTACCGTCTCCTCCGATATCGACGACGGCCGTCGGAAGCCGGTGGGAACCCGGCACGGTCGCGCCACTGTGTGCCACCCCCCCTGCACGGGAAGGTGGTGAGTCAGACCCGCAGCCGTCGTCATGTGCTCCACCGATATGGGACGCGCACTCCCAGAGGAGGCCCTGCCACATGGCGCAGCATGTCGCCCCGCCGACCGCCACCACCCCCGCCGTCCCGGCCAAGCTGCCGATCGGCGCGATCGTCCCGTGGGCGGTCTTCTTCGGCATCCTGATGCTGGTCCTGCTGTACTTCGTCGGCGCCGAACAGGGCGCCACCGCCCTCGTCTCCGGCGATAACGTCCACGAATGGGTGCACGACGCCCGCCACCTGCTCGGCTTCCCCTGCCACTGACGCCGGGAGCCGACCCCTCATGAACTCCGCAACGGTGCGCCACCTCCTGGTGCGCGGCATGCTCGCCGGCCTCGGCGCGGGCACCCTCGCCCTGGTCGTCGCCTACTTCCTCGGTGAACCGGACGTCGACCGCGCGATCGGCTTCGAGGAGGCCCACGCCCCGGCCCACGAGCACGAGGTCGAACTCGTCTCCCGCAGCCTCCAGTCCACCGCCGGCCTCGCCACCGGCGTCCTGGTCTACGGCATCGCCTTCGGCGGCATCGCCGCCCTCGCCTACTGCTTCGCGCTGGGCCGCGTCGGCCGCCTGACCGCCCGGGCCACCGCCCTGCTGCTGTCGGGCTGCGCGCTGCTCGCCGTCTACGTCGTACCGTTCCTGAAGTACCCGGCCGACCCGCCCGCCGTCGGCGACCCCGACACCATCGGCAAGCGGACCGCCCTGTACTTCCTGATGATGGTGCTCAGCGTGCTGCTCGCCGTCGCAGCCACCCTCCTCGGCAGACGCCTCGCCCCGAGCCTCGGCAACTGGTACGCCACCGTCGTCGCGGTCGCCGCCTTCGCCGTCGTCGTCGGCCTGGCGTACGCGTTCCTGCCGGCCGTCGACGAGGTCCCCGGCGACTTCCCCGCCACCGTCCTGTGGCGCTTCCGGCTCTCGGCGCTGGCCATGCAGGCGGTCCTGTGGGGAGGCTTCGGGCTCCTCTTCGGCGAACTCGCCGACCGCCTGCTCAACCCCAGACCCGCCACCGCACCCGACCGGGCTCCGGCGGGGGCCGCCTCCGGCTGACCGATCCGCATGCGCGGGTACGAGGGCTCACGGAACCGTCCGGGGGACCTCGCCCGCATTCCCGCGCACACCCCCGGGACACACCCCCGGGCGAGGAGCGGAGGAACCGAGTGGCCAGACCACCCCGACCGCGCCGCATCACCCTCGGCGGCCGCGACGCCGTAGCCCTCCGTCGAGGAGGACGACCGACTCATCGCCGGCCGCCGCCAGACCGGCGGCCAGAGCGCCCGCGTCCGCGTCCTCGCCCGACAAGCCCGGCGCACCGAGAAGTCACTGGCGGAACTGGAGGAGCCGGCCAGGTCGCCGGCGGTGTGCCCCCAGCCCCGCCCTGCCCATGAGCGGGGCCCGCCGGACGCGGACCTCGACCGCCTGCGCCGCGCGCTCGCGGACCTGCTCCGCCGCCGTTACCGGGACCGGCCCCCGGAAGCCCTGTGCCCCCCCGCTCCCGTCAGGGCGTGGCGGCCGGCTCCAGCGGCCGCCCCACGCGCAGATTCCACCGCCCCGACCGCCCGCTCAGCTCCGTCGCCGTCAGGGGAGCGACGTCCAGCCGCCAGAAGACCGCCAGCGGCAGGCCCAGCGCGTGGACGGCGGCCGCCCGTACGACCTCCGGCTCGACCACTGCGAGGGTGCGCCCGTCCGTCTCGCCGACGGCGTCCAGCCAGCGCCCGACCCGCGCGCACACCTGCGCCACCGACTCCCCGCCGTGCGGCGCGCAGTCCGGGTCGCCGAGCCAGCGGGCCACCGCCTCCGGTTCGGCGGCGGCGACCTCGTCCAGCGTCCGGCCCCGCCACCGGCCCATGTCCACGGACGCCGGCCCGGACTCGTCCGCGCCGTGGAGTCCCAGCGCCGCCGCCGTCTCGCGGCACCGCACGCTGCCCGGGGAGAGGACGACCCGGCCGGCCGGGCGCAACGACCCGGCCGCCGCGCGGGCCCGGGCGGCGCCGGCCGCGTCGATCGGCCCGCCGTCGTGGAAACGCGCCTCCCGCAGCGCACGGCTCGTCGCCGGCGCGACGAGGACGACCCTGCCGCTCACGTGCGCTCCCTCCTGACATCCCGGCCCCCGGCCCGGCGGCCTGGTGACCACGAGTGTGCCCCGGATGACTATGCTCGCCCCATCACCCGGGCCCGCAGCCGGAGGCCGGGGTCGGGAGAGCCAGGGAGCGGGCCGGGGCATGCTGAGACACGTCACCGCGACCCGCTACGTCGAGCCCCTGCGCTCCGGCGGCTCCGTCCCCGGCGTCGTCGAGGCGGACGACCTCGGGACGTACGTCGTGAAGTTCACCGGCGCCGCCCAGGGGCACAAGGCGCTGGTCGCCGAGGTGGTCGTCGGGGAACTGGCGCGGGAGCTGGGGCTGCGGGTGCCCGAGCTGGTCCTCGCCCACTTCGACCCGGCGATCGCCGCGAACGAGCCGCACCAGGAGGTACGGGACCTGCTGGACGCCAGCGCCGGGCTCAACCTCGGCATGGACTACCTCTCGCACGGCGTCGACCTCACGCCCGAGGTCGCGAAGGCGTTCCCCGTGGACCCGGCGGAGGCCGGGCGCGTGGTCTGGCTGGACGCCCTCACCGTGAACGTCGACCGCACCGTGCACAGCTCCAACCTCATGGTCTGGCCCACGCTCGGGGTCGCCCGCCCGCGCCTGTGGCTGATCGACCACGGCGCGGCCCTCGTCTTCCACCACCGCTGGGACGCCTCCGCGCCCGAGAAGGCGTACGACTTCCGCCACCACGCCCTCGGCGCCTACGCCCCCGACGTCCGCGCCGCCGACGCCGCGCTGGCGCCGAGGGTGACGGAGGAGCTGCTGCGGGAGGTGCTGGCCCGGGTGCCGGACGCCTGGCTGACGTGCGAGGGGAACTTCGGCACACCGGACGAGGTGCGCGCCGCCTACGTCGGCTATCTGCACACGCGGGTGCGGGCCTCCGCCGTGTGGCTGCCCACCGACTTCCCGACCCGCGAGGAGATCGCCGCCGAGAACGCCGCCCGCGCGGCACGCTCCCGCCGGGGCCGGCCCGCCTGGCTCCAGCAGGTCCCCGACCTGCACGGCAAGCCGCCGGCCGAGCAGGACTGGTCCGTGCACGTGGAATGACGCACCGGGGACGCCGGGAGCGCCGGGGCCTCCTCCCGGCGGCGTGTGGCGCGGGAGGGGCCCCGGTGCTCCCGGCGGGCGTCAGCCCTTGAGCTGCTCGTACGCCGGCAGGGTCAGGAAGTCGGCGTAGTCCTCGTCGAGGGAGACGGTCAGCAGCAGGTCATGGGCCTGCTGCCAGTTGCCCGCCGTGAACGCCTCGTCGCCGATCTCCGCGCGGATGTTCGCCAGTTCCTCGGCGGCGACCTTGCGGGCCAGCTCGGCGGTGACCTGCTCGCCGTTGTCGAGGACGACCTCCGCGTTGATCCACTGCCAGATCTGCGAGCGGGAGATCTCGGCGGTGGCCGCGTCCTCCATCAGGTTGAAGATCGCGACCGCGCCGAGCCCGCGCAGCCACGCCTCGATGTAACGAATGCCGACCTGCACGGCGTTGACCAGACCGGCGTACGTCGGCCTGGCCTCCAGGGAGTCGACGGCGATCAGCTCGGCCGCCTCGACGTGGACGTCCTCGCGCAGCCGCTCCTTCTGGTTCGGCCGGTCGCCGAGCACCTTGTCGAAGGACTCCATCGCGATCGGCACCAGGTCCGGGTGGGCGACCCAGGAGCCGTCGAAGCCGTCGCCGGCCTCGCGGTCCTTGTCGGCGCGGACCTTCTCGAACGCCACCTTGTTGACCTCGGCGTCCCGGCGGGAGGGGATGAACGCCGCCATGCCGCCGATCGCGTGCGCGCCCCGCTTGTGGCAGGTGCGGACGAGGAGTTCGGTGTACGCCCGCATGAACGGGGCGGTCATCGTCACCGCGTTGCGGTCCGGCAGGACGAACCTGGCGCCGCCGTCACGGAAGTTCTTGACGATGGAGAACAGGTAGTCCCAGCGGCCCGCGTTCAACCCCGAGGCGTGGTCGCGCAGTTCGTAGAGGATCTCCTCCATCTCGTACGCGGCCGTGATCGTCTCGATCAGGACGGTGGCGCGCACCGTGCCCTGCGGGATGCCGACGTGGTCCTGGGCGAAGACGAACACCTCGTTCCACAGGCGGGCCTCCAGGTGGGACTCCGTCTTCGGCAGGTAGAAGTACGGGCCCTTGCCGAGGTCGACGAGGCGCTGCGCGTTGTGGAAGAAGTACAGGCCGAAGTCGACCAGCGCGCCGGGGACCGGGCGGCCGTCGACCTTCAGGTGGCGCTCGTCCAGGTGCCAGCCGCGCGGGCGCACGACGACCGTCGCCAGCTCCGCCTCGGGGCGCAGGGCGTACGACTTGCCGGTGCGCTCGTCGGTGAAGTCGATGGTGCGGGTGTAGGCGGCGGTCAGGTTGAGCTGGCCCCCGATGACGTTCTCCCAGGTGGGGGCGGAGGCGTCCTCGAAGTCCGCGAGCCAGACCTTCGCGCCCGAGTTCAGGGCGTTGATGGTCATCTTGCGGTCGGTGGGGCCGGTGATCTCGACCCGGCGGTCGTTCAGCGCGGCGGGCGCCGGAGCGACCTTCCAGGAGTCGTCGGCGCGGACCGCGGCCGTCTCGGGGAGGAAGTCGAGCGAGGAGGTGCGGGCGATCTCGGCGCGGCGCTCCGCACGACGGGCGAGGAGCTCGTCACGCCGGGGCGTGAACCGCCGGTGCAGCTCGGCCACGAAGGCGAGCGCCGCGTCGGTGAGGACCTCCTCCTGCCGGGGCAGGGGCTCGGCGTCGACGATGGCCAGCGGGGACGGCGCTGGTGCGGACATGAGCTGTCACTTCCTTCAGCGGTGGCACCGGGTGCCAGGGGGCACGTATGGGGCATTGCGCCTATGCGACGCGGCGGAGTGCTCTGGTCAGTGGATAATAGTTTCCTCATTGTGGAACTTCAATGGTTTGTTGATGTCGAGAGCCTCTGAGTCGAGGGGAGGTGGCGCTCGGTGCCACGTCCCTCACTCAAGGTGGGCCAGGTCGGCCTCGGTGTCGATGTCGTACGGCCGAGCCGCGTCCCCGCACTCCACGAGCGCGATCTCCGCCTCGTGCGCGCGCAGGTAGGCGCGCGCCCCCCGGTCGCCCGTCGCGGTCGCCGCGACGCCCGCCCAGTGGGCCGCGCCCAGCAGTACGGGATGCCCGCGCACGCCCGCGTACGCCGCCGACGCCAGCGACGTCTCGTCCCGGTACCCGGCGCGCACCCGGGCCATCGCCTCGGCACCGATGCCGGGCTGGTCCACCAGGGCGACGAGAGCCGCCCCCGCTTCGGTGCCGGTCAGCGAGGCGAGTCCGGCACGCAGGGAGGAGCCCATGCCCCGCTCCCAGTCGGGGTTGTCCACCAGCACGCAGCCGTCGAGCGCGGCCCGCGCCCGCACCTCCTCGGCGCGCGCCCCCAGGACGACGTGCACGCGGGCGCACCCGGCCGCACGCAACGCGTCGACCGCGTGTTCGACGAGCGGATGTCCGTGGTGGGTGAGCAGTGCCTTGGGTCGTCCACCGAGCCGCCGGCCGCCCCCGGCGGCCAGCAGCAGCCCCGCCACCTGGCCTTCGTTGTCCGTCATGCGTCCTGCATACCCGACCGCCCGTCAAACGCTCCGGCGTGCGCGGGGTTTCCGGGCTGAATTTCCGCCCGTCCGGTGGCGCGCCCGGCCCCGGTTGGCGTTTACTGGCCCGCGTCCCCGGCGCCCGACCGGCGCCAGGGGGGCGCACAACGGGGTGCGAGGGGGAGGGCTGTGTTGCGGAGCGTGGGGCAGGAGCAGGTGACGGTCGGCGGCGAGGACGTGAGGGTGGCGGCACTGCGGACCGCGGTGTCCCGGCTGCGCCGCCAACTCGCCGTACTGCCGGCCGACTTCCCGGACCGGGCGATCGCCGAGGACGAACTCGCCGACCTCGCCGCGATGGCGGGCCACGGCATCCCCGAGGCGCCCCGCCTACGCCGCTCCCTGCTCCTGATAGCGGGCGCGATCGGCTCCGTCAGCGCCCTCTCCCCGGGCCTGACGGAGGTACGCCACGCCGTGGAACTCTTCGGCGACCCGCCGCGCCGCTGACGCCTGCGGCGAGCGGGACCCGGGCCGGGTCCCCAGGGCGCCGGGTTGCCGTCCGGGCTGGACGGGCGGGCCGGATGCGGATCGGGCCGGATCGGGTGCCTCCCGGGCCTGTTTCCGCTCAGGCCGTACCGGGTGGCTGCGGAGCCGTCCCGGTCGCTCAGGCGGCCAGTTGCCGCTTGAGCCGAAGGGGCGGGCCGGCCGCCGCTCGGGCTGTTGCGGATGCCGCTCGGGCATGGTGCCGCTCGGCCCCGGACCGGGCGGCAGGAGCGTCGTTCCGGCCCCTCATCCGCCGGGTCGCCGTTCCGGCTGGACGGGTGGTCCGACGCCACGGGGCGCCGCTCGGGCCGGTCAGGCGGCCGGGTTGCCGTTCGAGGCGAGGAGGGACTCCGAGAGTTCCGCCGCGACCTGCTGGAGCAGGGGCACGATGCGTTCGGTCGCCGCCTCGGTGACGCGGCCGGCCGGGCCGGAGATGGAGATGGCCGCCGCGGTGGGGGAGTGGGGCACGGAGACGGCCAGGCAGCGCACGCCGATCTCCTGCTCGTTGTCGTCGACCGCGTACCCCTGGCGCCGCACGTCCTCCAGTGCCGCGATGAACCCGTCCGGCGTGGTGATCGTCCTGTCGGTCGCGGCCGGCATGCCGGTCCGGCCCAGCAGCGCCCGCACCTCGTCGGCGGGGAAGTCCGCGAGCAGCGCCTTGCCCACACCGGTGGAGTGCGGCAGGACGCGCCGGCCGACCTCCGTGAACATGCGCATCGAGTGCTTCGACGGCACCTGGGCGACGTACACGATCTCGTCCCCGTCCAGCAGCGCCATGTTGGCCGTCTCGCCGGTCTCCTCGACCAGCCGGGCCAGATGCGGCCGGGCCCAGGTGCCGAGCAGCCGGGACGCCGACTCGCCCAGGCGGATCAGGCGGGGGCCGAGCGCGTACCGGCGGTTGGGCTGCTGACGGACGTATCCGCAGGCCACGAGGGTGCGCATCAGGCGGTGGATGGTCGGCAGCGGCAGCCCGCTGCTCGCGGACAGCTCGCTCAGACCGACCTCGCCGCCCGCGTCCGCCATCCGTTCGAGCAGGTCGAAGGCGCGCTCCAGGGACTGGACGCCCCCGGTGGCGGACCTGGCGGAGTCGGTGGTGCTGGCGCTGGACGACGGCACGGCACGTTCCTTTCGGGGCTGGCGGGAGAAAGAAGCGTACCCGGCGGCCGGTTGACTTCCGGCTTGTACGTAGCTACGTCCTGCTTGCCGGAAGCATAATTCCGCTTTGTGGAAACGTCCAGAGTCCGGCGTCAGGCCGTGTACCCCCCCCGGGGTGCCTCTTGACGGGGCGGAACCGGGGATGAAGACTCACGTTCACCAGCACTTCAACAGAACGTTGAAATCGGTGGCAGGAGAGGGGTTCGGGTGTCCGAAGCTGAACTGGTGCTGCGGTCGGCGCGCGTCGTCACCCCGGAGGGGACACGCGCCGCGTCCGTCGCGGTGAACGGCGAGAAGATCACGGCCGTCCTGCCGTACGACGCCCCCGTCCCGGCGGGCGCCCGGCTGGAGGACGTCGGCGACCACGTCGTACTGCCCGGTCTGGTCGACACCCACGTGCACGTGAACGACCCCGGCCGCACCGAGTGGGAGGGCTTCTGGACCGCCACCCGCGCCGCCGCGGCCGGCGGCATCACCACCCTCGTCGACATGCCGCTCAACTCCATTCCGCCGACCACCACCGTCGAGAACCTGCGCGCCAAGCGCGAGGTCGCCGCCGACAAGGCCCACATCGACGTCGGCTTCTGGGGCGGCGCCCTGCCCGACAACGTCAAGGACCTGCGCCCGCTGCACGAGGCCGGCGTCTTCGGCTTCAAGGCGTTCCTCGCCCCGTCCGGTGTGGACGAGTTCCCGCCCCTCGACCAGGAGCAGCTCGCCCGGTCCCTCGCGGAGATCGCCGCCTTCGACGGCCTGCTCATCGTGCACGCCGAGGACCCGCACCACCTGGCCGCCGCCCCGCAACAGGGCGGCCCCGAGTACGCCCACTTCCTCGCCAGCCGCCCCCGCGACGCCGAGGACACCGCCATCGCGACCCTTCTCGCCCACGCCAGGCGGCTCGGCGCCCGCGTGCACATCCTGCACCTCTCCTCCAGCGACGCCCTCCCGCTGATCGCCGAGGCCCGCGCCGACGGCGTACGGGTCACCGTCGAGACCTGCCCGCACTACCTCACCCTCACCGCCGAGGAAGTGCCGGACGGCGCAAGCGAGTTCAAGTGCTGCCCGCCCATCCGTGAGGCCGCCAACCAGGACCTGCTGTGGCAGGCGCTCGCCGACGGCACCGTCGACTGCGTGGTCACCGACCACTCGCCGTCCACCGCCGACCTGAAGACCGACGACTTCGCCACCGCCTGGGGCGGCATCGCGGGCCTCCAGCTCAGCCTGCCCGCCATGTGGACCGCCGCCCGCGCGCGCGGCCACGGCCTGGAGGACATCGTCCGCTGGATGTCGGCCCGCACGGCCCGGCTGGTGGGGCTCGGCGGACGCAAGGGCGCCATCACCCCCGGCCACGACGCCGACTTCGCCGTCCTCGCCCCCGACGAGACGTTCTCCGTCGACCCGGCCGCCCTCCAGCACCGCAACCGCGTCACCGCGTACGCGGGCAAGACCCTGTACGGCGTCGTGAAGTCCACCTGGCTGCGCGGCGAACGCGTCGTGGCGGACGGCGCGTTCACCGAGCCGAAGGGACAGCTCCTCGACCGGACGTGACCCGCCCGGCCCCTGGACCCAGCCCACCCCGGACGACCCCGAAAGGAACACCTGATCACCGTGACGGACCGGCAGAGTGCCCCGCTGGCCAGCTTCACCGGCGACGCGAACCCCTACGGAGGCGGCGACCCGTACGCGGACTACCGCACGGCCGACCTCCCCTTCACCCGGTACACCGACCTCGCCGACCGGCGACTGGGCGCGGGTGTCATCGCCGCCAACGACGAGTTCTTCGCCCAGCGCGAGAACCTGCTGGTGCCCGAGCCCGCCGCGTTCGACCCCGAGCACTTCGGGCACAAGGGCAAGGTCATGGACGGCTGGGAGACCCGCCGACGCCGCGGCACCTCGGCCGCACGCCCCTGGCCCGCCGACGACGACCACGACTGGGCGCTGATCCGCCTCGGCGCCCCCGGCGTCATCCGGGGCATCGTCGTCGACACCGCCCACTTCCGCGGCAACCACCCGCGGGCCGTCTCCGTCGAGGGCGCCACCGTCGAGGGCTCCCCGTCGCCGCAGGAACTCCTCGCCGACGACGTCAAGTGGACCACCCTCGTCCCGCGCACGGCGGTCGGCGGCCACGCGGCCAACGGCTTCGCCGTCGGGACGGAGCAGCGCTTCACCCACCTGCGCCTCAACCAGCACCCCGACGGCGGCATCGCCCGCCTGCGCGTGTACGGCGAGATCCTCCCGGACCCCGCCTGGCTCACCGCGCTGGGCACCTTCGACGTGGTCGCCCTGGAGAACGGCGGCCGGGCCGAGGACGCCTCCGACCTCTTCTACTCGCCGGCGGGCAACACCATCCAGCCGGGCCGCTCCCGCACGATGGACGACGGCTGGGAGACCCGCCGCCGTCGCGACCGGGGCCACGACTGGATCCGCTACCGCCTCGCCGAACGCTCCGAGATCCGCGCGATCGAGATCGACACGGCGTACCTGAAGGGCAACTCGGCCGGCTGGGCGTCGGTGTCCGTACGGGACGGGGACGGCGAGGACGGCGACTGGCGCGAGATCCTGCCCCGGACCCGCCTCCAGCCCGACACCAACCACCGCTTCGTCCTGTCCGCGGCGGCCGTCGGCACCCACGCGCGCGTGGACATCTTCCCCGACGGCGGCATCTCCCGACTGCGCCTGTTCGGCTCCCTGACCGAGGACGGCGCGTCCCGACTGGCCGCCCGCCACCAGGAGTCGGCCGGCTAGCCCACCACTGCGCGGGGCGCGGGGTGCGGGGCGCGGGGCGCGGTGACGCACCCCGCGCCCCGCGCGCACACTCACGCCGCGTACCCGCCGTCCACCGCGAACTCCGCGCCCGTGACGTACGCGGCACCCGCCACATGCGCGACCGTCGAGGCCACCTCGTCCGCCGTGCCGTAGCGGCCCAGCGCCGTGACGGCCGCCTGCCCGTCCGCGGAGGGGCCGTCCGCCGGGTTCATGTCGGTGTCGATCGGGCCGGGGTGGACGATGTTGGCGGTGATCCCGCGCGGCCCCAACTCCCGGGCCAGCGCCTTGGTCAGCCCGATCAGCGCCGACTTGCTCATGGCGTACAGCGTGCCGCCGGGGGCGGGCACGCGCTGGGTCATGCAGCTGCCGACGGTGATGATCCGCCCGCCCTCGCCCATACGGGCCGCGGCGGCCTGCGAGGTGAGGAAGACGCCGCGGACGTTGACGGCGAGCAGCCGGTCCACGTCGGCCAGCGACAGGCTCTCGATCGGGCCGAGCAGCCCCAGACCCGCGTTGTTGACCAGCACGTCGAGACGGCCGCCGAGCGCCCGCGCCGCCCGGTCCACCGCGCCGGCCGCCTCTTCGGCGTCGGCGGAGTCCGCCCGCAGGGCCACCGCCCGCCGTCCCAGCGCCGTCACGGCCGCCACGACGTCCTCGGCCGCGTCCTTGCCGTTCACATAGGTGAGTGCCACGTCCGCGCCCTCGCGCGCCAGCCGCAGCACGGTCGCCGCGCCGATACCCCGGCTGCCGCCGGTCACCAGGGCGGTCCGGCCGAGCAGCGGGGCGGGGGAGGGGGCGGGTGACTTCGTGTTCGTGTCCATGCCCTCCATCCCACCGGGCCGCCCCCACCCACGCTGGCGGCGAACGGACGTGGACCTGGGTGAGGGCGTCGGGCACGACATGGCACCGTCACCCCGCGCGCCCGAGCCCGGGACCGGATCGCCGTCCTCGACGAGCGCGAACGGGGAAGCCGCCGTCGCGGTCGGCCGGGGTCTGGCCAACGCCGCCATCGCGACCGAGCCGTTCATGAGCGTCGCCACCGTCCAGACCCGCGTCTCCCGCGTCCTGGCCGAGCTCGCGGTCCTCCCGCCGCTCAGCCCGCCGCCGACGCCGCCGCCCCCGCCACCTCCACCAGCCGGACGGCCCGGCGTTCGCGGCGGGAGAGCTCGCAGGCCTCGGCGATCCGCAGGGCCCGGAGGGCCTCGCGGCCGTCGCAGGGGTTGGCGCGCTCGCCGCGCACCACCTCGATGAACGCGCACAGCTCCGCCTCGTACGCGGGGCCGAAGCGCTCCACGAACCCGGTCCACGGCTTGTCCGCCTTGGGTGGCCCGGTCGGCTCGGTGGACGCGATCGGCGTGCGGTCGTCCAGGCCCACGACGATCTGGTCCAGCTCCCCGGCCAGTTCCATGCGCACGTCGTACCCCGCGCCGTTCAGCCGCGCCGCCGTCACCGCCGCCAGCGTGCCGTCGTCCAGGGTGAGCAGCGCCGCGCCGGTGTCCACGTCGTCCGCCGCGCGGAACATCGGCGGCCCGGCGTCGGACCCGGCCGCGTACACGTCGACGACCTCCCGCCCGGTCACCCAGCACAGGACGTCGAAGTCGTGGATCAGCGTGTCCCGGAACAGCCCGCCGGACTGCGGCAGATACGCGGCCGGCGGCGGCGTCCGGTCGCTCGTCAGGGCCCGTACGGTGTGCAGCCGGCCCAGCCGCCCGGACCGCACCGCCTCCCGCGCGCCCGCGTAGCCCGCGTCGAAACGGCGCTGGAAGCCCATCTGGAGAATCGTCCCGGCGGCCTCCACCTCGGCGATCGCCTGTAACGTCCCCGGCAGATCCAGCGCGATGGGCTTCTCGCAGAACACCGGCAGTCCCGAACGGGCCGCCCGGCCGATCAGTTCCGCGTGGGCCGGCGTCGCCGTGGTGATCACCACCGCGTCCACGCCCCACTCGAAGATCTCGTCCACCCCCGGTGCCGCCGTCTCGCCCAGCCGGTTGGCCAGATCCTGTGCCCTGGCCAGGTCGGTGTCCGTGAGGATCAGGGATCCCACGTCGCGGTGGCGGCTGAGCGTGTTGGCGTGCACGGTGCCGATGCGGCCCGTACCGATGACCCCGATGCGCATGGAATCAAAGTGGGCGTACGGCCCGCACCCTGTCAATGCGTATGTCCGGACAATCGGACTACACAACTTCCCGTCATCAGCGCACGCGGCTACGCTCGGCCCGTGCCGAAACCAGAAGTGGACCCGACCGTGTCGCTGAGTCTCAGCGTGGATCGCAGCAGCCCTGTGCCGCTGTACTTCCAGCTGTCCCAGCAACTGGAGGCGGCGATCGAGCACGGCGCGCTCACCCCCGGCAGCCTCCTCGGCAACGAGATAGATCTGGCCGCCCGCCTCGGCCTGTCCCGGCCCACCGTCCGCCAGGCCATCCAGTCGCTCGTCGACAAGGGCCTGCTCGTCCGCCGCCGCGGCGTCGGCACCCAGGTCGTCCACAGCAAGGTCAGACGCCCGCTGGAACTCAGCAGCCTCTACGACGACCTGGAGGCCGCGGGCCAGCGCCCCGCCACGAAAGTCCTGGTCAACACCGTCGTCCCCGCCACCGCCGAGGTCGCCGCCGCCCTCGGTGTCGCGGAGGCGAGCGACGTGCACCGGATCGAGCGGCTGCGGCTGACCCACGGCGAGCCGATGGCGTACCTCTGCAACCACCTGCCGCCCGGCCTGCTCGACCTGGACACCGCGAAGCTGGAGGCCACCGGCCTGTACCGGCTGATGCGCGCCGCCGGGATCACCCTGCACAGCGCCCGCCAGTCCATCGGCGCCCGCGCCGCCACCGCCGGCGAGGCCGAGCGGCTCGCCGAGGACACCGGCGCGCCGCTGCTCACCATGGAGCGCACGACGTTCGACGACACGGGCCGCGCGGTCGAACTCGGCACCCACACCTACCGGCCCAGCCGGTACTCCTTCGAGTTCCAGCTCCTCGTACGGCCGTGAACCGCCCGGCCGCCCGACAGGTGTGGCCCCCGCCGGACGACCGCCCGGCGCTGCGGGTTCGTCTCAATGTCCGGACAATGTGACCGCCCTCCCGTCCCCCGGAGGCATGCGCTCCGCTTGTGTGTCGGACAATGGGCGTTTGGGTTCCCAGAACCCGGCCGGGGCCCGCGCGCCCGGCACGCACAGCACGGCACAGCACGAAGGGCACGGCCTCGTGGCACGGTTTCGGACATGGGTGGGCATCGCGCTGGCAGGAGCACTGTCGGTGTCCCTGGCCGGCTGCAGCAGCACCGGCGGCAAGCGCGCCGAGGACGCGCGCAAGGCCGCGTCGGCTGAGGGGAAGGCGGCGGTGGACACGCCCCGCTGGACCTTCGCGATGATCACCCACTCGGGCGACGGCGACACCTTCTGGGACATCGTCCAGAGCTCTTGAGGGGCGTTGCCTTGTCGACCTACGGCTCCTGATGCCGCCAAGGGGCGCGGGGAACTGCGCGACCAACCACGACGTACCCGCACCCGGCGACGCGGTATCAGCCCTATCAGGGGCGCGGGGAACTGCGCGACCGGCCCCGACGCACCCGCACCCGACGAACGGCCCCCCCAACCCCCCACCCGACGAACGGCCCCCCAACCCCCCCACCCCCCGCCCATTCGGCACCCGGCACACCCGTGCGGCACAATCGCACCCGATGAGCACCTACCGCGACCTCACCGCCCCCATCGGCTCCCGCCGCGCCCCCGTCCTGCGCACCGTGGGCCCGAGGGAACGCCGCTCCCACCTCACGGCACCCCGCGTGCCCACGGTCGGCATCGACATCGGCGGCACGAAAGTCATGGCGGGTGTCGTCGACGCCGACGGCAACATCCTGGAGAAGCTCCGCACCGAGACCCCCGACAAGTCCAAGAGCCCCAAAGTGGTCGAGGACACCATCGTGGAACTCGTCCTGGACCTCTCCGACCGCCACGACGTCCACGCCGTCGGCATCGGCGCGGCCGGCTGGGTCGACGCCGACCGCAACCGCGTCCTCTTCGCCCCCCACCTGTCCTGGCGCAACGAACCCCTGCGCGACCGCATCGCCGGCCGCCTCGCGGTCCCCGTCCTGGTGGACAACGACGCCAACACCGCCGCCTGGGCCGAGTGGCGCTTCGGCGCCGGCCGCGGCGAGGACCACCTCGTCATGATCACCCTCGGCACCGGCATCGGCGGTGCGATCCTGGAGGACGGCCAGGTCAAGCGCGGCAAGTACGGCGTCGCCGGCGAGTTCGGCCACATGCAGGTCGTCCCCGGCGGCCACCGCTGCCCGTGCGGCAACCGCGGCTGCTGGGAGCAGTACAGCTCGGGGAACGCCCTGGTCAGGGAGGCCCGCGAGCTGGCCGCCGCGGACTCCCCGGTGGCGTACGGGATCATCGAGCACGTCAAGGGCAGCATCGGCGACATCACCGGTCCGATGATCACCGAGCTGGCCCGCGACGGCGACGCCATGTGCGTCGAACTGCTCCAGGACATCGGCCAGTGGCTCGGCGTCGGCATCGCCAACCTCGCCGCCGCCCTCGACCCGTCCTGCTTCGTGATCGGCGGCGGCGTCAGCGCCGCCGACGACCTGCTCATCGGCCCCGCCCGCGACGCCTTCAAGCGCCAGCTCACCGGCCGCGGCTACCGCCCCGAGGCCCGTATCGTCCGCGCCCAGCTCGGCCCCGAGGCCGGCATGGTGGGCGCCGCCGACCTCGCCCGGCTGGTCGCCCGCCGATTCCGCCGCGCCAAGCGCCGCCGTGTGGAACGCTACGAGAAGTACGCCGAGGCCCGCCGTACGTCCCGGGAGTCGTTGTGACGGAGACCCTGCCCCAGCAGGCCGGTGCGGTGGAGCCGCCCCCGGCCGAAGGCCGTCGGCACATGATCCGCCGCCGGGCGCTCACCCTGCTCATCATCGTGCTGCTCATCGGCGTCCCCGCCGGCTACCTCGTGATCTCCGCCAACCAGAGCCGCGACAGCGGCCGGGACAAGGAGGCGAAGTACGCGGCGACCGGCATGACCAAGGGCTGGCCCTCCAAGCTCCAGCGCCGCATCTACGAGGTCCCGGTCCCGGTCCCCTCCGACGAGGTCGCGTACTACGAGACGAACAACTGGAGGACCAGCCGCCTCTACGTCCAGTTCGAGACCACCAACGCCGGACTCGACGCGTTCCTGGCCGGTCTCGGCGTCGACCGGGACGCCCTGCGCAAGGGCAGGATCGCGATCAGCGACCGGGCCCAGCAGATCACCGGCTGGGAGTTCGGCGCGTCCGGCACCTGGTGGGGCGTCGTCAACGAACAGCACGACCCGGCACCGACCCAGGACGTGGTCGTGGACATGGCCAACCCGGACTATCCGATGGTCTACGTCGTCTCGCGCACGGTGCCCTAGACGGTCCGCCGGAGCCGATTGTCAGACCCCGCCCTTAGAGTCGAAGACAGCTGATCCGACACACGGGGCGGGAGGTGACAGGACGCATGGACGAGGGGGCCCTGACGGGCACGACCACGCTGGACCGGCGGCCGCCCGCACCCGCGCCCGTCCCCACCCGCTTCGCGGCCGTCTTCCTGCCCGCGCCCCTCCCGCGCGACGGCCGGTTCGCCTTCTGGGACCCGGACGACGGGTCCGCGACCTTCTTCGTGGAGGCCGCCACCACGGAGCTCACCGTCGTACGCCCCCACGGCTCCGGCGTACGCCGCCGGACGGCGCCCGCGCTGACGCTGCCGGTCGGCGAGGCCCTGCCGCTCCTGGTGCGTGCCCGGCACGATCCGGCCGCGCACCCCGCCACCGCCTGCTGGGGCGCGGCCGCCCTGCACGCCCTGCGGCTCACCGCGCGCGGGCGGCTGCTGCCCGGCCTGACGGCGAGCGGACACGACGCCTGGCGGGCGGGCCCCCTCGACCCCGACGACATCGCGCACCTGCGGGCCGTCGCCGCCGCCCTGCCCCCGGAGGGCCACGCGGTGCCGCTGGACGGCCCCGGCCCGATCCGGCTCCCGGAACCGGAGGCGCTGGTCCGCGCCTTCCTGGACGCCGTCGCCGACACCCTGCCCCGCACCCCGGCCGCCTCGCACGCCTCGGGCCGCCCCTTCGCCGCGCGCGGCGCCACGCACCTGCCCGGCGCGCACGACTGGGCCGCCGAGGTCGCCGCCGGCATGGACGCGGGCGTCCGCGTCTCGCTCCGCCTCGACCTCTCCGCGTACGACCTCTTCGACGGCGACACCGACACCGCGACCCGCAGCGCGGGCGCGGCCGTCGTGCAGGTGCACAGCCTCGCCGACCCCACCCTCGTGGCCGACGCGGCGGACCTGTGGTCGGGGGCGGCCGACGCGGCGTTCGGGCCCCGCGCGCGGGTGGACGCCGCCCTCGCGGTGCGCCGCGCGGCGCGGGTCTGGCCGCCGCTGGACCGGCTCACCGAGCAGGACGTCCCCGACGTCCTCGGCCTCTCCGAGGAGGAGGTCATCGACCTGCTCGGCGTGGCCGCCGCCCGGCTCGGCGCTGCCGGCGTCGCCGTGCACTGGCCCCGCGACCTCGCCCAGGACCTCACCGCGACCGCCGTGGTCCGGCCCGCGCCCGGATCGGCGACCGACGGCACCGGCTTCTTCGAGAGCGAGGACCTGCTCCAGTTCCGCTGGCAGCTCGCCATCGGCGGCGACCCGCTCACCGAGGCCGAGATGGACACCCTCGCGGAGGCCCACCGTCCGGTCGTCCGGCTGCGCGACCGCTGGGTGCTGGTCGACCCGGCGCTGGTCCGCCGCGCCCGCAAGCGCGACCTGGGCCTGCTCGACCCGGTCGACGCCCTCTCCGTCGCTCTCACCGGCAGCGCGGAGACCGACGGCGAGACCGTCGACGTGGTCCCGGTCGGCGCGCTGGCCGCCCTGCGGGACTGCCTCACCGCGGGGGTCCGCCCCGCCGCCCCGCCGCCCGGCCTCGACGCCACCCTCCGCGACTACCAGCTGCAGGGCCTGGCCTGGCTCGACCTCATGACCTCGCTCGGCCTCGGCGGCTGCCTGGCCGACGACATGGGCCTCGGCAAGACCGTCACCCTCATCGCCCTCCACCTGAAGCGGGCCCGCACCGAACCGACCCTCGTGGTCTGCCCGGCCTCCCTGCTGGGCAACTGGCAGCGCGAGATCAACCGCTTCGCCCCCGGCGTCCCCGTCCGCCGCTTCCACGGCCCCGACCGCACCCTGGACGGCCTGACCGGCGGGTTCGTCCTCACCACGTACGGCACGATGCGCTCCGCCGCCCCCACTCTCGCCGACCAGCCCTGGGGCATGGTCGTCGCCGACGAGGCCCAGCACGTCAAGAACCCGTACTCGGCGACGGCCAAGGCGCTGCGCACCCTCCCGTCCCCGGCCCGCGTGGCCCTGACCGGCACCCCCGTCGAGAACAACCTCTCCGAACTGTGGGCGCTCCTCGACTGGACCACCCCCGGCCTCCTCGGCCCCCTCAAGTCCTTCCGCGCCCGCCATGCCCGCGCGGTGGAGAACGGCGAGGACGACGAGGCCGCGGCCCGCCTCGCCCGCCTCGTCCGCCCCTTCCTCCTGCGCCGCAAGAAGTCCGATCCGGGCATCGTCCCCGAGCTGCCACCCAAGACGGAGACCGACCACCCCGTCCCCCTCACCCGGGAGCAGGCCGCGCTGTACGAGGCGGTGGTGCGCGAGTCGATGCTCGCCATCGAGGCCGCCGAGGGCATGGGCCGCCGCGGCCTCGTCCTCAAGCTCCTCACCTCGCTCAAGCAGATCTGCGACCACCCGGCGCTGTTCCTGAAGGAGGAGCATCCGCAGGGCGGCCCCGACCGCCTCACCGCCCGCTCGGGCAAACTCGCCCTGCTCGACGAGCTGCTGGACACCCTCCTCGCGGAGGACGGCTCGGCGCTCGTCTTCACGCAGTACGTCGGCATGGCCCGCCTCATCACCTCTCATCTGGCCGCCCGCGCGGTCCCCGTCGACCTCCTCCACGGCGGTACGCCCGTCCCTGAGCGCGAGCGCATGGTGGACCGCTTCCAGAGCGGGGCGACCCCGGTCCTCGTCCTCTCCCTCAAGGCCGCCGGTACCGGTCTCAACCTCACCCGTGCGGGCCACGTCGTGCACTTCGACCGCTGGTGGAACCCGGCCGTCGAGGAACAGGCCACCGACCGCGCCTACCGCATCGGGCAGACCCAGCCGGTCCAGGTCCACCGCTTCATCACCGAGGGCACGGTCGAGGACCGCATCGCCGAGATGCTCCAGTCCAAGCGGGCCCTGGCCGACGCGATCCTCGGCTCCGGCGAGGCCGCCCTCACGGAGCTGACCTCCCGCGAGCTGTCCGACCTGGTGTCCCTGCGGAGGCCCGCATGACCCCCCGCCCCGCCGACGAGGCCCGCCGCGCCCTGCGAGAGGCACGCGAACGGGAGCGGGCGGCGGGGGACGCCGACGCGGTGGTCCGGGATGCCGACCCGGTGGTGCGGGATGCCGACGCCGGTGAGGCGGAGGGCGATCGGGATCGCGCCGGGCGCTTCGGGGCCGGCGCCGGCGCTGCTGCCGAGGAGGCCGACGGAGGCCGGGAGCATCCCGTACGCGCCGACGCCGAAGCCGAAGCGGCCGCCGCCGACGGGGACCGGAGCCGCCCGTCCCGCCCCGGCGACCTCGTGCGCGCGGCCCTCCGCGACATGCGGACCGTACGGCGTACGGGAGCGGACGCCGCCGCTGAGACCGAGCCGGGGGAGGGGGGCCTCGCTGGCGCTCCGGGCGTCCCGCTCCGTACGGCCCCGGCCGTTCCGGGCCGTATGCCCCCGCACGACGCGGCCCGCCCGGAGGACGCCACCGCCGCCCCGGCGTCCACCGTCCCGCCGTCCACCGCTCCGGGATCCGCCGCCTCGGCCGACGCCACCACGACCGCCACCCGGCAGGCCGCCACCCCGCCGACCGGTTCCCCCGCCGACGGGGACAGCCGACCGGGGGACGTGGCGCGCGAGGCCCTGCGGGCGGCCCGCCGGAAGGCCCAGGCGGACCGGGCGGCCGAGGCGCCCCGACGCCCCGCGCCCACCCGCCGCCCCCACCCCACGGGGGCCGCTTCCCGCACCCCCGACGCCCGCGCCCGAGCCGTACGGGACTTCGCCGCGTCCGCCTTCCGCCTCCCCCCGGAGACGGACCCGGCACAGGAGACACCCCTCCCGATCGGCACCCCCGAGGGCGGCACGGCACCCTCGGGCGACGAGCCGACCCCGGCCCCGCCCCCGGCGACCGCCCCCGCACAGCACCGACACGCCCCGCGCCCCACCACCCCCGCCGCAACCCACCCGCCGACCCCCGCGCCGGCACCCGCACCCCGCCCCACCACCGCCCCCGACCCTCACCCCGCCCCAGCCCCTCACCCCGCCCCCGACTCGCGCCCCGCCCCCGAAGCCCCACGCTTCTCCACCCCACCGGCAACTCCCCGCACCCCCCGCTCGATGGCCGCCCCCAACCGCGACGGCGACCTCCGCCGCACGTTCCCCGCCCTCCCTCCCCGCCTGGCAGGCGAGGCACCGGCCGGCACCTGGTGGGGGAACGCGTGGCTGACCGCGCTGGAGGAAGGCGCCCTGGACGCGGCGCGGCTGGCGCGGGGGCGGGGCTACGCCGAGCAGGGGCACGTCGACGCGATCACCGTGACGCCCGGACTGGTCCTGGCGTACGTGCAGGGCAGCCGCCCGCGGCCGTACCGCGTGCAGGTACGCCTGCGCACCCTTGCCGACGACGACTGGCAGCGCTTCCTGGAGGCCGCCGTCGAGCGCCCCGGGCACATCGCGGCTCTGCTGGACAAGGAACTGCCCCACTCCCTGGCCGACTGCGGCGTCGCCCTCCTCCCCGGCCCCGGCGACCTCGCCCCGCAGTGCAGCTGCCCCGACTCGGGCCACCCCTGCAAACACGCCGCCGCCCTCTGCTACCAGACGGCACGCCTCCTCGACGCCGACCCCTTCGTCCTGCTCCTCCTGCGCGGCCGGGGCGAACGGGAGCTGCTCGACGCCCTGTCCCGCCTCAACGCGGCCCGCGCCGCCCGAGCCGCCCAGGACCGCGGACCGGCACCGCTCCCCGGCGTCCGGGCCGGCACGGTACTGGCGCACCGCGTCCTGCCGCCCCTCCCCGCCCCGCTGCCCCCGCCCCCGCACCCCGAGCAGCCCCCGGCCTACCCGGCCGCACCGGGCGGCCCCGACCCCTTGGCGCTGGACCAGCTGGCCACCGACGCCGCCGCCCGCGCCCACGCCCTGCTCACCACCGGCCGCGACCCGGTCGGCGCGCTGACGCTGTGGCAGGACGCCGTCCGCCTGGCCGCCGCCCGCCCCGGCTCCGGCCTCACCGCCGGCACCCGCGCGCTCTACGCGTCCCTCGCCGAGGCCACCGGCCGCGACACGGCCGACCTGGCCCGCGCCGTGGCGGCCTGGCGGCAGGGCGGACCGCACGGCCTCGACGTACTGGAAGAACCCTGGGACCCGCCGGCCGGCCGTTTCGACCGCGCCCGCCCCCTGCTGCTCGCCGCCGACTTCCCCGCCTTCCGTCCCTGGCGCAACCGCCTCACCCACCCCCACGGCCATATCCAGCTCCGCCTGGGCCGGTCGGGCCTCTGGTACGCCTACGAGTCCGAACCCGCCCGCGAGGACTGGTGGCCCCGAGGCACCCCCGACCTCGACCCGGTCGGCGCCCTGACGGGCCTCGGCACCCGCCCCGACCTCTGACCGGCGCCGTCCCCCGTCCCCGTCCAACTCCACGTCCTCGTCCGCGCCCCACCCGGCGCCCTACACGCCGACGCCGAACCGCAGCCATGTACCCCCCTCACACACGCCGCCCCGCCACCCTGTTGGTTGCGGCCATGCCAATCGGGCGCCACGGCCGGATGATGCGCACACCCCGATGACCAGGCACAGGCGTCCGCCCTCGCCCCCGGTCGGCGCGCCCGTTCCCAGGGAGGCACCGAAGTGGCATCCGCACCGCCCCAAGAGACCGCCCCCGGCCACTACGCCCTCGCGGACGGCGGCCGCCCCACCTGACCCAGGGTGTCCCGCGTGTCCGGTTCTCGCCGTTCCGCCGTAAATGCGTGGACCGGCAACCGTCCAGGACGGGACACTGCGCACTTCCGAACCTACGGAGGTGTGATGGGGACAGCGGACACGCCGCCGCCCAGGCCGAACGGCGGCGCGGTCGTACTGGCGCTACGTCGCTACGGCCAGGAACTGTTACGACTGCGACGCCTCGCCCTGCCCGCCCTGCTGCTGCCGGCCGTCGGCAACATCGGCATCCGGTACGTCGCCCCGCTGCTGATCGCCAAGCTGGCGGGGCAGGCCGCCGACGGCGACGGTCTCAGCCTCGCCTCGGCGCTGCCGTACGTGCTGGCGTTCGGCGTGACGCTGCTGCTGGCCGAGGCGCTGTGGCGGGTCGGGCAGCACTGCCTCAACCGCGTGGACGCCCTCGGGATGGAGCACCTGTACGTCACCGGGATGGACGAACTCCTCGCCAAGGACGCGGCGTTCTTCCACGACAACTTCGCCGGCTCCCTGACCAAGCGCGTGCTGAGCTTCGGCAAGCGCTTCGAGGACTTCGTCGACACGGTGACGTACCGGATCGTGGGCTCGCTGGTCCCTCTGGTGTTCGGTGCCGTCGTCCTGTGGCACTACGAACCGCTGCTCGTGGCCGGGCTGTTGCTGATGATCGCGCTGACCGTGGTGGCCGCGATCCCGCTGATCCGGCGCCGGCAGCGGCTGGTCCACGACCGCGAGGCGGCGATCGCCCGGGTCTCCGGTCATGTCGCCGACAGCCTCACCAACATGGAGACCATCCGGGCCTTCGCGGCCGAGCGCCGGGAGGCCGCCGAACACCGCAGTCGCGTCGCGGACTCCCGGCGCCTGACGCTGAGATCGTGGGACTACGGCAACCTGCGCGTCGACACGCTGATCGCACCCCTGTCCGTGCTGACCAATGTGCTGGGCCTGGTGGTCGCCCTGGCCTTCGGCGGACCGGGCCAGAGCGTGGAGGAGATCGTGGTGGCCTTCACGTACTACTCCAACGCCACCCAGATCATGTTCGAGTTCAACCAGATCTACCGGCGACTGGAGAGCTCGATGACCGAGGCCGCGCAGTTCACGGAACTGCTGCTGGACCCGCCGACCGTGCTCGACCCGCCCGATCCGGAACCGCTCGCGCCACGGGACACGAGCGTCCGCTTCGAGTCCGTCACCTTCGCCCACGCGGGCGCGAAGCCGATCTTCCGCGGCCTCGACCTCGACGTGCCGCCGGGCGCGCGCGTCGGCCTGGTCGGCCGGTCCGGCGGCGGCAAGACCACCCTCACCCGGCTCCTGCTGCGGATGTCGGACATCGACGGCGGACACATCCGGATCGGCGGCCAGGACATCAGCCGGCTGAGCCAGGCCGACCTGCGCTCCCTGATCGCGTACGTCCCGCAGGAACCCGCCATGTTCCACCGCAGCCTGCGCGACAACATCGCCTTCGCCCGGCCCGGTGCCACCGACGCGGAGATCCAGGCCGCGGCCGAGGCCGCGCACGTCACGGAGTTCGCCGACCAACTCCCCTACGGATTCGCGACCCTGGTGGGGGAGTGGGGCGTCAAACTCTCCGGCGGCCAGCGCCAGCGCGTCGCCCTCGCACGGGCCATCCTGCGCGACGCCCCGGTCCTCCTCCTCGACGAGGCGACCAGCGCCCTGGACTCCGAGAGCGAGGTCCTCGTCCAGGACGCCCTGTGGCGCCTGATGCACGGCCGCACCGCCCTCGTCGTCGCCCACCGCCTGAGCACCGTCGCCGGCATGGACCGCCTCGTCGTCCTCGACCACGGCCGCGTCGCCGAACAGGGCCCGCACGACCAGCTCATCAAGGCGAACGGCCCCTACGCCAGACTCTGGCAACACCAGTCGGGCGGCTTCCTGAACGACACCCCGCCCCTCCCCGACACCGACCCCCCACCCATCCCGATCCCACCCACCGAAACCCCGGCCCCCGCCCGCCAGTGACAAGCAGCCTCCACCCACCCCGCCCGGCACGCGGGGTGGGGTGGGGTGGGTGGAGGCTGCTCAGCCGTCCGTAGGCCAGGACGGGGGCTTGGCGGTAGGACTGGGCCGGGGAGTCGCTGAGCCCTTGCAGGGCCGGGTGACGCCGATGACGATGACGCCCTCGTTCGGGGCGTATGCCTCCCTGACCTCCGGAGTGACGGACGCTGCGCCCAGCAGGATTCGCCACTCGCCGGACGTGACGTAGGTGAGGTTGCCGTCGGCCTTGTTCCCGGACACCGGCTCGACGGGGCCGTCCGGTGTCCAGCCGCGTGTCCGCGGCCGCGCGACGACCTCCTCCATCGCCGTGACGTCGAGGACCTCACGGGTCGCCACGGTGGCATGCAGGGCACACATGCCGGGCGGGCGGTCCTGGACGCGCAGATCGCCGTACGGCCCCGCGGCCGACCGGAGGTCGCTCTGCACTTGCCCCAGCGACTTCTCACCGGCCTCGCCCCCGCGCGAGGCCGGTGAAGCGGATACCGGCGCACTGCTTCGCGTCGGCTCGGAAGCGGCGCTCCCCGCGTCGCCGCTCCCGCCGCAACCGGCGATCGACAACGCCGAGACGACGACACTCGCCGCCGTCAGGCCCGCGGCCGCACCCTTGATGAGTCTGGAAGAGGCCCTCGCCGCGGGCATGCCGACGTAGGGCGCGGGCCACGAGTGGAACAACGCCGTGCTTCAGCCGGCGCGGCCCGAACTGGCCCGAGAGCTGGGGATCCCGGTGACCACCTTCGCCGCCTGTGCCCCGCGAGCACCTGGCGGCCGCGCGCGCGTGAGCCGGAGCAACGGCCGCAAACGGCCTTCGCAGGAACCGTCTGTACGATGCTCGGGCGTCTTGCCTCACGTACCTCGCCACGAACGGCGCGTCGGATCACCTGCTTCCGGCGGCGGAGGCATGGGGAGGTTCGCAGGGGGCGAGTGACAGATCGTGACAGACGAAGGTGTGAACCCGTGACCGAAGGCAAGACCGAAACGCTGCAATACCGCTTTGACGGGCCCGAACACCTACCAGTCCTGATCCTGGGTCCGTCCCTCGGCACCACCTGGCACATGTGGGACCGCCAGGTGCCCGAGCTGGCGCAGCAGTGGCGGGTCTTCCGGTTCGATCTGCCCGGACACGGGGGCGCGCCCGCGTATCCGGCGGGCTCCGTCGAGGAGATCACCGCGCGGCTGCTGGCCACGCTGGACGGACTCGGCGTGCAGCGCTTCGGGTACGCGGGCTGTGCCTTCGGCGGTGCGGTCGGGATCGACCTGGCGCTGCGGCACCCCGAGCGGCTGGCGTCGCTCGCGCTGATCGCCGCCTCGCCGCGGTTCGGCACCGCCGACGAGTTCCGCCAGCGCGGCGTGATCGTGCGGACCAACGGGCTCGACCCCATCGCCCGCAGCTCGCCGGAGCGGTGGTTCACGCAGGGGTTCGCCGCCGCGCAGCCCGCGATCACCGAGTGGGCCGTGCAGATGGTGCGGACCACCGACCCCGGCTGCTACATCTCCGCCTGCGAGGCCCTCGCCTCCTTCGACGTCCGCGGCGAACTCGGCCACGTCGGCGTCCCGACCCTCGTCCTCGTCGGCTCCGACGACCAGGTCACCGGCCCCGCCGAGGCCCGTACGCTGGTCGCCGGCATCCCCGACGCGCGCCTCGCCGTCGTCCCCGGCGCCTCCCACCTGGTCCCGGTCGAGCAGCCCGCGGCCGTCACCGACCTGCTGGTGCGGCACTTCTCCTCCGCCTGGCAGACCGCCCACGACGCCTCCACCGGGCAGGTCGCCCTCCCGGCCCCCATGAGCCCCGTGCCCACGGCCCCCGCCGCCTCCGTGGCCGTCGCCCCCGCCGCACCCGTCCAGCCCGCCCGCGTCCCGCCCCCGCAGGCCGCGCCCATCGCCGAGATCGCCCCGGCCGCCGTACCGGCGCAGCCGCACGGGCGGCCCGACCCGTACGACGCCGGGCTCAAGGTGCGGCGCGAGGTGCTCGGGGACGCTTACGTCGACGCGGCGCTCGCGCAGGCCGACGAGTTCTCCGGCGACTTCCAGGAGCTCCTCACCCGGTACGCCTGGGGCGAGATCTGGGACCGGCCCGGGCTGGACCGGCGTGCCCGCAGCTGCGTCACGCTCACCGCGCTCATCGCCGCCGGCCACGTCGACGAACTCGCCCCGCACCTGCGGGCCGCCCTGCGCAACGGCCTCACCCCGGCCGAGATCAAGGAAGTACTGCTCCAGGCGGCCGTCTACTGCGGCGTACCCGCCGCCCACCGGGCCTTCCGGGTGGCGCAGCAGGTCATCCGCGAGGAGACGACACCACCGGAGTGAGCCCCGGGCCCCACCGGGCCCCTGTCCGCCCGGTCCCGTCCGCCCGGTCCCGTCCGCCAACCCCCGCCCGCCAGCCCCCGCCTTGCGCGCCCCCGCCCGCCGCGCCCGCTCTCCGGGCCCGCTCCCCGGGCCTCCACGCGCCGCGTGCTCCGGTGCGCGGAGGCAGGATGGAGGGATGAAGCTCACCAAGAAGTCGCACGCCTGCGTCCGCCTGGAGAAGGACGGGCGGACGCTCGTCCTGGACCCCGGCGGATTCAGCGAGGAGGACGCGACCCTCGGCGCGGACGCCCTCCTCGTCACCCACGAGCACGCCGACCACTTCGACGAGCCCCGGCTGCGCGCCGCCCTGGAGGCGAACCCGGCCGCCGAGATCTGGACGCTCAGGTCGGTCGCGGACAAGGTCTCCGCCGCCTTCCCCGGCCGCGTCCACACCGTCGGCCACGGCGACACCTTCACCGCCGCCGGCTTCGACGTCCAGGTCCACGGCGAGCTGCACGCGGTGATCCACCCCGACATCCCGCGCGTCACCAACGTCGGCTTCCTCGTCGACGGCGGCAAGGTCTTCCACCCCGGCGACGCCCTCACCGTTCCCGACCACCCCGTCGAGACGCTGATGCTGCCCGTCATGGCCCCCTGGAGCAAGATCTCCGAGGTCATCGACTACGTCCGCGAGGTGCGGCCGCAGCGCGCCTACGACATCCACGACGCCCTGCTCACCGACCTCGCCCGCCCGATCTACGACCGCCAGATCGGCGAGCTGGGCGGCGCCGAGCACCTGCGCCTGACACCCGGCGACTCCGCACGGCTCTGAGGCCCCGGCCCCGGGCGGGACGGCGTTGTCAGTGCCGCCCGGTAGGTTGGAGGACATGCGCATCGCGACCTGGAACGTGAACTCGATCACCGCCCGCCTGCCGAGGCTGCTCGCCTGGCTGGAGAGCAGCGGCACCGACGTGCTCTGCCTCCAGGAGGCCAAGGTCGCCGAGGCGCAGTTCCCCGTCGACGAGCTGCGCGAGGCGGGCTACGAGGCCGCGGTGCACGCCACCGGCCGGTGGAACGGCGTGGCGGTCCTCTCCCGCGTCGGCCTCACCGACGTCGTCAAGGGCCTCTCCGGCGACCCGGGGTACGAGGGCGTCGAGGAGCCCCGCGCCGTCTCCGCCACCTGCGGCCCGGTCCGCGTCTGGTCGGTGTACGTGCCCAACGGCCGCGAGGTCGGCCACCCGCACTACGCCTACAAGCTCCAGTGGCTCGAAGCGCTCCGCGCCGCCGTCGAGGGCGACGCGGCCGGCGACCGCCCGTTCGCCGTGCTGGGGGACTACAACATCGCCCCGGCCGACGACGACGTCTACGACCGCGCCGCCTTCGAGGGCGCCACCCACGTCACCCCCGCCGAGCGCGCCGCCCTCACCTCCCTGCGCGGCGCCGGCCTGTCCGACGTGGTCCCGCGCCCCCTCAAGTACGACCACCCGTACACGTACTGGGACTACCGCCAGCTCTGCTTCCCCAAGAACCGCGGCATGCGCATCGACCTGGTCTACGGCAACGCGCCCTTCGCCAAGGCCGTCGACGACTCCTACGTCGACCGCGAGGAGCGCAAGGGCAAGGGCGCCTCCGACCACGCGCCGGTCGTCGTGGACCTCGACCTGGACGTGTGACGCGCGCGGGCATGCGGTCGGTCCCGTGTGCCCAGTGGTGCGGACGGCGGTACGAATGACAGTCTGGAGGTATGAACATCCCCTTCCTGGGCAGGCGGCGCGACGACCGGCGCGAGGTTTCGCGGACGCATGACGCCGAGGGGATCGGCGAACTGCTCGCCGACTGTGATCTGCTCCGCTCGCAGGCACTGCGCGAGGGAGTCCGACTCGACGACTCCGCCGCCTCCTTGGAGCAGCTCGACCAGATGCTCCCGCGCTGGCGCGGCGACGAGGAGATCCTCTCCTGGCTGGGCAACGACGCGGGGCTCTACCTCGGCACGGTCCTCGTCCGCACCGTCCCCGGCGCCGCCTGGACCATCCGCCGCGACGGCCAGCCCGTCGTCCGCCTCGCCTCGGGCCGCGAGTTCGACGTCGTCTCCTCCGGCCAGACATGGGCGGAGGACGGCGCCCCCGAACTCTCCCAGCTCTACGCCGAGATGGCCGAAGAGTGAACCTATAGCCCAACAAGCGCCGTAAATAGGGCTAATGCCCGAAAGATGCGTGTCGTCACCACACCCCTCCGTCCTCCCGATACGTTGCGCAACGCAGCCGGAGATCACTGCCCGCACGACGAACCGCCCCGACGAAGGGAACCGGTCCGCCCCCGGACGGAAGGTCAGCTGCACACCGCGCCTAGGCCCGGTGGGAGTTGTGGGGGGACATCGGTGCCGGGGTCGGTAGGGGGCTGGTGGCCGGGCGGGTGAGGTCGCCTACGAGTTCGACGACGTCCGGGCCGTATACCTGGGAGCTGACGACCTTCAGGAGGAGGACGAACGAGTTGCCGCCGTACTTGCGGGCCAGTTTCTCGTGGTGGCGGGCGAGGTAGCGGGTGGCGGCCTGGTTGGTGATCGCGCGCTGGCCGCAGAACAGGAACGCGGGCCGGGACTCCCGGCGGTCCCCGGCGGTCAGCCGGGCCAGCAGGACGTACTCCGTGACGCCCGGGTCCATGCGGTAGCGCTCGCTCCCGATCTGGAAGGCGCCCCGGTCGGGGCCGGGTTCCGGATCGACGTTGACCCGTACCCCGGGGAGCATGGCCGCCATGTGCGCCGCCATCCGGCGGTTCGGACGCATTCCAAGAGTCCCACCTTGAACTCACCTTCATGACGAGCGCTTGACCTGCGTATATGCAAGACCCTCGCTCCGGCGGGGGCTTTCGCGCACCCGCGAAACGGCTGTTCCGTGGTCATGGGGACATCCATCCTGGCTCCAGGCAAGCTCGGCGTTCTGGATGGGACGTGTGGATGCAACGGTCCCTAAAGGTGACCAGCATCCTCATGCTCGGCCTGGTGGCTTTCACTGGTCTTCGGTGTCGAATGCCTGGGCAACCGCGAGGCTGTCCTCATAGATGTGATGTCGGGTGACCAAGCCGTCGTCGAAGGTAAGGTGCATAGCGAACCGCGCGCGATACGCACGTCCGGTGGACCGGGCGGTCTGGCGAATCTCGCCGATCACGACCGCATCGTTTCCATCGATGAGGATGCGCTCGACCTCAGTCGCCACCTGCTCCGGCACGTGGTGTTCGGCAAGTTCGCGATAGTGGGCGGCCGCGTCGGCCCGGGTGGACCGATGACGGATCCAGGGCGTGGCAGTACGACCGTGCTCGGCCTCCGGCCAGTTCAGCTTCCAATCGACCCGCTCGGCGTACAACTCGGCGATGCGCTCGGGGTCGCCCTCACCGATCCGGCGCAGTAACTCCTCAACCGCGGTCCGTGCGGTCGTAGATGTGGCTATGGACATGATTGGCCTCTCCGTATGGTCCGCGTCCTGCTCACGTGGCGAGATCACCAACCTAGCCCGCACAGTCCGGCAAGACGATTACTTCCGAAGTAAGGCAAGCGCATCATCAAGACCCACTTTCGAAACATGCCCTAGCTTGATCTTTAACGTGTGCCGTCGAACGGTGCGTCGTACTTGATCACTCGGTTCGGTATCCGCCGTACACGGAAGCGGCCTTCGGCTGAACATGTGCTCCGACCAAGGAACACACACATTCAGCGCGAAGGCCGTGAGGATGAGTCTGCTGCATCGCGATGCTCGCCGAGATGCGTTGGCGGAACTGTCACGCTTCCGGGGCGAGTTCTACTCCTGCCTCACCGCTCGTTCGGACGCTCTGTTCGAGCTGGCGGACGCAGTTCTGTGCGGGGACGGGCCGGTGAGATCGCTGGCCGAACTGTCACTGGTGGGCGAACACCGCCGTGGACACGGAGGTCCCTACGGTGCCGTCTCAAAGGGCCGGGTCGACGTGGATGGGATGCGGCGGGCCCTGGCTTCGGTGCCTCTGCCCCGGTCGGCGGACGGCCGGCTGGTCCTGGCTGTCGACGTCACCTGCCGGCTGCGGCCCGACGCCCACACCTCGCCCCAGCGGATCCTGTGTCACACCTACGGCCGGGGCAAGGACCAGCACATCCCCGTCCCCGGCTGGCCGTACTCGATCGTCTGCGCGCTGGAGCCGGGCCGCGGCTCGTGGACCGCCCCGCTGGACGCTCTGCGTCCGGCGCCCGGGGACGACACTGCCACCGTCACCGCCCGGCAGTTGCGCGAACTGGTCGAGCGGTTGATCACCGCAGGCCAGTGGCAAAGCAGCGACCCGGACGTCCTGGTCATCGCGGACGCCGGATACGACGCACCTCGTCCGGCCCACCTCCTGCGGGACCTGCCGGTGCGGGTCCTGGCCCGGATGCGGTCGGACCGTGTCCTGCGCCGGCCAGCCCCGCCGCGGCAGCCTCACACCAGGGGCCGGCCGCCGCGGCACGGGGGCGAGTTCGTCTTCGGGCAGCCCGACACCCGGGGCACCCCGGACACCCACACCGTCACCGGCACACGCCTCTACGGCACCGCCACCGCCCGGTCCTGGGACCGGCTCCACCCCAAGCTCACCCACCGCTCGTCCTGGGCCACGGCCGACGCCACCCTTCCGGTCGTCGAGGGGACCGTGATCCGCCTGGACATCGACCACCTGCCCAGCGGAGCCACCCCGAAGCCGGTCTGGCTGTGGTGCTCGGGAACCGACGCCACAGAAGCTGACACCAACCGGCTCTGGCAGGCATACCTGCGTCGTTTCGACATCGAGCACACCTTCCGCCTGTTCAAACAGACCCTCGGCTGGACCTGCCCGAAGATCCGAACCCCCGAGGCGGCCGACCGCTGGACCTGGCTGATCCTCGCCGCCTACACCCCACTGCGACTGGCCCGGCCGTCGGCAGCCGACCGGCGTCGCCCATGGGAGAGGCCCGTCTCCCCGGACAGACTCACCCCCGCACGGGTCCGCCGCGACTTCCGGCACATCCGCCCGACGGCCGGCTGCCCGGCCCAAGCACCGAAACCCACCCGCCCCGGACCGGGACGGCCTCCCGGCCGCAAGAACACCCGACCCACCCCACGGCACGATGTCCACACACCTCGCAGAACGGGCCCCACCATGTCCCGGACCAAGAAGTCGACTACCCCGCGACCTCGCCGCACAGGTTAAAGATCAAGCTAGTACTCCAGCAGGACTTTGCTGTCTGACCTGCGAGTTTTGCTGGGAGGCTGGAGTGTAGCGGGACTTCGATCGTGTGGGGGCGGTCTCCGTGTGAGGTGTCCCCTGGGGTGTGGACACTCTGACAATGGATCTTGATGATCCGAGGAAGGGTGTCCTGGTGGAACGTAGGTCTCCGTCAGTGGCTGGCCTACTACGACGCCCGCAGGCGCCACAGCAGCCTCGGCTACCTCTCACCAGTTGAGTTCGAACTGCAGCACCGGGCAGAGCACAGACTCACGCTCGCGGCATGAACCCCCGTGTCCGCACTCCGGGGGACGCCTCGGGACACCATCCGTCGCCGTGGCTCCACCCGGCCGAACCGGCCCGCGAACCTCGCCACGAAGTCCGCAAAGGCATCTGACCAGTCGTCAGTTATCTCTTCCGCCACGCAACAATCAACGACGCCGCACCCCCACGTCACGGAGTGTCGTCGCAGTACTGAATTGACACACCCCCTCACGGGATACTCCGCCTGAAGACGGCACTCAGTCTCCTTCGAGTTCCCGGCGCGCGGCGGCGGCGATGCGGGTGAGTGCGACCTGGAGGTGGCGGCGCTGGGCGGCGCTGAGCGGATCGAATACAAGCCGCTTCACCTGGGCGACGTGTTCCGGTGCGCTCTCGACAAGCTTTTGCCTGCCGGCGTCGGTCAGGGTGGCAAGGGTGTATCGACCGTCGCTGAGGTCGGGTCGACGGGTAACCCAGCTGCGGGCTTCGAAGCGATCCATCACCTTTGACAGACGGGGTTGGGCGCTGTCGCAGACTCGGGCGAGGTCGCTGAGCCGCATCGTGGTCTCGTCGGCCACGGACAGCCGGGCCAAGACTCCGTATTCGAAGTTGGAGATGCCCGCGTCTCGCTGGATCTGGCGTTCGAGGGCGGCCGGGAGGGTCATGACGACCGCGAGGAGCGCCTGCCACAGGTCCTGCTGGTCGTCGTCGAGCCAGGGCGACTGAGTATCCATAAGCCCCACCATACTTGCCTGGGCAACTCTTATTACTTGCCTGGGCGACTCATGATGGGCTACCTTGTCACTTGCCTCGGAAAGTGACATCACCTTCCTTGGCAAGTGATCCAGTGAATCTCGATGACCATCACGAGCAACCTGCCCTCCCCCCTCCCCATCGTGTATACCAACCGCAGCGCATGACGACATCCTTGCCCGTGTCCGTCCATGGACGCGTGAGCAGCGGGTGTGACACACCTCCGGCGGGCCCCTGCCCAGCTTCTTCGTCAACCATGGGGCCTCCATTCACCCTCGACGACCCACAGTGGTTCGGCGACCTCCTCGCCTGGGCCCGGTCGATGCCCAAATCCCGGACCATCGTCGTCGTCTCGGCCTACTGGAAACGGGCGCCGGCCGCAATCTCCGCAGCCGCGACCGGCACCCCGTAGCACTACGACTTCAGCAGCTTCTACCCCTGTTATAAGACCCTCCCCTACGCCACCCCAGCAGACACCAGTGACCTGGCTCAGCGACTCAGGGTCCTGCTGGGCCAGACCCGGTGCACGAGTTCGCCGACCGCAGCCTCGATCACGACGCTTCATCCCGCTCATGGCCATGTATCCCGCGGCCGACGTTCCGATCCGATCGTGCAGCTATCGATGCGCAGCCTCGACCCCAGCGCCCGGACCGGAACTTGGGGCGCGACTGCTACCCCTGCACGCAGAAGTCGTCCTCGTTCTCGGCTCGGGCTTCACGACGCGCGGTTTCGGCGTCTTCCATCGGCCGGAACTCGCCGTCGACACCACGGCTTTCGGCGAATGGGCCCTTGACGGCCGCCCCCCAGGGCGACGTCGGCGCCCTCATGGACTAACGCGACAAAACACCCGTCGTCGCGATCGCCTACCCGGCAGCTAACCACTTCGTCCCGTTGCTGCTCGCCGTCGGCACCGCCGATGACCCCGGCAGCGCAGTGAGCACCATCGACCGCATGGCGACGGGCAGCTCCACCCGGTCGGTACAGCTGGCCTGAGCGCCTCGACGTGCTTCACCTTCCCGCCTGATCGCCTTTTGCGACGGCATCAATACACCCCCCTGGAGGAAAGTGCCATGAAGGCAATGCGTTTCCACGAGTTCGGCAACAGCGATGTCCTGCGCTACGAGGACGTCGATCGTCCGGTTCCCGGCACCGGCCAGGTGCTAGTGCGGGTGGCGGCCACGTCGTTCAACCCGGTCGACGACCACATCCGCGCCGGTGCCCTGGCCGAGGTGCTGCCGATCACCTTCCCTTACGTGCCGGGCATCGACCTGGCGGGGACCGTCGCCGAACTCGGCCCGGACGTAACGGGTTTGAAGGCTGGCGACCAAGTTGTGGCGATGCTACCCCTCGACTCCGCCGGCGGCGCCGCTGAGTATGTGCTTGCCCCGGCCGAGTTTCTGGCCCCGGCGCCCCGGACGACAGAGCTCGTCGACGCTGCGGCGCTGCCGCTGACCGGCCTGGCGGCCTGGCAGACGACATTCGAACTCGCTGAGCTGAAGCCGGGCCAGGCCATCCTGGTCAACGGGGCGGGAGGCGCGGTCGGCAGCTTTGTGGTGCAGCTCGCCGTCGACGCAGGAGCGCACGTGACCGCGGTGGGTGCACCGCAGCACGCCGACCGCCTCTGGAGCTACGGCGCGAACCAGGTTGTCGGCCCCCTCGACCTCGCCGCGGGTCCAGCCGCTGTGGGCGGCCCGTTCCAGGTAGTGGCGAACCATGTGCGTGTCTCCCCGGAGGAGCTCGCACAGCTGACGCACTACGTCACCGACGGCGGGGTCGCCGTCAGCACGGCCGGCCCGATTCCCGAAGACCCCGCCCGGGGGGTGCGCAGCGCGAATCTGTGGGTCCGCAGCGACGGAGCCCAGCTGGCCGAGTTGGTCACCAAGGTGGATGTCGGCAAGCTCCGGGTCCACGTTGCCGCCTACCGCCCGATCGCCGAGCTGGCCGCCGTGCATGAGGACGCCGGCGCTGGGCGGCTCTCCGGCAAGACGGTCTTGCTCGCTCCCTGACCGCACCCAACCGGGACGCCCGCTGCGCCCTCTCCCGCCAGTGGGCGGCCCGCCCGGAAGTCCGAAGACGGACTACACCCGCAACCCGTCAGTACAGACGAGGCCATACGGCAAGCCCTGCACTTGAGCCCTGGCGCTGCCGCCCAGTGCTGTTGCCTGGCAAGCCGCAGCATCCCGTCACGATGCTGTGATGTGAGCCGGCCATCTTCGGTCCGACCCTCTCCTGCCTGGTCGGCACCTTCGCCGCCTCCGACGAGAAAGTTCTACAGGCCCTCCGGTATCACGGTCCGAAGTCCGTCAGCATCCCTGGTCTTTGGCCGGCGAGAGCACTTCTGACACCGATGGCCAGGTCGTAGTCGATCTCGACGGCGCCCCTCGTGAGCGCCCACTCTCACGAGGGGCGCCGCAGGGCCGAGTTGGGCAGATCGAGTCCCGAGGGGTAGACAAGCACACGAAGCTCCGAACGGACAGATTACTCTGGCCAACACCCCGTCCACCAGCAGCTTCACCTATTTCCACCCTCGGCCCTCATACAACCAGTGCACCGTACAGAGGGGGTTGGAAACAGCTCAGTAGGTTCCTCTGGCCACGGCAGGAAGTACTCTCTGTTTCACTCAGTGGCATACCTATTGCGCCCGGCCAATCTGAGACCGTAACGTCGAAATTGACTCACGCGGGCGGTCAGGTGCTCAATGAGCCGGCTAGCTGTATTAGTACCGCACTGAGGGTGCAATCAAGCTTGTTCGACTTTTCAGGTGATGAGCCGCAGCCACCGTGTGACTTCAGCATTCACGAAGCGAAAGAGAAGGGAGTTGCTTCCATGTCTCAAAGCAGCCCATCCGCTCTCCCCCCGAATTTCATGTGCGACGTGCTCGTCGTGGGGTACGGACCAGTGGGCATGACATGCGCAGCACTATTGGCACAGCGTGGTCTAGACGTCATCGCGGTCGAGCGTCACCCTGAGCGCTACCAGTGGCACCGTGCTGGCCACTTCGACGGCGAAATCATGCGTGTCTTCCAGCGGCTCGGGGTGGCGGAAACCGTGGAACTGGCGGCCCAACCTCTCATCTCCATGGAGATGATCAGCGCTGAGGGTGAGGTCCTGAGCCGGGTCGAGTCCGGCCAGAACGGGTCGGGCTGGAAATCTGACTACCTTGCCTATCAACCCGATTACGAAAGGGCTGTCGACGGCCGTGGCCGCAAGCTCGGGGTACGCTTCCTCGGGGGCGTCCGAGCTGCACAGCTCACGCAGGGTGATCACGGCGTACGTACCTTGGTCCACCCAGACGAGCACCCCGACTCTGAATGCGTGATCACTTCCAAGTACGTCATCGGCGCCGACGGAGCCAACAGCTTCGTCCGCGAGGCAATCGGGGCCGAGCGGATCGACCTAGGCTTCGAGGCGGAACCGCAACTGGTCATAGACTTCGAGTTCAGTGACCCCGACTGCGAACTGCCGGGCATGCCGGACAACGCGCATATCCTGGACTACGAGCGCCCCGGAATGGTCGGCCGCTGGGGCGGGCGGCGTCACACGAGGTTCCAGTTCTCCGCACGAGGTAAGGAATCCCGCGAACTGCTGCAAAGTGAGGAGTTCTGCTGGAGTCTCATCGGCCGCTGGGGGCTCGTACCGGAACATGGGAAGATCATTCGACGCGCTGTGTACGACTTCGAAAGCTCGGTCACCACGCCTTGGCGTCAACGCCGGGTGCTTCTCATGGGGGATGCCGCACACACGATGCCACCTCACATGGGGCAGGGCATGCAATCGGGAATCAGGGACGCAGAGAACCTGGCATGGAAACTGGCCGCCGTCCTGACCGGCACGGCGAATGACATACTGCTCGAAACCTATCAGACCGAACGTGAACCGCACGTTCGTGCACTGATCGAGATGTCTAGCAGGCTGGGCAGGGCTGTCCTGGTGAGCAACCGGGAGCAAGCACGTCAGCGCGACGAGATGCTCCGGTCGGGAAACCAGCCGAAGGGCGAGTTCCCCCGGCTGACCCAGGGGATCGTGCGTGCCCCGGGCGCCGCTGGGGCGTTGGAGGCACCGGGCGGGGATGGGCGCCCGGGCTTGCAAGCGCGCGTCGTACGCGGCACCCGCGCCGACCGCCTCGACAACTTCGCAAGCCGGCAAGGATGGCGCATTGTCTCGCGGCATCCCGTGCCCAGGGAGCTGTTCAACGGGCGGCAGCTGCGTCTGCTGGAGTCCCTGGACATGGACTTCTTCCATATCAGCCGCGGGGCAAACGGAGATGTCTCCCTATGGGACATCGACGGCGAGTACGAGCGCTGGTATGCCAGCACGGGTCGGCGCATTTTCCTCGAGCGCCCCGACCACTACGTCTTCGGCACAGCGACAACGCTGAAGGAGTTGCCCGCGCTGGTGGACGAGCTCGCCGACGCGCTCGCGAGCAATGGATGGCTCGCGGCACAGGACGGCGACGCGGCGAGTTGACACGGATCCGGACCGCGTTGACACACAGTTACATACTCCCGCCCGGCTACCAAGGGCCCTTTCCATACGCGGCGACGCGCATCACGCAAATGGCTCTGCTTCACCTCTCACCAAACAAGGCATTCGCCGAACTGCGCCTCCTTACGCTCTGCCGTTCGCCAAGCAGGACCATGTCACATAAGGCAGTGACTGGCCATACGTGACCGGGGACCAGGAAATCAGCTTCACCGACGGCTCAATATCCCTGCTGCAGGCCCGCCCCGCGAGCAGACCATCGGATTCGGTAACGCAGAAGTACCCTTTCCGTGTCTCACCTCGAACGCCTCCCTATCCGCCTTCTCGATAACACAGGTGATCTCATGAACATGCCATCCCTCGAAGGACTGCCGTCCCATTGGAACCGGTGGGGAGCAGATGACGAACGCGGCACGCTGAATTACATCACTGACGCCGTACGCGCCCGCGGGGTGGCCGAAGCTTCCACGGGGAGGACCGTTTCCCTCGCACATCCCATCACACCGGTCCCTCTCGTGGGCCCACTGCCGTTCGGCGAACAGCCCATGCCTGCCGGCGTGCTTCAGATGCTGAGCCCGGTAGGTTCCCCAGCGGTTGCCCTGGTCGACGTCCTGATCGTCAACAGCCATCACGTGGACATGACGCACATTGATGCGCTGTCGCACGTGCCGCAGGGAGACCAGGTTTACCCAGGCGTAAGTCTGTCCCAGGCAGCTTCGCCACACGGCCTCACTCACGGATCGACGACGGCGTTCGCGGAGGGAATCACCACCCGCGGCGTGTTCCTCGATCTGGCCCCCCAGGGACGTCTAGAAGCGGGCCACGCGGTGGGAGCCGCCGACCTGGAGTCGGCCGAGGAACGAGCGGGCGTCCAAGTCCGGTCGGGAGATGCGCTCGTGGTGCGCGGTGGCTGGAACGTGGGAACCGAGTTGGGAGAGCCCGTCCCTTTCATCACTGTCGAAGCCGTGGAATGGATGGCCGAACGCGAGATCAGCGTCTACGCCGGCGACATCGGGGACCCTCCGCCCTTTCCTCCGCCCGCCCAGGTGCTCGCTATGCATCAAATCGCCCTTTGCCGACTGGGCATGCCGCTGATCGACCGCCCGGACGTAGAGCCACTCGCGGCTATTTGCAAGGAGCTGGGTCGTTGCAGCTTTCTCTTCGTTGCAGCGCCCATGCGCGTTCAGGGAGCGACCGGTGTGCCGGTCAACCCGCTCGCCATCTTCTGAATGGACCGCCCACACTCTGTGCCCATCGCAAGAGGAATAGCGAGTTGGTGCGTGATAGCGGGTGAGGCGTGTTTGCCTTGCTTACGGCCGTCTTCAGATGCTGGCTGTTCGGTCGGAGACGAGGCCGGCGATGGCGCGGTAGGTGTCGGGCAGGCGGTCGCGGCGATGTGTCCAGCGGGTCAGTTGCTTCCAGCGTTTGTGGTCGGCGAGGGCGTGTTCGACGGTGATGCGGTCGGAGGAGTGCCCGTGGCGGTCGCGTTCCCACTGTTCGACTCTGCCGGGCAGTGCTCCGGGCCGGGGTTTTCTGGGTGGTGTGATCGCTTGCCCGCGGTGGTCGCGGCTCAGGCCGCGGTAGCCGTCGGCCAGGAGGACCTCGACGTCGAGGAAGTGCTGGAAGCAGGCGGCGATGCCCTCGTTGCGGGCGGCCGTGGCATCGTGCATACGACCGGGCCGCAGGGCATCGGTCCATAACGTGCGGCCCCGCCAGTCAGCGATGACGGTGGCTTTCATGGTGTTCTGCTTCTTCTTGCCGGAAACGAATGCGCGCCGGCCGCCGCGGCCGGCCGGTGGCCGGCGGACCTGGATCTCGGTGGCATCCAGACGCAACTCGATGCCTTCGGCCTGGGCATAGGCGAACACGTCGGCCATAGCCCGTAACCGCAGGCCGGGGCGGTCGGGGACCGCGCACCCCCGCTCGGCCAGAAGCGTACGTATCTCCGCGATCGCACGGGTGATGGTCGAGCGGTCGACACCGAACAGCAGCCCCAGTACCGAGTGCGGCAGGTCGTGCCGCAGATGGATCAGCGTGGCCACCAGCCGGTCGACGAAGACCGACTGGTGGCGGGCGCCGGCCCCCGCGGCCCGCTTCCTGGCCCCACCTCGTGCAGCATGGCGACGACCCTCGACCCCGGCTTGCCACGGCGCCGCCAACTCCTCGATCAGACACGCGAGATGACGCCGAGAGATCCCCGTGAACAGCCGTTGCGCCAGCACCGCCTGATTGACCATGATCGTCAGACACGGATCATGCCACCGACCAGGCACGACGCCTCACCCGCTATCACCCACCAGCTCGTTAGCCCAGCCGCCTGCCGCGCCCCTCGGGTGCCGCCGCCTGCCCCCCGGTGCTTCGGCCGCGCTTCGGCCGCTTGGGACCCCCCGGGCCGCTTCGGCGGTCCCGGCCGTTCGCTCGTTCCTCTGTCAGCCGGAGTTCGCGCCGGCCGGGTACGTTTTCCCAGGCCCGGGGGCGACGCGCCGCAGCCCTTGCTCGCGGTCATGCGTACGCGGGTCGGCGACGCCTCAGGCCGGCCCCAGAGCCGTAGCCACGAAGGCCGCCAACTGCTCGCGGATACGCTCAGGCGTCGAGCGCTCGTTTGCCAGCAGGTGTTCGACCAGGTCGACGCGGGTGGCGGCCAGCAGGGCGTGCGCGGTGAAGTCGCCGTCGGCCACCTGGGGCAACTCGCGCAGCGCGTCCCTGAGGGTGGCGTGCCATCCCGCGTAGTGGTCGGCCCCGTACGGGCTGCCACCGCCGTCTCCCTCCAGAGCGAGGGACACATGCCGGTTCTCGATCTTGAATCGCAAGATCGCGTCCAGCAGCGCCAGTACGCGCTGGCGCGGCGGGGTGCCGGGGCCGAGGGGCGGCGGCCCCACCGCCACGGCCTGCCGTAGCGGCTCGATACGCGACTCGAACAGCGCCCGGATCAGCCCGGCGCGGTCGCCGAAGCCACGGAACAGCGTCCCCTTGCCGACGCCGGCCGCTGCCGCGATGTCGTCCATCGAAACGCCCTGCGGGCTCTCGCAGCGGGCGAACAGGGCGTCGGCCGCCGCCAGTACGGCTTCTCGGTTGCGCAGCGCGTCTGCGCGCTCCTTGCGTGGGGGCACGGCGTCTCCAGTTGCCAAGCGGACTGCCGGTCCGTATATTTCGATGCGGCAGATAAGCGGACTGTTGGTCCGGATTCTAGCGGATGGAGAACCGCGATGAGCACACCCATCACCTCGAGCGGCCAAGGCGCGCCGATGGCAGCCGCCGAGCTGTTCCGCCACAGCCTGGACCTGCTCCTAGCGAAGGACATCGACGGTTGGATCGCCCTGAGCGACGAGCACGTCGTCGTCGAGTTCCCCTACGCCCCGCAGGGCTTCCCGGGGAAATTGGAGGGCCGGGCTGCTCTCGCCGAGCACATGCGGGGGTACCCCGACCACATCGACCTGCGCGAGATCCCCGCGCTGACGATCTACGAGACACTCGACCCGACCACGATCGTCGCCGAGTGGCGCGGCACCGGACGCCTCGTGGCCAGCGATGCGGCGTACGACATGCCGTACGTCGCCGTCGTCACGGTCATCGACGGGCGCATCACCCGCTACCGCGACTACTGGAACCCGTCAGCGATCCCGGGCCTCCTCGACGACGCCAGATTCTTCCCCGCCGCGCTGACGCCCGAAGCCTGATCCGAAGCCCGAGAGGCGGACATGACGATGAGCGAACCCCACGTCCTGGTCACCGGAGCCACGGGGAACACCGGCAGCCGCGTCGTGGCCGGACTGGCCGCGCTCGGTCGCCCGGTCTCGGCGGCCAGCCGCCGCGCTACCGACGGGGTCGGCGGTGGAGGTGAGGGCGGTGGCGGCGGTGTTCGAGGCGTGCGCTTCGACTGGTATGACGCCGCTACGTACAGGGAGGCGCTGCGCGGCGTCGATCGCGCCTATCTTGTGCCGCCGGTGGGCGACCCGGACCCTGGGGCGGTCATGCTGCCCTTCCTGGCTCGGGCCCGGGACGCCGGCGTACAGCGTGCCGTCCTGCTCAGCTCGTCGGCCATACCCGCCGGCGGCCCCGGCGTCGGGCGGGTCCACGAGCAGATCGCCGACCTGTTCGACCAGTGGGCGGTACTCCGGCCGTCATGGTTCATGCAGAACTTCACCGGCCACCACCTGCACGCGGCGAGCATCCGCGACGACGGCGCCATCCTCAGCGCCGCCGGCACCGGCCGGGTCGGCTTCATCGATGCCGACGACATCGCGGCGGTCGCGGTACGCGCCCTGACGGACGAGACGGCGCCCTGCACGGACCTGCTGCTCACCGGGCCGGAGGCGCTGAGTTACGACGACGTCGCGGGCATCATCGCCGAGGTCACGGGACGGGCGGTCCGACACCGGTCGCTGAGCGCCGAGCAGCTGACGGACCGCCTGGTCGGGGCGGGAATCCCCGAGCGGTTCGCGGCGATGCTGGCGGACATGGACCAGGCCATCGCGAAGGGGGCGGAGGACCGCGTCACGGACACGGTGGCACGGGTGACCGGACGCCCGCCACGGGGGTTCCGCGAGCATGCGGAGGAAGCGTGGCGGTGACGTGGCGGGTGGTGGGCGGCCGGAGGGGGATGAGGGGGTGCGCGGTTGGTTGGGTGCTCCGCGTGCGCGGGGAGCAGAGGTACGCGAGGTCGTCGCCGGTGAGGTTCTGGTTGGGTGCTCCGCGCGCGGGGACGACACGCTGGTACGGATCGTGTAGACGGTGGTGCCCGAACAACCCCCGCACGCGCGGGGACGACTCCCTGATCCGTCGGGCCTCGCTCAGAGGCCGCGAACAACCTCCGCACGCGCGAGGACGACCCCATGTGGTCCGGCATGGTCGGGGCGCTCACGGAACAACCCCCGCATGCGCGGGGAGCAGTCGGCGAGCTGCTGGCAGTCGCGGGCTTCGTCGGCGCAACCCCCGCGTGCGCGGGGAGCAGGCGAGTCGGACCGCTTGCCCTGCTGAGGCGGGGCGCAACCCCCGCGTGCGCGGGGAGCAGGCTGGATGAGCTGCGGCTTCACCTCGGCCGAAGCGCTGGTTTGACCACCCTTACCGACCCGGACATACAGGGCGTGAAGTACGCGTAGCCTCCCTGACCGCTGCCTGTCGGTACGGGCATACCGACTTACTGATCGTTTCAGAATGACGTTCGGAGTCGTCTCAAGCAGATGATGCTGCAGGCGAGTTGGAGGAGTGCGAGGTGGAGGCCTTCGGGTTTCTCGTAGGAGACCCGGAGTCGTTTGACGTGTTCGAGGCGCCGAGACCGGCGAGCATGGTGGAGGCCGCCGTGCCGTCCTCGATGGCAGAGCGCAGGACCGGGATGATCCTGACCTGGTCCCCGGTGGTCGCCATCAGCGCGTCGGCCGCCTCGGCGTCCTCGGACCGGGCCAAGTGGATACGGGTGCCCGCCGGGCCCGGCCAGCCCTCTCGCAGCATCCCAGGCCACCGGCCTCGGCATCCGCGGACCTCGGCATCCGCGGACCTCGGCATCCGCGGACCTCGGCGCCCTCGACATCCTCCCTTGGCGTGGACCCACAGCAGCTCGACCGGGTTCGGCTCCGGTGTGTATGAGGGCAGTTGGATGATGGTGAGCGCCGGCACCGGGCCGGGGTCGTCGCGTTCCTGCGGGACAACCGAAGGCCTGACCGCCGACCGTGATCACAGCCCGGCGAGTAGAGCCCGTCCCTCACGCTGAACTTCAACCCTGGCGCGGTGGAGCCTCCTCCGACGGCACCACCGCGCAACAGCATGTGTGAACACGCCCCTCGGTCACCAACGACGAGACCCGGTCGCGGTATCCCCGCCCATTCGTTCGCTGGGGACCGGGCTGTTTCCTGCTAGTTGCCGATCTTGTCCAGCTCGGCGAGGTCCTCGTCGGAGAGCGAGAGTCCCGTGCCGGCGACGTTCTCGCGCAGGTGTGCCACCGACGAGGTGCCGGGGATGAGCAGGATGTTCGGCGACCGCCGCAGCAGCCAAGCCAGGGCGACCGACATCGGCGTCGCATCCAACCGGGTGGCCACGGCGGAAAGCGCTGTGGACTGCAGCGGGGTGAAGCCGCCGAGCGGGAAGAAAGGCACGTAGGCGATGCCCCTGTCGGCGAGTTCGTCGATCAGCCCGTCGTCCTGACGGTAGGCGATGTTGTACCCGTTCTGCACGCACACGATCGGCGCGATCGCCTGTGCCTCGGCGACCTGTTCCGCCGTCGCGTTACTCACTCCGAGGTGCCGGATCAGGCCCTGCTCCTGGAGTTCGACGAGGGTCTCGAAGGGCTCGGCGAGCGAGCCGGGCTGGGGACCTCGAGCGTTGCCGAGCCGGAGATTGACCACGTCGAGCGAATCGAGGCCGAGATCCTCAAGGTTCTCGTGGACGGCGCGGCGCAGGTCCTCGGGCTGCCGGGCAGGGGGCCAGCCCCCCTGCTGATCGCGGACCGCGCCGACCTTGGTCACGATGTGCAGCGATGCGGGATAGGGGTGGAGAGCTTCACGGATCAGCTGGTTGGTGACTCGTGGTCCGTACGCGCCGGCGGTGTCGATGTGGGTGATCCCGAGGGCGGCGGCCTCGCGTAGGGCGGCGAGCGCGCCGTCGTGGTCGGCGGGCGGCCCCATGACCCCGGGGCCGGCGAGCTGCATGGCGCCGTAGCCGAAGCGGGTGACGGTCAGATCACCCAGGGTCCAGGTGCCGCCGGGCAGTGACGCGGAGGGTGTGTTCATGGTTTGGCTCATGCCGCCGATGCTCGCTCGCGGACAAGCGGCGCATCCAATACCGATACAGTGCCCTGTCATACCCAGTAGGTATCACCGGGGTATGCTCCGTCCATGGACACTTTGGAGACCCGCGAGCTGAGGTACTTCATGGCCGTCGCAGAGGAACTGCACTTCGGCCGCGCCGCCGAGCGCCTCGGCATGGCCCAGCCACCGCTGTCCCGGGCGATCCAGCAGCTGGAGCGGCGCCTCGGCGTCTGTCTGCTGAAACGCAACCGCCGTGGCGTCTCCCTGACCGGCGCCGGAGAGATGCTGCTGCACGAGGGCCGCGCAGCCCTCGACGCGACCACCGCTGCCGCTCGCCGCACCCGTCGCGCCGGTGGCGCCGGCAGTCCGGGCAGCCTCCGCAACCGCCTGGTGCTGGCAGTGAAGGCCGGCGCGTCTCACGAGCTGCTGCACAAGCTCCTCGACGCCTACGCGGCCGAGCCCGACGCCGCCGAGATCGAGGTGCTACCGAGCGGCACGTGTGAGCAGGAAGGGATGCTGCGTGATGGCCGCGCTGATGTGGCTCTCATGCACGCGCCGTTCAACTCCCTCGCCGGGTTCGACAGCGAGGAACTGATGACCGAGGGGCAGATCGCCATCCTGCCCGCCTCGCACCCCCTCGCCGCGCAGAGGACTCTGTCCCTGGCCGACGTCAGCGACATCCCCGATCTTCCACTCGCCCGCTGGTCCCGCCACGGCACGTACCCACCCGGCCCGGGCCCCGAAGTCCACGACCAGACGCAGCTGGCCCAGCTGATCGCCCTCGGACGCACCGTGGCCGTCTTCCCCGACTCCGCCCGCGCCTGGCTATGGGCCGAGCACACTGCCGTCCCCCTGACCGACGCACCCCCCGTCGTCACCCACATCGCCTGGCCCGCGCACAGCCGCTCCCTCGCCCTCGCCGGGCTGATCCGCACGGCCACACGGCTATGATCCGCCCTCGCCTTCCATCGCCGCGACACACCGCCTGACCGCAGGCCCCCACACCCCACCGCCGCCCACGGGCACCGCCGTGACCCCGTTACCGCCGGCCTTCGCGCCGGCAGAGGGCGTGCCGGGCCGCCCACGGGACGGGCGCGTCCGGGAAGCAGTCACGGCCTCGGCGGGCGAGACGGTTCCCCGAACCCCGGACAGACCCGGTGTCCCGAGACGGGACGCGCCTCCTGTCCCGTCTCGGGACAAGTTCACCGGCGGGCTGTACGGCGTAGCCCCCGGCGCGGGAGGGCGCCGGGGGCCGCGGGCAGAGTCGTCCGCTGAAGTCGTCCCAGGCCAGGCATCCGTCGCGGGAGTCGGTGCGCTTGCGGTAGCCCTTTGGATACCGGCTCATGCAGGCGGCAGCGACCGGCCGTCACGGCGCTTGGGCACCACCGCCGGAACTGGTGCGGCGGCGCCGACAGCGGTCTGGGTGACGTTCTCCTCGCCGGGGCGGGTGACCTTCTGCGGTTCCGGGATCAGCAGGTCGCCGATCTCGCAACCGAGCACGACGCAGATGACGTCCAGGTCATCCAGTTTGAGGGAGACCGGCTGGCCGGACCACAAGCCGGACATCTTCCCGGCCGAGATCACCGGGCCGTACTCGGCCAGGCTCCGCTGGAGCTCGGATGCCTTCCAGATATCCTTGTTCGCGGCGGTCAGCCGCAGGTTCCACCTCATCGGGCCAGTCCTTCCAGCCGCTTCGGGCCCGTTCCATCCCGGTGACCCAGGCATCCTCGACCCGGGTCTGCTGCACGTGGATATACCGCATCGTGGTGGCGACCCAAGAATGTCCCAAAACCTCCTGGATTGCGAGCAAGTCCAGTCCATTCCCATAGAGTTGGGACGCGCAGAGATGTCGCAGGACGTGCGGTGTCAACTTGTCCGTCCAGCCCGGCAGATGAGCCTCGACGGCGTTGTCGAGGCCGTTGCGCAGGGCGTCATCGCCGACCCGGCGGGCGGAACCGTCGGTGTTCTTCCGCTCGCTCGGGAACGGCGGGGCGTCGGGTCGGGTGTAGTCGTCATCGAACTGGCCCCACACGTCCTCGATGAACCACCGCAGCGTCCGGTCGGCACCGTTGATCAGCGGCACCATCCGCTCGCGAGGCCCCGAGCCGCGGGCACCCTTGCCGTGGCGGACGTGGAGCTCACCGAAGCGGCCCAGGTCCCACTTGATGTCGTCCAGGTCGAGGCCGCATGTCTCGCTCACCCGCAGGCCGACCTGGGACATCAGCTTCGAGGCGGTGTAGTTCCGTGCGGTCGGGGCGAACTTCCGGCAGGTTGCCAGCTCGCCGCCCCAGCCCGTGAACAGCGTCTCGATCTCCGGCTCACTCGGCGGGATCCGCAACTGGGCGGCCTTGGCCCCGCGCGGCCGGTTCATCTCGTCGATCGGGCACTCCACCACCCGGCCGGTCATCCGGTGCAGTTCGACCTTGTGCCGCCTCTCCAGGAACATGAAGTACGTGCTCAGCGCCTGTGACCGGCCCAGCCGGGTGCCGCTGGGCGAGTGCCGCAGCACCTTCCCGACGTACACGTCCGCGTCGGCGGGCTCCATATCCCACAAGGGCCGACCGAACCAGGACCTGATCTGATCCAGGTGACCGACGTCCCCGCGGATGGTGCCGTCCGCTAGCCCTGCCGAGGCCCGCGCGAGGACGAACCCGGGCAGCACATCGATGTCGAACCGCTCCAGTTCCTCCGCCGACGCGGGCGCCCAGTGCTCACGCAGGTGTGTCCTGCGTGACCACCTGGACGTGCGCGCCGCAGTCCTTGATCAGCGCGGAGAGTTCCAGCAGCGCGAAGACGTCGAAGCGGTGGACCGCCGGTTCGGAGGCGGCCGGGTCGCGGTTGACGACGAGCAGGGAATCGGAGCTGTCCGGCAGCCCGAAGAACGCCTGCTTGCGGCGGAGCTTCCGCTTCCAGAGGTAGGTGCGGGCGAGCCAGCCCAGCGTGGCGCTGACGCCCGCCGCGATCACGCCGAGGAGGATGTCGCGTACGTCGTCCGTCATGGGCGCGCATGCCAGCGGGCGTGAGCGCAGCCGCGTTCGAGCGGCCGATGTCCGTGTGTTCATGACGCGTTCATGGCGATCAACTAAGCTGCCCGAACGGCCTGTCCCTGGAGGTGCGGATGCGTCATCCTGGCGCACGGAAAAGTAATCTGACGGTCCTCGCGGTCTCGGCCGCCGTGGCGATGTCGGTGGGGGCGGCCGCGCCACCCGCAGCCCCACCCGCCGCCCGGAGCGCGCACGCCGCGCACGGCAAGCCCGCCGCCCCGAAGACTCCCCTCGCCGTCGGCTACGGCGGCGCCGTCTCCAGCGTCGACCAGGACGCCTCCGCCGCCGGCATCGAGGTGTTGCGCAAGGGCGGCAACGCGGTCGACGCCGCCGTGGCCACCGCCGCCGCCCTCGGTGTCACCGAGCCCTACTCCGCCGGTGTCGGCGGCGGCGGTTACTTCGTCTACTACGACGCCGAGTCCCGTACCGTGCGCACCATCGACGGCCGCGAGACCGCGCCACTGAGCGCCGACGCGGACCTGTTCACCGAGAACGGCAAGCCCCTCGCCTTCGCCGACGCCGTCACCAGCGGCCTCGCCGTCGGCACCCCGGGCACCCCCGCCACCTGGCAGACCGCCCTCGACCGGTGGGGCAGCCGCACGCTGTCCTCGGTGCTCGAACCCGCCGAGCGCCTCGCGCGGCACGGCTTCACCGTCGACGACACCTTCCGCTCCCAGACCGCCGCCAACGAGCAGCGCTTCCGGTACTTCCCGGACACCGCCGAGCTGTTCCTGCCCGGCGGTGAACTCCCCGTCGTGGGCTCGACGTTCAAGAACCCGGACCTGGCCCGCACCTACCAGGAGCTGGGCCGCGAGGGTGTCGGCGCGATCTACCACGGGCGGCTCGGCAAGGACATCGTCGACACCGTCGACAAGCCGCCCGTCGACCCCGCCTCCGGCTGGAACGCCCGCCCCGGCGACCTCACCGCCAAGGACCTCGCCGCCTACCGCGCGGGGCTCCAGGCGCCGACCAAGACCTCGTACCGCGGGCTGGGCGTCTACTCCATCGCGCCCTCCTCCTCCGGCGGCACCACCGTCGGCGAGGCCCTCAACATCCTGGAGCGCACCGACCTCTCCGAGGCGAGCAAGGCCCAGTACCTGCACCGCTTCATCGAGGCGAGCCGGATCGCCTTCGCCGACCGCGGGCGCTGGGCGGGCGACCCCGCCTTCGAGGACGTACCGGCGAAGGAACTGCTGTCGCAGCGGTACGCCGACTCGCGGGCCTGCCTGATCAAGGACGACGCCGTCCTCACCAGCCCCCTCGCGCCCGGCGATCCCCGCCGGCCGGCGCCCTGCGCGGGCGGCGGGACGGCGGCGCCGACGACGTACGAGGGCGAGAACACCACGCACCTCACGGTGGCCGACAAGTGGGGGAACGTCGTCGCCTACACGCTCACCATCGAGCAGACCGGCGGCAGCGGCATCACCGTGCCCGGCCGCGGCTTCCTGCTCAACAACGAGCTGACCGACTTCTCCTTCGCCCCCGCCGACCCCGCGGTCCACGACCCGAACCTGCCCGGACCCGGCAAGCGGCCGCGCTCCTCGATCGCGCCGACGATCGTCCTCGACAAGCACCAGAAGCCGGTCGTCGCGGTCGGCTCGCCCGGCGGCGCGACCATCATCACCACCGTCCTGCAGACGCTCACCGGCTTCATCGACCGCGGACTGCCCCTGGTGGACGCGATCGCCGCACCGCGCGCCAGCCAGCGCAATGCCGCCCAGACGGAACTCGAACCCGGCCTGTGGGACAGCGAGTCGCGCGCTCAGCTGGAGGCGCTCGGGCACTCCTTCAAGGCCAACCCGGAGATCGGCGCCGCGACCGGCGTCCAACGGCTGCCGGACGGCAGGTGGCTGGCCGCCGCCGAGAAGACCCGGCGCGGCGGCGGCTCGGCGATGGTGGTGCGGCCCACGCGCTGAGCGTCGGTCACAGCCCGGGGACGGGCCGCCGCGGCGAGCCGAACGCCAGGCGCCCGTCCTCGACGTCGACCATGACCCGGCCGCCCTCTGCGATCCGGCCGTCCAGCAGCAGCCGGGAGAGCTGGTTGTCCACCTCGCGCTGGATGGTGCGGCGCAGCGGCCGGGCCCCGTACTCGGGCTGGTAGCCGCGCTCGGCGAGCCAGTCCACGGCCGCGTCGGTGAAGTCCACGGTGACGCCCTGCGCGTGCACCATGCGCCGGGTCTGCTCCAGGAGCAGGCTGGTGATCTGCCGCAACTGCTCGCCGCTGAGCTGACGGAAGACCACGATCTCGTCGACCCGGTTGAGGAACTCGGGCCGGAAGTGCTCCCGCAGCGGACGCAGCACCTGCTCGCGCCGCGCCTCCTCGTCCGCCTCCGAACCGCCCGCGCCGAAGCCGATGCCCGCGCCGCGCCGGATGATCACGTCGGAGCCGAGGTTGCTGGTCATCACGACGACCGTGTTGGTGAAGTCCACGGTCCGGCCCTGCGAGTCGGTCAGCCGACCGTCGTCCAGGACCTGGAGCAGGATGTTGAAGACGTCCGGGTGCGCCTTCTCCACCTCGTCGAGGAGGAGCAGCGAGTACGGGTGCCTGCGGACGACCTCGGTGAGCTGGCCGGCCTCCTCGTGCCCGACGTATCCGGGCGGGGCGCCGACCAGGCGGCTGACGGTGTGCCGTTCCTGGTACTCGCTCATGTCGAGGCGGACCATGCGGTCCTCGCTGCCGAACAGCGCCTCGGCCAGCGCCCGCGCCAGCTCGGTCTTGCCGACGCCGGTCGGGCCGAGGAAGAGGAAGCTGCCGATCGGCCGGTCCGGGCTGGAGAGTCCGGCGCGCGAACGCAGCACGGCGTCGGCGACGACCCGCACGGCCTCCTCCTGGCCGACCACCCGATCGTGCAGGTGGGTCTCCAGGCCGAGCAGGCGCTCCTTCTCCTCCCGGGTGAGGCTGGCGACCGGGATGCCGGTCTGCCGGGAGACCACCTCGGCGACGGACTCGGTGTCCACCATCAGGTCGAGCCCCTCGTCGGCCTGGCCGTCGCCCGTGGCCTCGGTGATCCGCTGCTTCAGCTCGACGATCCGGTCCCGCAGCCGGGTCGCCTGCTCGTACTGCTCGTCCGCGACCGCCTGGTCCTTGTCCCGCACCAGCTGGTCGACCTCGCGCTCCAGGGCCCGTACGTCCGTGCCCTTGGTCCGCGACCGCAGGCGTACGCGCGCGCCCGCCTGGTCGATGAGGTCGATCGCCTTGTCCGGCAGGCGCCGGTCGGTGAGGTAGCGGTCGCTCATCTCGACGGCGGCGACGAGCGCCTCGTCGGTGTAGCGGACCTGGTGGTGGGCCTCGTAGCGGTCGCGCAGGCCGCGCAGGATCTCGATGGCGTCGGCGGGGGTGGGTTCCGGCACCAGGATCGGCTGGAAGCGGCGGGCGAGGGCCGCGTCCTTCTCGATCCTGCGGTACTCCTCCAGCGTCGTGGCGCCCACGATGTGCAGCTCGCCGCGCGCGAGGGCGGGCTTGAGGATGTTCCCGGCGTCCATCGAGCCGCTCTCGCCGCCACCGCCCGCGCCGACGACGGTGTGCAACTCGTCGATGAAGATGATCAGCTGGTCGGAGTGGGCGCGGATCTCGCCGACGATGTTGTTCAGCCGCTCCTCGAAGTCGCCGCGGTAGCGGGTGCCCGCGACCACGCCGGTCAGGTCGAGGGCGACGACGCGGCGGTCGGCCAGTATGTCGGGGACGTCGCCGTCGGTGATGCGCTGCGCGAGCCCCTCCACGATGGCGGTCTTGCCGACGCCCGCGTCACCGATGAGCACCGGGTTGTTCTTGCCGCGCCGGGAGAGCACCTCGACGGTCTGCTCGATCTCCTCCTCGCGCCCGATCACCGGGTCGATCCGGCCCTGCTGGGCCAGCTCGGTGAGGTCGCGGCCGTACTTGTCGAGGGTCGGCGTGTTCGTCGTCCGGGGCCCCTCGGCACGGCCCTTCGCGGCGTCCGGCGCCTCCGTCGGCAGGCCCTGCGGCGCGAAGCGCGCCGCGTTCAGGATGTGCCCGGCGGCCGAGTCCGGGTTGGCGGCCAGGGCGCTGAGCACGTGCTCCGGACCGATGTAGCCGGTGCCGGAGGAGCGGGCCAGCTCGTGCGCGTCCAGCAGGGCCCGCTTGACGGCGGGGGTGAGGGACAGCGAGGTCGGCGGCGGGACCTCGCCCGGCGGGTGCTGCACCGGGCCGGTCCGCTCGTCGATCTCCGACGCCAGCGCGTCCGGGTCGGCGCCGGACCGGCTGAGCAGGCCCCGGGTCGGCTCGGTCGCCAGCGCCGCCCGCAGCAGGTGCTCGGTGTCCAGGTCCCGGCTGCCGTGCTCGGCGGCGTACTGGGCGGCGCCGCGCACCAGCTCCCGGGCGGGCTGGCTCAGCAGGCGCCCGATGTCGATCTGCCTCGGCCTCGGCCCGCCGAAGAAGCGTGCCAGGAACTCCGCGAACGGGTCGCCCTCCGGGCCCATGAAGCCGCTGGTCATCGTTACCGGTCCTCCGCTGCTTCGCGATCGACGTGCCGGGGCCGGGTAACCCGGTCGGGCGGGGCCCATTTCCCAACATGACACGTTCTGTACCGGGGGGCATGTTCGCGGCGGTGCGTCCCGCGGGAGAGGGCTACTCCCGCGCCGTGAGGACGCGCGGGCCCGCGTCCGTGATCGCCACCGTGTGCTCCACGTGCGCGGCCCGGGAGCCGTCGTTCGTGCGCAGGGTCCAGCCGTCGGCGTCCGCGTGGTAGTCGTCCCGGCCGCCGGCGAGCAGCATCGGCTCGATGGCGAGGACCATGCCGTGGCGCAGCGGGAGCCCGCGCCCTGGGCGGCCCTCGTTGGGGACGCCCGGGTCCTCGTGCATGCGGCGGCCGATGCCGTGGCCGCCGAAGTCGTCCATGATGCCGTAGCCGCCCGCGCGGCAGACCGTGCCGATCGCGTGCGCGATGTCTCCGATGCGGTTGCCGACCACGGCCGCGGCGATGCCCGCGTCGAGGGCCCGCTCGGCGGTCCCGATCAGCGCGGCGTCGGCGGGGCGCGGGGCGCCGACGGTGAAGCTGAGGGCCGAGTCGCCGGCCCAGCCGTCCAGGACCGCGCCGCAGTCCAGGGAGACGAGGTCGCCGTCGCGCAGGCGGTAGCCGTCGGGGATGCCGTGCACGATCGCGTCGTTCACCGAGGCGCACAGGACGGCGGGGAAGGGGGTCGGGGCGAAGGAGGGCCGGTAGCCGAAGAAGGGCGAGGTGGCGCCCGCCTCCTTCAGCACCTCGTGGGCGACGGCGTCCAGCTCCAGCAGGGAGGTGCCCACCTCGGCGGCCTGCCGGGCGGCGGTCAGGGCTCGGGCGACCACCTGGCCGGCGGCGTGCATGGCGTCGATCGACGCGTCTGTCTTGAGTTCCATCATGCCAATTACTATACCGGTATTTGAATTGGAATCCGCCCGTGTCCGTCCGAGGGGGCCGGTATTAGAATGACGGCATGGTGCGCACCCCTCTCACCCCCGAAGAGCGCGAACGCGGCGTGCGGCTCGGCCGGCTGCTGCGCGCGGCGCGCGGCGACCGCAGCATGACGGAGGTCGCGGCGCGGGCCGGGATCTCCGCCGAGACGCTGCGCAAGATCGAGACCGGGCGGGCGCCTACCCCGGCGTTCTTCACGGTGGCGGCGCTGGCCGGGGCGCTCGGCCTGTCGATGGACGAGCTGGTGACGCGGTGCGCGCTGGTGCCGGTGTGAGATGCCGGGCGGCTTGACGACCCTGGCCGAAAACTCCCTGTAGCGGCGCCGTAACACGGCTGGTGTTCCCTACGGACCACGAGGCTCCAGTCGGGCGGGAGTTGAACGATGGCCGTGGAACAACTACGCGGACGGGTGGGGGAGTTCGCCCGCCACTTCGGTGAACTGCTGGCGTCCCTCGACCCGGACGCCGGCTGGTGCGGGGTGTTCCGGCGCCGCGACCCGGAGGGCCTAGCGGCCTGCCGGGAGGGGCGTGAGCTGCCGCCCTGGGACGTGGTGGAGGCGCTGCTCCACGACTTCGCCGGACGGTACGGTACCGGTGCCGCCGTGTCCGAGACGGCCCGGGCCCGCACGCTGTACGCCGGCGCGGTCGCCGCGCACGACGCGCTGCCCGGCGCCCGGGAGGCGCTGGAGGCGGGCGTCGCCGCGATGCTCCGCGAACAGCAAGCCGCCGCCGAACGCCGTGCCCGTCTCTCCCGCCTCCTCGCGGCGGCCCCCACCCCGGAAGCGGCCGACGCCCTCCGCCACGACCTCGCCTGGGCCCGGGACGACCACTCCCGCGCGACGTCCCGCGCCACGGCACTGGGAGCGAGACTGGCGGTACTGGGCGGCACCCCCCACCGCGGCGACGACCGAGGCCGATCCCCGTCCCCGGGCCAGGTGGGCCAGCCCTACCCGGGCCCAAGGGGCCGACCCGACGCGTGGGCCGGGGCGCGCGCGGCGCCGGGGCAGGCGGCGGGTGCGGCGCCGGGGCAGGCGGCGGGTGCGGCGCCGGGGCAGGCGGCGGGTGCGGCGCCGGGGCAGGCGGCGGGTGCGGCGCCGGGGCAGGCGGCGGGTGCGGCGCCGGGGCACGGGGCGACCGCGCCACACCTCCGTCCCGGGCACGAGGCGGGTCCGGCACATCCAGGGCCTGGCCACGAGGTGGGTGGGGCGCTTTCCCGTTCCGGGTACGAGAGGAACGCAGCGCATCCCCGGCCTGGGCACGAGGCGAGTGGGACGCTTCCGCGTCCCGGGTACGAGGCGACGGCAGCGCATCCCCGGCCTGGGCACGAGCCCGGTGCCCGGGCGGTGGTCCCGGCCGAGCCGCCCGCGGCCCCTGACGATCCCGGTTCCCGGGTGGCGGCCCACGCTCAGCCCTTCGCGGCTTCCGCCCACCCCGACGCACGGGCGGCGACCTCGGCCGAGCCGCTCACGCGCCCTGGCCGCCCCGACGCCCGAGCGGCAGCCTTCGTCCAGCCGTACGCAGCTCCCGCGCACCCCGACGCCCGGGCAACGGTCTCGGCCCAGCCACCTCCGGCCCCCGCCCCGCCCTCCTCCACCCCCCGCCGCAAGCGGCGTGGCAGTGCTCGGTTCGCTGGGGCGTTGGACGACGACGGAGGTGTCCCGACCCCCGTGCCGGTCCCCGAGACGGTGTCGCCGCCCGGAATGGACGCCGACGACGGGCGAGGGCCTCGCGGGGCGAGGTTCGCCGGGAGTGCGGTGGGGGTGGAGCGGCCGCGGGTGGCCGTCGATGTCGACGCGCGTGCGGACGTCGCGGGCCTCGTCGAGCGGCTCGCGGGACTGCGCGCCGCGGGGCGCAGCGGTGAGGCGCATGTGCTGCTGGTCGAGGCCGCCCACGGGCCCGCCACCCGGTTTCCGCTGCTGGCCGAAGCGCTGGCGGCGGCCGGGCTTGGGGCCGACTGGGGCACGCTGCTGTGGGAGACCGCCGCGCTGCCCGCCGGGCGCCTCGTGGCCGTGGCCGAGGCGCTGGCCGGGGCCGGGCGCGGCGCCGACGGCGAGCGGGTGCTGCGGCAGGGTGTCGCACGCCCCGCCGACGAGCTGGGCCGGGCCGCGCTGGACCTCGTCGCCGAGAACCGGCACCGCGAGGCCCGCGCCCTGCTCGGCGCCTGCGTCCGGGTCCGCACCCCCGCCGAGGCGGCGCGCGGCGCCGAACCCGACCCCGCCGTACTCGTGCCCCTGCTGCTGGAGGCCGCCGCCGGTGTCTCCGACCAGTGCCGCTGGGACCTCCTCCACGCCCTGCGCGTCGCGGGTCTCACCGGCTGACCGCCGGCCCCCGGCTCACCCACAGGGGTGTGAAACGTGATCGACACCCCGGGTTGACGACGATGGTCTTGGCAAGGCCGTCCAGGAGGCTTACGTTCGTGCCTCTACGGCCTGCTCTACGGGCGTAGAGGCTCTGACGTCGTGTCGAAGGAGCAGCTCATGGCCAACGTCGTACGTGCCGCTCTCGTCCAGGCCACCTGGACCGGCGACACCGAGTCCATGGTGGCGAAGCACGAGGCGCACGCCCGCGAGGCGGCCCGGCAGGGGGCGCGGGTCATCGGGTTCCAGGAAGTCTTCAACGCCCCCTACTTCTGCCAGGTCCAGGACCCCGCCCACTACCGCTGGGCCGAGCCCGTCCCCGACGGCCCCACCACCCGCCGTATGCAGGCACTCGCCCGCGAGACCGGCATGGTGATCGTCGTCCCCGTCTTCGAGGTCGAGCAGTCCGGCTTCTACTACAACACCGCCGCCGTCATCGACGCCGACGGCACCGTCCTCGGGACGTACCGCAAGCATCACATCCCACAGGTCAAAGGGTTCTGGGAGAAGTTCTACTTCCGGCCCGGCAACCTCGGCTGGCCCGTCTTCGACACCGCCGTCGGCAAGGTCGGCGTCTACATCTGCTACGACCGGCACTTCCCGGAGGGCTGGCGCCAACTCGGCCTCGCCGGCGCCCAGCTCGTCTACAACCCCTCCGCCACCCACCGCGGCCTCTCCGCCCACCTGTGGCAGCTGGAGCAGCCGGCCGCGGCCGTCGCCAACGAGTACTTCGTCGCCGCGATCAACCGGGTCGGGCAGGAGGAGTACGGCGACAACGACTTCTACGGGACGTCGTACTTCGTCGATCCGCGTGGTCGGTTCGTGGGCGATCTCGCCAGTGACGCCGAGGAGGAACTCGTCGTGCGCGACCTGGACTTCGGCCTCATCGACGAGGTCCGCCAGCAGTGGGCCTTCTACCGCGACCGCCGCCCCGACGCCTACGAGGGGCTGGTGCGGCCGTGACCCGCGACCTCTTCGGCCGCCACCGCGCCGTCCTGCCCGACTGGCTCGCCCTGTACTACGAGGACCCGATGGAGATCACCCACGGCGAGGGCCGCCACGTATGGGACGCCGCCGGGAACAGGTACCTCGACTTCTTCGGCGGCATCCTCACCACGATGACCGCGCACGCTCTGCCCGAGGTGACCAAGGCCGTCGCCGAGCAGACCGGGCGGATCATCCACTCCTCCACGCTCTACCTCAACCGGCCGATGGTCGAACTCGCCGAGCGCGTCGCCCGGTTGTCCGGCATCCCCGACGCCCGCGTCTTCTTCACCACCTCCGGCACCGAGGCCAACGACACGGCCCTGCTGCTCGCCACCACCTACCGGCGCAGCAACACGATCCTGGCGATGCGCAACAGCTACCACGGCCGTTCCTTCAGCTCCGTCGGCATCACCGGCAACCGCGGCTGGTCCCCGACCTCGCTGTCCCCGCTCCAGACGCTGTACGTCCACGGCGGCGTCCGCACCCGCGGGCCCTACGCCCACCTGGACGACCGGGGCTTCATCGACGCCTGCGTCGCCGACCTGAAGGACCTGCTCGGCCACACCCGCGCCCCCGCCGCGCTGATCGCCGAACCCGTCCAGGGCGTCGGCGGCTTCACCTCCCCGCCCGACGGCCTGTACGCCGCCTTCCGCGAAGTGCTGCGCGCCCACGGCATCCTGTGGATCGCCGACGAGGTGCAGACCGGCTGGGGCCGCACCGGCGAGCACTTCTGGGGCTGGCAGGCGCACGCCCGCAGCGGCCCGCCGGACCTCGTGACCTTCGCCAAGGGCATCGGCAACGGCATGTCCGTCGGCGGCGTCATCGCCCGCGCCGAGGTCATGAACTGCCTCGACGCCCACAGCATCTCCACCTTCGGCGGCACCCAGGTCACGATGGCGGCCGGTCTCGCCAACCTCAGCCACCTGCTGGAGCACGACCTCCAGGGCAACGCCCGGCGCGTCGGCGGCCTGCTCATCGAGCGGCTGCGAGCCGTCGGCGCCCAGGTGCCCCACGTGCGGGAGGTGCGCGGCCGCGGGCTGATGATCGGCGTCGAACTCACCCGCCCCGGCACCGACGAGGCCGCCCCGGAGGCCGTGTCCGCCGTACTGGAGGAGGCCCGCGCGGGCGGCCTGCTCATCGGCAAGGGCGGCGGCCACGACACCAGCGCCCTGCGCATCGCCCCGCCGCTGTCCCTCACCGTCGCCGAGGCCGAGGAGGGCGCCGCCGTCCTCGAACGCGTCCTGCGGAGCCTCTAGCCGCTTCCGACAGCTCCCGACCGGAGGGACCAGCATGACCAGCAGCCGTACCGTCGTCCGCGGCGGCCTCGTCGTCACCGCCTCCGACGAACTCCACGCCGACGTCCTGATCGAGGACGGCCGCGTCGCCGCTCTCGCCGCCACCGGCACCCCGGCCGCCGAGGCGTTCACGGCGGAGCGCGTGATCGACGCGAGCGGCAAGTACGTCATCCCCGGCGGCGTCGACGGACACACCCACATGGAGATGCCCTTCGGCGGCACCTACGCCGCCGACACCTTCGAGACCGGCACCCGCGCCGCCGCCTGGGGCGGCACGACCACCATCGTCGACTTCGCCGTCCAGAGCGTCGGCCACTCCCTGCGCGAGGGCCTGGACGCCTGGCACGCCAAGGCCGAGGGCAACTGCGCGATCGACTACGGCTTCCACATGATCGTCTCCGACGTGAACCAGGAGACGCTCAAGGAGATGGACCTGCTGGTGGAGGAGGGGGTGACCTCCTTCAAGCAGTTCATGGCGTATCCGGGCGTCTTCTACTCCGACGACGGCCAGATCCTGCGGGCCATGCAGCGCGCCGCCGGGAACGGCGGCCTGATCATGATGCACGCCGAGAACGGCATCGCCATCGACGTCCTGGTCGAACAGGCCCTCGCCCGGGGCGAGACCGACCCCCGCTTCCACGGCGAGGTCCGCAAGGCGCTCCTGGAGGCCGAGGCCACCCACCGCGCCATCAAGCTCGCCCAGGTCGCCGGGGCGCCGCTCTACGTCGTCCACGTCTCCGCCACGGAGGCGGTGGCCGAACTGACCCGGGCCCGCGACGAGGGGCTCCCCGTCTTCGGCGAGACCTGCCCCCAGTACCTCTTCCTGTCCACCGACCACCTCGCCGAGCCCGGTTTCGAGGGCGCCAAGTACGTGTGCAGCACGCCGCTCAGGCCGCGCGAACACCAGGCGGCGCTGTGGCGGGGCCTGCGCACCGACGACCTCCAGGTGGTCTCCACCGACCACTGCCCCTTCTGCTTCAGCGGCCAGAAGGAACTGGGCCGCGGCGACTTCTCCAAGATCCCCAACGGTATGCCGGGCGTCGAGAACCGCATGGACCTGCTCCACCAGGCCGTCGTCGACGGGCACATCAGCCGCCGCCGCTGGATCGAGATCGCCTGCGCCGCCCCGGCCCGCATGTTCGGCCTCTACCCGAGGAAGGGCACCATCGCCCCCGGCGCCGACGCCGACATCGTGGTCTACGACCCGCACGCCGAGCAGGTGATCTCCGCCGAGACCCACCACATGAACGTCGACTACTCGGCGTACGAGGGCAGGCGGATCACCGGCCGGGTGGAGACCGTGCTCTCGCGCGGCGAACCGGTGCTCACCGAGCGGGACTTCACCGGCCGCAAGGGCCACGGCGTCTACACCCCGCGTGCCACCTGCCAGTACCTGAACTAGGAGCGGTGTTCATGGACTTCGGACTCGTCCTCCAGACCGACCCGCCCGCCTCCCGCGTCGTCAGCCTGATGAAGCGGGCCGAACGGAACGGCTTCCGCTACGGCTGGACCTTCGACTCCGCCGTGCTCTGGCAGGAGCCCTTTGTGATCTACAGCCAGATCCTGGCCAACACCACGAAGCTCACGGTCGGTCCGATGGTCACCAACCCCGGCACCCGCGCCTGGGAGGTGACCGCCTCCACCTTCGCCACCCTCAACGACATGTTCGGCAACCGCACCGTCTGCGGCATCGGCCGCGGCGACTCCGCGATGCGCGTGGCCGGCCGCAAGCCCCACACCCTGGCCCGGCTCGGCGAGGCCGTCGAGGCCGTCCGCGACCTCGCCGAGGGCCGGGAGGCGACCGTGGACGGCAGCCCGATCCGCATTCCGTGGATCCGGAACGGCAGCCTGCCGGTGTGGATGGCGGCCTACGGGCCCAAGGCCCTCGCACTGGCCGGGCGGAAGGCCGACGGGTTCATCCTCCAGCTCGCCGACCCGTTCCTGACCGAGTGGATGGTCAAGGCCGTCCGCCGGGCCGCCGCCGACGCGGGCCGCGACCCCGACGCCCTCACCGTCTGCGTCGCCGCCCCCGCCTACGTCGGTGACGACCTGGCCCACGCCCGGGACCAGTGCCGCTGGTTCGGCGGCATGGTCGGCAACCACGTCGCCGATCTGGTCGCCAGATACGGCGAGCACTCCGGCATCGTGCCCGACGAGCTGACCGCGTACATCAAGGACCGCCGGGGCTACGACTACTCCCACCACGGCCGCGCCGGAAACCCCGACACCGCCTTCGTCCCCGACGAGATCGTCGACCGGTTCTGCCTCCTGGGCCCCGCCGAGGCCCACATCGACAAGCTCCGCCTGCTGCGCGGACTCGGCGTCGACCAGTTCGCGCTGTACGCCATGCACGACGCCCAGGAGGCCGTGATCGACACCTACGGCACCCGGGTCATCCCGGCCGTCGACGCCTGACTCCCGTATCCGGCGAGGCCGTTCAGCCCTGAGAGTCCGTCAGGGCGGCCACGGCCTCCCTGGCCGCCCTGATGGCGCCCTTGTTGATCTCGTCCGTGCTCGGTGCCTTCTTGGACTCGAAGTCGCTGCCGTTGTAGGTGATCATCACCAGGGCGTTGGCGGACCGGACCAGGACGGTGCCCTCGCGGGTCTGCTGCTTGTCCTCGGTGGTGAGGTTCACGACGGAGTACGCCTCGTCACCGAGCCCCGGCACCGCACCGCCGCCGCTGCGGTCGGCGACCCGCTCCCGGTAGGAGGTCCGCGCCGCGTCGTCCGAGCGCATCACCTCGAAGGAGACGTCCAGCCAGCGGTAGTCGTAGCCCTTGAGCGCGTTCCAGGAGCAGGTGCGGCGCACCGACCTGTCCGTGGACGGGATCTCCTTGCCGGCCGCCTTCGCGCCCGGCACCAGCGAGGTGACCGTCTTGGCGGCCAGGGCCTCGCAGGGCGCGGGGGAGGCGGCGTACGTCTTGGTCGCCGCCTCCGTGGCCGGGGCGGACGCGGAGGCGCTGGGGGTGGGTTCGGGCGTTTTGTCGTGCGCGGCCGGTGACGTGTCCGGCCCGGACGAGAGCGCCCAGCCCGCCGTGGCGAGCACAGCGACCGGCGCCAGACGGGCGGTCAGGGCGAGCGGCAGGGGAAGAGAACGCACGGCGCACTTCTCGTGGGGGACATTGCGGAAGGAGTCCGCACTGCGGACGGGACGCACAGTCTCACACGAGTCTCTGCGGGGCGGAAGGGGCGAACTCGGTGCGTGGCCGGGCGGTGACGGAGACGGTCCGGGGTGCCCCGTGGGCCGGCGGGCGGCGTCAGGGGTGCGCGTCCGCCCGCGCCCGGCGCGTTCGCTGTCGGGGACGTGGTGCTCGGCCCACTCCCGGACGGCGCGGAGCGGGATCAGCAGCGACCGGCCGAGGTCGGTGAGGGCGTACTCGACGTGCGGGGGATGGGCGGGGACCTCCGTGCGGGAGACGAGACCGTCGTGCTCCATCGCAAGGAGCGTCTCGACGAGCGCCTTCGGGGTGATTCCCCGGATGTGCGCCTTGACTGCTCACGGCCGACCGGACGGGGGCACCGGCCCTCGCCGTCGCCGTCGTGGTGCTCGGCATGGGCGGCTACACCCTCGGAGAGGTCATCGGCGGCCCCGTCCCCTCGGCCGTCGCCGCAAAGAGCGCCCCGGAGGCCCTCCGCGGCCGGTATCTGGCCCTCAGCCGGCTCGCCGTGACCGTCGCGGGCGCCGTCGCACCGGTCGCGCTCTCCGGACTGCTGTCCGCCGGGCCGGTCGCGCTCTGGCTGCCCCTGACCGGCGTCGGCGCCCTCGGCGGCACGCTCGCCACCGTGATCGGCAGGACCGTACCGGCGGCGCGCAAGCGCGTCGGGACCGTCCAGTCGGCACCGGGCCCGTCGGCCTACGGCACCCGGGCCGTCCATTCCTCCGAGCCGAACTTGGTGCGGGCCAGTTCACGGGCCCGCGCCAGTTCCGCGTCGGTCACCTTGCCCTGGGTGAGGCCGTAGCGGCCGCCGAAGGAGGCGATCATGCGGTCGATCACGGTCTCGCGGGCGAGGCCCGTCTGCCGGCGCAGCGGGTCCACGCGCTTCTTCGCGGATTGGGTGCCCTTGTCCGACATCTTCTCCCGGCCGATGCGGAGCACCTCCAGCATCTTGTCCGCGTCGATGTCGTACGACATGGTCACGTGGTGCAGCACGGCGCCGGGACCGCCGCCCGGGCCCACGACCCGCTTCTGGGCCGCGCCCGCGATCTTGCCCTGGTCGGTGGCGATGTCGTTCAACGGCTGGTACCAGGCACGGATGCCCATCTCGCCGAGCGCGCCGAGCACCCAGTCGTCGAGGTAGGCGTAGCTGTCCTGGAAGGAGAGGCCCTGCACCAGCGCCTCGGGCACGGACAGGGAGTACGTGATCGTGTTGCCGGGCTCCACGAACATCGCGCCGCCGCCGGAGATCCTGCGCACCACCTCGACGCCGTGCCGGGCGGCGCCCTCGGGGTCCACCTCGTTGCCCAGCGACTGGAAGCTGCCGATGATCACGGCCGGGGACGCCCACTCCCACACCCGGAGCGTCGGCGGACGCCGGCCCGCGGCGACCTCGGCGGTCAGCACCTCGTCCAGTGCCATGTGCAGGGCGGGGGACTGCGGGCCCTCGTGGATCAGCTGCCAGTCGTAGTCCGTCCAGTCCGTGGCGTGCGCCAGCGCCCGGCGCACGGCGATGCCGACGCCCTCCGAGGTCAGCCCGTACAGGACGGTGCCCTCCGGCAGCGCCGCGTCGATCCGCGCGGCCAGCCCCGCCGCGTCGGTGTCGGCCGGGGCGCCCTCCAGCGCGCCGTTCACGGCGTCCAGCGCCTCGTCCGGTTCGAGGAAGAAGTCGCCCGCCACGCGCACCCGCCGCAGGACCCCGTCCTCGGATTCGACGTCCACCACGACGAGCTTGCCGCCGGGGACCTTGTATTCACCGTGCACCGTTCCGCCTCCGTTTCGCACCCGCACCAACAGCGCGGACGGACCAGGTGTTCCCGCGTCACCCCGTGACCCGTGCGGCTGCAGGTCCGGTTCACCCGGATATGGGTGTTGTCCCGGATGTACGCCGGAGGTCCCGGCGGGGGACGGTGGACGTGACCCGTCCGGACCCGCGGGCGTCGTACGGCACGGCCGCCGTACGCGACGCGCCTGCCGGACACGAGAGGACCCCGTGGACGTCACGACGTGGCACGCGCGTGGCGGTGTCCGCCGCCGTGTCTCCGTGCTGATCGCCACCGAGTGGGTGCACCGGGTCGCCGCCGCGCTGGGCGGCGCCGTCGTGATGCTGGTCATCGGCGCCACCGACGCCGAGCACGCGTTCTTCTCCCTCTCGGCGGTGACGGTCCGGCGGCGCATGTGCAGCCGCGGTACTTCGTGCTGGCGTGAGAGCGCCTCCGGGCGGTGGGTTAGGTTGCCTGACTGGTTGCCTGTCTCACTTCCGCCGGACGTCACGAAGCAAGGCCATGATCCCGAAGCTCACCGCGCTGCTGCCCGACCTCGCGCCCTGGCGCTCCTCCCGCGACTTCCGCCTCCTGTGGGTACAGGGGCTGGTCACCTACCTCGGGAGCGTGATGGCACTGATCGCGCTCCCGCTCCAGATCAAGGAACTGACCGGCTCCCCGTTCGCCGTCGGCGTGATGGGCGCCGTCGAACTCGTCCCCCTCGTGGTCTTCGGGCTCTACGGCGGCGCGCTCGCCGACGCCGTGGACCGGCGCGGGGTCATCGTGCTCACCGAGGCCGGCCTCGGCCTGCTGGCCGCCGTCCTGCTCGTCAACGCCCTGCTGCCGGAGCCCCTGCTGTGGCCGCTGTACGTGGTCGCGGGCGGGGTCGCCGCCCTCGCCGGACTCCAGCGCCCCGCGCTGGACTCGCTGCTCGCCCGGATCGTCCCGCACGAGCACATGGCCGCCGCGGCCGCCCTCAACGCCCTGCGCTGGCAGGCCGGCGCGATCGCCGGGCCCGCGCTGGCCGGCCTCGTCGTCGCGTACGCCGGCAACGTCCCCGCGTACGCCACCACCGCGGTCTGCTTCTGCGCCTCGGTGCTGATGTGCCGCCGGCTCTCGCCCGCACCGCCCGTCGAGCACGCGGCCAAGCCGTCCCTGCGCGGGATAGCGGAGGGCGCCCGGTACGCCTGGTCGCGGCCGGTGCTGCTGGGCACGTACGCCATCGACCTGGCGGCGATGTGCTTCGCCTTCCCGAACACGATCTTCCCGTTCCTCGCCGACGAACTGGACGCCGACTGGGCGCTGGGCCTGATGTACTCGGCGGGCGCCGTCGGGTCGCTGGTGGTCAGCCTGACCAGCGGCTGGGTCTCCCGCACCCGGCGCCACGGCCTGCTGGTGGTGTTCGGCGCGGCCGGCTGGGGCCTGGCGATCGCGGCGGCCGGCTGGACCGCGAACGTCTGGCTGGTGCTCGGCTGCCTCGCGCTGGCCGGAGCGGGCGACATGCTCAGCGGGCTGGGCCGCTCCACCATCTGGAACCAGACCATCCCCGACCGGCTGCGCGGCCGGCTCGCCGGTATCGAGGTCCTCTCCTACAGCATCGGCCCGCAGCTCGGCCAGGTCCGCGCCGGGGCGATGGCCGGCTGGACCGGCGCCCGCCCCGCGATCTGGACCGGCGGTGTCGCCTGCGTCGCCGCGGTGGGCCTGCTCACCGCCGCGCTGCCCAAGCTCGTCAGCTACGACGCCCGCACCGACGAGGACGCCCTGCGCCGCGCCGAGGAGGGCAACGGCCCGCACATCGAGGGGGCACCGGCCCCGGCGTGAGAACGACGGACCGCCGCCGCCACGGACAGGCCGTGACGGCGGCGGTCGACCCGGGTCACGCCATGCTGCGTTCCCACTCCCGCACCGGCGACCAGAGCCCGCCACCGCCGGTGCCGCCGGGGCCGGCCGGGGTGTCAGCGGCGCCAGGGGCCGCGCCCGGCCAGTGCGGCGGGCGCTGCTCCACCGGCTGGAACCCGACCGTGTAGGTGCGCGTGAACGCACCGTTGGCCGAGGTCACGGTCACCGTGCGCGTGGTGAACCCGCGCTGGACGACGACACCGTGGAGCTGCCGTCGGTCACCTTCACCCGCGCGCCCGACGCGGCGGTCACCGCACCGACGGCCGGGATGCGCGTGTTCTTCGGCCAGTCCACGACGTACGTGGACACGTCCGGGTCGAACCCGTCGAGTGCGACGCCCCCGACGGTGAGCGCGGCTTGCGTCCGCGACGCTCGCCCTGGTGGCGTCGGGCGAGTCGGTCACCGTGACCGACCCGTCCGCGCCGACGACCACGTGCGCCGCCATCGCCGCCGCGAGGTCGATCCGCTGCCGGCTCGGCGTGCCGGTCCCGGTGGGGTCGAGCGGGTACCCGGAGTCCGTCGCGGTCCGCTCCAGCACCTGTGTGCGCTGCTCGGCCGTCAGCTCCGGGAACGCCGTGACCAGCAGCGCCGCCGCGTCGGCCGGCGTGTCCAGGGCCTGCCCCGCCTTCCCGGTCCGGGTGAACCCGTAGGTCAGGCGCTGCGTGTACCGGTCGACCTGCTGCGCCGTGCTCAGCCCGGCGTAGGGGTCGCCCGCGCAGGCCGTGAGGGTGTCGCCGTATCCCTCCTTCTGGCACTGCGCGAGCAGCACGTTCTGGATCTCGGTGTGGGCCTGCGTCAGCAGCTTGGCGAACTCCGGGTCCGCCCAGCGGTGCGCCACCGTGGCCTGGGCGGTGATGCGGCCGCCCATGACGTCCAGCGGGTAGTGGAACCCGAGGACGATGCAGGCCGGTCACGCTCGCCGCGCCGGTCCGGGTGAGGCTGGTGCCCGCGCGGGCGGCGAAGGACGCCTGGCCGGAGAGGGTGAGCTTGACGCTCCCGTCCACGGTGCCGTCACCGGCGGTGGCGACGGACTCCCGGGCGGGCGGAGACGACGGTCGCGCCCTTGCCGGGACCGGTGTCGTCGTGGTCCTGGTCGGTGTTCAGCGAGTACGCGGGCTCGGTGTCGGCGCCCCAGGAGGAGGGCTTGGCGCCCATGCCGAAGCGCAGGGTGCCGCCGTCGACGATCTGCGCGTAGTCGAGCCAGGTGTTGTCGAACCGCTTGCCGTCGAGCGTCGCGTTCTGCACATAGAAGGCGCTCGGCGACACCCCGTCGGCCTGCACGGTGAACGTGGCGCCATTGGCGTACCGGATCGTCGTGGAGTCGAAGAACGGGCTGCCGATCTGGAACTGGCTGGAGCCCGCGGTCACCGGGAACAGGCCGAGGGCGGCGGCGACGAACATGGTCGACATGGTGCCGGCGTCGTTGTCCATGGTCGGCAGGAAGCCGTCCGGGGCGAGTTCGTACGCCTTCGTCTTCACCGGCGGCCTGAACTCGCCGCCTGAGCTGGGCGCTTCGTTCGAGGAGCCGGTCGCGATGTAGCGGTTCCAGGTCTCGCCGGTGTAGATGGCGCGCACCCACTTCTGCGTCAGACCGGGCTCGCCGACGTAGTTGAAGAGGTAGGGGGCCTGGAGGTCGATCTCGTTGGCGTTGGAGTGCAGCATGGTCGAGCCGTCGTCGGCGGGGGAGTCCTCGCCGAACATGTGCCGGATCGCCGCCTTGCCGGCCTTCGCACCGCCCATCGCCTCGATGAGGCCGCCCATGTCGTAGGCGTCGTACCAGTGGTACTGCCAGAGCGTGCCCTGGTAGAGCCTGGCCTCCTCGAACCTCTCGTAGTCCACGCCCTGCCAGGCGCCCGCCGTGTCACGCGGGGTCAGCAGACCGACCTTCGTGCCGTCGGCCGCCGTCCACGCGCCGGGCCTGACCAGGTTGTCCGTCGCCATCGTCGCCTGGGCGCGCAGCGTCTTCGCGTCCGCGTCCCTGCCCAGCGCCTCCGCGATGACGGAGAGCGCCCACTGGTCGTAGCCGCGCTGCACCGTCGTACCGGGATCGCCCGCGATGTACCCCTGCCGCAGCTGCTCCCCGGTGTAGTAGCCGGAGTACGCCTTCAGCGCCGGGTACGCCTCGTCGAGCCGGTCGAAGTCCTCGAAGCCCTTCGACAGCGCGTCGGCGATGACGACGGCCGAGCGCTCCCAGCGCACGGTCGGCACCGAGTGGGTGAGGCTGCCGAGGCTCTTGCCCGAGGCGTGCGCGTCGGCGAAGAGGAGGATCGCGGACTGCACCATGTCCCGGTAGGCGGCCGGGTCGATGTACGCCTCGACGGAGTACTTGCGGAAGTCGTCCCAGCTGGACCAGCCGTCGTAGTACGTGAAGCCGTTCGCCCGGTGCACCCCGCCGTCCACCCCGCGGTATGTCCCGCTGGTGCTGGTGGCGTTCACCGGCAGCGCGTACAAGCGGTACAGGTGCGTGTAGAACTGCCTGGTCAGCGTCGAGTCCGGGTCGGATTTCCTTGACGCCTGTACGGCGACGGCGCCGAGGGTGGTGTTCCACTCGGCCCGGGTCCGCTCGCGCACCTGGTCGAAGGTGCGGCCCGCGGCCTCGGCACGCTGGTCGGTCGCGGCCTGCTCGGCGCTGATCGGCGAGAGGGTGACGCGCAGTTCGAGATCGTCACCGTCGGCCTGGTCGAACCCGAGGACCGCGCCGGTGTCGGTGCCGTCCTGCTTCGTGGCCCCGCTCAGCCTGCCGGGTGCGGCTCGGCGTCGTGTTCTGCTTCGGGCTGGTGCACGGCCTCGGCTTCGCCGGCGCGCTCGGGATCGAGGCCGCCTGGTCCTGGACGCTGCTGTGGTCCCTGCTGGTCTTCGATCTCGGCATCGAGGCGGTCCAACTCGGCATCACCGCGGTGGTGTTCCCGCTGCTGGTGCTGCTCGGCCGGCGCCGTCCGCGCGCCGGGACCGCGGTGACCGGGGCGATCGCCGCCGGTGCGGCCGTGATGGGGCTGATCTGGTTCGTCCAGCGGGTGCTGGGCCTGTGACGATCAGGGCTGTTCAGGCACTCCCGCTCCACCACCCTCCCGGACCCGGTGACCGCCTCCACCATCACCTGGGCGATCCCCCGGACCCTCCTCGCCCTGGCGCTCGTGCTCCTGGCCCTCGCCGTCGGTGCCGTCCTCCTCGTCCGCCGAACCCGCCGCCGCGACCGCCGGCGCGAGGATGAACGCGTCCGCGAGGCGGTGGCCCGCGCCCTGAACACGGGTACGCGGGACGCCGGGGCCTCCACAGCGCGTTGACCTCGGCAGGGGCGGGACCGGCCTGAGGGCTGGTCCTGCCCCTCGTTGCCTCTTTGGCCGGGTGCAGTTCCCTCGGGGGTGTCCGGCCCCTTTCCTGAAAGGTCCCGGGTGACCCGCGAGCGCGGCGGGCCGACAGAGGCCGATCCGGTGACCACGACGGCCGGGGACCGCACTCGCGGCATCGACGTCTCGCGCGCGACGCCGCCGAGGGACGGGACGCGGGGCACCGGACAACTGGGGCCGTGGACCAGCCTGGTCGGCGGTCCCGCGACGCCCCGGATCGGCTGGAAAGCCCCGTCGTCGGGCCTTGACGTTGCCTCGTACGGAGGTGCACACTCACAGTAACGGAATCGAGCGTTCGTTTTTCTAGGAGTCACAGTGACCTCTCCGGATTCTGCGTCGTTGCGACGTCTCGCGGTGGGCGTGGTACTCGTCCCCATCATCGTGACCCTGGCTCTGTCCGCGTTCGCGTGGGCGTCCGCCCGCCTGGCGCCCCGCGATCTCCCGGTCGGAGTGGTGGCGTCCATGCCCCAGGCGGACGCCCTGAAGCGCGGCCTCCAGCGTGGTGACGCTCTCGACGTGCACAGCTACGCCAGCGAGGACGAGGCGCGTCAGGCGATCCGCGACCGGGACGTGTACGGGGCGTTCGTGGTGTCTCCGCAGGGCGTGACCACGCTCACCGCTTCAGCGGCCAGCGCGCCCGTCACGCAGGTCGTCACCAGGGCCGGCGCCGAGCTGGCCGTCAGGGTCGGGGGCGAGGGCGCCACGGCGCGGGCCGTCGACGTGGTGCCGGCGGACTCCGACGACCCGATGGGCACCGGATTCTCCTCCTCGGTGCTCCCGCTGGTCCTCACCGGTGTCCTCAGCGCGATCCTGCTCATCACCCTCAGCAAGCCGGGCCTGATGCAACTGGGCGGCCTGACCGCCGCAGCGGTGCTCGCGGGCGTGTGCGGTGGCCTCATCGTCCAGTCGTGGCTGGGCATCGTGAGCGGCAACTGGGCGGTCAACGCGTCGGTGATGGGTCTGACCGTGCTCGCCATCTCGGTGATGTCGGCCGGTTCCTCCGCGCTGATCGGCAGGGCGGGTGTCGTGTGCGTCTCCCTGCTCATGGTGTTCCTGGGCAATCCCTTCGCCGGTGTCTCCTCGGCCCCGGAGATGCTGCCCGAGCCGGCGGGCCTCATCGGACAGCTGCTGCCTCCGGGGGCGGGCGGCACCATGCTGCGGGGTACCGCCTTCTTCGACGGCGCGGCCGTCGCCGGACCGCTGGCCGTGCTGCTGGTGTGGACCGGGCTCGGCATGGCGGGCGTCCTGCTCGGCGCCCGGCGGTCCGGCGCGGAGCCGGTGCGAGAAGGGGTCGCACCGGCACGGGACGCCGAGCTCTCGAAAGGGCCGATCGGCTGACGGCCGGGCGGACGCCTCGACCGACCCCGCCGGGTCCGCTCTTCGGCGGCCTCGTCTATCCTTTCTTGCAGCCTGGCCCCATACGGCCTTGGCCGTGTGACAGTGCAGAGTGGTTCCAGTCGCGTGCGGTCGGCGCGTGTATGCCCGTGCGGCGCCAGGGGTTCCCGGCTCCGGGGGCGTCGGCGCCGGCTGGACGAGGCTCTGTGCGTCCGACGACCGCGGCCGTGTGCTCCGTACGGCAGAACGGCGGCGCCGGGTGGGCTGGGTCCTGCTCGGGGTGGCCCTGATCCGGACGGCGGGGTCTGTCACCCGAGCCTTGAGTGGAGGAGTCAGCACACCGTGAATTCACTCGCCGCGGACGACCGTGAGGGGCCGCAGCACACCTCGGTCCCCCAGCGCACCGCACGCGCAGGCGTGGCCGGGCGAACGGGGCGCCGCCCGGGAAACAGCGGCACGCGGGAGGCCATTCTGCGGGCAGCGCGCCGGGTCTTCTCCGAACGCAGTTACGGTACGGCCAAGATGCGGGACATCGCCAGTGAGGCGGAGGTCAACACTGCCCTGATCCACCACTTCTTCGAGAACAAGGAAGGCGTCTTCATGGCCGCCATCCAGGATGTCTACCAGGTCTCCAGCGTCATCGACCAGGTGGTTCTGCCCGGTCCCAGGGAAGAGCTGGGCGCGCGCTTCCTGAGCGGCTACCTGAGCCTGTGGCAGGACCCGGTGACCCGGGAGCAGATGCTGATGGTGGTGCGGTCTGCCGTGTCCAACGACGAGGCCGGTCACCTCATGGCGAGCTTCATCAGGGACAACGTACTCGGGCCGGTGGTGGGTGCCATCGACACGACGCACCCTGAGTTGCGGGCCACGCTCATCAGCAGTCAGTTCGTCGGCATCGCCGTCGTCCGGTACATCATCAAGATCGAGCCCCTGGCCTCCATGGACTGCCAGAGGCTCATCGACATCTTCGCACCGACGATCCAGTGGTATCTCACCGCCGACATCGACGAACTCCAGTCACCGCACGGACCGGAGAGCCAGACCGCTGTCCGCCGGAACCGGAGGCTGCCCGGCGTCATGGACAACCTCTTCTTGGAGCCGTAGACCGACCCAGCGGGCCGGGGCGGCGAGCCGAGAGGCCGTATCTCCGTGAGCGCCGCCGGACAGCGACCGGTCGTATGCGCACTCAGGTCCCGGTGGTCACCCCCGCCGGTCCGCACCAACGTTGCAGCGCGGCACGCAGCCCCTCTGTGTCGGAGCGGCCGCCGGCCCAGGCGCAGTAACCGTCCGGGCGGCTGAGGATGAGGTCGTACGCGGCCACCTCCGCAGGACCCTCCAGGCGCACGGAGACGGCCTCGACCTGGTCGTGCCACCGCTCGTGCACCGGCTTGGCCGCGCCCCTCGTCTGGTCCAGGAGCACGAAGCGGCCGGAGCGGAAGAGGTCGTACAGCGGCCGGAGCGAGCCGTCATCGTGCATGACCGGGGTGTCCGGAAGTCTCCGGCCCACGAGATCGGCGTGCTCACCGCCGTCCTTCGGCGGGTAGGCGAACGCCAGATTGGAGATCTGGCCGGCGAGGAAGCGGTGCGTGACCGGCAGGGTGGTGACGGTCGGCACCATCACACGGCGGATGGCACGGACGGGCAGGGCCGGGGACATCATGGCGTGCATGCCCCGGTCGGTGGCCTTGAGCACGCGCCTGGCGATGGGTCGGCGCTCCTTCTCGTAGGTGTCGAGCAGTGACTCGGGGGCCTGGTGCCGGATCACGGAGGCGAGTTTCCACCCGAGGTTCACCGCATCCTGGCAGCTGATGTTGAGACCCTGGGCCCCCAGGGGGGCGTGGGTGTGGGCGGCGTCCCCGCCGATCAGGATCCGACCCTGGCGGTAGCGGGTGGCGTGGCGGTTGTGGAAGCGGAACCGGGCGGTGTACGTGGCGTCGTACGGGTGCAGGTCGTAGCCGAAGATGCGGGTGAGCATGCCGCGCAACTCGTCCAGATCGGCGGGCTCGTCGGTCGGCCGCGGCGGCCTGCGGTCGACGGCTCCCATGCGCCAGGTGCCGTCGCCGAAGTCGATGGCGACGACCATGCCCTCCCGACCGACCTTGACCAGCATCCCGTCTTTCGGGGGGCGGGTGAGCCGCATGTCCCCGGCCATCACGTTGTACGGATAGGTCTTGCCGGGGAAACCGATACCGGCGGCCTCGCGTACGGTGCTGCGCACGCCGTCGAAGCCCACCAGCCACGAGGCCCTGAACTCCACTGGTGTGCCGTGCTCGTCCCCCCGCACCAGCACCGAGTCCGCGGACTGCCGGATGTCCACGACCTCGACGCCGCGTCGGATGACGGCGCCGAGCGCGAGCGCGCGTTCCTCCAGGATCCCCTCCGTGACGCTCTGCCGGCAGATTCCCAACTGCTGGTACGCGGTGTCCAGACGGGTCAGGTCGATGCGGGCCCGGCCCACCGTCAGCCGGTAGTGGTCATGCGGGTTCCCCTTCGCGAGGAACTCGCCGACCAGGCCACGCATCGCGAACAGTTCCAGCGTGCGTGGCTGTAGCCCGGTGGCCCGGGATGTGACGGACCTGCCGTCCCGACGCTCGAGCACGGTGCAGTGGACGCCGGCCAGGGCCAGTTCACAGGCCATCAGCAGTCCACCGGGACCGGCTCCGACGATCACCACGTGACTGTCGTCCGCTGTCGTCATCGGAAACCTCCTTCCTCGGGTTGGCTCCGTAGCGCCGCCGTTAATTATTGACTTGATTAACTCCCGCGGCTAGGCTCCTTCAAAAATAAGCGAGCGATTAATTTCACGGCTCCTCAGGCAGCAGGGCCTGCCTGCGCGTTCAGCGTCAGGCCTGGAAGCGCGTGCCCGCGCGGAGGAGTCCGCACGGTGTCGCCGCAGGGCTCGTGCCAGGTCCGAGGCCACACGATGACAGTCGGGTGGGCCGCACCCCGCCGGGTGCGACGCCCACCCCGGTCAACCGGAGGAAGCAGGAACTTCATGGAAGAAGCTGCGTCGCACGCACACGCCCAACCGCAGTCGGATGTGGCGATCATCGGTTCCGGTATCGCCGGCACGGTTCTCGCGTCGATCCTGTCCCGCGCCGGACTCGACGTGCTGCTGCTCGACGCCGGGACCCATCCGCGGTTCGCGGTCGGAGAGTCGACGATCCCGCACACCTCGATGCTGATGCACATGGTGGCCAAGCGCTACGACGTGCCGGAGATCGAGGAGTTGGCCTCCTTCGAAGGGGTGCAGGGCCGGGTGTCCCCGGCCAGCGGGATCAAGCGGAACTTCGGCTTTCTGTACCACCGGGAAGGCCGGTCACAGGATCCCCTGGAGGCCAACGAACTGCCCCTGCCCGGCATCATCAACACGGAGAACCACTTCTTCCGGCAGGACGTCGACGCCTGGATGCTGTCCGTCGCGGTCCGCTACGGCACCACCGTCCAGCAGCGGGTCAACGTCACCGGTGTCGACATCGACGACGACGGTGCGACCCTGACCTCGGCGACCGGTGAGACCTGGCGGACCCGCTTCGTGGTGGACGCCAGCGGCTTCCGCTCGCCACTGGCCGACAAGATGGACCTGCGGGAGCAGCCTTCGCGCCTGCGCCACCATGCCAGGACGCTGTTCACCCACATGGTGGACGTCAAGCCGTACGAGTCCCTCGTCCCGCACGGCACGCACCGCAATGTGATGCCGTGGAGCCAGGGCACACTGCATCACCTCTTCGACGGCGGCTGGATCTGGGTCATCCCGTTCAACAACCATGCGCGGGCCCGGAACCCGCTGGTGAGCGTGGGGCTGAGCCTCGACCCGCGGATGTACCCGAAGCCGGACGGCATGGCGCCGGAAGAGGAGTTCAGGCAGTTCATCGCCAAGTTCCCCGACGTCGCACCGCAGTTCGAAGGCGCGCGCTCGGTCCGGGAGTGGGTGTCCACCGGGCGCTTCCAGTACTCCTCGAAGCAGACCGTCGGCTACCGCTGGTGCCTGACGGCCCACGCCTCGGGCTTCATCGACGCGCTGTTCTCCCGCGGCCTGGCGAACACCTTCGAGATCATCAACGCGCTGTCCTGGCGGCTGATCGAGGCCGTACGCGAAGACGACTTCGCGGTGGAGCGCTTCAAGCTGGTCGAGGAGCTGGAGCAGGGCCTGCTGGACTTCAACGACGACCTGGTGGCCAACGCGTACACCTCATGGAAGTCCTACGACCTGTGGGACGCCTGGTTCCGGGTCTGGTCCGTCAATCAGCGGCTGTCCAACTTCGAGATAAACCGGGCCTTCGGCCGGTACCTGGAGACGGGCGACCGGCACATACTGGAGGACTACGAGCGTCACGCCGTGCGCGGCACGCTCGCCGAGTACCAGCCGGCTCGTCGGCTCTTCTCGAACGCCAGCGAACAGCTGCGTCAGGTCCACGAAGGCGCCCTGGACCCGGATAGCGCCGCCCGATCGATCATGGAGTCACTGCGTACGGCCGATTTCCTGCCCCCGGCCCTGGGCGCGGGCGAACCGATGAACCGCTGCGTCCACGTGACGCCGTCCAAGGTCGCCAGCATGCTCCGGTGGGCGAAGTCCGACGCGCCTCCGGAGGTGGGCCAGCTGGTCCACGAGGGTCTCACGTACTTCCTGCGCCGCCGGTTCTCACCGGGCAAGTTCAATCCCGTCAGCGAGGTCCTCAAGGCCCGCCGGCGTGTGAAGGCCAAATGAACGGCTCCGTCAACGATCGCGGGAGTGGAACGACATGACGTCCGAGGCCCGACAGCAGTGCCCTCACCTGGGGGGCGCGCGAAACATCCCACCCGGTTTCGCCGACGACCCCTACCCCTTCTTCGAAGATCTGCGCGCGGAGGGCTCCGTGCACCAGGTCCGGCTGCCCGACGGGACCCTGTCCTGGTGGATCACCAGGTACGAGGACATCGAGGCGGCACTGAGCGACTGGGAGACCTTCAGCAGCCAGGTGCACAACGCGGTCCAGGACGAGGAGATCCAGAACAGCCAGGCGCTCATCCGCAAGGACGAGATGCTGAAGCACACCATGATCAACCGGGACCCTCCCGACCACAGCCGGATGCGTAAGCTGGTCGTCCGCGCGTTCAGCGCCAACCGGATCGACGGGCTGCGCCCGCGGATCCAGGAGCTGGCGGACCAGTTGCTCGACGACCTCGCGAAGCGGCCTTCGGTGGACCTCGTGGAGGACTACGCCTTCCCCTTGCCGGTCGGCGTGATCTGCGAGCTGCTCGGCGTGCCGCACGAGGACATCCCGTACTACGGCGGCCTGGTGACCAAGCTGACCGGTGCCCGGAGCCCGCAGGAGGGCAAGGACGCCATCGAGTCCCTCAAGGTCTTCATCACCGAGAAGCTGGCGGCCAAGCGGACCCGTCCCGGCGAGGACGTGTTCACCGCCATGGTGCAGGCGGCGGACGCGGGATCGCTGAGCGAGCCCGAACTCCCGGCCATGGGCCTGCAACTGCTCACCGCGGGTCACGAGACCAGCATCTACATGATCAGCGGAGGCATGCTGCGTCTGCTGGAGCACCCGGAACAACTCGCCAAGCTCCGCGACGACCCGGACCTGGTACCGACCGCCGTCGACGAGTTGCTGCGCTTCGACCCGCCGCCGGTCCCCGGCATCTTCCGGCACGTCACCAGGGACGTCACGCTCGACGGCACGACGATCCCCAAGGGTTCGCTGGTCATCCTCAACCTCGCGGCGGGCAACCGGGACACCGGGAAGTTCAGCTGTCCCGAGAAACTCGACGTGACCCGCGAGGACAACCCGCACATGGCCTTCGGCGGGGGAGTCCACTACTGCCTGGGTGCCCGGCTGGCCCGCCTCGAGGGAGAGGTGGCCTTCGGTACCCTGCTGCGGCGCTTCCCCAACCTGGAGCTGGCTGTTCCCGCGAAGCAGATCCGCCACCGTCCGCTGAACTTCCTCCAACGTCTGGAGTCGCTGCCGGTGAAGCTGCGCTGAGGACCGGCCCGGGAGCGCGCTGCGGCCACCGGCACGCCGTCCACCTGTCCGGTGGCCCCACGCGGGTCGGTCTCGCCGGCACACCGTCCTCGGCCCGTCTCGTGATCGAGCGCTCGGCAGCGCGCCCGAAGTGCCTGCGGGAAAGGTCATCGCCCGGCGCCGCCGTACGGACCCGCGGGCGACACGGGGGCGCAATCCGCGTCCGAGAGTCCGTGCCGTCCTGATGCCCGGCTGCCGAGGCGTGCGGACGGCGTCCTCGCGAGGGCTCGGCACCCCGCGGGGACTGCGGCATCGCCCGGTCCCGTCGGACGCCGAGCAGGCGTGCCGACGACCGGTCAGGGATTGACCAGGGCGTCGATGGAGGGCACCAGCCAGCTCGTCACCTGGCTCAGACTGGCGGAGGCGAGCGGATCGAGCTTCAGGATGTGCCGCTGCACCACGACGCCGTGCAACTGGGAGAGGATCAGGGCGGCGCGCAGCCGGGCCTCGAAGCCACCGATCGAGTCGACCAGCTGGGTGATGATCTGATCCGGGTTGAGGGAGGCGACCAGGGGATCGTCCGCCAGGCCCTGGGCCATCGCGGTGCGGTAGATGGCCGAGAGCGAGTCGCCGTTCTCGCCCTCCCACAGTTCCAGGTAGGCCGGGACCAGCCGCTCGGCCAGCTTTTCCCGGCTGCCGGGGATGAACGCCTCCAGTGCGTCCATGAGGCCGACCGCGTCGCGTACCACCGCCTCGTAGACGCCCTCCTTGTTGGCGAAGAAGTAGTGGACCAGTGCGGGGTCGACGCCGGCGCGGCGGGAGATGGCGCGCACCGTCGTGCCCGTGTACCCCTGCTCGGCGAAGAGATCACGGGCAGCCTGGAGGATCGCCCGACGGCTCTGCGTCCCGCCTGGGCGCCGTCCGGCGCGGCCCGGTCTGGACGGGTCGCGCACCGTCGCCCGTGGCAAGGGTGTCGGGCTCGTTCCGTCCGATGTGTTCGGCACCGTCGACCTCCGAAAAAATATGAGGGAGTACAGGCTCCGACCGTACTGCGGGGAATCATGACGCGGAGGCGGGTGGACGTGCGCTGACCTGTTCGATGCGGTGCGGTGACTGTTCCCGTGCCGACCGCGAGGGTGCCTGGCACGGAGGGCGGGACGGCGGGCGACCGCCCCCGGATCCGGGGGCGGCGGTCGGCGCGGCCGACTCCGTGCGGCGGCTGTGCAGAGACCGGGCGGCGGTCCGGTGGTCAGCGGCACCGACCCGGCGCCGGACGAGGCGGCCGTGCCCCGCCGGACGCGGTCGCGCGGGAGCGGCGACGGCGGCAGCCCTCGGCCCCGGACCGGGTCGCGTACCGCCGCTGCCGGCAACGCGAGTGCCGGCCCGTCTAGTTGTGATGGAGCTGGAACGACTGGCCGGAGCGGCGGGCGAGATAGGTGTCGCGCAGTCGGACCGGTGTTCCTCCCGCCGGCGCCGCGAAGGTGGACAGGTAGCCGCCGCGTCCGCCGGCCACCAGATACGTCGTGTCGCCGGTGCGGGGAAGCGTGGTCAGGACGTGCGGCAGGTCCGTCAGCCGGCCCACCACGTCGACCGGCCGGCCGTCGAGGCCGTAGCTGTGCAGCTCTCCGTTGTCGCAGACCAGGTGCACCCGGTCGGCGGTGACCGCTGCGGCGGTGGGGACGCAGGGCCGGCACTCCCACGAGCCCGTGAGCCGTCCCTCGCCGGGATGGAACGCGAGCAGTCCCGCCGTGCCGCAGACGTAGACGGTGTCGGCCTGCGCCCAGATGCGGTGGATGCGCTCGCTGGTCTCGATCCACCACAGCTCGTCGGCGGACTCGGCGGCGTACGCGCACACCGTACCGTTCTGGTTCGCCAGAATGCGCTCGCCCGCCGGGCCGTAGGCGGAGGCGGTCAACGGCACTCCGTCCAAGGAGAGCCGGGCGATCTCGGCGCCGGTGTCGGAGTCCAGTTCCACGCCGCCCGTACCGGTGGCCACGAGCAGCCGCCGGTGGTCGGCGGAGGCGGCCAGGCAGAAACCGAAGTCGTCGAGGTCCACGTGCCACAGGGGCTTGCCGGTGCAGTCGGAGCGGAAGACCACCCCCTTCTGCCCGATACCGGCATAGCCGCCCGGTACCGCGACCACGCGGCGGGTCATCCCGAAACGGGTGGGGTGGTGTTCCGACTCGCTCAGGCGCGGCGCGCCGCCACCCGCGGCCCCGTCCCGCCTCTCCCGGCTCCTGCCCGGACCGGAGGGGAGCAGGCGGAGCACCGCGACCCCGTCGTCGGTGGCGCAGTACATCCGGTCCTCCTCGTCCGGCGCGAGGGACAGGTCGGAGGCGCCCTGACGCAGTACCGGCGCCCGTGACTGGACGCAGTCGAGATCCGGGTCTATCCGCACGAGTTCACCGGAGAGCGTGAGCACGAACAGGCTCCCGTCCGTCGCGACGGTAGCGTCCGCCAACTGCTGGGGGAAGCCGGTCACGGTCTCCCGCAGCCTGGGGCGGGTCCGGCTGTTGTCGACGACCTGTAGCTCGCCCTCGGTGCTTCCCACGTAGACCGTGGCTCCGTCCGGGGAGATCTCCAGGAACTCCACGCCGTAGCGGAGGAACGGCATCGAGTACTCCACCGAGCCGTCCGGCGTGATCAGCACCACCATGTCGCGTTGCCCGAAGGGGGCGCTCTCGTCGCTTCCCACCACCCAGAACCGGTCGTGGCGGGCGTCGTAGCGGATGCACCGGACGCGTCCGTGCTTCAGGGTCGGTACGCGGGTGAACTCCATGGAGGCCAGAGATCCGAGGGAGACCTCGTGATTGCCGTGGGCGAGCACGTGCACGCTCGGATGGTCCGCGCACAGGAGGCTGGCGCCCTCCCCGCGGGTGGGGGGCAGCACCTCTTCCAGAGAGAGTGACGCGCCGTCCAGTACCAGCAGGTTGCCCCACACATCGCCGGTGTAGACGCGCCCGTCCGAGAAGGACATCCAGGGGTCGTCGCAGGAGGCTGTGTGTCCGGTGTTCTCGGCGCCGACGGAGCGGCCGGGCCCGGCGCACAGGGACCGCAGGTCGAGATAGCTGGTCATGTCCAGGGTGTCGAGCGACCACTGCACGAGATCGCCTCGCTGATTGATGCCCACCGCATAGCCGTTCCCCACGGCGACGTCGCGGATCGGCCGGCCCCCGTGGATCACGGGAGAGGAAAGCTGCGGCTGTAGATCTTCGTCGAGAAGGTGCATACAACCCACCACGTCACCGGCGATCACTCCGAGGCCGGGCACAAAGCGGATACATGTTATTCGGCTGGTCAACTTCACTGGTGAACCCCCGACAGGCCAGCAACGCGCGTTTGTGAAGCGTGATCGGTGCGCTTCGCAATCGATGTCACACGACCATCTCACAACGATATGGTGGAGCGACATGGGTCACGACCGTCGCACCTTGAACACGGTGGAGAAGTGAACGGACCATCTTCGCGCTACTTCATCGGGTGCCGAGATCCGCTGTCAAGTCACCCACTGATCCGGTGAGCGCACAAGGGTTCGCCGGTCAGACCGGTCCGCGGGGCACGACTTGATCGAAAGCGGTGAGGAACTGATCCGATCCGGCATTATTTCGTGCAATGAACTGACTGACAGGTGGTCAGAACAGGCGGTCAGATGATAACGCCCTGAACAGCCGGAATGGGGAATGCCATCGGACCCCGGTTCCGTCTGGACCGAACGATATTCACAGGTGAAGAACCCTGCGGAGTCCACCCCGTACTCCGGGCATGAGCGGGGCCGGGCCGTGGCCGCGCGGACCCGGTCGGTCCTGCTGGCCGGAATTGGTCGTGAAAACGGCCTTGATCGGACCATGTGTGCGCGCCGTGCCTCGTGGCGGAGACTCCGCACCGGTCGCGACCCCGGCAAACGCGTGCGGATCTCCTGCCGACGGCCGGACCTGGGCGATGCCGCCTCGCGGTTTTCGAGACAGCGGTCGCCGAATGACGCAGTCGATCAGTTCGCCGGAATCCGCGCGTCGGCGAGAACGGCCGCGTGTGAACCGGGCGTTCAATGGGTCCCAGCAGGGCATGTCCTAGGCTGATTCTCGTTCAACGGTCGTGCGGACCCCGGAACCGGAATGCGCGGAACCTGATCCGGTACGCCTGCGACGAGGGGCACGAGCCGCCTTGCTCCGCCGTGGTCGGAGCCGAAACTCTTTGTCCGAGGGTCTGCGTCGGCTGCTCTGCTCCTTTTTCCGTTGTCGCTCGCGGCGGCAGTGAAAACGCTGCACGAAGAGCTTGCGGAAATTTCGTGGAGGACCGCCCCGGCGGTCGGGAAACCGGCCTCCCCGTCCGGTCGGAGGCATCGCCGCGAGACCGTTCCGGACGCCACTGGTCACGCGTCCGGCCTGCCCGCCGCACACGTGACGCACCGTCACGGTAGCGGTTCGACGGCCGGGTTGCCTACTCGTCCGCGCCGCCCGGTCGTGCACGGCTCGGGGTCCGATCTTCCCTTGACAGCAAACTAATCGACCGTAGACTTCATTCGTTGATGAATTAATTCGCTCCGTCGAACCGTCCATCCGCCGGCTGGTCCCAGCGAGGGGAGTATCGGTGCACCACGGGCATGAGGACTCAACGACCGACATCGCGATCGTCGGGGTGGGATGCCGGTTCCCCGGTGGGGTGGTGGACCTGGACGGCTACTGGGATCTGCTCTTGGCCGGTCGGACCACTGTCACCGCGGTGCCGCAGGAGCGCTGGGACGACCGCTTCCACGACCCTGACCCCCGCAATCCGGGTACCAGTTACTGTGCTCTGGGCTCCTTCCTGCCTGACGTCGACCGGTTCGACGCCGACTTCTTCGGCGTCTCGCCGCGCGAGGCCCATGACATCGACCCGCAGCAGCGTCTGCTGCTCGAAGCGTCCTGGGCCGCCATGGAGGACTCCGGCATCCCGCGCGAGCGCTGGGAGGGCAGTCGTACCGGCGTCTACATGGGCATCCTGGCGATGGACTACACCGTCCTGCACGCCAAGACGGCGGGCACGGCCGCGATCAGCCCCTACTACGCCAGTGGCAAGGAGTTCAGCTTCGGCTCCGGCCGGATCTCCTACACCTTCGGCCTGCGCGGCCCGACCCTGATGCTCAGCACCGCCTGTTCCTCCTCGCTGGCCGCCGTGCACCTGGCCACCCGTGCGCTGCGGGGCGGCGAGTGCGACGCGGCGCTGGCCGGTGGCGTCAACCTGATGCTGACCCCGGAGCTGGGCGTCTTCATGAGCAAGGTCTCCGCCCTGTCGCCCACCGGTGTCTGCCGCCCCTTCGACGCCTCGGCCGACGGGGTCGTCCGGAGCGAGGGCTGCGGCGTCGTGGTGCTCAAGCGCTACGCGGACGCCGTCGCCGACGGCGACCGCGTGTGGGCCGTCATCCACGGCAGTGCCCTCAACCACGACGGCCGCAGCGCAGGCATCACCGCGCCCAGCGCCGCAGCGCAGCAAGAGCTGCTGCACACCGTTCTGCGCGACGCCGACCGTATGCCCGGCGAGGTCGACTTCGTCGAAGCACACGGCACGGGTACCCCGCTGGGCGACCCGCTTGAGCTGGGCGCGCTCGCCACCGTCATCGGCACGGAACGGCCCGCCGGGCGGCCGCTGTTCATCGGCTCCCACAAGGCCAACTTCGGGCACATGGACTCGGCCGCCGGTATCGCCGGGCTGCTCAAGGCGGTGCTGGTGGCCCGCAAGGGCATCGTTCCGCCGCAGGTCAACCTGCGGCGGCCCACGCCGCGCATCGACTGGGCCACGTCAGGGCTGGCCCTGGCCACGGAACCCACGTCGCTGCGCCCCGTCGGCGACCAGCCGCTGGTCGGGGTCAGTGCCTTCGGCCTGTCCGGTACCAACGCCCACGTGCTGCTCGGCCCTCCGCCCACACGAGCCGCCCGGTCGTACGGCGGTGGAGGGCCGGCGGCTTCCGGACACCGCCCGCTGCCGGTCCTCACGATCTCCGGGCACACGGAGCAATCACTGCGGAGCCAGGCCGCCGCCTACCGCGACCGGATCCGCGCGCTGCCGCTGGCGGAGCTGCCCCACCTGCTGTACACCGCAGCCGCCCGCCGCACCCACCACGAACACCGCATCGCCGTCGTCGGCCGCGAGGGTGCGGAGCTGGCCGACGCGCTCGACGCCCACCTGGCCGGGCGGGACGCGCCGGCGGTCACCACGGGCGATGTCGTCGACAGCGCCGACCGGACGATCGTGCACGCCTTCCCCGACAGCGGTCCGCACGCGCCGTACGGCGCCGGTCCCGCCCCCGCCCTCCACGAGGCCCATCCGGTCGTCGCCGAGGCGCTCGACGAGTGCGACGCCTTGTTCGCCGCACACGTGGACTGGTCCCTGATGACCGAGCTGCGCCGGGCCGGGGATCACGGACCGGCGGACCCCGACCTCGCCCAGCCGATCGCCTTCGCCCTGCAACTCGGCCTGTCACGCCTCTGGTCCTCCTTCGGTCTCGCACCGGAGGCCGTCGTCGGGTACGGCGCGGGTGAGATCTGCGCCGCGGTCGTCGCGGGCGCGCTCACCCTGTCCGACGCGGCGGAACTGGTCGTGCACCGTGGCCGCGCGCTGCGACGTTCGCAGGGCTCCGGGCGCGCGGTCGCCGTCGGGCTTCCGGCACAGGAAGTGCTGCCGTTCCTGGAGGACGTCGGGGGAGGCGTCCTTCTCGCCGCGGTCGACGGGCCCTCCTCCGTGGTCGTCTCGGGTCCGGCCGAGCCGGTGTTCCAGGTCACCGCCGCGCTCGAGGCGCGCGGCGTCCGGTGCACGCCGCTGCCCGGTGAGGTGGCCCTGCTGACGCCGACCGTGCGTCACCACGCCGGGGACCTGGCGAGCCGGCTGAGTCACCTCGCCCCGCGCGCGCCGCGGATCACCCTGCTGTCCGGTGTAACCCCGGAACTGGACGTGCCCGTCACCGACGCCGGGTACTGGGAGCGTGGTCTGTGCGAGCCCGTCCGGTTCTGGCCGGCCGTGGACCGCCTGCTCGCCGAGCGCGACGCGGTGTTCATCGACGTCGGCGCCGGCCCCGCCCTGAAAGGGCCGTTGCGGGCCGCGCTGGAACACCGGGGGCGCCGTGGCCCCGTCGTCTCCTCACTGCGCCCTGACGTGCCGCCGGACCTCAGCCTGGCTGCCGCGCTGGCCCGCCTGGAGGTCGCGGGAGTCCCCGTCGAATGGTCGCGGGTCACCGGGCGCCGACGCTATCTCCCGCTGCCACCCCTGCCGTTGGCCGGCGACTCCTACTGGCTCCCCGGTGTCGCCCGAGGCGAGCAGGGGGGCACGGTGACCGGGGCCGGGGGACTCACGGCCGAAGTCCGTCTGTTCGACGCGTCCGGCCGACCGGTCACCACGCTCACCGCGGCCCACGTGCCGCCGACCGCGCACGGCGCCCCCGCCCCGGCCGGGTCGCCGGCACGGGTGGACCCCGCCGCCCCTGCGGCAGCGGTCCCGACGGTCCTGGAGCCCGCCGCCCCTGCGGCAGCGGTCCCGACGGTCCTGGAGCCCGCCGCCCCTGCGGCAGCGGTCCCGGCGGTCTCGGAGCTCGCCGTCCCTGCGGCAGCGGTCCCGGCGGTCTCGGAGCTCGCCGTCCCTGCGGCAGCGGTCCCGGCGGTCTCGGAGCCCGCCGTCCCTGCGGCAGCGGTCCCGGCGGTCTCGGAGCCCGCCGTCCCTGCGGCAGCGGTCCCGGCGGTCTCGGAGCTCGCCGTCCCTGCGGCAGCGGTCCCGGCGGTCTCGGAGCCCGCCGACGAGCGGGCGGGAGTCCCCGTCCCCGCACGCCCCGACCACTCACCGGCGGCCGCGAGCGATGGCGCCGGTCCGGCCGTCCCGGCCGTGCCCCCGTCCCCGCCGACGGCGCGGGTCGGCGGCCGGGGCACCGCCGCCGCCCGGCACGAGCGGATCGCCGCGGAGATCGGCCGCCTGTACACCGAAGCCGTCGGGCACGTCTCCGAGCGCCGGGTCCCGCGCCACCGCGGCTTCTTCGAACTCGGCATGGACTCGTTCTCGCTCGGCGAGTTCGTCCGGGCCGTCGAGCGGAGTTTCGACATCGGTCTGGACGAGGGGGCCGGCCTCCGGTACCCCACGGTGGACCAGCTCGCCGCCCACGTCGCCACGCTGCTCGGCGAGGACGAGGCGGGCCGCACCGCGGAGGCCGGGCCGGAACCCCGGTGGGTGTCCGAGCCGCGACCCGGACCCGAGCCCGCCGACGTCCCGGTCCCGGCGCCCGCGTCCGACGCCGTTCGCTCCCTCGCGCCCCCCGAAGCACCCGGGCCCTCTGCCGGAACCGCCGAGCCGATCGCCATCGTCGGCCTGGCCTGCCGGCTTCCCGGCGCGGACGATCCGGACGCGTTCTGGCGGCTGCTCACCGACGGCGTGGACGCCAGCTCGGACATCCCGGGCGACCGTTTCGACGCCGAGGCCATGCTCGCCCAGGGCGCCCCCGCCCCCGGCACGATCGCCACCCGGCGCGGCTCCTTCCTGAGCCGGATCGACGGCTTCGACAACGCCTTCTTCCGCATCTCCGCCCGCGAAGCCCGCAGTATGGACCCCCAGCAGAGGTTGTTCCTCCAGGTCGCATGGGAGGCCCTGGACGACGCGGGCGCGCGTGTCGACGAGCTGGCCGGCACCCGGGTCGGCCTGTACGTCGGGCTCAACACCACCGACTACATGCAGCTCGTCACGCGCGAGAACGAGAACATCGACACGTACTACGGCACCGGCAACTCCTTCTCCGGCACCGCGGGCCGGCTCTCCTACTTCCTCGGCGTACGGGGACCGAGCGTCGCCGTGGACACCGCGTGCGCGTCCTCGCTGACCGCCGTGCACCTCGCCTGCCAGGCACTGCGCGCCGGTGAGGCACGACTGGCCGTCGCGGGCGGCTCCAACATCATCGCCAACCCCAGCGTCTACCTGGCGATGTCGGCGGCGGGCGCACTCGCTGCGGACGGGCGCTGCAAGACTTTCTCCGCCGACGCCGACGGATACGGGCGCGGTGAGGGCGCGGGTGCCGTCGTGCTGAAGACCCTCGCCCGGGCCGAGGCGGACGGCGACCGCGTGTACGCGGTGCTGCGCGGCAGCGCCGTCAACCACAACGGTGCCAGCGGTGGTCTGACCGTCCCCAGCGGCGAGGCCCAGGAGGAAGTGATCACAGACGCGCTGATCCGGTCCGGCGTCGAGCCCGCGGACGTGGCGTACGTGGAGGCACACGGCACCGGCACCCGTCTTGGCGACGGCATCGAACTCCACGCGCTGGCCGGTGCCCTGGGCGCCGGCCGCCCGGCCGGCAAGCCGCTGCTCACCGGCTCGGTCAAGACCAACATCGGGCACCTGGAGGCGGCGGCCGGTATCGCGGGCCTGCTCAAGACCGTGCTCGCCCTGCACCACGGCACCATCCCGGCCCATCTCCATCTGCGCGAACCGAACCGGCAGGTGGACTGGTCGAAGCTGCCGCTCCAGGTCACCACCCGCCGCCAGGGCTGGCCGGACGGCCCGCGGATCGCCGGCGTCAGCGCCTTCGGCTTCACCGGCTCCAACGCCCACGTCGTGCTGGAAGGCGCCGAACCCGCGGCCGCCCCGGCGCCGCCGGACGGCCGCCGACCGGCGGTGCTCGCCCTCTCCGCCGCGGCAGAGCCCGCACTGCGTGCCGCCGCCGACCGGATGCGCGCCCACCTCGTCGGCGCGGACGCCGCGACCGTGGCCGACGTGTGTTACACGGCGGGAGCCCGCCGCAGCCACCTCAAGCACCGCCTGGTGCTCGTTGGCCGATCCGGCACCGAACTGTGCGCCGCGCTGGCCGCGTACGCCGACGGCACCGCTGACCACGAAGGCGCCGCCGCCGGCCACGCGCCCTGGGTGCACACGGGCAGTACGGCACCCGGGGAGGACCAGCCGTTCGCGCTGGTCTACACCGAGGAGGTGCCCGCGATGCCGTGGCGGCACTGGGAAGCCACGGAACCGGCCTTCCGTGCGGCGCTGGACGCGGTGGAGGCCGAGACCGAGGCGCTGCTCGGCCGCTCGGCCCGGGCGGCGCTGTACGGGGGGCCGGGCGGCGGCCCGGTCACCGATCCCGTCGGGGTGCTCGCCGCGCAGCTCGCGCTCACCGCGCTGTGGCGGGCGTACGGCGTGTACCCGACCGGCGTCGTCGGCCGCGGCATCGGCGAGATCGCCGCGGCCCGCGCGGGCGGCCTGCTCGACGAGCGCGCCGCCGTGCGCGCCGTCGCGGGCCATCCGGACGTGCGGCTCACCGGCACACCCGGCTGTGCCGTGCACCTCGACTCCGTGGCCGCCGACGACTCCCCGGCGGCGCTGTCCGCCTGGACGCCGCCGCCGGCGAGCCGACGCGGTGCCTGGCGCCCGGAAGTGGCCCTCGTGCTCGGCGAACGCGGCATCGACACCGTACTCGGCGTGGGCCTCGACGACTCGGCGGTGACCGGGCTGTCCATCGCCGCCCCCGTCGTCCCGCCCGGGGCACGCCCGGTCGCGGGCGTCGAGGAACAGGAGCCCTGGGCACACCGCGCCGCCGAACTCCACGCACGCGGCTGCCGCGTCGACTTCACCGCGCTGCTCGGTGGCCGCCGGCCGGTCGTCTCGTTACCTCCTTACCCGTGGCAACTGCGCCGCCACTGGATCCACGACGACCGCGCAGACGCCCCGCGAGGGACCCCCGGCCCCGCCCCGTCCGGACCGCGGCAGGCGCCCGCTCCCGCCCTCACCGTCCCCGCCGACTCCGGCGTACCGGACGCATCCGCCTCTCCCGTGCCGGCCTCTCCCGTGCCGACCGCCGCCGCGACAACTGTCGCCGCGCACGGGAACGCGGCGCCCGGGTCGGTGACGAGGCTGGTCGCCGAGGTGCGCGCGCTGCCCGCCGAGTCGCGGTCGGAGCTGATGCTCACCCGGGTGCTGGCCGTCTGCGCCGAGGTGCTCCAGGAGTCGGCCGGTGCCGACGTCGATCCCGCCGTCGGGTTCTTCGAGCTGGGCCTGGACTCGGTGATGGCGGTGGCGCTGATGCAGGAGCTGGGTGGCCTGCTGGCCGTCGAGCTGGAGCCCACGCTCACGTTCGAGCACCCCACCCCCCGCGCGCTCGCGGAGCATCTCCTCGGCCTCGTGGCTCCGGTGGACGCCGGGCCGGCGGGCGAGGACCGCCCTGCACGGGTGGCGGCCGCTGCCGCGCAGGCACCGGTTCCGCAGCCCGCCGCCGTGCTCGTCGGCAGGCCGGGCGCAGCGTCCGTCGAGCCGCTTCGCGCCGGACCCGAGGAGGAGCAGGACGACGGGCTCGCCGAGCTGTCCGACGACGATCTCACCAACCGCCTGCTGGACCGGATCGCCAGTTCCGAGGCTCTGCTGAACGAGGTGTCATGACGATGCAAGGCCAGTCGAGTGTTCCCGATTACCGAAGGCACCTCGTCAACGCGGTGCGCACCATCGAGCGGTTGGAGCAACGGCTCTCCACCAGCCGGGACACATGGCTCGACGAGCCCATCGCCCTCGTCGGCGTCGGCTGCCGGTTCCCCGGCGGCGCGAACACCCCCGAGGAGTTCTGGGACCTGCTCCGCCACGGACGGGACGCCACGTCGGAGTTCCCCGCCGACCGCGCCGACGTACGCCCGTTCTACGACGCCGACCCCGACGCGCCGGGGAAGGCGTACACGGTCCGCGGCGGATTCATCGACCGCGTCGACCGCTTCGAACCCGAGGTGTTCGGTATCACGCCCCGTGAGGCACGGGGCATGGATCCGCAGCACCGCATCGCGCTGGAGGTGACCTGGGAGGCACTCGAACGCGCCGGTTACGCGCCGGACGCCCTGGACGGCAGCCGGACCGGCGTCTATCTCGGCATCAGCACCACCGACTACGTGCGGCTGCGCCAGCAGATCGGCGACATCAACGACGTCGACGCCTACCAACTGGTGGGCGAGCCCAGCTTCCTGGCCGGCCGCATCTCCTACACCCTCGGGCTGCGCGGTCCGAGCCAGGTGCTCGACACCGCCTGCTCCTCCTCCCTGGTCGCGCTGCACGAGGCGTGCCAGGCACTGCGGCTGCGGCACTGCGACATGGCCCTGGCCGGCGGCGTCAACCTGATGCTGGCGCCGTACGGATTCGTGCTGATGAGCAAGTTCCGCGCGCTCTCCCCCGACGGGCGCTGCAAGAGCTTCGCCGCCGCCGCGGACGGCTACGCGCGGGGTGAAGGTGCCGCCGTCGTCGTCCTGCGCCGTCTGTCGGACGCGCTCGCGGACGGCGACCACGTCCTCGGCGTCGTACGGGGCACGGCGGTCAACCACGACGGCCGTTCCAGCGGCCTGACCGTGCCCAATCCCGCCGCCCAGCGTGACATGCTGCGGGACGCCCTCGCCCGAGCGGGCGTCGAACCGCACACGGTCGACTACGTGGAGGCGCACGGCACCGGCACCGCGCTCGGCGACCCGATCGAACTGCGCGCCCTGGACGCCGTGCTGGGCCCGGGCCGTCCCGACGACGCGCCCCTGCTGGTGGGCACGGTCAAGACGAACATCGGCCACCTGGAGCCGGCAGCCGGCGTGGCGGGCCTGGTCAAGCTGGTGCTCGCCCTCCGGCACGGCCAGATCCCGCCCAGCCTGCACTTCGACGAGCCCAACCCCAACATTACCTGGGACCGCCTCAAGGTCGAGGTTGTCGGGGAGATGCGGGCCTGGCCAGATCGGGGCGGAACCCGCGTGGGGGGTGTCAGCAGTTTCGGGGTCTCCGGCACCAACGCCCATGCCGTCGTCACCTCGCCACCGGCGCCCGACCCCGACGGACCGCGCAGCGACGCGGCCGCGACCCGCCCGTACGGCCTGTTCCTGGCCTCGGCCCGCACCGAGCCGGCGCTGCGGGAACTCGCCGGGCGGTACGTACGCCACCTGCGCCGCGAGCCCGGCCTGGACCTCGCCGACGTGTGCTGGACCACACACGTCGGACGCGCCTGGCAGGCCACCGGACTGGCCGTGGTGGCCGGTTCGGTGGACGAGCTGGCCGATCAATTGGACGTCTACGCACAGGGCCGCACGCATCCGGCCCTCGCGACCGGCACGCTCCCGCCGTTCAAGTACCGCCAGTCCGCCTGGCTGTTCACGGGCCAGGGCGCCCAGTACGCCGGCATGGGGCAGGACCTGCTGGCCGAGCCGGCGTTCGCCGCACCCTACGAGGAGGCCGAGCGAGCGGTCGACGCCGAGCTGGACCGCCCGCTGCGCGACGTCGTCCGGCCCGTCGACGGCCACGACACCTCCATCGACGACACCCGCTACACCCAACCGGCGCTGTTCGCGCTCGAATACGCGCTGGCCAGGATGATGATGACCTGGGGGCCGGCGCCGGCCGCGCTGGCCGGGCACAGCGTGGGTGAGATCGCGGCGGCGTGCGTCGCCGGCGTCTTCGACGTCACCGACGCCGCACGGCTGGTGGTGACCCGGGCACGACTGATGGCCGAGCTGCCGGCCGGCGGGGTGATGGTCGCCCTGCGCTGCGACGAGGCCACCGTCCGCGCAGCGGTCGGGCCGTACTCCGGCACCGTGTCGGTCGCGGCCGTCAACGCGCCCGACGAGGTGGTGGTCTCCGGTGCCGACGCCGACGTGAGCGCCGTGTGCGCCGTCCTGGAGAGCCAGGGGGTCAAGAGCCGCCGACTCACCGTGTCGCACGCCTTCCACTCGCCGTTGCTCACTCCGATGACGGACCGGTTCCGCCGGACGCTGGAATCGCTCTCCTACGCCAGGCCGAAGCTGCCGCTGGTGTCCAACCTGACGGGGGCGTACTGGACCGACGCCGAGGTCGGCCCCGAGTACTGGGTGCGGCACGCCCTGGGCGCGGTCCGCTTCGCCGACACGGTCACGGCCCTGCACGCCGACGGCTTCCGGACGTTCTGCGAGATCGGCCCAGCGCCGGTCCTCACCTCCCTGGGCCGCCGTTGCCTGGGCGAGGAGGCCACCTTCGTGCCCACGCTGCGGCGCGGCGACGACGGCAGGAGGCGAGTGCTCCAGGCGGTCGGCACACTGCGGTTGCGCGGCGCGCACGTCGACTGGGACGCCTTCCACGAGGGGGAGCGCCTGCGGCGCACCCCCCTGCCGACCACTCCGTGGCACGGCGACTCGTACTGGTTCGACGAGGCGGCTCCCGTCTCCACGACGTCCGCCGCGCCGGTGCCCCCGGTCGCCGGCGCGGCGGAATCCACCGGCGTCCCGCTTCCCGGACTGCGCCGCCTCACCAGCGCGGTACCCACCTACCAACTCGAAGCCGCCGACGAGCACTGGCAGTCGTTGAGCCGTGCCGACGCCGACGGCCGGCCGTACCTGCCGCCGACCGCCCTGATCGGCACCGCGCTCGCCGCCGCGGAGGACTGCCTGGGCGGCCGGTTCAGCACCGTCGCCGATGCGAAGCCCACCGAGCCGCTGCCGCTGGGCGACGAGCGCATCGCGCAGCTCACCGTCACCGAGGGCGAGGACGGCCACGCACGGTGCGAGTACCGCAGCATCTCCGCACCCGAGGAACGCGCGGGGGCCGCCTGGCGGCTGCACGCCCGGATCGTCCTGCGCCGCAGGCCCGACACGGGCCGGCCGGCCAAGACCCTGCGCGTACCGCCGGTGCTCGACCGGGAAGCGTATGCCACGGTCCTGACCACCGGGCCCGAGCCGGCACCGACGGCCCTGCGTGAACTGAGGCACGGGGACGGCGGCGTCCTGGCCACGCTCGACGGCCCGGCCGACTGGAGCACGCTGCTGGACGTCCTCACACTCGCCGCCGGCCGCGCCGTGCCGCCCGAGCCCCCGAGCGCCGCCCACCCCCTCGCGATCCGGCGGGTGCAGGGCCTGACCTGCCTCGCACCGGAGCGGGTGCGGGTTCTGCGGGTCAGGACACAGCGCACCGGGGCCGGCCAGTACCGCGTCGGCGTCGACCTCTTCGACGCCGGCGGCGGCTACCTCGGCGGCGCCGACCGGATACGTCTCGCCGCCACGGCACCCGCCACGGCGCCGGTGCCCTGGCGGGACGCGGACACGTTGACGTACGACGTCACCTGGGACGCCACGGCACCGGTCGGCGACCCGGTGCCCGCGGACGTGTCGGACGAGGGCTTCCTGCTGCTCGCCGGCGGCGCCGCCGAGGGCCTGGCCGAACGGCTCGCCGCCGCACTGCGGGACGGCGGCGCCCAGGTCGTCACCAGCGCACCGCCGGTGAGCGGGACCGCCGGCGACTGCGTGCCCGACGCCCGGGGCGTGCGCGAGACGCTCGACACCTGGTGCGCCACGGTCCGGAAACCCGGCCGCATCATCCTCCTGACCGGCCTCGAAGCGCCCGACCTCGACCACGTCGACGCGTGGGGCATGGAGGAGTACGCCGCGCGGGGCGAGTTGCTCGCGGTCTCGCTCCTCCAGGCACTCGCCGGGCGGGACGACTGCGCCGGCACCCGGCTGACGCTCGTGACCCGCGGCGCCATGCCCGCCGGCCCCGGCGGCGAGGTGCGCAGCGCGGCGGCCCACACCCTGTGGGGGCTCGGTCGGGTCATCGCCCTGGAGAGCCCGGAGCACTGGGGCGGCTCCATCGACCTGGATCCGCGGGAGAGCCCGGACGACGTCGCCCGGCTGCTGGAGGCACTGGGCCGGATCTCCCAGGAGGACGAACAGGCCCTGCGCGGTACGGACGTCCATGTGCCGCGGCTGGTGCCCCGGCAGGCCGATCCGTCCGAACGGCGCCGTGCCCCCGCCGTGCGCCCCGACGGCACGTACCTGGTCACAGGCGGCTTCGGCGCCATCGGCCTGGCCCTGGCCGGCTGGCTGGCCAGGGCCGGCGCCGGACGGCTCGTCCTGCTCGGCCGTACCCCGCTGCCGGACCGCGCCGAGTGGTCGTCACCGCTGCCGGCCTCCGTGCGCCCACGGGTGAAGGCCGTCCGGGAGCTGGAACGGCTCGGCGTCGAGGTCACGACGATCGCCGCCGACGTGGCCGACGAGGCGGCCATGCTCCGGGTCTTCGAGGAACTGGAGCGCCACCCGATGCCGCTGCGCGGCGTCGCGCACGCGGCCGGCGTCTCGCTGCCCCAGAACATCGAGGACGTGGAGGCGGCCGACTACCGCACGGTCTGGCGGCCCAAGGTGATCGGCGGCTGGCTCCTCCATCAGCTCTCGCGCGGCGCCGAGCTGGACTTCTTCCTCGGATTCTCGTCCATCGCCGCCACTTGGGGCTCGCAGCACCTGGCGAGCTACTCGGCCGGCAACGCCTTCCTGGAGGGCCTGGCCCATCAGCGCAGGAGCGAGGGATTGCCCGCGCTCACCGTGGCCTGGGGGCCGTGGGACCTGGACTCCGACCTCTTCGACGAGGAGGTGATGACGTTTTTGACCTCCACCGGCCTGTACCCGCTCGCCGGCGAGCAGTGCCTGCACCTGCTCGGTGGGCTGCTCGCCACCGAACGCGCCCACCAGGTGGTCTGCGCGGCGAACTGGTCCGTCTACAAGCCGGTGATGGAGGCCAGGGCCGAGCGCCCCCTGCTGCGCACCATCGTGCCCGGTGAGGAGGGCGACGACCGCAGCGAGAGCGCGGACAGCCTCGTGGCGGACCTGGCCGGCACTGCCTCCGACGAGCGCAGGGCACGGCTCGCCACGTTCATGCGGGAGACCGTCGCCGAGGTCGCCGGCGTGGAGCCGGGCACCATCGACGCCGACCAGGCCGTCCTGGACTACGGCCTGGACTCGCTGATGGTCATGGACGTGGTGCGGCAGTGCAAGCGCGGGCTGGGACTCGGCATCAGGGCCAGCCAGCTGTTCGAACGCAGCACGCTCGTCGACTGGAGCGACCTCCTGTACGCGGAGTTCTCCCGCGCTCACATCCCCGCCGACGCCGACGCCGACGCCGACGCCGACGCCGACGGCCCGGCAGACGCGGACCGCCGCTCCGCCCCGGCCGGACAGAGCGGCGATCCGACCGACCCGGCCTGGCTGTACGGCGACGTCAGCCTGGACCCCGCCATCCGCCCGCCCGCCGCGGCCGCGGTCGTCCCCGCCCGGCAGCGGCACGTCCTGCTCACCGGTGCCACCGGCTTCCTCGGCGCCCACCTGCTGGACGAACTGCTGCGCCGCACCGAGGCCACGGTGCACTGCCTGGTCCGGTGCGCCGGACCGGAGGAGGGCCTGCACCGGATCAGGGCGAACCACGAGCGTTACCTGACGTGGCTGGCGGACGCCGACGAACGGATCACCGTCCTGCCCGGAGACCTGGAGAAGCCGCTGCTCGGACTGGAGGAGCAGACGTTCGACGCGCTGGGTGAACTGCTGGACGGCATTTATCACAACGGAGCACGGGTCAACTTCAGCTACACCTACGGCCAACTGCGCCCCGCGAATCTGACCGGCACCGAGGAGATACTGAGGCTGGCCTGCCGTGGCCGCCTCACTCCGGTGCACCATGTCTCGACGTACGGCATCTGGGGCATACCGGGCGACGGCCGTACCGTGATCGGCGAGGGAGACCCGATCGCCGACGCGGGACGCCTGGTCACGGGGTACGTGCAGACCAAGTGGGCGGCGGAGCGGCTGGTCGAGCTGGGCCGCGACCGGGGCATCCCGATCGACGTCTACCGGCCGGGCCGGGTGCTGGGAAGCTCCCGTACCGGCGCTGCGCTGACCACCCATTTCACCCTCAGGGTGATCAAGGGCTGCGTCCAGCTCGGACTGGTGCCCGACCTCGACCTCGACATCGAGATGACCCCGGTCGACTACGTCACCTCCGCACTCGTCGCCATCGCCACCGCCAAGACCTCTCATGGCACCAACTACCACCTGCTCAACCGGCACCGGATGCGCTTCGCCGACCTCGCCGACGTCCTGCGCGCGCGCTGGCAGGTCCGCCTGGTGCCGGTCGACGAGTGGTGGGAGGCGCTGCGCGCCGGGTACGGCGAGGCCGACAACGAGCTGCACACCGTGATGGACGTGGTGGAGGAGTTCATCGTCGGCGGCGAGCAGGCCATCGACTACGACGACAAGAACGCGGAGGCCGCCCTGGCCGGGACGGGCATCACCTGCCCGCCGCTCGACCACCGCCTGCTCGACACCTACCTGGGGTGGCTGACCCGCACGGGCCACCTGCCGGGGCCGGCGGGTGCGCACTCCTGAGCCACCGATGCAACGACGACGGAGAGACAGCGATGCCGAGAAGGACACCACGAGAACCCTCGCCCGAGCGGACGGCGCCCGCCGAATACGACGTCGCCGTCCTCGGCGCCCACCTCACCGGGGGCCTGCTGGCCGCCGTCCTCGCCCGGCAGGGCGTACGGACCGTGCTCGTCGACACCACGCAGGACCTGGCACGGCCGGCCGGTGAAACCACCGTGCCGTACACCTCCGAGGTGTTCTCGCTGCTCGCCGAGCGGTACGAGGTACCGGAGATCGCGACGTTCGCGCACTTCACCGACCTGCCGGACGAGGTCCGCCGCGCCAGCGGCGTCAAGAAGAGCCTGGGCTTCCTCCACCACGACCCGGGCCGGGAGCAGGACGCCAGGAAGGCCGTCCAGTTCAACGTGCCGGGCGAGCACACGGAGTGGCACCCGTACCGGCCGGAGGCCGACGCGTACGCGTGCCGCATCGCGGCGACCCACGGTGCGCACCTCGACGAGAAGCGCTCACCGCTCGCCAAGGTCGCCCTGCACGACGACCGCACCACACTCGTCCTGGACGACGGCCGCACGCTGGGCGCCCGTTACGTGGTGGACGCCTCGGGTCCGGGCTCGCCGCTGCTCGCCGCCGCCGGTGTCGGGGCCGCCGAGCCGACGGGCGCCCCCTTGCGGTCACGGCTGCTGTCCGCGCACCTCACCGGCGTGCGGCCGTTCGAGTCGGTGATCCGGCCGGGCCGTTACCGGGACGCCACCGCGTGGTCCCACGGCTCGTTCCACCACGTCTTCGACGGCGGCTGGATCCAGGTGGTGAGCTTCGGCAACCACGACGCCGCCACGAACGGCCTGTGCAGCGTGACGGTCAGTGTGTGCCCGGAGAAGTTCGCCGACCTGCCGGAGGATCCCGAGGACGCCTTCCGCGCCCTGGTCGGGCGCTATCCCAGCATCGCCGCCCAGTTCGTCTCCGCGCGGGCCACCACCCCCTGGGCGCACGAGGCGCAGTGGCAGTGGCGTGCCGAACGCACCACCGGGCCCCGGTGGCTCGCGGTCGGCCGGGCCGCCTGCCGCGCCGAGGAGGTACTGGCCAGGGATGTGACGGTCGGCATGGAGATGGTGCACGCCACCGCCGCCGCGCTGCTGCGAGTGCTGGCCGACCCCACGCGGGAGCAGGCGGAGTTCGCGCGCGTCGCCGACTTCCAGGACCGCCTGATCGACTTCAACGACCGGCTCCAGCTCGGGCTGCGTACCGCCGGCCGCCACTTCCAGCTCCTCAACGCCTACCTGCGTGTCTGGCTGCTGTGGCAGATCCTCGCCGATCTGTCGTTGAAACGGGCCCGCCTGGACTGCGGCCACCTCCCGAACGACTCCTGGGCCGCGGTCGAGCGGTTCGGATCGGAGCTGTGGTTCCGCACCCCGGAGGGCCTGCCGCGGGCGCTGCGCCATCTCTTCCATCAGCTGGACGCCGTCCGAACCGGCCGCAGCGCGGCCACCGACGCGGCCCGGGACCTCTTCGCCTGGCTGCGCCGAGAACGGTTCGTGCCGCCGCTCTACCGCTTCGGTGACCCGGCCGACCGCGTCTACACGTTCACCCTCCGGCGCCGCGTGCTCATGCTGCTCTGGGCGAAGACCGTCGCGCCCGCCGACTTCCGACGGCTGCTGACCCACGACAACGTCACCGGCCGCCGGGACGACGCCCCACCGGTGGCCGGCGAGCGTTCGCCCGCCGTCCACGCCGGCGGGGGAGGGCGTACATGAATCCGCCGACCGGCACGGCGGAGCCGCCGCGGGTCCGCCCCCTGACGGTTCCCCGTCGGACGGGCCCGCCACTCCCGTCCGCCGTCCGCACCGGCCGACCCGCCCGGCGACGGGGGCCGCCGCCGTTCCTCCGCGGGCCGGCCACGGGCCGGACGCCGGGCACGATCCCGCCGGCCCCCGCGCGGTCCGCGCTCCCCCTCCGGCCCGGCGTCCGGCCGCGCTGCGCGCCCTCCGTCCGGCTGGGCACCGCCGGTGGGCGGGCGGCGTCGGAGCCGGAGAGGGGACTGCGGACCGCCCTGAGCGCCGACGGGCGCGCCGATCACGCGATGTCGGCCGAGGACTCGCCGGCACGACCGAGTTCTGAGGTACGGCGGGCCGCGGGACCCGATGTCCACGATCCCCGCGGCCCGAGAGCATCTGTCCCACCGGGGGGCTCGGCCGATGCCGTGCCCAGAGCACTGCGCCGTCCGGACATCGGCTCCCTCCCGGTTCCCCTGCCCAGCGGAGACCTCGCATGAAGAGCGCTGAACACGCGGAGTGGATCACCCTCACCAGTCTCGGTGGCATCGCCCTGGTGCTTGTGGCGGGAGCGGCCTTCGCCGGTCTCGCGCGCCGCCTGAACCAGCCGACGGTCATCGGTGAGATCTCCGCCGGGATCTGTCTGGGACCGAGCCTGCTGGGGGTACTGCCCGGCAACCTGCCCGAGCACTTCTTCCCCCCGGAGGTCCGGCCCTACCTGAACGTCGTCGCCCAAGTGGGCCTGCTCCTCTTCATGTTCATCATCGGGTGGCACTTCGACCCCACCACCCTGCGGGGCCGCGGGCGTGCCACCGGCGCCATCTGGCTGGGCGCCGCCGCGCTGCCGATGGCCCTCGGCTTCGGCCTGGCCGCCGTACTGTACGGCTCCTACCGAACGGTGAACGGCGAGGAGATCGCGTTCCCGCACTTCGGACTCTTCATCGGCACCGCCGTGTCGATCGCCGCCTTCCCGGTCCTCGCGCGCATCATCACGGACAAGCAGCTGCACCACACCCGCGTCGGGAACCTCGCGCTCGCGCTCGCCGCGCTGGACGACATTCTCGCCTGGTGCCTGCTGGCCGTCGTCGTCGCCCTGGTCACCGCGTCCGGCGCGGCCGCCTTCCTCGGCGTCATCGGCTGGGGCGTCGTCTACCTCGTCGTGATGCTGGCCGTGGTCCGCCCCTCCCTGGCCGCCCTGGCGGAGCGGACCAGCACCGCCGCCGCTCCCGTGCTCCCGATGCTGGCCGCCGCCGGCGCACTCACCTCCGCCTACGTGACCTCGCACATCGGACTGCACGCCATCTTCGGGGCCTTCTTCTTCGGTTTGATCATGCCGCGCGCAGGCCGGCAGGAGCTGCTGCGCCAGTCCGCGCTGATCCCCATCGAGCACACCAGCAAGCTGCTGCTGCCCGTCTTCTTCGTGGTCACCGGGCTCTCCGTGGACCTGACCTCACTCACCGCCGCCGGTGCCCTGCACATGTGCCTGATCATCGTGGTCGCCTGCGTGGGGAAGCTCGGGGGCGTGCTGCTCTGCTCCCGTCTCACCGGCATGGACTGGCACGAGTCCTACACGCTCGGCCTGCTGCTGAACACCCGCGGACTCACCGAACTGGTCATCCTCAACGTCGGCCTGGGGATCGGTCTGCTCAGCACCGAACTCTTCAGCGCGATGGTGATGATGGCACTCGTCACCACCGGTATGACCTCCCCGCTGCTGTCCCGCACCCTTCGCCGTCCCGCGGCCGCGCCCGCGCCGTCCGAGCAGCAGGACGGACGACGGGCGACGGCCGCACCCTCCTCAGGAACGCGCTGACCTCACGGCGCCTCCCTCCTTTGCCGAGCAGGAGAAGACCATGCACTTCGGCAGGAACGACGACCGACCGGCCCGATACCACACCACCACCCGGGGGCCAGGGACATGAGACTGCATCAGCTGCTCCTCGACTCGGCGCGGAACTTCCCGGACGCCTTGGCCGTGGCCGGTCCCCAGGAGCGCGTCACGTACGAGGAACTCGACCGGCTCGCCGGTCGCTACGCCGCCGCGCTGGCCGCCCGCGGAGTGCGCCCCGGTGACCGCGTGGTCGTCTGGAGCCGCAAGAGCGTCTCCGCGGTCGCGGTCATGCAGGCCGCGCTGCGGATCGGCGCGATCTACGTCCCCGTGGCCGGGTCCAATCCGCCCGCGCGTCTGTCGCTGATCGCGCAGAGCGCGGCGCCCGCGCTCGTCGTGCACGACGGCGAATCCGCCGAACGTGGCAAACCGGCGGACGGGGCCGGGCGTCTGGTGGGTTTCTCCGACCTCCTGGCGGAGGCGGCAGCCGGGGCGCCGGTCCCACCGCCGTACCCGAACGAGCCGGACGACCCCGCCTACATCCTCTACACCTCCGGCTCCACCGGCACGCCCAAAGGCGTGTGCCTCAGCCACCGCAACGCGCTGTCCTTCGTCCAGTGGGCGGCGGCCGAACTCGAAGTCGGTCCCGGCGACCGGTTGTCCAACCACGCCCCGTTCAACTTCGACCTCTCGGTCTTCGACCTCTACGCCGCGTTCCTCACCGGCGCCTCGCTGCACCTGGTGCCGGAGGACCTGGCGTACGCGCCCGCCCAGCTCGTGCGGTTCCTGCGGGACGAGGGGATCACCGTGTGGTACTCGGTGCCCTCGGCACTCAGCCTGATGATGCGCGACGGACACCTGCTCGACGACGCGCCGCCCGCGAGGCTGCGTGCCTGCGTCTTCGCCGGGGAGCCCTTCGCTCTCCCCCAGGTCCAGGCACTGCGCCGGGCCTGGCCCAAGGTACGACTGCTCAACTGGTACGGGCCCACCGAGACCAATGTGTGCACGTCCTACGAGGTCACGGACGCCGACCTGGAACGCGACACCCCGCTGCCCATCGGGCGTGCCTGCTCCGGGGACACCGTGGAGCTGGGCGCCGGCGACGAGGGGGAGATCGTGGTCTCCGGACCGACCGTGATGCTCGGGTACTGGGGGCAGGAACGGCACGAAGGCCCCTACAGCACCGGTGACATCGCCCGGCAGGACGAGGACGGGACCCTGCACTACGTCGGCCGGCGCGACCACATGGTGAAGATCCGCGGCCACCGCGTCGAACTGGGCGAGATCGAGGCGGTGCTGACCTCGATGGACTCCGTGGTCGAGGCCGCCGTGGTGGTACTCGGCTCCGGCGTCGCCGCCCGACTGCACGCGACGATCGTCCCCTCCGGTGAGCAGCGGCCTCCCTCGCTCCTGGCCGTCAAGCGCCACTGCGCGCGGCATCTGCCCACCTACATGATCGTGGACCGGACATCGGTCCGCGCCGACCTGCCCAGAACACCCAACGGCAAGCTGGACAGACGTCGGCTCGTCTCGGACCTGGAGGCCGGCGAACCGTGACCGATGCCCGACGCCCTCGCCACCCCGGTCGCCCGGTGCGACCGGACCGCCGGGGAGCGGACACGCGAACACGAGGTGTCCGCACTCCGGGCCGGGATCCGTTCCCCCGCCGGGCGAGCCCGGCCCCCGTACGCCGAAGGAGTACCTGTGCGCTTCGACTGGACCCCCGAGCAGGAAGCGGCCTACGACGAGACACTCGCCGCGGTGCGGGACCGCTTCCCGCATCCGATCCACGACCGGCACTTCAACCGCAAGGAATGGCAGACCCTGGGTGACCTCGGCCTGCTGGGGCTGAGCATCCCCGCCGCCTACGGCGGGGGCGGACTCGGTGCCCTCGACACGGCCCGCCAGGTGGAGGCGCTCGGCCGGGGCTGCGCGGACACCGGCATCGTCTTCGCGGCGAGCGCCCATCTCTTCGCCTGCGCCATGCCCTTGGTGACGTTCGCCACCGCGGAGGCCAGAGCACGTTTCCTGCCCGGCCTGGCCTCCGGCGAGCTGATCGCCGGCAACGCCATGACCGAGGACGAGGCCGGATCCGACGTCTCCCGGCTGGCCACCGCCGCCACCCCGACGACCGGAGGCTTCGTCCTCAACGGCACCAAGAGCTTCGTCACCAACGGGCCGGTCTGCGACGTCCTGGTCACCTACGCGACCACGGACCCGCACGCCGGCCATCTCGGCGTCACGGGCTTCGTGGTGCCCCGCACGGCGGAAGGCGTGAGGACCGGCGAGCCCTTCGCCAAGATGGGGCTGTCCTCCGTACCGGCCGGCGCCGTCACCTTCGAGGACTGCTTCGTCCCCGACGCGCACGTCCTCGGCGCACCGGGCCAGGGGAGTGCCGTCTTCCAGCACTCCATGGGATGGGAACGAGCCTGTCTGTTCGCCGGCTATCTGGGCCTGCTGGACCGCATGCAGGAGCGGGCCGTCGAACACGCCCGCACCCGGCGCCAGTTCGGTGCCCCGATCGGTGACAACCAGGCCGTGTCGCACACCCTGGCGGACATGAAGGTGCGGCTGGAGAGCGCCCGCCTGCTGCTCTACCGCGCCTGCTGGGAGATGGACACCGGGACCCAGTCCGTGCTCAACGTCGCGCTGTCCAAACTCGCCGTGTCCGAGGCGGCACTGGCCGGCGCCCTGGACACCGTCAGGATCTTCGGCGCGCGGGGCTATCTGAGAGATGCCGGCATCGAGCAACTGCTGCGGGACACCGTGCCCGCGACCGTCTTCTCGGGTACCTCCGACATCCAGCGGATGATCATCGCACGGAGTATGGGCCTGTGAGGCCGCCCCGGTCCGTCATGGACCCCGGCGGGATGGCACCCGGGGCTCTCGCCGCTCCGGGACCGCAGCCGGCCCTCGCCGACCGCGACACGCCGCCCACCGGGGCCGTCCACGCGCCGGCCACCGCCGCGGATCCATCCGGGCACCGGCACCCACCGATCGGGACCGTACGCCTCGCACCGACACGCATGACACAGGGCAAGAGCAACCGGGCGGCCACGGCCGCGGCCACAGAGCGGAGGGCACCATGACGACTGTCTCCACCCCGGCGCGTGCACCGGGCACCGACGAGGACGCGCTGCCCTCGGTGGACCGAGCCGGCTTCCGTTCGCTGCTGGGCTCGTTGTTGAGCGGTGTGTCCGTCCTGACCGGCCGCCGCACCGACGACAGCCCGGTCGGCATGACCTGTTCCGCGGTGTGCAGCGTCTCCGCGGACCCCCCGTTGCTCCTGGTCTGCGTCAACACTCCGAGTACCACGCTGGATGCGATCACGGACGGGAACCGGTTCGCCGTCAACTTCCTCGACGCCGGTGCGGGTGCCGTCTCCGACCTGTTCGCGAGTCGTGCCGCCGACAAGTTCGACGTGGTCGACTGGCTGCCGGGCGAGGTCACCGGGATGCCGGTGCTGGCCGACGTGGTGGCGCACGCCGAGTGCGCGGTCCACGAGGTGCGGGAGGCCGGCGACCACGTGATCGTGATCGGCCGGATCGTCGGCGGTCGGGCGCTGCCCGAGCGGTTCCCCCTGGGGTACTGGCGGGGCAGCTACACCCGTTCACTGCGTATGCCCCGAAAGACCGCACCGGGCGGATGAGGAGCCCGCCCGGGTCGAGGCACGGGTCCCGTCACGGCCCTGCGGGCACCGGCGCGGTCTCCCGGTGCCCGCAGGGCTGCGTTCGTTCGTCTGTCCGGCCGTCAGGACCGCGGCCGGTCAGTCCTGCTGGATCGGAGGAACGATGCTCTTGAAGTCCACCTCGGGTGCGTCCGGGTTGATCTGGCCGGCGACGACCTCGAACGTCCGCGCGTCGACCGCGGTGCAGCCGAGAGTGGCGAGGCTCTGGAAGCGGAACTCGCTCGTGGCCTCCCGCATCGCCTTGTTGAGGTCCTCCTCCGTGTCGTAGATCGTGATGGAGAAGATGGAGCTGTCCTTCGGGTCCACGAAGAAGAAGATCTGCCGTACGCCGCTGTCCTTCAGGGCGTGCTCCACCGTGTTGTGCTGGAGGAACGGGACGGTGGTCTCCATGGTGCCGGGATCGATGGGGCACTCGGCCTTCATCATGCGCGCGTAGAGCTTCTTCATGGCAGGACCCTCCTGGGCGAGTGAGTGGTGGGGTGCTGGTGGGGGCGAGGGGCAGGTCGGCCGCGACTCGCGGAAAAAACGAACGTACGATTTCAGCTAACCACGACGGTTTCCGTCGTGTCGAGAGATGTCGCCGTACTGCTCCGTCCTTCGTGACGGGCTGCGACCCCGACGCCCGTCAACCGGGCCCGTACGCCCCGTTCTTGACAAGGTTCCCACTCTCCGTATGCTTAATTATCCGATGAATTAATTCCTCGCTTCCGCGTCGCCCGCACCCGCTGCCGGCGTTCTTCTCGCCCGCCCCCCCACCGCCCGCCTGCTCGGACGCCGGTGGACGGCGGGAGTGGAAAGGAAATTAAACGCATGACGACATCCGGACGTTCCTCCGAGGGCTACTCGCCGCGGCGCAGATCGGTGCTGCTCGGTGCGCTGGGTACCGCCCCTGTCGCGGCGTTGGCCGCCCTGGGCCACACCGGAACGGCATCGGCCAGTCAGCCGACCGGGGCCAGGACGGAGGCCAAGGCCGCCGACTTCGACCTCGACACGGGCAACATCATCCGGGACCTGATCGCCAACCGGTCCGACCTGACGGCGGTCATCGCCCCCATGGACGTCACCATCCTGATCCGGGTGACGCACCTCGTGCAGAACGGGTGGTTCGACGCGCTGGCGCCCTACCACCCGACCGCCGTCGGCGTCTACTCCCGGCTCGGCCGCCGCCCCCGCAGCGAAGCCCGCACCAACCGGAACAAGAACATCGCCGCTCTGCACGCCACGTACCAGGTCGTCAGAAGCGTTCTGGCGGAGCAAGAGCCCCTCTTCCGCGCGCTGTTGACCTCGGTCGGGCTGAACCCCGACGACGAGTCCGAGGACCGCACCAGCCCGGTCGGCATCGGCAACCTGGCCGGCAAGGCCGTCGTCAGGGCTCGTGTGCGGGACGGAATGAACCAGCTGGGCGACGAGGACCGCACGTACAACCCCAGGCCCTACCGGGACTACACCGGCTACAAGCCGGTGAACACGGCCTACGAGCTGACCAACCCGTCGCGTTGGCAACCGCAGGTGACGACGCACCGCCGGCGCATCGGCAGGGGTGAGGGCGACAAGGGCGTCTTCACCGTGCAGCAGTTCGTCACTCCGCAGGTGAGGGTCACCAAGCCCTACTCCTTCTCGGACCCGAGCCGGTTCCGCCTCTCCCGGCCCCGTCACAGCGACCACACCCGGCCCGGCGAATACCAGCGCTCGGTGGACGACATGATTCGGGCCTCGGCCGCACTCACCGATGAACAGAAGGTGATGGCGGAGGTCTTCGACAACAAGCTGCTGGGCATCGGATACTCCGTGCTCGCCGCGGCCGAGACCCACGACCTCGATCTGGACGGCTGGGTCCACCTGTTCATGACGGCTTCGGTGTCGATGTTCGACGGCTTGATCGCCGCCTGGTACCAGAAGAACAAGCACGACGCCGTGCGGCCGTTCAGCGCGATCCGGCACCTGTACGGGAAGAAGAAGCTGACGGCCTGGGGCGGCCCCGGCAAGGGGAGGGTCGACGACATCCCCGGCAACGAGTGGGCCAGTTACCTGAACGTCGGAGACCACCCCGAATTCCCGTCCGGCTCCACCACGCTCTGCTCCGCCGAGGCGCAGGCCGTCCGTCGATTCCTGGACTCCGACGTGCTGGACTGGACGTACACCGCGCCCGCGGGGTCGTCGCAGGTGGAGCCGGGCATCACGCCCGCCAAGGAGATCAAGATCCGATGGCGCACCTGGACCGAGTTCGTCCAGGACTGCGCCACCAGCCGGGTGTGGGGCGGCGTGCACTTCCCGAAGACCGTGCAGATGTCCGTCGACTTCGGCGCGCAGTTCGGCGACCTGGCCTACGAGTACGTGCAGCGCCACATCAAGGGAGAGGTGGAGGACCGCACCCCCTGAGTGTGACGGTGGCCGCCTGATGACCGCCCGCCGTCGCCCGCCCCTCGCCAGCACGACGAACCGGTCCAGTGAAGGAGGGCACGACATGGACCCGACAGGAGTGCACGTGTGGCTTGTCGACGTCGACGACGAGCGGTCGGTACGGCGGTCCGCTGCCGTGCTGCCGCCGGACGAGACGTCCCGGCTGTCCGTCGTCGTCACGCGGGACCCGCACCGCCGCCTGGGTGCGCAGGCGGCACTGCGGATCCTGGCCGCTGAGGCGGCGGGCGTGCGCCCCGCCGAACTACAGGTGTGCCGCGGGCCGTACGGCAAGCCGTATCTGCCCCGTTCTCCCGGTCTGCACGTCAGCCTCTCGCACTCCAGCAGGTTCGCCGCGGTGGCGTTGACCGGGTCCGGCCCGGTCGGCGTCGACATCGAGGAGCAACGGCCGGTCGGCCACCTCCGCGGTCTGGCGCGGACGACGCTGTCCGAAACCGAGTACGCCCGGTGGCTCGCCGAGGACGCAGGGACGGCGACCGAGTCCCTGTTCCGCCACTGGACCTACAAGGAGGCCGTACTCAAAGCGCTCGGCCTGGGACTGGCCGGTGGTCTCCCGGCCGTGGTCTGCGCCCCGGACCGCGACGGCAGGCCGGTGCTCAGGGCGCTGCCCGCCGGCGCGGGCCAGGTGGCGGACTGGACGCTCCGCGATCTGTTCCCGTCGCGTGGGAAGGGACGTCCCGGGCCCGGACGCAGCAGTGCGCCACTTCCGTGCGCGGTCGCGGTCCGGGCGCCGGACGTCTCGGTGCTCTTCCACCGGGCCCGTCTCGCCGAACTCCTCGATCCGGAATTCCCCCGTGCGTACGACCCGGTGCTCGGCCGGGCCCGCGGCCCGCGCCGCAGGTCCGCCGTCCGGCCCCCGGCCCCATCGGTCGTGCGGTCGGCCGGCCGGGTCCGCTCCCGGCCACTCCGCAGTCGAAAGGACGGGGTTCCCATGAGCCCTCGCACGAGTGCGCCGCCTGACGATGCGCCCGTCGGTGTCGCGCCGGTCACTCTGTTCGTCGTGCCGCACGCGGGCGGCAGCGGCGCCTACTACCGCCCGTGGTCCCGCTGGCTGCCGGCCGGCGTACGGCTGGAAACACTGGACCTGCCGGGTCACTCGACCCGCATCCGCGAGCCACTGGTCACCGAGTGGGGGCCACTGGTCGACGACCTGACCGTCCAGCTGCGGGCCCGGCTGCCGGCCGGCACCGGCTCCGCCTACGTCCTGGCCGGCCACAGCCTCGGTGCCGTGGCGGCCTACGAGATGACACGTCGCATGGCCGCCGCCGGCGCACCGCCGGGCCTGCTGCTGGTCTCCGGCCGCAACGGGCCGGCCGTCGGCCTCTCGCACCGACCGATCCACGACCTCGCGGAGGACCCGTTCCTCGACGCCGTCGAGCGCCTGGGCGGCTCGCCGGACGGTGCCCTGCGCGATCCGGAGATACGGCGGATGTATCTGCCGCTGCTGCGTGCGGACCTCAGACTGGCCGAGACCTACACCCGGCCGCCCGGCCCTCCGTTCGACGTGCCGATCGCGGTGTTCGCGGGACGAGGGGACCGGATGACGGATGACCAGGGTCTGATCGCCTGGAATCGTGAGACGACCGCGAGTTTCGACCTGCGGGTGCTGGACGGCCATCACTTCTTCCACGACTCACCCGCCTTCGCCGCCGAGGTGCGCGGTCGTCTCGAACGGCTGCTGCCGGAGGACCGGCCCGGTGGGCCTCGGCCCGTCGCGCCTGGGCACCGGAGCCCGTCGGCCCTGCCGGGGCAGGCGAGGACGCGTACGCGGACCGCTTCGTGAGGCAGACCACGTGTCATCCACAGAGTTCATTTCACGCTGAATTCCGTGAGCGGTCCGGCCTCCGACCGTCCGTGGCGTGGGACGGCCGACCCGAAGGAGTGCGCGGCGTGCCGGACGCCACCGGATCGACTTCACACGTACGGCGGTGGAGCGCGGCGCGCGCCTCTCGCCGCCGGTACCTCAGCACCCTTCCGAGGGGAGAGACGGAACATGCGAAAGCAGGACGACAAGCAGGACGACAAGCAGGATGACGAACAGCATCTGCACGACGTGGCGATCGTCGGTTCAGGGGTGGCCGGGACCATCCTCGCCGCCTGTCTGTCGCGGAACGGCGCCGACGTGGTGCTGGTCGACGCCGACAGCCACCCCAAGTTCACCATCGGGGAGTCCACGATCCCCTTCACCTCGATGATGATGCGGCTCATCGCCGAGCGCTACGGCGTACCCGAGATCAAGCACCTCGCCACCTTCGAGGGCGTGTACCGCAACATCACCACCCAGTGCGGTGTGAAGCGCAACTTCGGTTTCGTGTACCACCGGGACGGCAAGCGCCAGGACCCCGTGGAGCGCACCCGTTTCGAGGTGCCCAAGATCACTCACACCGAGAACCACTACTTCCGCCAGGACATCGACGCCTGGATGATGCACGTCGCCGTTCGGTACGGGACGAAGGTCCGCCAGCACCAGGCGGTCGTCGACGTCGAGCCCGGCGACGACCACGTCATGCTCAAGCTCTCCACCGGTTCCGAGGTGCGCGCCAAGTTCATGGTGGACGCCAGCGGCCACCGGTCGGTGCTCGCCAAGAGGCTGAGCCTGCGGGACGATCCGGTACGTTTCCGGCATCAGTCCCGGGGGATGTTCAATCACTTCACCGGCGTCCGGCCGTTCGACGAGGTGGCCAAGCCCGAGGTGCACTCGGGCTTCCGCACCCAGTGGCACGAGGGCACCCTCCACCACATGTTCGACGGCGGGTGGATGTGGGTCATCCCGTTCGACAACCACGAACGGGCCACCAATCCGCTGTCCAGCGTCGGCATCATGATGGACCCGCGGATCCACCCGACGCCGGACTGCACACCCGAGGAGGAGTTCGACCTGTTCCTCCGCAGGTACCCGGATATCGCGACGCAGTTCGCGGAGGCGAGGCCGGTACGGAACTGGGTGCACACCGACCGGATCCAGTACTCGCCGAGGCAGACGGTCGGCTACCGCTGGTGCCTCACCTCGCATGCGGCCGGCTTCGTCGACCCGCTCTTCTCCCGCGGCATGTCGAACACCCTGGAGACCGTTCACGCGCTGACCCACCGGCTCCTGGACGCCATCCGGGACGACGACTTCTCAGTGGAGCGCTTCACGTTCATGCAGGACCTGGAGCAGGGCCTGCTGGACTTCAACGACGACCTCTGCGCGAACGCCTATCTGTCGTTCCGTGACTGGCGCCTGTGGAACGCTTGGTTCCGTGTCTGGTCGCTCGGCCAGATCATCGCGACGTTCGAGGTCAACCGGGCCTACGCGCGTTTCCTCGAGACCCGGGACACCAGCGTGCTGGATCCGCTGGAGAGCGCCTGGTGGCGCGGCCGTACCGTGCCGGAGAACTCGGCGTACGCGCCCGCGCTCCAACTGCTCCAAGAGGTCAACGAGACGTGCCGCGCCGTGGAACGCGGTGAGCTGTCCACCGGCACGGCCGCCGACCTGATCCTCGGCTCGCTGCGCGCAGCCGACTTCATCCCGCCCGCCTTCGGCGTGGCCGACCTCGACCAGCAGTGCATCGACGCCAACTTCTACGGCTCCATGAAGACGCTGCTGTGGACCAGGCGGCAACCCGAGAGCGACATCACCAAGCTGACCTGGGAGGGCCTGACCCTCTTCATGAGGAAGCGGTTCGCCCGCGGGGAGTTCGAACTCGGTGAGGAAGTCGCGCAACGGGTCGCCGCATGGCCGGTGGTCGGCCGGCCGCTGCGGGTGAGGAAGCCCGGCGGGCGATGAGCAGGCGTGCCACCTGGACGCACGTACGAGTTCGAGCACTGGCCCCAACGACACAACACCGACATCGACACCACCGGGAGGAACCATGACGCGGGACGCTGTGTACGAAGTGCTGGCTTCCTATGTCGCCGACACGTTCCTGGGCGAGGACATGGACGGCCTCGAACCTGACACACCCCTGCTGGAGTGGGGGATCCTCAACTCGATGAACACGGCGAAACTGCTGACCTTCGTCCGGGAGTCGCTCGGGGTGGAGGTCCCGGTCACCCACATCACCGGAACACACTTCCGCACTCTTGACACGATCACGGACCTCGTCCATTCCCTGGGTCCGGTGTCGGCGACGGTCAACGACCCGGTGGCCGGCGCGGCGACCGCCGCACGGGACTGACCCTGGATGTGAGCGCGCGTCCCGTCGGCCGAGCGTACGCCTCAAAGGAGACAGCCATCATGACAGACCGTTTCGACGTGGGCATCATCGGCGGTGGCCCGGCCGGGTCGACCTCCGCTTCCTATCTGGCCGCGGCCGGACTGAAGGTCCTCGTGCTGGAGGCGGAGACCTTCCCCCGTGAGCATGTGGGGGAGTCCCTGGTTCCGGCGACCACCCCCGTACTGGCCGAGATCGGCGCCTTCGAGAAGGTGGAGGCGGCCGGTTTCCCCAAGAAGTACGGCGCGGCCTGGACGTCGGCTGACAGCGGGCCGAGCGACAAGATGGGCTTCACCGGCCTGGACCACGACTTCCGCGCGGCCGAGATCATGTTCAATGAGCGCACCCAGAGCGGCGTGCACAGGGACTACACCTTCCATGTCGACCGCGGGAAGTTCGATCAACTGCTGCTGGAGCACGCCGAGTCCCGTGGGGCCGTCGTGCGTCAGGCGACCCGCGTCAACCGCGTCGACTTCTCCTCGTCGACCCCGGTCCTCCAGACCGTGCACGACGGGACACGGACCGACATCCCCGTGAGCATGGTCGTGGACGCGAGCGGACGCCGCACCCAACTCGGCAGCCAGCTCCGGGTCAAGCAGGCGGACCCGGTGTTCAACCAGTACGCCATCCACACCTGGTTCGACCACTTCGACCGCAAGGCCCTGGCGGTCAACAAGGGCCAGGCGGACTTCATCTTCATCCACTTCCTGCCCGTGATCGACACCTGGGTCTGGCAGATCCCCATCACCGACACCGTCACCTCGATCGGGGTCGTCACCCAGCGGACCCGGCTGAAGGCGTCCAAGGACAACCTGGAGGACTTCTTCTGGGACACCATCGCCAGCCGCCCGGAACTCCACCGGGCGCTCAAGGACGCCGAGCAGGTCCGGCCGCTGAAGACGGAGGGGGACTACTCGTACGCGCTCAGCCAGATCTGCGGCGACAACTTCCTGATGGTCGGTGACGCGGCCCGCTTCGTCGACCCGATCTTCTCCAGCGGCGTCTCGGTCGCCCTGAACAGTGCCCGCATCGCCTGCAAGGACATCATCGCCGCGCACCGGGCCGGGGACTACCACAAGAAGCGCTTCGACACCTACGAGTCGACGCTCCGCCGAGGCGTCAACAACTGGTACGAGTTCATCTCGATCTACTACCGCCTCAACATCCTCTTCACCGCCTTCGTCCAGGACCCGCGCTACCGCCTGGACGTGCTGAAGATGCTCCAGGGAGACGTCTACGACGACGAGGAGCCCAGGGCGCTCGCCGCCATGCGCGAGATCGTCACCGTTGTGGAGAACGATCCCACGCACCTGTGGCATCCGTTCCTCGGCTCCTTGCAGGCCGGCAGCGCCAAGGCCATGTTCTGACGGGCTGAGACGGACTGACGGGCTGAGACGGACCGACGGGCAGACGTGCTCCGCTCCGGGATCCGGCAGCGAAGTGCGCCCCTTCGGCCGGCGCCGCCGCCGGACGCCCGCTGTGTGCGGCCGGACCATCAGCGGCCGGAGCGGCCGGCCGGTTCCGGTGCACGAGGTGGTGGAGGCCCCTGTGCGACCTCGTCGGCCGGGCAGGCCGAGGTGACCATGCCGGAACCCGACGTCGGCGCAGGGCGGGCCGCTGGTGCCGGGGGAGCGTGGACGGCAGGGGGAGCGACGTGTCGCGGAAGCGCCCCGGCCGCCGGCGGGTCTCTGCGCGGCCCGTCACCGGCGCCGGCCGAAGCGCCGGACGCGCCGCCGCCTCCCCCGGCCCGAGCGGTCCGGCGACCGAGCCGCGCCTCGAAGGCCGCGCCTCGGGAGTCCGCCTGGCGGCGCCCCTCAGGAGATGAGCCGATGGCTCAGGAGATGAGCTGATGCACGCTCGCCCGGTAGCTGGTCAGCTCCTGCTTGCTCAGCAGGGCGCTCTGGAGCACGTATCCCTGAAGAACGCCCATCAGGACCACGGCCAACCCCTCGGAGGCCGCGTTGTCCGGCAGCAGGCCTCGCTCGCGCTGCTGGTCCACGGCGCTGCCGATCAGTATCCGCACGCGCTCGAACGCCTCGGTGAACAGCTTGGCCAACTCGGGGGTGCGGACGCTCTCCGCCCAGACGTTGAGAATGATCTTGGCGAAGTCCTGTGTGTCGTTGAGCCGGTCCACGACGTCGAAGACCTCGTTCAACGCCACGTCCAAGGGGTGTTCCGGCGCGTCGGCGAGGGCCGAGTCGAAGCCGTGCGTCAGTTCGTTCAACGCGTCGGAAGCGATGGCCGCGACGATGGCGTCCTTGCTGTCGAAGTACCGGTAGACCGCGCCCGCGGAGAGATCGGCTGCCTTGAGGATGTCCCTGGTCGAGGTGGCGTGGAAGCCGTCGACCACGAAGCACCGTCGCGCCGCGTCGAGGATCTGCAGGCGGCGGGCGTCGAAGTGGGCTTGGGATACGCGAGGCATGGTGGAAGTTTAAAGAATGAGCGCTCACTCTTCTAGGGGTCACTAGGGAAAGGGCTGGTCAATCCACCTGGCGGGTGAGGCGTATGTTCCCCGCCGACGGCATATGCGGTTGGCGGAGGTGCGGTGGGACACGGCGCCGGTGGCGGCTCGGCACGGGTCGGGCGGGCCGTCGCGGCAACGCGTCCGGCGCAGCAGCCGCTGGGGCGGTGGTGAGGGCCCGGGTGTACTCGACGGTGATGCTGTCGGATGAGCGCTCGTGCCGGTCGCGTGCCGCCGTCCGCCTCCGCCGGGCCGTGCTCTCGGCCGTCGCTTTCCGGGCGGATCGACGGCTTGGCCGGGACGGTCCCTGCTCGGACCAGGTGACCTGCGTCGAGCATGGCTACGACCAGGTCGAAGCGGTGTGAGCAACCCGGATTTCGGCCGTGCGAGCCGCAGCCGGGTCGTCCACGCGTCCCGACCCCCAGGGCGTCCGCCGGCCCGCAGAGGGACACCGGCGGCCTCGGGCCCGCCCCGGGTGGCCGGGGACGGCGGTGCGGGTGCAGCCGGTGAGTACGGTGATGCCTCCGGCGGCGAAGCTGTCGTGGGCGACGGGGGAGATCCCAGGGTCCGGCCTGAGTTCCCGTCACCTGGGCCGCGACACGTACACAGCGAGGTGAGAGCCCGATGTTCACCACCCGTCCCACCCTCCAGGGCACCTTCGGGATGGTGTCCTCCACCCACTGGCTGGCCTCGCAGTCCGCGATGGCCGTGCTGGAGGGCGGGGGCAACGCCTACGACGCCGCCGTCGCCGGGGCGTTCGTGCTGCACGTCGTCGAGCCGCACCTCAACGGCCCCGCCGGGGAGGCGCCGATCCTCGTCGCGCCGGCGGGCGGCGAGGTACGGGTGCTGTGCGGGCAGGGCGTGGCGCCGGCCGGGGTGACGGTCGCGCACCACCGGGGGCTCGGACTCGACCTCGTACCCGGCACCGGCCCGCTCGCCGCCGCCGTACCCGGCGCCTTCGACGCCTGGCTGCTCCTGCTGCGCGACCACGGCACCAGGACGCTCGCCGACGTCCTCCAGTACGCCGTCGGATACGCCGAACACGGCCACGCCCCCGTGGAGCGGCTCGGAGAGACCGTCGAGACCGTCCGGGAGCTGTTCGAGACCGAGTGGACCTCCTCCGCCGAGGTGTACCTGCCGTACGGCCGCCCGCCCCGCCCCGGCGCCCTGTTCCGCAACCCCGCCCTCGCCGCCGCCTGGAAGCGACTCCTCGCCCTGGTCGCCGGCGCCGGGGGCCGGGAGGCGGAGATCGACGCCGCACGGGAGGTCTGGCGCACCGGGTTCATCGCCGACGCCCTCGTACGGCAGGCCGGACGCCCCACCAAGGACACCAGCGGCGAACGCCACACCGGCACCCTGTCCGCCGCCGACCTCGCCGGCTGGGCCGCGACCTACGAGGCGCCCGCGACGTACGACTGGAACGGCTGGACCGTGTGCAAGGCCGGGCCCTGGAGCCAAGGACCGGTGCTGCTCCAGCAGTTGGCGCTGCTGCCGTCCGAACTCCCGGCCTACGGCAGCGCGGAGTACGTGCACCTCCTCGTCGAGGGCGCCAAGCTGGCGATGGCCGACCGGGAGGCCTGGTACGGCGACGCGCACGGCGCCGACTCCGTGCCGCTCGACGCCCTGCTGTCGGCGGAGTACAACGCCGTACGGCGGCGGCTCGTCGGCGGCAAGGCGTCCTACGAGCTGCGGCCCGGCGCCCCCGGCGGACGCGAACCCCGGCTCGCCGCCCACGCGCGCGCGGCGTCCGTGGAGGCGGAGGGGTTCGACGCGCTCGGCGTCGGCGAGCCCACCGTCGCCAAGAGCCCGGCATCCCCGGTCCCCGGCGAACCCGCCTCCGGCGAACCGGCGTCCGGAGAGCCCGCATCCGGGGAAGCGGCGTCCGGCGAACCCGCATCCGGCGAACCGGCGTCCGGAGAGCCCCACGTCGCCTCCGACGGCGGAACCCGTGGTGACACCTGCCACCTCGACGTCGTGGACCGCTGGGGCAACATGGTCTCCGCCACCCCCAGCGGCGGCTGGCTCCAGTCCAACCCCGTCGTGCCCGAACTCGGCTTCCCGCTCGGCACCCGCCTCCAGATGACCTGGCTGGAGGAGGGCCTTCCCAACTCCCTCACCCCTCACCGCCGGCCCCGTACCACCCTCACCCCGTCCCTCGCGCTGCGCGACGGCGTGCCCGTCATGGCCTTCGGCACGCCCGGCGGCGACCAGCAGGACCAGTGGCAGTCGCACTTCTTCCTCGCCGTCGCCCTGCGTGCCCGGGTCCGCGGCGGCCTCGACCTCCAGGGCGCGATCGACGCCCCGAACTGGCACAACGACAGCTTCCCCGGTTCCTTCTTCCCGCGCGGCATGCGCGCCGGGAGCCTCACCGTGGAGTCCCGGATGCCGGCGCGGGTCGTCGAGGAGCTGCGGCGGCGCGGACACGATGTGACGGTGGGCGGGGCCTGGTCGGAGGGGCGGCTGTGCGCCGTCGCCCGGGACCCGGAGACCGGTGTGCTGTCCGCCGCCGCCGACCCGCGCGGAATGCAGGGGTCCGCGGTGGGCCGATGAGCCACGCGATGGTCCGCTGACCCCCGTACCACGACTTCATGCCGATTCCACCCGGAGTACACCACCCGGGTGGGGATTGTCAGTGGCGCGTGCTCTCATGGAGCAATGATCGAGAACAACGAAACCATCGACGAGTTTCTCGCCCGGCACGCCGACGACGTGACGGAGGCCGTCCGCAAGGCCGCCGCCCAGGAGATCATGCCCCGCTGGCGCCGGCTCGCCGACCACGAGGTCGACCAGAAGTCCGGCCCGCACGACCTGGTCACGGACGCCGACCGCAGGGCCGAGCTGTACCTCACGGAGATCCTGCCCGCCCTGCTCCCCGGCTCCGTCGTGGTCGGCGAGGAGGCGGTGCACGCCAACCCCGCCACCTACGAGGCGATACGCGGCGACGCCCCGGTGTGGATCGTCGACCCTGTCGACGGCACCCGCCAGTTCGTCCGCGGCGAGCAGGGCTTCTGCACCCTGGTCGCGCTCGCCCGGCACGGCGTCGTCCTCGCCTCCTGGACCTACGCCCCGGCCGACGACCGCCTCGCCACGGCCGTCCGCGGCGGCGGCGCCTTCCTGGACGGGGAGCGGCTGTACGCCGGGCCGCCCGAGCCCGGCCGGGACCTGCGGGTCGCCACCTCCCACCCGGACTACACGACGGACGAGCAGAAGCGCGCCCTGCTCGCCCTGCGCGTCCCGGGCGTGGCACCCCGCCCCTGCGGCTCGGCCGGCCTGGAGTACCTCGCCGTCGCCCGCGGCGACCTCGACGCCACCGCGTTCAGCTGGGAGGCCGCCTGGGACCACGCCGCGGGGCTCCTGCTGGTGGAGGAGGCGGGCGGCGCCCACCTGACCCGCGCGGGGGAGCCCTTCCGTATCACCGGGGACAACGACCTGCCGTTCACGGCGGCCCGCGACGCGGCCACGGCCCGCCGGGTGGCGGGGCTGCTGGCGGGGGAGGCCTGATCGCTCCGCGGGCTCCGGGCCTATCCTGATCCGAAGTGGCCGTCGGCTGACGAAGGGGACCGAAGGTGCCGTCCATGCTCGATGCGGTCGTAGTGGGTGCGGGGCCGAACGGACTGACCGCCGCCGTGGAGCTGGCCCGGCGCGGCTTCTCGGTCGCCGTGTTCGAGGCCCGGGACACCGTCGGCGGCGGCGCCCGCACCGAGGAGCTGACCCTGCCCGGCTTCCGGCACGACCCGTGCTCCGCCGCGCACCCCCTCGGCATCAACTCGCCCGCCTTCCGCGCCCTCCCCCTGGAGCGGTACGGACTGCAGTGGCTGCACGCCGCCCTGCCCATGGCACACCCCTTCCCCGACGGCTCGGCCGCCGTGCTGTCGCGGTCGGTCGCCGAGACGGCCGCGTCCTTCGGCCCCCGCGACGCGGGCGCGTACCGCAGGCTGGTCGAGCCGTTCCTGCCCCGCTGGGACACCCTCGCCCGCGACTTCATGTCCCTGCCGCTCACCGCGCTGCCCCGCGACCCGGTGACCCTCGCCCGGTTCGGCCTGGCCGGCCTGCCCCCGTCGACGTGGCTGATGCGCCGCTTCCGCGACGAGAAGGCCAAGACCCTCTTCGCCGGCCTCGTCGCCCACGTCATGGCCCCCCTGGGCGGCTTCGCCACCGGCGCCATCGGCCTGGTCTTCGCCCTCGCCGCGCACGCCCGCGGCTGGCCCGTGGCCCGCGGCGGCTCCCAGGCCATCTCCGACGCCCTCGCCGGCTACCTCACCGACCTCGGCGGCACCCTCCACACCGACTACGAGGTCAAACGCCTCGACGACCTGCCGCCCGCGCGGGCGTACGTCTTCGACACCTCGCCCACCGCCCTGGCCCGCATCGCCGGCCTCGGCAACCACTACGCCGGCTACCGCTACGGCCCCGGCGTCTTCAAGGTCGACTACGCCCTCGACGGCCCCGTCCCCTGGACCGCCGAGGCCCCCCGCACCGCCGGCACCGTCCAGATCGGCGCCGACAGCGCGGAGATCGGCGCCGCGCTCAACGCCGCCTCCCGCGAGGGCCGCGCACCCGACACGCCGTTCCTCATCACCGTGCAGCCCAGCGTCGCCGACCCCACCCGCGCCCCCGAGGGCAAGCACGTCTTCTGGGCGTACGGCCACGTCCCCCACGGCTGGACCGGCGACCTCACCGACGCCGTCGAACGCCAACTGGAGCGCTTCGCCCCCGGCTTCCGCGACCGCGTCCTCGCCCGCGCCACCGCCGGACCACCCGAACTCGCCGCCCGCAACGCCAACTACGTCGGCGGCGACATCGCCTCCGGCGCGGCCTCCGGCCTCCAGCTCCTGCTGCGCCCCAAGCTCTCCCTCTTCCCGTACGCCACCCCGCACCCGGCGGTCTTCATCTGCTCCTCGGCCACCCCGCCCGGCCCCGGCGTCCACGGAATGTCGGGCCACAATGCGGCGAAGGCCGTCTGGCGCAGGCTGCGCCAGACCTGACACCCACTCCCACCGACCCACTCCCACCGGAAGAGAGAGCGAGGCCGTCCCCATGCCCACCCTCACCCTCGTCCAGGGCGACATCACCCGCGAGCACGCCGACGCCATCGTCAACGCGGCCAACTCCTCGCTCCTCGGCGGAGGCGGCGTCGACGGCGCAATCCACCGGCGCGGCGGCCCCGCGATCCTCGACGAGTGCCGCAAGCTCCGCGCCGGCCACCTCGGCAAGGGCCTCGCCACCGGCCGCGCGGTCGCCACCACCGCGGGCGACCTCGACGCGCGCTGGGTGATCCACACGGTCGGCCCGGTGCACAGCACCACCGAGGACCGCTCCGGTCTCCTCGCCTCCTGCTACCGCGAGTCCCTCCGCGTCGCCGACGAACTCGGCGCCCGCACGGTCGCCTTCCCCGCCATCTCCACCGGCGTCTACCGCTGGCCGATGGACGACGCCGCCCGCATCGCCGTCGAGACGGTCCGGGACACCGAGACTTCGGTCACAGAGGTCCGCTTCGTGCTCTTCGACGACCGGGCATACCAGGCATTCGCCGCACACATGCGCTGAACACCCCGCCCGCCCCCTCCCTCCGCGCCCGCACGTCTCCCCACCTGCCTTGACGCCTCACTACTCGTCTCCGTCGCCCTCACCCACTGGCTGTCCACCGCGCGCATCGTCCGCGCCGAGGTGCTCTCCCTGCGCGCCCGCCCCTACGTCGACGCGGCCGTCTCCGGCGGCGCCTCCCGGTGGCGGGTCGCCGTACGGCACCTGCTGCCGGGCGTGCTGCCGCAGGCCGCGCTGGCCGCCGTACTGATGGTGCCGCACGCCATGTGGCACGAGTCCGCGCTGTCCTTCCTCGGCCTCGGCCTGCCCACCCACACCGCGAGCCTCGGCAACCTCATCCAGACCGCCCGGGGTTCCCTCCTCGCCGGGCAGTGGTGGCCGACGCTCTTCCCGGGCCTGTTCCTCATCGTCCCCACCCTCGCCGTCGCCGGACTCGCGGGCGCCTGGCGGGAACGGATCAACCCCCGCCGCCGATCGGAGCTCATGCTGTGACCGGGCGATCTCCCGTACTGGCCGTACGCGGCCTGTCGGTGCGCTTCCTCATGCCGGGCGGGCGGCGCGTCGCCGCCGTCACCGGCGCGCACTTCGACGTGGCCGCCGGCGAGTGCCTCGCGCTGATCGGCGAGAGCGGCTGCGGCAAGTCCGTGCTCGCGTCCGCCCTGCTCGGGCTGCTCCCCGGCAACGCGCAGACCGCCGGGGCCGCGCACCTGGGCGACCTCGACCTGCTCGCCGCCGGCGAACGCACCTTCGCCCGCACCGTACGCGGCCGCCTCGTCGGCCTCGTCCCGCAGAGCCCCGCCGCCCATCTCACCCCCGTGCGCACCATCCGCTCCCAGCTGGAGGAGACGGTCGCGCAGCTCACCGGGGTACGGGGCCGCACCGCCCTGCGCCGGGCCGCGGAGGCGGCGGCCGAACGCGCCGCGTTCCCCGTCGGCCACCTCGACCACCATCCGCACGAACTCTCCGGCGGCCTCGCCCAGCGCGCCGCCACCGCCCTCGCCCTGGTCGGCGACGCCCCGCTGCTCCTCGCCGACGAACCGACCACCGGCCTCGACCGGGACCTGGTGGACCGCACGGTCGACGAGCTGAGACGACATGTCGACAACAAGGAGGGCGGTGAGCGGCGCGCCCTGCTGATGATCACCCACGATCTCGCCGCCGCCGAACGCATCGCCGACCGCGTGGCCGTCATGTACGCGGGCTGCGTCGTGGAACTCGCCCACGCCACCGACTTCTTCGGCGCCCCCGGCCCCCGCCACCCCTACAGCCGGGGCCTGCTCGACGCCCTGCCCGACCGCGCCTTCACCCCCATCCCCGGCCTGCCCCCGGAACTGGGCGCCCTCCCCGGCGGCTGCGCCTTCGCCCCCCGCTGCGGCCGGGCGAGCGAGGCATGCGCCGTACTGCCCCCGCTGACCGGCACCGACCCCGGCACCCACCCCGGGGCCACCACTACAGCCGCCGCCGTCGCCTGCCACCACCCGCACCCCGCGCTCACGGAGGCCGCCGACCGTGCTTGAACTGCGCTCCGTCACCGCCGGATACGCCCGCAACGCCCCCGTCTTCCGGGACGTCTCCCTGTCCGTCGCGCCGGGGGAGGCCGTCGGCCTGCTCGGCCCGAGCGGCTGCGGCAAGTCCACCCTGGCCCGCGTCGCCGCCCTGCTCCACCAGCCCGACGCCGGCACCCTGACCGTCGACGGCACCCCCGTACGCCGCTGGCGCCACCGCGCCCCGCGCGAGGGGCGCACCGCCTTCGGCGTCGTCTTCCAGCAGGCCCGCCTCTCCGCCGACCCCCGCCTGACCCTCGCCGACCTCGTCACCGAACCCCTGCGCGCCACCGGCCGGCGCGAGGACGCCACCGGCCGGCTCGCGGAACTCGCCGCCACCGTCGGCCTCACCACCGACCTGCTCACCAGGCGCCCGCACGAGGTCAGCGACGGCCAGCTCCAGCGCGCCTGCCTCGCCCGCGCCCTGATTCTGGGCCCCCGCTGGCTGATCTGCGACGAGATGACCGCCATGCTCGACGCCTCCACCACGGCCGCCCTGGTGCACGTCGTGGAGGCCTACCGCGCCACCACCGGCGCCGGACTCCTCGCCGTCGGCCACGACCGCGTCCTCCTGGACCGCTGGTGCGACCGCACGGTCGACTGGGCCACGCTGACGGAGTCCTGACACCCCCGCACCCCGCCCCCGGGTCCCACCTCCCGCACGGCCTCGACATGGACATGTCTTGGTCAGGCGCGGGCAACGAGCGCAGCAGCCGCGGTTCACCCCGCCCCGCTTGCCTGGTCGTCGTCCGGCCATCCGCTCTCTGGAGGTTCGATGACCACGCAGCGCACCCTCTCGCCGAGCTCCGTGAACTCCCTCAAGCGCCGCGGTTTCCTGGGCCTCGCGGGCGCCGCCGGTGCCGGCGCCGTGCTGCTCGGCACCGGCGCCGCACAGCCCGCGTCCGCCGCGTCCGCCGCCCCCGGCCGCGTCCCCGCCGACCCCTTCCAGCTCGGCGTCGCGTCCGGCGACCCCCTCCCCGACGGCGTCGTCCTGTGGACCCGCCTCGCCCCCAAGCCCCTCGACGACGACGGCGGCATGCCCGCGCGGCCCGTCGCCGTGTCCTGGGAGGTCGCCCTCGACGAGCGGTTCCGCAAGGTCGTCCGGCGGGGTGTCGAGCACGCGGTGCCCGCCGAGGCGCACACCGTCCACGCCGACGTACGCGGTCTGCTGCCCCACCACGAGTACTACTACCGCTTCCGCGCCGGTGCCGCCGTCTCGCCCGTCGGCCGCACCCGCACCGCCCCGGCCCCCGGCACCTCGCCCACCGTCGACTTCGCGTTCGCCTCCTGCGCCAACTGGGAGCAGGGCCACTTCACGGCGTACCGGCACATGGCCGAGGAGCGGCCCGACGTGGTCTTCCACCTCGGCGACTACCTCTACGAGTACGCCGCCGGCGTCAACGGCAAGGTCCGCACCCATCACGGCGACGAGATGAACACCCTCGCCGAGTACCGCGCCCGCCACGCCCAGTACAAGACCGACCCCGACCTGCGGCTGCTGCACGCCACGGCGCCGTTCGTCGTCACCTGGGACGACCACGAGACCGACAACAACTACGCCGGCCTGAGCCCGGAGAACACCGACCCCGGCCAGGGCAACGACACCACCGCCCACTTCGCCGCCCGCCGCCGCGCCGCCTACCGGGCGTACTGGGAGCACATGCCGCTGCGCCGGCTGCGCAAACCGGTCGACACGGCGCTGCCGCTGTACCGGCGGCTGGAGTTCGGGTCCACGGCGACGTTCAGCGTGCTGGACAGCCGCCAGTACCGCACCAACCAGCCCTACGGCGACCAGTGGCAGGTCTCCGGGCCCGAGCAGTGGGACCCGAACGCCACCATCCTCGGCGCCGAGCAGCACGCCTGGCTGGAGCGCAGCCTGTCCCGGTCGCGCTCGACCTGGAACGTGGTCCCGCAGCAGATCTACTTCGCCAACTGGGACGCGGTCGCCGGCCCCGACGACGGCGGCTACAACGACGGCTGGGACGGCTACCGCGTCTCCCGCGACCGCGTCCTCGGCTACGTCGAGGAGCGCCGGATCGAGAACTTCGTGGTGCTCACCGGCGACGTCCACACCAACTGGACCAACGACCTGCGCCGCGACTTCGAGCGCCCCGAGACCCGGCTGCTGGGCAGCGAGTTCGTCACCACGTCGATCACCTCGGGCGGCGACGGCTCGGCCACCCACGACCCCGGCCAGGTCTACTGGGACGAGAACCCGCACACCAAGTACTACAGCGCCCGCCGCGGCTACGTCCGCTGCTCCGTCTCCCGGGACCGGTACACCGCCGACTACCGGGTGGTCGACTACGTGAGCCGCCCCGGCGCGCCCGTCCGCACGGACCGGTCCTTCGTCATCGAGTCGGGCGTACCGGGCGTCCAGCCCGCCTGAGCGCGTCAGGGGACTGCGGCATCCGCGATCACAGGAATGAACAAAGTCCGACGGGATAATTGAATCGTTTGTGTTCGGGTCCTAGGGTGACCATGCCCCAGAAGCCGCAGCGTCACCGGCAGTTGTGCCCACCCCCCACGGAAGGCCACGTCATGCCGCACTCGCCCGTGTCACCCGCCGGACCCGCCGCCCACCTGCCCCGGCAGGCCGTCAGCCGTCGCCGCCTCCTGGAGGGGGGTGCCGCCGTCCTCGGCGCCTTCGCCCTCTCCGCGTCGCCCGTCACCGCACAGGCGGCGGGGCGACGCGCGGCGGCCGACGAGACCCCGGAGTGGAACGACTTCGGCGTGTTCAGCGTCGGCACCGAGCCGCCCCACACCACGCTCACCCCGTACGGGAGCGTCGAGCAGGCCCTCGCCGGCGACCGCACCCGCTCGCCCTACCGGCTGAGCCTCGACGGCACCTGGAAGTTCGCCTACGCGGACCGCCCCGAGGACCGGGACCCCGACTTCCACCGCACCGACGTGGACGACCGGGGCTGGGAGGCCATCCCCGTCCCGTCCGTGTGGCAGCTGCACGGCCACGACTTCCCGATCTACATCAACATCACCTACCCGTACTGGGGCCCCAACGGCCTCGGCGAGGAGCCGCAGCCGCCCGCCGCGCCGACCCGCTACAACCCGGTCGGCCAGTACCGGCGCACCTTCACCGTCCCCCGCGACTGGACGGGCCGGCGCACGTTCCTGCACTTCGAGGGCGTCAAGTCCGCCCACTACGTGTGGATCAACGGTGAACTGGTCGGCTACGACGAGGACTCCTACACGCCCTCCGAGTACGACGTCACCGACCACCTCAAGCCCGGCACCAACCAGATCGCCGTCGAGGTCTACCGCTACGCCGACGGCGACTGGCTGGAGGACCAGGACATGATCCGGCTGAGCGGCATCTTCCGCTCGGTCCACCTCTACTCCACCCCTGCGGTGCACCTGCGCGACTTCAAGCTGGACACCCCGCTGAACGACACCTACACGGCCGCCGACCTGGCCGTCACGGCGAGCGTGCGGGCGTACGGCGAGGGCGGCACCGGCCGCTACACCGTCGAGACCCAGCTGTACGACGCGCGCGGCCACGCCGTGTGGTCCCGGCCGCTGGAGCAGACCGCCGACCTCGCCACGGCCGGCGCCGGCCAGGACGTCACCGTACGGGCGGCGAAGGCCGTACCGGAGCCCGCGCTCTGGTCGGCCGAGCACCCGAACCTCTACACGGCGGTGCTGCGGCTGCGGGACCCGGCGGGCAAGGTGACCGAGACCCTCTCCCACCGGGTGGGCTTCCGCGAGTTCGCCCTCAAGGACGGGCTCATGCGCATCAACGGCAGACCCGTCTCCCTGCGCGGCACCAACCGCCACGAGATGCACCCCTCGCGCGGCACCGCCCTCACCTACGCGGACATGGTCGCCGACATCGAGATCATCAAGCGGATGAACATCAACTCCGTCCGCACCTCGCACTACCCGAACAACCCGCACTGGCTGGAGCTGGCGGACGAGTACGGCCTCTACCTCGTCGACGAGACCAACCTGGAGACCCACGGCGTCAACGGCGAGTACCCCGGCGACCACCCCGAGTGGACGAAGGCGTGCGTGGCCCGCGCCCGGAACATGGTCCACCGCGACAAGAACCACGCCTCGGTCGTCATCTGGTCCCTCGGCAACGAGGCCGGCACCGGCAGCACCTTCACCGCCATGCGCGACTGGATCCACTCCTACGACACCACCCGCGTCATCCACTACGAGGGCGACAACCGCCCCGAGGTCAGCGACATCCGGTCGCGGATGTACGAGACCCCGCAGCGCGTCGAGGAGCGCGCCCGGGACACCTCCGACACCCGGCCGTACGTCATGGTCGAGTACGCCCACTCGATGGGGAACTCCACCGGCAACCTCAAGAAGTACTGGGACGTCGTACGCGCCCACGACGTGCTCCAGGGCGGCTGGATCTGGGACTTCGTCGACCAGTCCCTCCACACGCCCGTCCCCGCCCGCACCCTGCTCACCGAGACGGGCCCGGCCGCGCTGCGCGGCGAGATCCTCGCCACCCGCGGCACCCTCGACCGCGCGAAGGGCCTGTCCGGCATCACCGTCTTCGAGCGCGACGACAGCCTCGAACTCACCGGCTCGCTGACGCTGGAGGCGTGGTTCACGCCGAAGGTGACGGGCTATCACCAGCCGATCCTGGCCAAGGGCGACACCCACTACGCGCTGAAGCAGAACGACCGGACCCTGGAGTTCTTCATCCACTCCGCGGGCCGGTGGATCACCGCCACCTACGAGGTGCCGGACGACTGGACCGGCCGCGAGCACCACGCCGCCGGTGTCTTCGACGCGGACGCGGGCACCCTCGCCCTGTACGTCGACGGCGTGCTCCGGAGCACCCGCACCACCGACCTGCGGCCCACCGGCAACACCGTGCCCCTCGCGCTAGCCACCGACGCCGAGACCCAGATCCGGGAGTTCAGCGGCACCATCCGCCGCGCCCGCGTCTACGCCCGCGCCCTCACCGCCGGCGAACTCGCCTCCGACGGCAGGGGTCCCGGCGACGACGGGGTGCGGTTCTGGTTCGACGCGGCCACCGTGAAGACCGAGACGAAGCGGCCGAAGGACAAGACCTTCCTCGCCTTCGGCGGCGACTGGGGCGACAACCCCAACGACGGCGCCTTCGTCGCGGACGGCATCGTCACCGCCGAGCGCCGCCACACCGGCAAGGCCGCGGAGGTCAAGCGCGTCTACCAGGCGATCGACGCCGTCCGCACCGACGGCGGCGGCCCCGGCGCCGTCACCCTCGTCAACGAGTACCTCTTCACCAGCGTCCGCGACTTCGACGGCCGTTGGGAACTGGTCGCGGACGGCAGGACGATCCAGCACGGCAGCCTCACCCGCCAACAGCTGGACGTGGCACCGGAGTCCCGCAAGGACATCACCCTCCCCGTCCGGCTGCCCGCCGACCCCGCCCCGGGCACCGAGTACTTCCTCCACCTCTCCTTCACCCTCAAGGAGTCCACCCCCTGGGCCAAGGCCGGCTTCGAGGTCGCCCGGCGCCAACTCGCCCTCGACGCCCCCGTCCCCGCCGTCACCCCCGTACGCCTGACGTCGGTGCCCGCCCTGCGCCATCAGGAGCGCGACCAGGACGTACGCGTCACCGGCAGGGACTTCTCGGTCACCGTCGACAAGCGCACCGGCGTCCTCACCTCCTACGAGGCGAAGGGCACCCGGCTGATCACCTCCGGACCCGCGCCCAACTTCTGGCGGGCGCCCACCGACAACGACAAGGGCAACGGCCAGCCCATCCGCAACCAGACCTGGCGCGACGCCGGTTCACGCCGGAAGGTCACCCACGTCGCCGTCCGCACCCTCGGCGACCGGGCCGTGGAGATCAAGGTCACCGGCACCCTGCCCACCACCGTCGAGTCGGCGTACACCACCACGTACACGGTGTTCGGCAACGGCGAGGTCAAGGTCGACAACACCCTGCACCCGGGCGCCGCGAGCCTGCCCTACATCCCCGAGATCGGCACCGTGCTGTTCCTGCCGGGCCGCCTGGACCGCCTGCACTGGTACGGGCGCGGCCCCGAGGAGAACCACTGGGACCGCAACACCGGCACCGACGTCGGCCTCTGGTCCGGGACCGTCGCCGAGCAGTGGACCCCGTACATCCGCCCGCAGGAGAACGGCAACAAGACCGACGTCCGCTGGATCGCCCTCACCGGCCCCGACGGCGTCGGCCTGCTCGCCTCCGGCGAACCCCTCCTGGAGGCCAACGCCTCCCACTTCACCCCGGAGGACCTGTCCCTCGGCGTACGGCACGAGTACCAGCTCACCCCCAGAGACGAAGTCGTCCTGCGCCTGAACCACCGGCAGATGGGCGTCGGCGGTGACACCAGCTGGGGCGCGCACACCCACGACGAGTTCAAGCTCTTCGCCGACCGGGACTACGCCTACACCTACCGGCTGCGCCCCCTCACCGACGTCCGCCGCGCGACCGAGGCGTCGCGGCGGCCGACGGCGACTGAGTAGCGGGGGACTTGGAGTCCGGGAGCCCGGGGTAACCGGGCTCCCATGAGTGACGTACGCGTCGGCGCGTGTTCCTGGACGGACCGGCAGTTGGTCGCGAGCGGCTGGTACCCGCGCGGCCGGCGCGACGCCGAGGGGCGGCTGCGGCACTACGCGTCGCGGCTGCCCGTCGTCGAAGTGGACGCCGGGTACTACGCGTTGCCGAGCCGGCGCAACAGCGAGCTGTGGGTGGAGCGCACGCCGGACGGCTTCCGCTTCGACGTCAAAGCCTTCTCCCTGCTCACCGGCCATCCCACCCGCCCGGAATCCCTGCCCGCCGACCTGCGCACCGTCGATGCGGCCCTGCTGAGGCGCGGCCGGGCGGGCGAGGCGCTGCTGGACGAGGTCTGGGGGCGCTTCGCGGCGGCGATCGAACCCCTCCGCGCGGCCGGCCGGCTGGGGGCGGTGCTCTTCCAGTTCCCGCCCTGGTTCGCCCCCGGCACCCCGGCCGAGGCGACCCTGGAGGCGTGCGTGCGGCGCACCCGGGGCTGGCCGCTCGCCGTGGAGTTCCGGCACCCGGCCTGGTGGGCGCCGGACCAGGCGGAGCCCACCCACGCCCTGCTGACCGCCCTGGACGTCTCGGCCGTCGGCACCGACATGGCCCAGGGCCTCCCCGGCTCCCTCCCCGCCCTCGCCCCCGTCACCCGGCGCGAACTGGCCGTCGTCCGCTTCCACGGACGCAGCCGCGCCTGGGGGAGGGGCTCCAAGGAGGATCGCTTCCGCTACGACTACGACGTCACCGAACTCGCCGCCTGGACTCCCCGCCTGCGCCGCGCCGCCCACCAGGCCGACGAACTCCACGTGCTCTTCAACAACTGCTGCGCGGACGCGGCCGTACGCGCGGCGGAGACCATGCGCCGCCTGCTGCCGGCCCAACCCGCCGCGGACCCCGTCCAGGCAGCGTGACGTCCGTGTCGGATTCCCGCCAGCCCCTACCCGTCCGGCGCGGCATGCTGGACCCATGCCGACGGGAATGCACACCGACACCGAGCGCTGCGTGCGCGCCGTCCAGTCGAAGGACGCGCGGTTCGACGGCTGGTTCTTCACGGCCGTCCTGACGACCGGGATCTACTGCCGGCCGAGCTGCCCCGCTGTGCCGCCCAAGCCCGAGAACATGACCTTCCACCCCAGCGCGGCGGCCTGCCAGCTCGCCGGGTTCCGGGCCTGCAAGCGCTGCCGCCCCGACACCAGCCCCGGCTCCCCGGAGTGGAACCAGCGCGCCGACCTCACCGCCCGCGCCATGCGGCTCATCGCCGACGGCGTCGTGGACCGCGAGGGCGTACCGGGCCTCGCCGCCCGCCTCGGCTACAGCACCCGGCAGATCGAACGGCAGCTCCTCGCCGAACTCGGCGCCGGCCCCCTCGCCCTCGCCCGCGCGCAGCGCGCCCAGACCGCCCGCCTGCTGATCGAGACCACCGCGCTCCCGATGGCGGACATCGCCTTCGCCGCGGGCTTCTCCTCCGTCCGCACCTTCAACGACACCGTCCGCGAGGTCCACGCCCTCACCCCCAGCGCCCTGCGCGCCCGCCGCGGCACCCCCGAGAACCAGTCGCCCGGCACGATCTCCCTCCGCCTCCCCTTCCGCACCCCCCTCAACCCCGACAACCTCTTCGGCCACCTCGCCGCCACCGCCGTACCCGGCGTCGAGGAGTGGCGGGACGGCGCCTACCGCCGCACCCTGCGCCTCCCGCACGGCCACGGCGTCGTCGCCCTCGCCCCGGCCCCCGACCACATCGCCTGCCGCCTCACCCTCACCGACCTGCGCGACCTCACCGTCGCCATCAGCCGCTGCCGACGCCTGCTCGACCTCGACGCCGACCCGGTCGCCGTGGACGAGCGGCTGCGGGCCGACCCGCTGCTGGCGCCGCTCGTGGACAAGGCGCCGGGGCGCCGGGTGCCGCGCACGGTGGACGAGGAGGAGTTCGCCGTGCGCGCCGTTCTCGGCCAGCAGGTCTCCACCGCCGCCGCCCGCACCCACGCCGCCCGCCTGGTCACGGCCCACGGCACCCCGGTGGACGACCCCGAGGGCGGCCTGGCCCACCTGTTCCCGGCGACGGAGGCCCTGGCGGCGATCGACCCGGAGACCCTGGCGATGCCCCGCACCCGCCGCACGACCCTGACCACCCTCGTCACCCACCTGGCCGACGGCTCGCTCACCCTGGGGGTGGAGTCCGACCGCTCCGACACCCGCGCCCGGCTCCTCGCCCTCCCCGGCTTCGGCCCCTGGACCGCCGACGTCATCGCCATGCGCGCCCTCGGCGACCCCGACGCCTTCCTCCCCACCGACCTCGGCATCCGCCGCGCCGCCGCCGACCTCGGCCTGCCCTCCACCCCGGCCGCCCTCACCGCCCGCGCGGCGGCCTGGCGCCCCTGGCGGGCCTACGCCGTCCAGTACCTCTGGGCCACCGACAGCCACCCCATCAACTTCCTGCCCGTGTGAGGAACCCCGACGTGACCCCCGTGAAACACCACACGATCATCGACAGCCCCTACGGACCGCTCACCCTGGTCGCCGAGGACGGCGTCCTGTGCGGCCTCTACATGACCGACCAGCGCCACCGCCCACCCGAGGAGACCTTCGGCACCCCCGAGGACACTCCCTTCGCGGAAACCCGGGAACAGCTCGACGCCTACTTCACCGGCGACCTCACCGACTTCACCGTGCCCCTCCGCCTCGACGGCACCCCGTTCCAGCGCACCGTCTGGTCCCACCTGCGCGCCATCCCCTACGGCGAGACCCGCGCCTACGGCCAACTCGCCACCGCCCTCGGCACCCCCACCGCCTCCCGCGCGGTCGGCCTCGCCAACGGCCGCAACCCCATCGGCATCATCGTCCCCTGCCACCGCGTCATCGGCTCCACCGGCAGCCTCACCGGCTACGGCGGCGGCCTGGACCGCAAGCAGCGCCTGCTGGACTTCGAACGCGGCAGGGCGACACCGGAGGCGTTGTTCTAACCCGTGTCCGGTGCGGGTCGCGGGAGCACCAGAAACGCGTTGCCTCTACTCTGCGGGGCCCATTACGCTGACCGGACTCTGAAGACCACGCTCTCTCGAACGATGCCGCAGAACGGGAGCAGGCCCGCGCACAGCGCGCGGGACCACGGAGGGGCGGCGCCATTCATTCGGCATGCCCTCCGGAGGACTGCTCCCATGAACATCGGCCTCGGCCTTCCCATCGACGACCCCGCCCAGCTGCTCACCTGGGCGAGGCGCGCCGACGCGGGCCCCTTCAGCACGCTCGGCCTGCTGGACCGGCTCGTCTACGACAACCCCGAGCCCCTCATCACGCTCGCCGCGCTCGCGGGCGCCACCTCCTGCGTCCGCGTCCAGACCGAGGTGCTGATCGCCCCGGTCCACCACACGGCGCTGCTCGCCAAGCAGACCGCCACCCTCGACCGGCTGTCAGGCGGCCGCTTCACGCTCGGCATCGGCGTCGGCGGCCGCGAGGACGACTGCCTGGCCGCCGGCATCGACCTCCACCGCCGGGGCCGCCGCCTCGACGAGCAGATGGCCCTCCTGCGCCGCACCTGGGCGGGCGAGCCCTACGGCCGGGACGTCGGCCCCATCGGCCCCCGCCCCGCCACACCCGGCGGGCCCGAGGTCCTCTTCGGCGGCTTCGTCCCGGCGGCCCTCGAACGGGTCGGCCGCTTCGGCGACGGCTTCCTCGGCGCCGCCCTGCCCGCCGCGCACATGGCCGGCCTGTTCCGCGCCGTCGAGACGGTCTGGCGCAGGTACGACCGCCCCGGCCGGCCGCGCCTGGTGGCCCAGGTGAGCGCCGCCCTCGGCCCGCGGCGCACGGTGGACCGAGCCCGGGGCAACCTGCTCGACTACTACGCCTTCACCGGCCGAGCCGACCACATGGCAGCGGGGCTGCACACCACCGCGCGTGAGATCCGCACGGCCGTCGACTCCTTCCGCGACATCGGCGCGGACGAGGTCGTCGTCTACTGCTGGTCCTCGGACACCGACCAGATCGACCGCCTGACCGACGCCCTGTTCTGACCTCGCCTTCCCCCGGTCCGGCCCGCACGGCCGCAAGGACCCGACCGACTCCCGGGCCGGGGGCGGCTCGGTGCGGTCCGTGCCCCGGCCCGGCCGCGGATGTCACACCCGCGGTCCTGCCGCCCTCTCATGGGTCAGGACCGGCCCGGACGACGAAGCCGGTGGGCATCCCGATGCCCACCGGTTCAGTCGTTCACAGGAGCACCGCAGGAGACCTGCGGAAGAGGGGAACACTCGTGAAACTCGTCATCTTCGGGGCGAACGGCCCGACCGGACGGCACGCCGCCGAGCAGGCCGTCGCCGCAGGCCACACGGTCACCGCCGTCACCCGCCGCCCCGACGCGTACCCGCTGAGCCATCCGCGCCTGCGGGTGGCCGGCGCGGACGTGCTCGACCCCGCCGCCGTGGCAGGCGTCATGGCCGGGCAGGAAGCGGTCATCTCGGTGCTCGGCGTGCCGTTCAGTCGAGACACCGTGTCGGTGTACTCCGAGGGCGTCGCCCACATCACCCGGGCCATGGCGGAGTCCGGCGTCCGGCGCCTGGTCTGCGTGTCCTCGACCGTGCTCTTCGGCGTACCCGCACCCGGCGAGACCTTCTTGTTCCGGAAGGTGATCGAACCCGCCATCGCGCGCACCATCGGGCGCACCGTCTACGAGGACATGCGGCGCATGGAGGACATCGTCCGCGGCAGCGATCGCGCGTGGACGGTCGTCCGCCCCGCCGGTCTTTTCGACACACAGGTCCGCAGCGACTACCGGCTTGCCACCTCGCGCCTGCCCGGCCGGTTCACCTCGCGCACCGACCTCGCTGACGCGTTGCTGCGAGAGGCGGTCGGCGACCGCCATGTCGGGGCCTTCGTCGACGTCCGCACCACGGAGGGCGTGCCGAGCCTGCTCGACCTCATCCGGAAGGAGGCGTTCAAGAAGTAGTGGACCGGGACGCCGGTGACCCGCGTCACATCCGTCGGTGGATGTCACACATGGGGCCGCCCGTTCCTCTCATCAGAGAGCCGGAACAGGGAGGGCGACGCATGGCGGTCACAGTCGACGACGGAAACCCGAAGGACGGGGCGGGGCCGGTGCCGGAGCCGATGCCCGGACCCGACACGCGAGAACGCCGGGACGGCCTGCCCCACGGAGCGACACGACACTTCGTCGACCACCGCGAGCTGCTGTTCTCCCTGGTCTACAACGTGCTCGGCAGCGTCGCCGACACCGAGGACGTCCTCCAGGAGACCTGGGTGTCCTGGACCGGCAGGGTCCGCCGGTCACCTCGGACGGAGATCGGCAACCCCCGCGCCTACCTCGTCCGTATCGCGGTGAACCACGCGCTCGCCCGTCGGACCGCCATCGCCTCCCGCCGAGAGACGTATGTCGGGCCCTGGCTGCCCGAACCCCTGGTCGCCGGCGCCGACGTCGAGGCCGCCACCGGCTCGGTCCCGGACACCGCCGACCAGGCGCTGCGCACCGAGGCGCTCTCCCTGGCGATGCTGGTGGTCCTGGAGACGCTCACTCCGCTGGAACGGGCGGTGTTCGTACTGCACGAGGTGTTCGACTACCCCCACACCGAGATCGCCGGCATGCTCGACCGCAGTCCCGCCGCCGTCCGCCAGCTCGCCCATCGGGCCCGCGCCCACGTCCACGCCCGTCGCCCCCGCTACCAGGCGCACCCCCGTGTCCGACGGGAGGCGACCGAGCGGTTCGTCTCGGCCGCCCTCGGCGGCGACCTCCACGCGCTCATGGAGATCCTCGCCCCCGACGTGACGGTCTGGATCGACGGCGGAGGCGCCCGGCAGGCGGCCGGACTGCGCCCGGTCCACGGCCGTGACAAAGCCGCACGCCTGCTGGCGGGCTACGCGACCCGGCGCACCGAGGGCATGCGGACCCGCTACCGCCGCGTCAACGGCGACGACGCGGCCGTACTGTTCACGGACGGCTCCCCCTACGCCGTGATGGTCATGGACCTCACCCCGGACGGCGACCAGGTCTGCGGCGTCTACGTCGTCACCAACCCCGCGAAGCTCACCCGCGTACGCCCCGGCGACGAGCGGGAGGCGCCGCAGCGGACCTCGACGCCGGACCGCTCCGAGCCCTGACAGCCGCCGGACGCGGTGGGCACACGGACCGGGCACGGGCACGGCCGCCCGACGCCGGCGGACCGGCGGGGCAGCCACGGACGGTGCCACGGGGGGCGGACGACGCGGTCGGGGCCCCGCCCGGTGGCGGCGAGGCTCTCCCCGGGCCTCACGGCTACCGGTCCACGCGGGCGCCGTTCTCCAGCTCGGCCGTCCCCGACCCGTCCGCCAGCACGTCCAGCGCGGCCAGCACCCGGTCGTGCAGCGCGCCGAGCAGGTGCGCGCCCAGCTCTTCGCGCGGCACCAGCCGCCAGGACAGCAGCTCCTCCTCCTGCAGCCGGATCGCCTTCAGGTCGTCCTCGGACAGGACCCCGCCGTCGTACAGGTACGCCACGATCGGCGGGCGGCCCGTGCCGCCGACCCAGTCCACGGCGAGCAGCCGGCCGAGCCGGACGTCCAGCCCGATCTCCTCGACGGTCTCCCGCCAGGCGCCCTGCCGCGGGGTCTCCCCGGCGTCGGACTCGATCGTCCCGCCGGGCAGTGCCCACCCCTCGCGGTAGTTGGGCTCGACGAGCAGCACCCGCCCCTCGGCGTCCCGGAAGAGCGCGGCGGCACCGGCGAGGACGCGGGGGAGGCCGGCGATGTAGGTGGCGTAGTCAGGAGTAGTCATCCCGGAAGCGTAACCAGCTCAGGGGCGCGGCGGCGGCGCGGCGGGCGCGGGGGCGCCGCCCCCGGGGCGCCCGCCGAGTGCTACGCCGCCCCCGCCTTCCGCCGGCACCTGCTCGGCGGCATCCGCTGGGCGGCCGGGATGACCGACGCCGACTGCCGTCCGGAGACCGGCTGCACCTGCTTGTTCGACGGCCCCGGCAGGGCGGTTCCGGCGGGTGGGCGGGGCATGACGGCGCGGGTGCGCTGCGGTTAGGGTCGCAGCGGCGCGACTGCCTTGACGTGCGCAAGGCCTGAGAGCAAGGGAAGAGCAAGGTGGCTGACGCTGGAGTGGGCGGGACCCGACGGGTGCTCGTCGCGGCGGACAAGTTCAAGGGGTCGCTGACGGCCGTCGAGGTCGCCGAGCGCGTCACGGCCGGACTGCGCCGGATCGCCCCGGACGTCGAGGTCGAGGCGCTGCCCGTGGCCGACGGCGGCGACGGCACGGTGGCCGCGGCCGTCGCGGCCGGGTTCGAGCGCCGGGAGACACGGGTCGCCGGGCCGCTGGGCGACGAGGTGACGGCGGCGTACGCGCTGCGCGAGGGCACGGCGGTCGTCGAGATGGCCGAGGCGAGTGGGTTGCAGCGGCTGCCGGACGGTGTCCTCGCGCCGCTGACCGCCTCCACGTACGGCTCGGGCGAGCTGCTGCGGGCCGCGCTGGACGCCGGGGCGCGGACGGTCGTGTTCGGGGTCGGGGGCAGTGCGACGACGGACGGGGGCGCGGGGATGCTGTCCGCGCTGGGCGCGCGGTTCCTCGACGGCGCCGGGGAGCCGGTGGGGCCGGGCGGAGGCGCGCTGGCCGACGTGGTGACGGCGGACCTGTCCGGGCTGGACCCGCGGCTGGCCGAGGTGGAGCTGGTGCTCGCCAGCGATGTGGACAACCCGCTGACCGGGCCGAAGGGCGCCGCCGCCGTGTACGGCCCGCAGAAGGGGGCCTCGGCGGAGGACGTGGCGGCCCTCGACGCGGGGCTCGCGCACTTCGCGACGGTGCTGGGGGCTGTGGAGCACGCCGCGTCTCCCGGTGCGGGGGCGGCGGGCGGGATCGGCTTCGGGGCGCTGCTGCTGGGCGCGCGGTTCCGGGCCGGGATCGAGGTGATGCTGGACGTGCTCGGCTTCGCTCCGGCGCTGGCGCGGGCCTCGTTGGTGATCACGGGGGAGGGGTCGCTGGACGAGCAGACGCTGCACGGGAAGGCGCCGGCGGGGGTGGCGGCGGCGGCGCGGGCCGCGGACAAGGAGGTCGTCGCGGTGTGCGGGCGGCTGGCGCTGGCGCCGGAGGTGCTGGGGCGGGCGGGGATCCGGCGGGCGTACCCGCTCACGTCCGTCGAGCCGGACGTGGCGAAGTGCGTCGCCGACGCCGGACCGATCCTGGAGCGCGTCGCGGAACACATCGCCCGGGACTTCCTGGCGTAGACCCCGAGAGCTGCGCCCAGACCCCCGCCTTCGGCCAGAACGGCCTCGCCCTCCGACGCCGGACGGGCCGAGAAACCCAGCCTCTCCGGCGTCGGAGGAGCGGGGTTCCGGGAACGGGAAGGGCCCCGAACCCACCCGGGTCCGGGGCCCTGTCGAGACGCCGTCACGGCAACTGCGCCGCCCGCGCCTCCCGCCGGTTGTCACGGAAATTGTTCACCCGGCGAGCCGTGGCGAACAGGGGGATCACCGCCCCCATCACCAGCTGAAGCGCACACCCGGTCTGCAGCAGCAGCTGCCCGCTCGGCGCGTCGAACGCCCACGCCGCCAGCAGCCCCATCGACAGCACGATCCACGACAGCATCGCCCCCGCGAGGCGCCCCCGCGGCTTCGGGTACTCGACCCGGCTCACCATCAGCCAGGCGGTACCGAAGATGGCGAGCAGCGTCGCGACGAACGGCAGCTCGAGGAGCACGATCGACACCACGGTCAGCGCTCCGAACGGCGACGGCATCCCCTGGAAGGTGCCGTCCTTCACGGTGACACACGAGAACCGCGCGAGCCGCAGCACCACCGCCAGCAGCACCACGATCGCCCCGACCGCCGCCACCCGCTGGTACGCGTCGTCCGCGACCATGCCGTAGACGAGGACGAAGTACGCCGGGGCGAGCCCGAAGCTGATCAGGTCGGAGAGGTTGTCCAGCTCCGCGCCCATCGGCGACGAACGCAGCTTGCGCGCGACCAGACCGTCGAACAGGTCGAAGATCGCCGCGCACAGCATCAGGATCACCGCGGTGGCCGCGCTGTGCCGGGCCATGCCCTGCTCGTCGCTGCCCATCAGGTGCGGGATCAGGATGCCGGTGGTGGTGAAGTACACCGCCATGAAGCCGCACGTGGCGTTGCCGAGGGTGAGCGTGTCCGCTATCGACAGGCGCAGCGAGAGAGGCATCTCCTCCTCGTCGTCCATGTCGTCCGCCTCGGGCACCCATCCGCTCTGGGTCTGTGGATCAATCACGGTCAATGCGAGTCACCCCAGCCACCGTCTTCTCTCCCACCTCGACCGCGACCTCCACGCCCTCGGGCAGGTAGATGTCGACGCGGGAGCCGAAGCGGATCAGGCCGATCCGCTCACCCTGCTCGACCTTCGTGCCCTGCGGCACGTAGGGGACGATGCGGCGGGCCACCGCGCCGGCGATCTGGATCATCTCGATGTCGCCGAGCTCGGTGTCGAAGTGCCACACCACCCGCTCGTTGTTCTCGCTCTCCTTGTTGAAGGCGGGAACGAAGCCACCGGGGACGTGCTCGACGGACGTGACCGTGCCGGACAGCGGGGCGCGGTTCACGTGCACGTTGAGCGGGCTCATGAAGATCGCGACGCGGGTACGGCCGTCCTTCCACGGCATGATGCTCTGCACCACTCCGTCGGCGGGCGAGATGACCCGGCCAGGGGTGATCTCACGCTCGGGGTCGCGGAAGAACCACAGCATGCCCGCCGCGAGCGCGGTGGCGGGGACGGCGACGGCCTTGGCGGCACCTGAGCGGCGGGCGCGGAGCAGGCTGACGGCTGCGGTGGCGACGGTCGGCAGAAGCCACGGCGATGCTCCGCGCGCGAGGCGTACGCCGGCGAGGCTGTCGCGAGGTGCAGAGGTTTGGCTGTGGGGCATGGATGACCTTCGTAGCGGATGATGCCGCACTGTGACGGGGGACGGCGGCTTTCCGGCGATCGTAGCGGGTGAACGTCGCAACTGGGTAAGCCAGGAAGCCGAGTCGGCGGCCGAAGAGCGCCTACGGGGTGTGACCTTCTTCTCCAAGAAAACACCCCGTATCCGGACATCTAGCCCTGGAACCGATACTCTTCGAGCAGCCGTCGACCGATGATCATTTTCTGGATCTCGGCGGTGCCCTCACCGATGAGCAGCATCGGCGCCTCGCGGTAGAGGCGCTCGATCTCGTACTCCTTCGAGAAGCCGTACCCGCCGTGGATCCGGAAGGCGTCCTCGACGACCTCCTTGCAGTACTCGGACGCGAGGTACTTGGCCATCCCCGCTTCCAGGTCGTTTCGTTCGCCTGAGTCCTTTTTGCGTGCGGCGTTCACCATCATCGCATGCGCCGCCTCCACCTTGGTAGCCATCTCCGCGAGCTTGAACTGGATGGCCTGATGCTGGGCGATCTGCTTGCCGAAAGTGTGACGCTGCTGGGCGTACCGGACACCCAGTTCGAAGGCACGCTGCGCGACGCCGCAGCCACGCGCCGCGACGTTCACACGGCCCACCTCGACGCCGTCCATCATTTGGTAAAAACCTCGGCCGGTGACCCCGCCCAGCACCCGGTCGGCGGGCACACGCAGGCCGTCCATGATCAGCTCGGTGGTGTCGACGCCCTTGTAGCCCATCTTGTCGATCTTGCCGGGGATGGTGAGACCCGGCCGGACCTCGCCGAAGCCGGGCTCCTTCTCCACCAGGAACGTCGTCATCGACCTGTGGGGGGCCGTCCCCTCGGGGTGACCCTCGTCACTGCGCACCAGCACCGCCACCAACGACGACGTACCGCCGTTGGTGAGCCACATCTTCTGGCCGTTCAGGACGTACTCCTCGCCGTCCCTGACGGCCTTCGAGGAGATCGCCGAGACGTCGGAGCCGAGCGCCGGCTCGGACATCGAGAAGGCGCCCCTGATGTCGCCGGCCGCCATACGCGGCAGGAAGTGGTCCTTCTGCTCCTGCGTGCCGTGCTGCTTGAGCATGTACGCCACGATGAAGTGCGTGTTGATGATGCCGGACACCGACATCCAGCCCCGGGCGATCTCCTCCACGCACAGCGCGTAGGTGAGGAGCGACTCGCCCAGGCCCCCGTACTCCTCGGGAATCATCAGCCCGAACAGGCCGAGTTCCTTGAGCCCGTCGACGATGTCCTGCGGGTACTCGTCGCGGTGCTCCAGCTCGGTGGCGACCGGGATGATCTCCTTGTCCACGAAGTCCCGGACGGTGGAGAGGATCTCCCGCTGGATGTCCGTGAGGCCGTGGGTCTGGGCGAGACGGCTCATCTCTACTCCCCCTGTTCCTTCAGCTCGGGCCGGCCCGGCTGCTCTCCGCCGCGCTCCTCGGTGTACGTCTCGGTCGGCACCATCACCTTGCGGCGGAAGACGCAGACCAGGGTGCCGTCCTGCTTGTAGCCCTTGGTCTCCACGTGCACGATCCCGCGGTCGTCCTTCGACTTCGAGGGCCACTTGTCCAGCACGGTCGTCTGGCCGTAGACCGTGTCGCCGTGGAAGGTCGGCGCCACGTGCCTGAGCGACTCGATCTCCAGGTTGGCGATCGCCTTGCCGGAGACGTCCGGGACGGACATGCCGAGCAGGAGGGAGTAGACGTAGTTGCCCACCACCACGTTCTTGCCGAAGTCGGTCGTCTTCTCGGCGTAGTTGGCGTCCATGTGGAGCGGGTGGTGGTTCATGGTGAGGAGACAGAAGAGGTGGTCGTCGTACTCCGTGACCGTCTTCCCCGGCCAGTGCTTGTACGTCGCCCCGACCTCGAACTCCTCGTAGGTGCGTCCGAACCGCATGCGCTCAGCCCTCCGGGATCTCGAACTTGCTGGTGCGCCGCATGCCGGCCGCCCGGCCCTTCCCGGAGACGACCAGCGCCATCTTGCGGCTGGCCTCGTCGATCATCTCGTCGCCGAGCATCGCCGAGCCCTTCTTGCCGCCCGCCTCGGACGTGTAGTAGTCGTACGCGTCCAGGATCAGCTCGGCGTGGTCGTAGTCCTCCTGCGAGGGCGAGAAGATCTCGTTGGACGCCTCGACCTGGCCCGGGTGCAGCACCCACTTGCCGTCGAAACCGAGGGCGGCGGCCCGCCGGGCGACCTCGCGATAGCCGTCCACGTTGCGGATCTGGAGGTAGGGGCCGTCGATGGCCTGGAGGTTGTTGGCGCGGGCGGCCATCAGGATCTTCATCAGGATGTAGTGGTAGGCGTCCGCCGGGTAGCCGGGCGGCTGCTCGCCCACGACCAGCGACTTCATGTTGATGGAGGCCATGAAGTCGGCCGGACCGAAGATGATGGTCTCGACGCGCGGGGAGGCCTGCGCGATCTCGTTGACGTTGTTGAGGCCCTGCGCGTTCTCGATCTGCGCCTCGATGCCGATCCGGCCGACCTCGAAGCCCATCGTCTTCTCGATCTGCGTGAGCAGCAGGTCGAGCGCCACGATCTGCCGCGCGTCCTGGACCTTCGGCAGCATGATGCAGTCCAGGTTCGGGCCCGCGCCCTCGACGACCGTGACCACGTCGCGGTACGTCCACTCGGTCGTCCAGTCGTTGACGCGCACCACGCGCGTCTTGCCGGTCCAGTCGCCCTCGTTGAGGAACTTGACGATCGTGTGCCGCGCCTCGGGCTTGGCGAGCGGCGCGCAGGCGTCCTCCAGGTCCAGGAAGACCTGGTCGGCGGGGAGGCCCTGGGCCTTCTCCAGGAAGCGCGGGTTCGAGCCGGGTACGGCCAGGCACGAGCGCCGCGGGCGGAGGCGAGAGGTGCCGTCCCGCAGGGACGCCGTCTGAGGGTGGTGGTGGGAGACGGGCGGGCGGTTGACGGTCGTCATGCGGGGACCTCCAAGGGGTCGAGCTTGTTCGCGTACCGGATCTCGTCGACGATCCGGCCGATGATGCCGGTGATGTCGAAGTCCTTCGGGGTGAAGACCGCGGCCACTCCCGCGGCCCGCAGGTCTTCGGCGTCACCGTTCGGGATGATGCCACCGGCGATCACCGGAATATCTGTGGCACCGGCCACACGGAGCCGTTCGAGCACGTCCGGCACGAGCTGCGCGTGCGAGCCGGACAGGATCGACAGGCCCACCGCGTGCACGTCCTCGGCGAGCGCGGCGTCCACGATCTGCTCCGGGGTCAGCCGGATGCCCTGGTAGACCACCTCGAACCCGGCGTCCCGGGCCCGCACGGCGATCTGCTCGGCGCCGTTGGAATGGCCGTCGAGGCCCGGCTTGCCGACCAGGAAGCGCAGCTTGCCCACGCCCATCTCCCTGGCCGTCAGCTCCACCCTGCGGCGCACCTCCGACAGGGCCGACCCCTCCTCGGCGGTGACCGCGACCGGCGCCGACGACACCCCGGTCGGCGCCCGGAACTCACCGAACACCTCGCGCAGCGCCTGCGCCCACTCGCCGGTGGTGGCGCCGGCGCGGGCGCACTCCAGGGTCGCCTCCATGAGGTTCTCGGTGCCGCGCGCGGCCTCCTTCAGCCGCTCCAGTGCCTTGCAGGGGCGCGGGTGGTTGAACGGCGGCTGGTACCGCGTGTCGCGCCAGTTCCGGAGCGCGGCGACGACACGGGCCTCCACCGCCGGGTCGACCGTCTGGATCGCGGCGTCCAGGTCGGCGGTGAGCGGGTTGGGCTCGGTGCCCTCGAAGGCGTTGACCCCGATGATCTTCTCCGCGCCGGACTCGATCCGGGCCCGCCGCTCGGCGTGCGAGGCGACCAGCTGCGACTTGAGGTACCCGGACTCGACGGCCGCCATCGCGCCGCCCATCTCCTCGATGCGCCCCATCTCCGCGAGGGACTCGGCGACCAGCTCGTCCACCTTCGCCTCGACGACCCTGGAGCCCTCGAAGAGGTCGCCGTACTCCAGCAGGTCGCTCTCGTACGCCAGCACCTGCTGGATGCGCAGCGACCACTGCTGGTCCCAGGGGCGGGGCAGGCCGAGGGCCTCGTTCCAGGCGGGCAGCTGCACGGCCCGCGCGCGGGCGTCCTTGGAGAGGGTGACGGCCAGCATCTCCAGCACGATCCGCTGGACGTTGTTCTCCGGCTGCGCCTCGGTCAGACCGAGCGAGTTGACCTGGACGCCGTACCGGAAGCGGCGGTGCCTGGGGTTCTCGATGCCATAGCGCTCCCGGGTGACGCGGTCCCAGATCTGCGCGAAGGCCCGCATCTTGCACATCTCCTCGACGAAGCGGACGCCCGCGTTCACGAAGAACGAGATCCGGCCGACGACGTCGCCCATGCGCTCCGGCGGCACCTGCCCGCTGTCGCGCACCGCGTCCAGGACGGCGACCGCCGTGGACATCGCGTACGCGATCTCCTGGACCGGCGTGGCGCCCGCCTCCTGGAGGTGGTAGCTGCAGATGTTGATCGGGTTCCACCTGGGCATGTGGGACACCGTGTACGCGATCATGTCCGTCGTCAGCCGCAGGGAGGGCCCCGGGGGGAAGACGTGCGTCCCGCGGGACAGGTACTCCTTGACGATGTCGTTCTGGGTCGTGCCGCTGAGCTTGGCGATGTCCGCGCCCTGCTCCTCGGCGACGACCTGGTAGAGCGCCAGCAGCCACATGGCCGTGGCGTTGATGGTCATCGAGGTGTTCATCTGCTCCAGCGGGATGTCCTGGAACAGCCGGCGCATGTCGCCGAGGTGCGCGACCGGCACCCCGACCCGGCCGACCTCGCCGCGGGCGAGGACGTGGTCGGCGTCGTAGCCGGTCTGGGTCGGCAGGTCGAAGGCGACCGACAGACCCGTCTGCCCCTTGGCGAGATTGCGCCGGTACAGCTCGTTGGACGCCTCGGCCGTGGAGTGGCCGGCGTACGTGCGCATGAGCCACGGCCGGTCCTTCTCGCGCTTGCCCTCGGCGGGCTGACGCTCGGTCATCCGGCGCTCCTCAGATGTTCCGGAAGCGGTTGATGGCGTCGACGTGCCGGGCGCGCAGCTCCTCGTCGCGCACGCCGAGGCCCTCCTCGGGCGCCAGGCACAGGACGCCGACCTTGCCCTGGTGGAGGTTGCGGTGGACGTCGTACGCCGCCTGGCCGGTCTCCTCCAGGGCGTACACCTTGGAGAGCGTCGGGTGGATCCTGCCCTTGGCGATCAGGCGGTTGGCCTCCCACGCCTCGCGGTAGTTGGCGAAGTGCGAGCCGATGATGCGCTTGAGGGACATCCACAGGTAGCGGTTGTCGTACTCGTGGGTGTACCCGGAGGTCGAGGCGCAGGTGGTGATCGTGCCGCCCTTGCGGGTGACGAAGACGGAGGCGCCGAAGGTCTCGCGGCCGGGGTGCTCGAAGACGATGTCGATGTCCTCGCCGCCGGTGAGTTCGCGGATGCGCTTGCCGAAGCGCTTCCACTCCTTGGGGTCCTGGGTGTGCTCGTCCTTCCAGAACCGGTAGTCCTCGGCGTTGCGGTCGATGATGTGCTCGGCGCCCATGCGCCGGCAGATCTCGGCCTTCTGCGGCGAGGAGACCACGCAGACCGGGGTGGCGCCGCCGGCCAGCGCGAACTGGGTGGCGTACGAGCCGAGTCCGCCGCTCGCGCCCCAGATCAGGACGTTGTCGCCCTGCTTCATCTGGGCGCCGTTGCGGGAGACGAGCTGGCGGTACGCGGTGGAGTTGACCAGGCCCGGTGCGGCGGCCTCCTCCCAGCTGAGGTGGGCGGGCTTGGGCATCAGCTGGTTGGACTTGACCAGGGCGATCTCGGCGAGGCCGCCGAAGTTGGTCTCGAAGCCCCAGATGCGCTGCTCCGGGTCGAGCATCGTGTCGTTGTGCCCGTCGGAGGACTCCAGCTCGACGGAGAGGCAGTGCGCGACGACCTCGTCACCGGGCTGCCAGGCGTTGACGCCCGGACCGGTGCGCAGGACGACGCCGGCCAGGTCGGAGCCGATGACGTGGTACGGCAGGTCGTGCCGCCTGGTCAGCTCGCTGACCCTGCCGTAGCGCTCCAGGAAGCCGAAGGTGGACAGCGGCTCGAAGATCGAGGTCCACACCGAGTTGTAGTTGACCGAGGAGGCCATGACGGCCACCAGGGCCTCGCCGGGGCCCAGTTCGGGCACCGGGACCTCGTCCAGGTGGATCGACTTGCGGGGGTCCTTGTCGCGGGTCTCCAGGCCCGCGAACATCTCCGTCTCGTCCTTGTGCACGGTGATCGCGCGGTACGACTCGGGGAGCGGCAGAGCGGCGATGTCGGCCGGCGTGGAGTCGGGCGACTGGATCGCGTCCAGGATGTCCTTCACGGTCACGGTGTTGCCTCCGGCGGTGAGCGCCCTTGAGGGAGGGGCGCTGAGGGTTGCGTCGGGGTGCTGCTGAGGGTCGGGATGAGGGTGCCGTCGGTCCGACGGGGTGGTCCGGCAGCGCTTTGTGGCGCGGGAGGGTGCCTGTGACGCAGGCGCCGGGCACGAGAGCGATGGCTCGCGGGGACAACCCGGACACCTTCAACGTATGACACGGCGTGTCACCCCGCAAGGCACTGAGTGCCAGAACCTGCTCTCAGATGAAATCTTTACGTAACAGATGAGCGATGATCGATCGAATGCCCGTAGGGGAGCGGTGGAAAAGGGGCGCTGACATGCAAAAACGGCCACCCGGTGGGTGGCCGTCGTCACAGCGGGACGGGTCGGGTCAGCGGTCCTTGAGCGCCTGCTCGATGGTCCGCATGACCTCCTGGAGGGGCGCGTCGGTCCGCGCGACCGTCACCAGCACCTCGCCCTGCACGGAGGCCGAGGAGAGGGCCGTACGCCCCGTGCCGGCCGCTCCGCGCCCCGCGCCGATGCCCGTGCCGAAGGTCCGGCGCACGATCGCGAAGGCGTGGTCCAGCTCGGCCTCCACCTCGCCCTGCCCGTCCGCCCGCAGCCAGCGCCGCAGCACATGGTTGTGCGCGGTGACCACGGCGGAGGCGGCGACCTCCGCGAGCAGCGGGTCGTCGTTGGCGTCGTCCTCGTGGGCGTGCTCGTCGAAGTGGCCGAGCAGATAGCGCGTGAAGAGGCGCTCGTAGCGGGCCACCGACGCGATCTCCGCCTCGCGCAGGGTGGGCACTTCGCGCGTCAGCTTGTACCGGGCGACCGAGATCTCCGGCTGGGCCGCGTACATCTTCATGACTTCCTTGATGCCCCGGCACACCGTGTCGAGCGGATGCTCGTGCGCGGGCGCCGCGTTGAGCACGGCCTCGGCCCGTACGAGGGTGTCGTCGTGGTCGGGGAAGATCGCCTCTTCCTTGGAGCGGAAGTGGCGGAAGAAGGTGCGCCGGGCGACCCCGGCCTGCGCCGCGATCTCGTCGACGGTGGTCGCCTCGTACCCCTTGGTCGCGAACAGTTCCATCGCCGCCGCCGCCAGTTCCCGGCGCATTCTGAGCCGCTGGGCGGCGGCTCGGCTGCCGGCCGCGCTCTCGGGCGCGTCGGGCGTGGCGGCTGTACGTGAGGACCTGGCGGGCTGGGACATGCCCCGAACGTACTGCATGTGCGCGCAATCATGCGCGTGACCGGGGATTTCCCCGCCCGCGGAGGGCGGGAGACCCTCACCCGTGCAGGGGGACGGGGGCTGGGGCGGCCCGGCCGGGTCCAGCAGTCCGCCCCAGTCCTCCTCGTACCGGGACCGGTCGCCCGGCCGCTCGGCGCCCGGCCGCTCAGCGGCGGGCATGTTCGCGGAAGCCGCGGCCCGTCTTGCGGCCGAGGCAGCCCGCGGCCACCAGGTGCTCCAGGAGCGGTGCGGGGGCCAGCCCCGGGTCGCGGAACTCGCGGTGCAGGACCTTCTCGATGGCGAGCGAGACGTCGAGACCGACCACGTCCAGCAGCTCGAAGGGGCCCATCGGATATCCGCCGCCCAGCTTCATCGCCGCGTCGATGTCGTCCAGCGTCGCGTAGTGCTCCTGCACCATCTTGACCGCGTTGTTCAGGTAAGGGAACAGCAGCGCGTTCACGATGAACCCGGCCCGGTCCCCGCAGTCCACGGCGTGTTTGCGGACCTCGGCGCAGACCTCGCGGACGGTGGCGTGCACGTCGTCGGCGGTCAGGACGGTGCGGACCACCTCGACCAGCTTCATGGCCGGCGCCGGGTTGAAGAAGTGCATGCCGATCACGTCCTGCGGGCGCGAGGTGGCGCGGGCGCAGGCGACGACGGGCAGCGAGGACGTGGTGGTGGCGAGCACCGCGCCGGGCTTGCAGACCTTGTCCAGCGTCGCGAACAGCTGCCGCTTGACCTCCAGGTCCTCGGCGACCGCCTCCACCGCCAGGTCGACGTCGGCGAGGTCGTCGTACGTCGCCGTCGGCGTGATCCGTTCCCGCGCCTGCGCGGCGGCCTCGGCGGTCAGCCGCCCCTTGTCGACGCTCCGGGCCAGGGACTTCCCGACCCGCGCCTTGGCGGCCTGCGCCTTCTCGGGGGTGCGGGCGGCCAGCACGACCTCGTATCCGGCCTTGGCGAAGACCTCGGCGATGCCGGACGCCATCGTGCCCGAACCGGCCACGCCCACCGCGCGCACGGGACGCCCGGCGACCGGGGTCTCGCTCTCGCGCGGAGTCAGGGCGTCCGGGACGGCCACGGCGCTGCCCGGCGCCTCGTAGGTGTAGAAGCCGCGCCCCGCCTTGCGGCCGGTCAGACCCGCCTCGCTGAGCTGCCGCAGGATCGGTGCGGGGGCGTGCAGCCGGTCCCGGGAGGCGGCGTACATGGCCTCCAGGACGGTGCGCGCGGTGTCGACGCCCACCAGGTCCAGCAGGGCCAGCGGCCCCATCGGCAGCCCGCAGCCCAGCCGCATCGCGGCGTCGATGTCCTCGCGGGAGGCGTAGTTCGCCTCGTACATCGCGGCGGCCTGGTTGAGGTACCCGAACAGCAGCCCGTCCGCGACGAACCCGGGCCGGTCGCCGACCGCGACGGGCTCCTTGCCGAGGTCCAGGGCGAGGTCGGTGACGGCCGTGACGGCGGCCGGCGCGGTCAGCACCGAGGAGACCACCTCGACCAGCCTCATCGCCGGCGCCGGATTGAAGAAGTGCAGGCCCAGCACCCGCTCCGGACGCGCCGTGTCGGCCGCCAGCCGCGTCACCGACAGCGCGTTGGTCCCGGTCGCGAGAACCGCCTCCGGCCGCACGATCCCGTCCAGCTCCCGGAAGATCTGCCGCTTGATCTCGTACGACTCCGGCGCCACCTCGATGACCAGGTCGGCGCCGGCCGCCGCCCGCAGATCGGTGGCGGTGCGCAAACGGGCCAGGGCGTCGGCGCGCTCCTCGCCGGTCAGCCGGCCGCGCTCGACGGCGCGGGCGGTGTGGGCCTCCAGCGCGGCGACGGCCTTCGCGGCCTGCGCCTCGTCGACGTCGATGCCGACGACGTCGCGGCCGGCCCGGACCAGGACCTCGGTGATGCCGGTGCCCATCGTGCCGAGGCCGACCACGGCGACGGTCCGCAGGGGGGACAGGGAGGTGTCGGACAGTGGGGAGCGGGGCGGGGGAGTGGCCATCGCGGGACTCCAGGAATGAGGGTGACGACGGGAACACGCCCGGACGCGCCGCGGGGCGCGCACCGGGTGCGTGAAGAGAGAGGTGCGGGTGTTGCCGGGCGGACTGCGCACCCGCCCGGTGCCGTCGCGGAGGGCGTCCACACGCCCGCCGTGCGGCGGTCGGAGACCGGCCCTGTCCCGAGGCCGAGTCGCACCGCGGTCCCCGGTGCCGAGGGCACCGGACCGACTGCTCTGCTCCGACGGAGGCCGCGTCACCAGACCGCCGTACGGAGTTGCCGCGAGTGGGTAACTCGCTCGTCTGAGATTAACTAGCGGGTAACGAGCGCGCCAGCCCCTCGTGTTCGTGATGTACGTCCCATGCCGTCGGTCACCCCTCTAACCTCGGGGGCATGGACGAAGAGTTGCGAGTGCTCACGGAGCGTTTACGGGCCGAGTCGGCGAAGCCGGGCACACCGGGCACACCGGGCGCCCTGGGTGCCCTGGGTGCCCCCGGTGGCCCTGGCGGCCCGGGGGCGGCGTTCGACCGGCTGGTCGCGAGCGAGGACCACGACGAGCTGGCCGCGGTGCTCACCGAGCCCGGACATCCGCTCTGGGCGCGGGAACTGGCCGCCTTCCGGCTGGGCGTCGCGGGGGACCGGCGGGCCTTCGAGTCCCTGGTGCTGCTGCTCAACCACCGCGACCCGCCGCGCTGCGCCTCCGCTGCCCACGCCCTGGCCCGCCTCGGCGACCCGCGCACCGCCCGCGCGGCCGCCGCCCTCGCCACCAACGAACTCCGGGTCGCCTACGCCCTGCACCCGGTACGGCTGCTGGTCGAGCTGCGGGCCCCCGAGTCGGTGCCCGCGCTGATCACCACCCTGGAGCGGCGGCTGCGCCCGCACGACCCGTACCGCAGGGTGGCGCTCGCCTGTGTCGAGGGCCTCGGCACCCTCGGCGACCGGCGCGCGGCCCCGGTCCTGAACGACGCGCTCGCGCACCCGGCACTGGCGGAGGCGGCGGTCCGGGCGCTGGGGAGGGTGTCGGGGAAGGGGGAGGGGGCGGCTGCTCGGGCGGGGGAGTGACGGGGGGGCAGTCGGTCGTGGGAGTGACCGGTGGTCGTAGGCGTGACGGGTGATCGTGGGAGTGACGGGGCGTCAGGACGCGGGCGCCAGCGGGCGGGCGTAGCGCACCTCCGACACCGGGACGCCCTCCACCTCGAAGGACTCCTCGGCGCCGTCGGGTCCGAAGCCGGCCGCCGTGTAGAAGCGCCGGGCGCGGGTGTTGCCCTTGAGCACCCACGGGAGCATGCGCGGATGCCCGGCGGCGGCGCACGCGCGGACCGACTCCCCCAGCAGCGCCCGCCCGACGCCCGCGCCGAGCCGCCCGGGGTCGACGTAGAGGGCGTACAACTCGGCGTCGGCGGTCCGCTGTTCCCCGTCCCGGTACGGGCCGTGGCAGCCCCAGCCGACGACCGTGCCGTGCTCGTCCTCGGCGACCAGGTGCACCACACCGTCCGCCGCGCGCGTGAAGAGTGCGCGGCGCCGCTCGGCGTCCCGGCCGGCGTCGAGCCCGTCCAGATACGGCTGCGGTACGAGCCCCTGGTACGCCGTCCGCCATCCCTCGACGCGTATCTCCGACACCCGCCCGCAGTCGGCGAACGTCATCCTGCGCACCCGAGGCGCCCGCTCGTTCACGGCGCCACGACCGCGAGGGCCTCGATCTCCATGAGTAACTCGGGCCGCACCAGCCCGGCCACCCGCACCGCCGACGCCGCCGGCAGCCGGTCGTCGGGTATGTGCTCGGCGCGGGCCGCGCGGACGGCGGGCATGTGCGCCATGTCCGTGACGAAGTAGGTGAGCTTGACGACGTCGTCGAATCCGGCGCCCGCCGCCGCCAGACACCGGCGCAGATTCTCGAAGACCTGCCGGGCCTGCGCCGCCGCGTCGCCCTCCCCGACGAGACCGCCCTGCGGGTCCAGGGCGACCTGCCCCGAGACGGCCACGAACCGCCCGCTACCGAGGACGACATGGCTGTACTGCGCGGCGGGCGCGACACCTTCGGGCGCGGTGATCCTGGTCAGCTCACTCATGCGTCCCATCGTGCACCACGCCACTGACAACGCCCCCGGCACCCACTTCGCCCGTCCGTGCGGCCTGCCCGGACCCCTGGCGCCGGAAGCCGAGCAGCCCGTGGAGTGTCGAGCCGCGTGAGGACGTGGAAGCGGCCTTGGACTCCAGGGGTTCCGGGTCGGGGAGGGCCGGGCAGACCGCGTCCGCCTCCGTCTCGCCGTCGCCGCGCGGGACGGTGCCGTCGGTCAGGTACGCGGCCAGATGGGCGTCGAGGCAGGTGTTGCCGCTCAGCGTGATGCCGTGGTTGCCGCCGCCCTCCTCGACGACGAGGCTGGAGCCGCGCAGCAGGCGGTGCGTGGTGACGCCGCCCTCGTACGGGGTGGCGGCGTCGGCGGTCGCCTGGAAGAGCAGGGCCGGGGGCAGTCCGCGGTTGGCGACGTCCACGGGCTGCCGCGCGGAGGTGGGCCAGAAGGCGCACGGCGCGTTGTACCAGACGTTGTTCCACACCATGAAGGGCGCTTTCTCGTACACCTCGGCGTTGCCCTCGCGCCAGTCCTCCCAGTCGCGCGGCCAGTCGGCGTCGCGGCACTGCACGGCGGTGTAGACGCTGTACCCGTTGTCGCCGGCGGCGTCCTGGGCGCCGAAGTTCTCGTACGCCTCGACGAGCGGCCCGGTGTCCTTCTCGTTCACGTACGCGGCGAACGCCTCGGCCAGGTAGGGCCAGTAGCCGTTGTAGTAGCCGCCGGGGATGAAGGTGTCCTCCAGCTCCGAGGCGCCGACCTTCCCGCCCGCGGGCCGCCTCGCCAGCGCCGCCCGCATGCCGTACCAGGCGTCCCCGACCCGCTCCGGGTCCGTGCCGAGCCCGTACGCCGCGTCGTGCCCGGCGATCCAGGCCATGAAGGCCCGGTGGCGGTCGTCGAAGGCGTAGTCCTGGTTGAGGTTGGCGTCGTACCAGACGTCGCTCGGATCGACCACGGAGTCCAGCACCAGCCGCCGCACCCGCTCCGGGTGGAGCCGGGCGTACACGGCGCCCAGGTAGGTCCCGTACGAGTAACCGAAGTAGTTGATCCGCTCCGCGCCGAGCGCCGCGCGGACGGCGTCCAGGTCCCGTGCGGCGCTCACGGTGTCGATGTACGGCAGCACGTCCGCGTACTTCTCGCCGCAGGCGTCGGCGAACGCCTTCGCGCGCGTGAGGTTGGCCTCCTCCACGGCGGGCGTGTCCGGCAGCGAGTCGGGACGTACGGGGTCGAAGTGTCCCGGCCGGCAGTCCAGCGCGGGGCTGCTCCTGCCCACCCCGCGCGGGTCGAAGCCGACGACGTCGTACTGCGCTGCCACGGCCTTCGGCAGCGAGGACGCGACGAACCCGGCGAGCGTCAGTCCGCTGCCGCCCGGGCCGCCGGGATTGACCAGCAGGGGCCCCTGGTACGTCTTCGCGGTGTGCGGCACCCGGGACAGCGCCAGCGTGATCCGCGCCCCGCGCGGGCGCGCGTGATCGAGCGGCACCTTCAGGGAGGCGCACTGGAGCGTCGGATAGTCGTCCGAGCCGCACGCCGTCCAGGTGAGCCGCGGGCCGACGGCCCCGCCCTCCACCGCACCCGCCCCGGCGGGCGCGGCCGTGACGGCCCCCATGACGATGACGGCGGCGCCCCACAGCACGGCTGCGCGTTGTCTCAAGACGTCCTCCAGCACGGCGCGACTACGGCCCGCGCGGGTCGCGGCCTTCGCCGGATCGTCCCGAGGCGTGCCGCCGGGAGAACGTCCTCGGTCCATACGTGACCCGATCGGGCCGGAAGAAGCCCTCCAATGCCCCGCTGCCCTGCTGCCCTGCTGCCCTGCGCGGATCAGCCCCAGGTGAGCGGGTCGAGGTGGAGGTAGAAGCGCAGCCGGTCGTCGTCCGGGGCGAGGCCGTAGGCCTCGGCGAACGCCCGGTCCGCGGTCCGCGCCCGCTCCTCGTCCGGCCACGTCTCCCGCGCGTTGGCGAGCACCAGCGCCAAGTCGGCGTGCCGGTCGGCCGGTCCGAGGCGGCCCAGGTCGATGAAGCCCGCCACGTCCAGGGTCCGCGGGTCGAGGACGATGTTGGGCAGGCACAGGTCCCCGTGGCAGACGACCGTGTCGGTGGCCTCCTGCGCGCGTCGCAGCGGGAGCTGCCGGGTGAGGCGGTCGAGCAACTCGGCGGCGGGCGTGTGCCGCTGCTCGTCGGGAAGGAACTCCGGGTTCACGGCGCCCCGGCTCACGACGTCGCGCGCCGCGGCGACCATGTCGTCCAGGCCCCGCCGGAACGGGCACCGTGACACGGGCACCTCGTGCAGCCGCCGTACCGCCTGCGCGATCCGTGCCCAGGCGTCCCGCAGCTCCTCGGCGGACACCTGGTCGGCGGGAACTCCGGGCACGGCGCTGGTGATCAGGCAGGCTCCCGCGTCGTCGGAGCGCCAGTCGACCACCCGGGGTCCGGGTACGCCCTGCTCGCCCAGCCAGGCCACCCGGTCGCGCTCGGCCTCCAGCTCGGCGGCGTCCGCGCCGGGCACGCACTTGGCGTACCGGCGGCCGTCCGCGCTGCGGAGGACGGCCGCCCCCGACTCGCCCGTGGTGACGGGCGTCCAGTCGCCGTCCTCCGGGCCGGGCAGCGTCGGCGCGTCGGCGGGAGACCCGGGATGCTCGCTCATGACGGCCACCTTAGCCAGGGCGGCGGGGGCTCGCGGCGCTACACCAACGACAGCTGCATGGACTGCTTCGCGCGCAAGCCGCACAGCTACCCGGACCTCGACGCGGCGGGCCGGTACCGCCTGACGCCGGGCAGCATCGAGGCCCTGGCCGTGGCCGGCCGTCCCTGTGTGGGTTCATGCAGCGAGGTGGCGGTGTTCACGGTCGGCACCCCGTGACCGCCGTGACCTGTGCGGGTCGGTGAAGGCAAGGGTCTGGGCCGGGTACGGCAGGGTGAGCACCGCTCCGGTGCCACCGCCCAGCTCGGTGAGGCAGCGCCGGGAGCCCGTGTCCCCGTACGCGATCTCGCCGTCTTCGTCCGCGGAGAGCGGGCCGGGGCCGCCGTCGGGGAGGGGCAGCGGCAGGGCGTTGACCCCGGGGTGGTGCCGGCCCGAGGGGGCCGGCCGTCTGCCGGCCTCGAAGGTCAGGGGCACCCGCCGCGCCGTCCCGGCGGACCGGGACCACCGACCCCGACGACTTCTCCGTCCCCTGCCCGTCGAGTCGGCCGTACGGGCCGGTCAGAGGCACCGCGAGCGCGGCCCGAGCCCCGTGCCGGCTCCAGCGTCACCCGCCTCCCGCCCCTCCCGGCACCGACGCGAGCAGGGCGCGCGTGTACGCGTGGCCGGGGGACCGGAACAGGTCGTCGGCCGTCGCCTCCCGACAGGTTCGGCAGGCAGCGGATCGGGGGGCCGCGCGGGCGCGGACGCGGGCCGGGACCGGAGGGTCTCGCTCATGCCGCGCTCCTGTGTCCGGGGGCGACGATGCGCCGGTCGAGCAGAGGGTAGGCCAGGTCCACCAGGAGGTTGACGAGGACGAACACGAGCGCCCCGAAGACCACGACGCCCTGCACGACCGGGATGTCCTGCACGGTGACGGCGTCGGTGATGATCCGCCCCAGGCCGTTGCGCGAGAAACGTTCTCGACGACCACGGCGTTCGCCGTGAGCTGCCCGGCCAGCACGCCGACCACGGTGAGGGCCGGCAGCGAGGCGTTGCGTAGCGCGTGCCGCACCAGCACCCGGGCCCGCCCGGCCCCCCTTGGCGCGGGCGGTCTGGATGTAGGGCTCACCGAGGGCGCCGAGCAGGCTCCTGGACAGCACCTGGGCCACCAGCACGGCGGCCGGCAGGGCCAGGGTCACCGCGGGCAGGAGCAGACCCGCCGCCGAGTCGTTGCCGAACGCGGGAAGCAGGCCCAGGCGGAAGGAGAACAGCTGGACGAGCATCAGCCCGACACAGAACGCGGGCAGGGAGATGCCGAGCGAGGGCAGTGACAGCAGCAGTTGCCGCAGCCACCGCCGCCTGGTGGCGGTCCCGGCGAGCGCCAGACCGCCCCCGCCCGCCACGGCCAGCACCAGTGCCCCGCCCGCCAGTTGCAGAGTCTGCGGCAGGGCGTCGGCGAGGGTGGCGGCGACCGGGCGCCCGCTCGCGACCGACTCCCCGAGGTCGCCGCGCACGGCGGCCCCGAGGGAGGTGGCGTAACGCACCGGCACGGGCCTGTCGAACCCTTACTCGGCGCGCAGTTCGGCCAGCCGCTCCGGGGTGACCTGGGTGGAGTTGAGGCCGGCGCCCGCCATCGCGGCGACCGGGTCGCCGGGGAGCAGGTCGAGAAGCAGGAACGCCAGGGTGTACGCCGCCCACAGGACGCCGGCGGCTTGCGCCAGGCGCCACAGGACATACCTTCGCATCGTCTTCCTTCAAGGTCTCGGGTGCGTTGAGGGCGGGCGCGTCACTTCTTCCAGGTGTCGTGGAGCCTCACCCCGCCGGACGCGCCGAGGCTGAGGCCGTGCACCTTCGGGGAGACACCGATCAGGGCCTGCTGCTCCACGATCGGCACCACGTACGCCTGCTCCACGACCAACTCCTGGCCACGGGCCACCAACTGGTCGCGCCGGTCGGTGTCGGTCGTCCTGGCCTGCGCGTCGAGGACGGTGTCGAGTTCGCCGGCCGGAAGCCGGTAGGAGTTCACCAGGTGCGTCGAGTACAGGGTGCGCAGCGCGTCCGGGTCGGCCCGGGTCAGGTCGCCGCCCCACAGGGCGTCGTAGTCTCCGGTCTTGAGGATCTGCGGGAACTGGGTGACCTGGAGCTGCTTGATGACCAGGTCGACGCCGATGTCCTTGAGCTGCTGCTGGACCAGTTCGAGCGCGCTCTGGTAGGCATCGGCGTTGCTGAACGACACCACCGTCAGCCGCGGTTCCGCCCCGTCCTTGGTCCGGACCCCGTCACCGGACGCGCTCCAGCCGGCCTCCGACAGGAGGGACTCCGCCCTGGCCCGGTCGTGGGTGAGGTGCCCGGACAGATCCGTGTGACCGGGAGTGGTCCGGGACAGGACGCTGGCGGCCGGCCGGGTGCCGGTCGGGAAGACGGCCTCGGCGATCTCCGCGCGGTCGATCGCGACCTGGACGGCCTGGCGCACCCGGGCGTCACGCGTGAGCGGGCGGGCGTTGTTGAAGCCGAGGTTGAACACCACGCCCGGATTGGCCCGCCGCTCGACGCGCGCCCCGGCCCGGCGCAGCACCGCCTCGTCCTGCCGGCGCACCCCGCCGATCGCGTCGACCTGCCAGGAGCCCAGGCTGCCCGCCCGCACACCCGACTCGGCGATCACGTTGAAGGTCACGGAGTCCAGATACGCCTCGTCCTTCTTCTTCCAGGCGGCGGAGCCCCAGCCTCGGGCAAGACCGTCACCGCCGTCGTGCTCATGACGAGACGCTGACGTATCTGGAGCAGCTCAGGCCGAACTTCCGAGAAGCATCCCTGAAGTGCTGCTGCTGATGTGTCGCTTACTGGCGCTTCGCTGTGCGGTCGCGCAGCAGCAGCCACTGACTCGCGTCACCGCCACCTGGACGTACAGCCGGTCCATGCAGCAGCACGGCGTAAGCCGTCCTCTCCGCCGTGCCCGGGGCGTCATACTGGCCTGGCGTCTCCGGGGTCGGGAATGACCTCGTCATGCCTTTCCAGGCCTTGTCCGCGTTCGGAGTGCTGAGCATCGGCCCTCCCGGCCTCAACAGGGTCATGCAGTGACGTACCAGCACGCGTGCGTGCGGCCCCGGTACGGGTTCACCGTCGCAGGTGATGCCGCGGAACTCGGGCGTGGTAGGAGTCCGTGAGGTTCTCCCAGCACATGACGCCTCCTCGGTAGTACAGCCACACAATAGAACACTTGTTCCCTTGATCGTGCGGAGGAGAGGGGGAGGGGAGGTGGAGGAGGGGTCGGCCGGTCGCGCGAGGCCGCTTCGCGCCCCCCGATTTGGAGGCCGGGCGGCGGGGTGGTTGGCTTGCCCCCAACCCGAGAACCAGGCCCTGGAGGAACCCGATGGCGCAGGTCGAGGCGACGACGGAGCGGATCGTCGCGGCGGACGCGGAGACGGTGTTCGACACCCTCGCCGACTACAGCGGCACCCGCGAGAAGCTGCTGCCCGAGCACTTCAGCGAGTACGAGGTCCGCGAGGGCGGCGACGGCGAGGGCACCCTCGTGCACTGGAAGCTCCAGGCCACCAGCAAGCGCGTCCGCGACTGCCTCCTGGAGGTCACCGAGCCGACCGACGGCGAGCTGGTCGAGAAGGACCGGAACTCCTCGATGGTCACCACCTGGCGGGTCACCCCGGCCGGCGAGGGCAGGTCCCGGGTTGCCGTGACCACCACCTGGCAGGGCGCCGGCGGCGTCGGCGGCTTCTTCGAGAAGACCTTCGCCCCCAAGGGGCTCGCCCGGATCTACGACGCGCTGCTCGCCAAGCTCGCGGCCGAGGTCGAGAAGTAGCCAAAGGGCAAGCCCGGGGCGGACGTTGGCCGCCTCACCGGTTCGAGTGATCTCCGCGAGATCCCGCCGTACACCGTAACTTGCCGCGCTTGTTCGTAGTTGTCGCCTCGGTGGCAATTGTGCGCAGGTGTGGCGAGGGGAGCGGTACGTGGGTGGGATCACTCTGGTGCAGGACGAACCGGTCCTCGCACCCCCGAAGGAACCCGAGGCCCCCGCTCCCGCACCGGAGCGGGACGCCTCGCTGAGCCCCCGCCGGGTGCGACTGGTCTTCGTCGGGCTGCTGCTCGCGCTGCTGCTCGCCGCGCTGGAGCAGATGATCGTCGCCACGGCGCTCCCGAAGATCGTCGGCGAGCTGCACGGCCTGGACTCGATGTCCTGGGCGATCACCGCCTACCTGCTCACCTCCACGGTCGGCCTGCCGATCTACGGCAAGCTCGGCGACCTCTTCGGACGCAAGGGCGTCTTCCAGTTCGCCATCCTGGTCTTCGTCGTCGGCTCCGCGCTCGCCGGCCGCGCGCAGACGATGGACCAGCTGATCGCCTTCCGCGCGGTGCAGGGCGTCGGCGCGGGCGGCCTCATGATCGGCGTGCAGGCGATCATCGCCGACATCGTGCCGCCCCGCGAACGCGGCCGCTACATGGGCCTGATCGGCGCCGCCTTCGGACTCGCCTCCGTCGCCGGCCCCCTGCTCGGCGGCTACTTCACCGACCACCTCTCCTGGCGCTGGTGCTTCTACATCAACGTCCCCTTCGGCCTGGTCACCATGGCCGTCGTCGCCGTGGTGCTGAAGCTGCCCAAGCCGACCGCCAGGGCCCGGCTCGACGTCCTCGGCGCCTTGCTGCTCGCCGCCGCCTCCACCTGCCTGGTGCTGCTGACCAGTTGGGGCGGCACCGAGTACGCGTGGGGGTCGCGGGTCATCCTGGGGCTCGCGGCCGGAGCCGTGGTGGCCACCCTGCTCTTCCTGGTCGCCGAGCGCTTCGCGCCCGAACCCCTCATCCCGCTGCGGCTGTTCCGGGACTCCGTCTTCAACGTCACCGCCCTCGTCGGCCTGATCGTCGGCGTCGCCCTCTTCGGCGCCGCCAGCTATCTGCCGACCTTCCTCCAGATGGTCGACGGCGCCAGCGCCACCGAGTCCGGTCTGCTGATGCTGCCGATGATGGGCGGCATCGTCGTCGCCTCGATCGTCTCCGGGCAGCTCATCAGCCGTACCGGGCACTACCGCGTCCACCCCGTCCTCGGCGGCGCCCTGTCCGTCGTCGGCATGTGGCTGCTCTCCCGGCTCGGCACCGACACGCCCCGGCTGCACTACAGCGTCTGGATGGCCGTCCTCGGCGCCGGCATCGGCATGGTCATGCCGGTCCTGGTCCTCGCGGTGCAGAACTCCGTCCGTCCCGCCGACCTCGGCACCGCCACCAGCGCCAACAACTACTTCCGGCAGATCGGCGGCAGCGTCGGCGCCGCGATCTTCGGCACCCTCTTCGCCGGCCGGCTCACCGACGCCCTGGCCGAGCGTGTCCCCGCCGAGGCGGGCGTCCACCTGCCCGACGCCGAGGCCATCACGCCCCAGCTCGTCCACTCCCTGCCCCCGGCGCTGCGTGACGCCTACATCGGGGCGTACGCCGACGCCATGCCGCGGATCTTCCTCTACCTGGTGCCGGTGCTCGTCCTCGGGCTGCTCATCGCCCTCTTCCTCAAGGAGAAACCACTGGTGTCCCACAACGCCCCCGTCACCGAGCCGGAGATCACGCAGTACCCCGCGCGGCACACCGCACAGCACGCCGCCCCGGTCCCGCAGGCCCGCTCGGCGTACGCCGGCGGCATCCCGGTCTGCGGCACCGTCCAGCACCCCGACGGCACCGTCGTGCCCCGCGCGGCGCTCACCCTCATCGACGTCGGCGGCCAGCAGATCGGGCGCGGTGCGAGCGGCGACGACGGACGGTACGCCCTGGCCACGCCCGGCTCCGGAGCGTACGTCCTGATCGCCGCGGCCGGCGGCCACCAGCCGCAGGCGGTCTCCGTGACCGTCGGCGAACGCCCGGTGGAGCTGGACGTGGTCCTCGGCGGCGCCGGACGCCTGGCCGGCAGCGTGCTCACCGCCGACGGCAGCCCCGTGCGCGACGCGATCGTCACCCTCACCAACGTCCACGGCGAGGTCGTCTCCACCACCCGCAGCGGCCGGGAGGGCGGATACGTCATCACGGAGCTGGTGGCCGGCGAGTACACCCTCGCCGCCAGCGCCCCCGCCTTCCGCCCGGCCGCGCTGCCCGTCAGCGTCCAGGCCGCCCGCGAGACCCGCCAGGACGTCGAGCTGGCCGGCGGCGCCGTCCTGCGCGGCACGGTACGGGCCAGCGGCGGGCGGATCGTCGAGGACGCCCGTGTGACCCTGCTCGACGCGGCGGGCAACGTCGTGGACACCCTCACCACCGGGTCCGACGGCACGTTCCGGTTCGTCGACCTGTCGTCCGGCGAGTACACCGTCATCGCCGCCGGCTACCCGCCCGTCGCCACCGTCCTCCAGGTCGCGGGCGGCGGCCGCACCGAGCGGGACCTCCAGCTCGGGCACGAGGACTGAGAGCGCCGGGGCGGGTGAGGGGGCGCGGCGGTGCCCAGCCCTGTCGCGCCGCCCCCGCCGGGAACGCGAGACCATGCAGCGGCATCCTTGACCGGCAACCACCCACCGACGGTCCCCGGACCGTGAGGAGCCGCCGCGCCCATGACGACACCGCGCCCCCGCCCCGAGATCCTCCGCTACACCGCGTTCGCCGCCGACCCCGAGGGAGGCAACCCGGCCGGCGTCGTCCTGGACGCCACCGGGCTGACGGACGACGAGCAGCTCGCGATCGCGGCGGACCTCGGCTACAGCGAGACGGCCTTCCTGACCGCGCCGCCGGCGGACCTGGCCGGCCGGGAACGGGCCTACACCGTGCGCTACTTCTCACCCCAAGGCCGAGGTCTCCTTCTGCGGCCACGCCACGATCGCCGCGGCCGTCGCCCACGCGGAACGCCACGGGCCCGGCGACCTGCTCCTCGCCACCCGCGCCGGCACCGTCCCGGTGACGGTCGTCGAGGGGCCCGACGGCACCCTGAGCGCGACCCTCACCAGCGTCGAGCCCGCCGTCCACGAGGCGGCGGAGCAGGACGTCGCCGAGGCGCTCGGGGCGCTCGGCTGGTCTGCCCCCGACCTCGACCCGGCCCTCCCGCCCCGGATCGGCTACGCCGGCGCCCGCCACCTGATCCTCGCCGCCGCGACCCGCGCCCGACTGGCGGACCTCTCCTACGACTTCGAGCGGCTGAGCCAGTTCATGACCTCGCTCGACCTCACCACCGTGCACCTGGTGTGGCGCGAGTCGGAGACCGTCTTCCACGTCCGCGACCCCTTCCCCGTCGGCGGCGTCGTCGAGGATCCGGCGACGGGCGCCGCGGCCGCCGCCTTCGGCGCCTACGCCCGTGAACTCGGTCTGGTCCCACGGGAGTCGGTGCTCGTCCTGCACCAGGGGGCGGACATGGGGCGTCCCGGCGAGCTGCGCGTGGAGCTGCGCGCCGGTGACCCGCGGGTGCGCGTCAGTGGTACGGGGGCTCCGATCCCGGATACGGCCGAGCGATAGTGTGACGGGTTGCGCATGGCAAAAGGGCTGTTCGTAGGCCGTACGAGGTCAGTTGGCGGTCTAGACCACCGGTAGTTATCCACAGGTCTGGCCCGGGCTCGCGGCGACCGCGTAACGTGGCGCGACATGAAGATCCTCATCAGCGCCGACATGGAGGGCGCCACCGGTGTCACCTGGCCGGGCGACGTGCTGCCGGGGGCGCCGCAGTGGGAGCGGTGCCGGTCGATGTTCACCTCCGACGTGAACGCGGCCGTGCTCGGTTTCTTCGACGGCGGCGCCGACGAGGTCCTCGTCAACGAGGCCCACTGGAGCATGCGCAACCTGCTCCTGGAGCAGCTGGACGAGCGCACCGAGATGCTCACCGGACGGCACAAGGCGCTCTCCATGGTGGAGGGCGTCCAGCACTCGGACGTGGACGGCATCGCCTTCATCGGCTACCACGCGGGCGCCGGCATGGAGGGCGTCCTCGCGCACACCTACCTGGCCAACCAGATCACCGGGGTGTGGCTGAACGACGTCCGGGCCAGCGAGGGCCTGCTCAACGCGCACGTCGTCGCCGAGTACGGAGTGCCGGTGGTCCTGGTCACCGGCGACGACGTGGCCTGCGAGGACGCCCTCGGGTACGCGCCGCAGGCGCGCAAGGTCGCTGTCAAGGACCACGTCTCGCGGTACGCGGCCGTGTGCCGTACGCCGGCCAGGACCGCCGCCGACATCCGCGCGGCGGCCAAGGAGGCGGCGGCGCTCGCGGTGCGGTACGAGCCGGTGAGCGGCGGCCCCTTCACGGTCGCCGTGGAGTTCGACGCCGAGCACCTGGCGGCGGCGTCCACGGTGGTGCCCGGTGTGGCGCAGGTGGGGGAGCGGAAGGTGGCGTACACCCACGCCACCATGTTCGAGGCGATCCGCACGTTCAAGGCGGTCACCACGATCGTCTCGGCGGCGGTGGAGGAGCAGTATGGCTGAGCGGGCGGAGACCGGGGATCAGGCGCGGGGCGGGGGCCTGGCCCAGACCGGGGATCAGGCGCTGGACGAGGTGGTGCGGTTCACCTCGGAGCTGATCCGGATCGACACGACCAACCGGGGCGGCGGCGACTGCCGCGAACGCCCGGCCGCCGAGTACGCTGCCGCGCGGCTCGCCGAGGCCGGGATCGAACCGGTCCTGCTGGAGCGCACCGAGGGCCGGACCAACGTCGTCGCCCGCATCGCGGGCACCGACCCGTCCGCCGACGCGCTGCTGCTCCACGGGCACCTGGACGTGGTGCCGGCCGAGGCCGCCGACTGGAGCGTCCACCCCTTCTCCGGGGAGGTCCGCGACGGGGTCGTGTGGGGGCGCGGCGCGGTCGACATGAAGAACATGGACGCGATGATCCTGGCCGTCGTCCGCGACTGGGCCCGGCGCGGGGTGCGACCCCGTCGGGACGTCGTGGTCGCGTTCACCGCGGACGAGGAGGCCAGCGCCGAGGACGGCTCCGGCTTCCTCGCCGACCGGCACGCCGCGCTGTTCGAGGGCTGCACCGAGGGCGTCAGCGAGTCCGGGGCGTTCACCTTCCACGACGGATCGGGCCGCCAGTTCTATCCCGTCGCCGCCGGCGAGCGCGGTACGGGCTGGCTGAAGCTCACCGCGCGTGGCCGGGCCGGACACGGCTCCAAGGTGAACCGGGAGAACGCGGTGACCCGCCTCGCCGCCGCCGTCACCCGCATCGGCGACCACGAGTGGCCGCTGCGTCTGACCCCGACCGTCCGCGCCGCCCTCACCGAGATCGCCGCCGTGTACGGGATCGAGGCCGACCTGGACGACGTCGACGCGCTGCTGGAGAAGCTGGGGCCGGCCGCCGAGCTGGTCGAGGCCACCGTCCGCAACAGCAGCAACCCGACCATGCTGGACGCCGGGTACAAGGTCAACGTCATCCCCGGGGAGGCCGTCGCGCACGTCGACGGGCGGTTCCTGCCGGGTGGCGAGGACGAGTTCCGCGAGACCCTCGACCTGCTCACCGGGCCGCATGTGGACTGGGAGTTCGTCCACCGCGAGGTCGCCCTCCAGGCGCCGGTGGACTCCGGGACCTATGCCCGGATGCGGGCCGCCGTCGAGGAGTTCGCCCCCGAGGGCCATGTCGTGCCGTACTGCATGTCCGGCGGCACCGACGCCAAGCAGTTCTCGCGGCTCGGCATCACCGGGTACGGCTTCGCGCCGCTGAAGCTGCCCGAGGGCTTCGACTACCAGGCCCTCTTCCACGGCGTGGACGAACGCGTCCCCGTCGAGGCGCTGCACTTCGGTGTCCGCGTCCTGGACCGATTCCTGCGCACGGCCTAGGCCGGCCGACCCGAGAGCTGGAGGAGAAGTGGCGGAGTCAGTGACGGTCCTCCCGTACGGGGCGTGGCCCTCACCCGTCGACGCGGCGCTCGCCGCCGCCCACGACGGGCGGCCCGACGAGGTGGGCTTCGTCGGCGACGAGGTGTGGTGGACCGCGCCCCGGCCCGCCGAGGGAGGCCGGCGCACCCTGGTGCGGCGCCGTGCCGACGGCACCGAGGAACCGGTGCTGCCCCCGCCGTGGAACGTGCGCAGCCGCGTCATCGAGTACGGCGGCCGCTCCTGGGCCGCGGTCACGACCGGCACCGGGCCGCTGGTGCTCTTCGTGAACTTCGCCGACCAGCGGCTCTACGCCTACGAGCCCGGCGGTCCCGCGCCGCGCCCGCTGACGCCCGTGTCGGCCGTGGGCGGCGGGCTGCGTTGGATCGAGCCGGACCCGCGCCCGGAGCGCGGCGAGGTGTGGTGCGTGCTGGAGGAGTTCACCGGCGACGGGCCCACCGACCTGCGCCGGGTCCCGGTCGCGGTGCCGCTGGACGGCTCGGCGGCCGAGGACCGCACGCGGGTGCGTGAACTCACCGCCGAGCGGCACCGGTTCGTCACCGGGCCGCGTGTCTCGCCCGACGGCCGGCGCGCCGCCTGGCTCGCCTGGGACCACCCGCGCATGCCCTGGGACGGCACCGAGCTGATCGTCGCCGACATCGGCCCCGACGGCACCTTCCACGACCCCCGCGCCGTCGCCGGCGGACCGGAGGAGTCGGTCACCCAGGCCGACTGGGCCGCCGACGGCAGTCTGCTCCACGCCTCCGACCGCACCGGCTGGTGGAACCTCTACCGCGACGGGCGGCCGCTGTGCGCCCGCGAGGAGGAGTTCGCCGGACCGCTGTGGAAGTTCGGGCAGCACTGGTTCGCCCCGCTGGAGTGCGGCCTGATCGCCGTCGTGCACGGCCGTGGCGCCGGCGCCCTCGGGATACTCGACCCCGAGACCGGCGAGGTCGTCGACGCGGCCGGCCCCTGGACCGAGTTCGCGGCCACCCTCGCCGTCCACGGCGACCGGGTCGCGGCGGTCGGCGCCGGCCCGTACAGCGGCTACGAGGTGGTCGAGCTGGACGCCCGCACGGGCCACGCCCGCGTCATCGGCGCCCCGCACCAGGACGCCGTGGATCCCGCGTACTACCCGCGGCCCGGGATCCGCACCTTCACCGGACCCGGCGGACGCGACATCCACGCCCACCTCTACCCGCCGCACCACCCCGGTCACACCGCGCCCGAGGGCGAGAAGCCGCCCTATGTGATCTGGGCGCACGGCGGGCCCACCAGCCGCTCCCCGCTCGTCCTCGACCTGGAGATCGCCTACTTCACCTCGCGCGGCATCGGCGTCGCCGAGGTCAACTACGGCGGCTCCAGCGGGTACGGACGGGAGTACCGCAACCGGCTGCGTGAGCGGTGGGGTGTCGTGGACGTCGAGGACTGCGCGGCCGTCGCCCGCGCCCTCGCCGAGGAGGGCACCGCCGACCCCGACCAGCTCGCCGTGCGCGGCGGCAGCGCCGGCGGCTGGACCGCGGCGGCGTCACTGGCCACCACCGACGTCTACGCCTGCGGCACGGTCGTCTACCCGATCCTGGACCTCACCGGCTGGGGCACGGGGGAGACCCACGACTTCGAGTCGCAGTACCTGGAGAGCCTGATCGGGCCGTACGCGGAGGTGCCCGACCGGTACGCCGAACGGTCCCCGGTCACCCACGCCGACCGGGTCTCCGCGCCGTTCCTGCTGCTCCAGGGCCTGGACGACGTGATCTGCCCGCCCGCGCAGTGCGAGCGGTTCCTCGAACGGATGGCGGGCCGGGACGTCCCGCACGCCTACCTCACCTTCGAGGGCGAGGGCCACGGATTCCGCCGGGCGGAGACGCTGGTCCGCGCGCTGGAGGCGGAACTCTCGCTCTACGCACAGGTCTTCGGACTCGCGCCGCAGGGCATCCCCGCTCTGGAGCTGACCCGGTGAGCGCCACGGACCCGGTGCCGGAGCTGACCCGGCCCGCCCGCCTCGCCCCCGGCGCCCGCGTCGCCGTCGTCGCGCCCAGCGGGCCCGTGCCCGAGGAGCGGCTCCAGGCCGGCCTGGACGTACTGCGCGGCTGGGACCTCGACCCGGTCGTGGGCCCGCACGTCCTGGACCGCCACGGCACCTTCGCCTACCTGGCGGGCACCGACGCCGACCGGGCCGCCGACCTCCAGGCGGCCTGGTGCGACCCGTCGGTGGACGCGGTGCTGTGCGCCCGCGGCGGGTACGGCGTCCAGCGCATGGTCGACCTGCTCGACTGGGAGGCGATGCGCGCGGCCGGACCGAAGGTCCTCGTCGGCTTCAGCGACATCACCGCCCTGCACGAGGCGTTCGCCACCCGCCTCGGCCTGGTCACCCTGCACGGCCCGATGGCCGCGGGCGTCGACTTCCTCAAGAACGCGCGGGCGCAGCAGCACCTCAGGGACACCCTGTTCGCCCCGGAGACCGTCCGCGTCATCGCCTCCGGCGGCACGCCGATGGTCTCCGGCCGGGCGCGCGGCGTCACCCTCGGCGGCTGCCTCTCCCTGCTCGCCGCCGACCGGGGCACCCCGCACGCCCGCCGCCGCGCGCGCGGCGGCCTGTTGTGCCTGGAGGAGGTGGGCGAGGAGACGTACCGCATCGACCGCTACCTCACCCAGCTGCTGCGCGCCGGGTGGCTCGACGGGGTCGGCGGGGTGCTGCTCGGCTCGTGGGAGGAGTGCGACCCGTACGAGCGGCTGCGGCCCCTGCTGGCCGACCGGCTCGGGGGGCTCGGGGTACCGGTCGTCGAGGACTTCGGGTTCGGACACTGCGCGGGGGCGCTGACCGTCCCCCTCGGCGTCACGGCGGAACTCGACGCGGACGCGGGCACCTTGACGCTGGACCGGCCGGCGCTGCGCTGACCGGGGCGCGGGCCGCGCCGACGGGGCGGGCGGGGTGGGGCGTCGTAGGGTGGCGGGATGCCGCACAACGCATCCCGCCATCTCGCCGAGGGCCCTCGCGTGGGCATACGGCACTTCCGCTACGAGGACGGGGCCGAGTTCACCGCCCGCGCCCGGGAGAGCAAGGACCTGCACCACCCGTGGCTCTTCCCGCCGGACACCGCCCAGGCGTACGACGCCTACGCGGCCCGGCTGATCGAGGACCCGACCAAGGCCGGGTTCCTCGTGTGCGAGAAGGACGGCGGCGACGGCGGTGGCGCCATCGCCGGGTTCGTCAACATCAACAACATCGTCGAGGGCGGCTTCCTCAGCGGCGCGCTCGGCTACGGCGTCTTCGCGCACGCCGCCGGGCGCGGGCTGATGCGCGAGGGGCTGGACCTGGTGGTGCGGTACGCGTTCGGGCCGATGCGGCTGCACCGGCTGGAGATCAACGTGCAGCCGGGCAACGCCGCCTCCATCGGGCTGGCCCGCGCCTGCGGGTTCCACCTGGAGGGCTTCTCGCCGAGGATGCTCCACATCGACGGGGCCTGGCGCGACCACCAGCGCTGGGCCCTCACCGCCGAGTCCGTGACGGCCCGTTGACCCGGTGGGACCCCTCGCGCCGTGCGGTCAGCCGGCCTTGCGGTCCACGTACTCGTAGATCGTCCCGTCCGGGTGCCGGGCGATCAGATTGCGGCCCGCGGGGGTGGCGACCGGGCCGGCGATGATGTCGGCGCCGAGCGAGGACAGGGTCCGGTGGGTGTCCTCGACGTCCGACACGGCGATCGTCGCGCTGATCTTGCGCAACACCTCGAGCTGGGACTCGGGTCCGCTCATCAGCAGGAAGCAGCCGACCGCGGCGGCCTCGACGCCGCCGCGTTCGAAGCGCTGGGCCGGGCCGCCGGCCAGTCCCTCGTAGAAGGGGATCGCCTTGTCCAGGTCGTCGACGTAGATGCGCAGAGTGGCTCCCAGAATGTCCATGCGGAAAAGCCTAGTTGGGCCGGGGCGGGCCGGAGTCGCGGTCCGGCTGGAAGTTCGGGCCGCGGGTACCCGTAGGGCATGGACCGCGTCGATCACCTGGAACGCCTGGAACGCCTGGAACGCCTGGAACGCCTGGACCGGCATCTGGTCGACGAACCGGCGCAGGTGGCACGCGAGACACGCGTGACGAACTGCGCGAGCAGACCCGCAAGCAGCGGCGCAGGGCCACGCTCTACGCCGCGTCCGGCGCCGCCGCCCTGTACGCCGGGGCGGGCCTGGCGCTCGCCGTGGGCCTCGCCCTCGCCCTCGCCCTGCCCGGCTGGGCCGCCGCGCTGATCACGGCGGCCCTCTCGGGCGTCCTCGCGTACGTGCTGCGCGGCGCGGCCCGGCCGCACACCGCCGCACCGGGGTCGGGACAGGGGCAGGGACAGGGGCAGGGACACAGCGGGCCCGGCGCGCCAGGGGTGGCCGCTCCGCCGATGCCGCCCACGCCGCCGGCCGTCCCGCCGCAGCCGAGCGGCCCGGCGCCCGAGGCCCCGCACCGCGACCGCGGCCGACCACGGTCGCGGCGCCACGTTCCGCCCCTGGTTCCGGTTCAGGCGTCGCGCTGGAGCTGCGGCAGCACCTTCGTACGGTAGAAGTCGAAGAAGCCGCGCAGGTCGGGCCCGATCTGGTTGACGTAGACCCGGTCGAAACCGGCGTCGGCGAACTGCTTCAGCTCCGTCACGTGCTCGTCCACGTCGTCGCCGCACACCCGGTTGTCGCGGACCATGTCCTCGGTGACCAGGGTCTGCGCCTGCTCGAAGTGCTTCGGCGAGGGCAGCACCTGGCCCAGCTCGCCGGGCAGCAGCTCGTTGGCCCACAGCCGGTGCACGGTGCGGACCGCCTCGTCCCGGTCGGTGCCGTAGCAGACCTTGGTGCCGCCGCTGACCGGCTTCCCGCCGCCTCCGCCCTTGCGGTACTGCTCCACCATCGAGGCGTCCGGCATCATCGTGATGTAGCCGTCGCCGACCCGCGCCGCCAGCTTGGTCGCCGCCGGGCCGAAGCCGGAGATGTCGATCGGGACGGGCTCGTCGGGGACGGTGTAGAGGCGGGCGTTCTCGACCGTGTAGTGCGTGCCGTGGTGGTTGACCTCCTCGCCGCTGAACAGCCGGCGCATGATCAGGATGGCCTCCTCCAGCATCTCCAGCCGCACGTGCGCGGCCGGCCACGCGTCGCCCAGGATGTGCTCGTTGAGCGCCTCGCCGGTGCCGACGCCGAGCCGGAACCGGCCGGGCGCCATCACCGCGCTGGTCGCCGCGGCCTGCGCCACCACCGCCGGGTGCATGCGCACGGTCGGACAGGTGACGGCGGTCTCGATCGGCAGGGACACCGCGTCGGACAGGGCGCCGATCACCGACCAGACGAAGGGGCTCTGCCCCTGCTCGCCGTTCCACGGGTGGTAGTGGTCGGAGATCCACAGCGCCTGGAACCCGGCCTGCTCGGCCATCCGGGCCTGCTCGATCAGCTCGGCGGGACCGTACTGCTCCGACGAGAGGAAATAGCCGTACTCGGGCATGGGGACTTGCCTCCGGACAGGTGCGGGGACGGGGAAGGCACGAGTACCCGGGCGTACCGGCGGAAACCGGCCGCGCGGCGGCTTGCGTGCCGACGTTTGGGGGCGGGGGTGGCGGGGACGCGGAAGGCTCACGAGGTACGCGACAGCCCGGAGGCGAACCGTGAGCCGACCCCGCATCGTGATCGTCGGTGCCGGCTTCGCCGGTTACCGGACGGCCCGCGAGCTGTCCCGGCTCACCCGGCACCGGGCCGACATCACCCTGCTCAACCCGACCGACTACTTCCTTTATCTGCCCCTGCTGCCCCAGGTGGCCGCCGGAGTGCTGGAACCGCGCCGGGTCAGCGTCTCGCTGCCGGGCACGCTGCCGCGCGTGCGGCTGGTGCTCGGCGAGGCCGACGGCGTCGACCTGGACGGGCGCACCGTGCGCTGCACCGGGCCCGAGGGCGAGGAGGGCACGCTGCCCTTCGACCGGCTGGTGCTCGCCGCCGGCAGCGTCAACAAGCTGCTGCCCATCCCCGGCGTCGCCGAGCACGCCCACGGCTTCCGGGGCCTGCCCGAGGCGCTGTACCTGCGCGACCACGTGACGCGCCAGGTGGAGCTGGCCGCGGCGACCGGCGACCGGGCCGAGCGCGCCGCGCGGTGCACGTTCGTCGTGGTCGGCGCCGGATACACCGGCACCGAGGTCGCCGCGCACGGCCAGATGTACACCGACGCGCAGGTCCGCAGGCACCCGATGCGCACCGGGATGCGGCCGCGCTGGATGCTGCTCGACGTGGCGCCCCGGGTCCTGCCCGAGATGGACGAGCGGCTCTCCCGCACCGCCGACCGCGTACTGCGCGAGCGGGGCGTGGACGTGCGGATGGGGACCTCCGTGAAGGAGGCCACGCACGACGGCGTGGTACTGACCGACGGTACGACCGTGGACACGCGGACCCTGGTGTGGTGCGTCGGCGTACGGCCCGACCCGCTGGTGGAGTCCCTGGGGCTGCCGATGGAACGCGGGCGCCTGCTGGTCGACCCCCACCTCCAGGTGCGGGGGCGGCCCGAGCTGTTCGCCTGCGGTGACGTGGCCGCCGTGCCCGACCTGACCCGGCCCGGCCAGTACACGCCGATGACCGCGCAGCACGCCTGGCGGCACGGCAAGGTCTGCGCCCAGAACGTCGCCGCGTCCCTCGGCATCGGGGAGCGGCGGGCCTACCGCCACCGCGACCTGGGGTTCGTCGTGGACCTGGGCGGCGCGAAGGCCGCCGCCAACCCGCTGGGCGTGCCGCTGTCCGGCCTCGCCGCCGGCGCGGTCACCCGCGGCTACCACCTCGCGGCGATGCCGGGCAACCGGGTCCGCGTCGCCGCCGACTGGCTGCTCGACGCCGCCCTGCCCCGGCAGGCGGTCCAGCTGGGCCTCGTACGGTCCTGGTCGGTCCCGCTGGAGTCGTCCTCGCCGGAGGTCGCCCGGGTGCCGGGGCGCCCGGAACAGGCCCCTCCGGGAGATACGGAGCGGACGGAGCAGGCGCCTCCGGGAGACACGGAGCAGGCGCATCCGAAGCGCACGGAACAGCCGGTGCGGCCTGAGCACCCGGTGCGGCCTGAGCACCCGGCGCCCAAGGGATCCGGCTCCGGCAAGCCCCGCCGCGCCGCCGGGGCCGCCGCGGGCCCGCGTACCGACCGCGCCCCCGGCACACCCCGTAAGACCTCCGGCCCGTCTAGGCCCTCCGGCGCCACCGGGGGACCCGCCCCCGCCGGGCGGAGCCGTGCCGTTCGGGCGCCCGACGACCCCGGACCCGAACCCCCGGCGAACCAGCCGCCCCCCGGACCCGACATCGCCCCCGGCCCCGTCCGGCGTCCCGACGGACGCCGCGCCGCAGAAGGAGACTCATGAACACCGGTGAACTCGTCGACCTCGGACAGCAGTTGCGCGTCGACAGCGTACGGGCGTCCGCCGCCGCGGGCTCCGGCCACCCGACGTCCTCGATGTCCGCCGCGGACCTGGTGGCCGTCCTGCTGGCCAACCACCTCCGCTACGACTTCGAGCGCCCCGCCCACCCCGGCAACGACCGCTTCGTCCTGTCCAAGGGACACGCCTCACCCCTGCTCTACTCCGCCTTCAAGGCGGCCGGCGCCATCGACGACGAGGAGCTGCTCACCTTCCGCAAGCTGGGCAGCCGCCTGGAGGGCCACCCCACGCCGCAGCGGCTGCCGTGGGTCGAGACGGCCACCGGCTCGCTCGGCCAGGGCCTGCCCGTCGGCGTCGGCATCGCCCTGTCCGGCAAGCGCCTGGACCACGCCGACTACCGCGTGTGGGTGCTGTGCGGCGACAGCGAGCTGGCCGAGGGATCGATCTGGGAAGCCGCCGAGCACGCCGGGTACGAGCACCTCGACAACCTCACCGTGATCGTCGACGTCAACCGGCTCGGCCAGCGCGGCCAGACCCGGCACGGCCACGACCTCGACGCGTACGCGCGCCGCTTCCGCGCCTTCGACTGGCACACCATCGAGATCGACGGCCATGACGTGGACGCCGTCGACCGCGCCTACGGCGAGGCCCTGTCCACCAGGGGCCAGCCCGTCGCGATCATCGCCGGCACCCTCAAGGGCAAGGGCGTCGAGGCCGTGGAGGACCGCGAGGGCCAGCACGGCAAGCCGCTGCCCGAGGCGGACGAGGCGATCGCCGAACTCGGCGGCCCGCGCGACCTGCGCGTCCGCGTGCACGCCCCCGAGGACGCGCGGGCGCTGCACTCGGCCGGCACCGGGCAGACCGAGCTGCCCCGCTACGACAAGGGCGACGAGGTCGCCACCCGCAACGCCTTCGGCGAGGCCCTCGCCGCGCTCGGCACCGCGCGCGGGGACGTCGTCGCCCTCGACGGCGAGGTCGGCGACTCGACCCGCGCCGAGTACTTCGCCAAGGCACACCCCGAGCGCTACTTCGAGTGCTACATCGCCGAGCAGCAGATGGTCGCCACCGCCGTCGGGATGGCGGCGCGCGGCTGGGTGCCGTTCGCCACGACGTTCGCGGCCTTCCTGACCCGCGCCTACGACTTCGTGCGCATGGCCGCCGTCAGCGGCTCCGGCATCAACCTCGTCGGCTCCCACGCGGGCGTCGCCATCGGCCAGGACGGGCCCAGCCAGATGGGCCTGGAGGACCTCGCCATGATGCGGGCCGTCCACGGCACCACCGTCCTCTACCCGTGCGACGCCAACCAGACCGTCCGGCTCGTCGCCGAGATGGCCGGCCTGGAGGGCATCCGCTACCTGCGCACCTCGCGCGGCGGGAGCAAGGTGATCTACGGCCCCGACGAGGAGTTCCCGGTCGGCGGCAGCAAGGTACTGCGCTCCTCCGACCGCGACCGGCTCACCCTCGTCGCGGCCGGTGTCACCGTCCACGAGGCGCTCGCGGCCGCCGACTCCCTCGCCGCGGACGGCATCCCGGTCCGCGTGATCGACCTGTACTCGGTCAAGCCCGTCGACCGGGCCACCCTGCGCCAGGCCGCCGAGGACACCGGCTGCCTGGTGACCGTCGAGGACCACCGCCGGGAGGGCGGCATCGGCGACGCCGTCCTCGACGCGTTCACCGACGGACGGCCCGTGCCGCGCCTGGTGCGGCTCGCCGTGGAGACCATGCCGGGCTCCGCGAGCCCCGCCGAGGAGCTGCACGCGGCGGGCATCGACGCCGAGTCCGTCGCGGCGGCCGGGCGGATGCTGGTGGAGCAGGCGATCGTGCCGTGAGCGGTGACGCCGAGGACGGGGCGCGGAGGGTCCGGGCGGGGCCGCGCACCGTGGAGGTCCACCGGCCGGACAAGGTGCTGTTCCCCTCGGACGGCAGGGGCGGCGGCGCGGCGGAGTACACCAAGGGCGACCTGGTCGACTACCACCGCGCCGTCGCCCCGTTCATGCTGCCGCACCTGCGGGGCCGCCCGCTGATGCTGGAACGGCACCCCGACGGGATCGGCGGCCCCCGTTTCATGCAGAAGAACACCCCGGAGCACTACCCGGAGTGGATCGGCCGCGTCGGGGTCGGCAAGGAGGGCGGTACCGTGTGCCACACCGTCTGCGACGACACCGCCACCCTCCTCTACCTCGCCGACCAGGCGGCCCTCACCCTGCACCGCTGGCACTCCCGGGCCGATCACGTCGACCGGCCGGACCGGATGGTCTTCGACCTCGACCCGTCCGGCGACGACTTCGAGACGGTCCGGGAGGCCGCCCGGCTGGTCGGCGAACTCCTGGACGAACTGCGCCTGCCCTCCGTGCTGATGACCACCGGGTCCCGTGGGTTGCACGTGGTCGTGCCCCTGACGGCCCGTCATGATGCTGACAGGGTTAGGGAGTTCGCGCGCGACGCCGCCGAGCTGCTGGCCGCCGCCCACCCCGACCGGCTCACCACCGCCGCCCGCAAGAAGGACCGCGGCGACCGGCTCTACCTCGACATCCAGCGCAACGCCTACGCCCAGACCGCGGTCGCCCCCTTCACCGTCCGCGCCCTGCCCGGCGCGCCCGTGGCCACGCCGATCTCCTGGGACCAGCTGGACGACCCCGCCCTGCACGCCCGCCGCTGGACCGTCGCGGACGCGGTGGATCAGGCCCGTACCCGGCCCTGGGACGAGACCGGGCGGCGCGGCCGGGCCCTGGCCCCAGCCCGGCGGCGGCTCGACGCGCTGCGCGGCTGAGCGCCCCCGGCACATGCGCGGGCCCGTGGAGGTTTGGCGAACAAGCTTGCGGCCACACGGAGGGGGAGGTGCTCATGACTGACACAAAGAACACGTCCGATTCACCACAAAAGCAACAGACTTCGCAGAGTTCACAGGAGTCACATAGGTCACAACAATCCCGGAAGCCCAAGAGCCCCAGCCCGATGGAGGTGCTGCGGCAGGCCCGGGACCAGCTCGCGGAGCTGACCGGCATGCACGCCGAGTCGGTGTCGTCCTTCGAGCAGACGGAGGACGGCTGGTCCCTGGAGGTCGAGGTGCTGGAGCTGGAGCGGGTGCCCGACACGATGAGCCTCATGGGCAGCTACGAGGTGCAGCTCGACCCCGAGGGGCAGCTCACCGGCTACCGGCGCGTACGGCGCTACGAGCGGGGCAGGTCCGACGCCCGCGGCTCCGGCCGCTAGGCAGTCGGCTCGCGCACCGCGGACCACTACACCCACAGACACGATGGAGGAACAGCAGGCATGACTGTCGTACCGGCACAGCAGACCGGCGGCGGAGGCGGCAGCAGCGGCCTCTACGACGTGCTTGAGCTGGTTCTGGACAGGGGGCTCGTCATCGACGCATTCGTGCGCGTCTCCCTGGTCGGAATCGAGATCCTGAAGATCGACGTCCGTGTCGTCGTCGCCAGTGTGGACACGTATCTGCGCTTCGCCGAGGCGTGCAACCGGCTCGACCTGGAGGCCGGGCCCCGCAAGGACCCGGGCCTGCCCGACCTGGTCGGCAAGATGACCGAGTCCGGCGCCCGCGGCAAGTCCAAGGGGGCGCTGTCCGGCGCCGCCGAGACCATCTCGGACGCGTTCAAGCAGGCCCGCGGCGAGGACGACGACGAACGCCAGACGACGTCCCGCCCGCGCGCCCGCAAGACCGCCGCCTCGCGCCGTAAGGAGGAGCAGGAGTGAGCACGTACGTCTACGGCATCACCGCCGGCACGCATCCCTCGCTCCCCGAGGGCATCGAGGGCGTCGGCAGCCCGGCCCGCGAGGTGCGCGTCCTCAAGGCGGGCGACCTGGCGGCCGTCGTCAGCGACGCGCCCGAGGACCTGCGCCCCAAGCGCCGGGAGCTGCTCGCCCACCAGAACGTGCTGAGCGAGATCGGCGCCGCCGGGTGCGTGCTGCCGATGCGCTTCGGGAGCGTCGCCCCGGACGACGACGCGGTCACCGGCGTCCTCGCCGAGCGGGCGGACCACTACCAGGAACGCCTGCGGGCGCTGGACGGCCGGATCGAGTACAACATCAAGGCCAACCACGTCGAAGAGGCCGTCCTGCACCAGGTGATGGCCGACAACCCGGAGATCCGCGCCCTCGCCGAGTCCAACCGGCAGTCCGGCGGCGGCACGTACGAGAACAAGATCCGGCTCGGCGAGATGGTCGCGGCCGCGGTCAAGGACAAGGAGGCCGAGGACGGCACCGCCGTGGAACGGGCGCTGGAGCCGGCCGCGGACGCGGTGAGCGTGGGCCCCGAGTCCACCGGCTGGCTGGCCAACGTGTCGTTCCTCGTCAAGCGGGAGTCGGCCGAGGAGTTCCTGGCCGCCGTCGACGAGGTCCGCGGCCGCATGCCGCACCTCGAGGTGCGCGTCAACGGCCCGCTGCCGCCGTACAGCTTCGTGGAGCCCGGCCCGGCCGAGCCCGCGGGCACGGTGGCCGGCGGGGCGGACACCGGAGCGGGGTGACGTCATGGGACTGATCTCCGAGGTCCTGCTGCTGCCGTTCGCCCCGGCGCGCGGTAGCGCCTGGGCCATCAGACAAGTCATGAGCGAGGCCGAGCGGATCTACTACGACCCCGCCACGGTCCGCGCCGAACTAGCCCGTCTGGAGGAGCAGTTGGAGGCCGGGGAGATCAGTGAGGAGGAGTTCGACCGACAGGAGGACGAACTTCTCGACCGGCTGGAGATCGCTTCGCGCACGAGCGCGGGATTGGGCAACGGGACGGCACCATGAATCGAGTGGGACTGGGCCTCGCCGTAGGGGCGGGCTATCTGCTGGGGCGCACCAAGAAACTGAAACTGGCGGTGGCCGTCGGGACGATGGTGGCCGGGAAGAAGATGAACCTCACCCCGAGGGGCATCGCGGAGCTGGTCTCCTCCCAGTTGCAGAACAACCCCCAGTTCAAGGAGATAGGGGACCAGCTGCGCACCGATCTGCGCGGAGTGGGCAAGGCGGCCTCGGGCGCCATGGTCGAGAGGCAGATCGACGCGCTCGCCGACCGGCTGCACGGGCGCACCGCCCAGGTGCGCGACCAGCTGTCCGGCGTGGTGCCGGGCGAGTCCCGTGACGCGGACGACTCCGAGGACTCGGAGGACTCGGAGCCGTACGCGGAGGACGAGGACGAGCACGACGAGGACGAGCGCGGGCGCGACGACGGGCACGAGGACGCGGACGAGCGCGACGACGAGGACGGCGGGTCCGGCGACCGGCGCTCGGCGCGCCGTGAGCCGCGCAAGGCCGCGGCCGAGAAGGCCCCGGCGAAGAAGGCCGCCGCCAAGGCGCCCGCGAAGAGGACCGCCGCCAAGCGGGCGGCCCAGCCCGCCAAGAAGGCGGCCGGCAAGAAGACCGCGGCGCCCCGCAACGCCCGGACCCGGCAGCAGAAGGGCGGTGGTGAGCGATGAGCGACACCCTCGGCTCGGCGGGCAAGGCCGCCAAGAAGAACCCGCTCACCGACGTGGCCAAGAGCGAGGCGGCCGACCGGCTGAAGGCGGAGGTGCAGGAGTACCTCGCCGCCCAGGCCACCCGCCTGCTCACGGGCGTCGGCACCAAGCTCGGCGAGACCACCGGCAAGCTCAACGACATCGCCGAGGGCAACAGCCCCGGCTTCGCCAAGCTCGCCCTCGACGGCGGCCGCAAGCTCGCCGAGGGCAAGAGCCCGATGCGGGCCGCCCTGGAGGTCGGCGCGGGCAAGATGAAGGACAACGTGGTCGGCGCCTTCAAGAACCTCACCGGAGGCAAGGGCCGCAAGAAGGGCGGCGGCGGCCAGAAGCCGACGGTCATCATCGAGTACGTCGACGTCGGCGTGCCGCTGCGCACCGCCTACGACCAGTGGACCCAGTACCAGGACTTCAGCACCTTCGCGAAGGGCGTCAAGAGCGCGAACCGCGCCGACGACACGTCCTCGGACTGGCAGCTCAAGGTCTTGTGGTCCAACCGCAGCTGGAAGGCGAAGACCACCGAGCAGGTGCCGGACGACCGGATCTCCTGGACCTCGGAGGGCGCCAAGGGCACCACCAAGGGCGTCGTCAGCTTCCACCAGCTCGCCGACAACCTCACCCGCGTCATCCTGGTCATCGAGTACTACCCCAAGGGCCTGTTCGAGAAGACCGGCAACATCTGGCGCGCCCAGGGCCGCCGGGCCCGCCTGGACCTGAAGAACTACGTCCGCCACATCACCCTCAAGGGCGAGGCCGACGACGGCTGGCGCGGCGAGATCCGCGACGGCGAGGTCGTCCGCAGCCACGAGGACGCGGTGGCGGAGGAGGAGCAGGAACAGGAGCAGGAACAGGAGCAGGAGCAGGAGGAGGGGCAGGAGCCCGAGGGCGAGGAGTCCGAGGACGCCGAAGACGCCTACGAGGGCGAAGAGGGCGAAGAGGACGAAGAAGAGGAGCCGTACGCCGAGGAGGAGGGCGAGACGGACGCCGAGTACGAGGAGGAGCCCGAGGAGGGCGAGGAAGGCGAGGAGGAGCCCGAGGGCGAGTACGAGGAGGAGCCCGCCGAGGAGGAGGCCCCTGCCGAGCCCGAGCCCGAGGACGAGGACGAGGCCGATCCCGAGGCCGAGCCCGATCCCGAGGACGAGCCCGAGGACGAGGACGAGGACGAGGACGAAGCCGAGGACGCGCCCCGTGAGGAGTACGAGGACGCCGACCGCGGGAGTCGTCGATGACCACACCCAGCCGGCTGCCCGATCCCTATGGCCAGGGACAGAGTGCCAACCTCGCCGACATCCTGGAACGGGTGCTCGACAAGGGCGTCGTGATCGCAGGCGACATCAAGATCAACCTGCTCGACATCGAGCTGCTGACGATCAAGCTGCGGCTCGTCGTCGCCTCCGTCGACAAGGCCAAGGAGATGGGCATCGACTGGTGGGAGTCCGATCCCGCACTGTCCTCGCGCGCCCGGCACGACGAACTCACCCGCGAGAACGCCGCGCTGCGTGAACGCCTGCGTGAGCTGGACCCGGGCCGCGTCCCGAGGGAGGAGGCCCCGTGACCGGACTGCGCTACGTGTACGCCGTCTGCCGCCCCTTCGACGCGCCCCTGCAGGCCCAGCTCACGGGGGTGGCGGGTGACCCGCCCCGGCTGCTCGCCCACGGCGGGCTGGTCGCCGTCGTCAGCCACGTCCCCGAGGGCGACTTCTCCGAGGAGGCGCTGCGCGCCCACCTGGAGGACCTGGACTGGCTCGCCGGGACCGCCCGCGCGCACCAGCAGGTCATCGACGCGCTGACCGCCGTCACCACCCCGCTGCCGCTCCGGCTGGCGACCGTCTTCCGGGACGACAGCGGCGTACGCGTGATGATGGAGGAGGGCCAGGACGGCTTCCGGCGCACGCTCGACCGGCTGGAGGGGCGGGTGGAGTGGGGCGTGAAGGTCTTCGTCGAGGCGGAGCCCGAGCGGCCCGCCGGCGCTGCCCGGGAGCCCGCGCCGAGGCCCGCCTCCGGGCGGGACTACCTGCGTCAGCGACGCCAGCAGTCGCGGGCGAGCGAGGACCTGTGGAGCAGGGCCGAGGAGTTCGCGACGGACCTGCACCACAGGCTGTCCTCCTGGGCCGACGACACCCGTCTGCACGCCCCGCAGAACCCCCGCCTGTCCGGCGCCGCCGGACGCAACGTGCTCAACGCCGCGTACCTGGTGCGCCGCGAGGCCTCCGAGGAGTTCGTGGAACTGGTGGACCGCACCAAGGACGACGCCCCCGGGATCCGCGTGGAGCTGACCGGGCCCTGGGCCGCCTACTCGTTCGCGGGGGAGGCGGCGGGCGCGGGCGCCGAGGAGCCGGCCGCCACGGGGGAGGGATCGTGACCGTCGTCGAACGCCGCGAGATCGCCCTCGTGGACCTGCTCGACCGGCTGCTGGCCGGCGGGGTCGTCATCACCGGCGACCTCACCCTGCGCATCGCGGACGTCGACCTGGTCCGCATCGACCTGAACGCGTTGATCAGCTCGGTCAACCACAACGTACCCTCGCCGTTCGGGGACTGACGTGAGCGAACCTTCCCAGCCCCGCAAGCGCCTCGACCTGGAGCCCGACACGGTCGAGCGCGACCTGGTCAAACTGGTGCTGACCGTCGTCGAACTGCTCCGCCAGCTCATGGAGCGCCAGGCGCTGCGCCGCGTCGACGAGGGCGACCTCAGCGAGGAGCAGGAGGAGCGGATCGGGCTCACCCTGATGCTGCTCGACGACCGCATGACCGAACTCCGCGACCGCTACGGCCTGCGGCCCGAGGACCTCAACCTGGACCTCGGGCCGCTCGGCCCGCTGCTGCCCCGGGAGTGAGCCCGGGAGCCGTACCGCGCCGCCGCCCCGGAACTTCCACCGGGGCGGCGGCGCTGTTTCAGCCTTCCTGACGGTTCAGCCTTCCCGACGGTCCCTAGGGGCGGCCCTTACGGCTCCTTACGGCACAGGAGCTCGCCGTGCAGGACGGCGAACCACGCGTCGGGTCGGTCGCCCCACTCCCGCCAGGCGGTCGACACCGCGCGCAACTGCTCCGGCGTCGCGTGGCCGCCCTCGACGGCGCGTTCGGCGTATCCGGACCTTACGGTGCGGTCGGCCCACAGGCCGCTCCACCACGCGCGTTCCTCCGGCGTGGCAAAGGTCCAGGTGGCCGAGGTCGCCGTGACGTCCGTGAACCCGGCCCGCAGCGCCCAGGACCTCAGCCGGCGCCCGGCGTCCGGTTCACCGCCGTTGGCGCGGGCCACTCGGTGGTACAGGTCCAGCCAGTCGTCCATGCCGGGCGAGGCGGGGTACCAGGTCATGGCACCGTAGTCCGAATCGCGGACGGCGACGAGCCCGCCCGGCTTCACCACCCGGCGCATCTCACGCAGCGCCCCCACCGGGTCGCCCACGTGCTGGAGCACCTGATGGGCGTGGACCACGCAGAAGGTGTCGTCCGGGAAGTCCAGCGCGTGGACGTCCCCGACGGTGAAGTCCGTGTTGGCCAGTCCGCGCGCGGCGGCCGTCTCCCGGGCCCGCTCCACGATCTCCGGCGCCCGGTCGAGGCCGGTGACATGGCCGTCCGGGACCAGTTCCGCCAGGTCCGCGGTGATGGTGCCCGGGCCGCAGCCGATGTCCAGGACCTTCATATGGGGCTTGAGGGCGTCCAGCAGATACGCGGCGGAGTTGGCGGCGGTGCGCCAGGTGTGCGAGCGGAGCACGGACTCGTGGTGCCCGTGCGTGTAGACAGCGGTTTCCTGCGGCTTCGGCATGGTGGATCCCCTCTCCCGACGGTCCGCTCACCGTACGCCCGACAGTCGCATCGTGAGATACACGTTTTGGCATGTGGACTGACGGTGTGTCAGGAAAGGAGGATGAGGGGCCAGGAGAGGAGTCCGGGGCTCGGCAGCGGGCGGTACACCGTGAGCGCCTCCGGCAGCTTCTCCAGTGTCAGATCGCCCTCGGTGCCGGTCAGTTCGCCGTCGTACGCCATCAGCGTGCCCGGGGCGACGCCCGAGAGCCGCAGGCGGGGCACCTGCACCGCGGCATGGGCGGGGGAGCGGGTGAGGGGGCCGGCGAGGGCCGCCGACAGCAGCCGCAGGGCGGGCCGGCGACCGCCGTGCACCACCCGTACGTCCAGCTGCCCGTCGGCCATGTCGAGCCGGCGGCCCGAGGCGATGCCCCGGCGGTGGTACGTGCCGTTGCCCGCGAACAGCAGCCACAGCGGGCGCCTGCGCCCCCGTACCTCCGCCTCCAGCGGATGCCGGTCCGCGCGCAGCACCCGCACGGCCGCCAGCACCCCGGCCGGCCAGCCGCCGATCCGCGAGGACCAGCGCTCCCGCTCGCGCACCAGCTCCGGGTACACGCCGAGGCTGAAGGTGTTGAGGAAGACGCCGCGCTGCCCGCCGGAGGCGAAGGCGCCCACGTCCACCCGTACGCCCTCGCCCCGCTCCAGCGCCCCCACCAGCCCCTTCACGTCCTCCACGCCCAGGTCGTAGGCGAAGTGGTTGAGCGTGCCGCCCGGCAGTACCGCGAGCGGCAGCCCGTGCCGCAGCGCGACCTCGGCGGCGGCGTTCACGGTGCCGTCGCCGCCGCACACGCCGAGCACCACGGCGTGGTCCGCGGCCTTCTCCAGCTCCGCCCGGACGTCCTCCGGCGCGCACTCGACGACCTCGGCGTCCGGCAGCGCGTCGCACAGCGCCCGCACCCGGTCCGAGGTGCCCGAGCCGGTGTTGGCCACCATGACCAGGCCGTCGCCGCCGGGCAGCGCCGGCACCTCGGCCACCGGCCGGGCGGGCGGCATGTGCTGGGCGCGGGTCGGCACCATGCCCCGCACGGCGAACGCGGCCCCCGCCCCGAGCGCCGCCCCGGCCAGCACGTCGCTCGGGAAGTGGACGCCGGTGTACACCCGGGACAGGGCGACCGCGGCGGCCACCGGAGCCACCGCCGCGCCCCAGGCGGGGGACTCCAGCGCGACGCCGGTCGCGAAGGCGGCGGCGGAGGCGGCGTGCCCGGACGGGAAGGACGTCGTGATCGGCTGCCGCTTCAGCCGCCGCACCAGCGGCACCGGGTCCAGCCGGGGCCGGGAGCGGCGCACCGTGCGCTTGCCGAGGGTGTTGATCGTCAGCGAGGCCAGCGAGAGCGAGGCGAGCCCCCGGGCGGCGGCGCGCCGGGCCCGGGGGGTGCGGGAGGCGGCCAGCGCGGCGGCGGCCGCGAACCACAGCACCCCGTGGTTGGCGCTGCGGCTCAGCCGGGGCAGCAGCGGATCGGCACCGGGCCAGGTGCGCGCGGCGACGGCCTCGAAGACCCGCTGGTCCAGGCGCAGGAAACCGTTGCGGACGGGGTGCGGGCCGGGCGTCACGGCGGTGAGGTCTACGTCGAGGCTCATGGCCCCCGCCTACCCCGCCGAGGCCGTTTCCAGCGGTGCCGCGCCCGCGTGCCGCGCCCGCGGCCGTCGCGCGGGTAATGAGTTTGCCCGCAACACCCCGGCAGGCACAGAATCCGGTCTCATGGGTCATCTGGAAGCCGCGCACCTCGAGTACTACCTCCCCGACGGGAGGCCGCTGCTCGGCGATGTCTCCTTCCGGGTGGGGGAGGGGGCCGTCGTGGCCCTCGTCGGACCCAACGGGGCCGGCAAGACCACCCTGCTCCGCCTGCTGTCCGGCGAGCTGAAGCCGCACGGCGGCACCGTCACCGTCGGCGGCGGCCTCGGGGTGATGCGCCAGTTCGTCGGCTCCGTCCGCGACGAGACGACCGTGCGCGACCTGCTGGTCTCCGTGGCACCGCCCCGCATCCGCGAGGCCGCCCACGCCGTCGACGCCGCCGAGCACGCCATCATGACCGTGGACGACGAGGCCGCCCAGATGCGGTACGCGCAGGCCCTCGCCGACTGGGCCGAGGTCCAGGGCTACGAGGCCGAGACCCTCTGGGACATCTGCACCACCGCCGCGCTGGGCGTCCCCTACGAACGCGCTCAGTTCCGGCAGGCGAGCACCCTCTCCGGCGGCGAGCAGAAACGCCTTGTCCTGGAGGCGCTGCTGCGCGGCACCGACGAGGTGCTGCTCCTGGACGAGCCGGACAACTACCTCGACGTCCCCGGCAAGCGCTGGCTGGAGGAGCGGCTCAAGGAGACCCGCAAGACCGTCCTCTTCGTCTCCCACGACCGGGAACTCCTCGCCCGCGCCGCCCAGAAGATCGTCTCCCTGGAACCGGGCCCCGCGGGCGCCGACGCCTGGGTGCACGGCGGGGGCTTCGCCACCTTCCACGAGACGCGCCGCGAGCGCTTCGCCCGCTTCGAGGAACTGCGCCGCCGCTGGGACGAGAAGCACGCGCAGCTGAAGAAGCTGGTCCTGACACTCCGCCAGGCCGCCGCCGTCTCCCACGACATGGCCTCCCGGTACGCCGCCGCCCAGACCCGGCTGCGCAAGTTCGAGGAGGTGGGCCCGCCGCCCGAGCCGCCGCGCGAGCAGGACATCCGGATGCGCCTGAAGGGCGGCCGCACCGGCGTCCGCGCCGTCACCTGCGAGCAGCTGGAACTCACCGGCCTGATGAACCCCTTCGACCTGGAGGTCTTCTACGGCGAACGGGTCGCCGTCCTCGGCTCCAACGGCTCCGGCAAGTCCCACTTCCTGCGGCTGCTCGCCGGCGAGGACGTGGCGCACACCGGGCTCTGGAAGCTCGGCGCGCGCGTCGTGCCCGGCCACTTCGCCCAGACCCACGCCCACCCGGAACTGCTCGGCCGCCCCCTCCTCGACATCCTGTGGACCGAGCACGCCCAGAACCGGGGCGCCGCCATGAGCCGGCTGCGCCGCTACGAGCTGACCCAGCAGGCCGAGCAGACCTTCGACCGGCTCTCCGGCGGCCAGCAGGCCCGCTTCCAGATCCTGCTCCTCGAACTCCAGGGCGTCACCGCCCTGCTCCTCGACGAGCCCACCGACAACCTGGACCTGGAATCGGCCGAAGCCCTCCAGGAGGGCTTGGAGGGCTTCGAGGGCACGGTCCTCGCGGTCACCCACGACCGCTGGTTCGCCCGCTCCTTCGACCGCTACCTCGTCTTCGGCAGCGACGGCCGGGTCCGCGAGGCACCGGAGCCGGTGTGGGACGAGCGGCGGGTGGAGCGGGCCCGCTAGGGGGCGTCGTGCGGATCAGGCCGGCTCCAGCACGGGTGGTTCTCCGCCCACCCGAGCGAGGGCGATGGGGCCCTCCCGCGCGAGCGCAGCCGAGCGTGGGGGAGCGTGCAGCTGCGAGGCGGAGGAGGGCGACAGGGCGGAGCCCCGGCAAGCGACGACGGCAAGATCCAGACGACACCCCCTGGGGCCCCGGGCGGTCCGCCCGGCGGTCACTTCCAGCGGAGCAGCGCTCCCAGGCCGCCCACCGGGGCCTTCTCGGCGGCCTCCGACGGGAGCGCCGGGGTGACGGAGATCGCCGGGGCGCCGGTCATCACCGCGGAGCGCAGCAGGGCGTCGTCGGCGCGGGCCGCCCAGGAGTTCTGCTCGCCGAGCGTCTTCAGCTCCGTACGCCGCATCGCCAGCTGGTCGGCGTCCTCGCCGATCCACACCTCGCGGTGGGTGTCGGGGGCGTCCGGGATCACCAGCAGCTCGTCGATACGGTGCTCCCGGGCCGCCTCGACCAGCGCGGGCACACCCTCGGCGGCACCCGCCCGGCCCTCGTCGTCCGGGGCCCGCGCGGCCAGGAACCGGTCCAGGTCCTCCTGGGCGCGCGCCCGTACGTGGTCGTCGCGCAGCCCCTCCACCTCGTCGTCCAGCAGCCGGCTGCCGGCGCCGCGCGAGGCCTCGGCGATGCGGTCCTGGAGCCGCTTGGGCAGCCGTTCGTGCACGGAGCGCCGCTCCCGGTCGTCGCCGACCAGGATCAGCAGGTCGGCGCCCGTCTCCTCCTGACAGACGGCGAGCGCGTCCGCGATCTCCGCCGCGTTGTGCTCCCAGGTGTTCTCCACCCGCAGCTGGAAGTGGCGCTCGGACCAGTCGACGCTGCTCGTACGGTGCACCGGCCACTGCCTGCCGGTCACCCCGCCCGCGTCGGAGCTGCCCAGCGCGGTGCGCAGCTCGAAGTCGGCGCCCTTGCGGTCGATGTACGCCACCACGCACACCGGGTCCTCCCCGGCCAGCTCCAGCAGCGGCGCCACATGCGGCAGCGGTGCCCAGTCCGCGGTGGTCCCACCGTACGGGGGGCGGGCCAGCGGCGGATCGAGGACCACCTGTCCGCCGTGCGCGAACAGGGCCCGGCCGTGCGGGTCGGTGGCGTGCCGCAGCTCCTCCACCGCCTCCCGCACCGCCCGGCAGGTGGCGTCGTCCGCGCCCTGCTCAGCCAGCTCCCGGGCCACCGCCGCGGCCGTCAGCTCACGCTCGTGGGGGGTGTCCTCCGTATGCCGGGACAGGTCGACGTAGACGGAGGCCCAGGGGCCCTGGTGTTCGTAGAGGGGGTGCAGAAACGCGAGGTCCATGTGGCTGCCCTCCCGGGTGCCGCTCGGGGGTGGTAGTGCTCGGGGGCGGGTACCCGGACGGCATGAACGAACACGACACGATGACCGGAGTCGACCCGGGACGCCTCGACGACCAGCAGCTCATGAAAGAGCTGCAGACCATCCACCGCACCCGACACGACACCCTGCTGTACGGCTCCGACGACGCGCTGCGGGCCCACAACGACCGCATGGCCCGGCTGGAGGGCGAGTGGCTGCGCCGCAACCCGCGCCGCCCGGTCGCCGCCGGCCGCACCCGCCAGGGCGCCCGGGAACGCGGCGGCACACACGGGTGAGGGGCGCGGCGGTGTCCGCCGCGCCCCTCACCCGAGTCGTCCGTGCCGCCGCCCTAGCCGGCGGCCTTGGCGAACTCCGCGAGGAACGCCTCGTTGAACGCCTTCAGATCGTCCGGCCTGCGGCTGGTGATCAACACGTTGTTCCCGTGGTCGCACACCTGCACCTGCTCGTCGACCCAGGTGGCGCCCGCATTGGTCAGGTCGGTGCGCAGGCTGGGCCACGAGGTCAGGACCCGGCCGCGTACGACGTCCGCCTCCACCAGCGTCCACGGCGCGTGGCAGATCGCGGCCACCGGGCGGCCCTGGGTGAAGAAGTCCTTGACGAAGGCCACGGCCTTCTCGTCGGTCCGCAGGAAGTCCGGGTTGGCCACCCCGCCGGGCAGCACCAGGGCGCCGAAGGAGCCGGCGGAGGTGTCGCCCACCACCTCGTCCACGGTGAAGGTGTCGGCCTTGTCGAGGTGGTCGAAGCCCTGGACCTCGCCGGACCGGGTGGAGACGAGCACGGGCTCGTGGCCCGCGTCCTTCGCCGCCTTCCAGGGCTCGGTCAGTTCGACCTGCTCCACGCCCTCGGGCGCGGTCAGAAATGCGATGCGCATGTGGTTCGTGTTCCTTTCCGGCGCGCGGGAGGGGGTCGCCCTCCCGCGCGCTTCGGTATCTCCGCCAGCTCTCGGTTCGTCAGCTCCGGGTCCGGGTGTCCGGTTCGGCGCGGCTGATGTCGGCGAGCGCCGACGCCGGGTCCCGGGCCTCGGCCAGGTCGCCGAGGCTCACCATCCCGACCGGCAGCCCGTCCTCCACGACCGGCACCCGCCGTACGGCGTGCTCGCGCATCAGCGCCACCACGTCCGCCACCCGGTCGTCCGGGGCGACCAGCAGCGGATCGCCGGTGCACACCGCGCCGGCGCTCACCGCCATCGGATCGAGGCCCTCAGCGACCGCCCGCACCGTGATGTCCCGGTCGGTGAGCAGACCCACGACGTCCTGGCCGTCCGCGACCACCACGTCGCCGATGTTCTGCGTGCGCATCAGCTGCGCCGCCTCCACGAGCGAGGACCCCGGGCGGACGGCGGCCACGCCCGGGGTCATCACGTCCCTCACGTACTCGGCCGTACCGGCCATCGGGTTCGCCGCCCTTCCGGCGCCTAGGCGCCCTGTGTCCCGGAGGGGCCGGACCGCTCGGTCAGGGCCACCGCCAGTTCCTGCACGTTGTCGTAGCGCGCCTTGTGCGGCAGCCGGTCCAGGCCCTCCACGAGGGCGTCCGGCGCGTTGCCGCTGCGCAGTGCCCGGGTCAGTTCCCGCGGGCCCGCGGGGAAGGTGCTCCGGGTCAGGTTACGGGCCAGTTCGAGCCGCAGGGCCTCCAGATACGTCGGTCCGCGGCCCGGCGTCACCGGTCCGCGGGCGACGTCCGGATCGTCCTCGGCGGCCGGTTCCGGGTCGTTCCACTCCTCGCTGCGGGTGGGGTGCCCGGACCTGAGCAGACCCTGCAGTTCATGCTTCATCTCGTCGTCGCGGTGGACGCTCATCCGGTCGCTGCCTCGCTGCATGTCTCCCTCCAGATCCTTCGGGGGTGCCGACCGCGTACCCGGGCACCGCGGACCGACACGGATTCGTCCGGACGGGTCCGCTCCGATCCGCTGCCGCGCGGGCGGATCAGGAATCGAGAAGCGGGACCTGGCGTGCCCCCTCTAGCGTGTGACCCCAGAGGGCGCGGTGCCGCACGCGAGCCCCCGACGGATCCCGACAGATGGAGACACGATGAGCAGCGCCAAGAGGACGGACGCCGTACGGGACGCCGGACCGGACGCCGCGTCGTCCGTGCCGCACGCCGCCGACGGCCACGACCTGATCCGTGTGCTCGGCGCCCGGGAGAACAACCTCAAGGACGTCAGCGTCGAGCTCCCCAAGCGCCGTCTGACGGTGTTCACCGGTGTCTCCGGCTCGGGTAAGAGCAGCCTGGTGTTCAACACGATCGCCGCCGAGTCCCAGCGGCTGATCAACGAGACGTACAGCGCCTTCGTCCAGGGCTTCATGCCGACGCTGGCCCGGCCCGAGGTCGACGTCCTCGACGGACTGACCACCGCCATCATCGTGGACCAGCAGCGGATGGGCGCCGACCCCCGCTCCACCGTCGGCACCGCCACCGACGTCCACGCGATGCTGCGCATCCTCTTCAGCCGGCTCGGCGAGCCCCACATCGGCCCGCCCAGCGCGTACTCCTTCAACACCGCCTCCGTCCGGGCGAGCGGCGCGATCACCGTCGAGCGCGGCAACAAGAAGACGACCAAGGCCACCTACGAGCGCACCGGCGGCATGTGCGTGCGCTGCGAGGGCCGCGGCACCGTCTCCGACATCGACCTCTCCCAGCTCTACGACGACTCCAAGTCCCTCGCCGAGGGCGCCTTCACCATCCCGGGCTGGAAGTCCGACAGCCAGTGGACCGTGCAGGTCTACGCCCAGTCCGGCTTCGTCGACCCCGACAAGCCGATCCGCGAGTACACCGAGAAGGAACTGCGGGACTTCCTCCACGGCGAGCCCGTCAAGGTCAAGGTCAACGGCGTCAACCTCACCTACGAGGGCCTGATCCCGAAGATCCAGAAGTCCTTCCTGTCCAAGGACAAGGAGGCTTTGCAGCCGCACATCCGGGCCTTCGTGGAGCGGGCCGTCACCTTCACCACCTGCCCCGAGTGCGACGGCACCCGGCTCAGCGAGGGCGCCCGGTCCTCGAAGATCGGGAAGATCTCGATCGCCGACGCCTGCGCGATGGAGATCCGCGACCTGGCCGGCTGGGTCCGCGGCCTCGACGAGCCCTCCGTGGCGCCGCTGCTCACCGCGCTGCGCGACACCCTCGACTCCTTCGTGGAGATCGGCCTCGGCTACCTCTCCCTCGACCGGCCGGCCGGCACCCTGTCGGGCGGCGAGGCGCAGCGCGTGAAGATGATCCGCCACCTCGGCTCTTCGCTCACCGACACCACGTACGTCTTCGACGAGCCCACGATCGGGCTGCACCCGCACGACATCCAGCGGATGAACGACCTGCTGCTGCGGCTGCGGGACAAGGGCAACACCGTCCTCGTCGTCGAGCACAAGCCCGAGACGATCGCCATCGCCGACCACGTCGTCGACCTCGGCCCCGGCGCCGGCACCGAGGGCGGCACCGTCTGCTTCGAGGGCACCGTCGAGGGACTGCGGGCCAGTGGCACCAGCACCGGGCGCCACCTGGACGACCGGGCCGCACTCAAGGAGTCGGTGCGCAAGCCCACCGGCGCGCTGGAGATCCGCGGCGCCGCCACCCACAACCTCCAGGGCGTCGACGTGGACGTCCCGCTCGGCGTGCTGTGCGTGGTCACCGGCGTCGCCGGCTCCGGCAAGTCGTCGCTGATCCACGGGTCGGTCCCGGCCGGCGAGGATGTCGTCTCGGTCGACCAGAGCCCCATCAAGGGCTCGCGGCGCAGCAACCCGGCGACGTACACCGGGCTGCTCGAACCCGTCCGCAAGGCGTTCGCCAAGGCAAACGGCGTCAAGCCCGCCCTGTTCAGCGCCAACTCCGAGGGCGCCTGCTCCACCTGCAACGGCGCCGGCGTCCTCTACACCGACCTGGCGATGATGGCGGGGGTCGCCACGCCCTGCGAGGACTGCGAGGGCAAGCGGTTCCAGCCGTCGGTGCTGGAGTACCGCTTCGGCGGCCGGGACATCAGCGAGGTGCTCGCGATGTCGGTGGCGCAGGCGGAGGAGTTCTTCGGCTCGGGCCAGGCCCGCACCCCGGCCGCGCACAGGATCCTGGAGCGGCTCGCCGACGTCGGGCTCGGCTACCTCACCCTCGGCCAGCCCCTCACCACCCTCTCCGGCGGCGAACGGCAGCGGCTGAAGCTCGCCACGCACATGGGCGAGAAGGGCGGCGTCTACGTCCTCGACGAGCCGACCACCGGCCTCCACCTCGCCGACGTCGAGCAACTGCTCGGCCTGCTGGACCGGTTGGTCGACTCGGGCAAGTCGGTCATCGTCATCGAACACCACCAGGCCGTCATGGCGCACGCCGACTGGATCATCGACCTCGGCCCCGGCGCCGGCCACGACGGCGGCCGGATCGTCTTCGAGGGCACCCCCGCCGACCTCGTCGCCGACCGCACCACCCTCACCGGTGAGCACCTGGCGGCGTACGTCGGTGCGTGAGCCCGCCGGGGGGCCACGGCGCCGGTACCGGTCCCGGTTCCGCCGGCGCCGTGGGATCGTGGTCGGGTGACGAGCCTGGAGGACCTGGCCCGGTTGCGCCGGGCGCGCGACCTGATGGACCGCGAGTACGCCGAGCCGCTCGACGTGCCCGCCCTCGCGCGGGTCGCCCTGATGTCGGCCGGCCACTTCTCCCGCAGCTTCCGCGCCGCGTACGGGGAGACGCCGTACAGCTACCTCATGACCCGCCGCATCGAACGCGCCAAGGCCCTGCTGCGGCGCGGCGACCTGAGCGTCACCGAGGTCTGCTTCGCGGTCGGCTGTACGTCCCTGGGCTCCTTCAGCACCCGCTTCACCGAACTGGTCGGCGAAACCCCGAGCACGTACCGGGACCGCGCCCACGGCGAGGGCGCGGCGGTACCGGCATGCGTGGCGAAGATCTTCACCCGCCCGGTACGGAACGGCCCGCCCCGGGCCACCCGGGACCGGGGCGGCCCGGAGGCGGGAGGCCGGCGCGGTGACGCGGGGTCTGCCGGGGCGGGGGCCTGAGCGGGGCCGGGTGGCGCGGACCGGGAAGTCGGGTAGGGGCGAGGGCTCGGGCGGTACCGAAGGACCCGTCGGAGACGGGCACTCGGGCAGGGAGGCGGAGCCCGTCGGGGCCGAAGGCCAGGCCGGTGGCGCCGTGGCCTGACTCACAGCTCGTCAGGAACGGAGAAGCGGCGGGCGGTGCGGCGCTCGTAGCGTGGCGTTCATGGATCTCGACCTCGTGCGGTGCTTCGTCGCCGTCGACGATCACGACCGGGCACTGGCCTTCTACCGGGACGTCCTGGGCCTGGAGGTCCGCGACGACGTCCGCTCCGACGGGATACGCCGGGTGACGCTCGGTCCCCCGGGTCGGCCCGGCGCGGAACTCGTCCTAGGACCCCCGCTCGCCGACCCGCACGCCCGCCCCGACGAGCGGCAGGCCGCCGCCGAGCTGCTCGCCAAGGGGCTGCTGCCCGGCGTCGTCTTCACCACCGACGACGTCGACGCCACCTTCGAACGCCTGTGCGCCGCCGATGCCGAAGTCCTCCAGGAACCCGCCGACCAGCCCTCCGGCGTCCGCGACTGCGCCTTCCGCGACCCGGCCGGGAACCTGCTGCGCTTCGAACAGGTGTTCCCCTGCTGAGAGTCCATCCGGAATAGGTGAAAACCGGGGGGTTTGCGGGCGGAGCGAGGGGGCAGGGGCAAGGGCAGTGCTTCGGACAGGAGGCACGTCCGTGGGAGCGGCGCGACGCCGTCACGGACGCGTCCGTCCGGGCCCGGACGCCCTCCCACGGGTGACCGCCCGACCCCCAGGGCCGGTCGTCGCACCGGTGCCGGGCCGTCCCCGCGCCGGAGGCTCCCCGAGCCTTCGCCGCCCCGCTGAAACGGCCCGCGCCGACCGGGTTCGCCCGGCGAGACGACCAGGTCCCGCGCTCCGAGGGAGTTGCGACGCACCATGCCGATCCACGCCAGCGTGAAGCACCCGCACGACGACGCCCCCGACACCGCCGACGCCTTCCGCCGGCTGACCACCCTTCCCGACGGCCCGGAACGCGACGCGGTCCGCGACCGGATCGTCGAGGCCTGGCTGCCGATGGCCGAACGGCTCGCGGGACGGTTCCGCAGCCGCGGCGAGAGCTACGAGGACCTGCGCCAGGTCGCCGCCCTCGGCCTGGTCAAGGCCGTCGACCGGTACGACCCCGAGCGCGGCAACGCCTTCGAGAGCTACGCCGTACCGACCGTCACCGGCGAGATCAAGCGGCACTTCCGCGACCACATGTGGACCCTGCACGTACCCCGCCGGGTCCAGGAGCTGCGCAACCGCGTGCGCTTCGCCGGTCAGGACCTCTCCCAGACCACCCCGGGCCGCCGCCCCACCGTCACCGAGATCGCCGAGCACACCGACCTGAGCGAAGAGGACGTACGTGTCGGACTGGAGGCGCTGGAGAGCTTCACCGCGCTGTCCCTGGACGCGGAGCTGCCCGGCAGCGAGGACGGGTACTCGCTCAGCGACGCCCTCGGCGCGCCCGACCCGGCCCTCGACACGGTCGTGGACCGCGAGGCCGTCAAGGACGGGCTGGCCGCGCTGCCCGACCGGGAGCGCGCCATCCTCTACATGCGGTTCTTCGACGACATGACCCAGAGCCGCATCGCCGAACAGCTCGGCATCTCCCAGATGCATGTCTCCCGCCTGATCACCCGCTGCTGCGACCGCGTGCGGGAACAGGCGCTGCGGGACACGGCGGCCTGAGCGGCGGGCTCACCCGCTCGGACGGCGTCTTTCGCGCGAACGGCGGACGGTGACGCGCGGAGCCGTGACCGGCGGGCTGTGATGGCCGAGGGGGCGCGAGCGCCGTGCCCCCGACGCCGTCGCTCGAAGGAGCCCGTCCCATGCGCCGCACCGCCCGCGCCCTGTCCGCCGCCGTCCTGGCCAGTGCCGCCCTCGGCGTCTTCGCGGGGCCGACCGCGGCCGCCGACCCGGGCGTCCCACCCGGCACCGCCGACTCCGTCCCCTGCGCGTCCACGGCGCTCACCTCGGCCACGGGAGACAGCGGGACGGTGCCCGTACCGTCCACCCGCGGCGCCGCGCGGATAGCCGCCGGGGACACCGACGACACCGGGGACATCGCGGATCCTGCGGTCCCGCAGGAGGCGGACGAGTGGAGCCTCGACGGTGACTGCGCGGACGAGGCCGCCGGCACCGGCGGGACGGGCGGCACGGCCGACCTCCGGGACCCGGCGACCGTGCCGGAGGAGGGCGCCGCGGTCGAACCCCCGTGCCCCGGCCCCACCGCTCGCAGCACGACGCCCTGCACCACCACGCCGCCCTGCCCTGAGCCCACCGCCCCGCGCGGCGCGACCTGCCCGACCAAGCCGCCCTGCCCCGAGCCCACGGGCTGTGCGCCGGCGGAGCACGGGGTGCGGGCCGGGACGGGCGGTACGTTCAGCGACCCGGCGCCCGCGCTGGTCGCCGGCGGCCTCCTGATCGCGGGCGCCTGCGGCGCGGCCGTACACCGCCTGCGGCTGCGCCTGCGCGGCGAGGACGGCTGACGCCGGCCCCCGTGACCGGCGTGACCGGAGCGGCAGCCATGCGCAGGCGGCACGCCGGGTACGGGGACCCACGACCGGCACCGCCCCCGGCGGCACCCACCCGGCCCCACCGACCGCGCGGAGGACCCATGCGAGGCACGGACCCCGGACCACCCGACCCGGGCCACCGCACCCCCGGCCGGGACCGGGCCCCGACCGGCGCGGAGCCCGGCGCACACGGCACCGTCGGCCGGGACCCGGCGGGCGGTGAGCCCGTAGGAGGCGGTGCCGCGGACGACGGACCCGTGAGCGGGGAGCCCGCGGCCACGAGCCCGGGGGACCGGGGCCCCACCGCCCACCGGTCCACCCCCCACCGGCCCGCCGCACACCACCCCGGGTACCACGGACCCCCGCCCCGCTCCTCCCCGCGCCACGCCTCCGAGGGCCACGCGCCGGCAGGTCACGGCCCCGTCCGCTACGGTCCCGACCTCCCCTCCGACGGACTCCCCGTCCTCCCCGAGCCGGCGGCCGCCGTGGCCGCAGCCGCCGGGCGGGGGCGGGAGGAGCCGGTGGGCGGGGCGGCGGCCGTGCTGGGCGCGGCCTGCCGGTACTGGGAGCGGCGGGGGCTGGCCACCGAACCCGGGCACGTGGCCGCCGCGCCCGGCGCCAACGCGCTGCTGCTCGCGCTGACCGCCGCGCTCGGCGGTGACGTACTCGTGCCCCGGCCCTGCGCCGCCTGGTGGGCGCCGTACGCGCGTCTGCTCGGGCGGCCGGTGTTTCATGTGCCGACACCGGCCGAGTCAGGAGGGGTGCCCGATCCGTACGCCCTGCTGGAGACCGTCCGCCGCGTCCGTGCCGAGGGCGGTGACCCCCGGCTGCTCGTGCTGTCCGTCGCCGACGACCCCACCGGCACCGTCACCCCGCCCGAGCTGCTGCACGAGACCGTCGAGGCCGCCGCCGGCGAGGGGCTGCACCTGGTCAGCGACGAGACCTGGCGCGACACCCTGCACGACCCGCACGCCACCGTGCTGCTCAGCCCCGCCGAGATGCTGCCCGACCGGGTCACCGTCGTCACCGACCTCGCCGGCGCGCTGCTGCCGCCCGCCTGGCCGGCCGCCGTCGCCCGTTTCCCCGCCTCCGCCGCCGGGGACGGCCTGCACGCGCGCGTGCTCGACGTCCTCACCGCGCTCGGCGCCCGCCTCGCGGCCCCCGTGGCCGCCGCGGCCGGGTACGCGCTCGACGAGCCCGAACCGGTGACCGCCCGCCGCGCCGCCGCCGTACGCCTGCACGCACGCGTGGCGGAGGCCCTGCACGACGTCGTCGTCGCCGCGGGCGCCACCGCGCGGCCCCCGCAGGCCGGGCGCCACCTCTACGCCGACCTGGGCCCGCTGCGCGACGCGCTCGCCGCCGAGGGGGTCGGTGACGCGCAGGAACTGGAGGACTTCCTCACCTCCCGCCTAGGCATGCCCGCACCCGGAGGGCACCGCTTCGGCGACGACCTGCCCGCCCTGCGCGTCCGCCTCGCCACCGGCCCTCTCGTCGCCGCCGGCACCGCGGAGGAGCGGGCGCGCTGCCTCACCTCCCCCGACCCGTTGGAACTGCCACACGTGCACCGCGCGCTGATCGCCCTGAAGTCGGTCTTCGACGATCTCCGCGCCGCTCAGCGATGGGAGCCCCCTCGATGACGCAGCAGCCCCGGTCGACCACGAGCACCCCCGCCGCCGCCCCGGCCCCCACGACGGCCCCGGCCCCCGCCGCCCCGCCGCTCGCCGCGCCCCGGCCGCCGGCCGAGCGCCGGGTGTGGCCGCGGACCTTCCACGACCGGCTCACCGCCCCGCTCCCCGGCCTCAAGGCGTTCGCGAGATTCGCCCGCGAGGGCGCGGTCAGACCCGGCCCCGCCGGCCTCGCCGACATCCCCCGCCTGCCCTACGCCCCCGCCCCGCTGCCCCGCGTCGACGCCCGTACCGTCGCCGTCACCTGGGCCGGACACGCCAGCTGGGTGGTGCGGATCGGCGGGCTCACCGTCCTGACCGACCCGGTCTGGTCCCGCCGCATCCTCGGCACCCCGGCCCGCGTCACCCCCGTCGGCGTCGACTGGAACACCCTGCCGCGGGTCGACGCCGTCGTCATCAGCCACAACCACTACGACCACCTCGACGCCCCCACCCTGCGCCGGCTCCCGCGCGACACCCCCGTCTTCGTCCCCGCCGGGCTCGGCCGCTGGTTCCACCGCCGCAGCTTCACCCGGGTCACCGAGCTGGACTGGTGGGAGGCGAGCGAACTGGACGGCGTCCGGCTGGACTTCGTACCGGCCCACCACTGGTCCAAGCGCGGCCTCACCGACACCTGCCGCACCCTGTGGGGCGGCTGGGTCCTCACCGACCGGGACGGACAGCGCGTGTACTTCGCCGGCGACACGGGTTACGGCCACTGGTTCGCCCGCATCGGCCGCCGCTACCCCGGCATCGACCTCGCGCTGCTCCCGATCGGCGCCTACGACCCCCGCTGGTGGCTCAGCGACGTGCACTGCGACCCGGAGGAGGCGGTGCGGGCCGCCCAGGACGTCGGCGCCCGCCGGATGGCCCCCATGCACTGGGGCACGTTCGTCCTGTCCGCCGAACCGGTCCTCGAACCCCTCACCCGCGTACGCGCCGCCTGGGCCCGCGCGAACCTCCCCCGAGAAAATCTCTGGGACCTCCCGATCGGCGCCTCCCGCGTACTGGACTGACCCCACCACGCCCCGACCCCGCCGCGTCCCGCTCCACTGCGGACCCGGCCCCGGGCGCCCGACCCTCGGCCCCCGCACGGAACTCGTCCCGGGCCCGGCCCGCGCCCGCCGCCCGCCCTCGCGTACGCCGTCCGCCGCGCGCAGCGGCCCGCCGCGCGACCCGGTACCGGCACAGGCACAGGCCCCCGCTCACCGCCGGAGGCTCACGCCTTGGCCGGCCGCCGTATCCGCCGCCACAGACCCGGTGCCGCGCTCAGCACCACCGTCAGCGCGATCGCCACGACCACGCCCTCCCAGGGCTCGGCGAAGAGCGCGCCGCTCAGGACGCCGATCAGCTGGTACGTCGCCGCCCAGGCCAGGCAGGCCGGGAGGTTGCCGTGGGCGAAGCGGCGCAGGGGCCACTCGGCGAGGAGGCAGGCCAGCATCACGGGTATGCGGCCGGCCGGCACCAGGCGGGACAGGACCAGCACGGCGACGTCGTGCTCGGCGAGCTTGTCCTGCGCCTGCTCCAGCTTGTCCTCCGGCGCACGCGAGCGGATCGCCTCCAGCCAGCGCGAGCCGTTCTTCGAACCGACCCCGCGCCGCCCCAGCCAGTACAGCGCCATGTCCCCGCAGAACGCGGCCAGCGACGCCGTCACGAACACCATCAGCATCGAGAACGGCAGCGTCTGATGCATCGCCACCACCGCCGCCGAACTCACCAGCGCACCCGTCGGCACCACCGGCACCAGCGCCCCGATCAGCACCAGCAGGAACAGCGACGGATAACCGAACGCCTGCTGCGTCGGCTCGGTCGGGATGCTCGACGCCACCGAGCCCAGCCAGCTCACCGCGCGACCTCCACCCGCACCCGCTCGCCGTGCCCCAGCAGATGCACCGCCACCCCCGGCGCACGCAGCGCGGACAGGCGCACGAACTCCGCACCCGGCGTATGGAATTCATGGGGGCGCACGGAATCCATCCCGATCGGCCAGTACGTGCCGTAGTGCACCGGCACCGCCACCCGAGGCGCCAGCCGGGCCAGCGCCTCGGCCGCGCGCCCCGCGTCCAGGTGCTCCTCGCCCAGGTTCGGCCCCCAGCCGCCCACCGGCAGCAGCGCCGCGTCGATGGGCCCGACCTCCTTCTCCATGTCGTCGAACAGCCCCGTGTCCCCGGCGAAGTACGTCCGCGCCTCGCCCTCGACGACGAAGCCGAGCGCGGGGGAGCGGTGCCGCCCCACCGGCAGCCGGCGCCCGTCGTGCCGGGCCGGCACCACCCGGATCCGCAGGTCCCCGACGGTCGTCTCGTCACCCGGCGCCACCTCGCTCACCGCCAGGTGCCGCAGCCGGCGCAGCGTCGGCACCGCCCGGCGTGCGCCCCGGGGCACGAGCAGGCGCGTACCCGGCGCGAGCCGCGCGAGCGACGGTACGTGCAGGTGATCGGCGTGCAGGTGCGAGACCAGCGCCACGTTCGCGCGCGCGGCCTCCGGCGGTGGCACCGCCCCCCGGCGACGCCGCAGATGGGCCAGCCGACGGGCGAACAGAGGGTCGGTCAGCACCCTGATGTCCGAATCCTCGACCGTGCAGGTGGCGTGACCCCACCACGTGAGCTCCACCGGCACTCCTTTGCCTCCTTCGCGCGACTCCCCGAAGCCTACGTCCAGGAGTAGGGTCGGCGGCGAAAACGGGAGGTGAGGGGGACCTGGAGGGGGACCTGATGGGGCCGGTGCGGGTGACGGCGATCGCGAGTCTGACGCCGCTGGAGCAGCTGGACGACGACCCCTTCCTGGTCGACTCCCGCAGCCAGCACGCCATGTGCGCCCGCTGGGCCGCCGAACACGACTACGTCGTCGCCCGCGAACTCCTGGTCCGGGGCTTACGGCCGGACCACGACGCCCTGTGGGACGGCGTCCGCCCCGGCCGCGACCTGTTCGTCGCGCCCAGCCGCCGCGTCCTGGAGAGCGCGCTCGCCTCCGTGGAGGAGTTCACCGCCGAGTGCGCCCGGCGCGGCGTCCGCGTCGAGACCGTCGGCCGCGCCGAACCCGCCTACGACGCCCGGATGAAGGCGTGCGTGCACCGCAGGCTGTCGATGCCGACCGCCGGGTACGACGGCCGCTGACCGTCAGGCAGGGCCCGACCTGGGCGGGAACCGGACCCGGGGGGACAAACGGGCACTCCGGAGCGTTGTGGCAGGGTGGGGAGGGCCCGGACGGACGACGGGCCGGGACGTGAGGTGTGCGGAGCGTGGGTGGAGGCCGTTGGCGCCGGGTCGCCAGTCAGATCGGGCGGAGCGTCACGGTGTGGGCCGTCTCGACCCTCACCATGCTCGCCCTCGCCGGCATCCTGCCGGACTTCCGGCTCCAGTCGCCGGACGGTGACAGCACCACCGACATAGCCGTCACCGCCGCCGCGGGCGCCGGGGCCTTCGGCGTGCTCTCCGCCCTGGTGTGGCCGCTCCTGGTCCGGCTGCTGCTCCTGGTGCCGGCGCTCGTCCTCGGACTACTGGTCTTCTTCCTCAACGGCGGGCTGCTGCTCCTCGCGATCGACGCCAACCCGGCGGGCCGCGGCGGCGTCGCCCCGGAGACGGCCGTCGTGGTGGCCGCCGTCATGTCCGCCGTCGCCTCCGCCACCGGCGGTGCCCTCGCCGTCCGCGACGACGACGCCTACCGGCGCAGGCTCTACCGCCTCGCCGACCGCCGCCGCGGCGCGGTCCCGCCCTGCCCGACCGACCCCGGCACCGTCTTCCTGCAACTGGACGGCGTCGGCCACGACGTGCTGACCGAGGCCGTCGACGCGGGTCGCATGCCCACCGTCGCCCGCTGGCTCGGCCGCGGCGGCGCCTCCGCGACCCACCGGCTCGCCCTGTGGCGCACCGACTGGTCCAGCCAGACCGGCGCCAGCCAGCTCGGCATCCTGCACGGCAGCAACCACGACATCCCCGCCTTCCGCTGGTACGAGAAGGACAGCGGCGAGGTCATGGTCTGCAACCGCCCCACCAGCGCCGCCGAACTCCAGTACCGCGCGGTCCGCCGCACCGGCGACGCCGGGCTGCTCAGCCTGGACGGCGCCAGCCGGGGCAACCTGTTCGGCGGCGGCGCCGACGAGCAGGCCCTCGTACTCTCCATCACCACCCGCCGCCGCAGCCGCGAGACCCGCTCCCGGTCCGGGTACTTCGCCTACTTCTCCGACCCCGCCAACGCCGTGCGCACCGCGCTGAGCTTCGCCGCCGAGGTCGGCCGGGAGATCGGCCAGTCCACCCGGGCCCGCGTCCACAAGGCCCGCCCGCGCGTCTCCCGGGGCGGCCTCTACCCCTTCGTCCGCGCCTTCGCGACCGTCGTCGAACGGGACGTCGTGGTCGCCGCCGTGATGGGCGACATGCTCGCCGGCCGCACCGCCGTCTACGCCGACCTCGTGGCGTACGACGAGGTGGCGCACCACTCCGGGCCGCGCAGCCGGGACGCCGCGAAGGTGCTCGGGCGGCTCGACCGCTCCCTCGCCCTGATCGAGAACGTCGCCGAACACGCCCCGCGCCGCTACCGGATCGTCGTCCTGTCCGACCACGGCCAGAGCCCCGGCGAGACCTTCCGCTCCCGGTACGGTCTTACCCTCGCCGACCTGGTCCGGGCCGGCTGCGGACTGCCCGTGCCGCGCCGGGCCCGCCGCACCCGCAGCGGCGCCGAGGCCCGCAACACCGTACGGGCCGCCCTGCACCGCCCCGTCGAGGAGGCCGCCGCCCAGCAGCGGCCCGCCGACACCCCCACCGGACGCCACTCCGACCCGATCGTGCTGGCCTCCGGCAACCTCGGCCTGGTCTCCTTCCCGGACGTCCCGCACCGGATGACCCGCGAGGAGATCGACGCCCGCCACCCCGCCCTGCTGCCGACCCTCGCCAACCACCCGGGCGTCGGCTTCCTCCTCGTCCGCAGCGAACGGCACGGCGGCGTCGTCCTCGGCGCGCGCGGCGTCGAGATCCCCCTGGACCGGCTCGACGAGGACCCCGGCCCGCTCGCCCCCTTCGGCCCCGGTGCCGCCGACGCCGTACGCCGCACCCAATCCTTCCCGCACACCGCCGACATCATGGTCAACTCCTTCCACGACCCCGCCGACGGCGAGGTCCTCGCCTTCGAGGAGCAGATCGGCTCCCACGGCGGCCTCGGCGGCGCCCAGTCCCGCGCCTTCCTCCTCTCCCCGTCCGTCCTCTCCGCCCCGGCCGACGAGGGCACGGAACTCGTCGGCGCCGAACGGATCCACCGCGTGCTCCGCCGCTGGCTGCGCGAGTCCAGCGGCCCCCAGATCCCGGTGACCGACCCCCACGCCACCGCCGCCACCGGCACGCCCTTCCCGACGGCGGAACCCGTGCGCGCACCCGAGGGACCGACCGCGGCGTGATTCGGCTGCGCGGCGCGCACGACGCCGGCTGCCTGCCCGTGACCGGTATCGCCGGCCGGGTGCGGGTGCGGGTGCGGGTGCGGCGCGAGCACGCGTACCTGATTCCGCGGGGGCGCGGCTGCCGTTCACCGTCCGGGGACCGGTCTTTCGGGTGAGCTGAGCCGGAATGTGATCGGATGGGGGGTGGGACTCCGGTACCGGGCTCCCATCATCCCCGTACAGCAAGAGAATTCGAGAGGACCCGCCGTGGCAACCACGCGCTCCGCACACACCGTCTGGGAAGGCAACCTGCTCGAGGGCAACGGTGTCGTCACCTTCGACTCGTCCGGCATCGGCGAGCAGCCGGTGTCGTGGCCGTCGCGCGCCGAGAAGGCGAACGGGAAGACCAGCCCGGAGGAGCTGATCGCCGCCGCCCACTCCAGCTGCTTCTCCATGGCGCTGTCGCACGGCCTGGCCGGCGCCGGCACCCCGCCCACCAAGCTCGTCACCTCCGCCGACGTGACGTTCCAGCCGGGTGAGGGCATCACCGGCATCCACCTCACGGTGGAGGGCACCGTCCCCGGCCTCGACGCCGACGGTTTCGCCGCCGCCGCCGAGGACGCCAAGAAGAACTGCCCGGTCAGCCAGGCGCTGTCGGGCACGAGCATCACCCTCACGGCCAAGCTGGCCTAGCGGTCAGGAGCCGGTGCGTTCCCAGCCCCGGCGGTCCGGGCGCGGCCCCAGTGGTCTGGGGTCGCGCGACCGGTAGACCACGTAGGGGCGGGTCAGGTACTGGAGCGGGGCGCTGAACATGTGGACCAGGCGGGCGTAGGGGACCAGGGCGATCAGCACCATGCCGACGATCGCGTGCACGTGGTAGAGGTCACGCCGTGCGTCGACGTCACGACCTTGTCGTGGCTCCGGCGGTCCCGGTAGAAGGCGTCCGCCTCCCGGCCGCCGACCAGCCCGATGCTGTGCAGGTCGGGCGCGGCGGTGCCCGGCCGGAAGCGCCGGCCCGCGCGCAGCAGCGCCGCGCCCGGCTCGGTGGGCGGTGTCCGCGTGTCCGTCACGTGCGCTCCCTCGCCGGCCCTGGCCTTCGAACCTAGGGGCGGGCACGTGAGCGCACCCGTTCGCGGGGCCCGTACGGGTCAGGACGGCCCCGGGCGCTCGCGGGTCGGGTCAGTAGTCCTCGCGGTACTCCCGGAGGATCTTCTCCGTGCGCGGGGTCGAGGCGGCGCGGGCCGTCATGTGGTCCAGCACCTCCAGGTGCGCGGAGACCTCGGTGCGGGAGTCCAGGTACAGGGCGCCCGTCAGATACTCCGTGAACACCATGTCGGGCAGCTCCGGCTCCGCGAACCGGAACAGCGTGAACGGCGCGTACGTCCCCGGATGCGGCCCGTCCTCGAACTCGGCGACCTGCAACGTCACCCGGTCCCGGGCCGACAGCTCCAGCAGCTTGTCGAGCTGCTCGCGCATCACCCGGCCCCCGATGCTCACCGGGCGCCGCAGCACCGTCTCGTCCATCACCACCCACAGGTGGGGCGGGTCGGGGCGCTCCAGCAGCCGCTGCCGCTCCATGCGCAGGGACACGTGCCGCTCCACCGCGTCCCGGCCCTCGTTGCCGATCGTCCCCGCCTCCAGGACCGCGCGCGCGTAGTCCTCGGTCTGCAACAGGCCAGGGACGAAGTGCGGTTCGTAGGAGCGGACGATGCGCGCGGCGCCCTCCAGGCTCACGTACAGGCTGAACCAGTCCGGCAGCACGTCGTGGTACCGCTGCCACCAGCCCGGCTGGTTCGCCTCCTCGGCCAGCGCCACGAAGGCCGCCACCTCGTCGGCCGCCACACCGTACGTCGTCAGCAGTATCTGGACGTACGGTATTTTCAGCGCCACCTCGGCCGTTTCCATGCGCCGCACGGTCGCCGGGGCCACGTGGAGCACCTTGGCGGCCTCCTCGCGCTTGAGGCCCGCTCTCTCCCGCAGTTCCTGCATCCGCTTGCCGAGGACCACCTGGCCCACGGTGGGTGCGGCCCGCCGCTCACTCACGCCACGCCTCCCCAACGCGCCCACGTCACACCGCAGTCAATCATGTTCCGCTGTCGATCTCCCAGAGGTGGTCATGGATCGGATCGGTCACGGCACCAGCTCGCGCAGGTACTTGACCGTCGCCGGATCGGCCGGGAGGAGCGTCTCGATGGCCAGCTCGGCCACCGTCACGTCCATCGGCGTGTTGAAGGTGGCGATGGAGGAGACGAACGACAGCGTCCGGCCCTGGTGCTCCAGCACCATCGGCAGCGCGAAGTGCGGCACCGTCGCCTCCGGGTCTCCCTCTGCGGGGTCCGCGGCGGGGCCCGGCACGGGGTAGGCCGCCACCTCCTCGTACAGCGCGCGCAGCGGCGCCGAGCGGTGCAGGGCGATCTGCCGCTCCATCTGCGCCAGCAGGTGCCCGCGCCAGGCGCGCAGGTTGCGGATGCGCGGTGCCAGGCCCTCCGGGTGCAGGGTCAGCCGCATCGCGTTCGGCTGCGGCACCAGCAGGTGCTCGGGCAGGCCGTCCAGCAGCGCCAGGCAGCCCCGGTTGGCCGCCAGCACCCGGTACCTCGCGTCGACGATCAGCGCCGGATACGGCTCGTAGCCCCGGATCAGCCGCTCCATGCCGTCGCGCAGGGCGCCGAGCGACGGGTCGTCCAGCGGGGTCTCCGCGTAGTGCGGGGCGTAGCCGGCCGCCAGCAGCAGGGCGTTGCGGTCGCGGACGGGGACGTCGAGGTGCTCGGCGAGGCGCAGCAGCAGCTCCTCGCTCGGGCGGGAGCGGCCCGTCTCCACGAAGCTGATGTGCCGGGCGGAGGAGTCGGCACGCAGCGCCAGCTCCAGCTGGCTGACCCGGCGCCGCTCCCGCCAGGACCGCAGCAGCGGCCCCACGCCCCCACCGGGCCGGGCGTCGGCGGCGGCGGTACCGGACAGGAGTTCGGTCATACGGCGAACGGTAACCGACGCCCGGGCCGGCGTGGGCACGCTGTGGCAGGCTGAACGGGTATCCGCCTCCGTATCCCCCGCCATCCCCTCCTCGGACAGGAGCCCCGCCGTGCCCGTGACACCGCTGACGCCGCAGGAGATCGAGGAGCGGCTGGCCGGCCTGCCGGGCTGGTCCCTCGACGCCGACCGCCTCACCCGCTCCTACCGGCTCCCCTCGCACTTCGCCGCGACCGCGATGGTCGTCCACATCGCCCAGGTCCAGGAGGAACTGGACCACCACTCCGACCTCACCCTCGGCTACGACACCGTCGCCCTGTCCGTGCACACCCACAGCGCGGGCGGTGTCGTCACCGAGAAGGACGTCGAGCTCGCCCGCAGGGTGGAGGACCTCGCCACCGGGCATGGGGCACACTGACGCAGGTGCTCGACTACGACGAGGAAGCGGAGCGCTACGACGCCTCCCGGGGCGGCGAGCCCCGGGCCGAGGCCGCCGCGCACGCCGTCCTGGGCCAGGTCCCGCCGCCCGCCCGCAGCCTGCTCGACGTCGGCTGCGGCACCGGCATCGTCACCCGGCGCCTTGCCGCCGCGCGCGAGGGCCTGCGCGTGACCGGCGCCGACCTGTCCGCCACGATGGCCCGGCGCGCCGCCGCCCGGCTGCCCGGCTCCGTCGTCGTCGCCGACAGCCGCCGACTGCCCTTCCGCGACGGCGAGTTCGACGCCGTCACCAGCGTGTGGCTGCTCCACCTGGCCGGCGGCGCGGAGGACGTGCGGGCGATCGTCGACGAGTGCGCCCGCGTCCTGCGCCCCGGCGGGGTGTACGTCACCACGGTCGACAAGGGCGCCTCGCACAACGTGGGCAGCGACATCGACGCCGTACTCGCCTCCCGGCCGCCCAGCCCCGCCCACGACGCCGCCGGCCTCGTCGCCTCCTACGCCCGGGACGCCGGTCTGGTACCGGTGGGACAGGCCAGGTTCACCGGCCACGGGCAGGGGCGCAGTCCCCGGCGTACGGTCGCCGACCTGCGGCGCGGCTGGTTCGTCACGCTGCCGCCGGGCGACCCGCGCGCCGAGCCCTTCGCGGCCCGGCTCACCGGGCTGCCGGACCAGGACCGGCCCCGGCCCGACCCGGTCTTCAGCCTCCGGGCGTTCGCGAAGCGGTAGGAGGGCCCGCCCGCGTTTTTGCGGTTGCGGCAACGCCGCTTGCGCCCGTGCGGTGCGCCGTCGCACGCTGGCGGCACCGCGAACGGGAGGTTGACCGGCATGGCGCACGACCACCACCACGACACCCACGACCACACCCACCAGCACGGACACGCGCACGCCCACGGCGACATGGACTGGGCCGCGATGGCCCCGCTGCTGGAGGCGCAGGCCGAGCTGTACGCACCGCTGTACCGGCAGGCGATGACCTGGCTGGCGGAGCAGATGCCCGACCCCGGCCTGGTCGTCGACGTCGGCAGCGGCCCCGGCGTGGTCTCCTGCCTGTTCGCCGACGCCTTCCCCGGCGCCCGGGTGATCGCCGCCGACGGCGCCGGAACGCTGCTGGAGCGGGCCGCCGCCCGGGCCGAACGGCTCGGTGCCGCCGACCGTTTCGGCACCCTCGCCGGCGACCTGCCCGGGGCGCTGGGCGGGCTGGAGTACCCCGCCGACCTGATGTGGGCCAGCCAGAGCCTGCACCACCTCGGCGACCAGCGCGCGGCCCTCGCGGCGCTCGCCGGGCACCTCGCCCCCGGCGGCGTCCTGGCGGTCCTGGAGGGCGGGCTGCCCGCCCGGTTCCTGCCCCGCGACCTCGGCATCGGGCGCCCCGGGCTCCAGGCGCGGCTGCACGCCGTGGAGGAGGGGTTCTTCACGCGGATGCGCGCGGAACTGCCCGGCTCCGTGGCCGAGACCGAGGACTGGCCCGCGCTGCTGACCGCCGCCGGACTGAAGCACACCGGCACCCGCAGCTTCCTGCTCGACCTGCCCGCCCCCCTGTCCGACGCGGCCCGCGCCTACGTCGTCAGCTCCCTGACCCGGCTGCGCGAACGCGTCGGCGACGGTCTCGGCACCGAGGACCTGACCACCCTCGACCGGCTCCTCGACCCGGCCGACCCGGCTAGCGCGCACCAGCGCCAGGACATGTTCGTCCTGGTCGCGCACACGGTGTACACGGCGGTGCGGCCGGCCTGACGGACGGCGGTCGAGCGGCGGGCGCTTGACTTCGGGAGCGCTTCGAGTGGTGGACTCCCCGGTGCCAGAAGGAACGACGCACACGGACACAGGGGAGGCATGACCGACGACGCGCCCGTCACGCTCGTCACCGGGGCGCAAGCGCCATCGGCGCCGCCGTCGCCCGCCGGCTGCTGGACGCGGGACGGCGGGTGGCCGTCACCGGCCGGGGAGAGGCGCGGCTGAGGGCGTTCAGCGCGGAACCGGGCGATCCCGAGAGCCCGTTGGCGATCGTGGGCAGCGCCGCCGACCACGACCGGGTGACCGCCGCCGTGGAGACGACGCTGAAGCGGTTCGGGCGCCTCGACACGGTCGTCGCCGACGCCGGGTCCGCCACCCACGACACCGTCGCCGAGGGCGACCCGGCGAGCTGGACCGAGATGGTCCTGACCAACGTGCTGGGCCCGGCCCTGCTGATCAGGACGTCGATCGACGCGCTCAAGGAGACCTGGGCCGGATCGTCCTGGGCGGCAGCGTCGCCGGGTTCGTGCCCGCCCCGGGGAACTTCTACGGCGCCACCATGGGGTACCGCCCGCTCGAACGAAGCCGAGAGCGGGGGAGGGTGGTCACCGGCCTCGCCGAGAACACCCGGCGGGAGGTCACCCCGTGGGGCGTCGGCGTAACCCTGGTCGCGCCCGGCCGGGTGGAGACGCCGTTCTGGGACGCCACCGGCACGCTGCCGCCCGGCGAGCTGCTCACCGCCGAGCAGAGCGCCGACGCGATCGTGCGGGCCATGACGCAGCCCGCCGGCGTCGACGTCAACTCCGTCGTCGTACGGCCGCTGGGGCCACCCGACCCGGGCGTGCGAGGGGGCCCGGTCGCACCGACCGGGCCCCCTCACAGCGTGCCTCATTCGATCTCGAAGCCGGCCGGGTCGGCGCCCACGCGGCGGTCCTCGTTCAGTGCGCTGATCGCCGCGAGGTCCTCGGTGTCCAGCTCGAAGCCGAACACGTCGATGTTCTCCTTGATCCGGGACGGCGTCACGGACTTCGGGATCACCACGTTGCCGAGCTGGAGGTGCCAGCGCAGCACGACCTGGGCCGGCGTGCGGTCGTGCTTCTGCGCGATCGCCACGATGGCCGGGATCTCCAGGATGCCCTTGCCCGAGCCCAGCGGCGACCATGCCTCGGTGGCGATGCCCTGCTCCGCGTGGTACTCCCGCGCGACGTGCTGCTGGAGGTGGGGGTGCAGCTCGATCTGGTTGACGGCCGGGACGACCGACGTCTCGCCGAGCAGCCGCTCCAGATGCTCCGGCAGGAAGTTCGACACACCGATCGCCCGGATCCGGCCGTCGGCGTGCAGCTTCTCGAACGCCTTGTACGTGTCGACGTACCGCCCCTTGGCCGGCATGGGCCAGTGGATCAGGTACAGGTCGACGTAGTCCAGGCCCAGCTTCGCCAGCGACGTGTCGAAGGCGCGGAGGGTGGAGTCGTACCCCTGTTCCTTGTTCCAGAGCTTGGTGGTGACGAAGAGGTCCTCGCGGGCCAGGCCGGAAGCGGCGATCGCCCTGCCGGTGCCCTCTTCATTGCCGTAGATCGCCGCTGTGTCGATGCTGCGGTACCCGGCCTCCAGTGCCTGGGCGACGGCCGTCTCGGCCTCGTCGTCCGGCACCTGCCAGACGCCGAACCCCAGCTGGGGCATCTCGACGCCGTTGTTCAGGATGATCGGGGGGACCTTGCTGCTCACGAGCTCTTGATCCTTCGGTTGTGGTCAGGTGGTACGTACATGGTCAACGATCACGAGCCGTGATGCATTCCTGACCGCCGGATTCACGCCGTGTACAGCGCCGCGACCTCTGTCTCGTAGGCCTTCTCGATGGCCTTGCGCTTCAGTTTCAGCGAGGGCGTGAGCAGCCCGTGCTCCTCGGTGAAGGGCTGGGCGAGGATGCGGAAGGTGCGGATGGACTCGGCCTGCGAGACCAGTGTGTTGGCCGCGACGACCGCCCGCCGCACCTCCGTCTCCAGGTCGGCGTCGTGGACGAGCTCCGCCGGCGCGAGGCGCGGTTTGTCGCGCATCGTCAGCCAGTGCTCGACCGCCTCCTGGTCCAGGGTGATCAGGGCGGCGACGTAGGGACGGTCGTTGCCGACCACGATGCACTGGTTGACCAGCGGATGGTCCCGCACGCGCTCCTCCAGCAGGCCGGGCGAGACGCTCTTGCCGCCGGAGGTCACCAGGATCTCCTTCTTGCGGCCGGTGATGGTGAGATAGCCGTCCTCGTCCAGGGAGCCCAGGTCCCCGGTGGCCAGCCAGCCGTCGTGCAGGGACTCGTCGGTCGCCTTCGGGTTGTTGAGATAGCCCTCGAAGACGTTGCCGCCGTTCAGCCAGATCTCGCCGTCGTCCGCGATGTGCACCGTGGTGCCGGGGATCGGGCGGCCGACGGTGCCGTAGCGGGTGCGCTCGGGCGGGTTGGCGGTGGCCGCCGCCGTGGACTCGGTCAGACCGTAGCCCTCGTAGATCTGCACGCCCGCGCCCGCGAAGAACAGCCCGAGCCGCCGGTCCATCGCCGAACCGCCCGACATCGCGTTGCGGATGCGGCCGCCCATCGCGCCGCGCACCTTGCCGTAGACGAGCTTGTCGAAGAGCTGGTGCTGCATCCGCAGCGCCGCCGACGGGCCCGGCCCGATGCCCCAGGCCCTCGCCTCCACCGCCTCCGCGTACCTCACGGCCACCTCGACGGCCTTCTCGAAGGGACCGGCCTTGCCCTCCTTCTCCGCCTTGCGCCGGGCCGCGTTGTACACCTTCTCGAAGATGTACGGCACGGCCAGGATGAAGGTCGGCCGGAAAGCGGCCAGGTCCGGCAGGAGCGCGGCGGCGTTCAACTGCGGCTGGTGGCCGAAGCGGACCCGGCCGCGGATCGCGGCGACCTCCACCATCCGCCCGAAGACGTGCGCGAGCGGCAGGAACAGCAGTGTCGAGACCTCGTCGCCCCGCTTGGAGTGGAACACCGGCTCCCAGCGCTCGATGACCGTGTCCGCCTCGTACATGAAGTTGCCGTGCGTCAGGACGCAGCCCTTGGGGCGGCCGGTGGTGCCGGAGGTGTAGATGACGCTGGCGGGCGAGTCGGGCGTGACCGCCCTGCGGTGCCGGTGCACCACCTCGTCGTCCAGGTGCGCGCCCGCGTCGTACAGCTCCTGCACGGCTCCGGAGTCCAGCTGCCACAGGCCCCGCAGCTGCGGCAGCCGGTCGATGACGGTGGCGATGGTCATCGCGTGGTCCTCGTGCTCGACGACCGCCGCCGTCACCTCCGCGTCGTAGAACATCCACAGGCACTGCTCGGCCGACGAGGTCGGGTAGATCGGCACCACCTGGGCGCCGATCGACCACAGGGCGAAGTCGAACAGCGTCCACTCGTAGCGGGTGCGGGACATGATGGCGATCCGGTCGCCGAAGCGGACGCCCTGGGCCAGCAGCCCCTTGGCGAGGGCCAGCACCTCGTCGCGGAAGGCGCCCGCGGTGACGTCCCGCCACCGGCCGGAGTCGTCCTTGCGCCCGAGCGCGATGTGCCCCGGGTCCTCCTCGGCATGCTGGAAGACGGCGTCGGCGAGACCGCCCACCGGGGGCGCCGACGTCGACGGAGGACTGGTGAACTCGCGCAAACCCCGCTCCCCGCTCCCCGCTCCTGGCTCCTGGCTCATGGCTCATGGCTCCTGGTGACGCCCCCGCACAGCGCGGTGAAAGCTACCCCACCCCGGACAGGGGCGTCAGGGGCGTCACGCCTGACCAACCCTCAGGTTGCCGCTGGTCAGCGGGCGGAAATGGCCCACAAGGGGAGGGGTCGGACACTTTCCTGACGGTTGGGTAAGCATCGGTGGCGGTATCTCCACCGAATCTGTACGACCCGCTTACCGCCCATACGAGGCGGTCGGTTCCCCGGTCGGCTCCCCGGTCGGCTTTCCGGCCGGTGCCGTGCCCGCGGGTGCCGTGGAGGCCGCCGCCGAGGGCGCCGGGGCGTCCGGGCGCGCGGTCCGCACCAGGGCCAGCACCAGCACTCCGGCGACCGTCGCGATCGCGCCCGCGGTGACCGCCGCCGCGTTCAGGCCGGACGCGAACGCCGCCCGCAGCACATGCTCGCCGAACACCCCGCGCAGCGCGCCCGCCGCACCGCCCGCCAGCCCGTGCGCCGCGTCGTGCGGAAGCGTGTCCGTCAGCCGCGAGGTCAGCACCGTGCCGAACAGGGCGATGCCGAGCGCGTACCCCAGCTGGCGGAAGGTGTTGACCGCGCCGCCCGCCATCCCGGCCCGCTCGTGCGGCACCGCCGCCAGCGCCGCGCCCGCGATGCCCGGTGACACCAGCCCCGTCCCGACGCCCACCAGCAGCAGACCCGGCACCAGGGCCGACGCGGTCGAGGAGGCGTCCAGGAACGCCATGCAGAACTGCCCCGCCGCGATCAGCAGCAGCCCGCCGCCGATGGTGTACCGGGCCGGCACCCCGTGCAGCAGCCGCCCGCCCGCCGCGGCCACCACGAACGACGCCAGCGACATCCACACGAACACCAGCCCGCCGCGCACCGGGCTCATCCCCAGCATCGTCTGGAGCCATATGGACGTGTAGACCATCACGCCGAACGCCGCCGCGTTGAAGGCCAGCGCGCCCAGCATCACGCCCGAGAACGCGGGCCGCAGGAACAGCCGCGGGTCCAGCAGCGGATCGGCGACCCGCCGCTCCACGACGAGGAACGCGCCCAGCGCCCCCACCGCCAGAGCGAAGGCGAGCAGCGTGCCGCCCTCCGTCCAGCCGTGCGACCCGGCCCGCACCGCTCCGTAGGTCAGCGCGCCCGCGAACCCTGCGAAGGCCGCCGTGCCCGCCCAGTCCACGCGGCGCCCGCGCGCCCCGCGCGACTCCGGCACCACACGCAGCGTCAGCCAGACCGCCGCCACGCTCACCGGCAGGTTGACGTAGAAGATCCACCGCCAGCCCGGACCGTCGGTCAGCACCCCGCCCAGCACCGGCCCGACGGCCGCCGCCGCGCCGCTCACCGCGCCCCAGACACCGAGCGCCATCGACCGGTGCCGCCCCTGGTAGACCGAGGCCAGCAGCGGCAGCGTGGTGGCGAACATCGCCGCCGCGCCCACCCCCTGCACGACCCGCGCGGCCACCAGCATCTCCGGCCCGCCGGCCAGCCCGCACAGCATCGACGCCACCGCGAACAGCACGACGCCCGCCACGTGCACCCGGCGCCGTCCCAGCACGTCGGCCGCCGCGCCCAGGCCCAGCAGCAGCGCGGCCAGAGCCAGCGCGTAGCCGTCCATCACCCACTGCAGATCGCTCAGTGACGCGTGCAGGCCCCGGGCCATGTCCGGCAGCGCCACCACCGCGATCGTCACGTCCAGCAGCAGCATGAACGTGCCGAGGCACACCGCTGTCAGCGGCCCCCATGTACGCATGTCCGTTCTCCCTCCCCTGTGCGATACGTGTGTGTTCCTCCGTACGATGGGCCGCCGCCGCCCCATCGCACCGGTCACCGGCGGCCGTGCGGCGGAATTCGACGGGAGCGCCTGCCATGCGGATGGAATCCGACACCTTCGACGAGCTGGACCTGCGGCTGCTGGACGCGCTGGAGATCAACGGGCGCGCCTCCTTCAGCCGGATCGGCGCGGTCCTCGGCGTCTCCGACCAGACGATCGCCCGCCGCTACCGTCGGCTGCGCGCCGAGGGCGGACTGCGTGTGGTCGCCGTCCGGGACGCCGAACGCCTCGGGCAGGACCACTGGACGCTGCGGCTGCGCTGCGTCCCCGACAGTGCCCTCGCCATCGCGGACGCCCTCGCCAAGCGGCCCGACACCAACTGGATCGGGCTCGCCGGCGGCGGCACCGAGGTCGTCTTCGGCACCCGGCCGCGCAGCCCCGGCGACCGGGACGACCTGCTCCTGGGCAAGCTGCCGCGCACCCCGCGCGTCCTGGAGATCCACGCCCACCAGATGCTCCACCGCTTCTACGGCGGCCCGACCGGCTGGCTCCGCAAGTTCCGCGTGCTCGGCGACGACGAGGTGGCCGCGCTGCGCTCCGACCACGGCCCCCGGGAGCCGGGACCGCCCCGCATCGACCCCGAGGACGAACCCCTGCTCACCGTCCTGGAACGCGACGGCCGCGCCGGGTACCCGGAACTCCAGCGCGCCACCGGCCGCTCCGAGTCCGCCGTCAAACGCCGCCTCGCCGCGCTGCTCGCCTCCGGGGCCGTGTACGTCGACGTGGAGTACGACTGCGAGATCCTCGGCTACCGGACCATCGCCGCCCTGTGGATCACCACCACCCCGGCCGCCCTGCACCGGGTCGGCGAGGCACTCGCCGCCCACGACGCGATCGCCCACGCCGCCGCGACCGCCGGGCCGTCCAACATCGTCGCCACCGCCGTCTTCCGCGGCACCGCCGACCTCTACGCCTACCTCAGCGGTCCGCTGGGCCGCCTGGAGGGCGTCCAGCAGGTGGAGGCGTCGCCGTTCCTGCGCCGGGTCAAGCAGCTCACCTATCCGCGGCCGGCCCGCTGAGGCTCGTGCAGGCGGTCGCCGGCCGTCAGGATCGCCGGCGAGAGGGCGTCCGCCGCGCTCTGCGCCGAGGGGCGGGCGCGGCCGTGGACCAGGACGAAGTCGACCCGGCCCGGCTCGGGCAGGCCCGCCCGGTCCCCTCGACCGTCCAGTCGCCGATCGCCTTCACCTCCCTGGCCCGCGGCAACGTGCCCGCCGCGATCTGCGGGGGCTCCTTCTCGTCCCCGGTCGGCGTCGTCGTCGCGCCGCTGCCGGCGGCCGCCCTGCTGGGCAGCGCCGGGGGCGGCTTCTCGGCCGATGCGGTGCAGGAGATCATGCTGCACCCGGTACGGGGCCCGGGGGATGGGCACCGGCCGGGAGGACCGGATCGCGATCCAGTTCGCCGGGTCGAAGAAGTCACCGGCGGCGGGGCTGCCGATGGCGCACGTCCTGTTCGGCGCGCGGGCCTCGCCGGCGGTGCTGCCGGAACCCCGAGGCGATCGAGGCGATCGAGGCGATCGAGGCGGCGGATGCGGCCTCCCGGACAGCCGTGGGCACCGGCGCCGTACGCGGTTGAGACGGGGCCCCTAGGGCGCAGGGGGCGCTCCCCGCCGGTCGGGGCCCCGCCGCCGTGTCGCGGGGGGCGGGTCAGCCCTGGGCGGCCGTGGCCCGCAGGGCGACGCGCTCCTCACCCGCGTACACGTTCATGGAGGCGCCGCGCAGGAACCCCACCAGCGTCAGCCCCGTCTCGGCGGCCAGGTCCACCGCCAGCGAGGACGGCGCCGACACGGCGGCCAGCACCGGGATGCCGGCCATCACGGCCTTCTGCGCCAGCTCGAAGGAGGCCCGCCCCGACACCAGCAGCACCGAACGCGACAGCGGCAGCTCCCCGTTCTGCAGGGCCCGGCCGACCAGCTTGTCGACCGCGTTGTGCCGGCCCACGTCCTCCCGTACGTCGACCAGCTCGCCGTCCTCGGTGAACAGCGCCGCGGCGTGCAGCCCGCCGGTGCGGTCGAAGACCCGCTGGGAGGCGCGCAGCCGGTCGGGGAGGGCCGCCAGCAGCTCCGGGGCGACGCGGACCGGAGGCGTGTCGGAGATGGGCCAGCGGGCCGTCGTCCGCACCGCGTCCAGGCTGGCCTTGCCGCACAGGCCGCAGGACGAGGTCGTGTAGACGTTCCGCTCCAGGGTGATGTCGGGGACGCGTACGCCCGGGGAGGTCCGTACGTCGACCACGTTGTACGTGTTCGACCCGTCGCCCGTCGCTCCCGCGCAGTACACGATGTTCTGGAGGTCGGCCCGCTCGGCGAGGACGCCCTCGCTGACCAGGAAACCGGCCGCCAGCGCGAAGTCGTCGCCGGGGGTGCGCATGGTGATCGCGAGCGGCTTGCCGTTCAGCCGGATCTCCAGCGGTTCCTCGGCGACGAGCGTGTCCGGGCGGGTGGAGACCGCGCCGTCCCGTACCCGGATCACCTTGCGTCGTTCCGTGACTCGTCCCATGTCCGTGTCCCTCGTGCCGGTCAGGCTCTCGTGCCGGTCAGTCCCGGTTCTGTACGTGCTGGTAGCCGAAGCGGCCCTTGATGCACAGGTTGCCGTGGGTCACCGGGTTGTCGTGCGGCGAGGTGACCTTGACGATCTCATTGTCCTGCACATGGAGCGTGAGGTTGCAGCCCACACCGCAGTACGCGCACACCGTCGTCGTCTCCGTCTGCCGCTCCTCGTCCCAGGTGCCCGCCGCCCGCATGTCGAACTCCGACTTGAAGGAGAGCGCCCCCGTGGGGCAGACCTCGATGCAGTTGCCGCAGTACACGCACGCCGAGTCGGTGAGCGGGCCGTCGTGCTCCACCGAGATGCGGGCGTCGAAGCCGCGCCCGGAGACGGAGATCGCGAAGCTGTTCTGCCACTGGTTCCCACAGGCGTCCACGCACTTGTAGCAGAGGATGCATTTGCCGTAGTCGCGCACGTACAGGTCGTTGTCGACGCGCGGCTGCTCGTCGACGCGGGCCGCGTCCGGGCCGAAGCGGTCCGGCTTCGCCTCGTACTCCTTGATCCACCCGGCGACGGAGGGCGTGGTGGAGAGGTCCACCGAGGAGGCGAGGAGTTCCAGGACGACCTTGCGGCTGTGCCGGGTGCGCTCGGTGTCGGTGCGCACCACCATGCCCGGCTCCGCGCGGCGCGAGCAGGCCGGGGCGAGGGTCCTGGCCCCCTCGACCTCCACCACGCAGACCCGGCAGGCGTTCTTCGGCGCGAGGGTGTCGCCCTCGCACAGCGTCGGCACGTCCTTGCCGGCGGCCCGGCAGGCGTCGAGCAGTGTCGAGCCCTCGGGGACCCGGGCCTCCTGCCCGTCGAGGGTGAACTCCACCAGGCGGCGCGGCACTCCGAGCGGTATCGCGGTCATTCGTACGCCCCCAGACGGTCGATGGCGGATTCCACGGCGTTCCACGCGGTCTGGCCCAGCCCGCAGATCGAGGCGTCCCGCATCGCGCGGCCCACCTCTCTCAGCAGGGCGATGTCGTCCGCTGCCGCGGCGCCCGTGCGCTCGGCGATGCGGTGCAGCGCCTCCTCCTGGCGCACCGTCCCGACCCGGCACGGCACGCACTGCCCGCAGGACTCGTCGCGGAAGAACTCGGCGATGCGGAGCAGGACGCGGGGGAGGGGGACGGTGTCGTCGAAGGCCATCACCACGCCGGAGCCGAGGGTGGTGCCGGCCGCGCGGGTGCCCTCGAAAGTGAGGGGGATGTCGAGTTCGTCGGGGCGTACGAAGCCGCCGGCGGCGCCGCCGAGGAGGACCGCGCGGAGGTTCTCCGGGGGGCCGGCGAGGGTGAGCAGCTCGCCGAGGGTGGCGCCGAAGGGGAGTTCGTAGACGCCGGGGCGGGCCACGCTGCCCGAGACGCAGAACAGCTTCGTGCCGGTGGAGGCGGGGGTGCCGGTCGCGGCGTACGCCTCGGCGCCCCTAGTGAGGATGGGGAGGACGTTGACCAGGGTCTCCACGTTGTTCTCGACCGTGGGCTTGCCGAACAGGCCCTTCTCCACCGGGAACGGGGGCTTGGAGCGGGGCTCGCCCCGGTAGCCCTCGATGGAGTTGAACAGGGCCGTCTCCTCGCCGCAGATGTACGCGCCGGCGCCGCGCCGGATCTCGATGTCGAAGGCGTAGCCCTGGCCGAGGACGTCGTCGCCGAGGAGGCCGCGGGTGCGGGCCTGGTCGATGGCGTGGGTGAGGCGGGTGAGGGCGCGGGGGTATTCGCCGCGGAGGTAGAGGTAGCCCTTGTGGGCGCCGATCGCGTACGCCGCGATGGTCATCGCCTCCACCAGTGCGAAGGGGTCGCCCTCCATGAGGACGCGGTCCTTGAAGGTGCCGGGTTCCGATTCGTCGGCGTTGCAGACGAGGTGGTGGGGGTGGTCGGGCTGGGCGGCCGTGGCCTGCCATTTGCGGCCGGTGGGGAAGGCGGCGCCGCCCCTGCCGACGAGGCCGGCGTCGGTGACCTCGCGGATGACGCCGGCGGGGCCGAGGGTGAAGGCTCGGCGGAGGGCGGTGTAGCCGCCGGTGGCGCGGTAGGCGTCCAGGGAGGTGGGGTCGGTGGGGGGTGTGGTGGCTATGCGGTGGAGGAGGGGGAGGTCGTGGGGGCCGCCGCGTTGGGGGATGGCGGTGGCGGGGTGGGGTTCGGGTGGGGTCGCTTCGGGGCTGGTCGCGGCGAGGACGGTCGCTTCGGGGGTGGCGGGGGCGACGACGGCTGTGGCCCGCAGGGTTTCTCGCCCCGGTCGCCCCTTCCCTCCCCCACTCTCGGCTTCGCGCGAGCGGGAGGTGCCCCCGTCGTCCCCGGGGGCTGCGCCCCCGGTCCCCTCTTCTCGGCCTTCGGCCTCGTCCTCGAACGCCGGACGGGCTGGGAGGTCCTCCTGCGCCGGAAGGGGAGAGGGTGCTCCCGCTCGGATCACCAGAGCCGCGGGGGCTCGTTCGCACAGGCCCAGGCAGGGGCTGGGTTCCGCGTGTATGCCGGGGTGTGACTGGACCGTCTTGCACAGGTCGCTCGCGCCCGCTGCCGTGCAGGCCAGGTCCGTGCAGAGGTGGACCACCGTCGCGGGGCGGGGTCGGACCGAGAACATGGCGTAGAAGGTGGCCACGCCGTACGCCTCGGCCGGGGGTACCGTCAGGCGGCGGCAGAGGTAGTCGAGGGCGCCCTCGCTGATCCAGCCGACGCGGTCGTTGAGGGCGTGCAGGCCGGGGAGGAGGAGGTCGCGGCGGGCGCGGGCCTCGTGGCCGCCGCGGGCCCAGCGCAGGTCGGCATCGGAGCGGTCGGCGCCCTCCCAGGAGGACTCGGGCGGGCCGAGCAGGGCGTCGACGGCGGCGCGTTCGTCGTCCGTGGGCTTGCTGTCACCGAAGCGCAGGTCCACCGGTGCTCACCTTCTCGATCCGGATCGCCGAGGCCTTGAACTCCGCCGTCCCGGCGATGGGACAGTTCGCCTCGATGGTCAGCTGGTTGGTGTCCACCTCGTCGGGAAAGTGGAAGCTCATGAAGGCGAGGCCGGGGCGGAGCGCCGGATCGACCCAGACGGGGGCCAGGAGGGAGCCACGGCGGGAGGTGACCCGGACCTCTTCGCCGACCACCACGCCGTAGTGCTCGGCGTCCTCCGGGCAGAGTTCGACGGACTCGCCGCGGCGCAGCGGGGAGGCGTAACCGCCGCTCTGCACACCCGTGTTGTAGGAGTCGAGGCGGCGGCCCGTGGTCAGGCGGATCGGGTACTCCTCGTCGGTGAGGTCCACCGGCGGGTCGTGCCGGACCAGGCCGAAGGGGGCGAGACGGCCGCGCCGGTCGGTCTCCGCGTCCCACAACCTCGCGTGGAGGTACGGGGGTTCGAGCTTCTCTGTGCTCGGGCAGGGCCACTGGATGCCCTGGTGCTCCTCCAGGCGGGCGTACGTCATCCCGTGGTGGTCCGGGGACAGGGAGCGCAGCTCGTTCCAGACCGTCTCGGCGTCGGCGTACTTCCAGTCGTGGCCGAGGCGGGTCGCGAGGTCGCAGAGGATGTCGATGTCCTCGCGGGCCTCGCCGGGCGGGGTGACCGCGCGCCGGACGCGCTGGACGCGGCGCTCGCTGTTGGTCGTCGTACCCTCCGTCTCCGCCCAGCCCGCCGTGGCCGGGAGGACCACGTCGGCCAGTTCCGCGGTCTTCGTCAGGAAGATGTCCTGGACGACGAGGAAGTCGAGCGCGCGCAGGCGGCGCAGGGCCTGTTCGGCGTCGGCCTCCGACTGGGCCGGGTTCTCGCCGATGCAGTAGACGGCGCGCAGTGTGCCCTCGTCCATCGCCTCGAACATCTCGGTCAGGGTCATGCCGTGGCTCGGGAGCAGTTCCGTGTCCCAGGCCGCCTCGAACTTCCGGCGGACCTGGGGGTCCAGTACGTCCTGGAAGCCGGGCAGGCGGTTGGGGATCGCGCCCATGTCGCCGCCGCCCTGCACGTTGTTCTGGCCGCGCAGGGGCTGGAGCCCGGAGCCGTAGCGGCCGACGTGGCCGGTGAGGAGGGAGAGGTTGATCAGGGCGCGGACGTTGTCGGTGCCGTTGTGGTGCTCGGTGATGCCGAGGGTCCAGCAGAGCTGGGCGCGTTCGGCGCGGGCGTAGGCGTGCGCCAACTGGCGGATGGCGGCGCCCGGTACGCCCGTCACCTTCTCGGCGAGGGAGAGCGTCCAGGGTTCGACCAGGGCCCGGTACTCCTCGTAGCCGGTGGTCGCCCGCGCGATGAACTCCTCGTTGGCCAGGCCCGCGTGTATGATCTCCCGGCCCATCGCGTGCGCCAGCGGGATGTCGGTGCCGACGTTCGGGCCGAGCCAGCTCTCCGCCCACTCGGCGGTGGAGGTGCGGCGCGGGTCGACGGCGTACATGCGGGCGCCGTTGCGGATGCCCTTGAGCACGTGCTGGAAGAAGATCGGGTGCGCGAAGCGGGCGTTGGAGCCCCACATCACGATCACGTCCGTGTGCTCGATCTCCTCGTAGGAGGAGGTGCCGCCGCCCGAGCCGAAGGCCGCCGACAGACCCGCGACGCTCGGGGCGTGGCAGGTGCGGTTGCAGGAGTCGACGTTGTGCGTGCCCATGACGACGCGGGCGAACTTCTGCGCCACGTAGTTCATCTCGTTGGTGGCCCGCGCGCAGGAGAACATCCCGAACGCGCCGCGCGCCGCGTCGAGTTCGCGGGCGGTCCGGTCCAGGGCCTCGTCCCAGCCGGCCCGGCGCAGGGGGCCGTCGCGGGTGTCCCGGACCAGGGGGTGGGTGAGGCGGGTGTAGGTCTTCGGGCTGCGGTCGCGTTTCCTCGTGCGGCGTTCGCTCATGCCGCTTTCGTTCGTGCTGCGGTCGCTCATGCGGCGCTCCTCAGTGCGAGCAGGTCCGACAGGGCGTGCACGGTGCGCAGGGTGGGCACCGGGACACCGGTGATCTCCGCCAGCTCGACCACGGCCGCGAGCAGCACGTCGAGTTCGAGCGGCTTGCCGCGCTCCAGGTCCTGGAGCGTGGAGGTGCGGTGGTCGCCGACCTTCTCGGCGCCCGCGAGCCGGCGTTCGACGGAGACGCCGACCTCGCAGCCGAGGGCCGAGGCGACCGCGAGCGTCTCGTTCATCATCGTCTCGATGACCTGCCGGGTGCCGCCGTGCCGGCACATCTGCCGCATGGTGGCGCGGGCCAGCGCGCTGATCGGGTTGAAGGAGATGTTGCCCAGCAGCTTCAGCCAGATGTCGTCGCGCAAATCGGGCTCGACCGGGCACTTGAGGCCGCCCGACCGCATCGCCTCGCTGAAGTCCAGGCACCGCGCCGACACGCTCCGGTCGGGCTCGCCGATCGAGAAGCGGGTGCCTTCCACATGCCGTACGACGCCGGGCTGTTCGAGTTCGGTGGCCGCGTACACCACGCAGCCGACGGCCCGTTCGGGCGCGAGCACCGCACTGACCGCGCCGGCCGGGTCCACGCTCTCCAGCCGGCGGCCGTCGTACGGGCCGCCGTGCCGGTGGAAGTACCACCAGGGGATGCCGTTCTGGGCGGCCACGACCGCCGTGGTGCCGTGCAGCAGCGGCTCGATCAGCGGCCCGCACGCCGCGTACGAGTTGGCCTTCAGCCCCAGGAAGACATAGTCGACCGGGCCGACCTCGGCCGGGTCGTCGGTGGCGCGTGGGTGCGCGGTGAAGTCGCCGCGCGGGCTGCGCACCCTGACCCCGTAGTGCCTCATGGCCGCCAGATGCGGTCCACGGGCGATGAGATGCACGTCGGCGCCCGCACGGTGGAGCGCGGCGCCGACGTAGGCGCCGATCGCCCCGGCGCCGAGGACTGCGACTTTCATGGCGGGAGAGCTCCGTTCGGTCGAGGGATACCGAGGAACCGGGAAGCTTGGGTGGAGCGTGCTGGTAAGCCATGTCGACGAAATATTGTCTACAGTATGGAGGATGGCCCAGCAAGGCTTTGTGCAAGGACCGTGGTCGTCCGGCCGCCCGACTTCTCACCCCCCGTCACTCCCAACGGCTGGAGACCCATGAGCCCCCCGTCGCCCCACCCGGCTGGAGCCGCTGGCTCATTCCCCCCGCCGCCCTCTCGGTCCACCTCTCCATCGGCCATGCCTACGCCTGGTCCGTGTTCGAACCGCCTCTGGAGTCCGCGCTCGGCCTCAGCGGCACGCAGAGCGCGCTGCCCTTCCAGCTCGGCATCGCCGACCGGCAGGAGGAGGCCGGACGGCACGGTTCCGCCCTGTACGGCACCTCGTTCCTCATCATGATCGGGCTGCTGGTCGTCGGGTTCGCCGCCAACGAGCTGGTCCGGCCGGTCCACGCCCGGCACCACGTCACCCCGGCCCCGCCGAAGGAGGGCACCGATGTCCGACGACAGCAGCCGGAGTCCGCCCGACCTGCCCGAGAGGCGGCCGCTGATCGCCTTCACCTGGCTGTGGGTGGGCGCACCGCTGGCCTACGGGCTGCACGAACTCGTCCGGAAGGCGACGCAACTGTTCACCGGGTGAGGTGTGCCGGGCCGCGGGGCGCGCGGGAAGCTGACGGAAGCCGACAAGCCGGGCGCCCGAATCCTGTCACAACACCTGCCGTCGTACCCGCCGGTCACTGATCACACTGGTGGATTGCGTACCCCAGAGGCAGCGAGGACTCCACCCATGCACCACGGCTCCCGCATCACCGCCGTCGGCCACTACCAGCCCGCCGGGATTCTCACCAACGAGGACCTGGCGGGCATGGTCGACACCAGCGACGAGTGGATCAGGAGCCGGGTGGGCATCCACTCCCGCCGTATCGCCGGCCCCGAGGAGCCGGTGGACGAGCTGGCCGGCCACGCCGCCGCCAAGGCGCTCGCCGCGGCCGGGCTCACCCCCGCCGACGTGGACATGGTCGTGGTCGCCACCTCCACCGCCATCGACCGCTCCCCGAACACCGCCGCCCGCGTCGCCGCCCGCCTCGGCATCCCGGGCCCCGCCGCGCTGGACGTCAACGTCGTGTGCGCCGGCTTCACCCACGCCCTCGCCACCGCCGACCACGCCGTACGGGCCGGCGCCGCCCGCCGGGCGCTGGTCATCGGCGCCGACAAGATGTCCGAGGTCACCGACTGGACCGACCGCACCACCTGCGTGCTGGTCGGCGACGGGGCCGGAGCCGCCGTCGTGGAGGGCTGCGCACCGGGCGAGGAGGCGGGGATCGGGCCCGTGCTGTGGGGCTCGGTGCCCCAGATGGGCCACGCGGTCCGCATTGAGGGCACGCCGCCCCGGTTCGCGCAGGAGGGGCAGAGCGTCTACCGCTGGGCCACGACCCGGCTGCCCGCCATCGCCCGGCAGGCCTGCGAGCGGTCGGGACTGGAGCCCGCCGACCTCGCCGCGGTCGTCCTGCACCAGGCCAACCTGCGCATCATCGAGCCCCTCGCCGCGAAGATCGGCGCCGTCAACGCCGTCGTCGCCCGCGACGTCGTGGAGTCCGGGAACACCTCCGCCGCGAGCATCCCCCTCGCGCTCGCCAAGCTGGTGGAGCGCGGCGAGATCACCACCGGCGCCCCGGTGCTCCTCTTCGGCTTCGGCGGCAACCTCTCCTACGCCGGCCAGGTCGTCCGCTGCCCCTGACAACCCGGCGCCCGCGGCGATGTCAGGTGAGGTGCACCCAACGGCCGCCCCGTCGGCGCGGACGGACGCGCCGTAGACTGTAGACGAAAAACATTCAATACTGCGGGTACAGGTTTTACGCAGTCATGGTTGTGTGCCCGGCCGCCGAAGGGGGACCGATGTTGTCCGCAGGACTGCCGCAGGGCGCGGTGCCCAGGCTCGAAAGACCCGGACCGCTGCGGGACCGGGTCTACGAGGCGCTGCTCGAACTCATCACCACCCGCTCCCTGCGCCCCGGCCAGCACCTGGTGGAGAGCGAACTCGCCGGTCACCTCGGGGTGTCGAGGCAGCCCGTGCGGGAGGCCCTGCAGCGGCTCAACACCGAGGGCTGGGTCGATCTGCGCCCCGCCCAGGGAGCCTTCGTGCACGAGCCGACGGAAGAGGAGGCCGACCAGCTCCTCACCGTCCGTACGCTGCTGGAGGCCGAGGCCGCCCGGCTCGCCGCCGCCCACGCGGGCAGCGCCGGCGTCGCGGCGCTGGAGGAGCTGTGCGGGGAGGGGGAGCGGGCCGTCGCCGCCGACGACGTGGACGCGGCCGTCGTCGCCAACGCCCGTTTCCACGCCAAGGTGATGGAGCTGGCGGGCAACGCCGTCCTCGCCGAACTGGCCGCCCAGGTCGACCGCCGGGTGCGCTGGTACTACACGCCGGTCGCCCGGCAGCGCGGCAAGGAGTCCTGGATCGAGCACCGCCGGCTGATCGCCGCCGTCACCGCCCGGGACGAGCAGGAGGCGACCCGGCTGATGCGCGAACACACCGAGCACACCCGGCGTTCGTACCACCAGCGCGGCGAATCGTAAGGTCACAGGCCCCGTCAGGCCCCGTCACGGCCCCCCGTCACAGGCCCCGTCACAGGCCGCCCGGCGCAGATGCCGGGCGGCTTCGCGATGTCCCCTGTAAGGCCGATGACACCCCCTCCTTTGTCCACTCAGTGGAGAAAGTTCGCAGCAATTCGTGTGTGACTTCTTCCCACACCCGGCGCCCGCTGCTACGTTCCCTCCGAAAGCAAGCCACCGAAGCAGGTCACGCACGTGGCCGAAACCAGTACACTCAAGGCCGATCAGGCGGGGAGGGGTTCGTGAGACGTATGACCGCGCGACCCGCCAACGGCCACCAGGCCCGACTGCTCCAGCTGCTGCGCGACGGAGGGCCCAACTCCCGCGCCCAGCTCGGCGACCAGGTGGACCTCTCCCGGTCCAAGCTGGCCGTCGAGGTGGACCGGCTGCTGGAGACCGGACTGGTCGTGGCCGACGGACTCGCCGCCTCGCGCGGCGGGCGCCGCAGCCACAACATCCGCCTCAACCCGGATCTGCGCTTCCTCGGCGTCGACATCGGCGCGACCTCGGTCGACGTCGCCGTCACCAACGCCGAGCTGGAGATCCTGGGCCACATCAACCAACCCCTGGACGTACGCGAGGGCCCCGTCGCGGTCTTCGAGCACGTCCTGGCCATGACCGCCAAGCTCCGGGCCTCGGGGCTCGCGGACGGCTTCGACGGCGCCGGCATCGGCGTCCCGGGACCGGTCCGCTTCCCCGAGGGCGTCCCGGTGGCTCCGCCGATCATGCCGGGCTGGGACGGCTTCCCCGTACGGGAGGCGCTCAGCCAGGAACTCGGCTGCCCGGTCATGGTCGACAACGACGTGAACCTGATGGCGCTGGGGGAGCAGCACGCGGGCGTCGCCCGCACCCAGCAGGACTTCCTCGTCGTCAAGATCGGTACCGGTATCGGCTGCGGCATCGTCGTCGGCGGTGACGTCTACCGCGGGACCACGGGCAGCGCCGGCGACATCGGGCACATCCAGGCCGTGCCCGAGGGACGCCAGTGCGCCTGCGGCAACCGCGGCTGCCTGGAGGCCCACTTCAGCGGCGCGGCCCTGGCCCGCGACGCGACGGAGGCCGCCCAGCAGGGCCGTTCGGCCGAGCTCGCGAACCGGCTGGAGGCGAACGGCGGCCTGAGCGCCGCCGACGTCGCCGCCGCGGCCGCCGCGGGCGACGCCACCGCGCTCGACCTGATCCGGGAGGGCGGCCGGAGCACCGGCCAGGTCATCGCCGGTCTGGTCAGCTTCTTCAACCCGGGCCTGGTGGTGATCGGCGGCGGCGTGACCGGCCTGGGCCACAACCTGCTCGCCGCGATCCGCACCCAGGTCTACCGCCAGTCGCTCCCCCTGGCGACCGGCAACCTGCCCATCGTCCTGGGCGAGCTGGGCCCCACCGCCGGAGTCATCGGCGCGGCCCGGCTGATCAGCGACCACCTGTTCTCACCCGCGTAACACCGCACCGCGCGCAGTCCTTCACCAGCACAGTCCGGCACAGCGCACCGCCCTGCCCTGATCTGTCCTGCCCCGAACCGTCCTGCACGCCCTCGTCCCACCCTGTCCCACTCCCGCCTCACCCCTGCTCTGCCCTGTCACCGGCCCGCACGCCCGCCGAGGGGACCTCACATGGCACCAGAACCACCGCTGCTCAGCATGTTGGGCATCACCAAGTCGTTCCCCGGGGTCCGCGCCCTGGACGGCGTCGACCTCGACGTCCAGGCCGGCGAGGTGCACTGCCTGCTCGGCCAGAACGGCGCCGGCAAGTCCACCCTCATCAAGGTGCTGGCCGGTGCCCACCAGCCCGACACCGGCACCATCCGCTGGCGCGGCGAGGACGTCACCCTGCGCTCCCCGATCGCCGCCATGCGCCTCGGCATCGCCACCATCTACCAGGAACTCGACCTGGTGGAGCACCTGTCGGTCGCCGAGAACGTCCACCTAGGCCATGAGCCGACCGCCGCCGGCTTCGTCGTACGGGGCAGGGCGGCCAAGGCGTCGACGGCCGCGCTGCTCAAGCGCCTCGGCCACCCGGAGGTCGATCCGGGACGGCTGGTCGGGGAACTGTCCGCGGCGCAGCAGCAGATCGTGTCGATGGCGCGGGCGCTCTCCCACGACGTACGGCTCATCGTGATGGACGAACCGTCCGCGGCCCTCGACCCGGACGAGGTCGACAACCTCTTCCGCATCGTCGCCGACCTCACCGCCGACGGGGTCGCCGTCGTCTACATCTCGCACCGCCTGGAGGAGATCCGCCGCATCGGCGACCGGGTCACCGTCCTCAAGGACGGCCGGGCCGTCGCCGGCGGACTGCCCGCCAAGTCGACGCCCACCCGCGAGGTGGTGGCGCTGATGACCGGCCGCAACGTCGAGTACGTCTTCCCCGAGCGGCCCGCGCAACCACCCGTCGCCCAGCCGGTGCTGAGCGTGCGCGGCCTGTCGCGCGAGGGTGAGTTCGCCCCGCTCGACCTGGACGTCCGCCCCGGTGAGATCGTCGGCCTCGCGGGCCTGGTCGGCTCCGGCCGCTCCGAGATCCTGGAGACCGTCTACGGCGCCCGCAAGCCCACGACGGGCCGAGTGAGCGTCGACGGCACCACCTTGCGGCCGGGCAGTGTGCGCGCCGCCGTGCGCGCCGGGCTCGGGCTCGCCCCCGAGGAGCGCAAGGCGCAGGCCCTGCTGATGCTGGAGTCCGTCACCCGCAACGTGTCGGTCTCCGCCATGTCCCGCTTCGCGCACGCCGGCTGGATCGACCGCGGCGCCGAACTCGGCGCGGCCCGCGCCGCGACCCGGGAACTCTCCCTGCGGCCCGACAACCCCACCGTGCCCGTGCGGACCCTGTCCGGCGGCAACCAGCAGAAGGCCGTCCTGGCCCGCTGGCTGCTGCGCGGCTGCAAGATCCTGCTGCTCGACGAACCCACCCGCGGTGTCGACGTCGGCGCCCGCGCCGAACTGTACGCCGTCATCCGGCGCCTGGCCGACGAGGGCCTCGCTGTCCTGCTGGTCTCCAGCGAGGTGCCCGAGGTCCTCGGCCTCTCCGACCGCGTACTGGTCCTGCGCGAGGGCCGCGTCGTGCACGAGGCCCCCGCCCGCGACCTCGACGAACACCGCGTACTCGACCTCGTGATGGAAGGAAGCCCGGCGTCATGACGCAGCACGTGTCCCCGCCACGGGGCGGCACCGACAAGGCGGCACCGGTGGACGGACCGCCCTCCTGGCGAGGCCGGCTGGGCCGCGCCGACGTCCGCACCCTCACCCTGCTCGGCGTGCTCGCCGCCCTGGTCCTCATCGGCGGCATCACCCAGCCCGACTCGTTCCTCGACACCCGCAACCTCCAACTGGTGCTCACCCAGGCGTCCGTGATCGGCGTCGTCACCGTCGGCGTCACCTTCGTGATCATCTCCGGCGGCATCGACCTGTCGGTCGGCGCCATCGTCGCCCTCGCCTCGGTCTGGGCGACCACGGTCGCCACCCAGGAGTACGGGTTCATCGGCATCCTCTTCACCGCGGTCGTGGTCGGCGTCGGCTGCGGCCTGGTCAACGGCCTGCTCATCTCCTTCGGCGGGATGGTGCCCTTCATCGCCACCCTCGCCATGCTGGCCTCGGCACGCGGCCTCGCGCTCCAGATCACCGACGGGCGCACCCAGGTCGTCACCGTCCCCGGCGTCCTCGACCTCGCCGAGCGCGACTCGTACATCCTCGGCATACCGCCGCTGGTCCTGGTCTTCGCCGCCGTCACCGTCGTCGGCTGGCTGGTGCTGAACCGGACCACCTTCGGCCGCCGCACCGTCGCCGTCGGCGGCAACGCCGAGGCCGCCCGCCTCGCCGGCATCGACGTCCGCCGCCAGCGGCTCTACCTCTACCTGCTGTCCGGGCTGTGCTGCGGCATCGCCGCCTTCCTGCTGATCGCCCTCGCCGGCTCCGGCCAGAACACCAACGGCAACCTCTACGAACTCGACGCCATCGCCGCCGCGATCATCGGCGGCACCCTGCTCACCGGCGGCCGGGGCCACATCATCGGCTCCGTGCTCGGCGTCCTGATCTTCACCACCATCACCAACATCTTCGCCCTGAACAACCTGCAGAGCGACGTCCAGCAGATCGCCAAGGGCGCGATCATCGTCGCCGCCGTGCTGGTCCAGCGCCGTACCGCAAGCACGCATTGAGGAAAGGGTTCACCGTCATGACGAAGCTCACCAGCCGCAGAGGACTGCTCTTCGGAGCCGCCGCCGTGTCCGCCGGTGCCGTCCTCACCGGGTGCACCAGCAACGACCCCGACGACGGCGACGACAAGGCGAGCGCGAACGACCAGCCGGCCGCCGCCGACGAGCCGGGCAAGCCCGTCACCATCGGCTACGCCGGTCCCCAGGCCGACCACGGCTGGCTCAACGCCGTCAACGAGAACGCCAAGAAGCGTGCCGAGAAGTACTCCGACGTCACCCTGGAGGTGACCGAGGGCTCCAACGACACCGCGCAGCAGATCGGCCAGATCGAGACCCTCATCAACAAGAAGGTCGACGTCCTGGTCGTGCTGCCCGCCGACGGCAAGGCCCTCACCCAGGTCGGGCTCCAGGCCATGCGGGCCGGCATCCCGGTGGTCAACCTGGACCGCATCTTCAACAGCCCGCAGGCCTACCGCTGCTGGATCGGCGGCGACAACTACGGCATGGGCCTCAACGCCGGCCGCTACATCGGCGAGAAGCTCAAGGACAAGGCCGACGCCAAGGTCATCGAGCTGGCCGGCCTGGACAACCTGGAGCTGACCAAGCAGCGCACCCAGGGCTTCGACGACGCCCTGAAGAACTACCCGAACATCAAGAAGGTGGCCCGCCAGGCCGCCGACTTCACCGTCGAGTCCGGCCAGGCCAAGATGGCGCAGCTGCTCCAGGCCCAGTCCGACTTCGACGCCCTGTGGAACCACGACGACGACCAGGGCGTCGGCGCCCTGCGCGCCATCGAGCAGGCCGGCCGCGACGGCTTCCTGATGGTCGGCGGCGCGGGCGCCCTCTCCGCCTTCCAGGCCATCAAGGCCGACAGCGGCGTCCTGAAGGCGACCGTGCTCTACCCGCCGACCATGGCCGCCTCCGCCATCGACCTCGCCCGCGCCCTCGGCCAGGGCAAGGGCGTCGGCGGGCTCGCCGAGTTCGAGATCCCCTCGTCGCTGACCTGCTACTCGGCCGTCGTCGACAAGGAGAACGTCGACCAGTACATGTCCACGGGCTTCAAGTGACGGCCCCGGGCCCTGCCGCCGGCGATCCCGCCGGCGGCAGGGCCCGCCCCCGGCAGCGGCCCGACCAGCCGGCCGGGGCGGGGCCCACCCCCCACCGCGCCACGACGACGAGGAGGACATCCGCATGGGACAGCCGCAGCAGCCCGAGGGGGCCGGGGCGGGCACACCGGCCGCCGGGACCGGGGACGGCACACCGATGGCCGGGACCGGGGAGGCACCCGGGGCTCCGGGGGCATCCGTGACCAGACCGCCCCTGCGGGTCGGCATGGTCGGCTACGCCTTCATGGGTGCCGCCCACTCCCAGGGCTGGCGCACCGCCGGCCGGGTCTTCGACCTGCCGCTGAACCCGGTGATGACCGCGATCTGCGGCCGGGACGCCGACGCCGTCCGCACCGCGGCCGACCGGCACGGCTGGGCGAGCACCGAGACCGACTGGCGGGCGCTGATCGCACGCGACGACATCGACCTCGTCGACATCTGCACCCCGGGCGACAGCCACGCCGAGATCGCGCTCGCCGCGCTCGCCGCCGGCAAGCACGTCCTGTGCGAGAAGCCGCTCGCCAACACCGTCGAGGAGGCCGAGGAGATGACCCGCCTCGCCGAGGAGGCGGGCCGGCGCGGCCAGTTGGCGATGGTCGGCTTCAACTACCGCCGGCTGCCGGCCACCGCGCTGGCCCGGCGGATGGTCGCCGAGGGCCGCGTCGGCCGGCTGCGGCACGTGCGGGTGACGTACCTGCAGGACTGGCTGTCCGACCCGAAGTCGCCGCTGACCTGGCGGCTGCGCAAGGAGCTGGCCGGGTCCGGCGCGCTCGGCGACCTCGGCGCCCACATCGTCGACCTCACCCAGTACCTCACCGGGGAGCGGATCGCCGGCGTCTCCGCGCTCACCGAGACCTTCGTCCGCGAACGCCCGCTGCCCGCCGGCGCCGCCCGGGGCCTCGCCGCCGACTCCGCGGACGGCGCCCTCGGCCAGGTCACCGTGGACGACGCCGCCGTGTTCACCGGCCGCCTCACCGCCGGCGCCCTGGTCTCCTTCGAGGCCACCCGGTACGCCACCGGCCGCAAGAACGCCCTGCGGATCGAGCTGAACGGCGAGCGCGGCTCTCTCGCCTTCGACCTGGAGCGGCTCAACGAACTGTCCTACCTCGACGCCACCGAGCCCGCCGAGCACGGCGGCTTCCGCCGCATCCTCGTCACCGAGCCCGAACACCCCTACCTGCACGCCTGGTGGCCGCCGGGCCACGGCCTCGGCTACGAGCACTCCTTCGTCCACCAGGTGCGCGACCTCGTCCACGCCGTCGCCGAGGGCACCCGGCCCGAGCCGTCCTTCGCCGACGGGCTCCAGGTGCAGCGCGTGCTGGCGGCGGTGGAGGAGAGCGCCGAGAAGAACTCCGTCTACACCCCGATCGCCCTCTAGGGAGGCTGACAGCGACATGCCGCGCAACTTCACTCTCTTCACCGGTCAGTGGGCGGACCTGCCTCTGGAGGAGGTCTGCCGACTCGCCCGCGACTTCGGCTACGACGGCCTGGAACTCGCCTGCTGGGGCGATCACTTCGAGGTCGACAAGGCCCTCGCCGACCCCTCCTACGTCGACTCCCGCCACCAGCTGCTCGACAAGTACGGCCTCAAGTGCTGGGCGATCTCCAACCACCTGGTCGGCCAGGCCGTCTGCGACGCCATCATCGACGAACGCCACCAGGCCATCCTGCCCGGCCGGATCTGGGGCGACGGCGACGCCGAGGGCGTACGGCAGCGGGCCGCCGCCGAGCTGAAGGACACCGCGCGGGCCGCCGCCCGCCTCGGTGTCGACACCGTCATCGGCTTCACCGGCTCCGCCATCTGGCACCTGGTCGCCATGTTCCCGCCCGCCCCCGAGCCGATGATCGAACGCGGCTACCAGGACTTCGCCGACCGCTGGAACCCGATCCTCGACGTCTTCGACACCGAGGGCGTGCGCTTCGCCCACGAGGTCCATCCCAGCGAGATCGCCTACGACTACTGGACCACCCAGCGGGCCCTGGAGGCCGTCGACCACCGCCCCGCCTTCGGCCTCAACTTCGACCCCTCGCACTTCGTGTGGCAGGACCTCGACCCGGTCGGTTTCCTGTGGGACTTCCGGGACCGGATCTACCACGTCGACTGCAAGGAGGCCCGCAAGCGCCTCGACGGCCGCAACGGGCGGCTCGGCTCCCACCTGCCCTGGGGCGACCCGCGGCGCGGCTGGGACTTCGTCTCCGCCGGCCACGGCGACGTCCCCTGGGAGGACGTCTTCCGCATGCTGCGCTCCATCGGCTACCAGGGGCCCGTCTCCGTCGAGTGGGAGGACGCCGGCATGGACCGCCTCCAGGGCGCCCCCGAGGCCCTCACCCGCCTCAGGGCCTTCGACTTCGAGCCGCCCACCGCGTCCTTCGACGCCGCTTTCAGCAGCTGACCCGGCCCACCCGGCAGCTGACCCGGCCCACGCGCCCGCAGGTCGGGACAGGGGGCCGGCCCCACCGCCGGTCCCCGGTCCGGCCTGCCCGGCTCCCGCTTTGTCCTGTGATGGGCAAAAGTGCAACCTTGCCCGGTCCAAGGGGTGTTGGCCCCGGACGAACGCGGCTACCGTCCCTGAAGTGTCCAGGACACCCACGCCTCCGGGGTGACGGCGCACCCCGGCGCCCGCACGCACACCTCTCTTCGCACCGCTCCCGTACGGCCCACCCCGTTCCCGGAGGGACTTCGTGCACAGAAGCAAGAAACAAGGCACCAGGACCGCGAGGCGTCCCCGACTCCGCACCTCCCTCGCTCTGTTCACCGGTCTGCTGCTGGCCGTCGGCGCCCCGGCGACCGTCGCCGGCGCCCACCCCGGCCACCCGGAGCACGACGACGCACCGGCCGCCGCCGAAGGACAGTTCCAGCAGGTGCCGCTCGCCAAGGGCGAACCCGAGATGGGCGAGCCGATGTCGCTCGCCGTCCTCCCGGACCGCAGCGTCCTGCACACCGCCCGCGACGGCACACTGCGCCTGACCGACCAGGGCGGCGTCACCAAGGTCGCCGGCAAGATCTCCGTCTACAACCACGACGAGGAGGGCCTCCAGGGCGTCGGCGTCGACCCGGACTTCGCGGAGAACCGGGCGATCTACCTCTACTACGCCCCGCCGCTGGACACCCCGGCGGGCGACGCCCCGGAGAACGGCACCGCCGAGGACTTCGAGGAGTTCGACGGCGTCAACCGCCTCGCCCGCTTCGTCCTGAAGGCCGACGGCACGCTGGACCCGGCCAGCGAGAAGAAGGTCCTGGACGTCGCCGCCTCCCGCGGCGTCTGCTGCCATGTCGGCGGCGACATCGCCTTCGACGCCGAGGGCAACCTGTACCTGTCGACCGGCGACGACTCCAACCCGTTCGCCTCCGACGGCTTCACGCCCATCGACGAGCGCCCGGACCGCAACCCGGCCTTCGACGCCCGCCGCAGCGCCGGCAACACCAACGACCTGCGCGGCAAGCTCCTGCGCATCAAGGTCGCCGAGGACGGCTCGTACACGATCCCGGACGGCAACCTCTTCCCTCCGGGCACCGAGAAGACCCGCCCCGAGATCTACGCGATGGGCTTCCGCAACCCGTTCCGCATCAGCGTCGACCAGAGGACCGGCACGGTCTACGTCGGCGACTACGGCCCCGACGCCGGCGCCGCCGACCCGAAGCGCGGCCCCGCCGGGCAGGTCGAGTTCGCCAAGGTGACCAAGGCCGCCAACTTCGGCTGGCCGTTCTGCACCGGGAACAACGACCCGTACGTCGACTACGACTTCGCCACCGGGGCCTCCGGCGAGACCTTCGACTGCGCCGCCCCGAAGAACACCTCGCCGCACAACACGGGCCTCACCGACCTGCCGCCCGCGCAGGCCGCGTGGATCCCGTACAACGACGGCTCCGTGCCAGAGTTCGGCACCGGCTCCGAGTCCCCGATGGGCGGCCCGGTCTACCGCTACGACGCCGGCCTCGACTCCAGCGTCAAGTTCCCCGAGGAGTACGACGGCGACTTCTTCGCCGGCGAGTTCGGCCGCCGCTGGATCAAGCGGATCGAGCAGAACGCCGACGGAAGCGTCGCCGGGATCAACGACTTCCCGTGGACCGGCACGCAGATCATGGACATGGAGTTCGGCCCCGACGGCGCCCTCTACGTCCTCGACTACGGCCTCTCCTGGTTCCAGGGCGACAAGGACTCCGCCCTGTACCGCATCGAGTACGCCAAGGACGGCTTCTCGCCGATCGCCGAGGTCAGCGCGGACAAGACGTCCGGCGCGGCCGGCCTGAACGTCAGGTTCACCGGCTCCGCCACCGACGCCGACTCCCCGGACCTCACCTACAGCTGGGACTTCGGCGACGGCACCACCGGCGAGGGCCTCACCCCGACCCACAAGTACATGAAGGCCGGCACCTACACCGCGACCTTCACCGCCAAGGACCCCGAGGGCAACACCGGACACGCCAGCGTCCGCGTCGTCGTCGGCAACACCGCGCCCACCGTCAAGATCGAACTTCCGGGCAACGGCGCCCTCTCCGCCTTCGGCGAGCCCGTGCCGTTCAAGGTGAAGGTCACCGACCCCGAGGAGACGGTCGACTGCTCCAAGGTCAAGGTCGCCTACAGCCTCGGCCACGACTCCCACGCCCACGAACTGACCAGCGAGACCGGCTGCGAGGGCACCCTCGAGCCGCCCGCCGGCGACGGCGGCCACGACCCCAACGCCAACATCTACGGCGTCGTAGGCGCCAGCTACACCGACGGCGGAGCGAACGGCCAGGAGGCGCTGACCGGCACCGCCCGCACCGTGCTCCAGCCGCCGCACCGCCAGGCCGAGCACTTCACCACCCAGTCCGGCATCAGGACGTACGACAAGGCCGAGGCCAACGGCGGCAAGACCGTCGGCGACATCAACGACGGCGACTGGATCTCCTTCAGCCCCTACCTGTTCGGCGGGCAGAGGAAGCTCACCGTCCGGGCCTCCTCCGGCGGCGCCGGCGGCTACGTCGAGCTGCGCACCGGCTCGCCCACCGGCCCGCTGCACGGCTCGGCGTACATCCCGCCGACCGGCGGCTGGGAGACCTTCCAGAACGTCGACGTGCCGCTGCGGGCCCTGCCCAGGAAGACCACCGAGATCTACCTGGTCTTCAAGGGCGGCGAGGGCGCGCTGTACGACCTGGACGACTTCGAGTTCTCCAAAGAGCCGTTCAAGTCCGGCAAGAAGGTCCTGGTCTTCTCCAGGACCGCGGGCTTCCGCCACGACTCCATCCCGGCCGGCATCACCGCGCTGAAGGAACTGGGCGCCCCGGCCGGCATCACCGTCGACGCGACCGAGGAGGCGCGGCAGTTCACCACCAACAACCTCGCCAAGTACGACGCGGTCGCCTTCCTGTCCACCACGGGTGACGTCCTCGACGCGGACCAGCAGAAGGCGTTCGAGAACTACGTGGCGGGCGGCGGCGGTTACCTGGGCATCCACGCGGCTGCCGACACCGAGTACGACTGGTCGTTCTACGGCGGCCTCGTCGGCGCCTACTTCGACTCGCACCCGGCCATCCAGAAGGCCACCGTCCGCGTCGAGGACCACGACCACCCGGCCACCGCCCACCTCGGCGACGCCTGGGAGCGCACCGACGAGTGGTACAACTACCGCACCAACCCGCGCGACAAGGCCAAGGTCCTCGCCACCCTGGACGAGACCACCTACCAGGGCGGGAACATGAAGGGCGACCACCCGATCGCCTGGTGCCAGAGCTACGGCGGCGGCCGCTCCTTCTACACCGGCCTCGGCCACACCAAGGAGTCCTACGCCGACGAGGCCTTCCGGGGCCACCTGCTCGGCGGCATGCAGTACGCCACCGGCCAGGTCAAGGCGGACTGCAAGCCCGGCAAGGACTACCGGGACATCTTCAACGGCCAGACCCTGGACGGCTGGAAGCAGGCCGGCCCCGGCACGTTCAACGTGAAGGACGGCACGCTGGAGTCCGAGGGCGGCATGGGGCTGCTCCGGTACCAGGCCAAGGTCCTGAAGTCGTACTCCCTCAAGCTCGACTGGAAGATGCAGGGCGACGACAACTCCGGTGTCTTCGTGGGCTTCCCGGCCTCCGACGATCCCTGGTCCGCGGTGAACAAGGGCTACGAGATCCAGATCGACGCCACGGACGCGCCGGACCGTACCACGGGCTCCGTCTACTCCTTCAAGTCGGCGAACATCAAGGCCCGTGACCAGGTGCTGCGGCCGCCCGGCCAGTGGAACTCCTACGAGATCAAGGTCCAGGGCGAACGCCTCCAGGTGTTCCTCAACGGAGTCAAGATCAACGACTTCACCAACAAGGACCCCGAGCGGAGCCTGACCGACGGCTACATCGGCCTCCAGAACCACGGCCCCGACGACCAGGTCTCCTTCCGCAACATCCAGCTGAAGGAACTGACCGACTAGACGCTCCCTAGGGCGACGTGAGCGCCCGGGGCGACCAGAACGGCGGCGGGCGGAGGACGCCGGACCTCCGCCCGCCGTCCCCCCAGGCGTATGGGGGCTTCGGAGCCCCACCCCACCCGGCCGTACCACCGCTCGTGTGCGCCGACGCGCTCGACAAGGAGGCTGCCCATGTCCGCGTCCCCCTCTGCATCCCGTGGCTCCCGTACCGGCGTCTGGCTGATCGGGGCCCGCGGGTCCGTCGCCACCACGGTGGTGGCGGGCTGCGCCGCCGTGACCGCCGGGCTCAACCCGCCGACCGGCATGGTCACCGAGACCCCCGACTTCGCCGACGCCGCGCTGCCCGCGCTGTCCTCCCTCGTCTTCGGCGGCCACGACACCGTGGACTGCCCCCTGCCCAAGCGCGCCGAGACCCTCGCCGCCGGCGGGGTCCTGCCGCACGGCCTGCCCTCGGCCGTGCACGCCGAACTGGCCTCCGCCGACGCCGAGATCCGCCCCGGCGGTCCGCTGCCCGGCGACACCCGCGACCAGGACGCGCTGATCGCCGCCTTCGCCGCGGACATCACCGACTTCGTGCGCCGCACCGGGGTGGACCGGGCCGTCGTCGTCAACGTCGCCTCCACCGAGCCCGCGCCCACCGGCGACGCGCTCCCCGCCAGCTCGCTCTACGCTGCGGCGGCCGTGCGCGCCGGCTGTCCCTACGTCAACTTCACCCCGTCCACCGGCCTGCACCACCCGGCACTGGCCGCCCCGGTCGCCGCGAGCGGGCTGCCGTACGCCGGGCGCGACGGCAAGACCGGCCAGACCCTGCTGCGCTCCGTGCTGGGCCCGATGTTCGCCCAGCGGGCGCTGGCGGTACGGGCCTGGTCCGGCACCAACCTCCTGGGCGGCGGCGACGGCGCCTCCCTCGCCGACCCGGCCGCCGCCGCGGCGAAGAACGCCGGCAAGGAACGCGTCCTCGCCGACACCCTCGGCACCACCGTCGAGGGCGAGGTCCACATCGACGACGTGCCCGCCCTCGGCGACTGGAAGACCGCCTGGGACCACATCGCCTTCGACGGCTTCCTCGGCGCCCGCATGGTCCTCCAGACCACCTGGCAGGGCTGCGACTCCGCCCTCGCGGCGCCCCTCGTCCTCGACCTGGCCCGCCTCACCGCCCGCGCCCACGAGAGGGGCCGCTCCGGCCCCCTGAGCGCCCTCGGCTTCTTCTTCAAGGACCCGGTGGGCGACGGCCCTTCGGCACTGGGGGAGCAGTACGGGGAACTGGTCCGGTTCGCCGCGCGGCTCGGGGGCGGGGAGGCGACCGGGGGCGGTGCGGGCGACGCTGCCGGCGCGGCCGGCCTTGCCGCTGACGGTGCCGGCGCGTTCGTCGGGATCGGCGGGGCTGGCGGGTCCGACGGGTCGAGTGCGTCCGGCGCGTCCGGTGGACTCCGTCCTGTGGGCGGGCCCGGAGGTTCCGGTGCTCCCGGCCCTGGGGGCGTCTCCCGGGCGCCGGACTCCTCCAGCGCGCCCGGCGGCGACGCCTCGGCCGCCGATGCCTACGGGGCGCGCGCCGCCGGTGCGGCCGACGCGGGGGAGGGGCGATGACCCGGGCCGTGGAGCCGGCGGCGACGGAGCCCCGGGTGGGGCCGGTCGCGCTGAGTGTGGCGCAGTCGCCGGAGGAAGCGGGCGGAGCGTCCTCGGACGGGCAGGGGTCCCGCGACCGCACCGGCGCCCGTGCCCGCGTCGCGGCCTGGGCCGAACTCCTGCGGCTCCCGGCCCTGTTCACGGTCCCCGGTGACGTCCTCGCCGGCGCCGCCGCCTCCGGTGGCCGGGTCGGCCCGCGCGCCCTGCTCGCCATCGGCTCCTCCCTGTGCCTGTACGAGGCCGGCATGGCCCTCAACGACTGGGCCGACCGGGAGGAGGACGCCGCCGAACGCCCGCACCGGCCCCTCCCCTCCGGCCGCGTCCGCCCCGCCGCCGCGCTCGCCGCCGCCTGCGGACTCACCGCGGGCGGACTGGCCCTCGCGGGTCTCGCCGGGCGCCCCGCCCTCGCCGTCGCCGCACCGCTGGCGGCGACCGTCTGGGCGTACGACCTCACGCTGAAGCACACGCCCGCCGGGCCCCCGGCGATGGCGGCGGCCCGGAGTCTCGACCTGCTCCTCGGCGCCGCGGCCACCGGCGGCGACGTCCGCGCGGCGGTGCCCTCGGCCGCGCTGCTCGGCACCCACACCCTCGCGGTCACGGCCGTCTCCCGCGAGGAGACCCGGGGCGGCAGCTCCCTGGCGCCGCTGGCGGCCCTCGCCACCACCGCCCTCCTGGCCCGCCAGGCGCTCCGCCGCCCCACCCCGCTCCCGGCAGCCCGGGGGGACGCAGCCACCCCCGGCCTGCCGGGCTCCCAAACCGCCGGGCGCCACACGGGCCCCACCCCGCCCCGCCGTTCCGTTAGGTCCGCACCGCGCGGGGCCCTCGGCCCGGAGCGCGGGACGGCGCCGGTGCCCGGTCCGCCCCCCGCGTCCGGCATCGCACCGGGCCGGGGCCCCCGGTCCGGGTGGCTGGGCAGCTCCGGTGCCCCGGGCGAAGGTGCCGGCCCGCTGCGCCGGATCACCGCGAGCACCGGGGCCGGCCATGTGCCGGTCCGGTCCGCCCGGTCCCGGCCGCCCGGTGGGTCCGTTCCGGCCGGAGCCCCGGCCAGGGGCGCCGCCCCGACACGCCCGAGCGCATCCCCCGGAGCCGCTGCGGGAGGCGTCCCGGCCGGCCTGGCCCGCGCCGTCACCCGCCTCACCGCCGACCGCGCCACCCCCCTTACCGCCGCCCTGGCCGCCGTATACGCCGCCACCGCCGCCCGCCCGTACTTCCACGCCGCCCTCAACCCCTCGCCGCCGCTCACCCAGCGCGCCGTCGGCGGGGGCATCCGGGCCACGATTCCGCTCCAGGCCGCGCTCAGCGCGCGGGCCGGGGGAGTGGCCGGGGCGCTGGTGACCGCCGCGCTCGCCCCGCTGGGGCGGAGGTTCGCGAGGAAGGTGAGCATCACGTGAGCACCGAACAACCCCCCCAACCAGCCCCCATACGCTTCGGGTACGGCACCAACGGCCTCGCCGACCTCCGGCTCGACGACGCCCTCGGGCTCCTCGCCGACCTGGGGTACGACGGCGTCGGGCTGACGCTCGACCACATGCACCTCGACCCGCTCGCCGACGACCTGGCCGCCCGCACCCGCGAGGTCGCGCACCGGCTGGACGCGCTCGGGCTCGGCGTGACGGTCGAGACCGGCGCCCGCTACGTGCTCGACCCCCGGCGCAAGCACGGGCCGTCCCTCCTCGACCCGGACCCGGACGACCGCGCCCGCCGCACCGACCTCCTCCTGCGCGCCGTACGCGTCGCCGCCGACCTCGGCGCGCACGCCGTGCACTGCTTCAGCGGCATCACCCCCGCCGGCACCGACGAGGACACGGCGTGGAAACGGCTCGCCGAGGCCCTCGCCCCGGTCCTGGACGCCGCCGCCACAGCGGGCGTCCCCCTGGCCGTGGAACCCGAACCCGGCCACCTCCTCGCCACCCTCGCCGACTTCCACACCCTGCGCCGCGCCCTCGGCGACCCCGAGCACCTCGGCCTCACCCTGGACATCGGCCACTGCCAGTGCCTCGAACCCCTCCCTCCCGCCGAGTGCGTACGCGCCGCCGCCCCCTGGCTGCGCCACGTGCAGATCGAGGACATGCGCCGCGGCGTCCACGAGCACCTCCCCTTCGGAGACGGCGAGATCGACTTCCCGCCCGTCCTCGCGGCCCTCGCCGCCACCGGCTACCAGGGCCTGACCGTCGTCGAACTGCCCCGCCACTCCCACGCGGGCCCGCACTTCGCCGCCCACTCCCTCCCGTTCCTGCGCCGCGCCGCACCCACGTCCCCCCGCACCCACCGTCCGGGCGAGCCCTCCACCACCCACTGAAGGGAGCCACCCCCATGACGCAGCACCCCGCCGGCCACGTCACCCCCCACACCCCGGACGCGGACGGCACCCCCGCCGGACAGGACCCCGAGGGCACCACCCCCGCCCACGTCCCGCCCGCCGACCTGCGCGCCGCCCTCACCGCCCGGCTCGACGGCGCCGCCCGCGCCTGGCTGGACCAGGCCCTGGACGAGGCCGCCACCCACCCCGGCACCCACGGCCCGATCTGCGTGTGGGAGCTGCGCCTCGCCGAGGCCGGCCGCCGCTGCGGGCCCGCCCACGCCGACGCCGCCCGCGTCCTCGTCCTGCACGCCGCCCGCGCCGACACCGGCACCCTGACCCGCGTCTACTCCCAGGGCACCGCCGACGAACGCCGAGCCGTCCTGCACGCCCTGCCCCACCTCGTCCCCGGCCCGGAAGCCCTCCCCCTGGTCGAGGACGCCCTGCGCACCAACGACACCCGCCTGGTCGCCGCCGCCCTCGGCCCGTACGCCGCCCGGCACCTGGACGACCACCAGTGGCGGCACGCCGTACTGAAGTGCCTGTTCACCGGCGTCCCCGTCGTCCACGTGGCGGACCTCGCCCGCCGCGCCCACGGGGACGACGAACTCGCCCGCATGCTCGCCGACTACGCCGCCGAACGCACCGCCGCGGACCGCGCCGTCCCCGGGGACCTGCACCGCGTCCTGGCCCTGACCGACCCCGGACGCCCCGCCCCCGGCACGGCCGACCCCCACGGCAAGGAGTCCTGATGCGCATCTTCGACCCCCACATCCACATGACCTCCCGCACCACCGACGACTACGAGGCCATGCACACCGCCGGCGTCCGCGCCGTCGTCGAGCCCGCCTTCTGGCTCGGCCAGCCCCGCACCTCTCCCGCCTCCTTCCGGGACTACTTCGACGCCCTGCTCGGCTGGGAACCCTTCCGCGCCGCCCAGTACGGCATCGCCCACCACTGCACCATCGCCCTCAACCCCAAGGAGGCCAACGACCCCCGCTGCCTCCCCGTCCTGGACGAACTGCCCCGCTACCTCGTCAAGGACCGCGTCGTCGCCGTCGGCGAGATCGGCTACGACTCCATGACGCCCGCCGAGGACACCGCGCTCGCCGCCCAGCTCCAGCTCGCCGCCGACCACGGCCTGCCCGCCCTCGTGCACACCCCGCACCGCGACAAGCTCGCCGGGCTGCGCCGCACCCTGGACGCGGTCCGCGGGTCCGCGCTGCCCACCGACCGGGTCCTGGTCGACCACCTCAACGAGACGACGGTCAAGGAGGCCAAGGACAGCGGCGCCTGGCTCGGCTTCTCCGTCTACCCGGACACCAAGATGGACGAGGCCCGCATGGTCGCCCTGCTCCGCGAGTACGGCCCCGACCAGGTCCTGGTCAACTCCGCCGCCGACTGGGGCAAGAGCGACCCGCTCAAGACCCGCAAGGTCGGCGACCTGATGCTCGCCGAGGGCTTCACCGAGGACGACGTGGACCGGGTGCTGTGGCGCAACCCCGTCGCCTTCTACGGCCTCAGCGGACGCCTCGACCTCGACGTCACCGAGGCCGACGCCACCCACGAGGGCAACTCCGTCCTGCGCGGCGGGGAGTGAGCCATGCGCTTCCGGCACCCCGACGGCTCCACCGTCCACCTCGCCTACTGCACCAACGTCCACCCCGCCGAGACCCTCGACGGCGTCCTCGCCCAGCTCCGCGACCACTGCGAGCCGGTCCGCCGGCGCCTCGGCCGGGACCGCCTCGGCATCGGCCTGTGGCTCGCCCACGACGCAGCCCATGCCCTGGTCACCGACCCCGCCGCCCTGCGCGGCCTGCGCACCGAACTCGACCGGCGCGGCCTGGAGGTCGTCACCCTCAACGGCTTCCCCTACGAGGGCTTCGGCGCCGAGGAGGTCAAGTACCGCGTCTACACACCGGACTGGGCCGACCCCGAACGCCTGGAACACACCACCGCCCTGGCCCGGCTCCTCGCCGGCCTCCTGCCCGACGACGTCACCGACGGCAGCATCTCCACCCTCCCGCTCGCCTGGCGCACCGCCTACGACGGCGCCCGCGCCGACAAGGCGCACACCGCCCTCGCCACCCTCGCCGAACGCCTCGACGCCCTCCAGGAACTCACCGGCCGCTCCATCCGCATCGGCCTGGAACCCGAACCCGGCTGCGTCGTCGAGACCACCCGCGACGCCCTCGCCCCGCTCACCGCGATCGGCCACGACCGCATCGGCGTCTGCGTCGACACCTGCCACCTCGCCACCTCCTTCGAAGACCCGCGCACCGCCCTGGACGACCTGACCGCGGCCGGCATCCCCGTCGTCAAGTCCCAGCTCTCCGCCGCCCTGCACGCCGAACACCCCCGCGACCCCGAGGTCCGCGCCGCCCTCGCCGCGTTCGCCGAACCCCGCTTCCTGCACCAGACCCGCGCCACCACCGCGACCGGCGGCCTGCACGGCACCGACGACCTCGACGAGGCCCTCGCCGACGGCGGACCGCTGCCCGACACCGCGCCCTGGCGCGCCCACTTCCACGTCCCCCTGCACGCGGCCCCCGCCGCGCCCCTCACCTCCACCCTCCCCGTCCTCAAGGCCGCGCTGACCCGGCTGGTCGGCGGCCCGCACCCGCTCACCCGCCATCTGGAGGTCGAGACCTACACCTGGCAGGCCCTCCCGCCCGAGCTGCGGCCCCGCGGCCGCGCCCAGCTCACCGACGGCATCGCCGCCGAGCTGACCCTCGCCCGCGACCTGTTGACGGACCTCGGCCTCAAGGAACTGCCATGACCCCACCGACCACCGAGCCGCCCGCCTCCTCGGGCCCCTCCGGCGGGCCCACCCCGCTCCTCGTCCTGGACGTCGTCGGCCTCACCCCCCGTCTCCTCGACCACATGCCCCACCTCAAGCGGCTCGGCCAGTCCGGCTCCCGCGCCCCCCTCGGCACCGTCCTGCCCGCCGTCACCTGCGCCGCCCAGTCCACCTTCCTCACCGGCACCCACCCCTCCGAGCACGGCATCGTCGGCAACGGCTGGTACTTCCGCGAACTCGGCGACGTCCTGCTGTGGCGCCAGCACAACGGACTCGTCGCCGGCGACAGACTCTGGGACGCCGCCCGCCGCGCCCACCCCGGCTACACCGTCGCCAACATCTGCTGGTGGTACGCGATGGGCGCCGACACCGACATCACCGTCACCCCCCGTCCCGTCTACTACGCCGACGGCCGCAAGGAACCCGACTGCTACACCCGGCCCCCGGCCCTGCACGACGAACTCACCGACAAACTCGGCACCTTCCCCCTCTTCCACTTCTGGGGACCCGGCGCGGACCTGGTCTCCAGCCAGTGGATCATCGACGCCACCCGGCACATCATGACCACCCGCGGGCCCGATCTGACGCTCTGCTACCTCCCTCATCTCGACTACGACCTCCAGCGCTTCGGCCCCGACGACCCCCGCTCCCTGAAGGCCGCCACCGACCTGGACGCGGCGCTGGCCCCGCTCCTGGACGACGCCCGCGCCCAGGGCCGCACCGTCGTCGCGCTCTCCGAGTACGGCATCACCCCCGTCAGCCGGCCCGTGGACATCAACCGCGCCCTGCGCCGCGCCGGACTGCTGGAGGTGCACACGCAGGACGGCATGGAGTACCTCGACCCGATGGCCTCCCGCGCCTTCGCGGTCGCCGACCACCAGATCGCCCACGTGTACGTGCGCCGCCCCGAGGACCTCGACGCCACCCGCGCCGCCCTGGACGGGCTGCCCGGCATCGCCGAACTCCTCGACGACGAGGGCAAGAAGGCGCAGCACCTCGACCACCCGCGCGCCGGCGAACTCGTCGCCGTCGCGGAGCCGGACGCCTGGTTCACGTACTACTACTGGCTCGACGACGACCGCGCGCCCGACTTCGCGCAGCTGGTCGAGATCCACCGCAAACCCGGCTACGACCCGGTCGAGCTGTTCATGGACCCGCACGACCCCTACGTCAAGGTCAAGGCGGCCTCCGCCCTGGCCCGCAAGAAGCTCGGCATGCGCTACCGCATGGCGGTCGTCCCCCTGGACGCCTCACCTGTTCGCGGCAGCCACGGCCGCCTCCCAGCGAGCGACGACGACGGTCCGCTCCTCATCTGCTCCACCCCCCGCGCTGTCGGAGACCGCGTCGCGGCCACCGATGTGAAACAACTCCTGCTACGGCTCGCCGGACTCGGCTGACGCACCGACGGTCACGCCCCGAACTTTCCGGCTACTGAGAGTGAAACACACGGCACTGACAACGGTCTGCCCGAGCCGCATCGGGGCAGGCCACGAGCGAGAAAGCAGAGATCCGTGACCCTGAATTCCGACCCCTCCCGCACCGACGCCGACACCGTCTCCGCAGGACCGGACGAGTCCCTGCGCCGCAGCCTCGGCGTCGGCCGGCGCCGCTTCCTGAGCACCTGCACCGCCGTCGCGGCCGGAGCCGTCGCCGCCCCCGTCTTCGGCGCGTCCCCCGCCCTGGCCGGCGACCGCGGCAGAGGCCACGGGCACGACCACGGGCACGGCGGCGGCCAGGTCCTCGTCCCCGCCGACAAGCGCGGCATCATCCTCTACACCGTCCGCGACGCCACCGCCCGCGACCCGCTCGCCGCCGACCTGCCCTCCGGCTTCCGCGAGGTGTTCAAGCAACTCGCCCGGCACGGCTACCGCCAGGTCGAGTTCGCCGGCTACGGCCAGCACGCCAACGCCCCCGGCGGCGCCAACCTGGAGTCCGTGGCGGGCGCCAAGCTCCTGCGCTCCTGGCTCGACGAGTACGGGCTGCGCGCCCAGGGCAACCACGGCTTCATACCGGGCTCCTGGCCGCTGACCACGGAGGACGAGGACACCTTCAAGAAGCACCTGGAGATCGCCAACATCCTCGGTATGGACCACATGGGCACCGGCGGCGACCCCACCGGCAGCTCCTACCGCGCCGACTGGGACGTGGCCGCCGACAAGTGGAACGCGCTCGGCGCCATCGCCCACCGCGAGGGCATCAAGCTCTACACCCACAACCACGACAGCGCCTACGGCTTCCTGCTCGACGGCGGCCCGCTGGACGACCGGGGCCGACCGACCCGCAGCTCCGGCATCCGGAAGCTGGAGTACTTCCTCAAGATCACCGACCCGCGGGTGGTCTGGCTGGAGATGGACATCTTCTGGGCGCACGTCGCCCAGTACAAGTTCCACACGTACACCGCGCACGACGGCTCCACCCGGGAGAACGTCTTCGACCCGGCCGGGCTGGTCGCCCGCAACAACAAGCGCTACCCGCTGTTCCACGCCAAGGACGGCGTCGTCAGCACCACCAACGGCCAGGGCTACGACATGGTTCCCTTCGGCACCGGCGTCATCGACTACACGACGTTCTTCTCCCGGGTCGGGGAGCGGAACTACCACAACCCGATGGTCGAGGACGACAACTCCCCGAGCGCCACCGACCCCGCGCAGTCGCTGCGCGAGGCCAAGATCAGCTACGACGGCCTGGCGGCCCTGCGCAAGCGCCGCCGCTGACCGGCGGCAGCGGCAAGGCGTACACGGACCGGGCGGTCCCTTCCGCAGTGCGCGGGAGGGACCGCCCGGGCCGTGCACCAGCCTCGTCTGGTCAGCCCTCACCCAGCGGCCGCGGGTCGGCCGTGACGCGCTTGCCCTTCGAGCGCCCCGGCGGATGCAGGAACAGTGCCACGAACCCGGCGAAGATCGAGATGCAGCCCGCCAGCGTGAACGCGCCGTTGTAGCCCCAGGCGCCGACGACCACGGCACCCATGCCCGCGCCCAGACCGGACACGAGCTTGGAGCTGTAGACCATCCCGTAGTTGGTGGCGTTGTTGTTCTCTCCGAAGTAGTCCGCCGTCAGCGCCGCGAACATCGGGAAGATGGCACCGCCGCCGAAACCGGAGACGGCCGAGAAGAACAGGAACAGCGGCAGGTTCCCGATCGAGGCCGACCAGATGATGCCGAACTGGGCCAGGCCCAGGATGGCGCACACGTACAGCAGGCACTGCTTGCGGCCGTAGAGGTCGGAGAGCCAGCCGATGACGCCCCGCCCGGTGCCGTTGACGATCGCCTTCAGCGACATCGCGGTGGCCACGATCCCGGCCGCGAAGCCCGCCTCCTCACCGATGTCGACCTGGAAGGCGATGCCGAAGATGTTCACGCCGGACGTGCAGGCGAGACAGAACCACATCAGCGCCACCCGGCCGGTGCGCCACGCCTCCAGCGGGGAGTACTGCTTGGTGGCGGGCGGGTTCTTCGCCAGCGAACGCCGGGCCCGCGGGTCGTCCGGCGGGTTCAGCGGGTCGATGGAGGCGGGCCACCAGTTCTTCGGCGGGTCCCGGAAGTAGAAGCCGGCCAGCGCCACCATCGCGGCGAGTAAGAGCCCCGCCGAGACCAGCACCCAGCGGAAGTTGGAACCGTCCATGTAGCCGTGGAAGAGGAAGACGAACGGCACCGAACCGTAGGCGAATCCGCCGTTGACGAAACCGGTCTTGCCGCCCCTGCGCTCCGGGTACCACTTGCCGACCATGTTGACGCAGGTCGCGTACGCCATGCCGGCGCCCATGCCGCTGAACAGGCCGAAGCCGATGAAGGCGACCACGACGTGCGGCGCGAACGCCAGCGACAGATAACCGAGCAGCGTGCCGGCCGAACCCAGCATCATCGCCCACCGCGCGGGCAGCTTGCCGTTCTCGCGCAGCCGCCCAGCGGGGAAGGCGACGGCGGCCTGGCAGAAGATCCAGACGGTCATCATCCAGTAGATGCTGCCGCTGGACCACGCGTGTGCCTCGTGGAGCGTGTCCTCGGCGGACGCGAACGCGTACTCGGCGGAGGAGATGCCCATCATGCCCACCCAGGGCAGGATCACCATCCACTTGCGCTTGCGCCCCATGATGTCGATGTCGGACTCGCCCACGCGGTAGACGCGTCCGTTCCTGTCGGTCACCTCCCGGTAGCCGGGGACCCGTGTGACATCGGCTGTTGTCATGTCGTTTGCACCCCTTGCGTTCGAAAGAACTGGCCAGCGCCCCCTGTCCCGTGCCTTTCGTGCGCGCCCGGGGGCCGGCCGACGCACACCCGTCGGCCGGCCCCTCTCGCCTCACGTCATGAGCCGCCCCCCAACAGTCCGGCGGCCCGCGCCCAGCGGTACTTCGCGGCGAGCACCTCGACCGGCCGCTCGGTCGTGTACGGATACGCCACGACCCCGCGTTCGAACAGGTACTGGCACGCCTCCTCCACCTCGACGTCGCCCGCCAGAGAGGCCACCACGGGCTTCTCGACGCCCCGTGCGCGGAACTCGGCCACCACGCGCGCGGTGAGTTCGGCGAACACCAGGGGAGGCGTGACGATGGTGTGCCAGTAGCCGAGGACCAGCGCGTGGATGCGCGGGTCCTCCATCCCGAGCCGGATCGTCGCCTCGTACGTCGACGGCGGCTCGCCCCCGGTGATGTCCACCGGGTTGCCCGCCGCCCCGAAGGGCGGGATGAAGGCGCGGAACGCCGTGTCCAGGTCGGGCGGTATCTCCATCAGCGACAGCCCGTTGTCCGTCACGGCGTCCGACAGCAGCACGCCGCTGCCGCCGGCCCCGGTGATGATCACCACGTTGTCGCCCTGCGGGGCCGGCAGTACGGGCAACGCGCGCGCGTACTCCAGCATCTCGTTGAGTCCGGGCGCCCGGATCACGCCCGCCTGCCGGAGCACGTCGTCGTAGACGGCGTCGTCCCCGGCGAGCGCCCCGGTGTGCGACCCGGCGGCCTTCGCGCCGGCCGCCGTACGGCCCGCCTTGAGCACCACGACCGGCTTCTTCGGAACCGTCGCCCGCGCGGCGTCCACGAAGGCGCGCCCGTCCTTGAGGTCCTCCAGGTGCATCGCGATGCACTCGGTGTGCGGGTCCTCGCCGAACCAGGTCAGCAGGTCGTCCTCGTCCAGGTCCGACTTGTTGCCCAGGCCCACGATCGCCGACACGCCGGTCTTCGTGGTCCGTGCGAAGCCCAGGATCGCCATCCCGATGCCGCCCGACTGCGAGGTCAGCGCCACGCCGCCCTTGACGTCGTACGGCGTGCAGAACGTGGCGCACAGGTCCTGCCACGTCGAGTAGTAGCCGTAGATGTTCGGTCCGAGGAGCCGCACCCCGTACCGTTCGGCGACGGCCACGACCTCCTCCTGGAGGGCGTGTTCACCCGTCTCCGCGAACCCGGAGGGGATCAGCACCGCGTTGGGGATCCTCTTGCGCCCCACCTCCTCCAGGGCCGCCGCCACGAACCGCGCGGGGATCGCGAAGACCGCCACATCCACCTCACCGGGAACGTCGGTGACACTCTTGTACGCCTTGCGGCCCAAGATGTCATCGGCCCGGGGGTTCACCGGGTGGATCTCGCCCGCGAAGCCCCCGTCGACGAGGTTGCGCATCACCGAGTTGCCGATCTTGCCCGGCTCGTTCGACGCGCCGATCACCGCGACCGAGGTGGGCTCCATCAGGCGGCGCATCGAGGTGAGGATCTCCTCGCGCGTGTACCGGCGGCGCTCCTTCGGCGTACCGGTCGCCAGGATGACGCGGATGTCGGCCGCCACCGCGCCCTCGGGCGTGGCGATCACCGGGTTGAGGTCCACCTCGGCGATCTCCGGGAAGTCGGCGACCAGTTCGGAGACCCGGCGGATCTGCTCCGCCACCGCCCACCGGTCCACGCCTGCCCGCCCCCGCACCCCGCGCAGCACCTCGGCCGCCCGGATCGAGTCCAGCATGGACAGGGCCTCGCCGGCGTCCACGGGCGCCAGCCGGAAAGTGACGTCCTTGAGGACCTCGACCAGCACCCCGCCGAGCCCGAACGCCACCACCTTCCCGAACGTCGGATCGGTGACCGCGCCGACGATGACCTCCTGGCCCTGCGGCAGCAGCTCCTGGACCTGCACGCCCTCGATCCGCGCGGAGGCGTCGTACGCGCGCGCGTTGTCGACGATCCGGCAGAACGCCGCCCGTACGTCCGCCGCGCCCTCCACCCCGACGACCACACCGCCGGCCTCGGTCTTGTGCAGGATGTCCGGTGAGACGATCTTCATCACCACCGGCCCGCCGAACCGCGCCGCGCACGCCACCGCCTCGTCGACGTCCCGCGCCAGCTCCTCGCCCGGTACGGCGATCCCGTAGGCGTCCGCGAGCACCTTGCCCTCGGGCGCGGTCAGCGCGGTGCGCCCCTCGGCCCGTACGGAGTCCAGGAGCCGGCGCACCCGCGCCACCCGGTCCTCGGCCATCACCTCAGATCACCCCGTTCGTCTTGAGCAGCCGCAGTTCCTCGTCGCCGAGGCCCAGCTCACCGACGTACACCTCGTCGTTGTGCTCGCCGAGCAGCGGGGAGGTGGTCACCCGTACCGGGGAGTCGGAGAGCTTGAGCGGGCTGCCGACGGTCACGAACTCGCCGCGCTCGGGGTGGGGGACGGTCACCACCATCTCGTTGGCGATCAGCGAGCGGTCCTCGATGATCTCCTTGGTGGACAGGATCGGTCCGCACGGGATGTTGTGGGCGTTCAGCCGCTCCAGCACCTCCCACTTGGGCAGGGTGGACGACCACTCCTCGATCAGCTGGAACATCTTGTTCAGCTTCGGCAGCCGGGCCTGCGGCGTCGCCCACTCCGGGTCCTCGGCCAGCTCGGGCCGGCCGATCAGCTCGCTCAGCGGCTGCCAGCCGACGGGCTGGACGATGACGTACACGTAGTCGTTCGGGCCGCCCGGAGCGCACTTGACGGCCCAGCCGGGCTGCCCGCCGCCGGACGCGTTCCCGGACCTGGGAACCTCGTCGCCGAAGTCCTCGTTGGGATATTCGGCGAGGGGTCCGTGGCCCAGGCGCTGCTGGTCGCGCAGCTTCACCCGGCAGAGGTTGAGCACCGCGTGCTGCATGGCCACGTTCACCCGCTGACCGCGTCCGGTGTGCTCCCGCTGATAGAGGGCGGCGAGGATGCCCGCCACGACGTGGACGCCCGTGCCCGAGTCCCCGATCTGGGCCCCCGTCGCCAGCGGCGGCCCGTCCTCGAAACCGGTGGTGGACATCGATCCGCCCATGGCCTGCGCGACGACCTCGTACGCCTTGAAGGCGGTGTACGGGCCCTCGCCGAACCCCTTGACGGAGGCGTAGACGATCCGCGGATTGATCTCCTTGATCCGGTCCCAGGTGAACCCCATCCGGTCCACCGCGCCGGGGCCGAAGTTCTCGACCATGACGTCCGAGCGCCGGATCAGCTCGGTGAGGATCTCCTTGCCGCGCTCGGTCTTGGTGTTGAGGGTGATGCTCCGCTTGTTGCAGTTGAGCATCGTGAAGTAGAGGGAGTCGACGTCCGGCAGATCGCGTAGCTGCCTGCGCGTGATGTCGCCGCTCGGCGCCTCCAGTTTCACGACGTCCGCGCCCAGCCAGGCGAGCAGCTGGGTCGCCGAGGGCCCGGACTGCACATGCGTCATGTCCAGGACGCGGATGCCCTCAAGAGCTTTCGCGTTCATGGGGTTCACCTCACTTGTACATCGTCTGGTTCATGGTTCCGGGGGCGTAGGCGTCCGGGTCCACCCAGACGTTGATCAGGGACGGCTTGCCGGACTCGCGGGCCCGGCGCAGCGCGGGGCCGATGTCGGCGGGGTCGCGGACCTCCTCGCCGTGGCCGCCGAGCATCCGCGCGAACTGGTCGTACGGGACGTCGCCGAGGGTGTTGCCGACCCGCTCGCGCTCCTTGCCGTACTTGGCGGCCTGGCCGTAGCGGATCTGGTTCATCGAGGAGTTGTTGCCGACGACGCCGACGAAGGGGAGGTCGTAGCGGACGAGGGTCTCGAAGTCCCAGCCGGTGAGGGAGAAGGCGCCGTCGCCGAAGAGCGCGACGACCTCCTTGTCCGGCCGGGCCTGCTTGGCCGCCAGCACGAAGGGCACGCCGACGCCGAGGGTGCCGAGCGGGCCGGGGTCCATCCAGTGCCCGGGCGACTTGGGCTGCACGACCTGCCCGGAGAAGGTGACGATGTCGCCGCCGTCGCCGATGTAGACCGAGTCCTCGGTGAGGAAGTCGTTGATCTCGCTGACCAGCCGGTACGGGTGGATGGGCGAGGCGTCCGACCTGAGCTGCGGCAGCCGCTTGTCCAGCGCCGTCTGTTCGGCCGCCCGCAGCTCGTCCAGCCACTCCTTGCGCCGGGACGCGCCCCCGTTGACCCGGCCCGAGGCCGCCTCGGTCACCGACTTCAGCACCAGCCCGGCGTCGCCGACGATGCCGAGGTCGATGTCGCGGTTCTTGCCGACGGTGCGGTAGTCGAGGTCGATCTGGACGACGGTCGCGTCCGGGGAGAGCCGCTTGCCGTAGCCCATGCGGAAGTCGAAGGGCGTGCCGACGATGACGATGACGTCGGCTTGGGAGAAGGCGTAGCGCCGGGAGAGCTGGAAGTGGTGCGGGTCGCCGGGCGGCAGCGTGCCGCGTCCGGCGCCGTTCATGTACGCCGGGACGTTCAGCGTGCGCACCAGCTCGACGGCAGCCTCGGTGGCCCGGGTCGTCCACACCTGGCTGCCCAGCAGGACGGCCGGCTTCTCGGCGTGCACCAGCAGGTCGGCGAGCTTCTCGACGGCCTCCGGGTCCCCGCCCGAACGCGTCGAGGCGCGGTACGCCCCGGCCTTCGGCACGCGCGCCTTGTCCACGGCCACCTTGGCGTCCAGCACGTCGCGCGGGATCTCCAGGAAGGAGGGGCCCGGCGCGCCGTGATAGCACTCGCGGAACGCCATCGACACCATGTCGGCGGCGCGTGCGGTGTCCGGCACGGTCGCCGCGAACTTGGTGATCGGCGTCATCATGTCGACGTGCGGCAGATCCTGGAGCGACCCCATCTTGTGCTGGGAGTGCGCCCCCTGACCGCCGATCAGCAGCATCGGTGACTCGGCGCGGAAGGCGTTGGCGACCCCGGTGACGGCGTCGGTGGTGCCCGGCCCGGCGGTGACCACCGCGCAGCCCGGTTTGCCGGTGATCCGCGCGTAGCCGTCGGCGGCGTGCGCGGCGACCTGCTCGTGGCGTACGTCGACGACTTCGATGCCCTCGTCGACGCAACCGTCGTAGATGTCGATGATGTGGCCGCCGCACAAGGTGTAGATGCGGTCGACCCCCTCGGCCTTGAGTGCCTTGGCGACGAGGTGACCGCCGGAGATGACGTCCTGGTTGTCGTCGGGCATGGCGAAGTCCTGTTCCCTTCACGAGGGGTTGGGGCGCTCTCACAGTACATTGCATACAGTCGACGAATACTGTATGAAACTTGTTATCCCGCATCCGGTGGGTGGTGTCCAGGGGGCGTGCGGCACTTTCAGTCAGGAGCCGGAATGGACCTGTACGAGCACCAGGCAAGGGAACTCTTCGAGGAACACGGCATCGTGGTGCCGAGGGCCGAGGTCATCGACTCGCCCGCCCGGGCCCGCGAGATCGCCCGCGCCCTCGGCGGCCGGGCCGTCGTCAAGGCGCAGGTGAAGACCGGCGGACGCGGCAAGGCGGGCGGCGTACGGTTCGCCGCCGATCCGGCCGCCGCCGAGGAGGCGGCCCGCGACATCCTCGGCACGGACCTCAAGGGCCACCCGGTCCACACCGTCATGCTCGCCGAACCCTGCGCCATAGAGCGGGAGTTCTACGTCTCCTACGTCCTCGACCGCGCGGCCGGCCGCTTCCTCGCCATCGCCTCCGCGGAGGGCGGCATGGACATCGAGGAGGTCGCCGCGACCCGGCCCCAGGCCGTCGCCCGCATCCCCGTGGACCCCGCCGTGGGCGTGAACACCGCCACCGCGATCCGCATCGCGGACGCCGCCGGCCTGCCCCCGCAGACCGTGGACACCCTGGTACGGCTGTGGAAGGTGCTGGTCCGCGAGGACGCCCTCCTCGTCGAGGTCAACCCGCTGGTCAGAACGGCCGAGGGCCGCATCGTCGCCCTCGACGGCAAGGTCACCCTGGATGACAACGCCCGCTACCGGCAGGCCCGCTGGGGCGACGGCCCGTCGGTCTCCGCGGACCCGCTGGAGGCGCGGGCCGCGGCCAAGGGCCTGAACTACGTGAAACTGGACGGCGAGGTCGGCGTCATCGGCAACGGTGCCGGACTGGTCATGTCGACACTCGACGTCGTCGCCGGCTGCGGCGCGCGGCCCGCCAACTTCCTCGACATCGGCGGCGGTGCCTCCGCCCGGGTCATGGCCGACGGACTCTCCGTCATCCTCTCCGACCCCGACGTGAAGTCCGTCCTCGTCAACGTCTTCGGCGGCATCACCGCCTGCGACGCGGTCGCCGACGGCATCGTCCGCGCCCTGGACGAGGTCCGGCTCACCAAGCCCCTCGTCGTACGCCTCGACGGCAACAACGCCGCCCGCGGCCGGGCCCTGCTCGACGCGCACGCCCACCCGCTGGTCGAACAGGCCACCACGATGGACGGCGCCGCCCGCCGCGCCGCCGACCTCGCCACCGCGGCCTGAACAGGGAAGGAGACCGGACGACATGGCGATCCACCTCACCAAGGAGAGCAAGGTCCTCGTCCAGGGCATGACCGGCGCCGAGGGCATGAAGCACACCCGCCGCATGCTGGCCGCCGGCACCGACGTGGTCGGCGGCGTCAACCCCCGCAAGGCGGGCCGCACCGTCGACTTCGACGACCGCGCGGTCCCCGTCTTCGGCACGGTCCGCGAAGGCGTCGAGGCCACCGGCGCCGACGTCACCGTGGTCTTCGTACCGCCCGCCTTCGCCAAGGACGCGGTGGTCGAGGCCGCCGACGCCGGCATCGGCCTCGCCGTCGTCATCACCGAGGGCATCCCCGTCCACGACACCGTCGCCTTCACCGCGTACGCCGCCGCCCGGGGCACCCGGATCATCGGCCCCAACTGCCCCGGCCTGATCAGCCCCGGCCAGTCCAACGCGGGCATCATCCCGCCCGACATCACCAAACCGGGCCCCATCGGCCTGGTCTCCAAATCGGGCACGCTCACCTACCAACTCATGCACGAACTCCGGGACATCGGCTTCTCCACCTGCGTCGGCATAGGCGGCGACCCCGTCGTCGGGACCAGCCACATCGACTGCCTCGCCGCCTTCCAGGACGACCCCGACACCGCACTGATCGTCCTCATCGGCGAGATCGGCGGCGACGCCGAGGAACGCGCCGCCGCCTACATCCGCGACCACGTCACCAAGCCCGTCATCGGCTACATCGCCGGCTTCACCGCGCCCGAGGGCCGCACGATGGGCCACGCCGGCGCGATCGTCTCCGGCTCCTCGGGCACGGCACGGGCCAAGAAGGAGGCCCTGGAGGCGGCCGGCGTACGGGTCGGGAGCACGCCCACCGAGACGGCCGGGCACGTGCTCGCCGTCCTCGGAGGCGGCGCACCGGACGGAGGCGCCGCATGACGGCCCCCACCGAGGGCGCGCCCGCCCTCACCCTCAAGGCCGGCACCTCCTGGGACGACGCCTGGCGGCGCTGCCTGGCCGTCGCCCCCGAGGCGTTCCGGGGCGACCGCGTCCTCAACCTCTGGGACGCCCGCTGGCACGCCGACGGCCGGGTCCTGCCCGCCGCCAGCCCCGTCGACGGCACTCCCGTCACCGGCCCGCCCCGCCTGGACGCCACCACCGCCCACCAGGCCGTACGCGCCTCGCTCGACCAGCACCGCGCCTGGCGCCACGTCCCCCTGCCCGAACGCCGCGCCCGCGTCGCCGCCACCCTCGACGCGCTCGCCGAGCACCGCGAGCTGCTCGCGCTGCTCCTCGTCTGGGAGATCGGCAAACCCTGGCGGCTCGCGCAGGCCGACGTCGACCGGGCCGTGGACGGGGTGCGCTGGTACGTCGACGGCATCGACGCCATGCTCGACGGGCGCGCCCCGCTGGACGGGCCGGTGTCCAACATCGCGAGCTGGAACTACCCGATGAGCGTGCTCGTTCACGCGGTACTGGTACAGGCCCTGGCGGGCAACGCGGTCATCGCCAAGACCTCGACCGACGGCGGTGTCGCCTGCCTCACCCTGGCCTGCGCGCTCGCCGCCCGCGAGGGGATTCCCGTCACCCTCCTCAGCGGCAGCGGGGGCGAGCTGTCCCGGGCGCTGGTGCGGGCGCCCGAGATCGGCTGCGTCTCCTTCGTCGGCGGACGCGACACCGGCGCGGCCGTCGCCACCGCCGTCGCCGACCTCGGCAAGCGGCACATCCTCGAACAGGAAGGGCTCAACACCTGGGGCGTCTGGAACTTCACCGACTGGGACGCGCTCACCGCCGTGATCCCGAGGCTCTTCGACTACGGCAAGCAGCGGTGCACGGCCTATCCGCGGTTCGTCGTCCAGCGGCAGCTCTTCGACGCGTTCCTCGCGGCGTACCTGCCGGCGGTGCGGACGCTGCGGGTCGGGCATCCGCTCGCCGTCGCGGCGCCGGACGCCCCGTGTCCGGAGCTGGACTTCGGGCCGGTGATCAACGCGGCCAAGGCGAAGGAGCTGCGGGACCAGGTGGCCGAGGCGGTCGACCGGGGGGCGGTGCCGCTGTACCGGGGGAGCGGGGGGCGGTTCCTGCCGGGGCAGGACACGTCGGCGTATGTGCGGCCGGTGACGTTGCTGAGTCCGCCGCCGTCCTCGCCGCTGCATCACGCGGAGCCGTTCGGGCCGGTGGACACGGTGGTGCTGGTCGATACGGAGGCGGAGCTGCTGGCGGCGATGAACGCGTCGAACGGGGCGTTGGTCGCCACCCTGTCCACGGACGACGCCGGTACCTTCGCGCGGCTGGCGCCGCAGGTGCGCGCGTTCAAGGTGGGGCACGGGGTGGCTCGGTCGCGGGGGGACCGGGAGGAGCTGTTCGGGGGGTACGGGGGGTCCTGGCGGGGGGCCTTCGTGGGGGGTGAGCTGCTGGTGCGGGCGGTGACGCGGGGGCCGGCGGGGGAGGGGAGGGGGCCGGGGAACTATCCGGAGCGGCAGCTCTGACGGTGACCGCGTGTGGAGCTGGGGCGGGGGTGGGTGCACTCGCCGGCGTTGGCCGGGTGCCTCCCCCAGTGCCTGAACGGCCTGCGAGCTACGCCCAGCGCCCACCCGAGCCGCCCCGGCGGCACGATTGCCCGCGGCTACGCAGCTAGATGCCCTGGCGGTCCGGGGTCAGGGCGAAGGCACGGTCTGTCGGGGTGAGGGCCGCGTGTGCCACGGACTGGAAAAGGAGTTCGCGGTGGCGTAGGAGAGGGGCGTGGCGGGCCGGCGGGGTCAGGGTGAGGAGGTCGTCCAGGGCGGCCGTCAGGCGGCGGCTGACCTGCGGGGACGTCGTCGCGCAGGTGCGGATCTCCGTGAAGCCCAGGTCGACCAGGTCCGGCCAGCCGGGCAGGGGGCGTACCAGGCGGACCGCGCCCTGCCGGTCCCGGTGGACCGCGGTGTCCAGGGGGCGCCGGGACAGTGCGGCGAGGATCTGGACGATCCGGTCGAGGGCCTGCACGGCGGTCGTCGGGTCGTTGATCGCCGGGGACAGGGCCCGCAGCGCGATGTCGGACAGCTGGCGGAGCCCGAACGCCAGGTCCTGGTGAAAGGTGCGCTCCACCCCCACGGACAGCGTGTACCGCAGCGCCCGTCGCGGCGGCGCCGCCCCTCCGTGCACCGCCAGGACCGGCGTGCCCGGCACCAGGAAGTCACCGGTCCTCGGCACCAGCCGCAGTACCACCCCGCGCGCCCGCGCCACCCGTAACTGCCGCGCGACGTGCACGTCCCGCAGCACACCGCTTCGCCCCTCGTACGCCACCCACTCCGCGACGGCCCCGAGCTCGGGCGTCCGCGCACCGTCCGCCGGTACGGGCATCAGCGCCGCCGCCCGGAAGGACTCGGCGGCGATCCGGGCGATGACGTGACCGACCCGCATGAGCCGCAGCGTGGTGTTGACGTACATCACGAAGAGCAGGAGGCTCAGCGCGACCATGACGAGGGTGAGGATCGACTGCACCAGCGGCACGGAAGTCGTGGCGCGCGGGTCGGGACTGCTGTCGTAGCTGGTCAGGACGAGCAGCGTCAGCACGAAGGTGGCGAGGAAGACGGCGAAGGTCGCCTTGGTGATCCGGCTGCGGACGAAGAGCCGTACCACCCTCGGCGTGAACTGCCCGCTCGCCATCTGCACGGCGACGAGCGAGATGCTGAACACCACACCGATGAACGTCATCATCGCGGAGCCGACCGCCGACACCACGGCCTTCGCGTCGTCCGCGAACCGCACCAGTTCGGCGAGTGTGTCCCAGTCGCCCTCGTCCCGCAGCGTCCGCACCAGCGCCGCGTCCAGTTCCTGGGCCACCAGCCACACCACGAGGACACCCGCCATCGCCGCGGTGGGCGCGAACCAGAACGTGTCCCGCAGATGCTCCCTGAGCGGTGACAACGCCCGCGGCCGACCGCCCCGACGCGGGCTCGGGGTAACCATCCAGTCACTCATGGTGCGACCCTAGGCGCCCCGGTCCCGCCCGTGCCGGACCGCCGCTCAGGCGAAGGAAACGCAGGTGAAAGGCGCTGCGAAACCTTGGTATGGTTGTCCATGTCGCCGCGGGGAGCACCCCGGCCGAGCGACAGACACCTTGTCCGGGTGGCGGAATGGCAGACGCGCTAGCTTGAGGTGCTAGTGCCCTTTATCGGGCGTGGGGGTTCAAGTCCCCCCTCGGACACCAGCAGGGACGTTCACGAGATCGTCCCGAAGCGTTCACGAATTACCGGTCGAGTCATGTGACTCACCGGTATTTCGTCGTTTCTGGGGCCTCGAGCCTCGTGATCGGCTCGATGAGGGGGTGAGGCGGTGGCGGTCCAGGTACTGCGCCTCTCACCAGCGGAAACAGGACATGCCTGCGCGACGGCTGGTAGCCGTGGCGCAGGCATGTGGGGTTTTCAGGGGGCGGAGCGCGGCGGAGGTGTGTCACTCGCGTGGCGGAGGCTCGACCTGCTCGGTCGGAAGCGGTCGCGCCTGGGGCGGGTCGGTGGGCTCACCGGGTTGGGTTGCGGCGCTCTGCGTGCTGGCTTTGCGGGGCTGGATGCCCTGGTCGCGGAGGAACCGTCGGATGGCTCTGAGGTTCGCCACGAAGATGATGACGGCATTGAGCAGGGTCTGTGCGACGCGTCCGTGCGGCAGGCGGAGCTGAGGATTGTCGATGCTGTCGAGGGCGGACTTCTTGAGGTTGCCGTTGCCGCCCTCATTCTGACTGCGCAGTCCGGACCAGGCTTCCTGCCACAGAGGGGTGAACAGGGGGTACTTCTGCCGCCACTTGGCCAACACGGTGCCCGGGACGGTGATGCTCTTCCCCCTGCAGATGTCGGGGTAGACGGCGGTGTCCCGCTTGGGCCTGGGGATGGTGGGCAGGGCTGCCGGGGTACGGACAGTGGGGGCGTCGAGGTCGACGACGGTGGACGGGCGCGGCTGGGGCCGGCGGTAGCAGGTGACCGTGGCGTGGGACCCGAGGGCGGGGCACTGTCGACGCTGGTCCCCTGCGGGCCCGTACTCCTTGATCTTGGTCTGGTAGTCCTTCCGGGACTGGATCAGGTTGAGTGCGTGGGCGCGGTCCTCGTCCGTGCGGCTGTCGATGTATGTGGCGCCCGCAGTGATGAGCGGGGTGGGCATCAGCGGGCAGTAGAACTCGCCGCCGACCAGCTGCATGCCGCGGAACTCTCCCTGCCGGTCGACCTTGTCGTCGTTGTAGTGCTTCACCGCGTTGAGGCCGAGTTTGAGCAGCTGCAGATGCAGGTTGTGAGGCTTGGCCTGGGTGATGCCCCGGTCGGCGCAGAACAGTTCTTTGACCAGGCCTCGTTCGAAGGCCGGCTGGATGGCGCGCAGGGCGGCCGGGCCGGGTTCGGTGCCCGGGGTGTGAAGGATCATGCCGAGGCAGACCGCCGGGTAGGCGCCGGCGAGGTCACCATGGCCATGGCCCGGGAACGCGGCCATCATCGCGTAGCGGAACTCCCTCTTCTCCGGCGCCTTGGCCTTCTTCTCCTGTCCCGATTTGGTCTTTCGAGGCACAGGCTTGTTCGCCGTGCCGCGCCGGGTGCCGGTGTTCGTGGAGGCCGAAGCTTTGCCCCTGAGCCCCGACCTCTTCTGCGTTCCTCCCTTCACGTACATCCCGGCGGTGATCTCAAGCGAGGCCCGGTCCTGGTGGTAGTCCGGCGCTTTGCCCCAGACCGGAACCGGTGTGTCGTCGACCGCGATGTGGCCAGGCCACCGAGCGAAGTCACCGCGCCGGTAGGAGGCCATGACCGGAGCGAGAACCAGATCCTGGGCGATGGCCTCCAGATTGCGCACGGTGTCCTGATTGGCGCGGGCATTCCACTTCCGTCGGATCTTCTTGGCCTCGCTGAGCGACAGCCGCTTGCGGCGGTCGTGTGGTGCGGGGTCGAGGCGCCGGGTCATCGAGGCCCAGGACCGGTAGACGCGCTTCGACGTCGCGTACTGGTGGTGCGCGACGCGGTCGATCTCTTCTCGGGTTGCACTCTCGGGGATGTGCAAGTCGACGTTGGGGACGTCAAGGAGGGCCTTGGACCCTGGAGACAGGGCGAAGAAGAGTGTCTCCCATGCGTCGTTGATGTTCGCGCTCTTGCCCATGTACTGCGACAGGATCAGGCCGATCAGCACTGTGCGGAACGGGAAGCCCTTCGGGCCTGGCCGGTGCTCGTTGGAGGGAAGGCGTTCCAGTACTCCGCTGTGGCGCACGAGGTCGAAGACTTGCCTCACAACGCGGTCGCTGAGGGTCCGGCCGGGGGCCTGCGGTGCAGGGCGTAAGGCGAGGCCGGTACGTCGGCAGGGTTTGTCCTCCGGGTTCTTCCTGCTCATGCCGCCGCCCCCCGCAACAGATCGGATGCCTCCGCTTCGGGTACGTCGTGGAGGAAGACGAGGTAGCGCGAGAGGCTTTGCAAGGTCCCGAGTCCCGACGCTTTGAGGATCACCTTCAGCGGGATACCTGCGTTCAGCAGTTCGACGAGCCAGGTCGTACGCAGCCGCTGGGTCTGCAGCACTGCACCGTCGCAACGGCCGATGATCCGCGGGTACCTGGCCAGCCAGTCCGATGCGATGTGCTTGCTGGTGCGGTCCTGCCAGTCCGGCCGGAAGGCGTACGCGTCCGCCGGGATGTGGGCGGCTTCCGCCAGCAGCAGTTCCTCGTAGGCGTACCGGCATACGACAGTGCGCGGACGGCGCCCGTGCACCTTGACCAGGGCCCGGCCGGTGGGGCCCGCGAGGATGTCCCGCCCCTGAACGTACACAAGATCCTCAACGGCGAGCCCGCAGCCGACGCCGAGACAGAACAGAAGACAGGCGTTGCGCCGCTGGGCGGGGGTGGGCAGGCTCTGCGCCCAGATCAGCCAGTAGGCGATTTCCGCCGGCGGGTAGGGGGCCACTGGGGCGGCGGTGGCCTTCAGCCGGATCGGCGGATGCTGTCCGAGCTGGTCCAGCAGGAGTGCTTCGGAGGCCCGGCGCAGCTGGCTGCTGCAGGTTCGGCGGCTGTTGGCGGCCATGTCGCGGCAGCCGACGAGGATGAATCGTTCGACGGTGCTCTGGTCAAGGATCACCGAGGGTTCGAGCGGGAGGCCCTGGGTCTCGACCCAGGCGACCAGCCGTGCGAGCGGCGTCATGACCACGTCTGGGCCGTAGGGTCCCGCTGCGACGGCCATCAATCCCAGCGAGCGGACGACCGGAGCAATGCGGCGCCACTGGGCGGGCGGCACCGTCTCCGCCTTCGGTGCGTAGGCCAGCAGGCGATTCGACACAGCGACCTCCAGGCGCAAGGTCCATGACAGGTGGCCGGTTAACCGGCCGCTGGTGTCAGTGTCGATCACGATCTGAAGGAACGCATCTTTATGACCGGAGGCCGAGCGCGCACGGCGCCGCCATGGAGCTACGCCGTCGATCCGGAGGAGTGGCCGGATGCCCGGATCGCCGGGGAGCCCGCCGCGGCGGTGGTCCAGACGATTGCCCGCCGCCTCGCCGCCGCCCTGCGTGAGAGGCCGGAGCTCTCGCTGCGTGCACTGGCCGCACAGAGCAACGTCGGCAGACAGACCATCGGCGATCTGCTGGCGGGCGCCACCTGGCCGGATGTGCTGACGGTCTGCCGACTGGAGCGCGCCCTGGGCCTGGCGCTCTGGCCCGGATCGAATGCGACCCAATGTGCTCATGACTGATCCCCAATTGCCTATTTGAGGCCAGTCGTGCACGCTCAAGTACGGAATGACGCAGACGCCCTATAGCGCCACCCGTGGGAGCGCTAGAGTGAACGTGCGCGACGGACCGGAACCCTGCTAGGAGAAGCGTCCGTTCGCGTGTTTGGCGGCCTCCCTCGACCGCTAATCGAGGGAGGCCTGCTTGTTGGGTTAGGGTCGTTCTCGGGTGGATCAAGCAGCCCGGGATGACAGCACGGCCCGGAACATTCCCGGTGCTACGTTTTCCACCTCACCAAGTTGCTTCATGCGATTGAGGGTTTTTCCTACGGATGAGCGGACCGTCGCGTCCGCTCCCGGGCGCACCGCCGCCGCGATATCGGTGATCGACATTGCCTCTTGAGCGGCGCACAGGAGTGTGAGGATCGCATCGCGCATGCTTCCGTTCCGCGGTGGCCCCAGAGCCCGAGTGCCAAGGCCCGGGCGCGCATCTTCGGACGAAGAATCCTCGTCAGCGACAGAAACTTCAGACGGACCCTCCCGGGAAGGCTGGGCGGTTTCCGCGTCCTCGCCAGTGTCCGGCGGCTCTTCGCGGACATCGGTGGATTCGACGCCCTGGCACATCATCGCGTACACAGCTTCCAATGTCGCCAACTCGCCGCGCAGTGAAGTGATCAGCTCCTTCACGGCATGCCGGGCCTGGCCGATGTAGACACCCTTGTCTGACGCAGGTGCGCTGGTCCGGTATCCCGCCATAGCGAACTCCTAAGGAAGGTCGCTGCCAGTGTAGGGACGGCACACTGTGGCACGCACGCAGTTCCTGTGAGGCGCTATCAAACGGTCAACAGTGCGCTCAAGCACGGCAAGTCCGGTCGGGGTTATCGCAGGACTCGACCTGTCTTGGCGCAGAGTTGGCTCGCCGGGTTCGTGCGATGCCGCACCGGAACTGTGAGACATGCCATCACAGAATCCTGACGTGTGGATTCTGTCAAAGCTCCCGGCCTCCGGGAACGTTTGAGCGTTACGGTTCCTTCATGGTGGATGGCAAGCATCTGTCGGCGACAGAGGCCTTGGCGTCGGTGACGAAGGCCCTGGATGTTCTCGTCCTGGCGTATGACCGGGGGGAAATCGGTGTTACCGAAACCGCCCGGGAGCTCGGTATCTCACGTTCCACCGCACACCGCATCCTGGTCACCCTGCAGCGCACGGGTTTCCTGCGTCACGATCCTGGCCAGCACGGATACTCAGCGGGTCCGCAGCTCGTACGCATGGGACTGGCCGCGATCGCCCAGCTGGACGTCCGACGACAGGCGCGCAGACCCCTGGAGGAGCTCTCCGAGAAGCTGCAGGAGACGGTGTGCCTGTACTCCCTGGATGCGGCCGTCGTCCGACTACTCGACGGAGTCGAGTGCCGGCATGTCCTGCGCGTCAGCGTTCCGCTCGGACAGGAGCTCCCCGCCCACGTCACAGCGGCGGGCAAGGCTTTGCTCGCACTGCGCGACCCGGCAGATGTACGCGCGACACTCCCGGCCGCGCTCCCTGCCACAGCGGCAGGAAGCATCACTGAGTGGCCACTGCTTGAGGTGGAGTTGGAGGAAGTTAGAGCCCGAGGATGGGCGGCAGACCTCGAGGAAAGTGCACACGACCTGCACGGCGTAGGCGTGGCCATCCGCAACCGCATCGGGGAACCGCTCGCCGCGATCTCCGTGTACGCACCCGCCGTACGTCTGCGCGAACAGGACATGCCAGCGGTTGCCGCGGCCCTGCAGGAGACCGCCACTACGATCGCCAGGGCAGAGTGAGAGCGGGTGCCGGGGCTCAAGGCCCCAACGTGATCCGCCCGTCCGGGATCCACCCCTCCAGATATCCCGTCAGCAGCACATCCACGTCCGGCAGATCACACCGTGTACACAACCCCGGCCATTCCTCAGGCTCCGCCCAGCGTGTGACTCCCTTCCAAGGCAGATGCTCCGATGGATCGCCATCCGCAGCGAGACGAAAGATAAATACGTGCGCCTCTCGACGGCTCCGGCCCACTGGAACCGGGACCTGAGCCCAACGGCATCCCTCGACGGCGCCCCCGCGTACCGGCAGCGCGCCGACCACGTCGCGCAGCATGCGAGCTGCCGCCTCACGGTAGGGCTCAGCGGCTCGGACGGATCCTGAAGGAAGCACCCATTGGGGATGACCTCCAGGAAGTTCGTCAGCCACCAAGGCAAGCTGCCCTTTTAGGCTCAGCACCGCGACGAACGCGACCCGCCGCATCCTGGGAGCCGGCACGGCAGGGCGTCCCGAACCCCCGACTGCGTCCAGGAAAACAGGCACGGGCTGATCCTGACATGCGGCCGCTTAACCGGCCACTTTTCGTAGCGACGCGCGTCTTGGCCGGAGGAGACAGCAGCCCCCGGATCGCGCCTTCCCGGATGAGCGAAGCCATCACCACTTCGGAGGCGCGACTCGGGCGGATCTCGTAGGCGGGGAAACGCAGGGGCGGGACGGAGCCGGTGGGGTCAGCCTCGTCCCCCTGTGTGGTCGGCGGACTGTGCCGCCTCCTGACGAAGTGCTCCGAGGCGAGGGGGCCCCGCTCGCACAGGGACGCCGCGTCCTGGACGGCAAGGAACGCGGCGGCCAGCTGGGCCAGGGCGATGTGCCGGTACCAGCCGTGGAAGGAGCGCACCTCGTAGTTGGCCAGGCCGCAGGCGGACTTGGCCAGCTTGATTGCTTCCTCGACGCGCCAGCGGGCGCCGGGCACGGTGACGAGTTTCTCCACCGGCGTCTCGAGCGGGCCCCAGGCAAGGTCCGCTGGGGGTGGGTCCCAGACCTCCGAAAGTTCGGCCCTGTTCGATGCGGGAAAGTCGTTGAACTTTTCGATAACCTAGAGTTGACACCGGCGCTAAGCTGGCACAATATGCCTGACGGCAGTCAGAAAGTGAAACGTCAGTCCGTCCATGTTCGAATGGGCGTCATCGCTGGCAACCGGCACAGCACCTCGCAACTTCCGGCCTGGAGCCTCCTGGCCATCTACGCGGGCCCGTCCGCCGCGGCATCCTCACCCGCCGTGGCGGTACGCCCAAGCGTCCGTACTACCGCGTCTCCGACGTCACAGAGGCCATGCGGGCGGCCAAGCCCTGCCGTCCTGGACAACACGGAGCCGCAGCCGCTTGACGTGCGACGACGGAGGCCCCCCAGCTGGGGCTTCGTCGTGTCACAGCACCGCCACAGCACCTTTACTCAGGCCGCACATGTCGCATGATGGTCCCTCAGCAGCAGAACCGCTCAGGGGGATCATGCACACCCGCACCGTCGCCGCGCTCACGCTCACCGCTTGCGAGGGCACTGACACTGCTAGCAGCAAGCCCAGTAGCGTGCAGAGCACCAACGACCAGCCGCCGGCCGCCGGCAACGCGCCCGCCACGGACGACAAGAAGGCGGCCACCCTGCCGGACATGATCGGCAAGGGCCTGCAGTCCGCGCAGGACCAGGCTCAAGCCGGCGGCTTCTACAACCTGAACTCGCACGACGTCCTCGGGCGCGGCCGCATGCAGGCCTTCGACCCCAACTGCAAGGTCTGCTCGCAGGCCTCGACGCCCGGCGAACACCCGACCGACACCAAGGTCGACTTCGCCACGGTCAAGCTCGAGGAGACCTGCCCCGCCAGGGACGAAGACGCCGCGCCACAGTCCGCCAGATCGACCATGCCCGACTTCACCAGCAAGTCCGTGAAGGTCGCTCGTCAGGCCCTGGACAGCTCGACGAGCAATACCGTCGCGCCGTGACCGGTCTGCCAGCGGAAAGTGATGACGAGTTGACGACAGAGGTGGTGTCGCTCGAGGAGGCCGTGCGATCGGCCGTCGAGCAGGGACACGCGGAACTGACGCGCCTGGATGACATCACGGATGACCTGACCGGCGCATTTACGCAAGGGCAGAGCGTCGCGCCGCCCTCGTCTGGCTTGATCATCCGACTGGACGACTTCGCTCGTGGGTTCTCGGGGGAACTGCGACGTCATCTCGATCGTGAGCGCGAGTCGCTCGGGTCGTTCAACATCGCGTTCTTCGGACGCACCGGCGTCGGAAAGAGCACCCTGCTGTCGGCGTTCGGCCAGCTCGACGGGGAGTATGTCTCACCGGGTGTCAGCGATTGGACCACCGAGGTGCGTCCAATCGAGTGGCGGGATTGTCGGCTGTTCGACACACCCGGGATTAACGGCTGGGGACGGACCGCGAGCCGCGACGATCTCGAGGCCAAGGCCCGCGAGGCAGTCGAGATCGCCGACATCGTGCTTCTGTGCTTCGACAACCAGTCTCAGCAGGAGATGGAGTTCGAGAAGATCGCCGCCTGGATCCGCGACCACGGAAAGCCGGTGGTGGCTGTCCTCAACGTCCGCAACTCCCGCTGGCGCCACCCCGCGAAAGTTCCCGAGACTGGTCGCAGGAATCTGTCGGAATCGGTTCGCCAGCACGCCGACAACATTCGGACCCAGCTTGTACAGATCGGGTTGCCCGACACCCCGGTCGTCGCGATCCACAGCCGACGGGCCCTGTTGGCGCGCGCCACGACTCCCTTCCGTGGCCCAGCCTCGGAGGCCTTCCACCTTGAACGGGAGGGATTCGGGACGGACTACCACGATCGTTGGTCGAACTTCGGAATGCTGGAGCGCCTGATAGTCACCTCGATCGCGGAAGGCAGCGCCGATCTCCGGTTGACCGCGCTGCGCGAGGACATCCGATCACGGTGCCGCCGAGGGGTCGGCGAACTCGAAGACCTGGCGGTTGAGATCGAGCAGGAAGCGGAATCCCTCGAACGCGAGGTCGAGTCGCTGTTCGCCGTGTTGGGCTATCCGGAAGACGCCGAACGTGCCGTGTGGCTGCACGACGCGGCTCTCAGCGCGGATCTGGTCGACATGTCCGAGCGGGCGCGGGGCCGCCCGTACACGTTGCCGGCCAGAGGGGCATTGGACCGCTTCGTCCGGCACCTCGCTGCCTCGCACCTTGCGGGATGCCGCCGACAGGCGAAGGCCAACGCGGATGATCTGATCCGGAGGGCATTCGACGAGCACACAGCGATTGACGAGTCGACGTTCATGAAGGTTGTGTTCGATCAAGGTGCCATTTCCGCTGCGGCGGAAGCCGTTTGGGCGGATCGCCGGGCGTTCCTGCAGCGTGAGCTTGAAGTCGCGGTGGACCATAAGTCCCTCGACAAGGGGACGGCGGTATCGCACGCCGCGATGATCCTCGGCGACGAGGGCGGCGGTGTGGCGGGTGATGTCGTCAGGGGGGCGGGCATCGCGGTCGCCCTTGCGGGACCTGCGCTGACCCTCTTCTGGAACCCCGCGGGTTGGGTACTGGGCGTGGCTGCCGCGGGCGTCGGGATCGCAGGACAGCTCCAGCAGCATTTCGGCAAGAAGATGAGCCGGCAGGAGTCGGAACGAGCACGAGAAGCGAAGGCTCAGGCAATTGCAGACTGCCATCGCGCTGTGGATCAGACGTTCGTCGATTACGAGGATGCCCTCGTCCGCGAGAGCCGGGAAGCGGCGTGGACGTTGTTGGCTCCTGCGGTCGGTGATTCGCTCCGCGCTGCTATCGAGCTTCGCATGGCGCGCAGCCGGATCGTGCGGTTGATCGACAGCCTGCAGACCTACGCCGGTTCGATCAAGACCGCACCCGCTGTGGCCGACGTCCTGCTGCGGGCGCAGCGTCGGATGGGGGAATCCCCGGCCGAGGTGACCCAGGCATTGTTGGGCGAGGACTGGCTCGAGTCTGGCGTCGACCGCCAGCCGGCGCAGATCGACCATGCTGTTTACGAGGCGTACTCGAGTCGCCGGGAGGAGGACCGCAGCCGGCTGACGCGCGCAATGGCTGCGGCGTGGAGCGCACCGTCGACGGCGAACATCCATTCGTGGCGAGACGACCTCGAGGACGCGGCCCGACGCGACCCGGCGCTGTTCGATATCGCACGAACCTTCTGGCGCGTCGACGGGGCAAGACCAGCTCTTGCTGTTCTCGGTGACTACAACTCGGGAAAATCGTCGTTGATCCGTCGGATCATGGTGGAAGGCGGCCGGGAACCGCACGCAGCGTTCGACATCCGGGCGTTGCCCGCGACCGCAGCCGCGATCCGCTACCAGTTGCCCCGGTTCGATCTCGTGGACACACCGGGCTTGCAGAGTGGACATGACGAGCACGACACCGCCGCACTCGAGGCGATCGCTGAGGCTGCTCTCGTGTTCGTCGTCGTCCACATCAATCTGCTGGTCGGCAACACCTCGATACTAGAAGGGCTCTCGCGCGGCTCGGAGATGATTGCCGCAAAAGGCGGGCGGATGGTATTCCTCGTCAATCGGTGCGACGAACTGGGCGTGGATCCGCTGTCTGCACCCGAGGCATTTCTCAACCTGCAGGACCGCAAACGCGAGGAACTGCATGCAGCCTTCGCCGTTCGTTCCATCGAAGTCGAGATCGACAGGATCCACTGCTTGTCCGGCGATCCGTTCGGCCTGGTGGGAGGCGATGCAACGGCAGAACCAGGTGATTTCGACGAGAATCGGCTGTGGGACGGCGTGAACGCATTGACGAGTGCCATATCAGGTCTCTCCGACGAGCAGTTGTCCGCTGCGGCGTCGTCGGCCGCCTTCGATGCGGCGGTCACCGGCCTCAAGCGTCACCAGCACACGCTTCACCAGGTGCAGGTCGACGGCACAAAAGACCTGCGTCGCTCGGAACCGGTGATCGCTACCCTCCGGGCTGCAGTGAACGACGCCGTGCTCCTCGATGGTTCACTAAGAGAGGACGCCCGCCGTATGGTGGACCGCCACTTGGTAGCGACGAAATCCGCAGTCGCGAAACTCGATCGGAAGGACGGCCAGAAGCTGGAGAGCCTCGTCGACTCCTGGTGGAAGGCCCCGCAGTTCGAAGCTGATCTCGAACGGTACCTTGCCGACGCGGCGCGCAAACTGGACGAGTGGTACAGCGACCACATATCAGCAATCGGACGCGAGATGCGCGCTGCTGAGTTCCAGGTGACACCCGAGTTCGCGGCAGAATTCAAGGCCCACGGAAACGCCTGGTACGAGGATCTGACCGAGGGTGCCGGCAACGTCGCAGGAGCCGCAGCGCCGCTTGCGAAAGCCCTTGGAAATCGGAACGCGGTCTACGCGATCGGCAAGTGGTTTGGTCACAAGTTTAAGCCGTGGGGTGCAGTGAAGGGCGGCGCCAAGGTTGCCAAGGCCGGGGCCATCCTCGGGGTCGTCGCTGCCGCCGTGGATACCGTGACGTTGGCTAATGACATCCAAAAGGCTGGGGAATACAAGAACCAGCAGGAGTCGGCGTTGAAGTTGATCGACGAAGTGGCTGTCGGGATCGTCGAACAGATCGTGCATGGTGAACAGGGGGAAGGTCCCGTCGGATACCTCGAACAGCGGACCAGAGAGCTCGAGACATTGCTCGACGAGCACCTCGTTTTCGAATCGTCGATCAGGGAACGAATGGACTCGGCGAAAGCGCGGGCCAAGGCGGTCGAGACCTTGGTCGCGACCGCGGACGAATTGATCGGAACACCGGGGAGAAACGAGTCACAGTGGTCGACATCGATGCAGTGCGGGACTGGCTGGGGCGACTTCCAGGCGGATCGTTGGTCGGGCGGTACGTCGACGACTGGGACGCGTTCGAGAAGCTGGACAAACCGGTTGTGACCCTCTTCGGGTCCTACGACACCGGCAAGAGTTCCCTGCTCCGCCGGTTGCTCGTCGATTCGGGCGGCGATGTTCCCGGCTGGCTCACGATCAGCGCACGTCACGAAACCTTCGAGGTCAACGACGTCGAGGTCGGTGGGTGCATCATCCGCGATACTCCCGGATTCGCGGTCGGTGCGTCCGACATTCGTGCACAGAACAATTCGCGCCGAGCGATGGCGGCGATCGGACTCACGGACGTCGGCATCGCGGTACTGACTCCGCAGTTGGCGACCGCCGAACGTGACGTGCTTCAGAAGCTGTTCACGCAGGGATGGCCGGTGGGGTCGATGTGGTTCGTCATCTCGCGGTTCGACGAGGCGGGTATGGACCCAGAGTACGACCTCGCGGAGTACCGGGAACTGAGTGATCGCAAGGTTCGCGAGTTGCGGGAACTGTTCGAATTGAACGACAGGACACCGGTATTCGTTGTCTCGCAGGACCCGTTCCAGACGGCAGGGCCGGACACAGATCTCAGCCGAGAGACCTGGGATGATTTCCGTGGCTGGGACGGCATGAGGGACCTTGCGGATGCTTTCGAGGCGGTGTCCCCTTCGGCACTGCCCGGATGGCGACATACGGCCGGGCAACGGTACTGGACAGCGGTCCTGGACGAAACCGTGACCGAACTGCGGAGGCAACTGTCGGACTACACGGCACGTGCCGAAGTAGCTGCCAGTGGCATCGCTCGCCGCGACGTATGGGAGAGCGAACTCGACACTCTCGATCGAGCCGCTCAAGCCAGCCTCGACGGTCTCGTCGAGGAGGTGATGCGGCGGTCGTGGGAGCCGAGTTCCGGCGCCGGTGAACTTCAGGCCGAGATTCAGCGCACGCTCGACGAGTGGTTCACCAAGCACGAGCTCCGCCTCCAGCGGTTGCAGCAGTCGATCCGCAAGACCAAGGAGCGAGAGCGCGCCCGACCCTCCTGGGCCAGCTTTGCTTCGCTGGTCGCGACACTCGGGTCCGGGGAGGATGCTTCCACGACCCCGGCAGGGCTCGGCGGTGCCGCAGAACATGTCGAGACGGTCGGGACCATGTTGATCGGTATGTTGAAGGCCGCGAACAACGCACGCGGGCCGATCGCCGGCGGGAAGGCCAGTTCGGCGAAGGCGGCTGGGGACCTGGGACGGCACATCGGCATCGCCGAAGCCGCGCTTCCCCTTGCCGTCTACCTGGCGAAAGTAGTCGACGAGCAGGGAGCGGATCGCGCGCGCCTGAACCAGGACAAGGCGGCGGCTGAGAAGCGACAACAGGTCGTCACTGAGTGCACTGAGCGCACTCGCGACACCTGGCAGCCGTTCGTCGACGACGTGCGTGAAGCGATCTTCGCGGAGACGAGAGACCAGGTCGACCTCGACGCGAGACTGCGCCAACTCGTCGAGCAACTGCAAGAAGCTGTGGCGGAAGGCGAGGGTCTCTTTCGAGAGGGTACCGTGCCGCTGCTCGAGACAGAGGCGTAAGCGAGTCGGGCCACTGTGGCCCGACTTCAGGGACAGGTCATTAGCCTCGCCGTTTCAGTTGGGGCGATGAGGCGTCGCTGAAGGGCAGCTGCCGGATGACCGGCGCTTTTTCCGTATTTGGGCAGGGCGGAGTCCCGGCGCGGTGGTCGGGTTCTCCTGGGTCCTTCGGGT